>NZ_JAEKFT010000049.1 GCF_018524365.1 Denitromonas iodatirespirans
CACCGAAATGCTCAGTTCCTGGGAAACCGCTTCCACTGAGGCGCCCTCCGGCGGCAACAGTCGAGCGAGCGCTTTGTCCTTGAATTTTTGTCCGTATCGAGCCACTTCGTTCTCTTCTCATCGCCCCCGGGTTTTGGATTCTATCGAGGCGACAACTATTCTGACTCAGGGGGCCAGCGATGAGCTAGTGCTCATTGAAATAACGACAGAGCGCACACTACAAAAAATCAGAGACGACCTCAATAAAATCCAACCCACCAAACTACGTCTTGCCACAGAGGGACTCATCTGCCGCGGGTTTGTCATACTGGATCAAGAACCAACCGGCAGCATGGTCGAAGCTGGAGAAAAATTCCATATAAAGGTTTGCTCTATAGCAAGTTTCGAGCAAACATTCTTCGATTTCAAAGGCTACGTGACCCTTCGAGAAAGCCTTCCATTTGGCAGCGCCATAAACTCAAAAACAGGAAAAAACGACGATCGAGAGTTTATTTCAGTAAAATACATAGACTTAGAAAAAGACAAATCATACGAAATAAATTCGATAGCAAAATCACTACAAAAGGGGTCTAGCGTCATTCTGACCGGTGACTACGGAACGGGAAAAAGTCGATGCGCAAGAGAGCTTTTTTCAACTCTAAAAGCCAGCATACGCCAATCTGCAGCATATCCGCTTGCGATCAACCTAAGAGATCATTGGAGCAGTTCAAGCGCCCTGGAAATCATAGCGGGACATCTCGGCAACGTCGGACTAGGAAGTTCTGTAGACAATGTAATTCGACTACTAAATTCAGGGCATCTAATTCTTCTTCTCGATGGTTTTGATGAAATTGGAACCCAGATCCACGATACTCGCATAGAAGATCGGTGCGCAGTCAGAAAGCGGGCCCTTCAAGGAGTTCGCGATCTAATTCAACGCGCAAAAGGTGGAGTTCTTATTACAGGGCGGTCGCACTTTTTTGACAGCACGGAGGAAATGATTGAAAGTCTTGGCTTAGGAACTGCCCACGAACTTAGCTGCCTAGAGGCTCCGGAAAATTTCTCTGACACAGAAGGCGCTCAGTACTTGTCTTCACTTGGCATAGCTGCGCAGATTCCAAAGTGGCTACCAAGAAAGCCCCTTGTATTTCAAATGCTGGTCGAATTGGACGCTGAAGACGTTACCACTCTGTTAAGCAAGGAGTATGGCCAGTTCCAATTCTGGGGAGCTTTCATCAATGCAATCTGTCAACGCGAATCAAAAGGAGTTAGTGGATCAATTGCGCCACAAACTATACAACTAATCCTTCAGCGACTTGCAGCAAAAACTCGTTACTCAAATACATTTACGGGGCGCCTAACCCCAAGCGACATTGACTCTGCTTATCAAATGGTTGTTGGATCAGTCCCAGACCAAAGCGGCCACCAACTACTCTCTAGAATGTGCACTTTAGGTCGCATTGAACCGGAATCTCCAGATCGCCAGTTTATCGACCCGAATGTTTTGGATGTACTACGAGCCGAAGCTCTTGTGGCAGACATAATAAACATGTCTGAAAACTCCGGACAAAATCAATGGATTCAATCGCTGCATTTATTAGGACTAATCCATGCTTCCAATATAGTTCGTCTCTTTGATCTGGAGCAGCATTGCTTTGCATACCTAATGAAATTCGGCAACAGCCACAACACAATCAGACTTGGTGAAATTTTTTCAATATTGACTGCGTTTGGAGAAGAGTCGTTGGATTTGAAGGGACTTCAGATCTCCAACTCCAGCATCCCATTGGTAAACCTACACAAGCGAATCGTATCGAACGCCACAATCAAAAATTCCACCATAGACTTACTTATCTTAGATCAAACACTTGTAACGCATGAGCATGGCTTGTTGATCGAAAACTGCATTGCGGCATCAGTTGCTGGAATTTCCTCGAAAGAAGGACTCCCCGACTGGATACAGTCGCTCGATGTAATTAGTTTTGATCGGGTATCCAACTCATCTCGAATAAAAGAAAGTCCTCTCACATCCTCTCAGAAACTGCTCCTTTCAATTGTGCATAAGATTTTCTTTCAGCCAGGTTCGGAACGCAAGGAAACGGCTCTACTCAAAGGTGGCTATGGTCAGAAATACAGCCCAAAGGCTGTTGACACAATACTGAAGATACTGATTGACTCTGGGGTTATTAGCCGCCGAAAAGGCGATGATGGATTTGTCTACAAACCAGTGCGTCGATTTACAGACCGCATGAACAAAATCCGATCCGAGCTCACACTTTCAGAAGATGAAATATGGAGAAAAATTACTGCTCTAAAAACCTAGTAGCCGGCCTGCATTATTTATTCAATCGGGCGCATGGCATCTTATGGGCACAAGCAAAAGTATCTTACAAAAGCTACAGAGTAACGCACACACTCTAGCCAACAAGGCGTCGTTTCGGGAGTGAGTGCCTTCACGCGGAGGGCAGCACCACTATCGGCACCGCCCCGTACACTCCGACACACCACCCAATCAACACCCCACAACACACCCCCCACCCCCGTCAAACTCCATCGTCTTCCCCGACAGCGGCACATGCACCGGCACCTTGGTGGCCTTGATGAAGCTTTCCGTGCGTGTGCCAGCCTTGACCTTGCCGCCCTCGGTGGCCGGCTCGTTGGCGTGCGAGACGATGACCGAGGCCGGCTGGACCAGGTCGTTGATCACGTAGGCGGCTTCGGTCGGGCCGGTGGTGAAGGTGTCGCCGATGTTGATCACGGCCAGTTTGGCCTTGTAGTGGCCGCGCACGACTTTGTCCTGGTCGCCCGTGATGCCGGTGTCGCCCGAGAGGTAGGCGACGAGGCCGTTGCTGAACTTGAGTACATAGCCGGTGGCTTCGCCGACATAGGCGGCGAGGCCCGCTTCTTTGAGGCGTTTGCCGAAATCGCCGCCGACCAGGTCGCCGCCGATGCCATTGCTGTGGATGGCCGTCACGGTGGCGATGGTGACGCCGCCGATGGTCTGGCTGCCGCCGAAGCGGGCGAGGACGGAGTTCTTGGGGTCGCCGCCGTTGCTCTTGAGCTTGTTGGCGAAGAAGGCCGGCATTTCGCTGCCGGTGACGATCTTGGCGTTCTTGGCCAGCGCGATGTTCACCGCCAGCGTGTTGGGCGCGGCCGACACGGACATGTCCGGTTTGTCGCAGGCGCCGGCATTGGGGGCCTGGGTGTGTTTGTCGCCGACATGGTCGCCATGCATGTGGCTGACGAGGACGACATCGATCTTGCCCAGGCGCGGGTCGTTCGCGCCGGCCACGGTGCGGCCGGGGTCGTAGAGCAGGCGGGTGCCGTTCGGGTCTTCGAAAATCAGGGCGCGGTCGAGCACGCAGAATTCGCCGTCCTGGCCACCGAGCGGGGTGACTTTCACGTTGGCGGCATACGTGGGATGTGCGGCCAGGGCGCCCATGGCGAGGGCGCCGAGTAGTGGGGTGATTTTCATGCTGTTCTCCTGTTGAGCAAAGTTGTGCTTTTTGGACCAGCAGATAAAACCTAGCACGAAGCTGCCCGGGCGATTTTTGCAGTGCCGCAATCACAGGCGCGCGGCCCTTGGCAACGCATGGGCAAACCGGTCGGCGGCGGTGAATGTCCTCACCGTCAACTTGCCTCGGCCCGCACACTTGCATTCCAATGACACACCGCGCACCGCACTGGTGCGCCTCCCTTTTTTCTGTTTCGAGAGCCCAAAAGCGCATGTTCGAACATATCGACCCCTATGCCGGCGACCCCATCCTGACGCTGGTCGAGACATACCAAAAGGATGAACGGCCGAACAAGGTCAATCTCAGCATCGGCCTGTACTACGACGAAGACGGCCGCGTGCCGTTGCTCGACTCGGTGCAGCAGGCCGAGGCGCGGGCGGCGCAGACGCCCGCGCCGCGCACTTACCTGCCGATGGAAGGCCATGCCGGCTATCGTGCGGCGGTGCAGCGCCTGCTCTTCGGGGCCGACAGCGCGGCCGTGAAGGCCGGGCGCATCGCCACCATCCAGACCATCGGCGGCTCGGGCGCGCTCAAGGTGGGCGCCGATCTGCTCAAGCGCTACTTCCCCGACAGCCAGCTGTGGGTGAGCGACCCGACTTGGGACAACCACCGCTCGATCTTTGCCGGCGCCGGCATCACGGTGAACGACTACCCCTATTACGACCCGGCCACCTGCGGGCTGCGCTTCGACGCCATGCTGGCGGCGATCAAGACGCTGCCGGCGAAGAGCATCGTGCTGCTGCATCCGTGCTGCCACAACCCGACCGGCGTGGATCTGTCGCAAGACCAGTGGACGACGCTGATCCCGGTGCTGGCCGAGCGGCAGCTGATCCCCTTTCTCGACATCGCCTACCAGGGCTTTGGCGACAACCTGGACGACGACGCCTTCGCCATCCGCGCCATGGCCGATGCCGGGCTGTCCTTCCTGGTCAGCAATTCGTTTTCGAAGAATCTCTCGTTCTACGGCGAGCGCTGCGGCGGCTTGTCGGTGGTGTGCCAGGATGCCGAGGAAGCGGCGCGGGTGCTCGGCCAGATGAAGTTCACCGTGCGCCGCAACTACTCCAGCCCGCCGCTGCACGGGGGCACCATCACCGCCGCGGTGATGAACGACGCCGCGCTGTACGCGCAGTGGGTGGGCGAAGTGGCCGAGATGCGGGTGCGCATCAAGGCCATGCGCCAGCAGCTGTACGAGGTACTGTGCGCCAAGGTGCCCGGCCGCGATTTCGGCTACTTCATCACCCAGCGCGGCATGTTCAGCTACACCGGCCTCACGCCGCAGCAGGTGGACCGCCTGCGCGACGAGTTTGCGGTGTATCTGGTCGGCTCGGGGCGCATGTGCGTGGCGGGGCTCAACAGCCGCAATGTGGACTATGTGGCCTCGGCCTTTGCCGAAGTGCTCAAGGGCTGAGCGGCGCGCCATCACGACCACGCCGGCCGGCCTCGCCGCGCCGGCGTTTTTCATGCGCCCGCGGCCCGGCCGGCCTATCATGAGTGTCCGTCCGAGCAGTTTTTCATGACCCCGCCCCGATGGCCGGCCGGCGACGCTCAAGCGCCCCGCGCGCCTGCCGTTACGGCAACAAGGATGCGCCTTGGCGGCGCACCGATACGACACCGATGAGCGCCCCATGACACGGCTCCACCCGCTGCATCTGCGCTTTGCCGACCCGACGCTTGAGCGCGCCTACGACGACTATGTGTACCCGCGCATGCTCACGCAGTGGCGCGCCGCGCTGGTGATCGGGCCGCTGGTGTATCTGCTGCTGTTCGTGCTCGACCCGTGGTTCGTGCCTGCCGCCCACCAGGCCGAGGTGTGGGCCATCCGCCTGGGCACGTTGCTGGTGCCGGCCAGTTTCATTGCGCTGAGCTTCACCCCGCACTACGCGCGCTGCGCCTACCTGCTGCCGGCGCTCAACGGGCTGACCGGCGGCCTCGGCCTGATCGCCATGATGCGGCTGCTGCCGCTCGAGACCGTGGCCCACTACTACCCAGTGATGGTGCTGGTCACCTTCTTCACCTACAACTTCAGCGGCACGCGCTTCATCTACGCGCTGGGCGTCGACCTGGTGCTGCTGGTCGGCTACAACCTGTGGTTCGGCGCGGTGGTGGACTACCCCAGCCACCTGCTGGCCACGCAGGATTTCTTCATCGTCTCGGCCAACCTGATCGGCGGCACCGCCGGCTATCTGGCCGAGCTGCAACGCCGCCGCCTGTTCGTGCACAAGCAGGCGCTGGAGGCCGAGCGCCGCCTGCATCTCGAACGCTCGCTGCACGATCCGCTCACCGGGCTGCCCAACCGCGAGCTGCTGCATGACCGCATCGCCCAGTGGCTGGCCGCGGCCGAGCGCACCCCGGCGCTGCATGCGGTGTATTTCATCGATCTGGACGACTTCAAGCCGATCAACGACGCCCATGGCCATGCCGTCGGCGATCAGGCGCTGCAGCACATCGCCAACCGCCTGCGCCACGCGGTGCGCGAGGCGGACACGGTGGCCCGCGTCGGCGGCGACGAGTTCGTGGTGCTGGCGCCGAACCTGCCCGACCCGGCCACCGCGGCCAGCCAGGCCGCGCGCCTGCAGGCGGTGATCGCCCAGTCCGGCACCGAGCTGCCCGCCGGGGTGCGCCTGTCCGCCAGCGTCGGGCTGTGCCTGTTCCCCTACGAGGGCGCCACCGTGGCCGACATCCTGCATCGGGCCGATCAGTCGATGTACCAGGCCAAGGCCGATGCCCAGGCCGTGATGCGTTTCACTACTGCCTCACACTGAGGCAGTGGAAAATTCTGCCGTCGGCTCAAGCAGATACTTCGCCGGCCCACAGCTTATCCACAGCCCCGTCCACGGCGGCCGGGGATAAGTGACATGCCGGACGCAGACCTGATACAAATCAGACCCGCCACGCCCTCGCTGCGGTAGAGTCGCCCGCTGGGCACGCGGGCGCCGCCCGACAACGGCCGCCCGACATTTTGTTCACCCTGCACACAAAGGAAACGACACATGAAGAGCATTCAGGTATTCGAGCCGGCCGCGTCGGCCGAATTGGCCGCCGATGTCGCCGCCGACCTGGACTGGGCCGCCAACAACGGCGCGCGCATCGATCGCTTCAACCTTGCCGAGCAACCGCTGGCCTTCTCCGGCAACCCTACGGTTCGCAGCTTTCTCGACCGCTCGGGCCCCGGCGCGCTGCCGCTGATCCTGCTCGACGGCGACATCGCCATGGCCGGCCGCTACCCCACGCGCGGCGAACTGAGCCACTGGCTGGGCGTGAACGCTGCGGCCCCGGCCGAAGTCAGCGGCTGCTGTTCGGGCGGGCGCTGCGCCGGCTGACCGCGCCGCCCGGCAGGCGTAGCCCTTGCGCTGCGCCGCCACATGCGGCCGCCGCCCACGGACGGCACCCCGCCGGCCCGGCGCCGACCACGGCGCGGGCGGGCACCGCGGCTCGACGGCCGCCACTGCCTCATTTCTAGGCAGGCGAAAAAACCCGCGGCACCTCAATGAGATGCGCGCCCGGCGCACAGCTTATCCACAGGGTCACCCACGGCGCGCGGGGATAACACGCGCGTCTCGCACGGCGCAAAGGCCCGCGGCATGCGCCATGGCGGGAAAACGGCCGACGGCATCGCGGCTGCCTCGTTTTGCAGCAGTGCACAAAAACCCTGCCCGCTCAAGCAGATGGGCTGGCGCCCCACAGCTTGTCCACAAGCCTGCCCACGGCAGGCGTGGATAAGACCGGCCCGCTCAGCCCGCATCGCGGACCTGTTCCCTCGGCGCGTCGACGCCCCACACCGCGCACACCTCCTGCATCAGGGCACGGATCACCGGATCGTTCTCGCGCTTCCTGAGGTAGGCGAACTGCAGCGGCACGGCCGGCAGCGCCACCGGCAGCTCGTAGGCCTGCGGATCGTCCGGCGCAAGCACCCCGCGACGGATGATGCCCAGGCCGACGCCGGCGCGGACCATCTCGACCAGCGCGTCTTCCTGGTTGGCGATCAGGATTCGGGTCGGCTCGCAGCAATGCGCCTCGAACAGCACCCGCATGACGCGAAAATGCGAGCAGTCCGGCGAGGTGTACACCCACGGCAGGGCGGCCAGCGCCTCCACTTCGGTCGAGACGATCTGCTCGCGCAGCCCGGTCGGCGCGGCGATGACCAGCGGCTCCTCGGCCAGGAAGCACACGCTCATCGACGGATCGTCGATCTCGCCCGACACGAAGGCCGCATCCAGCTTGCCGACACGCAACGCCGGCAGATTGGTGCCGGTCGAGCCGGTGAGCATGGCCACTTCGAGGCGTGGGTAGTCGTCGGCCAGCGCCGCCTGCAGGGCGGCCAGGCGCAGGAAGCGGGCGTCGGAGTTGAGGCCGATGCGCACGCTACCGATCAGCTCGTCCTGCAGGCCCTTGGCGTGCTGCACGAAGGTGTTGGCGGCGGCCAGCGCCTGGCGCGCGCGCGGCAGCATTTCCTCGCCGACGGCGGTCAGGCGCATGCCCTTGGGCGTGCGGTCGAAAAGCGTGACGCCGAGCGTCTCTTCGAGCGCCTTGATATGCGCGCTGATCGCCGGCTGGCTGGTGAACAAGCGCTCGGCGGCACGGGTCAGATGCTTCTCTTCGGCGACCGCGACAAAGGTTCTGAGGTGGTACAGCTCCATGGTCGGTTCCTGTTCATCGCAGTGGAATGTCATCAGTACACCGCATCTGGAAAGTCTTCGCCATCACAATTTCCGAAGGCGTGAATCCGAATAAACGATTGGATGCATTTGTGCTGGGCGGCCAAGCTTCACATCAACGAAAGCCCCCCCAACAGGAGACGCATCATGAGCAGCCTGACCCAAAAAACCTGCGCCCCTGCCCCCCTCCGTGCCGAGCTTGGCACGGTGCTGCAGCAGGCCCTGCGTGCCGCGCGCATCACCCTCAAGACCTGGATCAAGCGCAGCCGCGACCGCCGCGACCTGCGCGAGATGGAAGAGCACCTGCTGCGCGATGTCGGCATCAGCCGCGGCCAGGCCAATTTCGAAGGCAACAAGCCGTTCTGGCGCGCCTGAGCGGCGGCCGGGCGCGCCAGAACGGCCGCGCCCGGCCATCGTTCAACCGGCCTCGGGCATGTGCTCGATGACCATCCACGGCACCCCGAAGCGATCGGCGAGCATGCCGAACTGGCGCGCAAAGAAGGTCGGCGCCAGCGGCATGCGCACCTCGCCGCCTTCGGCCAGCGCGGCAAACACCCGCTGCGCCTCGGCGGTGTCGGCCACCTCCAGCGTCAGCGCGAAACCGTCGAAACCGGTGGCCTCACCGCACTGGCCGTCGGAGGCCATCACCATGGTGTTGCCGATCTTGAGATTGGCATGCATCACCTTGTCGGCCATGCCGGACATCTCGGGCATGGCGCCCGCCGGCGCATCGCGAAAGCGCATCAGCGCGGTCACTTCGGCGCCCAACACATCCTTGTAGACATTGAGGGCGGCCTCGCAGTCGCCACGAAACAGCAGGTAAGGTTCGGCTCTCATTCTTGACTCCTCGTCGGGGTGGGGGGTGTTCCGGCCCGGCCGGCCAGGTGCGCGTCGAGGCGCGCCCAGGCATCGGCAAAGCCGCGTTGCAGGCAGATGTGCCCGTCTTCGAAGGCGCGGATCTCGGCCGAGGTGGCGTGCACCGGCCGCGAGCGCAGCCGCAACTCGGTGCCGCCGGCCACCTCGGCCAGCTCCAGCGTGTGGTGCACATAGCGCGGCCAGTGCACGCGCAGCGGGTGGCGGCGCACGCGGCCGCCGGCATCGGAGAACGAGGCGACGCAGACGATGCGCCTCGGCGCCTCGATGTCGCGATACACGAAGCGGCCCCACATGGCCTGGCCATTGGGCAGGCGGGTGGCGTAGAGAAAGCGGCCGCCGGGGTGAAACGCCAGCGACGCGGCCGTCAGCCGTGCGCCCGCCGGGCGCCACCACTGGGCCAGCCGGTCGGCGTCCGACAGGGCCGCCCACGCCGCCGTGCGGGGCACGGCGAGGCGGTGGGTCAGGGCAAAGGTCGCGGGTCGTGAATCGATGCTCGGGGGCATGTGCGTTTTCCGTTGAAAGACCCCGGCGCTCAGGGCGTCAGGTCAAACTGCGCCTTCCAGGTCTCGGGATCGAAGGGCGCCGAGAAGTGCTCATGCGCGATGCGCCACTGGCCGTCGATCTTGCGCAGACCGACCGAGCAGCGCATCCAGCTGGCCTGCTCGGTGCCGTCCTCGGCGGTCATGCCGCAACGCACCAGGTAGTGGCCGAAACCGACCGTTCCGTCCAGCGACAGCGTGAGATCATGCATGTCGAAGATCATCGTACCCGGGCACATCTCCAGGCAGCGGCGCCAGTGCGCCTCGTAGGCGGCGCGGCCGTCGAAACGCAGCGGGCCGATGGCGTCGAAGGCGACCAGGTCGTCGGTGTAGTGCTGCATCAGCCGGCCGATGTCGTGCGCGACCACGGCGTCGCGGCAGGCGGCAAACAGGGCACGCACCTCGGCTTCGTCAGTGCTTGTGTTGGGGGTCGTCATGGTCTCTCTCCAGTGAGGGGGTTCAGACTTGCAGTTGGCGCACCGGCCGCACTTCGACGCTGCCGACACGGGCGGCGGGAATCTGCGCCGCCACCTGGATGGCTTCGTTCAGGTCATGCGCCTCGACCAGGTAGAAGCCGGCCAGCTGCTCCTTGGTTTCGGCAAACGGCCCATCGGTGATCGACACCTTGCCGCCGCGCATGCGCACGGTGGTGGCGGTGGCCACCGGCTCGAGCGCCTCGGCCGCCAGCATGCGACCGCTGCCGGCAACCTGCTCGGCATAGGCCTGGCATTCGGCGTCTTCGGGGCTGTCTGGCAGGCTGTGCAGCGTGCTTTCGTCGGCATACACCAGGCAGAGATATTTCATGGGGGTCTCCTCGGGGATCGGTGGTGGGTTTTTTGTCGGATTTCGCCCCTTAGTCGTCGGCCGTGGCGACGATTCGACAACCGTTCGTCGGGATGGCGCGCGGTTCAGGCCAGGCCGTCGAGCCGAGCGGCCAGGTGACGCTGCTCGGGGCCCGGCGGGGTCAGTGCCAGCGCACGGGCAAAGGCGGCACGGGCGCCGTCGCGCTGGCCCAGGCGCTGCATTAGCTCGCCGCGGGCGGCATGCGCCAGCCGGTAGTCGGCCAGCTCGCCTTCGGCCAGCAATGCGTCGATCAAGGCCAGCCCGGCAGCCGGCCCGTCGCGCATGGCCACCGCCACGGCGCGGTTGAGCGCCACCACCGGCGAAGGCTCGACCCGCATCAGCACGTCGTAGAGGCCGACGATCTGCGGCCAGTCGGTGTCGGCCGCGGTGGGCGCCTCGGCATGCACCGCGGCAATCGCCGCCTGCAGCGCGTAGGGGCCGACACGGCGCGAGCGCAGCGCCGTCTCGACCCGGGCGATGCCCTCGTCGATCAGCGCGCGGTTCCACAGGCGGCGGTCCTGGGCGTCGAGCAGCACCAGCTCGCCCTCGGCCGTGCTGCGCGCCGCGCGGCGCGATTCGGTCAGCAGCATCAGCGCCAGCAGACCTTGCGCCTCGGGCTCGGGCAGCAGCTCGACCAGCAGCCGGCCGAGGCGGATGGCCTCGTCCGACAGGTCGGGCGCGGTCAGCGACTCGCCGCTCGAGCTCAGATAGCCTTCGTTGAAGATCAGGTAGACCACCCGCAGCACGCTGTCGAGCCGCTCGGCCAGCGCCGGCCCCTCGGGCACCTCGTAGGGAATGCGCGCGTCGCGGATCTTGCCCTTGGCGCGCACGATGCGCTGCGCCAGCGTCGGCGTGGCGGTGAGAAAGGCGCTGGCGATGGCCTCGGTGGTCAGCCCGCACACCTCGCGCAGGGTCAGCGCCACCTGCGCCTCGGGCGCCAGTGCAGGGTGGCAGCAGGTGAAGATCAGCCGCAGGCGGTCGTCTTCGATGCCGCTGGCCGGCTCGGCAACCTCTTGCTCATCCTCGGCCAGCCGCCAGGCCAGCTCGGCGAGCGAGGCATCGAACCGGGCGCGCTGACGGATGCGGTCGATGGCCCGGAAGCGCCCCGCCGACACCAGCCAGGCACGCGGGTTGTCCGGCACGCCGTCGCGCGGCCATTGCGCCATGGCCGCGACGAAGGCCTCCTGCACCGCCTCCTCGGCCAGATCGAAATCGCCCAGCAGGCGGATCAGCGTGGCGCGGATGCGGCGCGAGTCGCTGCGGTAGAGGGCGTCGATGTGGGCGGGGATGTCGACGGCTGCGTCCGTGGGCATGGTCCTCTCGATCAAACGCACCGCCTGCCACGCAGGCGGCAAGATCGGCACCGGCTAGGGTGCCGCCGGCAAGCGCCAGGTCAGCTCGGCCGGCCCGCCGGGCGTACGACGGGTGATCTGCAGCAGCTCGACACCCTGGCCGAATGCGTCGCGCGCGCGCCAGTCGAGTCGCAGGAGCATGTCCTGCACGCCGTCGCCGTCGAAGTCGCCCTGCGCCATGAGAGTGTAGACAATCTCGTCGTCGCGGGTCAGCACCCGCACACGGCCCCCGGGTAGCGCCTCGATGTCCGCCACGTGGGGAGCGCTCTTCAAACGCTCGCCCGCCTTCGGTGGCGCCGGTTGCCCGCCGACGGCCGGCAGCACCTCGGACGGCAAGGTGCCCACCAGCACCGGTGTCAGCGCATCGGGCAGGTGACTGTCGCGGGCCGGGCGGCTGTCGGCATAGCGCGCCAGCGCCTGACAGTTGGTGCGCAGCAGACGGAACAACGTGAACTGATCCTCACGCACCGCTGCCGCCTCGGTCGCGGCCACCTCGGCGCAACTGGCAAAACGCAACTCGGCACCATTGGCCCCGTCCAGCACATAGTCCAGCCGGCCGCGCTCCCCGCTGGCTTCGACCAGACCGGCGAAGGCTGCCCCGTTGAATGCGCGCAGAGGCGGCGCGGCGCGCACGGCGGCACAGCCGAGCAGCACGCTCGACATGAAAACCGTCAGCAGGCAGGTACGCATGCGGCCGGCACCCCCGTGGCTGACAAAAAAAGTTGCCGCACATACAGATTCCGTGCCGCGCTGACTTGCGGGCGGTGCGACTCGGTCGCGGCACGCCGCCAATCGCTCGCACGGATCGCCCGGTCGAGATTGACGAAAACATGACGCAAGCGCGTGGCCCCCAGATTGAAGATAAGATCGAACAGCGCCATCTGCACCCCTGCCGGCCAATTGTCGAAATCGTCAGGGTAACCGTTGTGCCGGGAGTAGATCGCCTGAAGCTCCCGATAAAACGTACGCACATGACGGTCACGCAGGCGCGAGATTTCGGTGTCGGGCATCAGCAGTCGGGTTGCGGCACGATAGTGGCTGGCGCGATAGCCCACCGGTTCGGCCGCGACGCGGTCGTACTCGTCCTGTTTTTCGGCCAGGCTTGCCAGCGGCCCCGACGGCGCCACAACCATATCAAGCCCCGCAACCGCACTCCGATCCGGAATCAAGTGGCCGACCCCCACCGTGACCTTGCCTACGCGATCGAGATAGAAGTGGCTCACGCGCCCTTCGTAGGCTTCGAGCTTGCGGATCACCCGCTGCCGGACACGAATATTGAGCGGCATGAGCATTCCTCCACGATGTCAAAAAACACCGGAAGAATACACCAACGTCATGACCCGCCAACTCTACCTTTCGTCACCCCTTCCCCATCACCGCCCGCAGCCGCTCCGCATAGCTGGCGATGATCGCCATCGGCGGGTCCTTGCGCGGCCAAGACAGGCCGATGCCGTCGTCGCCATGGCGTGGCACCACGTGCATGTGGCAGTGAAACACGGTCTGGTCGCCTTCCTTGCCGTTGGCTTGCAGCAGGGTGAGGCCGGGCGGGTCGAAGGCCTCGCGCACGGCGAAGGCGACCCGCTGGGCGGTCTGCATGATGGCGCCGGCTTCATCAAAGGTGAGGTCGAACAGCGTGGCGGCATGGCGCTTGCTGGCCACCAGCACATGGCCGGGGTTGACCTGGCCGATGTCCATGAAGGCAATGGTGAGGGCGTCTTCATAGACGCGCTCGGCGGGGATCTCGCCCGCCACCAGGCGGCAGAAGATGCACTGTCCGGGGGGCGAGGTATCGACAAACATCGGCATGGCGGCTCCTTGTGCGGGGTCGGTCCGGGGCACGCCGGCGGCGCGCCGTCAGTTCATCCTACCCGCCCCTCCGCCTGTTCGCCCAGCGCGCACGGCAACGCATCCGGTGCCACACTGTCTACCGATGCCGGCACAGACCGGCCGCCCGATCCCCCGACAGAGCCTGCCCATGAATGCCCCCCATCCGGACGCGCCCGCACGTCCGCACCGCCTCGACGCCCTGCCCTTCGACAACAGCTTCGCGCGCCTGCCCGAGGCCTTCTACACCCGGCTCGCCCCCTGGGGCCTGCCCGACGCCCGCCTGGTCGCGGTGAGCGATGCGGCCGCCGCGCTGATCGGCCTGCATCCGGAGGAGACCGGCACGCCGGACTTCGTCGCCGCCTTTGCCGGCAATGCGCCGCTGCCCGGCGGCGAGACGCTGGCGGCGGTGTATTCGGGCCACCAGTTCGGCGCCTGGGCCGGCCAGCTCGGCGACGGGCGCGCCCACCTGCTCGGCGAGGTGCGCACGCCCCACGGCCCGTGGGAACTGCAGCTCAAGGGCGCCGGGCGCACGCCCTATTCGCGCATGGGCGACGGCCGCGCGGTGCTGCGCTCGTCGATCCGCGAATTTCTCTGCTCCGAGGCCATGGCTGCGCTCGGCATCCCCACCACGCGCGCGCTGAGCCTGGTCGCCTCCGATTTGCCGGTGCCGCGCGAGACCCTGGAGACCGCCGCGGTGGTGACGCGCATGGCGCCGAGCTTCGTGCGCTTCGGCTCCTTCGAGCACTGGATGGCCAACCGCCGGGTCGATGCCCTGCAACAGCTGGCCGACTATGTCATCGACCGCTTCTACCCCGCGGCGCGCGAGGCGGCCGACCCGGCCCTGGCGATGCTCACCGAAGTCAGCCGCCGCACCGCGGCGCTGATGGCGCAATGGCAGGCGGTGGGCTTCATGCACGGGGTGATGAACACCGACAACATGTCGATTCTCGGCCTCACGCTCGACTACGGCCCCTTCGCCTTCATGGACGCCTTCGACGCCGAGCACATCTGCAACCACACCGACCGCGGCGGCCGTTACCGCTACAGCGCGCAGCCGCACATCGCGCACTGGAACCTGCACGCCCTCGGCCATGCGCTGACGCCGCTGATCGGCGACACCGACGCACTGTTCGAAGCCATCGACGCCACCTACGTGGCGACCTACAACCGCGATTTCCTCGACCGCCTGCGCGCCAAGCTCGGGCTGGTGGAGGCGCGTGACGACGACGAAGCCCTGATCGGCGGCCTGTACACGATGCTGCACACCCAGCACACCGACTACACGCTGTTCTTCCGCGCCCTGGGCGAGCTACCCGCCGTTGCCGGCACCCCGGCGCAGGACGCACCGGTACGCGATCTGGCCACCGACCGCGCCGCTTGCGACGCCTGGCTGGCGCAGTGGCGCGCGCGCCTGGCGCTAGAGCCGCGGCCCGACGCCGAACGCCGCGCCGCCATGCAGGCGATCAATCCGAAATACGTGCTGCGCAACTGGGTGGCCGAAACCGCGATCCGCGCCGCGCAGACCGGCGACTACGCCCCCCTGCACCGCATCCACGCCTGCCTGCAGCGCCCCTTCGACGAACAGCCGGACAACGCCGAATTCGCCGCCCCGCCGCCGGACTGGGCGCAGTCGCTGTCGGTGAGTTGTTCGAGCTAGAGGGCGTCGGGAACGGCGGGTTTCAACCCGCCAAACCGCCTCAGCGCCGGCACGCCATGCGCATGCCCGGCGAGAGCATCAGCACCAGAAACGTCACCAGCAGGCCGAGCACCAGCAGCGTGCTCTCACCCGGCAGGCGCGACAGCGAGTAGTGCTGCGCCACCCACATGCCGGTGCGCACCAGCTGGAAGGCGGCCGCCGCCACACCCAGCCACCAGGCCCAGGCGAAGCGCTTCCACACACCCCAGATGATCAGCACGATGACGGCCGTGGTCAGCCACAGCATCGGCGAGCCGAAGCTCACCCGCAGGGTCAGCGCGTCGCCCGACAGCGCGGCGCGAAACAGCGAGGTGCCGGGCACGGCGACGAGGTACACCAGGGCGGCGAGCAGAGCGAGGTAGAGGCGGGCGTTGAGCATGTCGGAGCGCTAGGGGATTGGGACGGCGCCAAGCATAGCCGAGTCGCGCCGGGGCGGCGAGGCGGCGCGCACACATGAAATGCGCTGCTGCCGGGCACAGCATTCTTCGCCGGTGCGCCGGTGTGCCGGCGCTAGGGTAAGCACACCCCCCATCAGGAGAATCACCATGACAACCCCATCCTGGCGCTCGCCCGCGCTGGTCATCGTGTGCGGCGGGCTGATCCTCAGCCTGGCACTGGGCATGCGCCACAGTTTCGGGCTGTTTCTGCAGCCGATGAGTTTCGACCAGGGCTGGGGGCGCGAGACCTTCGCCTTCGCCATCGCCCTGCAGAACCTGCTGTGGGGCGTCGCCCAGCCCTTCACCGGCATGGTGGCCGACCGCTTCGGTGCCGGCCGGGTGGTGGTCTTCGGCGCACTGGCCTATGTGGCCGGGCTGGTGCTGATGCCGTTGTCGGACAGCGGCGTGATGCTCAGCCTGTCGGCCGGCCTGCTGGTCGGCCTGGGGCTCAGCGGCACCGGCTTCAGCATCATCTACGGCGCCATCGGCCGTGCCGTGCCGCCGCATCGGCGCACCGCCGCGCTGGGCACGGCCGGCGCGCTCGGCTCGCTCGGCCAGTTCGCCATGCTGCCGGTCGCGCAGTCGCTGATCAGCAGCGCCGGCTGGGCCGAGGCGCTGTGGGTGCTGGCCGCCGCCGTGGCCGCCACGCTGCTGCTGGCGGTGGCCATGGCCGAGCCGAGCGCCCGCCCCAACCCCACGGCCACGCCGCCGCAGGGTCTGGGGAGCGCGCTGGCCGAGGCCTTCTCGCATCGCGGCTTCTGGCTGCTGGGGCTGGGCTTTCTGGCCTGCGGCTTCCAGCTCGCCTTCATCGGCAACCACCTGCCGGCCTTCCTGTTGGACCAGGGGCTGAACGCCAATGTCGGCATGCGCGCGCTGGCGCTGGTCGGCCTGTTCAACGTGCTCGGCACCTGGGCCTGGGGCCAGATGGGCGGGCGCTGGCGTGCCAAGAACCTACTCAGCATCCTCTACCTGCTGCGCGCCGGGCTGACCGCCGCCTACATGGTGCTGCCGGTGAGCGCCACCACCACCTATGTGTTCGCCGCCGGCATGGGCTTTCTGTGGCTGGGCACGGCGCCGCTGACCAGCGCCGTGCTGTCGCAGATCTTCGGCGTGCGCTACATCTCGACGCTGTTCGGCTTCGTCTTCTTCAGCCACCAGGTGGGCAGCTTCCTCGGCGTGTGGCTGGGCGGCCTGGTGTTCGACGCCACCGGCTCGTATGACGTGGTGTGGACGCTGTCGATCGGCCTCGGCGTGCTGGCCGCGCTGCTGCACTACCCGATCGACGATCGCAGCCCGGCCCCCGTGCCGGCCGGGCGCGCCGCATGAAGCACCGCCCGCACCGACGCGCCGGCCTGTGGCTGGCGCTGGCGATGGCCGCGGTGGCCGCGCTGGCGGCACGCGCCTGGAATTCGCCCGACCTGCTGCTGGCGCTGCAGTCGCTGGAGGCGCTGTGCCGCTAGCGGCCCTCCGCGGCCAGCGCCACCAGCGCCTCGACGGCGCGGCGCGCCAACGGCTTGAGCTGGCCGCGCTCGGTCAGCGCAATGCCGTAGACACCCGCATCGATGTCGGCCGGGTGCAGCGCGCGCAGCTGGCCGGACGCCACATACGGGGCCGCGGCCAGGGTATTGAGCAGGGCCGGGCCGGTGCCGGCCAGGCAGGCTTCGAGCGCGCTGAGCGGGTCGTCCAGCGTCACCGCGTAGTGCAGGGGCGGGCAGTGGCCGAAGGCCGCCTCGCACCAGTCGGCCCAGTCGGCGGAGGTCTGGCGTAGCAAGGCCTGGCCCTGCAGCGCCTCGGCCGACACCGGCGCCGCCAGCGCCGAGCCGGCCGCCGCATAGGCGCCGAGCCGGGCCGCGAACAGGGGCCGCATGCCGGCGGCGGTGGCATCGGCCACCAGTTCGATGATGATGTCGGTGCGCGGATCGATGGGCGCACCGGGCAGCCGGTTGGTGCTCATCTCGACCCGCAGCCGGGGCAGGTCCAGCAGGCGGCGCAGCGCTGCCAGGCGGCCAGTCAGCCAGGCCACGCCCAGCACCGGGGTGACATCGATGTGCAGCTGGTGCTGCGCGGTGTCGCGCAAGGACTGCGTCGCCGCCCGGAAGGCCGCCACCCGCGCACTCAATGCCTCCTGGCAGGCGGCCGCGGCGGCGCTCGGCACCACCCCGCGCCCGCGCCGTTCGAGCAGGGCAATGCCCAGCGTGCGTTCGAGCTGGCGGATGCGGTGGCTGATCGCCGACGGCGTGACCGACAGCTCGTCGGCCGCCCGCGCCAGCGAGCCCAGGCGCAGGCAGGCCTCCAGCGCCAACAGTTCCAGCAAGGGCAGATCACGCAATAATGAATGACTCATCGACCGGAGCCTCCTTGATGTCGACACCCCCCGCCCCCCTGCCGCCGCTGCATGCCCTGGCCGCCTTCGAGGCACTGGTGCGCCACGGCACGGTGGCGCGGGCCCTCGGCGAGCTGGGCGTCAGCCGTGCAGCGCTGAGCGCCTCGCTGGCGCTGCTCGAAGAGCGCACCGGCCTGCGCCTGCTGATCCGCCACAGCCCGACGGTCGAGCTGACCGACGAGGGGCTGGCCTACTACCACGCGGCGGCTGCCTTCGCGCGCGGCGCGGCCGACTGGCTGCACGGGCTGGGCAGCGGGTTTGCCACCGAGGTGCGCATCGCGGCCAGCCCGGGCGTGGCACGGCTGTGGCTGCCGGCCCGGCTGGCCGCCCTGCGCGCGGCCTGCCCCGGCGTGGCGCTGACGCTGGCGGTGAGCGAAACGCTGTCCGACCTCGACCGCAGCGAGTGTGACATTGCGATCCGCTACTGTCATCCGGCGGACCATGAAGACGGCCGCATCCTGTGGCATGAGACGCTCGGCGTGCTGGCGCCGGCCCCACGGGCGCTGGCGCTGGGGCTGCGCTCGCTGCCCGAGCTGCTGGCCAGCGAGCCGCTGATCGAGCACCCGCTCCTGTCATGGTCGCGGCTGGCCCGGCAGACCGGGCTGGCGGCCCTGCCGCAGGCCCCGGTGCTGACATGCCACGATGTGTATGCCGCGCTGCTGGCCTGTGCGCGCGGCGACGGCCTGGCGCTGATGCCGCTGCAGCTGACGCTGGATGCCTGCGCGCGCCACGGGCTGCGCACGGTGCATCCGCTGCGCCTGCCCGACAAGAGCTATGTGCTGCTGATGTCAGCGCGCGGGCAGGCCCGGCCGGTGGTGCAAGCCTGTGCCGGCGCGCTCGCCGCGCTGGCGCAGCCGGGCCCAGGCCGCGCCCAGGATCCGGCGCAGCGTGCGTCCGGCTGAGTCGTCGACCAGGCCGATAACCAGCCGTGCGCCCCGGTGCGCGGTCACCACCACCGGCCCGGTGCCACCGACGGAGTGAGCCTCGCCCGCGACGAGCAGCACATCACGACCGGGGCGATGCTCGCTCAGCCACACGCAGCCGGCCCGGCAGTCGATGGTCGCCCCCGGGGGCACGACCAGTATCGCGCCGCCGGCCAGCTCGACTCCCCAATGCATTGCATCTCTGGCATTCATGCGGGTTTCCTCCTCAATGCTCCCGCCTCCCGCTTGCCGGCAAAAAAGACCGCCCCCCGAGGGGGCGGGGCCGGGCTTGTGCTGACGCGCCCGAAGGCGACACGCCAAGAGAGGAGGAGACACCCCCAGCCTAGCGATGCCGGGAGGTCGAGCGCTGAATTGTGCTGACGGCGCACACAGCAGTTCTCACTTGAGGCGACGCGTCGGGTGGGCACCATGCCGCTCATCGCCCGGAGCAAGTCAAGATAGTTGTCGCCTGATTCATGCAACCAACCGTTTTATGTCTTCAGCATGACCGTGGCCGCAAATGGCCGCATCACGCTCCGGATTGAGCGTGACCGCACCGATTGGCGTCCAG
>NZ_JAEKFT010000005.1 GCF_018524365.1 Denitromonas iodatirespirans
GGTGTTCCACCAGCGTCTTTCCCATCTGTTGCCCAAAAGACGAGAGTGGACGGGATTTTTACGCTGTGCACAAGTCCTTTGTTGTTCGAGGACTCAGAAATATGCCAAATAGGTGCAATCGCCCTGGAACTGACCCTGGTACAAACCAAACGATAGTACTGAATTTGCTACTGGCACCAAGAACAAACTGTTTACACCTGACATTTACCAAACAACCAGAACACACATTTACGAAAGAGACTATGTGCTGCTACCACCAAATTAATTTAATTATTCAAAGATTCTGGCCGAGCGATGTAACGTGAAGTGGACGCCAAAGCGGAGAGTAAACGCGTTATACGACATTCGCATAGCGCGGCATACTCTGCTAAGCTGCTGATTCTTAATGCTGCCTTCCCGTACGGGTCTGCCATCATGTCGGATAACACTTCCAATGCCTCCATCGCTTTCCAACCCCGCCTGCTTGATGTCGTCCGCGAACGCCTGCGCCTGAAGCACTACAGCATCCGCACCGAGAAGTCATATGTTGCGTGGATTAGACGATACATTCTGTTTCATGACAAGCGCCACCCTCGGGAGATGGGCAAACTCCACATCGAGGCCTTCCTGACGGCGCTGGCGGTGGACCGCAACGTGGCAGCAGCCACGCAGAATCAGGCGCTGTCGGCCTTGCTGTTCCTGTATCGCGAGGTGCTCGAATTGCCGGCGCCCTGGCTGGACGATGTCGTGCGGGCGAAGCGTCCGGCTCGATTGCCGACCGTGCTCACCCGCGACGAGGTCGCGGCGATGATTCGCGAGATCGACGATTCCCAGATCCGTCTGATGGTCGGGTTGATGTACGGTGCCGGTCTGCGCCTGATGGAGATGGTCAGGCTGAGGGTCAAGGATGTGGAACTCTCGCGGGGGGAGATTCTGGTCCGGGACGGCAAAGGCGCGAAGGACCGTGTCACCATGCTGCCACGCAGCCTGAACAAGGCTTTGTCGGCACAGATTGCGCACACCAAGGCGGTTCATGAGTCCGATCTGGCATCGGGGGGCGGCCGCGTATGGCTACCGAATGCGCTGGCGGTGAAGTATCCCTCGGCGCCCAGCGCTTTCGGGTGGCAGTATGTTTTCCCGGCGGAGCGCTTGTCCGTCGATCCGCGAAGCGGCACCACGGGGCGTCATCACTTCGATGAAAAACGTCTCCAGCGGGCGGTCAAACGCGCCGTTGCTGCCGCCGGCATTCACAAACCTGCCACACCCCACACCTTGCGCCACTCCTTCGCCACCCATCTGTTGGAGTCCGGCTACGACATCCGCACGGTGCAGGAATTGCTGGGCCACGCCGATGTATCGACCACGATGATCTACACCCATGTGCTGAACAAGGGCGGGCGTGGCGTGGTCAGTCCGCTGGACGGTCTGCATGCCGGAAAGTGAATGATCCAGAAACCGCAGTTGACCGCTTGTGCCCATGGGCAAGGTATTGAACATGCTAACCTTTCCGGTTTCGTGGCCGATCACCTGGCGGGTGACAGCGCTACGCACCCGATTGCGCGCCTGGCACGCCGCCTGACAGCGTTGCTCCTCCTTACAGCGTGCAGGCTGTGCGTCGTCGCGCCTTGCCAGCCAGCCCGCCAGCCGCACACTCGGGCGCGTCCAACTACGGTTTCTAGGATGATTGGATGGGGCGGGTGGCTGGAATTCCGCCGTTGCAAAAAGACTATAAAAAGTCTAAATTCAGACCACTTTGTCCTGAGGCGAACGACATGCGCTACTCCTCCCAAGTCAAACCCATCAGTTACCTGAAAGCCCATGCCGCCGAGGTGTTGTCGCATCTGGCCGATCGGCGCGAGCCTTTGGTCATCACTCAGAACGGCGAAGCGAAGGCCGTGCTCCAGGACGTGACCAGCTATGAGCAGACGCAGGAAACACTGGCTTTGTTGAAGATATTGGCGCTGGGCCAACAGGATATTGACGCGGGGCGTGTCAAACCAATTTCGGATGTCGTCGGGCGCTTGCGGGCGAAGCGCACCTCGGTCTGATGCCCAGCAGAATCCCCGAATACGAAGTG
Organism: Denitromonas iodatirespirans; assembly: GCF_018524365.1. Lineage (GTDB taxonomy): Bacteria > Pseudomonadota > Gammaproteobacteria > Burkholderiales > Rhodocyclaceae > Nitrogeniibacter > Nitrogeniibacter iodatirespirans. The sequence goes on from NZ_JAEKFT010000005.1 coordinate 2,057, forward strand.
GTGCTGACGGCAGGCGCCGAGCAGGATCTGGAGTCAATTTACGACACCATCGCCGAGTTCGATTGCGCCGCGAACGCGAATTATGTGCTCGACCAATTGATGGCTGCAGCGGACAGTCTGGCGAAGTTCCCCGAACGTGGCAGCTTTCCGAAGGAGCTTGCCGAACTCGGCATCAAGGAATTCCGTCAGACTCTGTTCAAGCCCTATCGGGTGATTTATCGGGTCATCGATACGCGGGTGGTCATCTACCTGATTGCCGATGGGCGACGTGACATGCAGTCGTTGCTGGCGCGACGGCTGCTTGGTGCGTGAGTGAGTGTCGCCGGGGCTGACTGATGAAGCCCCACATTCGGCCTTACAGATTGCACCGCTGCGTGTTGGGCTTCGCTGCGCTCAACCCACCCTACGTACTGCGCACCCGGCATTTCTCCGTAAGTGTTGCATCGATGTGTCGGATGGCGCTGCGCTTATCCGACTTACGTGTTCGTCCGGCCGACGATGCAGCATGGAAAACGGAGCCCCGCAGAACCCCGTTCAATTTGCGTATCCGCTCACTGAGCGTCAGCCGACGTTCGATTTCCCGAACACCATCTTCCCGCCTTCCGCATCCACCCGGATCACGTCCTTGGCGCCAAACTGCCCTTCCAAAATCGCCTTGGCCAGCGGATTCTCGATGCGTTCCTGGATCGCGCGCTTCAACGGCCGTGCACCGAACACCGGGTCGAAGCCCGCATCGGCCACGTTGGCGAGCGCGGCGTCGGACACTTCCAGCCCCATCTCCAGCCGCGCCAGGCGCTTTTCCAGATACTGGAGCTGGATGCGGGCGATGCGGGCGATGTGCTTTTCGTCGAGGCTGTGGAACACCACCGCTTCGTCGATGCGGTTGATGAACTCGGGGCGGAAGTAGGTTTTCACTTCGGCCATCACCGCGAGCTTGATCACGCCGTAGTCGTCGCCGGCCATCTGCTGGATCATCTGGCTGCCGAGGTTGGAGGTCATGACGATCACGGTGTTCTTGAAATCGACCGTGCGGCCCTGTCCGTCGGTCATGCGGCCATCGTCGAGCACCTGCAGCAGCACGTTGAACACGTCGGGGTGGGCCTTTTCGACCTCGTCGAGCAGGATCACCGAGTAGGGTTTGCGGCGCACCAGCTCGGTGAGGTAGCCGCCCTCCTCGTAGCCGACGTATCCCGGCGGCGCGCCGATCAGGCGGGCGACAGAGTGCTTCTCCATGAACTCGCTCATGTCGATGCGGATCAGGTGGTCTTCGCTGTCGAAGAGGAATTCGGCCAGCGTCTTGCACAGCTCGGTCTTGCCGACGCCGGTGGGGCCGAGGAAGAGGAAGGAGCCGTAGGGCCGGTTCTCGTCCGACAGGCCGGCGCGCGAGCGGCGGATGGCATCGGCGACCAGGCGCACGGCCTCGTCCTGGCCGATGACGCGCTCGTGCATCTTGTCTTCCATCTTGAGCAGTTTGTCGCGCTCGCCCTGCATCATCTTGGAGACCGGGATGCCGGTGGCACGCGACACCACCTCGGCGATCTCCTCGGTGCCCACCTGGGTGCGCAGCAGCTTGTTGGGCGTGGCGCTCTCGCCGCTTTGCTCGGCCGCCTTCAGCTGCGCTTCGAGCTGCGGCAGCTTGCCGTACTGCAGCTCGGCCAGTTGTTCGTATTTGCCGCCGCGCTGCAGTTCGGCCATCTTGGCGCGCAGGGCGTCGATCTCTTCCTTGATGTGCGCCGAGCCGTGGGCGCGGGCCTTCTCGGCCTTCCACACTTCTTCCAGGTCGTTGTACTCGCGCTGTAGCGATTCGAGCTGCTCTTCGATTAGTTGCAGGCGCTTGCGCGAGGCCTCGTCCTTTTCCTTCTTGACCGCTTCGCGCTCGATCTTCAGCTGGATCATGCGGCGGTCCAGCTTGTCCATCACCTCGGGCTTGGAGTCGATTTCCATCTTGATGCGCGAGGCGGCCTCGTCGATGAGGTCGATGGCCTTGTCGGGCAGGAAGCGGTCGGTGATGTAGCGGTGGCTCAATTCGGCCGCAGCGACGATGGCCGGGTCGGTGATGTCCACGCCGTGGTGGATCTCGTACTTCTCCTGCAGGCCGCGCAGGATGGCGATGGTCGCCTCGACGCTCGGCTCGTCCACCAGCACTTTCTGGAAGCGGCGCTCGAGCGCGGCGTCCTTCTCGATGTACTTGCGGTATTCGTCCAGCGTGGTGGCGCCGATGCAGTGCAGCTCGCCGCGCGCCAGCGCGGGCTTGAGCATGTTGCCGGCATCCATGGCGCCTTCGGCCTTACCGGCGCCGACCATGGTGTGGATCTCGTCGATGAAGAGGATGATGCGCCCCTCGTCCTGGGCGACCTCCTTGAGCACGGCCTTGAGCCGCTCCTCGAACTCGCCGCGGTACTTGGCGCCGGCCAGCAGAGCGGCCATGTCGAGCGCCAGCACTTTCTTGTCCTTGAGCGTCTCGGCCACTTCGCCATTGACGATGCGCTGCGCCAGGCCTTCGACGATGGCGGTCTTGCCCACGCCGGGCTCGCCGATCAGGACCGGGTTGTTCTTGGTGCGCCGCTGCAGAATCTGCACCGCGCGGCGGATCTCGTCGTCACGGCCGATCACCGGGTCGAGCTTGCCTAGACGGGCGCGCTCGGTGAGGTCCAGACAATATTTTGACAAAGCTTCGCGCTGGCCCTCGGCGTCCTGCGAGCCGACGTTCTGACCGCCACGCACGGCAGCGGTGGCGCTCTCCAGATGCTTCTTGGCCAGACCGTGCTCGCGCAGCAGGCGGCCAGTCTCGCCCTTGTCGTCGGCCACCGCCAGCAGGAACATTTCGCTGGCGATGAAGGCATCGCCCTGCTTCTGCGCGGCCTTGTCGGTGAGGTTGAGCAGATTGCCCAGGTCGCGCCCCACCTGCACGTCACCGCCGTGGCCTTCGACCTTGGGCAGGCGCTCGATGGCGCTTTTCAAGGCGGCCTTGAGCGGTGCCACATTGACGCCGGCACGCTGCAGCAACGAGGCCGTGCTGCCATCGTCCTGCTCCAGCAAAGCCAGCATCAAATGCTGCGGCTCAATGAACTGTTGATCGTTGCCCACGGCGATGCTGCCCGCATCCGATAGGGCTTGCTGGAACTTGGTGGTGAGCTTGTCGAAGCGCATGGGAGTCATCCTTGTCCGAAGAACTGTTGGACTCTATGTGGGGCGTGAAGGCGACAATTTCAAGCACGCCGGACGCATCCGCCCGGTATGTGTTGCTGCAATGCATCAAACATCCGTTTGAACTGAAAATTAACTGATCCAGCACAGTATTCCCGTCTCGATCAATGTGTTACCTTGGGTCGAGTGAGACGTCTGAGAACCGTGGAACGCGCGGGCTGCTACAGCGCAATACATTCAGTCGCCTCAACTTCCACCATGTGAGCGAGGAGAAACCAGATGGCGATCAAACCCGAACAACTCAACGAACTGCAGAAAAAGAATATCGAAGCGGCCATGCGGCTGGCCCAGATGTCGATCGAGAACTCGCAACGCATCATGGAGCTGCAGGTCCGCACGGCCAAGACGCTGTTCGAAGACGGCGTCAGCAACGCCAAGGCGCTGACCACCACCAAGGACCCGCAGGATCTGCTGCGCCTGCGCACCGAATACGCCCAGGCCACCACCGAGCGCATGCTTGCCTGCGCCCGCGAAATCGCCGAAGTGGCTGCCCAGGCGCAGTCCGAAGTCGGCAAGATGGTCAGCGAGCAACTGGCCAGCGGTGGCAACGATGTGTTCGAAGCCATCAACAAGATGTTCACCGGCATGCCCATCACCGACCAGAACGCCATGGGCGCGGTGCAAGGTGCCATGGACAATGCCCGCGCTGCTTTCGAGCAGATGACGCGTGCCTCGACCGAAGCCTTCCAGGCCTTCACCCAGGTCGGCAACGCCGGTCAGCCGGCCAAGCGCGCGCCGGCTCGCCGCCGCTAAGCAACACCCGCTCTACCCCGAGCATGAAAACGGCGTCCTCTCGAGGACGCCGTTTCTCGTCATGGCCGCCCTCGCCGCCCGGCCTCAGCGCCGCGACTCGACATCCAGCCAGCGCGCCGCCGCGTCGTCGTCGGTATCGCGGGCGTCGACCCAGCGCGCGCCTTCCGGCGTCTCTTCCTTTTTCCAGAACGGCGCCCGCGTCTTGAGAAAATCCATGATGAACTCGCAGGCGGCAAAGGCTTCGCCGCGATGCTGGCCGGCGACGCCGACAAACACGATCTGATCGCCCGGCACCAAGGGGCCGACCCGGTGGATCACCCGCACCGCGAGCAATGCCCAGCGTGTCTTGGCCTCGGCGACGATGTCTGCCAGCGACTGTTCGGTCATGCCCGGATAGTGCTCCAGCGTCATGCTGTGCACGCCGTCCGAGGCCCCGCGCACCAAGCCGACGAAGGTCGCCACCGCGCCCACATCGGTCCGCCCGGCCGACAGCGCCCGCGTTTCGGCGCCGACATCGAAATCGTCTTCCTGCACCCGGACTTCCATCGCCTCAGCCTCCCGTCACCGGTGGGAAAAACGCCACTTCGTCGCCCCCTTGCAGGGCCGCCTCGTCGCGCGCCATCTGCTGGTTGACCGCCGCCCGCACATTGTTGCCCGGCGCCAAGCGCGACCACACGTCGCCGCGTTCGCACAGGTAGTGGCGCAAGGCCCCGACCGTGCCGATCTCGTCGGGCAGCGCCAGCACTTCCCGGCTCTGCCCCAGGGCCTCGCGGAGGCTGGCGAAATAGAGAATGGTCAGTGTCATGGTGCAATCAATCCAGCAAATCGGAGAAAGGATAGTAGGCCACGGTCTGCCCGCGCCGGATCGGCTCGCTCGGCGGCACTTCGGTCAGGCCGTCGGCCCACACCGTCGAGGTCAGCACGCCCGAGCCCTGGTTGTCGAACAGCGCCAACCCGCCCTCGGCGTTGACCTGCACGCGCAGGAACTCGCGGCGCTTGATCGGTTTGAGCCAGTCGAAATCGGCACGCAGTTGCAGCGGCCGCGGCAGCACCTCACGCACGCCCTGGCATTTGAGCAGGAAGGGGCGCACCAGCAGCAGGAAGGTGACGAAGGTCGACACCGGGTTGCCCGGCAAGCCGATGAAAGCCGCCTCGCCCACTCGCCCGTAGGCCAGCGGCTTGCCCGGTTTGATGGCGATGTTCCACAGATCCAGCGTGCCCTCGGCCTCGACCGCCGGTTTGACATGGTCCTCCTCGCCCACCGACACGCCGCCGGAGGTGATGATCACGTCGTGCCCATGCGCCGCGGTGCGCAGCGCCTGGCGGGTGGCCTCGAGCGTATCGGGCACGATGCCCAGGTCGGTCACCTCGCAGCCCATGCCCTCGAGCAAGGCGTTGAGCACGAAGCGGTTGGAGTTGTAGATGGCCCCTTCGCGCAGCGGCTCGCCGGGCATCACCAACTCGTCGCCGGTGAAGAAGATGGCGACCTTGAGCCGGCGCACCACCGACAGCGCCGGGATGCCGATCGACGCCGCCAGGCCAAGTTCCTGCGCACGCAGGCGGGTGCCGGCAGTGAGCACCGCCTGGCCGACCGCGATGTCCTCACCGCGGCGACGGATCGAATCGCCGAGCTGCGGCACATGGTTGATGACGACCTCGTCGCCTTCGCGTTCGCACAGCTCCTGCATCACGATCGCGTCGGCGCCCGGCGGGATCGGCGCACCGGTGAAGATGCGCGCCACCGACCCGGCCGCCAGCGGGTGGCCGACCGCGCCGGCGGGGATGCGTTGCGACACCGGCAGGCGCGTGCCGGCGGCCGGGATATCGGCGCAGCGCACGGCGTAGCCGTCCATGGCGGAGTTGTCGAGCGGCGGCACGTCGAATTCGGATACCTGGTCGCCGGCCAGCACGCGGCCGCGCGCCTTGAGCGTGCTCACCAGCTCGGTGCCGGCCACCGGCCGGGCCTGGGCCAGCAGTTGCGTGCGTGCGTCTTCGAAGGTCAGAAGGCTCATGCCTGGAAGTCTTCCATCGGGTAGTCGAGAATGAAATCGGTCACCGCCACCGGGTCGTTCACATCCAGCGTCGGCAGCGGCGTGTCGGTTGGCGCATCGGTGGCCACCGCCACCACATGCGGGTTGTCGGTCCACAGCGGCGGCTTGCCGTTGGCCGGGCGATAGACCTCGACCTTGGGCACCGGCGCGGCCTTGAAGCCTTCGATAAGCACCAGGTCGCAGGGCGAGAGGATCGCCAGTTGCTGGTCGAGCGTCGGCTCGGGCGCACCGCGCAACTCGTGCATCAGCACCCAGCGCCCGCTCGAGAGCATCAGCACCTCCTCGGCGCCGGCCTCGCGGTGGCGCCAGGAGTCCTTGCCCGGGCGGTCGAGATCGAAACCGTGGTGCGCATGCTTGATGACCGACACGGTCAGCCCGCGTGACTTGATCTCGGGGATCAGCTTTTCGATCAGCGTCGTCTTGCCCGAACCGGAGTAGCCGGCAATGCCAAAAACCTTCAAGGTGTCTTCCGCCTCTGTGGATTCGCGACTGAGAACTTGTGAATAAATCTACTGCGCGAGCCGATTGCTGCGTTGCTCACTCGCTCACTTCTCGCCTATCTATTTGATATGTCTCGTCGTTCGCTCGCGTAGTTGCCAAATGCGGCCTTGCACTCGGCCCTGCTCGCTACGATTTCTTCACAAGTTCTGAAGCCCCAAGGATACCCCGAAGGCCCGCGCCGCGCTTTCGATCTCGATCAAGATCCGCGCACGCGGAGGACGCAAAAACGCCCTCGCGACGAGGGCGTTCGGCAACGCGGCCAAGCGGCTGCGACGATCAGTTCGCCGGCAGCTTGCGGCCGTGGGCGTCGCCCGCTGCCACGTCGGCGGTACTGTCGCCGAGAATGCTCAAGTCGTCCTTCTCGCGCGTACCGATGTGGTGCGAGCGCTCGATCAGGAAGTACAGCACCAGCCCGATCACCACCGCATACACCGTCGATTTCGGGTCCGGCATGGCCAGCGTGACGGCCACGATGCCGGCGACGCCGCGCTCGGTCGAGGTCTTCAGCTCTTCCATGCCGACCATGATGCAGATGTAGGCGGTCAGCACCAGCGTGAGCGAGAGCGCGATGGGCAGCACCGGCTTGAAGATGCTCACCAGCGGCAGCAGAAACAGCGCGATGAAACCGGTGATCCAGAAGGTGCCGCCGCCCGAGTAGATGGAATCCATCGCCTTGCGGCCCAGCGCGTAGCGCTCGGCCACCGTGGCATGCGCCGCGGTCCACAAGGGGCCGGCCAGGCCGGGCCAGGGGGCGAAGAAGGCGTGGATGCCGTTGCGGATGGCGGTGACCAGGTGCACCCGGGTGATGCCTTCCTCGATCTTCTCGTCCCCACGCAGGTGGTCGACCCGCTTGACCAGGGTGAAGCCGACCACGATGTCGCCGAAGGCGATCACGTAGGCGATGACGGCGGTCGGGATGGCCAGCATGAAGGTGCTCGCGTCGGGCATGCCGGTGCTGAACACCAGGTAGTCCCACATCAGCGCGAAGTCCGGCTGGGTGATGCCCCACTGCACGTCCGGCATCGGGTATTCGCCCACCGCCCAGCCGACCAGCATGGCGAGGATCATGCCCGGCACCATGCCGAAGTTGGAGATGCGCTTGGCCCACACGTTCTTCTCGACGATGTGCTTGAACGACAGCGAGAACAGCACATAGGCCGAGACGATGGCGCCGATGATCAGCGAGATCGGCGTGTTGTCGATGCGCCCGCCCACCTTCAGCTCGCCCATCATCGCGGCGATGCCGGCGCCGATGATGATGCCGGACTTGAGCGAGTTGGGAATCACCGTCACCAGCCGGTTGCCCAGCCCGGTGATGCCCAGCACCAGGAAGATGATGAAGACCTCGATCTGCAGCGCGAACATCGCCTTGATCGCCTCGGGCCCGGGCTCGAAGCCTTGCAGGAAGAGGATCACCACCGGAATCGCCGGCGTGATCCACCCCGGCACCAGGGGCACGCCGAGCAGGGCCGGCAGCATGTAGCCGATGCCGGCAATCACGCAGAAGGCCAGCGCCGCCTCGTAGGGCATGCCGAGATACTTCTGCAGCAGCGGGATCATCGCCAGCCCGACCACGAACATGATCAGGCCCTGGATCATCTCGGGGTATTCCCAGCGGTAGTGCACGAACGGCAGGCGGATCTTGAACGGCCCCAGCGGCCAGTGAGGCTGTTCGGCCCCGTGTTTGCGTTGCATCAGCACAGTATGTCTCCTGGTTTTATTGAAGTTGTGCGGCGGACGCCCCGGGTGCCCGGATGGGCACCGGAGCAACCCGGACATGCCGGCCCCCATCATCTGCAGGGCCGGCCTCGCCGGCTCAGACGCGCAGCGCCGCGGGGGAATAGAGCATCAGCACCAGCGCGCAATAGAGCAGCACCGCCGCCGTGGTGCGCAGCAGGCTGCGCCCGGTGGGTGCCGGGCCGCACGGCGCCTCAAGAGATCGCATCGGTGGCGCGCGCCTGCTGGCGCAAGACGAACTTCTGGATCTTGCCGGTCGAGGTTTTCGGCAACACGCAGAACTCGATGTACTTGGGCACCTTGTAGCGCGCGAGGTGTTCGCGGCAGTGCTTGACGATGTCGTCGGTGCTGACGATGGCGTCGTCCTTGACCTCGATGTAGGCGGCCGGCACCTCGCCCCATTTTTCGTCGGGCATGGCGACCACGGCGGCGGTCATCACCGCCGGGTGGCGGTAGAGCACTTCCTCGACTTCCAGCGAGGAGATGTTCTCGCCGCCGGAGATGATCACGTCCTTGGAGCGGTCCTTGATCTTCACGTAGCCGTCGGCATGCACCACGGCCAGGTCGCCGGTACGGAACCAGCCGCCGGCAAAGGCTTCGTCGGAGGCCTTCTCGTTCTTCAGGTAGCCCTTCATCACCAGGTTGCCGCGGAACATGATCTCGCCCATGGTCTCGCCGTCGGCCGGCACGGCTTCCAGCGTTTGCGGGTCGCGCACGCTGATCGCCTGCTGCATGTGGTAGGGCACACCCTGGCGGCCGTTGCGCTCGGCGCGCTGGTCGATGGGGAGCGCATCCCATTCCGGGTGCTTGGCGCACACCGCCGCGGGGCCGTAGGTTTCGGTCAGGCCATACACATGGGTGATGTCGAAGCCGATACGCTCCATGCCTTCGATGATCGCGGCCGGGGGCGCGGCGCCGGCGATCAGCGCCGACACCTTGTGCTCGATGCCGGCGCGCAGCGCCGCGTTGGCGTTGATCAGCATGCCGTGCACGATGGGCGCGCCGCAGAAGTGGCTCACCTTGTGTTTGCGGATCAGCTCGTAGATGAGCGCCACATCCACCTTGCGCAGGCATACGTTGACCCCGGCGTTGGCGGCCATGGTCCAGGGAAAGCACCAGCCGTTGCAGTGGAACATCGGCAGCGTCCACAGATACACGGCATGCTGCGGCATGCCCCAGCTGATGATGTTCGAGGCGCCGTTCAGATACGCGCCGCGGTGGTGATAGACCACGCCTTTCGGGTTGCCGGTGGTGCCCGAGGTGTAGTTGAGCGCGATCGGCGCCCACTCGTCGGCCGGCATCTGCCAGGCAAAGTCGGGCTCGCCCGCGGCGATGAAGTCTTCGTACTCGATCTCGCCGAGGCGGTCGGTGGCCGGGTATTCCGGGTCGAGCGCGTCGATCACCAGCGGGCGCGGGCCGTCGAGCAGCGCCAGCGCCTGGCTGATCACGCCGGCGAATTCCGGATCGGTGATCAGCACCTTGGCCTCGCCGTGGCCCAGCATGAAGGCCAGCGCCTCGGCGTCGAGCCGGGTGTTGAGCGTGTTGAGCACCGCGCCGACCATCGGCACGCCGAAATGCACCTCGACCATGGCCGGCACGTTGGGCAGCATCACCGCCACCGTGTCGCCCTCGCCGATGCCGTGCTGCTGCAGCGCGCTGGCCAGCCGGCGGCAGCGGGCGTAGGTCTCGGCCCAGGTGAAGCTGCGCGCGCCGTGGATCACGCTGGTGCGCGTCGGATACACCGCCACGGTGCGCTCGATGTAGCTCAGCGGTGAGAGGGGAACATAGTTGGCCGGGTTCTTCTCCAGGCCGTGCTGATAGGCATTGCGCGACACCATCGTCTCCTTGTTGTCCGTCGTGGGCGCCGGCGCGAGCGCCGGCGATCCGGGTTGGCAACATCGGTCGCAGGCCGGGCTGCCAGTGCATCAAGGACGCAGGGTCACATCAAACCTTGTCGGAACTTGTCGGCAAATGTACTCAATCGTGTCGCGCCGTCGTGGCCGCCCGCCTGCCACTAGAATTCGGTGAGAACCGCTTTACGGACACCACCATGGCACGCAGCCCGAACGCGCCCGCCCCCATCAGCGACACCCGCTATCGCGAGATGGTTGCGGCCGGCCTCGACCACATCGACCAGGGCGTCACCATCTTCGATCAGGACCTGCGTCTGGTCACCTGCAACCGCAGCTTCCTCACCTTGCTCGACTTCCCCGAATCGCTGGGTGCGCCGGGCACGCCCTTCGAGGCCTTCATCCGCCATAACGCCGAGCGCGGCGAATATGGCGAGGGCGATGTGGAAACGCAGGTGGCCGAGCGCGTGGCCGCGGCACAGCGCTTCACCTCGCACGACACCCGGCGCCAGCGGCCCGACGGCACACTGCTGAAGATCCAGGGCTTTCCCCTGCCCCACCAGGGCTTCATCGCGCTGTATTCGGACATCACCAAAGCCGAGCGCCAGCGCGAACAGATCGACCGCCACCAGGCCGAGCTCGAAAGCCGCATCCGCGAGCGCACCGTGGCCCTCACCGACGCCAACGCCGAGCTGAAGGCCGCCATCGAGGCCAACCGCCAGATCACCGCCGCGCTCCAGCACAGCGAGGCCAAGCTGCGCCTGATCACCGACACCATTCCCGCCCATGTGGCCTACTTCGACGCCAGCTGGACCTACCGCTACGCCAACAAGCGCTACGCCGAGTGGTTCGGCTGGACCAGTCAGAGCATGGTCGACCGGCCCATCCCCGAGGTGATCGGCGACACCTTGTTCCACCAGGTCGAGCCACATGTGCGTCGCGCGCTCGACGGCCACGAGGTGACCTACGAATACGCCATCACCTCGGCCACCGGCGCCCGCATCTTCGCGCGCAGCACGCTGTTGCCCGACATCACGCCCGAGGGCGAGGTCATCGGCTGCTTCGTCCACGCGGTCGACATGACCGATCAGCGCCGCACCCAGAACGCGCTGGCACAGGCCCAGAAGATGGAGGCCATCGGCCAGCTCACCGGCGGCCTGGCGCATGACTTCAACAACATGCTCACGGTGATGATGGGCAACCTGGTCGGCCTGCGCGAGGCGCTCGGCGACGCGCCCGAGGTGGCCGAATTCGTGGCGCCGTGCATGGCGGCCGCCGAAGGCGGCGCCGGGCTGATCCAGCGCCTGCTGGCCTTCTCGCGCCAGCAGCCGATGGAAGCGCGGCCGGTCGAAGTCAACGAACTGGTGCTCGGCATGGCGCGCCTGGTGCGCCGCTCCCTGCCCGGTTCGATCGCGCTATCCACCGCCTCGCGCGAGGCCGAGCTGGTGACGCTGGTCGACCCCGGCCAACTCGAAAGCGCCCTGCTCAACCTGGCGCTCAACGCCCGCGACGCCATGCCCCACGGCGGCGAGCTGCGCATCGAGTCGGCGCTCGAAACGCTCGACGAAGCGGCCGCGGCCGACCTCGAAGTGCCGCCCGGCGAGTATGTGCAGATCAGCATCGCCGACAACGGCACCGGCATGGACGGCACGGTGCTGGCACGCGTCTTCGAGCCCTTCTTCACCACCAAGAAATTCGGCATGGGGAGCGGGCTGGGCATGGCCATGGTGTATGGCTTCGTCAAACAGTCGGGCGGCGCCATCCGCATCCGCAGCCGGCAGGCGGTGGGCACCCAGGTGGCCCTGCTGTTGCCGCGCGCGCCGGCCGGCAGCCGCCCCGCCGCGCCGGGCAGCGCGGGCGAGGCCGACATCGACCTGCGCGGCCGGGTGGTGCTGCTGGTCGAAGACGACCCGGAGGTACGCAAGGTGGTGCGCGCTCAGCTCGCCTCGCTCGAATGCACCGTGCTCGAGGCCGAGAACGGTCAGGAAGCCGCCGACCTGGTGGAAAACGTGCCAGCCATCGCCATGGTCTTGTCCGACGTGGTGATGCCCGGCGGCATGGACGGCTGGGCGCTGGCGCGCTTCGTGCGCCGCTTCCGGCCGGAGATTCCGATGGTGCTGATGAGCGGCTATGCCGACGTGGGCCAGCGTCATCAGGACGACGACGGCTTGCCGCTACTCGAAAAGCCCTTCAGCCGCGAAAAACTCGCCGCGGCGCTCAATCGCTAGGAGCATCGGCATGTCGCACGCCCTCCGGCCGCTGATCCATGTCGTCGAAGACGAGCCCGAGATCGCCCGCCTCATCGAATCGACGCTGCGGCGCTTCGACTTCCGCTGCGAGCTGTTCGCCACCGGCGGCGACTTTCTGCGCCGACTCGGCACACAGGTGCCCCAGGTGGCGATTCTCGACCTCGGCCTGCCCGACATGGACGGCCTCGCGGTGATGCAGCAACTGCGCACCCGCCACCGCTTCGGTTTGCTGATCGTCACCGGCCGCGGCGACACCCACGACCGGGTGATGGGCCTGGAGCTGGGCGCCGACGATTACATGACCAAGCCTTTCGAGCCGCGCGAGCTGATCGCCCGGGTGCGCAGCATCCTGCGCCGCTACCAGCCCGAGCCGCTGCCGGGCAACGGCCACGTTCCGCGCAGCGCGCTATTCGCCGGCTGGCGCTTCGACACCGGCACGCACCGGCTGGTGAGCCCGGACGGCAAGGAAGACACGCTGAGCGTGGCCGAGGCGCAGCTGCTCACCGTGCTGCTCGAACACGCCAACCAGATCCTCTCGCGCGACCAGCTGCTCGACGGACGCGACGTGTGCGCGCTCGATCGCAGCATCGACCTGCGCATCTCCCGCCTGCGCCGCCGGCTCGACGAAAACCCGCAGCACGCCAAGCTGATCAAGACCGTGTATGGCGCGGGCTACCTGCTGGCCGCCACGGTCGAGTGGCAGTAACTACGCCTCCGCCTTGGCCACCAGCCGCCACAGCGCAGTGACTTCGGCGACACGCGCCGCATGCAGCGGGTCGTCCGCGTCCTGCGCCTTGCCGTGGCGCGGGCGGATCTCATGGCGCTCGCGCACCGCGAGGCCGGCCGCGTCGATCCATTCGAGCAATTGCGCGCGCGTGCGCAGGCCGAGGTGCTCCGCCAGATCCGAGAGAATCAACCAGCCCTCGCCGCCCGGCGCGAGATGATCGGCCAACCCGGCCAGAAAGCCGCGCAGCATGCGGCTGTCGGGGTCGTACACCGCCGCCTCGATGGGCGCGGCCGGGCGTGCCGGCACCCAGGGCGGATTGCACACCACCAGCGGCGCACGGCCCTCGGGAAACAGATCTGCCTCGACCAGCGACACCCGGTCGGCCACGCCGAGCCGGGCCAGGTTCTCGGCCGCGCAGGCCAGCGCGCGCGGGTCCTGGTCAGTCGCCACCACCTGTGCCACCCCGCGCCGCGCCAGCACCGCCGCCAGCACACCCGAACCGGTGCCGATGTCGAAGGCCAGCGAACTGGCCGGCAGCGGCACCCGCGCCACGAGATCGACATACTCGCCGCGCAGCGGTGAAAACACGCCGTAGTGCGGCGTGATGCGCTCGCCCAGCGCCGGCACCTCGACCCCCTTGAGCCGCCATTGCCAGGCGCCGACCAGGCCGAGCAGCTCGCGTAGCGAGATCACATAGTCCGCCTCCGCTGGCCCGAACACCGTTTCGCAGGCCTCGGCCACCTCGGGCGCGCGGCGCAGGCCGATGCGGTGCCCGGCGCCGACCGGCACTAGCAGCATGCCCAGCGTGCGCGCCTGTTGCGCCTGCGCCTGACGGTGCAGGTGGAAGCGCTCGGCCATCGATTTGTCGGCCTGCGGCGCGCGGCGGCTGCGCGCCTGGCGCCGCCCCATGGCCTGCAGCAGCTGGCGGGCATTGTGGTAGTCGCCCTGCCACAGCAGCGCCGTCCCCTCGCAGGCCAGGCGCCAGGCCGCATCGGCCTTCATCGTGTCGTCGGCAAGCACCACCCGCTTGGGCGGCGGCGCGCCGCGCTCGGAACGCCACAGCGCCTGATGCCGGCCGCTGGCGTCGGTCCATTCGATCACGGCGCTCGTCTCAGGCATGCGCCGCCTCGCAAGGCGTCAGGACACTGGAAAAAATCTGCACAATCACGCTCACATCGGTCTCGGTTCAAGGTAGGCTCGGCCGGGCGCCATTGTACGCGCCGGTGCTTGCTCCCGGCGGCTGGGCTCAAGTAGGGTAAAAAAGGCATTGGTCAAGGGTCGCGCCCGCTACGGAACCTCTCATGCACGCTTCGTTTCCCGTCATTCTGCTCTTCGCCTTGCTGGGCGTCTTCATGGTCTGGCGGGTCATCACCCGGATGATCCGCCGGCTGTCACGCATGACCGACACCATCCCGGCAGACGCCGGGGCCGAGCTGCGCCGCTCGGGCTGGGGCAATGCCGTCATCAACGGTTCGCGGGCCACCAACAGCATACGGGTGGTCGAATACGTCAACGGCCATGCGGTGCAGATGCATCCGGTGTTCGGCGGCGCGCTGCTGTGGCTGCCCAAGGCGCAGACCACGCAACAAAACGACGGGCCGGACGCGGTGCAGTTGAACACCGGCCATCACACGGTGACGCTGAGCGGCAAGCTGGCCGCGTTCATGCGCGGCGCCGCCGGACAGACCCAAGCCCCGACAAGCGGCGTGCGCCACGCGGCGGTCACCGACCACAGCCAGGCCACCGCACTCGCCACCGGCGTCAAGCGCCTGCCGCGCGACAGCGGCAGCAGTTTGCTGGGCCGTCTGGCCATCTGGAGCGCCATCGCCCTGCTGGCCTTCGTGCTTGTCCGCCGCACCGCGCCGGACCTCGTCGCACCGCTGGAACACTGGATCGGCACACTGCTGCACGGGCGCTGACACAGCCCGTCGCACCGGCCACCTTCACGAGACCTTACCGATGCCTATCGACCGCCTGGATCATCTTGTGCTCACCGTCGCCGACCCGGACGTCAGCTGCGATTTCTACTGCCGGGTACTGGGTATGGAAAAGGTGGTGTTCGGCGAGGGGCGGATCGCACTGAAATTCGGCCGGCAGAAAATCAACCTGCACCGGCAAGGTGCCGAGCTGCAACCGCATGCCGCCACGCCCCTGCCCGGCAGCGCCGACCTGTGCTTCATCACGACCACGCCGGTGGCCGACATGCTCACCCATCTGGCCGCCTGCGGGGTGACCGTGCTCGAAGGCCCGGTATCGCGCACCGGCGCCAACGGGCCGATCCTCTCGGTGTATTTCCGCGATCCGGACGGCAACCTGATCGAGGCGTCGAATGAAATCTTCTGAGCGTCGCGGGCGCCGCGCTACGGTCCGCCGCATCGGCTGATGTTCGGGCTGTTTCGCACCGTTCTCGCCCTGGCCGTGGTGGCCGAACATCTGGGCGCCGCGCACTGGACCGGCCCCTATGCGGTGTTCGGCTTCTATGTGCTGAGCGGCTACCTGATGACCATGATCCTGCACCAGACCTACGGCTACTCGCTGCGCGGCTTCGGGCGCTACGCGCTCAACCGCTGGTTGCGCATCTTCCCGATCTACTACGTGGCCGTGGCCATCATGGTGTTGCTGGTCGCGCTGCTGGGCGACGCCTTCGTGCGGGACTTCCATCCCGACATCGGCGCGCCCCGCTCGGTCGAAGAGGTGCTACGCAACCTCGCGCTGGTGCTCTCCATTCATACCGACACCCGCTGGGTCGCCCCCGCCTGGGCGCTGACGGTGGAGTGCGTCTTCTACCTGCTGATCGGCCTCGGCGCCTCGCGCTACTGGTACGGCACCCTGGCCTGGCTGGCCGCCAGCCTGGCCTACACCGTCTATCTGGTAATAGGCGACGCCTCCTGGAGCTACCGCTATTTCACCGTGGCCGCGGCCTCGCTGCCCTTCGCGCTAGGCGCCACCGTCTTCCATCTGAAGCAGCAGCAGCGCCTGGGCCACCCGATGCTGCATGGCGACCTCAGCCTCACCGTGCTGCTGGTGCTGCTGTGCGCCAACTACGCCTTCGGCGCGACGGGCGGCACCGAGCGGATCATGGGCCTGCATTTCTATGCCAACCTGGTGTTGATGGCGCTGGTGATCGTCAATCTCTCCTCGCGCCATCGACTCGGCCCCATCGGCGGCGCGCTGGACAAACGCCTGGGCGATCTGAGCTATCCCATCTACCTGATGCACTACCAGGCCGGACTCATGCTCGCCGCCCTCACCCCGCTGGCACGTGGCGAGTGGGCCCTGGCGTTCGCCGCCACGCCCCTGGTGATCGTGATGGGGCTGTGTGCCAACCGGCTCATCGAGCATCCGATCAACCGCGTGCGCGCCCGCCTGCGTTCGGCCTGAGCGCCGCTAGAGCCGCGCCAACAGGCTGGCAAAACCCGGCCAGTCAGCCGGCGCAATGGCGCATTTGCGCGCATATCGGCTCCAGCCGTCGCCGCGGGTCAGGGCATCGACAAAACCGTCGCGGTCGGTCACCCAGCTGCCGCCCAGCGAACTGACGCCACGCGAGAACAAGGCATCGGGCAGGCAACCGGCGCTCGGGCCGATCAGGGCGATACGGCGGGCACGTCCGCACAGCGACAGCATGCGCTCGAGCGTGTCGTTGAGCAGGATCGTGCTGGTGGACAAGACCTTGTCGCAATCGCGCAGCACGCCCGCGTCGGTCGTCACGTAAAAGCCCGCCTGCGGCCCGGCCAGGGCGGGGTTGAGTTCCACCACCACCAGCTCGGCGCCGGTGGCCACGATGCGCTCGGCAAGCGGGCGGAAAAAGCCGATCATGCCGATGCGCTCGCCCGCGGTCGGCGCCAATCCACCGATCGCGTCGGCGCTGTCCGGCGGCACGAAGCCGCTCAGGTCGAACAGATGGCGGGTGATGGCGTTGGCGACGGCGAAACCGAGCGTTCGCTGTACGCCGACGCCTTCAACATAGGCCCGCGCCACGGTCATCGCCGCCACACCGGCAAGCCCCGACGCGTCCTGCCCGTCGCGCAGGCGGCCCAGCGTGTCGTCGAGCAGCACATAGGACAAGCCGAGCGCGCCGCCCTCCAGCTCGACCGCGCAGAACTCGCCCTCCTTGCTGCCGGCCGCCTCGATGGGCGGCAGATGCAACGCCCGAATGCGCGGCAACGCGCCCTTGGCGGCAAACGCCTCGAGCTGAGCCAGGTAGTCGCGGGCGAAACTCATGGGGACTCCTTGCGCCGATGGGCGCCGGCACGCACCGCCAGAGAGGCATCGTGCCCTGACACGGTGCTGCGGCGGTTCGCTTCGTTGCGCAAGGCGCCGGGAAAGTACTCTGCCGTCAGGCTCTTGCTGTGCACCGGCGAGACAGCCGCCGACGCCCCAAAGCGGCGCCAGTCGCGCACCCAGAGCACGGCATCGGCCAGCTCCAGCAAACCGATGGTCTCGCGGTCGCCCACCAGCACGCCCTGCACGCGCAGCCCCGTCGCCTGTTTGGCCTCGGCCAGTTGCCGGGCCAGCGCTGGTGTGGCGCCGAAGGCGCCGTCGGTGGCCAGCAGCAGGTCGGCCTGCTGCCAGCGCGCGGTGGCCATCGCCGCCAGGCAGCGCTCGATCGGGCCGCAGATGTCGGTGCCGCCGCCGAAGGCCTGACCGAGGAAATGGGTCAGCCGGAGCACCCCGTCCACATCCGGCGACAGCGACAGCTCAAGCACTTCGTCCGGCCCGCCGAAGGCGAACACCCGGCAATCGCGCCCCTCGGCATGGGCACAACGCGCCGCTTCGAGCACCACCGCCTTGGCCACCGCCTCGGCGCCGCCCTGCATCGAGCCGGAGGTATCGACGCACACCAGCATCGGTCCCTGCTCGGGGTGCGGTGCAGGCACCGGCGCGGGCGCCGGGCGCGGCAGTGTGACATGGGCAAGGGGGATGTCGGTCAGGCGGTCGTCGTCTTCATAGGTGAGCAAGGTGCGCTCGGCGCGCCGGGCATGCCAGACCAGCCGCAGCCGCGGATGGCCCAGCAGTACCGCCTCGGCCGGCAGCATGCGGCTGATGCGCGCCGAGCGCTGGATGCCACGCGTCTCGCCCGGCAGATCGGGCACACGTACGCTGCGCGCCTCGGTCGGTTGCAGTTCGGCGGTACTGAGGGATTCTGCCTGGCCTTGCGGCACCATGGCCGGCGCCAAAGCGGGCCGGGCCCGGCCGAGCGCACGAAGGGTGGCGGCCAGTTCGGGCAGCCGGGCCATGGCATCGCGCGCCTTGAGCACCGCCTGCCAGCTGGTGCTGCGCAACAGCCCGGCCAGCGCGTCCCAGCGGTCGTTATCGTCGATGTACGGCACCTGCCCCAGCGCCGCCACCAGCTCGTCCATCACGCCGCAACGGTCCTGCCAGTCGGCCGCAAAGGCCGCCACCGCCCGCGCGATCGCCTCGTCTTCGCTGGCACCGCGGTCCTGATAGTCGACGATCAGGTCGAGATGGAACAACAGGCTCATCAGCACGGTATCGACCAGCGCGTCCTGCCGCCGGCAGTGGCGGGCCAGATCGAGGCTGGCGAACGCGCTTGCCAGCGCCCCGGCGATAGGCTCGGCAGGCCAGCGCCATTGGCCGGGCGCCGGCCATTCGCCCTGCGACAGCCGTTCGCGCAGTACGGCCAGCGCGTTCAGGCGGGATTCGAGCTCACCGATACTGTGCGTCAGCCCGCCCAGCCACAGACTGCGCGGCAGCGCGTCGAGCGCCGCCAGACGGGCTTCCAGCGCGCCAAACAACACCGGCCGGGCTGGCGTTCCGGGATCGGGGGCCGCGCTCAATCCGGCCATGCCTCGTGGGCCACGGGCTCGGGCACGCTGCCGGCGCCCTCGGGCAAGCGCGGCAAGGCAACGAAGCCTTCCCGGGCGGACACGGCGCGCTCGCGCAGCGCGTCGATTGCGGCCACGGTGTCGCGTAGATGAGTGTGCGCGGCCACGGCGAAATCCGGCGCCATCCACAGGCTTTGGTCAAGGTACTGCGTCAGATCGTCGATCTGGGCCAGCACCTCGCGTCGGTAGCGTTCGATGCGCTCAAGCAAGGCGCTGACCTGGGCGGTGCGGGCGTCGATGTGCGCCGCGCCGTAGCGCCGCCGACGCTGGTAGGTCATGCGCAAGGCCTCGGCCCCGCCCTTGGCGTCGCCGATCTCATGGGCCAGCTCGCCGGCCGAAAAGCGCAGCCGACCGTCAGCGTCGTAGTCCAGATCGTTGGCCTTCTGTTCGGCGCCCAGTTGCGCCTCGAAGGCTTCGACGATGCGCGTCAGCCGCGGCGGCGAGATCGCTTCGCGCACCCCCAGCCGGCTCGCCAGCCAGGCCGCCACTTGTGCCTGCTCCTCGGCCTCGGTTGCGATGCACACCGGCAGGAGCGACACATCCCAGCAAGACACCGCGCTACGCCCTTCGGTGGCCGCGGCCGTCTTGAGCAAGGCCACCATCTTCACCCAGCGCCGATCGGAGACAACGATCTCCATCTGTGCCAACGCGCTGCGCAAATCACGCAAACAGTCCATGACCGGGGACGGTAGCGTGACGGCCTGCGCCGCCTGCGCCAGCGCCTGCCGTTCGGTGGCCAACAAGGCCTCCGGAAAGGGGGCGCCTTGGTCATCGGGCGCGGCCTGGAGCAGCCGCCCGAAGCCGGCCGCGCTGACCGGGGAAACGACGATCCGCATCAGAAAACGATCGAAGAATGCGTCGGCCACCGCATCGTCCGGCACCGCGTTGGTCGCACCGATCACCGACACCAGCGGACAGCGCATGCGCCCTGCCCCGTTGTCGAACTCCCGCTCGTTGAGCAAGGTCAGCAAGGCATTGAGAATGGCGCTGTTGGCCTTGAACACTTCATCGATGAAGGCGATGTGCGCCTCGGGCAAAAAACCCGCCGTGTGCCGCTCGTAACGGTCCTGCTCCAAGGCACTGATCGACAAGGGGCCGAACAACTCCTCCGGCACCGAAAAACGTGTCAGCAGGCGCTCGAAATACCCCCCTTCGGCAAACGCCCGATGCAGGCGCCGGGCCAACGCGCTCTTGGCCGTGCCCGGCGGGCCAATCAGCAACGAATGCTCACCGGCCAATGCGGCGAGAAAGACCTGCCGGGCCAGCGCATCACGCTCGACCAGGCCGTCGGAGAGGCGCTCGAGCATTCGCCGCAGGCGCGCAGCGAGCGAGGGGCGAACAGGAAGGGAACTCATGCCCGGATGATAGACAAGCCCGGGGCGGCCTGTCTTGATGCATGGCAACGCAAATCACTGGCACACGAAGGGCGATCCGATGCCGACCGGCGCCTGCGTGCCAAGAAAAAAGCCCCCGCGAATGCGGGGGCTTTTCAATTTGGGGCGACATACCGGTCTCGAACCGGTGACCCTTGGAATCACAATCCAATGCTCTACCAACTGAGCTAATGCCGCCACTATCATTGATCGGCGCTCTCGCACCGATCGAAAACCTGGTCTGCCCGGCAGGGATCGAACCTGCAACCCCCGGCTTAGAAGGCCGGTGCTCTATCCAATTGAGCTACGGGCAGAGTCGCCGGGCAATCGGGGTGAGCCATGGTCGGGGTGGAGGGATTCGAACCCCCGACATCTTGCTCCCAAAGCAAGCGCGCTACCGGACTGCGCTACACCCCGAGAAGGCGCGAATATTACACAGACTCCGAAGCAGCGTCAAACACATTTTTTCGTCCATTTTCCGGCCCAAAACCGGATCACTTGCGGCTCCTGCCGCTTTCTGCTATTAAATCGCCTTCACACATCCACGAGTAACACGGCATGGCTGACGACACGCTGCACAAACAGTTCCCGCCTTATGTTCCCGCCAAGGGCGAAGAATATATGAGCGAGAAACAGCAGGCGCATTTTCGCGAAATCCTCAGTACTGTGAAATCCGAATTGATGGAAGACATCGAGCGGACCGTTCACACCATGCAGGACGAAGCGACGGTGTTTGCCGATCCCAACGACCGCGCCAGCCAGGAGTCCGACATCGCGCTGGAATTGCGCAACCGCGACCGCGAACGCAAGCTCATCAAGAAGATCGACGAAGCCCTCGGCCGCATCGAGTCGGGCGAATACGGCTACTGTGACAGCTGTGGCGTCGAGATCGGCCTCAAGCGCCTCGAAGCGCGCCCGACGGCCACCATGTGCATCGACTGCAAGACGCTTGAGGAAATGCGCGAGCGCCAAGTGGCGAAATAATCCGCCAGCCTCCCCGAGCCACCGCTCCGGCGGCGCGGAGGTAAAAAAAGAGGCACCCGCGGGTGCCTCTTTTCATGTCCAGCCGTCGATTACTCGGCGGTTTCGTTCTGGACGGCTTTCATGCTCAGGCGGATGCGACCACGGTCGTCCGTTTCCAGCACTTTGACTTTCACCACATCGCCTTCATTGACGTAGTCGGTGACCTTCTCGACACGCTCGTTGGCGATCTGCGACACGTGCAGCAGACCGTCGCGGCCCGGCAGCACGTTGACGATGGCGCCGAAGTCCAGAATACGGACCACCGAGCCTTCGTAGACCTTGCCGACCTCGACTTCGACCGTGATGGCTTCGATCTTGGCCTGAGCGGCTTTCGCCCCTTCGACGCTGACCGACGAAATGGTGATGTTGCCGTCGTCCTGGATCTCGATGACGGTGCCGGTCTCTTCCTGCAGCGCACGGATCACCGAACCGCCCTTGCCGATCACGTCGCGGATCTTTTCCGGATTGATCTTCATGGTGATCATGCGCGGCGCGAATTCGGACACTTCACCGCGGTGCGAGTCGAGCGACTGCTTCATCAGGCCGAGGATGTGGATCCGGCCTTCCTTGGCCTGCGCCAGGGCGACCTGCATGATCTCCTTGGTGATGCCCTGGATCTTGATGTCCATCTGCAGCGCGGTAACACCGTTTTCGGTACCGGCCACCTTGAAGTCCATGTCGCCCAGGTGATCTTCGTCACCGAGGATGTCGGTCAGCACGGCAAAACGGTTGCCGTCCTTGATCAGGCCCATGGCGATACCCGCCACGTGATCGCTCAGGGGCACGCCGGCGTCCATCATGGCCAGCGAACCGCCGCACACCGACGCCATCGAGCTGGAGCCGTTGGACTCGGTGATTTCCGAGACCACACGCACGGTGTAGGCGAACTCTTCGGCGCTCGGCAGCACAGCCGCCAGCGCGCGCTTGGCCAGACGGCCGTGGCCGACTTCGCGGCGCTTCGGCGTACCGACACGGCCGGTCTCGCCGGTGGCGAACGGCGGGAAGTTGTAGTGCAGCAGGAAGCGGTCGCGGTACTCGCCGGCCAGCGCGTCGATGATCTGCTCGTCGCGGCTGGTGCCCAGCGTAGCCACCACCAGCGCCTGGGTTTCCCCGCGGGTGAACAGGGCCGAGCCGTGGGTACGCGGCAGCACGCCGGTGCGGATGTCGATCGGGCGCACGGTGCGGGTGTCTCGGCCGTCGATCCGCGGCTCGCCCTTCAGGATGCGGCCACGAACCACGGCAGCTTCCATGTTGTGCAGCAGATCCTTGACTTCGTTTTCGGTCGGCGCGTCTTCGCTGCCGTCGCACACCAGGGCCACGGCCTTCTTGCGCACTTCGTTGATCTGCGCAGTGCGGGCTTGCTTGTCGGTGATGTTGAAAGCGGCTTCGACCTCGGCCTGGAAGGCTTCGTTCAGGCGGGCGATCAGTGCCTCGTTGGCCGGCGGCGGCTGCCAGTCCCAGGCGGGCTTGCCGGCGACTTCGACCAGCTCGTTGATGGCATTGATGGCCGCAGCCATCTGCTCGTGACCGAACACCACGGCGCCGAGCATGACCTCTTCGGACAGCTGCTGAGCTTCGGATTCGACCATCAGCACCGCGGCCTGCGTACCGGCCACGACGAGGTTCAGGGCGCTTTCGGCCAGCTGAGTCGCGGTCGGGTTGAGAACGTATTCACCCCCGACATAACCCACGCGGCAGGCGCCGATCGGGCCGTTGAACGGCACGCCGGAGATCGCCAGCGCGGCGGATGCGCCGATCATCGCCGGGATGTCCGGATCGATTTCGGGGTTCAGCGACAGCACGGTCAGGATGACCTGGACTTCGTTGTAGAAGCCTTCGGGGAACAGCGGACGGATCGGGCGATCGATCAGGCGGCAGGTCAGGGTTTCTTTTTCGGACGGACGGCCTTCGCGCTTGAAGAAGCCGCCGGGGATCTTGCCGGCCGAGTAGGTCTTTTCCTGGTAGTCGACGGTCAGCGGAAAGAAGTCCTGACCGGGACGTGCACTCTTGGCGGCGACGACGGTGGCGAGCACCACGGTGTCGTCCATGTTGACGATGACGGCACCGCCGGCCTGACGGGCGACTTCGCCCGTTTCGAGCGTAACGGTGTGCGCACCGTACGCGAAGGTTTTCTTGATTGCGTTAGGCAAGGGACTTTCCTTTCAAATAGGGCAGCAGGCAACAACTGCCGGGTTTCTTTCGCGTTGATTGAAATCGGCGGGAACAATGACAAAAGCCGGCGCGGCCGCAAGGCTCACACCGGCTTTGATGCGGCTGGCAGACGCTGCTGACGCAGTCGTCACAAGGGCCTTCCGCTTACTTACGCAGACCCAGGCGCTCAATCAGGGCGCGGTATGCGTCGGCATTCGTGCGCTTGAGGTAGTCAAGCAGCTTACGGCGCAAGCTCACCATCTTGAGCAGACCGCGGCGGGAGTGGTGATCCTTGGCGTTGGCCTTGAAGTGACCGGTCAGGCCATTGATGCGGGCGGTCAGCAGTGCCACCTGGACTTCAGGAGACCCGGTGTCGCCTTGCGCACGCTGGAAATCACCAACAATCTGCGCTTTCTGTGCTGTATCGAGAGCCATGTAACGTTACTCTTTGGTTGAATTCTGGTTTTCGGAAAAGCGGGGATTATAACTACGCCGCATCGTAAGTTCAAGTTTCTACGTACTATTTGATCGCCAATGCGGCACGATCAACTCGTCACGACCAGGCGCCTGGACGACAATACACTTGCATCGTCGACACGCCCCAGGCCGAGAAAACGGTCTGCCTGATACACCCGGTAGCTGCCCTCGGGCACATCCCCGAGCGCCACCGTCTGCCCGTGGCACAACTGGCGCGACTGCATGTCGTCCAGCTGCAGAACCGGCAAGCCGCCGATCAGGCAATCGACCGGCGCCAGCGCCGCGCGTGCCGCATCCAGCGTAGCCGCTTCCACCGCATCGAGCGAAATCGCCTGAGCGATGTAGAACGGACCGATCTGCGTCCGACGCAAGGCGGTCAGATGGGCACCGCAACCGAGCCGATTGCCGATATCTTCAGCCAGCGTGCGGATATACGTCCCCTTACTGCAACGCACCCGCATCACGAAGCTGTCGGGCCCGGTCGGTTCGCAATCGAGTGCATGAATCTGCACACGCCGACGCTTGCGTTCGATGTCGATCCCTTCCCGGGCATACGCATACAGGGGCTTTCCTGCGTGCTTGAGGGCGGAGTACATCGGCGGCATCTGCTCGATCTCGCCAACGAACGCTGCGGCCGCGGCACGGATTTCATCGGCAGAAAAGGCCGCCGGTCTGCGTTCGAGGACCTCGCCATCGGCATCGCCGGAGGTGGTGGTGATACCGAGCAGGACGGAAGCTTCGTAGCCCTTGTCGGCATCGAGCAAGGTCTGGGAAAACTTGGTCGACTCGCCAAAGGCGAGCGGCAACAGCCCGGTCGCCATCGGATCCAAGGTGCCGGTATGCCCGGCTTTGGCCGCACCGAGCGCGTTTCTCGCACGCTGCAAGGCGGCGTTCGAGCTCATGCCCTGAGGTTTATCCAGCAGCAGCACGCCGTCGACCGGATCGCGCCGGCGCGGCGGCCGTTCAGTCTTCTTCATCCGTCGGCTTGGATCGCGCTTCGTCTTCGTGCACCGCCTTGTCGATCAGCGCCGACAGCTGGGCGCCACGCTCGACCGAGGCATCGTAGATGAAATGCAACTCCGGCGTGGAGTGGATGCGGATACGCCGCCCCAGCTCGCGCCGCAGGAACCCCGAGGCGCGGCGCAGGCCGGCGAGAATCTCGTCAACCCCTTCTGCGCCGGTCATCGAGGTGAAGTACACCTTGGCGTGCGCGAAGTCGGGCGTAACGTCCACTTCGGTCAACGAGATGAACCCGATCCGCGGATCCTTCACTTCCAGGCGCAGCAACTCGGCCAGCTCGCGACGCATCTGCTCGCCGACCCGGGTTGCGCGCGAATAGTCCTTCGCCATGCCAGCCCCGCCTTACAGCGAGCGCGCCACTTCGCGCACTTCGAAGACTTCCAGGTGATCCCCTTCCTGGATGTCATTGAAGTTCTTGAGCGACAGGCCGCATTCGAAGGCTGCCTTGACTTCCTTGACGTCGTCCTTGAAGCGCTTGAGCGAATCGAGCTCGCCGGTGTGGATCACCACGTTGTCGCGAATCACCCGCACCCTGGAGCCGCGCTTGACGATGCCCTCGAGCACATAGCAACCGGCGATGGTGCCGATCTTCGAAATGGTGAAGACCTGGCGCACCTCGACCATGCCGATGACTTCTTCGCGCTTCTCGGGCGACAACATGCCCGACAGCGCCGACTTCACCTCGTCGACCGCGTCGTAGATGATGTTGTAGTAACGCAGATCCACGCCGAAATTCTCGGCCAGACCGCGTGCCTTGGCATCGGCGCGGGTATTGAAGCCGATGATCACGGCGCCGGAGGCCTGAGCCAGGTTCACGTCGGACTCGGAGATGGCGCCGACCGCACCGTGAATGACCTTGACCCGCACCTCGTCGGTCGACAGCTTCTGGAGGGCATGCACCAGCGCTTCCTGAGAACCTTGCACGTCGGCCTTGATGATCAGCGGCAAGGTCTTGACCTCGCTCTCGCCCATCTGTTCGAGCATGTTCTCAAGCTTGGCAGCCTGCTGCTTGGCCAGCTTGACATCGCGGAACTTGCCCTGGCGGAACAGCGCAATCTCGCGCGCCTTGCGCTCGTCGGCCAGCACGATGGCTTCGTCACCGGCGGCCGGCACATCCGACAGACCGAGAATCTCGACCGGAATCGACGGCCCGGCCTCTTCGATCGGCTTGCCGTTCTCGTCCAGCATGGCGCGGATCCGGCCGAAGGTCGCACCGACCAGCATCACGTCACCCTTGCGCAGCGTACCCGACTGAACCAGCAGCGAAGCCACCGCGCCACGGCCCTTGTCCAGGCGCGCTTCGACGATCAGGCCCTTGGCCGGCGCGTCGTACTGTGCGTTCAGTTCGAGCACCTCGGCCTGCAGCAAGATGGCTTCGAGCAGATCGTCGATGCCCTGACCGGTCTTGGCCGACACCGAGACGAACATCGCCTCGCCGCCGTACTCTTCGGGCACGACACCCTCGGCCACCAGCTCCTGCTTGACCCGCTCGGGGTTGGCTTCGGGCTTGTCGATCTTGTTGATCGCCACCACCAGCGGCACGCCGGCGGCCTGCGCATGGTGAATGGCTTCCTTGGTCTGCGGCATCACGCCGTCGTCGGCAGCCACCACCAGCACCACGATGTCGGTCGCCTTGGCGCCACGGGCACGCATCGCCGTAAAGGCCTCGTGACCCGGGGTGTCGAGGAAAGTGACCATGCCACGCTCGGTTTCAACGTGGTAGGCACCGATGTGCTGGGTAATACCGCCCGCTTCGCCGGCGGCCACTTTGGCGGCACGGATGCGGTCGAGCAAGGAGGTTTTGCCGTGGTCGACGTGGCCCATCACGGTCACCACCGGCGCACGCGGCTCCAGCGGCACATCCTTGTGCTCGTCGGTCTCTTCGAGGAAGGCGTCCGGATCGTCCAGCTTGGCGGCATGCGCCTTGTGGCCCATTTCTTCGACGATGATCATCGCCGTTTCCTGGTCCAGCACCTGGTTGATGGTGACCATCGAACCCATCTTCATCAGGGCCTTGATCACTTCGGTGGCCTTGATCGACATCTTGTGGGCCAGCTCGGCCACCGTGATGGTTTCGGGCACGTGCACATCATGCACCACCGGATCGACCGGCGCCTTGAAGTTCGTGCTGACCTGCTGGTCGCCCCGCTGGTTGCGCGAGCCGCGACCGCCGCCGGTGCGCTTGCCGCCGCGCCAGTTGCTGGTGCCGGCCGGCGCATCGGCGCCACGCGTCTTCAGCGTACGGCGCTTGCCACCGTCACCGGTGCCGGCGTCCTTGCGGCCCTGCTCATCCTTGTGCGGCTTGTGCAGGGTGTGGCCACCCTCTTCGCCCTTGGCTTTGGCTTTCGCCCCTTCGGCCGCCTCAAGCTTGGCGCGCTCGGCCGCGGCACGTGCTGCCGCCTCGCGTTCCTCGCGCGCCTGGCGGTCGGCCGCCTGACGGGCAACCAGCTCCGAGTGACGGCGCGCTTCGTTTTCACGCGCCTGAATCTCGGCCGGGTCCAGCAATTCGGAAATCTGCACGCGACGCACGCGTCGCTTGGTCGTTGCGGCCGGTGCGGCCTCGGTGCCGGCTTCGGCCGTATCGGCATCGCTGCGCTCAGCCGCTTCGTCGGCGGACGCGGCAACAGCGTCGACCGGGGCCTCGGCTTCCTGGGCGGGCTCGACAGCCTTTTCGGGCTCTGGGACCGGTTCGGGCGCCGCCACGGGCGCCTCGACGGCCTCCTGGGCGACCGGCTCGGCGACTTCGACCTGAGGCTCGGCGACGACCGGCTCAACCACCGGTTCGGCCTGCACTTCCGGCGCGGCGACCTCGGCGCTCTCGGCGTCGCTGTCCTTGCGTGCTTCGACTTCTGCCAGCAACTCGTCCCGCTTGACGAAGACGCGCTTCTTGCGCACCTCGACCTGCACCGTACGGGCGCGACCGGTCGAATCGGTGGCCTTGATCTCGCTGGTTTCCTTGCGGGTCAGCGTGATCTTGGATTTGGCCTTATCGTCGCCATGCGAACGACGCAGGTAGTCCAGCAGCTTGGTCTTGTCCTGTTCCGTCAGGCGATCGCTCGCATCGGCGATGCTCACACCGGCCTTCTTCAACTGCTCGAGCAGCAAGGCCGCCGGCATTTTCAGCTCGCCGGCAAACTGTGTAACGGTCATTTGTTCCATCTTCCCCCCTTGCCTTACTCGAACCAGTGCGCGCGCGCGACGGTAATCAGCGCAACCGCACGGGACTCATCGATCCCGGTCATCTCCACCAGTTCGTCGGTTGCCAGATCCGCCAATTCATCGCGGTTCCGCACCCCATGGCTCGCCAGAGCCGCCGCCAGTTCCTTGTCCATGCCATCGAGGCCGATCAGGTCTTCGGAAACGGTTTCCAGCTTCTCTTCAGTCACAATCGCTTCGGTCAGCAGTACATTGCGCGCACGGTTGCGCAATTCGTTGACCGTATCTTCGTCGAATGCTTCGATTTCGAGCATTTCGGACAGCGGCACGTAGGCAATTTCCTCGAGCGAGGTAAAGCCTTCGTCGATCAGGATGTCCGCCACTTCTTCATCCACGTCGAGCCGCTCCATGAACAAGGCACGCAGGCCACCGCGCTCGACATCCGCGCGCTGGGCCGACTCTTCCTCGCTCATCAGGTTGATCGACCAGCCGGTCAGCTCAGAGGCCAGCTTGACGTTCTGGCCGCTGCGCCCGATGGCGATCGCCAGATTGTTCTCGTCGACCACCACATCCATCGAATGGGTTTCCTCATCGACCACGATCGAACTCACCTCGGCCGGCTGCAGCGCCGCGATGACGAACTGCGCCGGGTCGGCCGACCAGACGATGATGTCGATCTGCTCGCCGCCGATCTCGTTGCGCACCGCCGTCACGCGCGAACCGCGCAGGCCGACGCAGGTACCGATCGGATCGATGCGCGGATCATGCGCCTGCACGGCGATCTTGGCACGCAGGCCCGGGTCACGGGCGCAGGCCTTGGTCTCGAGCAGGCCGTCTTCGATCTCCGGCACTTCGAGTTCAAACAGCTTCATCAGGAATTCGGGTGCCGTGCGCGACAGGATCAGCTGCGGGCCGCGGGCATTGCGATCGATGCGCAGCAGATAGGCCTTGACGCGGTCGCCCACGCGCAGGTTTTCCTTCTGGATCATCTGGTCACGCGGCAGCATCGCCTCGAGGCGCCCCACTTCGATGATGGCGTTGCCGCGCTCCATCCGCTTGATGGTGCCACTGACCAGGAATTCCTTGCGCTCCAGGAAGTCGTTGAGCACCTGCTCGCGTTCGGCATCGCGGATCTTCTGCAGGATGACCTGCTTGGCCGCCTGCGCACCGATCCGGCCGAAATCGATCGGCTCGAGCGGCTCCTCGATGTATTCGCCGACCTGGATATCCGGCACCTCTTCACGCGCATCGATCAGGCCCATCTGGGCCTCATCGTTCTCGACCTCGGCGTCGGGCAGCACCTGCCAGCGACGGAAGGACTCGTAGTCGCCCGTCTCGCGGTCGATGGTGACGCGCACGTCGGCATCGTCGTGAATGCGCTTCTTGGTGGCAGAGGCCAGCGCCGACTCAAGCGCGGCGAACACGATGTCCTTCAAAACGTTCTTTTCACGCGCCAGTGCGTCGACAAGCAGCAGAATTTCGCGGCTCATGTAATCAGACCTCCAGACCGAAGCTCAAAATTGGGGCACCAGACGTGCTTTCTCGACTTCCTCGAGCGGGATTTCCAGCACGCCAGCATCTTGCGCCAGCAGCACTTTCCCGTCGACGAAGCCCTTGAGCACGCCCGAAAAATTGCGTTGATTTCCGTTGTTCAATGGCAGATGCGTGCGCAGCTGGATGGTTTCGCCGGCAAAGCGCTCGAAATCAGCCGCTTTCTTGAGCGGGCGATCCAGGCCGGGCGAGGATACTTCCAGGCGGTCATAGTCGACATTCTCGACTTCGAACACCCGCGTGAGCTGGTTGCTGACGGTGGCGCAATCATCCACCGTGATGCCGCGCGGCACATCGATGAATACGCGCAGCAGCCTTGCCCGTGGCGACATCTCGATGTCCACGAGTTCAAAACCCAAGCCCGTCACCACCTGTTCGACCAAGCCAGCCAGATCCATTTTCGCGCCCAAAAATAAAAAAATGGGCTCGCGCCCATCCCCATCGTTTCAACTGGAAATCGGTGTTTTGGTGACGCGCGGCCACCAAAACTCTCGAATTATAACCACTTACGAAGCCCCAGGCAATTTTACCGTCGTGACCGACGCCCCTTGCCCGGTTGGCTTTTGGGTGCCTCGATGCCGGCCAGCTGGCACACCAGCGCCTCCTCAACATCTTCCACCTGCCCGCGCTTGAGGCGCGAGGGCAGCAGCACCGGTCCGTAGCGCACGCGCATCAGACGGCTGACCGTCAACTCCAGCGCCTCGAACATGCGACGCACCTCACGGTTGCGCCCCTCCGACAGCACCACGTGATACCAATGATTGGACCCTTCCCCGCCGCGATCCACCACGCTGGTGAAACGCGCTTCGCCATCGCCCAGCTCAATGCCGTTCTTCAGCAAGGCGATCTGCTCGTCGGTCAACGTCCCGAGAATGCGCACGGCGTACTCCCGCTCCATCTCGTAGCGCGGGTGCATCAGGCGATTGGCCAAGGCCCCGTCGTCGGTAAACAGCAGCAGGCCAGAGGTGTTGAAATCCAGGCGTCCCACCGCCACCCAACGTCCATGGCGCAACTTGGGCAGCTGCTCGAAGACTGTCGCCCGTCCTTCCGGATCGTCCCGCGAGACAATCTCGCCTTCGGGCTTGTGATACATCAGCACCCGCGGCACCTTGGTCTCGAAACGCAACTGCACCAGCTTGCCATTGACCCGGATGCGATCGGCCGGCGTCACCTTCTGGCCGATCGCCGCCGGTGCTTCGTTCACCGAAATGCGCCCGGCGATGATCATCTCTTCGATCTCGCGCCGCGACGCCACACCGATGGCCGCCAGGGCCTTGTTCAAGCGCTCGGGAACGGCAAATTGCTCGGGCACCCGGCGCCCGCCCTGGCCTTTGGCCGAATGCCCGCCACGACCGCCACCGGGACGCGGCGAGTGAGCCGGCGCCACGGGAGCGACGTTGCCATTGGCCTCGCCCTTGGGGCCGTTCTGTCCGCCTTGTCCGCCCTGTCGCTTGCCGCCGCGTCCGCCGCCGGAACCCGACTTGCGGGAGGCGCCGCGCGAGGCCACGTTGCCGTTGGCTTCGCCCCCTCCGTTGCCACCAGAAGCGCCGCCACCAGCACGGCGCCGGTCCCGACCGCCGCCGCCTTTCTGCCCCTGCCCTTCCCGCGGCGCGACGTTGCCATTGACCTCAGCCGCCTCACCGCCGCCCGAGCCCCCCTTGCCACCACGCGATCCGCGCCCGCCGGAGCGGCGCTTCGAGCGCCCACCGGGCGCTGCGTTGCCGCCGCCTTCGGACCGTCCTTCGCCGCCCTGCGGCGCAGCCGGCGCATCGCCCGCGGCCCGCGCCTCACCTCTGGGCCGGCGCCGACGCCCTTCTTTGGGCGCCTCGCCCGCTTCGGTGGAGTCTTTAGGCCGCGTCGGGCGTCGGGTCGGTTTCTGGGAGTTCGACAAGGTCCATGATCCTTTCAATTTCAGTCAACGGAGGCAATTCCGTCAGGCTTCTCAGCCCCAGCTCATCGAGAAATCGACGAGTCGTGGCCAGCAGCGCCGGGCGCCCGGGGGTATCCCGGTAGCCCACCGCATCGATCCAGCCGCGCGATTCGAGCGTCTTGATCACATTGGTGGAGACCGCCACGCCGCGAATATCTTCGATATCCCCCCGCGTCACCGGTTGACGGTAGGCAATGATGGCCAGCGTCTCGAGGACGGCGCGCGAGTACTTCGGGGGCTTTTCGTCTTTCAAGCGATCCAGGAAGACCTGCACTTCCGGCCGCGTCTGGAAACGCCAGCCCGAGGCCACCTGCACCAGCTCCACGCCCCGCCCCTGCCACTGCTCGCGCAGGGCTTCGAGCAGCCGGCGCACCATGTCGCTGCCCGGGTCCTCGGCAAACAGCTGCCGCAGCGCCGACACCGTCCTCGGCTCACTGGCCGACAGCAAGGCCGCTTCGAGAATCCGGGTGTACTCCTCAGGCGTGCTCGGTTCCTGCATCGTTCAGCTTTACGTAAATCGGCGAAAACCCGGCCGTCTGGGTAATCTGCACCAGACGCTCCTTGACCAGTTCGAGCACAGCCAGAAAACTCACCACCAGGTGCGGCGCCCCTTCCTTTGGGTCGAACAAGGACTCGAACACCACGAAGTCCCCGCCCTGCAAACAACGCAGGATGCGGCTCATGTGCTCGCGCACCGAGAGACTTTCCTTGCGAATGTGGTGGTGCTGGGTCAATTTGGCCTGGCGCGCAATCCGCAGCCACGCTAACTGCAAGTCGTGCAGGCCGACTTCCGGCAAGCGTTCGACAACTTTCTCCGCGACGAAAATGCCGACCCATTCGAGGTCCCGGCCGACGCGCGGAATGGCGTCCAGTTTCGCGGCCGCCAGCTTCATTTGCTCGTAGTCTAGCAGCCGGCGCACCAATTCTGCACGCGGATCTTCTTCTTCCTCGATCGCACGTGGCGATTTCGGCAACAACATCCGCGATTTGATCTCCAGCAGCATCGCCGCGATCAGCAAATAATCGGCCGCCAATTCCAGGTTGTGGCGACGCATCGCCTCGACGTATTCGAGATACTGCGCCGTCAACGCCGCCATCGGGATGTCGAGCACATCGATGTTGGCTTTGCGGATCAGGTACAGCAGCAGGTCGAGCGGCCCTTCGAAGGCATCGAGGAACACCTCCAGCGCTTCGGGCGGGATATACAGATCGGCCGGCAGCTTGAGCAGCGGTTCGCCGTAGAGGCGCGCCACCGCCGCCCGTTGCTCCGGCGTCTCGACCGGAGCGAGCGGCAGCTCGGCCGACGTGACGGAGTTCATCAAGTCGCCACCTCAGCCGCCACGCCCCCTTTGGGGTGCGGCAAGCACAGTGAGTGTAGGGGCAGTCCGCGGCGCCCACCGGGCCGCCCCAAGGGCGCCGCAGCCCCCCTGGGAGGCAGCGAACGTAGTGAGTGTGGGGGTCGTCCGCGGCGCCCACCGGGCCGCCCCAAGGGCGCCGCAGCCCCCCTGGGAGGCAGCGAACGTAGTGAGTGTGGGGGTCGTCCGCGGCGCCCGCCGGGCCGCCCCAAGGACGCCGCAGCCCCCTTGGGGGGCAGCGAACGCAGTGAGCGTGGGGGTCGTCCGCGGCGCCCGCCGGGCCGCCCCAAGGGCGCCGCAGCCCCCTTGGGGGGCAGCGAACGTAGTGAGCGTGGGGGCCGTCACGAGTAGCCCAAGCCCATGGCGTCGCGAACGTCGCGCATGGTCTCCTGCGCCAGCTTGCGCGCCCGCTCGCAGCCGTCGGCCACGATGTTTCGCACCAGCGAGGGATCGTCCAGATAGGGCTGGGCGCGCTCGCGCATGGCGTCCTGCTCGCGCTGGATCGCTTCGAGCACCGGCTGCTTGCACTCCAGGCACCCGATGCCAGCGCTCTTGCAGCCTTGCTGCACCCACTCATGCGTGGCGGTGTCAGTGTAGATCTTGTGGAACTGCCACACCGGGCATTTTTCCGGATCGCCCGGGTCGTTGCGCCGCACCCGCGCCGGATCGGTCTGCATGGTGCGGATCTTCTTGGCCACCGACTCGGTGTCCTCGCGCAGGAAGATGGTGTTGCCATAGGACTTGGACATCTTCTGCCCATCCAGCCCCGGCATGCGCGCCGCTTCGGTGAGCATCGCGCCCGGCTCGGCCAGGATCATCTTGCCGCCGCCGTCGAGAAAGCCATACAACCGCTCGCGATCGCCGTGGCTCAGACTTTGCGAATCGTCGATCAAGGCCTCGGCCTGCTCCTGAGCGGCGGTATCGCCCTCTTGCAGGAACCGGGTGCGCAGATCTTCGTAGAGCTTGGCGCGCTTGCGCCCCAGCTTCTTGATCGCTTCGCGCGCCTTGTCCTCGAAGCCCGGCTCGCGACCATAGAGGTGGTTGAAGCGGCGGGCGACCTCGCGCGTGAGCTCGACATGCGGCACCTGATCTTCGCCGACCGGCACCTTGTCGGCCCGGTAGATCAGGATGTCGGCCGATTGCAGCAGCGGATAGCCGAGGAAGCCGTAGGTGGACAAGTCCTTGTCCGACAGTTTCTCCTGCTGATCCTTGTAGGTCGGCACACGCTCGAGCCAGCCGAGCGGGCACATCATCGACAGCAGCAGATGCAGTTCCGCGTGCTCAGGGATGCGCGACTGGATGAAGATCGTCGCCTGCGCCGGATCGACACCGGCGGCGAGCCAGTCGATCACCATGTCCCACACGCTCTCTTCGATCACCAGCGGGCTGTCGTAGTTGGTGGTCAGCGCATGCCAGTCCGCCACGAAGAACAGACAGGGATACTCCGCCTGCAACTTGACCCAGTTTTTCAGCACACCATGGTAGTGGCCGAGATGAAGACGGCCGGTGGGCCGCATACCTGAAAGAACGCGCTCTGCGTACATGTGACGACTCAGAATCCAAAAATGACGGCAAGAAAGTAACTGAAAACGCCGATCAGCGGGCCAAGAATTCGGCCCAGCATGCCGGTGATCAGCAACACGATGAGAATCGGGAATCCAAACGGCTCAATACGCGCGAATTTCCACGCCAGACCCGCCGGCAACAGACTGACCGCGATGCGCCCGCCATCGAGCGGTGGGATCGGCAGCAGGTTGAGCAACATCAGGATCAGGTTGATCTGGATGCCGGCATCGGCCATCTGCGCCATCGGCAAGGTGTAGGCGGAGGCCGGCGCGACGATGGCGATCTTCAGCAACGCCGCCCAGGCCAGCGCCATGAGCAGGTTGGCGCCGGGCCCCGCGGCGGCCACCCACAGCATGTCGGACTTGGGGTTGCGCAGCAGCCCGAAGCTGACCGGCACCGGCTTGGCCCAGCCGAAGAGCATGCCGCTACCACCGGCCAGCACACTCGTGGCCAGGATCAGCCCCGGCACCAGGATCGTGCCGACCGGGTCGATATGGCGCAGCGGATTGAGGCTGATGCGACCGGCCTGCTCGGCCGTCGGGTCGCCGAAATGGCGGGCCACATAGCCATGCGCCGCCTCATGCAGGGTAATGGCCAGCAGGACGGGCAAGGCCCAGATGGCCACGAGGGCGATCAGCTCTTCCATGCACTCACGGCGTCAGAAAACAAGCGATTGTAGCAGAGCACACCGCCTCAATCGGCCGTCAGGCCGAAGGGCGACAGATCGCCGCGCCCGGCCCGCACGAGTTCGGGCGAACCGCTGGACAGATCGATGACCGAGGTCGGCTCGCCGGGACAGCCGCCGCTGTCGATCACCAGATCGACCAGCTTGCCGAGGCGATCGCGGATGTCTTCGGCGTCGGTCATCGGCAACTCGTCGCCCGGCAGAATCAGTGACGAGGACAGAATCGGCTCGCCCAGGGCTTCCAGCAGCGCCGCCACCACCGGATGCTCGGGCACGCGCAGGCCGATCGTTTTGCGCTTGGGGTGCAACAGCCGGCGCGGCAGCTCCTTGGTGGCTTCGAGAATGAAGGTGTAGGGGCCGGGCGTAGTCGCCTTGAGCAGTCGGTACTGCGCGTTATCGACCCGAGCATAGGTGCCGATTTCGGACAGGTCTCGGCACAGCAGCGTGAAGTGATGGCGCGCGTCCACATTGCGGATGCGGCGGATGCGGTCGAGCAGCCCGCCGTCGCCGGTGTGCCCGCCCAGCGCGTAGGCCGAATCGGTCGGGAAGGCCACCAGGCCGCCGCCACGCATGATCTCCGCCGCCTGATGCATCAGGCGCGGCTGGGGCTGTTCCGGGTGAACGGTGAAAAACTGGGCCATGACACTCCATCAGAAACGATCGACCAGGCGCTGCCATACCGGCGTCACGCCTTCGGGCAAGGGGGCGCAACGCCCCAGATCGACCCGGCTCTCCTGCTCGCCGTGAAAATCGGACGCGCGCGACGCCAGTAGCTCGAACCGTCGCGCATACCGGGCAAATTTACTCACTTTCGCATCCGAATGCGACCCCGACACCACCTCCAACCCCAGCCCGCCGGCCTCGACGAAGGCGGCCAGCAGGCGCTCCAGCTCGGCATCGGACAAGCGATATCGGCCCGGATGCGCCACCACCGGCAGCCCGCCCGCGGCACGGATCCATTGCACCGCGTCGGCCAGATCGGCCCAGCGCGTCTCCACGAAACCGGGCTTGCCGCGCACCAGATAGTGCTTGAACACGGCATCGGTGTGCGGCATCAGCCCGATCTCCACCAGGTGCCGGGCAAAGTGGGCCCGGCTGACCAGTGCCGGATTGCGGGCAAAGCGCATGGCACCTTCCAGCGCGCCGCGAATGCCGAGCTCGGCCAGCGCGTCGCCCATCTTCTGCGCCCGCGCACCGCGCCCGGCGCGCACTTGGGTGAGCCCGGCCTGCAGTACCGGATGCGCCGCATCGATGCCGAGCCCGACGATGTGGATGGTCTCGCCGCCCCAGCTCACCGAGATCTCCACGCCGGGCACGAAGCGGATGCCGGCCGCATCGGCCGCCGCCTGCGCTTCGGCCAGCCCGCCGGTTTCGTCATGATCGGTCAGCGCCAGGAAGTCCACACCGTTGGCCGCCGCGCGCGCCACCACCTCCGTCGGCGTCAGCCAGCCGTCGGACACCGTCGAATGGCAGTGCAGATCGGGGTTGTCGGGCATCGGTCGCGTCACCGGGGCGTCTCCTGTCGTGTCTCGCGCATGAAGTCCTCGATCAGAGCGGCGATCTGGTTGGGGACATCGTGATGCAGGTTATGACCCGCGTTGGCGATGGAATGCTCCCGAAAATCCGAAAAACAGGCTTTGGCCGACGCGATCTGCGCCGCATCGACCCCCAGCTCCCGGCGCAAGGTCTCGTCCTCAGGCTCGATCCACATCACCGGCGCCTGCGCGCGCCGCCAACAGGCCTCGGCCTCGGCGCGGCGATACAGCACCGGGTTGACCCGCTGGTGCGCCGGGTCGGCCGACAGCGTCACCCGCCCGTCCTCGCACGTCCGGCCGAGCACCTCGGCCAGAAACGCCGCCTTTGCCCCGTCGAGCCGCGGGTTGCGGTGCCGCAGCCGGTCGGCCAGCGCCTCGAAGCTGTCGTAGCGACGCCACGGTGGCGTCTGCGCCAGCGTGCCGAGCCACTTCTCATAGCGCCCCGGCGCCTCGTCGGCGGGCCGATCGGCCAGGCCAAAGGCGTCGATCGCCACCACCCGCGACACCCGACCCGGGCGGATGCCGGCATACAGGCAGGCGATGTTGCCGCCCATGCTGTGGCCCACCAGGCGCAGCGGCGCCTCGGGCGACAGCACTGCCGCCAGGGCATCCAGATCGCCCAGATAATCCGGAAACCAGTAACCGCCGCTCGCCCATTCGCTGCGCCCGAAGCCGCGCCAATCGGGCGCCACCACATGCCAGTCCTGGCCAAGTTGATCGACCACGAACTGGAAACTCGCGCCGGCGTCTCCCCAACCGTGCAACATGAGCAGCAGCGGCGCGTCGGCGTCACCCCAGAGGGAACAGTGCATGCGCAGGCCGCGCAGCATGAGATCGTGATGTCGGGCAGCGTTCATGGGCGGCATCATAACAAAGCCTTGCACCGCCTCCGGGCCGGTGATACCGTTGCGCCGTCGCGCGGGAGAGCGCTCGAAAATCGAGCCGCCGAAGGCGTAACCCCCCGGAACCGCTCAGGCAAACGGACCGCCGACGAATCAACAATCTGGAGAGCGATGTGGGCCGCGAGGCCGGCGCATCCACCGAAGGGGCACCCACCGGCCAAGGTGGAATCTCTCAGGTAGAACGGACAGATGGGGACGTCACACCACGTGTGCCGTCCCTTTTTTGTCGCCTACACTGTTGAAAAGAGGAGCCCCGCCATGGCTCGTTGCACCCCGCTTCATGCCGTTCATGTCGCCGCAGGCGCCCGCATGGTCGATTTTGCCGGCTGGGACATGCCGGTGAATTACGGCTCCCAGATCGAAGAACACCACACCGTGCGCGGCGATGCCGGCATGTTCGACGTCTCCCACATGCTCGCGCTGGATCTGACCGGCGCCGATGCCACCGATTTCCTGCGCACCCTGCTGGCCAACGATGTGGCCAAGCTCACCGTGCCTGGCAAGGCGCTGTACAGCTGCATGCTCAACGAGGCCGGCGGCGTCATCGACGACCTGATCGTCTACTACTTTGCCGCCGACCGCTTCCGCATCGTCGTCAATGCCGGCACCGCAGACAAGGACGTGGCCTGGATGCGCAAGCAGATCGCCCGCACCGGCGCCAACGTGACGCTCGACGCCCGCCGCGACCTGGCGATGATCGCCGTCCAAGGCCCGAATGCCCGTGCCAAGACCTGGCACGCCATCCCCGGCTCCGAATCAGTCACGGCGGCGCTCAAGCCCTTCTGTGCCGTGGAAGTGGGCGACATGCTGATCGCCCGCACCGGCTATACCGGTGAAGACGGTTTCGAGATCACCCTGCCCGCCGCCCAGGCTGCCGATACCTGGACCGCGCTGGCCGGTGCCGGCGTTGCCCCCTGCGGCCTCGGTGCACGCGACACCCTGCGCCTCGAAGCGGGCATGAACCTGTATGGCCAGGATATGGACGAGTCCACCTCGCCGCTCAACGTCGGCCTGGCATGGACCGTTGACCTGAAGGACGCCGAGCGCGCCTTCATCGGCCGCACCGCGCTGGAGGCCGCCCCGGCCAGCCAGCAGGTGCTCGGCCTGGTGCTGCTCGAGCGCGGCGTGCTGCGCGCCCATCAGAGCGTCATCACCGCCCAGGGCGAGGGCGAAACCACCAGCGGCAGCTTCTCACCGACCCTGCAGCAATCGATCGCCTTCGCGCGCCTGCCGCCGGGCGTGGCCGAGAACACCGAGGTCGAGGTGGACATCCGCGGCAAGCGCCTCAAGGCCCGCACCGTCAAGCTGCCCTTCGTTCGCAACGGCAAGCCCCTGATCTGATTTATTTTTCCGGCCCCACCGGGGCCAAGACTCAATCCATCTCACCGGAGCGCACCTCATGAACATCCCCGCCGAGCTGAAGTACACCAAGAGCCACGAGTGGATCCGCCGCGAAGACGACGGCACGGTCACCATCGGCATCACCGACCATGCCCAGGAAGCGCTCGGCGACATCGTCTTCCTCGATCTGCCCGAGGCCGGCCGCATCGTCGCCGCCGGCGAAGAATGTGCAGTGGTCGAGTCGGTCAAGGCCGCCTCCGACATCTACGCACCGGTCGCCGGCGAGATCGTCGCCGCCAACGAGGCCGCGCTGGATGCGCCCGAGGCGGTCAACGCCGATGCCTATGCCAACTGGCTGTTCAAGATCAAGCCGGCCAACCTGGCGGACGTGGACGGCCTGCTCGACGCCGCCGCCTACGCCGAGATCGCCGCCGACGACTGATCCCGACCCCCGCCCACGGACGCGGTGCGCCCTGGCGCGGCGCCGCGTCCGCCGTCCGAACGGACCTCTGTGCCCTTTCCTATCAGCGAAACCCGCCCCATGTCGACCACACCGTTTTCCGCTCCCCTGTCGGCGCTCGACCAGCACGACGCTTTCATCCAACGCCACATCGGCCCCAGCCAGGACGAAGTGCAGGCCATGCTCGCCGCCGTCGGCGCGCCCAGCCTCGATGCGCTGATCGGTGAAACCGTGCCGCCCTCGATCCGTCTGGACGCCCCGCTGCCGCTGGCCGGCGCCAAGGCCGAGCATGTCGCCCTGGCCGAGCTGAAGGCCATCGCCGCCAAGAACGTGGTCAAGAAATCGCTGATCGGCATGGGCTACTACGGCACGCTGACGCCCAACGTCATCCTGCGCAACGTGCTCGAGAACCCGGGCTGGTACACCGCCTACACGCCCTACCAGGCCGAAATCGCCCAGGGTCGCCTCGAAGCCCTGCTCAACTACCAGCAGATGGTGATCGACCTCACCGGCATGGAGCTGGCCAACGCCTCGCTGCTCGACGAAGCCACCGCTGCCGCCGAAGCCATGGCCATGGCCCGCCGCGTCTCGCGCAGCAAGAGCAACGCCTTCTTCGTCGACGCCAACACCTGGCCGCAGACCATCGACGTGGTGCGCACCCGCGCCGCGCTGTTCGGCTTCGAGCTGGTGTTCGGTGATGCCGCCGACGCCCCCGCCCATGACGTATTCGGCGCGCTGCTGCAGAACCCCGGCCAGAACGGCGAGGTGGTCGACCTGACCGACACCATCGCCGCCCTCAAGGCCAAGGACGCCGTGGTCGCCGTGGCCTGCGACCTGATGGCCCAGGTGCTGGTCAAGTCGCCGGGCGCGATGGGCGCCGATATCGCCCTCGGCTCGGCCCAGCGCTTCGGCGTGCCGATGGGCTTCGGCGGCCCGCACGCCGCCTTCTTCGCCACCCGCGACGCACACAAGCGCTCGGTGCCGGGGCGCATCATCGGCGTGTCGGTCGACGCCCGCGGCAAGACCGCGCTGCGCATGGCCCTGCAAACGCGCGAGCAGCACATCCGCCGCGAAAAGGCCAACTCCAACATCTGCACCTCGCAGGTGCTGCTGGCCAACATGGCCGGCTTCTACGCCGTGTATCACGGCCCGGAGGGCCTGCGCACCATCGCCGGGCGCATCCACCGCCTCGCTGCGATCTTCGCCGAAGGCCTGTCACAGGCCGGCATGGCGCCGGTCAGTGACGTGTTCTTCGACACCGTCCTGGTCCGCGCCGGTGCCGACGTCCTCGCCGCCGCTGCGGCCGCCGGCTACAACCTGCGCCGCGTCGCCGACGACACCCTCGGCCTGGCCTTCGACGAAACCCACACCGCCGCCGACGTGGCCGCCCTGCTGCAGTTGGTCACCGGCCAGGCCATGGACATCCATGCGCTCGACACCGTCGTGGCCGCCCGCAACGGCGCCCTGCCCGACGCGCTGCGCCGCAACGACGCGATCCTCTCGCACCCGGTGTTCAACACCCACCACACCGAACACGAGATGCTGCGCTACCTCAAGCGCCTGCAAAACAAGGACCTGGCGCTCGATCACTCGATGATCTCGCTCGGCTCGTGCACCATGAAGCTCAACGCCACGGCCGAGATGATCCCGGTCACCTGGCCCGAGTTCGCCAACATCCACCCCTTCGCGCCCATCGACCAGGCGCAGGGCTACCTCGAGATGATCGGCTCGCTCGACGCCTACCTGCGCGCCATCACCGGCTTTGCCGCCATCTCGATGCAGCCCAACTCCGGCGCGCAGGGCGAATACGCCGGCCTGCTGGCGATCCGCCGCTATCACGACAGCCGCGGCGACCGTCACCGCACCATCTGCCTGATCCCCAAGTCGGCCCACGGCACCAACCCCGCCACGGCACAGATGTGCAACATGAAGGTGGTGGCCGTCGACTGCGACGACAACGGCAATGTCGACGTGGCCGACCTCAAGGCCAAGGCCGAGCAGCACAGCGCCAACCTCGCCTGCCTGATGATCACCTACCCCTCGACCCACGGCGTGTTCGAAGCGGCGATCCGCGAGATCTGCGACACCGTGCATGCCCACGGCGGCCAGGTGTACATGGACGGCGCCAACATGAACGCCCAGGTCGGCCTGACCTCGCCCGCCAGCATCGGCGCCGATGTCAGCCACATGAACCTTCACAAGACCTTCTGCATCCCGCACGGCGGCGGCGGCCCGGGCATGGGCCCCATCGGTCTGGCCGCGCATCTGGCGCCCTTCATGGCCAACCATGTGGTGCAGCCGATCGACGGCCCGCATGCCGGCCAGGGCGCCGTCAGCGCCGCGCCCTACGGCTCGGCCAGCATCCTGCCGATCAGCTGGATGTACATCGCCATGATGGGCGGCGAGGGCCTCAAGCGCGCCACCGAGATCGCCATCCTCAACGCCAACTACATCGCCAACCGCCTCAAGGGCCACTACCCGGTGCTGTACAGCGGCGAGAACGGCCGCGTGGCGCACGAGTGCATCATCGACATCCGCCCGATCAAGGCCGCCTGCGGCGTGAGCGAAGTGGACATCGCCAAGCGGCTGATGGACTACGGCTTCCACGCCCCGACCATGAGCTTCCCGGTGGCCGGCACGATCATGATCGAGCCGACCGAATCCGAAAGCCAGGCCGAGCTGGACCGCTTCATCGACGCCATGATCAGCATCCGCGCCGAGATCGCCAAGATCGAAGCCGGCGAATGGGACGGCGACAACAACCCGCTCAAGCACGCCCCGCACAGCCAGGCCGACCTCATCGGCGAATGGGATCGTCCCTACACCCGCCAAGTGGCCGCCTTCCCGCTGCCCTGGGTCGGCGAGAACAAGTTCT
This sequence comes from Denitromonas iodatirespirans, assembly GCF_018524365.1. Lineage (GTDB taxonomy): Bacteria > Pseudomonadota > Gammaproteobacteria > Burkholderiales > Rhodocyclaceae > Nitrogeniibacter > Nitrogeniibacter iodatirespirans. Next base: position 44,378 of record NZ_JAEKFT010000005.1, read on the forward strand.
GGCCCAGCGTCAATCGCATCGACGATGTGTATGGCGACCGCAACCTGTTCTGCGCCTGCGTGCCGATCGAGGCTTACGAGGGCTGATTGTCTGCATCATCCACCGCCTAACAAAACGCCCCGAGTTCGGGGCGTTTTTACTGTTGGATCCAAGTCACCGGGGGGGATTGCCGCCACAGCTCTTGGCTAGGTGCGGAGTGGGACATGACCTACCTGCCCACACAGGTGCAGGGGCAGTGGTTCTACCTCTACCTCTACCTGATCCTGGATTTGTACAGCCGCAAGATCGTCAGCAGGGAGATCCACGAGCGCGATGCGGCCCTTTGCGACCACGGCCATGCCAAAGCCATTGATCGGTTGGTTGCATGAATCTGGCGACAACTATCTTGATTTGCTCCGGACGACGATGAGCGCATGCGAGTGTTGCAGATTCAGGCGCCATGATGATTGGATCCAATCATCCTGTCGCGATACCCGAGACGATTTACCTCAGCTCTTTCCCCGCCTCGTGGGACAAACCAGATTACCCTAATGCATTTCGCCTATTTAACTTTCAAATAGTTGATCTGCCCATTCCTTTGTTTCCTTGTCACCCCCTCATTGCTAGCATCAGTCTCGCTCACTAAGCACCACGAAATACAAAAAAGCCGGCGTCACTTCTTGATAGAAACGACGGACGGAAAACAAGCGATCAAATCGCAACTTTTCGAGGAGACACGGGATGCGCACCACTTTTGATGTTACCGCTTGCACTGCAACGAAGGTATCGGAAGGCTTGATCGACCGATATAGGGAAGTCCGCTTGTCTGACTCGCCATGGACATCAGGCGGCCGACCGCAACTGATCGCAGCGACCAGGCCCTGCAGCAACCAGTCAAGGCCCGCTAGCAACATACGATTGGCGCCTATCTAATCGGCCGTACCCGACCGGCCGGGATCCGCTTCGTCGACGCCCTACCCGCCGCACCCAATTGAATATCGCAGTCGTATCGTACGCCCGGATGAGTCCAGCTGGCTGGCCACCGATGGTGACGGCGGGCGAGCATTTGTTCAATAGGGCCGATGCGCGGCGCAAGGCGAATAGAGAGGCGGTCATCGCCTGATCCCAGCCAGCCACTCCGGTCCACCTGATTTCAACCCAAATGTAGTCCCTGCGTATCGCTGGCCTTTGGCGTAGCGCATATCGGACTGTGCGCTCTTCGGTGGCAGATCGCCCGCCTGCTGCGACGGCTGCTTCGTGCAGCAGGTCGGCGGCGCCTTCACAAACCGTGAAGGCACGCTGCGCTAAACCGAACGTCGCATTGCGTTCAACACAAGAGTTCAAGGAGACAGTTTCAATGCGAATTCCTGTCCAAAATGATTGCGCAGGTTCCCAGACTCGTCACCTCCGCTGGTCCACCCGCTGCGGCCTGCTCATACTCCTGGCCACTTGTAGCAACACTGCGTTTGCCCATGTGAAGTGGTTCTGGGAGAACGCAGATTGCTCGGCGCCGGCTTTGTCGCCACTGAAGGTCATTTCCTCACCGGCATTCATTATCCTTGGAGTATTGAGTTTTCTAGTGATGTTCGTCGTGGGTGTGATCGACACGCGCGTTTCACGGGTCGGCTCTCCCCTGAATACATTTGCCGAACGTATCGATGTGTTTGCCACCCCATGGATGCCCAGGCTGTTGAGATATGGACTTGCGGCCTTCTTCTTCACGGTGGTGCCATATTTCGGCGATAGCCCCGTCTATCTGACGCCTGAGCTCTATGCCTCGGGAATGTGGGTCCCGATTCTCCAGCTGCTGATCGCGTTCACGCTGATATGGCGGCCGAGCGCATGGCTCGGCGCGGCGGGTATTACCGTATTGTATGGTTTCTCCGTCTTGCAGCATGGCGCGTTCCATATGCTGGACTACCCGATTTTCCTGGGTGCGGCCGCATTCGTGGCGATTGATTCTTGCTACCGCGGTCAGCGCAACGATCTCGCGTTTGCGGTGCTACGCGTAAGTGCCGGCATCACATTGATGTGGGCCGCCGGAGAAAAATGGTTGTTTCCATCGTGGAGCGCCGAGGTAATGAATGACGAACTACGTGGGCTCCGTGGCAATTTGTCACCGGAACTCTTTCTGTCTGCCGCTGGATGGATCGAATTCTGCGCAGCCTATGCGCTGGTTTTTGGCCGCAGAAGCGTACAGATCGCGGCCTGGCTGCTCCTGGTGCCATTCATTGCCGCCATCCCTGTGTTCGGATCGCTCGATGCCATCGGCCATGCACCGATCATTATCGTTCTTCTAATGCTCGGATTGACCCGTTCGCGACTGCCCGACGCCATCCAGGGCGCCACCAACATCTCAATGGCATTGCAGCGGGCCATCACTTGCACGCTAGCAGCGCTGACGACGACCGGCGCGTACTGGTGGCTGCACGCACTTGCACACCTGCAAATTCGTGCTATCGACCCCGGCCCCGCGGCTGTGGCCTTGCTGCTTTCAATCCTCTTGCCGTTGTGGTGGCTACCGCGCAGCCGGCTGTTCCGGAGCACGATCATCAATCCGCCCGATCACCACGGGCCGGCGTCCGTATCTCTTGGGTGAACAGCCAAATACGTCGATCAGGCAGATACAGGCTGGCATCCCGATGATGACAAAACCGACTGTCGGGCAGTGCTGCCCGGATAGTCGAGCGCTTCTCGCCCTTGAAATCAACGATGCCCGTGCTATCGCCCTCCATCCTCGGGCGGCTCGCCGTCCATGCGTTTGAAGCCGAACATGGGCTGATGCTCAGGCCCAACGAAGCGCATCACAAAAGGAGAAGCGAGACGACATGATCCACAAAACCCGTCAGCGACCGGTGTCAGGTGAGAACCGAAACAGTACCGTCGAACGCATGCCCCGAGATTGATTATGTTTTCGAAAATCAGCGAAAGTCGCATGCGCCGCATACGCTACGGATTGCTCTTGGCATGGATAGGCTTATTGGCGTTGTATGTCGTCGATATTGGACAAAATCGCCTGACAGTTCCAGGTGACGCTTGGTATGTACAGGGCCTGGCTGGGAAGGCGGTGAACTTGCGTCACCAGGTCTTACTACCTACGGACTACAACCCCGCACCCCGTATTTTCTGGGGTGTGGCTATCCCCTTGGTGGTCCTGTTTCTGGGCTTCGCGGGCCACGATGCCTGGCGGCGCATTTGCCCGTTGTCCGCGCTGAGCCAGATTCCGCGGGCATTGGGCCTGCAGCGCAAGGTCGGACGCGGCGATCAACGGCGGCCGGCATTGATACCACCCGACTCCTGGTTCGCTCGCTACGCGCTCGTCTTGCAGTTTCTTCTGTTCTTCGTCGGCGTCACCTTGCGTCTGACGGTGATTTCCGCCAACCCCGAGTTGCTGTTCGGCTTTACCTTGGTCCTGTTCGCTGCCGCGCTGCTGGTGGGATTTCTCTATGGGGGCAAGACCTGGTGCCACTATTTTTGTCCCATGAACGCAGTACAGATTGCATTGAGCGGGCCTCGGGGGCTGAACGCCTCAAAACCGGTGGCCGGAATCAGTCAGTCGATGTGCCGAAAATCCGATGCCAATGGCGATGTTTCGACCTGTGTTGGTTGTATTTCGGCGTGCCCGGACATTGACATCGAGAAGAGCTATTGGGATCGGCTGCCCAAGCTCGACCAGCGTTTCGTGGTGTACGGCTACCTTGGCACCGTTCTGGGGTTCATTCACGGTATGTATGCCACCGCGGGAGGTTTCAACTACGGCACGGCGGTCTGGTATGACACCGACTGGCGCGCTGTCGGCTTTGCGCCCTGGGGCACTTGGCTACCGATACCGCGGCTGCTCGGCGCATCGCTGTTGATGGTGTTCTGGATCGTGCTCGCGGCCGCGGTCGGACTGCTGGCCGAGAAGCTGATGCAACGATGGTCTCACGATAGTCAGGCGGACACAGTGGTGGAGATGTCACGGCATCGGACGATGACCCTGACCACCCTGCTGGCCGTGCTTCTTCTGATCTATCAGGTTGCCTTACCGGGAATGGTCTGGCTGCCCAAACCGGTCGTCGGCACGCTTGGCGTGGTCAGCACCATCGCCCTGGCGTTCTGGGCCTACCGGAGTTGGCAGCGAACCAGCCAACGCCACCAGCGGGAATCGCTCGCCGACAGCATGCGCAGGCATTTGCATGCGCTTCGCAGCGACTGGTCCGAGCACTTGAACGGTCGCCAGCTCGATGCCCTGAGTGCCGACGAAATACATTTGTTGACCTCCCTGGTACCCAAGCTGGAAAGCAGCAACCGTCTTGCCTTCTATCAAGCACTCCTGGCAGACGTGCTCCATCAAGGGAATGCGGATTCCATCGAAGGACGCACGTTGTTGGCCAAGGTTCGTACCAGTTGCGGCATCTCCGACCAAGAGCACGAGGCGATCGTCGGCACATTGAAAGACGAATACGACATCAGGGACAACTTGTTGATTTCATCGTCGCTGCGCATGGAGAGCTTTCGTCGACAGCTCGAAAAGCTCTTGTACAGCACGATCTCTCAAGGCCAACCGTTGACGGAAGCCTTGCGCGAACACCACGATTCCATTTGCCGACTGCGCGAGGATGTTGCGATTTCCGAACACGAGGAAGCCCAAGTCATCGAGGGACTCACCTCCAAATCCGGCCCCCTCGTTGAAACCCTGCACGCGCTGTTCGACGATCTGCGTGATATCCACGCGAAGCAACTGACACTTGCTCCCGGCAATCCCTCGCGGGCATTTCTCCATCGCCACCTTCAACGCGAGGCGACAAAAGTGGCTGAGGAGTGTCTGGGCATTGTCGAGACATTGGACGAAAGCCCGCAGTTCTTCGTCGATCTGGCCGGGGAACTGCTGTCAAAGCACGAATCAGCGGTGCGAAACGCGCTCCTCATCGAAAAATCACAATGGCGGCTACGCCTGCCAGAACCGTTCTGGACCGCACTCGACCGCCCCACGGATGGTGCGATAGAACGCCTTGAAGCGTACACGCTCAACCAAGTGCTACATGCATTGGCGCACGCCGAAGACCCTTGCGTGGCACTGGTTGCCGCTTACGAAGCGCAATGGCAAGGACTTGCCTGGGCGGACGCCATCAATGATCGGTTGTGGCCCCAACTTGGACGCAGCGCCCCCGATGTGACACCGAGGCCGCTCGGCATGTCGCTGAGCATCGTCGGCTTTGCGAACGAACACCTGTCGTTTGACGGAACCGTGCGCTGCGGGCGTGCGCCGGACAACGACTGGGTCGTTCAACTCGGCCAAATCAGCCGCTATCACTTCCGCCTGGTCAAGAACGCACAGGGGTATCGCTGTGAGGACCTGAATTCCTGCAACGGGACATTTCTGAATGGACGCCTTTTGCACGGGCAGAGCGCCCCGCTCAAAAAGCGCAATACGCTGTCGATCCTTTCAAACGGGCAAACGGCCATCATCAATGTGCATCATCGGCGGGAAGCCGACTTCACTCACCCGCTCGATCTGATGGTTACCCTGGCCGGCCTGCCCTTGTTCGTGAATTGCCCCAGCGAAGCCTTGTTCAAGCTCGCGGACGGCGCCGAACTTCGGCCCACCCATGCCGGCACCCCGATCCCCGTTCATGCCTTGTCACGGGATTTCACCGTGATGTTGCTCGACACGTCAGGCGCGTTGCTGCTGGCGGGGAAGCGTCACGGATTGCCGCAAGGCCTTCCCGTCAATTCGACCCTCATTCATCGACTGACAGACGCCTGGCTTGACTCTGATGGCAACGGCACGCTGGTGATTTGGCCGAATACAACGATCGATTGCCTCTCAAGACAAGAAGCTGCTTTCAATAACCAATGGCTGACCAGTATCAATCGAATGCTCCAGGAATACCGCGAGGATCCATATGATAAAAGTCAATGTAATCAATAGAGCGCGCGAGTTGATTCAACAACTCAAACTCGACGATATCGCACTGACAAACGGCGCCATCATCGGTCGCCATCCCGAAAGTTCGGTCCATCTCGGGCATACATCCGTCAGCCACCAGCATGCCAAGCTCACCATGGCCAATGGAAAAGTGGTAATTGAAGACTTGAATTCAAAATATGGAACCCAAGCAAACGGCTGCCAACTAACCCCTGGAACGGCAATGGCATTGGAGCGTGACGCGCATATCCAGGTGGGCGTTCTGACGTTGAAAGTCGAATCAACGAACGCAGATCAGGAATCCAATCGCGTCGAGGTTCCCGAGGCCGAACTCACCGAAATGATGCCCCCTCCTCCCAAGATGTATCAACCGGTCGCTATGGTACACAACACGTGTTGGAAAGCCTGGGAAAAAGGAAAAATCAAGGTCACCTGTAGCCGCATCATCGACGAGACGCATGACGTCAAGACGTTCTTTTTCACGGCAACCCCAAATACCCTATTTCGATACAAGCCTGGTCAGTTCGCCACCCTATATCTGAATATCGACGGAAAGCCGGTCGCCCGTTCCTACACCTTGAGCTCGACGCCGAGTCGTCCGCACACCATTTCCCATACCATCAAGCGCATGCCCGCTGCCGAGGGGCAACAACCGGGGATGGTATCGAATTGGCTTCATGACAACTTGAAAGAAGGGGACGAAATCGAAATTTCCGGCCCCTATGGTGAATTCTCCTGTCACGACTATCCAAATGACAAGGTATGCTTTATTTCAGGGGGCAGCGGCGTGACGCCCATGCTGTCCATGACACGCTGGTTGCTGGACACCCTAGCAAAGGTGGATATTGTTTTCGTGCATGCCGCCAAGACCGAAGCGGACATCGTCGCGCGACAGGAACTCGAGTATTACGCTTCCCGCCACCCCAATCTTCACCTGATATTCATCCTGTCCCAAGTCGGCTGCACCAGCAGCTGGGCCGGCTATCGTGGACGACTGAACACGGCGTTCATGGAGATGGCGGTCCCGGATTTCAAAAATCGGACCCTATTCGTCTGCGGCTCGCAGCCGTTCATGCAGAGCGTGAGGGAACAGATGAAATCCTGTGAATTTCCCATGGAGCACTATCACGAAGAAAGCTTCGGTGGACCACCGGCAGGTTATACCCAAGGCGGAAGAAGCGCGCCACTACCCGAAACGCCCCGCTATGGTCTCAAAGCAATACTCGACAAATTATCCACTGAGCCGGTACGCCGGGAGAAAGCACGAAGCCAACTGCCCACGGGTGTTGGTTGCAACGCAAAGGACACCGGACTCAAGATTGAATTTTCCCGCACAGCGTGCGCTGTTCCCTATTCCGGGGGGACACTATTGGACGCGGCCGAGGGATCCGGTTTGTCGTTGCCGGCAGGATGCCGCCAGGGCGTCTGCGGCGTATGCAAGCAAAAAAAGACAAAGGGGGACCTGATCAGCGAAGGTTACGATGATTCGGTTCTAAGCGCTGAAGACAAGAAAAACGGCTACGTGTTGATGTGTATTGCCAAACCAAAAAGCAACGTGGAAATAGATGCTTAAGTGGTTTAGCACGCGGGGCTCCCGCAGCAATCAGCATATCGTTGGCAATCCAAAATAACAAAACTGATTGACGATCACATACTTGCGACACTTCCGCCAGGGAAACGCTGAACAAATGGGTTTCAACAGGTACCGGACCAGTTTAGGGCACGGACCGGGCAAACGTCTTGCAATCGCGTGGCATTTTTCACCCTCAGCGCGGTTAGCCGCTGGCCATTCACGACGCTTTTCGTGCCCTGGCGCCCCATCAGGGCACCCCTTGGGCGCGAAGCGCCAACAACGGTCTCAAGACCAAGCGGCGGCTGATCACCTTGTGCGATGAGCACCGAGCCAAATTGATTGGACTCGAGCCAGAAGACAGAGAAGCCAACGATGAAAAATACCATTGAGATATAAAAATGAGACGCAGACTTCCGAGGAAAAAAAGTAATGGACAGACCAACTAGTTGAAAGTTAAATAAACGGTGTGCCTTCTAGGACAAACGACCAAGGACACCAGGAAACGATGAAACTCGATCTGGATCTGCTCCATATATTCGATGCGATGTTGCGCGACCAAAGCGTCACCCTGGCCGCTGAACGTCTCAACACCTCTCAGCCGACGGTGAGCTATGGCCTGAAGAAGTTGCGCGAGACCCTTGGCGACGAGCTCTTCGTCCGGACGGTACGCGGGATGGAACCGACGCCGAAGGCCCTGGCGCTGGCCGGACCGGTACGCCAGATGCTGCACATCCTGGAGCGCGATTTCCTCAATCCTCCAGGGTTCGATCCCAAGAGCAGCGAGCGGGTGTTTACCATCAACACCACGGACATCGGTGAGATCGCGTTTCTGCCGCACCTGATGACGCGCTTGCGGGAAACTGCGCCCATGGTCAGCATCAAGTCCGTCTGCCTGCCGACGCGAGAGCTCGCCCAGGCCCTGGCCGACGGTGTGGTCGATCTCGCCATTGGCTATCAGCCCGATTTACCCGAGGGCAACATCTTCGTGCAAAGATTGTTCGAACATCCCTTCGTTTGTCTCGTGCGCGACGGCCATCCCCACATCAGAACTGGCCTGACGTTGGAACAGTACACGGCGGCCGAGCATATGGCGGTGCTGGCCGAAGGGCACCATCAGAAGCATATCGAGGCGCTCATTAACAAGAGCGTACCGAAACGCCGTGTCACCTTGTGGACGCAGCTTTGCGTGAATGCCGCATTTATCGTTCGCGACACCGATGTAGTGGCAACCGTGCCCAGAGCGATCGGGTTCATCTTCGCCCAATGGATGAAGCTCCGCGTTTTTCCACCACCGCTGCGCATTCCAGAGGTCCCAATCAACCAGTACTGGCATTCGAAATTCAACAGAGACCCAGCACTGGTCTGGTTGCGCCGGACCTTGGCCGAGCTATTCATCGCAAATGACCCGACGGTCGATTTCACCTTCACCGAGTAATCCGGACGGCCAAAATACGAATTGTCAGGCGGCCAATTCAACCCAGTGAAATACCACCAACCTGTCATAGCCGATAGAGCAAGCTGGTCAGCGCCATCCCGCCCGAGCCCGGGTTGAGACCATGAGCGCACGCCGCAAGGCGCGCAAGGCAGCCAAGGGTGGCTCCCTGGGCAACGAGTGCAACGTCGCTGGCGGGAACTCATGGCCTCAACGAGATCCACAGGCTCATTGAGAACACGCCCTAGTGCCTGCGCGGAGTCACCCCCATCGTAGCGCCGACCCGTTACCGGTCGAACTCCCAGGTGGCCTTGACGAATAGCTCCCGGCTGCGGGCCCCGCGGTCTGCGTTGACGCGCAAGCTCGTCTGGGTGGTCATGCCGACGTCGATGAGCCAATCCGAGCGCCACCTGTATTGCCAGCTCAACGTGCGCGCCGCCTCGCCAGAGTCGGACAAGCCCTGGCGGCGCACGCGGCGGCGCTGATCGATCCAGCGCAAGTACTGGTCGGGCCCCAGGTGCCAGAGCACCAGCAAGCGCCAGGCACGTTCGTCGAACCACGCCTGACCGTGCCCCCCGATCGCGAGCCGTCTGAACTCGCCCTGTACCTGCAGGTGGGCGTGCGGTTGCCACCTGGCCCAGCTGTCGAACGCGCCGCCGCGGCCGATGCGGTCGCGCTCGACATCGAGCATCTCACCGCCCTCGATCTGCAGCCACAGCCCGCTCCACCACGACGAAGGCATCGAGCTCAGGTTGGCCTGCCAGCGCTGCATCTCGTGAACGAGGCCTGTCGTGGTGGCGCGCTGCTGGACACGCACCCACGGCTCTACCGCCAGTCGCGTCAGGCGCGGCAAGGTGGCGTAGGCGCCGGCCGCGGTGCGCGCGTCGAGCAGCGATCGGTCGCCGTCGAGCGCGAGGCTGCGTTGGTCGCCCATGGTCAGCCCGACTTCCTGCAGACCGAACCAGGGCCGCTGGTAGATGCTGGCGCTCCATGCCGTCTGGCGCACGTCGGCGCGCTCGACGAAACCGTTGTCGGCGCGGAAGCCTGCATCCACGCGCCGTACGCTGGCATCCACGCTGAGCGACGGTGCGCGATGGAACCAACGCAGCTGCCAAGCCGATCCCGTGTCGGGCACACCGCGCTCGGCCTGCAAGGCGGTGGAGCGGCTTTGCAGCCATTGGAAATCGAGGCGGTGCGACGGCGCGGGCGACCAGGCCGCATCGACGCCGCTCACTTCGTTGCGGCCGAGCGCGCCTTCGTAACGCCGCTGGCTGTGCAGCGCGCCGATCGTCGCGTCGCCCAGTTGCGTGCGCATGCGCATCAGCAACGCGGTCGAGGGCTGCTCACGCAGGCGCTCGTCGGTGTAGCTGGGCGCGGGCAGCAGTATGCTGCCTGCCGGCGCGTCGCGAACGATCAGCACGGTGCCCTCGACCGGCCCGCGATGCGTCAGGCGCAGCCCCCAATCCGGCGCCGCCAGGGAACGCGTACGCAGCACCGGCAAAGGCGATTCGAGGAGGTCGGCGCTCTCCAGGAAGAACTGCCGCTTTTCCGGGAAATAGATCGCGTAGCGCGTGTTGCCCGCCAGTTGCGGGGCGTCGATCTCGACCTGCGAAAAATCGGGCCGCAGCGTCAGGTCGGCGTGTGTGTCGGCACGCCACGACAACTTCAGGTCGAGGCCCGCCTGGTCCTGCCCCTGCGCCGCGGTTCCACCATCGGCCTGACGCTCGCGCACGGTGCGGTGCGAGAGTGAAGCCGTCCCCTGCAACGTCAGCTGGTACTGCGGCGGCTGCAGGCCGGCCAGCGGCGTGGCCCAGCACAGGGTGCATGCGGAGTCGCGCGGCACCGGTCCGGACATCATGTAGTAGGCCTGCTCGCGCGGGTAGTTGCGCGCCACCAGCACCCCCCAGGATTTGGCGTCACCGGTTTCGTAGCGCAACGTGGAGAACGGAATCGCCAGTTCGGCCGACCAGCCGCCTTCGAAACGCGCCGCCGCGCTGCGGTAGCGGAAGTTGGGCGACATGTCCTCCACACCCAGCGTAGCCCCACCCTCGTCGGCGCTGCCGGTGTCCTCGCTGAACAGTCCGTCGCCGATCGAGCCGCTGGCCGAGACCTCGAAGATCTGGGCAACGCGACGGTTGCCCAAGGCGTCGATGTAGATCGTCACTTTGTCCGCATCGTCGCCGCTATCGTCGCGGCGCAGGATCGGCGCACGTATGGCCTGAGGTGACGGGTCGAAGGCACGCACCCCGATGTACAGGTACCTGGCATCGACGGCCAACCGGATCTCGGTGCGCACTGGTGGCGGCAGACGATCACCGGGATCGACTTCATAAAAGGTGTCGATCAGCGCCGCCTCGGCCCACCACGGCTCATCGAGGCGGCCGTCGAGCAGCGGCGCGACACCGGCGGGCAAGAGGCCGACGACCAGAGGTGCCGCAGCCGGGTCATGCGCGTCCGCCGGCAACGCCGCGACCGCCATGGCGAACCACAGCAGCATCGCGCGCAGAAGCCAGCGAGCGCCGCCAACGGTGCGCCAGCCAGGATGGAACAGGCGGGAGCGGCTTCGCGTTCGGCCGGAACGGCCACCACCAGCAGCGTATTTGTACCCGATGGTCAACCTGCGCTCGTCGCCCAATCCCGAGCCCGCAGCAGCCGATCGTGGTGGGCGGCGCGGGACCACTTCGTCGCGCAGGCTCCGCCCCCGTGCTCGGCGCTTGTGGACCGACGCCACGCCCTTGGGGGCCTCATCGGCCAACCTGCCCGAGCGCTCTCAGTTGGCGCACGACACGGCCGTGTGCCATCTCGATCACGCGGTCTGCCATGGCGATCGTCTCGGGCCGATGAGCGACGACGATGCGCGTCAAAGCCAACCTGCGGATGGCCTCGTTGACGTTGCGCTCGGCGAATACATCCAGGTGACTCGTCGCTTCGTCCAGCACCAGCAGGCGGGGGCGTCGGTACAGTGCGCGGGCCAGCATGACGCGCTGCTTCTGGCCCCCGGACAGGCCGACCCCGACCTCGCCGACGAGCGTGTCGTAACCCATCGGCATGTTCTCGATGTCATCGTGCAGCGCGGCCAGCTGCGCGCAGTGCCGCATGTGCTCGAAATCCGGCTCGGGGTCGAAGAAGCAGATGTTGTCGGCGAGCGAACCGGTAAACAGCACATCGTCCTGCATCACGGTGCCGGCCATCGCACGCAACCGATTGCGGCCGAACTCGGCCAGCGGCGCACCGTCGACCCGGATCTCGCCGTGCGTCGGTTCGAGCAGCCCCATCAGCAACTTCACAAGCGTCGTCTTGCCACAGCCCGAAGGCCCGGTCAGCGCAACGCACTCGCCGGCTTCGATTTCGAGGTCGACGCCATCGAGCACGGGCTCCTCCGCGAACGCATACGCGTAGCGCAGCCCATGCACGCTGATCCTCGGTGGCCCCGTGTCGGGTTCGGCGGCAGGTGGCGATGGGTCGGGCGGTTCCACCGGTGTCTGCACGATGTCGCCGACGCGATCGACATGCAGACGCAGCAGCGCAAGATCGAGCAGCCGGTCGATGAGTGCGCCCGTGCGCCGAGTGAATTGGTCAAGGTAGGCCAGAAATGCAAACAAGAGGCCCAGGGTCGCCGAACCTGACAATACAGCGTGCGCGGCGAGCCAGATGACCAGCACGCGCAGCAGCTCGAACAGCAGCCGGTGTGTTGTCTGGTGCGTCAGTCGCAGGCCCTGCACACGAAGCTCGGCATTGGTCTGCAAGGCGATGAGCTTGGCCCAGCCGCGTTGGCGCTCTTCGGCGCGCGCGAACAGGCGTATGCCCTGAATGCCCCGCAGTGTCTCGAGAAAGTGGCTCTGCTGCCGTGCCACCTGCACGATTTCTTCGGCGCTCGCCTGACGCAGTGGCCGGTGCAGCAGCACACACACCAGTGCATACAAAAGCACGCCGCCGAGCGCAAGTGCCGCCCCCACCGGGCTGTACCAGGTCATCATCGCCAAGGTGCCCAACACCAGGGCCCCGTCGACGAGCGCCTCGATGAAGCCGGTCGTAAAAGTGTGCTGCACGATGGTGATCGAACCGAAGCACGAAGCGATGTCGCCTGCATGGCGGCGCTCGAAAAAGTCCAGCGGCAAGCGCAAGAGGTGAGCGAGAACGCGCGCGGTCCAGCGCAGATTCAGGTCCATGCTGACCAGCACGGCCAACCAGCCGCGTGCGATGTCCAGCAAGGTGCCGATGAGCACGAGCAGCGCGAAGCCGACGACCAGCCCATCGAGCAGCGAAGTGCCGCGCGCAGGCAGCGCGTCATCGACCACCCACTGCAGCAGGAACGGCATCAGAACCGCGACCAATTCGAGCAGTCCGGTCAGCAGCACGATTTGGGTGAGGCCACGGCGCAATCCCGGCACGCGGCCGAACCAGTCGCGCAGGCCCTGGGCGCGGGGCGCCGGCCGCTGCTCGAAGGCAGCATGGGGTTCACACTCCAGCGCCACGCCGGTGAAGCGGCGGCCGAACTCCCGCATCGAGACGCGCCGCACGCCGACCGCCGGGTCGTGGATCACCACGCTGCGCCGCCCCGCCGCGCGCAGAACCACGAAATGCTCCATGTCCCAATGCAGGATGCAAGGCAACTGCAGGTGCGGCAGTTCATCGACATCGAGCTTGACCGCACGCGCACTAAGACCGAGCACGTCGGCCATCGCGAGCAGGCCGCGAACGGTGGCACCCTTGCGCGAGACGGGCAGGTCACGACGGACCTGCGCCAGCGAGTCAACGTGGCCGTGATAAGCCGCAATCATTGCGAGCGATGCGAGGCCGCATTCATTGGCCTCCATCTGCAGAAACACCGGCAGCTTGCTCATCGTGCCGATACCGCCGAGGGCGCGACGCGCTCCAGCATCCAGGCGAGCACGCTGCGACCGGGCGCCACCTCCCAGTGCGTGAGCCACCACGCCAGCGCAAATGCTGCGGCGCTGCAAAGCAGCAGCGCCACAGCGACGCGCCAGCGGTGTCGCCGCACGACCACGCCGAATCCAGCATCGCGCCGGTGCTCGACCGCTTCAGGTCTGAACAGGCTGTCTTTCATGGTTGTGTGACGACCGATGCCCTAGCAGTCGGCGCGGGCCTGCGCCCGCGCCAATCGCCTGCTTTCAGCGACAGCGGTTACCGCCGTTTCCGGTGTTGCCACAACCGTTGCCGGGCGAGCGCACCGGCCCACGCGGCCCGCCTGCGACGGCGCGCTGCTCCTTCTCGTTCAACAGCTTCAGCATGTGCTGGCCAACCACCACCTTGGGTTTTTTCTTTTCTTGATGCATGTGAAATCTCCTCAAACGTTGCCTAGGTCGGCGCGGGCCTGCGCCCGCGCCAATCGCCTACTTTCAGCGGCAGCGGTTACCGCCGTTTCCGGTGTTGCCGCAACCGTTGCCGGGCGAGCGCACCGGCCCACGCGGCCCGCCTGCAACGGCACGCTGCTCCTTCTCGTTCAACAGCTTCAGCATGTGCTGGCCAACAACCGCCTTGGGCTTCTTCTTTTCTTGATGCATATGAAGTCTCCTCAAACGTTTCCGTAGTGTTCACGTTTCCGTAGCGTTCCCGGTCTCACTTTCACGCCACCCGGCCGGGAACGACACCGGGTGGCGCTGTCACTCCTCAGCCCGCCGAGAGCCCTCGGCATGGGCGTTCGCGCAACCACAGCGTCGCGATCCACTTCTCCCCTTCGAGCACCGGGGTGCCGCTATGCAACGAGGCCTCGTCCATCCGGCCATCGGGCAGGCGGTAGGTGAAGTACAGCGCGCTTCCCCGACTCGGCAGTAGTTCGAGGCCAGCGACGTCAAAGCGCGTGGCCCCGCCTTCGGTCACGTCATTCAGGTACAGAACGATGGTGCCGATGCGCTGGCCCGCCGCATCGAGCTCTTCGCGATGACGCAACAGTTCAGGGGCGTTGAAGTAGTCGAAATGCGACAGGAAGCGCTCGCCGCCCGAGTAGCGAACGATGGCCAGCTCCTCCATGCATTCCTGCGGCCACTGCACGAGCGTTGAGATGCGCGCTTCGATCGCGTCGATCCAGGGCACGGATCCGGCTTCGACGAAGCAACCGCTGCTCGTTCGTACGTCGGCGTCGATCACTTCACCTTGCTCACTCATGACACGGTTGGCGCTAAGATGCTCCTTCGCGAACTCGATCAGGTCACTGCATTCATGTGCGCTCAGGACATCGTCGAACAGCGCCAGGTCGGGCGACGTGCAAGTCAGACGTGCACGCACACCGCGCACCTTGCTCGGCGCCACCGGTGCGTCGACCGGGGAACGGTGCGCATCCAGGGCATCAAGTCGGGCATAGCGAAAGTGCTGGATCACATCCAACACTGCGCCCTGCATCCGCGAGTGCTCGAGCACACTGTGCAGCGGTGTGTCTTCGTGACGCAGCACGCCCAACGCCGCCAGCAGCTGCGCTTCGTGCTCCCCATAGCCGTCAGCCTGCATCGCTTGCGCCATCGCTTCCACGCTCAGGTCGCCGCGAGAGACCGCTGCAAGCAGCCATGCCTCGACTGCCTCGTTATGGGCGGACATCTCGTCATTGGAGGCCAGTCCAGCGACGGCTGTCGTCTCTTCGTTCAAGGTGCACTCCATGGGAATTCTCCTGCGCGCACTTCTGCGTCTTGCAAACAAGCCGCCTATTTTTAGCCGCGCGCCAGCGACGCCCCGAAAAGGTCGGCGAGACGCGAGGATTACGTTTAGGTTGAAACCAGATGAGCCCGAGTGGCCAGCGGGGATCAGACGGCTACAGCCTGTCCCTTCGCCTTGCGCCGCACGCCGCCCCTAATGACCGGATACTCGTCCGCCGTCACCATCGGTGGCCAGCAAGCGGGACTCCCGCGGGCGTACGACACGATTGCGATATTCGATTGGGTGTGGTGGGCGGGACATCGACGAATCGGATCCCGGCTGGCCAGGCATCGCCGATTCGCCAGACGGCAATTGTTTGATGCCACCAGACTCCGGCTGGTCATGGATGGGCCTGGCCGACATGATCGGCATCGCTTGACTGCCTGACGGCCATGGCGAATCGGGCAAGCGGATTTCCCCATATCGGCTGATCGGGCCTTCCGATATCGCCGTTGCGGTGCAAGCGACAACATCATCTAATGTGGTGCGCATCCCGTGTCTCCTCGAAAATTCGCGATTTGATCGCTTGTTTTCCGTCCGTCGTTTCCGTCAAGAAGCGACGCCGGCTTTTTTGTGTCTCGTGGTGCCTAGTGAGCGAGACTGATGCTAGCTACGAGGGACTCTCAAGGAAACAATGGAATGAACAGATTAACTATTTAATAGTTAAATCGAAAAATACGTTGCAGGAGACATATGATTCAACAGCAAACACCTCGAACGGGCGTTTTTGTCAGGCGTTGATACTGCAGACAATCGGCCCGCAACGCAGCATGTCAAACGCCCCCGACGCCGGGGGCGTTTTTTTGCCCTTGCCAGGCGTCACCCCTTGGCCACCAGCGCCCCGACCATCCGCCGCGCCAGCGGCGAGACCAGCATCACCGCCGGAAAGGCAAACAACCAGGCCGTGAGCCAGGCCCCCACCCACAGGCCGATGAAGTCTGGTGCAAAGCCCGCGGCGCGAAATGTCGCAATGCCCGAGACCATGAACGACATCAGCCCCGACAGGATCAAGCTGAACAGGGCCGCTCCGTATTTTTTGGGAATCATGCGCACGCCTCCTGTGCCAGGCCGACCGTGGCCGCACTGCCCAAGCGCTTCAGCGCGTGCGCAAAATGCCCGCCGAACAGCCGGGCCGATTTGATGTCGCCAGGCACGAAGGCATCGGCCGCGGCCCCATGCCCGGCCTGCGCCATCAACCCCGACCACGATCCCAGCCGGTTTGCCGCCTCGTCGTCGGGCACCCCGTCGTGTTGCTCGGGCAACACTGGGTTGCCCGCCCACAACATGCCGTGCTGCATGCAAAACACGAACATCGCCATCAACGTCGACTGTTTGTCGCCCGCCGGCAGCGACGACACCGTGAACCCGGCGGCCAGCTTGCCCCGCAACTGCTGCGTCCGCCACAGGCGGCCGGTGGCATCCATGAACGATTTGAACGGGCCCGACACCCCACCCAGGTAGGTCGGCGAGCCGAGAATGAGCCCGTCGTAGCCCAGCAACGCATCCGGCGCCGCAGTCAGCGCCTCCGCCTTGAGCAGATCGACTTGGGTGTCGGCCAGCGTGCGGGCCCCGTCGGCAATGTGGCGGGCGATGTGCTCGGTATGGCCGTGAGCACTGTGATAGACAATGGCAAGCGTATTCATTTTTCAAACTCCGATTCGATTCAGACAGGCGGGCAGCTCAAGGCGCCAACGCCACGAGCACCAGGGCAGACAGGTACAAGCCCAGACCAAACACCGCGTGATTCACCACGCTGCGCACGCAGTTCTTCAGTGGCGTGGGCGTTTTCGACGCGGCAAACCCCGCCCCCATGGCCGGCTGCATCACAAAGAGCGGCGCGACCACCGTGGCCACCCCGAGCAGGACCGCCGGCAGCACGGTCGGGCGCTCCAGCCACGCCACGCCGAACACCGCCACCAGCAGCGCCGCAAAAGCCACGCCCACCGCGTAGTGCGCCCCCCAGCCCAGTACGCGCTCATCTCGAATGGCCGCCGCCTTGGCAATGGCCGGATGCACCAGCGTGCCGCGGGCCAGATGCCCAACCCAACGGCCGAGCAGGGCAAAATTCAGCCCCTGAACGCCGAAGCGGCGCAGCAGTGCGAGCCACAGATCCATGATCGCGGTCGCGCCGACGCCGATGAGAAACACCTTGAAAATGGCTTGAAGCAGTGTCATGAGGACCTCCTTGATCGTTGACTGACAGGCTTGTGGAGATCACTCTAAAAGTTGAAGTCAACTTCAAGTCAAGGGGTCGCCGATGGATATTGCCGAAGTCGCCAAACGCACCGGGGTGCCCGCCTCGACACTGCGCTATTACGAAAAGAAGGGGTTGATCCATTCCGTCGGGCGCGATGGCCTGCGCCGCCGCTTTGCACCCGGCGTGGTCGATCAGCTCGCGCTCATCGCCCTCGGCCAGGCGGCCGGGCTGTCGCTCGACGAAGTCCGCACCATGCTCTCGCCCGATGGCGAACCCAACATCGATCGGCAACTACTGTCCGCCAAGGCCGACGATGTCGACGCGCTCGTCAAGCGCCTGCGCGCCGTCAGCAACGGACTTCGCCATGCCGCCGCCTGCCCCGCCCCCAGCCATGCCGCCTGCCCCAGCTTTCAGAAACTGCTCAAGGCCGCCGCACTTGGCATGTTCGCCGCACACGACACGCCCGCACGCAAGGCGCCCCGGCGCAGCCGATCGTAGGCTGGCGTGAGCGAGGCAACACCCGGCCCTCGGCGGGCGCGCCACTCACCGCACCGTACGACTCACCGCCATCAACTCATTCAGAATCCCGCATGCCTCCACCGCCCGCTGCGAGTCGCATCGGCTGCGCAACGCCACCAACTGATGCTCCAGCGCCTGCATGGCCTTGATGCGCTCGCGCACCTTGTCCAGCTGAGTGTCGATGAGGGCGTTCACGTCGCCGCAATCGGCGTCGGGGTGGTCGGCGACCTCGATGAGATGGCGGATCTCGGCCAGCGGCATGTCGAGCGCGCGGCAGTGGCGGATGAAGGCGAGGCGCTCCGCATGCTGGGGGCCGAATAGCCGATAGCCATTGGGTGTGCGGTGGGCGGCCGGCAGCAGCCCTTGCTTTTCGTAGTAGCGGACGGTTTCCACATCCACGCCGCAGGCGCGGGCCAGTTCGCCGATTCGCATCCTGCGCTCCCAGTCTCATCCAGATGCCGCGGTTGACCCTGGAGCGACTCCAGGGTTTCAAATGGTGCCATTGATTCGAAGGAGTGGGTGCGATGTCGGCATGTTGCAACGGTGGCTGCAGTGCAAGCGCGCCACAGGTGGGCCCGCGTTATCGGCGGGCGCTGTGGGTGGCGCTGATGGTCAATGCGCTGATGTTTGTGGTGGAGATCGTGGGCGGGATGCAGGCGGGGTCGGTCTCGCTGCTGGCCGACGCGGTGGATTTTGCCGGCGATGCGGCCAACTACGGGCTGTCGCTCGCGGTGCTGTCGATGGGCCTGCTATGGCGGGCGCGGGCGGCGCTGGTGAAGGGCCTCTCGATGGGCGCCTACGGGCTCTTCGTGCTGGCCAAGACGGCGTGGGCGGCAAAGACCGGGGTGCTGCCCGAGGCCTTCACCATGGGGGCGATCGGGTTGGTGGCGCTGGCGGCCAACGTGTCGGTGGCGGCCATGCTCTACGCCTTTCGCGACGGCGATGCCAACATGCGGTCGGTGTGGTTGTGCAGCCGCAACGACGCAATCGTGAACATCGCGATCATCCTGGCCGCGTTCGGCGTGTTCGGCACCGGCACGGCTTGGCCCGATTTGCTGGTCGCTGCCGTCGTGTCGAGCCTGGCGCTGGCGGCGGCCGTCAGCGTGATCCGCCAGGCGCGCCGGGAGATCGCACTGGAAACCGCCACCGCCCCGGGCACGGCGGGCTGACCCCGCGTCACGCTTGCGCCAGATCAATGGACGAACCCGCATCGGTCCTAGAATCCCGACTGGCACGCAAGCACCGAGGCTTCTCATGAAACACCTGCCCAAACTCCGCGCCTGGCAATGGATCGTCATTGCCCTGGTGCTGGCCTACGCCCTCGACTGGTTCATCCAGCGCCCCGACGGGCAGACCCGCGCCCTCAACGCCGCCATTGCCGCCGAAGGCAGCGCCGAACTCAAGGCCTACCCCTACCCCTTCCGCGTACTGCGCGTCGAGAACGGCAAGGCGATCATGGGCACGCCGCGTAGCCGCGATGTGTCGGTGACCCGCGTCATCAAGGTGCTCTACCCCGACATCAACGTGCTCGACACCAACGATCCAGCCTTCATCGCAGCGCAAAAAGAACTCGCCGGCCTGCAGTTCGAGGCGCGCGACATCGTGGCGCGACAGGACGGGATCAAGACCGTGACATGGGAAATCGACCGCCACTGGCTCGGCGCACACGGTATCGATGTACCGCCCAACCCGTAGGGCGGACACGCGAAGCGCATCCGTAGCGCCGTAGCCCGGGCGAGCGCAGCGACCCCAGGTTCAGCGTTGCCGATCGGGCACGATGCCCCGGCGTCGGACCTGCGGCCCTCGGCCGGGCTACGCGCAGCCCACCACGCAACGCAAGCCTGCGGAGGACTTACTTGCCGACCTTCTTCCCGGCCACCTCGTCGGCGTGGGCGTCGGCCACACCGCTGAGCTGCACGAAGCCGCGCCGTAGCCCGGGCGAGCGCAGCGACCCCGGGTTCAGCGGTGCCAACCGGGCACGATGCCCCGGCGTCGGACCTGCGGCCCTCGGCCGGGCTACGCGCAGCCCACCACGCAACGCAAGCCTGCGGGGGACTTACTTGCCGACCCTTTTCCCGGCCACCTCGTCGGCGTGGGCGTCGGACACACCGCTGAGCTGCACGAAGCCACGCCGTAGCCCGGGCGAGCGCAGCGACCCCGGGTTCAGCGGTGCCAATCGGGCACGATGCCCCGGCGTCGGGCCTGCGGCCCTCGGCCGGGCTACGCGCAGCCCACCGCGCATCGCAAGCCTGCGGAGGACTTACTTGCCGACCTTCTTCCCGGCCACCTCGTCGGCTTAGGCGTCGGACACACCGCGGAGCCGCACGAAGCCTCCCCGTAGCCCGGGCGAGCGCAGCGACCCCGGGTTCAGCGTTGCCGATCGAGCACGATGCCCCGGCGTCGGACCTGCGGCCCTCGACCCGGCTACGTGCAGCCCGCCACACATCGCAAGCCTGCAGGGACTTACTTGCCGACCTTCTTCCCGACCACCTCGTCGGCGTGGGCGTCGGACACACCGCTGAGCTGTGCAAAACAGCCCTCAAGCGGACAATCCCTTCCGGGCGGGCACTCGTGCTCCCGCGCGCACTCCCCTTGCGTTTCGTCCAGCAGCACCATTTCCCGTACCGCCTCGCAGCGGCCGATCGGCGAATCGATAAAGCTCATGACGCTCTCCTTGCCGGTTGCGCCCGCGCACGCCATGACGGAATCCCGACGATGCGGGCAGTCTCCATCTCATGCTAGTTCGGGCACGGGGCGCTGTCCGGTCAATTTTTGATCGGCTTGATGCGCATCAAGCCGGGCCGCTGGAGCGGGTGCCATCGATGGCGGGAGCGGCACATCGAGACCGCCCCGGCTTCGGCAGCGCAGGCACCACACACAGCCCCGACGGCGCGGGTGATAAAACGCCGATGCTCGGATATCCTGCCCTCACATCTTTTCCACCGTTCAGCCATGACCGCACTGCGCACCCTCTACCCCGCCATCGACCCCTATGCCACCGGCCATCTCGACGTTGGCGACGGCCACCGCATCTACTACGAGCGCGTCGGCACGCCCGGTGCCAAGCCGGCGGTGTTCCTGCATGGCGGGCCCGGCGGTGGCATCTCGGCCGACCATCGACGCCTGTTCGACCCGGCGCGGTACGACGTGCTGCTGTTCGACCAGCGCGGTTGCGGGCAATCGACACCGCATGCCGGGCTGGAGGCGAACACCACCTGGCATCTGGTGGCGGACATCGAGCGGCTGCGCGAGCTGGCGGGCGTGGACAAATGGCTGGTGTTCGGTGGTTCGTGGGGCTCGACGCTGGCGCTGGCCTATGCCGAAACCCACCCGGAGCATGTCAGCGAACTGGTGTTGCGCGGCGTGTATACCGTGACCCAGGCGGAGCTGGACTGGTACTACCAGTTCGGCGTCTCGGAGATGTATCCGGACAAATGGGAGAACTTCCTTGCGCCGATTCCCGAGGCCGAGCGCCGCGATCTGATGGCGGCCTACCGCAAGCGGTTGACCGGCAGCGATCCAGCGGCGCAGATCGAGGCGGCGCGGGCCTGGAGTACCTGGGAGGGCAGCACCATCAAGCTGCTGCCGGACGCGGACTTTGCCGCCGGCTTTGGCGAGGACCGCTTCGCGCTGGCCTTCGCGCGCATCGAAAATCACTACTTCACCCACCGCGCCTGGCTCGACGACGGCCAGCTGCTGCGCGATGCGCACACGCTCCACGGCATCGCCGGCACCATCGTGCATGGCCGCTACGACATGCCCTGCCCGCTCAAATACGCCTGGGCCTTGCACAAGGCCTGGCCCCCGGCGGACTTCCACCTCGTCGAAGGCGCCGGCCATGCCTACAACGAACCCGGCATCCTCGACCGCCTGATCCGCGCGACGGACGCCTACGCCGGCAAGGCGTGATGAACATCAGCGGGGAGCGATGCGCAACACCTTCGCCCCCTTGATCTGCCCGGCGCGCAACTCCTTCAAGGCACGGTTGGCGTCGGCCAGGGCATACACCTGCACCTCGGGGGCAATGCCCGCCTCGGCGGCGATCTGTAAGAACTCGCGCACGTCGTCCGGGGTGATGTTGGCCACGCTCTTGATCTCCTTCTCCATCCACAGCTGCTCGGGGTAGGACAGCCCCAGCCACTGATCGATGTCCTGCCCCTCCTTGCGAATCGCGTTGATCACCAGCCGCCCGCCCGGGCGCAGCACCCGCAGCGCATCGAGCACCGGCTTCCACACCGGGGTAGTGTCGATGATGGCATGCAGCAAATGCGGCGGCGCCTCGCCCGGCGCTCCCGCCCAGGCCGCGCCCAGCGCCAGCGCATGCGCGCGCTCGGTCGCGCTGCGGGCGAACACCGCCACCTCGGCGGACGGGTAGAGGAAGCGCACCATCTTGAGCACCAGATGGCCTGAGGCACCAAACCCCGTGAGCCCCAGCCGCTGTCCGTCGCTCAGCTCGCACAGCTTGAGCGAGCGATAGCCGATGGCTCCGGCGCACAGCAGGGGCGCGGCGGATTCGTCAGACAGCGCGTCGGGGATAGGGTAGACGAAGGCTGGCCGGGCCGTCATGTACTCGGCGTAACCCCCGGCGCAGTCGCGCCCCGTGGCCTTGAAGTCCGGACACAGGTTAGGCCGCCCCTCGCGGCAGTAGTCGCATTGCCCGCAACTTGAGGCGATCCACGCCACCCCCACGCGCTGCCCGACCTTGAAGCGCGCGCCCTCCGTCGGCAGCCGGGCCACCGTGCCCACCACCTGATGGCCGAGCGTCATGGGCAGTGTCGGTGGCGGCGTACGCCCCTCGATTTCGTCCAGTTCGGTATGGCAGACACCGCAAGTCGTGACCCGGATCAGCACCTCGTCAGGCGCCGGCTCGGGCACGGGAACCTCGTCCAGCACCAACGGGCCGTCGCTATCGGCCGAGATCGGCGCGAGCCGGTGCAAGCGCATCGCTTTCATGCTGCGCCCTCCTGCGTTTGTTTCATTCTAGGCGCTGCGCACTGTCAGTCGATCCACGCCACGGCCGACATGGCTCGCCGCTCAGTCGCCGGCCAGCACCACCCGATTCCGGCCGGCGGCCTTGGCCGCATACAGCGCGTTGTCGGCTTGCTTGAGCAACACCGCCGCGTCGATCTCTTCGCCTGACATCACCGCGATCCCGGCCGAAAAGGTGCAGCGCCCGAAGCGGCGGTTGCCCGCGTGGAACACTTCATCGGCGAAATGCGTCTGCAAGTCCTCCAGGCGCTCGACAATGGCGTCGGCCGTCTGCTCGGGCAGGATCACGACAAACTCCTCGCCGCCAAAGCGGCACACGGTGTCGCTGCTGCGGAACCAGCCGCCCAGCGAATCGGCGATACGGCGCAGCACCTCGTCGCCCACGTCGTGACCGTAGGCATCGTTGATCTCCTTGAAGTGGTCAAGATCGATCACCGCGCAGCCGAGCTGGCTGCCGTTGCGCTGGGCGCGCTTCACCTCGCTCGCCAGGGTCATTTCCATGTAGCGCCGGTTGTAGAGCTGGGTGAGCGGGTCGCGCACCACCTGGTCGCGCAGGGTCTCGCGCAGGTTCAGGTTCGACAGCGCCAGGTTGATGCTCTCGGCCACCGCATGGATCATTCGCCGCTGGCTGTTGCGCTGCAACTCGGCCGAGGCACCATAGGCCAGCGTCAGCACCGCCTGCACCTGCCCCTGGACCTGCAAGGGCAGGCAGATGTAGGCGCCCGCCGCCGGGGTCATGTGGTTGCAGCGCACCAGCGCCTCGGTGGCCACCACCTCGTAGCTGCGCCCCTGGCGAACGGCCCAGCAGTCTTCCGGACTGAACCACTCCCGAAGGCCGGCATTGTCGCCCCAGCGCACCCAGGTCAGGAGGTGACCATCGCGCTGCCCCGGCACATGGGCGGCAATCCGCCCCGAGGTGCCGGGGAACATCCGGGCCATCGCCAGACTCAGCACCTCGGCGGCCTCGGCCCGGTCGTTGCAGGCCATCAGCTGCTCGTTGGTCCGGTTCAACTCGGTCAGCTCGGTGTCCCGGCGCTCCAGTGCGCCGACCATGTCCTGCAATTGTTCGTTGAACAGCCGAGCCTGTTCGGCGGCCGCCACCCGATCGGAAACGTCCCGCACCACGCCGACGAACAAGGTGCGATCGGCCAGCACCAGCTCCGACAGCGTCAGCTCCACCGGAAAACGGCTGCCGTGCTTGCGCAAGCCCTCGACGGTTCGGTGAAAGCCGATCGTGCGCTTGTGGCCGGTCAGCGGGTAGTCGCTCAGGAAGATGTCGTGCTGACGACCAAACGGCTCGGGCATCAACATGCTGACATTGCGCCCGACCAGCTCTTCCGCCGTCCAGCCGAAGATGCCGGCGGCGGCAGGATTGACCGAATCGATGATGCCGGCTTCATCGATGATCACGATGCCATCGAGCACCGCGCGAAACACGCCGCCCATGCGCGCCTCGCTCTGCCGCAACGTGGCCTCGACACGCCGGCGCTCCTCCACCTCCTCGGTCAGCCGCGCCGTTCCTTCGGCGATCTGGCGTGCCACCTCGACCCGCTGACCGCTGGCAGTCAACAAGAACCCCTGCATCAACACGAAGAGCACGCCACTGCCGACCATCGCGATCCACAACAGCGGCACCCCGTCGGCCACGGCGAAGCGCTCGTCGGACACCAGATGAAGTTGCCACAGGCGGTCGCCGACCGGGATCGTTTCGACCCGCGTCATGCCCGGCGCGTCTGGCGCGCCTGCCGTCCGGTAGAGCGTCTGCCCGACCGTGGCGGTCGTATCCACCAGCGACAGGAACAGGCCGGACTGATCGAACTCCGCCCGCACCGAGGCCATCAGGGGCGCCAACTGCAATACGCCCACGGCCAGGCCGCGCGGCCCGTCGCCGCTGCCGGCGAGCGGCTGGACGGGTGATACCAGCAGCACGGCTGCGTCCGCCTCGCTCTCGTCCGGGATACGATAGACCGAACTGACCGCCACCGCATTGCGCGTCACGGCCCGGTTGATGGCGGCTTTCCAGACCGTTTGAGACGCCATGTCCGTGCCCAGGCGGAACGGCATCGCCTGGCCGGATACTGCGAAGAACACGGGGAAGTACTGCTCGCGCGCCTGCGCCGGCACCAGCCGCTCCTGCGCATCGAACTCGACCAGTTCGAACCCCACCAGACCATCATCACGGGCCAGTTGCTCGAAGGCCTCGCGCTGATCCGCGGCCATCCGGGGCACCCACAGGATCGCCGCGAGCCCAGGGATCCCTGGCATCAGCGATCCGAGTTGATGATGGAACCCGCGCCGACTTGAAGGCGAGGCTTCCAGGAAGCGGTCCGCCACCGCCATCGCAGCCATGGCCGCGTCGATCCGGTCCTGGAAACGGTGGCTGACGGCCGAGCCCAGCGCCGTGAAGTAGGCCGAGCGACGCTGGGTTTCGACATCGACTGCAAGCCGGCTCAATGCAAGCACCGCCAGCAGCATGGCGCCAGCGGGCAACACCAGCGTCGTCCAGCGCGCACGCCACAACGGATCGCGCCATCGCAGCAAGGGCATCAAGAGCGTGAAGAGACCGGCGACCGCCACCACCTGGGACAACCAGGCAGCCGCAAACACCTCGAAGGGCGTCGCCGGCGGCCTCGCGTCGATCACCAGATGCACCCCAAGGCGGATCGCCGCCCATGGCACGGCCGCTATCGCGGCGCCGAAGAGCAACAGCCGGAAGATGTCGCGCACCTGCGTCAGCTGCCACCAGCCAGGTACGAAACGCCGGATCAGAAACGCGCCGGTAAATGCTTGCAGATTGGCCGCGCCCGCCATCACCAGTGCCGGGCGGAACGCCAGGGCGCCCTCGCCGCTCATCAGCAAGGGATCGGCAACCAGGCCGAAGCACAGCGCACCGGCCGTGATGCCCACCAAGGCCCAGGTGCCGCAAGCCAGCGCCCCGAGCAGCGCCACGGCCGCCGGCAGGGCGATCGTCAGCTCGCCGGCCACCGGCCCCGGAAACAGGCTCGCCAATGCGCCGGTCAGCGCATAGACCATCGCCAATACAGGCTGTCTGACCCACTGAGACTCGATCACTGACCCTCCCCGGCAGCGCGCTCCCGTGTCGATTCTAGCGTCAAAGACACGCGCCCTTGCAGGGCACACGCCACACCGCGCCATCGTGCTAGGGGCGATCTGTCGGATAAATGTCACAGCCCCTAGGGCACGAAGGGAATATCGATCTCGTCACTGCGCCGCACGCCCTGCGTCAGCCCCCGGCACAAACTCAGGAATTCGCGCATCCCCGCACTCTGGTATTTCTGCCGATGCCACACGAAGTGAAAGCTGCGCTGCAGGTCCAGGCTCGGCACCGTCAACGGCACCAGGCTGCCGCGCCGGAACGCGTCGCGCAGCGCCAGGCGCGACAGGCATCCCACGCCGAGCCCGAACTCCACCGCCCGCTTGATCGCCTCCGTGTGTTCCAGCGCCAGACGCACCCGGGGCGGGCTGGGCGCGCGGCGGAACGCCTGGTCGAAGGTGGCCCGGGTGCCACTGCCCGGCTCGCGCACGATCCAGTCCACATCGTGCAAGTCTTTCAACGACAAGGCATTTCGGCCGGCCAGTGGATGGGTCGGGGCGCAAAACACCACCAACTCGTCGCCCACCCAGGTTTCCACCTCCAGGTCCGGATGGCTGCAGGTGCCTTCGATCAAACCCAGATCCAGTTCGAAATCCGCTAGACGTTCGGTGATCGACGCAGTGTTGTGCACCTTCAGGTCCACCCGGCTGTCTGGATGGTTCTGCAGGAAACGCGCCACCAACAGCGTCGCCAGATAGTTGCCGATGGTCAGCGTGGCGCCGATGCGCAGGCGGCCGTAGCCGGCCCGCCCGGCCAATACGTCTTCGATGGCCTGGCTGCGGTCGAGCAGATCGGCCACCTGGGGCAGCAACTGCTCGCCCAGCGTATTGAGGCGCAGCACCCGGCCCACCCGGTCGAACAACAAGGTATCGAACTGACGCTCCAGCTCGCCCAGCGCCGAACTGACCGCCGACTGCGACATCGACAGCCGTTCGGCCGCGCGCGACACGCTGTCGGCACGCGCCACTTCGAGAAAGACCTGCAACTGACGGAGGGTGATTTTCATATCGACTCAATCGAACACATTTATCCAAATTATTCGCTTTATCGAACATACATGCCACCGTAGAGTCACACCAAGCCCTTTTGTCCGACCGGAGTCGAACCATGAGCAACCTGGCCACCGAACGCGTCCTCAGCGTCCATCACTGGAACGAGAACCTGTTCAGCTTCCGCACCACCCGCGACCGCGGCCTGCGTTTCGAGAACGGCCAATTCGTCATGATCGGCCTCGAGACCGAATCGCGCCCGCTGATCCGCGCCTACAGCATCGCCAGCCCCAACTACGAAGAGCACCTCGAGTTCTTCAGCATCAAGGTGCCCGACGGCCCCCTCACCTCGCGCCTGCAACACCTGCAGCCGGGCGATCCCATCGTGGTCAGCCGCAAGCCCACCGGCACCCTGGTACTGCGCGACCTGCGCCCCGGCCGCAACCTGTATTTGCTGTCCACCGGCACTGGCCTGGCCCCGTTCATGAGCGTGATCCAGGACCCGGAAACCTACGAGCGCTTCGAAAAGGTCGTGCTGCTGCACGGCGTGCGCTGGACCTCCGAGCTGGCCTACAGCGAGTTCATCGAAAAGACCCTGCCGGCGCATGAGTTCCTCGGCGACGTGGTGCGCGAGCAACTGGTGTACTACCCCACCGTCACCCGCGAACCCTTCCGCAACACCGGCCGCATCACCGAAGTGATCCCCTCCGGCAAGCTCTTCGCCGACACCGGCCTGCCGGTCATCGACCCGGCCGTCGACCGCGCCATGATCTGCGGCAGCCCCGCCATGCTCGACGACTGCTGCAAGATGCTCGACACCCTCGGCTTCGAGATCTCCCCGCGCATCGGCGAGACCGGGGACTATGTGATTGAACGGGCCTTTGTGGAGAAGTAAATACGACGCAGCCGCGGTGTCCGGTTGACTCCGAACATCGCGGCCGCGCGCCGACGATTCGTAACCCGGATGCAGCGCAGCGGAATCCGGGAGCGACGCCTCGTTCAACCACCGCCCCCCGGTTCCGGCCTTGCCGGCCAGCTTCCGGGCCACGCGCTGCTAGATGCTCGACACTCTCGGCATCGAAATCCCCCGGGCCGGGCGACTCTGTGATCGAACGGACCCTCGTGGAGAAGCAAGCCCGTCGGTTCAGTTTTCATGCGAGTACGAACGTCGATCGGCAACCGGATGTCGGCGTCGCCTCACGCGGGCACAAAGGCGCGGGGTCATCGGCAGGTGTATCCGGTGCCAGAGACCCCCGGCTGTGCGCGCTTCAAGGAGATGTCGCTCAAGTCCCGGCGAGAGATGCCGTCAAGACCCAATGACAAAAGGGTCTTGCACGACAGTGAGCTCCGGGAGGTACTCGCATGTCTCGCCACAACCGCGTCGATCAGGCCGGACACGACCGATACAGACGCCTCATGACCGCCGTCTGCATCGGCACGCTGCTTGCGGGTAGCACCTTCGGCGCAGGCACGCTGACGACATCGAGCCTCGACGCCGGCACGCCAGGGGTTTCAACCGGCACCTTCCAAACAGGCAGTATCGGGATCGCCGACCTCTCGCACCTTACCGGCACGGGCTACACCTTCGACTACGCCTCGCAGCAATTCACCCCTTCGGTGTCGGGCAGCTATACCTTCGGCTTCTCGTCCGCGCCATTCGACGCCGTCCTGATTCTCTACGCCGGCAATTTCGATCCAACGGCCCCGTCGGTCAACGCCGTGGATGTGAACGACGACAGCGACGGCGCAGGGGCCGGCGGCGTCGTGATGGGAAGCTGCGACGGAGACCCCACCTTGTGCCCGAAAATGACACAAGACCTGACGGCCTCGACGACGTACTACGTCGTGGTGACGACCTTTCTGTACGTCGATAGCATCACCCCGCCAGTCGATTTCTACCTGTTTGGCGCGCCGGTCATCATTGGTCCTCCACCCGCGGTTTTCGATGCAACCGTCGCCCGGTCGAATACACCGGCCTACGAGGCAGCACACGTCATCGACCGCAGCCCCAGGCTCTTGACGGCGTTCGCCGCTGCCGGCCTGAACGACGACGTGGCGCTGTCCAATGCCGCAAGCCAGACCCTGCCCTTGTTCACGGGCGGATCGCAGCAAATGGCCATTGACATCATGTCGAGCATCTCCCGGCTCATCCGCTCGCGTCTCACCACGACGACCGATGTCCGTTCCAACGACGCGGCCTCCGACTTCAACCGACTCATCCGGTCGCATCTCGTGTCGACGGCAGGCCTCTCTTTTGGCAATGCCGCCGCGGCCGACCGCGGGTTCTGGCTGAAGCCTTTCGGAAGCCGCGCAGCACAGGATGGTCGGGATGCCGTCGCCGGACTCGACGCCGACACCGCCGGCATCGCCGTGGGTGGCGATGTGGACGTCTCTCGCGACACGCGCCTGGGAGCTGCCTTCGTCTATGCTCAAGCGGATTTGACCGGTCACTCGACCATCGCACCGAACAACGCCCAGATCGATGTCTTTCAACTCGTCGGCTTCGGCAAGCACCGGCTCGACGCCCGAACCGACATCGACTTTCTGGCCGGCATCGGTCGAAACCGCAACGATGGAAAACGCCGGCTGCTGTTCTCCGGGGACACGGCCAGCGCCGACTACGACAGCACGACCGCGATGGCGAGCATGACCCTCTCGCGCACCTACCGGGTGGACGAACAGACCCATATCACACCATCGATCGGCGCCGAATATCTCTGGATCCGCGACGAGGGCTACGCCGAAACAGGGGCAGGCCTGTTCAATCTGGATGTGGGCAGCCGAACGACCGACGCGTTGATTCTCTCCGCCAACAACAAGTTGGTTCGCCAGTTGAGCGATACGATCGCGCTCGACGCCACGTTGGGACTTGGATACGACGTGCTGGCCGAACGCGCCCGCGCGAGCGCCACCTTCGCGGGTGCCCCTGGCGCCTCATTCATCACCCAAGGGATCGATCCCAGCCCCTGGCGCCTGTTCCTCGGCCTCGGATTGGTCGGCGTGACCAAGACCGGAATGGAGATCAGTGCCGGCTATGACGCCGTCTATCGCGACGACTACCTCGAGCAGACCGCCAGCCTCAAAGTGCGCTGGGCGTTCTGACGAATCCGACCTCGCGCCCCCGGTCGGATAAGTGGACGCGGATTGTTCATGCCGCCTATTCAATCGCCGGCAGCGTGGCGAAATGATCCCCTCGGGCAAGCTCTTCGCCGACACCGGCCTGCCGATCATCGACCCGGCCCTCGACCGCGCCATGACCTGCGGCCCCGCCATGCTCGACGGCTGCTGCAAGAGGCTCGACACCCTCGGCGTCGAGATCTCCCCGCGCATCGGCGAGACCAGGGACGACGTGATTGAGCGGGCGTATGTGGAGAAGTGGTCGCGCCGGACGTGGAGCCGGATAGAGCGCAACGAAATCCAGAAGCGGTGTCTCATTCAACCCGTTGCCCCCCGGATTCCGGCCTTGCAGGCGGGCATCCGGGCTGCGCGTACTGCAACAGGACCAACCGCGACGCAGACTGAGAACGTCTCTATCCAAAATCGTGCCAGAGGAATAACGCGATCAAGATGGTTGTACCGATGTACCACGCAACCTTCGACGCGGAATGGCCAACCACCATCGTCGGTCTCAACTGGTGCACCAAACGCCCGTGAATCACCACGAAAACGCCCAATGCGACACCGCAGTACGTGGCGAAAACCCATGGCGTTGGTCCCACAAGCATGAGCAGGGAAACGCCAATCACGCTCCCGCTCGCAAAGCCACAGACGATCTCAGCGAGCACACCAAACGACCAGATAAGCACTCTTGGATGCAACGGCTTTCCACATCCCGGGCAGGAATATGGAAAACCCCGGTTGGCGCGAACAGCCTTTCGAGCGTCGAGCGATGCGTGGCACGCAGGGCACGTACAGCTTGGTTCTGCGTGATCGCCCATTCCACCTCTTCCGTTTGAATCGTTGCCGAATCGACTAGTGCTCTGCTGCAGTTCGTCGCCCGGATGCCGCGAAGCGGCGCCCGGGAACGGCTGCTAGATCAATCGTCCAACCCCGACACCGTCCTTTGCCCCCTGTCGTTGGGCTTCGTTGTCTGCAACCCGGCAGGCACCCCACCCATCACCCCAATCCCGACACCCGAGAAATCGCCTCCTCCACCCGATCCACCGCTATCACCTCGATCCCCTTCACCCCGCCCTTCGGCGCATTGGCCTTGGGCACGATGGCGTGAGTGAAACCGAGCTTGGCGGCTTCCTTGAGGCGTTCCTGGCCGCGCGGTGCGGGGCGGATTTCGCCGGCGAGGCCGACTTCGCCGAAGACGGCGAGTTGCGCGGGAAGCGGTTTGTTCTTGAGCGAGGAGACGATGGCCAGTAGCACGGCGAGGTCGGCGGCGGGCTCGCTGATCTTGACGCCGCCGACGGCGTTGACGAACACGTCCTGGTCGGCGCATTGGATGCCGGCGTGGCGGTGGGCGACGGCGAGCAGCATGGCGAGGCGGTTCTGTTCCAGGCCGACGCTGAGGCGGCGCGGGCTGGGGGCGTGGCTATTGTCGACCAAGGCTTGCACTTCGACCAGCAGCGGGCGCGTGCCCTCCTGGGTGACCAGCACGCAGGCGCCGGGGACGGGCTGGCTGTGCTGCGACAGGAAGATGGCCGAGGGGTTGGAGACCGGGCGCAAGCCGCGGTCGGTCATGGCGAAGACGCCGAGTTCGTTCACCGCGCCAAAACGGTTCTTGAAGGCGCGCACCAGGCGGAAGCTGGAGTGGGTGTCGCCTTCGAAATAGAGCACGGTGTCGACCATGTGTTCGAGTACGCGCGGACCGGCGAGGCTGCCGTCCTTGGTCACATGGCCCACCAGAATGAGGCTGGTGCCGCTTTGCTTGGCGAAGCGGGTGAGCTGGGCGGCGCATTCGCGCACCTGGGTGACCGAGCCGGGCGCGGAGCTGTAGGCGTCCGAATACAGGGTCTGGATCGAGTCGATGACGGCGATACGCGGCCGGGCGGCACCGAGCGTGCCGAGGATGGCCTCCAGGCCGATCTCGGGCAGCAGTTGCAGACCTTCGGTGGGCAGTTGCAGCCGCTGGGCGCGCAGGGCCACCTGGTCGGCGGACTCTTCGCCGCTCACGTAAACCACCTTGTGATGCGGCGCGAGCACGGCCAACGCCTGCAACAACAGGGTCGATTTGCCGATACCGGGGTCGCCGCCGATCAGCACCACGCCACCGGCCACCAGCCCTCCGCCGAGCACGCGGTCGAACTCGCCGATGCCGGTGGGGATGCGCGGCTCTTCGCGCGGCTCGATGTCGGAGAGCGCACGCAGGCCGCTGGTAGTGCCGGCCAGTGCGGCGAAGCGGTTCGGCCCGCTGGCCGGTTCGGCCACCGTTTCGACGATGGTGTTCCACTGCTGGCAATGCGGACACTGCCCCTGCCAACGCGGCGTGTGGCCGCCGCATGCGTTGCAGACGAAGCTGCTGCGTTGTTTGGCTTTGGTGGCCATGCTTAGCGTTGCGCGCCGGCGGCGAGCTGCTCGGCGGCGAATTCGGCAAAGGTGGTGATCAGGCGAGAGCGGAAGCGGTCTTTCGGGAAGATGACTTCGAGCGGGGTGTAGAGCTTGGGCGACAGCGGCACCGCGGCCAAGCGCCCTTCGCCGATATCGCGCTGAATGGCCGCGTGCGAGGCTATGCCGAAGCCGAAGCCTTCGGCCGCCAGCTGCTTGACGGCCGCCAGCGAGCCGAGCTCGGCGGCGATGCTCACCTCTTCCATGCCGATGCCGGCGGCGGCGAAGTATTGATCGGCCAGTTCGCGAATGGCATTGCCCGGCTCGCGGGTGATGAACGGATACGGCAGCAGATCGGTGGCGCTGAGCACCTCGGCCCGGGCCAGCTTGTGGCGCGGGCTGCAGATCACCATCAACTCGTCCTGCGCCGCGCCCCGGCGCTCGAGCGACGGGTCGTCGGTGACGATTTCGATCATGCCCAGATCGAGGTCGCGATTGGCCACGCGCCCGGCCACCAGGCTGGAGTTGCCGACGCTAACCCGCGGGATCACCAACGGGTACAGGCGCTTGAAGCCTTCGAGGATCTTCGGCAGCCAGTAGGCCGCGATGGTGGTGCTGGTGCCGATGTTCAGGGTACCGGTCAGCTCGTCGGTGAGTTCGGCGACACGCGCCTCCATTTCCTCGTTGAGGGCGAGGATCCGCTCGGCGTAGTTGTGCACGATCTCGCCGGCAGGCGTCAGCGTGGCGTAGCCGTGGCCGCGTTCGAGCAGGCGGGTGTTGAAGTGCTCTTCGAGTTGCTTGATCTGGAAGGTCACCGCCGGCTGCGTCATGAACAGGCGTTCGGCGGCCCGGGTGAAGGAGCCGTGTTTCACGACGGCATTGAAGACTTGAAGACGACGGTCGGCCATGGCGATATAAATCGAATTTATTTTCCAAACGCATTTTTTCACAGTTTGGACCGACGCGCTCGCACGCATTCATCGCACCGAACTTGATCCTACCCCGCTACCCAAGTCGCGCCTTCATGGTATAAACCGCCCTTCTTCAACACTGTGCCCGGCCACGTAGCGACGATGCCTCTTGGTTTCTACATCATCATGGCGGCGCAGTTCTTTTCGGCCCTGGCCGACAATGCGCTGCTCATCGCCTCGATCGCGCTCTTGCGCGACATGCAGGCGCCCGCCTCCTACGAGCCGCTGCTCAAGTTGTTCTTCACCGTCTCCTACGTGGCGCTGGCCGCCTTCGTCGGCGCCTACGCCGACTCGATGGCCAAGTGGCGGGTGATGCTGATCAGCAACACGATCAAGATCGTCGGCTGTTCGGTGATGGTGTTCGGCGTGCATCCGCTGTTCGCCTACGCCATCGTCGGCCTGGGCGCGGCGGCCTATTCGCCGGCCAAGTACGGCATCCTCACCGAGTACCTGCCGCACCGCCTACTGGTGGTGGCCAACGGCTGGATCGAAGGGCTGACCATCGGCGCCATCATCCTCGGCACCGGCATCGGCGGCGCGCTGATCTACCCGGGCGTCTCCGAGGCACTGCTGTCGCTCAATCTGCCGCTGATCGACACGCCCTTCGAGATGGCCTTGCTGGTGATCGGGCTGATCTACGTGATCGCCGCGGTGTTCAACCTGTTCGTGCCCGACACCGGTGTCGACCACAAGGTGCTCAAGAGCAACCCGCTCTATCTGCTGCACGACTTCAACCACTGCCTGAAACTGCTCTGGCGCGACAAGCTCGGCCAGATCTCGCTGGCGGTCACCACCCTGTTCTGGGGCGCTGGCGCCACCTTGCAGTTCATCGTGCTCAAGTGGGCCGACGACTCGCTCGGCATCGCCTTGTCCAAAGCCTCGCTACTGCAGGGCGTCGTCGCCATCGGCATTTCCATCGGCGCCGTGCTGGCGGCGCGCAAGATCACCCTGCGCGGCTCAACGCGCGTGATTCCGCTCGGCATCGCCATGGGGCTGAGCATGCTGCTGATGATCGTCGTGCCCTATGTGCCGCTGTACGAGTTGGCCTCGTTCCAGGTGTTCGGCCTGCACATCCCGATCGAGTTGCGCACCTGTGCGGTGATGCTGCTGCTGATCTGCGTCGGCGCCATGGCGGGTTTCTTCGTGGTGCCGATGAACGCGCTGCTGCAGCACCGCGGCCACATCCTGATGGGTGCAGGCCACTCGATCGCGGTGCAGAACTTCAACGAAAACCTGTCGATTCTGATCATGATCGCGCTCTACGCCGGTCTGATCTGGCTGGGCGTGTCGGTGAATGTGGTGATCGTGCTGTTCGGCCTGTTCGTGGCCGGTGCCATGTTGCTGGTGCAGAAGGTCCACCAGGCCAACCAGCGCGAGTTCGACAACGTCGCGCTGCTGGAAGATACGCACCACTGAGCGGCGGCCCACGGGTCGCGGCACCCGCCGCACAACGGCTACAGAATCACCGGCCGGTTCGACAACTCGTCCGGGTTGCCGTCGGTTTTCGGATAGTGCGTGGCAATCAGAGCGCCGATATCGGCGACGGCCGCCGCGCAGCCGCCCGCATAGTCGCCGGCGCGAAAGCGCGCCTCCAGCGCACGGCAGATGGCTTGCCAACGCGCGTCGGACACATGCCGGGCGATGCCCCGGTCGGCGACGATTTCCACCGCGCGGTCGGCGTACTGGATATACAGCAGCACACCGGTGTTCTCTTCGGTGTCCCAGATCCGCAGCGAGGCAAAAGCGTCGAGCGCGCGCTGACGCGGTGTCACGCCGCGCCACAGCTCGCCCAGACCAAGCCCGCCCTCGATCGCTAGACCGATTTCGCCGCGGTGCGCGGTTTCCGAGGTACGGATCGCCGCTTCGATGCCGGTCAGCATCGCCTCGGGAAAGCGCTGCTTCACCCGCCAGGCGGGGATCAGCAGATGACGCAGGATACGTTTGAAGTCCATCACCACCGCCCCGAGGCGCCGCCACCGCTGAAACCGCCGCCGCCGCCACTGAAACCGCCACCGGATGACCAGCCGCCGCCGCGGCTGCCGAAGCCGCCGCCATGGCCGCTGCCGGTGGTCCACGGCCCGCCGCCGCGTCCACTGCCAACCAGCAAGACCGCCAAGGCAGCGACCACCGCCCCGACCCCAGCCATGGTCAGCGCGCTCGTGCTCAGGAACCACCACAGCCCGCCGGCCGCGGCGCCAACACCCGAGGCGAGCAGCCGGCCGAAGATGGCGCGCAGGAAGGGGGCGGCGAAAAAGGCGATGAATACGGTCTGAAACAGCAGATCAGACACCGAATCGACAGAGGCCGGCGGTGCGCGACGCACTGGCTCGGGCAAGGGTTCGCCGTCGATGCGCGCGATGATCGCATCGACCCCGGCGTTGAGCCCGTCGGCGAAGCGCCCGTCCCGAAAATGCGGGGTGATCTGCTCGGCGATGATGCGCTTGGCGATGGCGTCGGGAATCGCCCCTTCGAGCCCGCGCCCGACTTCGATGCGCATCTCGCGATCCGACTTGGCCACCAGCAGCAGCACACCGTCGTCGACGCCTTCACGACCCAGTTGCCAAGCATCGACCACGCGAATACTGAATTGCTCAATGGCTTCGGGCCGCGTCGTCGGCACGATGAGCACGGCCAGCTGACTGCCCTTGCGGGTTTCGAGCGCGCCCAGTCGGCTCTCCAGGGCGCTGCGCTCGG
The DNA here is from genome assembly GCF_018524365.1 of Denitromonas iodatirespirans. Lineage (GTDB taxonomy): Bacteria > Pseudomonadota > Gammaproteobacteria > Burkholderiales > Rhodocyclaceae > Nitrogeniibacter > Nitrogeniibacter iodatirespirans. Next base: position 80,888 of record NZ_JAEKFT010000005.1, read on the forward strand.
CCGCCGACAAGGTACCGGTCTGGTCCGTCACCCGGGCGGCAAGCGCCGGCACCGGCTGCAGCGCTTGCGCCCATGCCGCAGCGGCGAACAAGCACAGCGCGACGAACAGCAGGCCGGGCAGCCGCAGCAGCGAATGCTTGCGCATTACTTGGCTTTGCCGAAATTCACCGTGGGCGGCGTGCTGATTGCGGCCGGGTCTTCGACCGTGAAGCTGGCCTTGGGCGCGTAGCCCATCACCATGGCGGTCAGGTTGTTGGGGAAGGTCCGCACCGAAATGTTGTAGGTCTGCACCGCCTCGATGAAGCGGTTGCGCGCGACCGTGACGCGGTTTTCGGTGCCTTCGAGCTGGGCCTGCAGATCGCGGAAGTTGGCATCGGCCTTGAGTTCGGGGTAGCGCTCGACCACCACCAAGAGCCGCGACAGCGCGCTCGACAGACTGGCCTGGGCCTGGCCGAACTGCGCCATGGCGGCCGGATCGTTGAGCATCTCGGGGCTGAGCTTCATGCCCGCTACGCCGGCACGCGCCTCGGTGACCTGGGTGAGGACTTCTTTTTCGTGATCGGCATAGCCCTGGACCACGTTGACCAAGTTGGGAATCAGATCGGCCCGGCGCTTGTACTGGTTGAGCACCTCGGCCCAGGCCGAATTGACCTTCTCGTCGTTGATCTGGATCTGGTTGTAGCCGCAGCCCGTGAGCATGAGGACGGTCAGGGCGATGGCGAGCAGGCGGAAAAACTTCATCAGGCGTTGTCCTTGTCGAGGCGCTCTCGCATCTGCCGACGCGCAAAGCACAGGTCTTCCCACGCCTTGGCCTTGTCGAGCGGGTTGCGAAGCAGATAGGCGGGGTGATAGGTGACGATCACCGGAATGCCCTGGTAATCAAAACAGCGGCCGCGCGCCGAGGCAATGCGGATGTCGGTATTCAACAGCGCCTGCGCCGCCGGCCGGCCCAGCGCGACGATCAGGCGCGGGCGGATCAGCGCGATCTGTCGCGCCAGATAGGGGAAACAGGCGGCTAGCTCGGCGGGCTCGGGGGTGCGGTTCATCGGCGGGCGGCACTTGACCGCGTTGGCGATGTACACATTGTCGCCGCGCGCCAGATCGATGGCCGCGAGCATGGCGTCGAGCAGCTTGCCGGCCTTGCCGACGAAGGGCTCGCCGCGTGCGTCCTCTTCCGCCCCCGGGCCTTCACCGACGAACAGCCAGTCGGCCTCGCGGTCGCCGACGCCGGGCACGGCCTGGGTGCGCTGCTCGCACAAGGCGCACTCGCGGCAGGCGAGGATCTTCCGGGTCAAGGTGTCCCAATCCAGATCTGCCGCATCGGCGACCCGAACGGCTGGCGTCTCGGGCTCTGCCTCCGGAGCCGGGCTGGCGGGTATCTTGTCGCGCCGGTCGACCGGAGGTTCCGCAGTGACGGGCGACGGGATGTCGGGCGCAGCGGGGGGCGTCGGCTCTGCCGACGCGGCGGCGACGTGCTCGGCGCTGCCGGCCACGGCGCTGTCGGCCGCATCGGCCGCATCGCGCAGGCGCCAGATCGGCCCGAGGCCCATTTCGCGCAGGATGGAATAGCGGCGCGTCATGGGGCGACCCGCATCACCAAGGCGTCTTCGCGACCGTCTTCGGCCGGGTAGTAGCCCTTGCGACGACCGATGCTGGCAAAGCCGGCTTTTTCATAGACCGCCCTCGCCGCCAGATTGGATGGCCGCACTTCAAGAAAGAACTGGGTCACGCCACGGCCACGCAAGGTGTCGCGCAAAAACTGCAGCAAGCGCGCGCCAAGGCCGCGCCCCTGCGCCGCCAGCACGACACTGAAATTGAGCAGGTGCGCCTCGTCGAACACCTGCATCACCACCGCGTAGGCCACCGGCGCATCGGCCTCGGCCATGATCCAGCAGCTGTAACCGGACGCCAGCGAATCTTCAAAATTGCCTCGGGTCCAGGGAAAGGGATAGAGCTGGGGTTCATGGTGCAGCACCCAATCGAGATCCTGCTCGCGCATCGGACGAAATGTCACGGCATCAAAACTCACGCTTTGCCGCCCTGCGCCAGACGCTCGGCTACGGTCTGTGCCACCTTGTCGCGCACATAGTGCAGCGCCACCTGCTCCGGGCTCAGCGCCGGCGCGTGGCGCAGCGACCGGGCGGCCAGACGCACCAGCTGGCCGGCCTCGGGCACCACCTGTGCCGGGCCGCGAACCAGCCGCAACTCTTCAGCGAGCAATCGATCGGGATAGTTGTCGAACGCGCTGCCGACGCCCAGCCACTCGCCCGCCCCTGGCAGGCGGACCGCCTCGGGCGGCTGGCACACGGGTCCGAAGACGGCCGTGTATCCGTGCTCGCCGTGGACGTAGCCGGCCACATAGGTTTCGCCCATGCGCGCGTCGGTCGCCACCAGCACCTGTGGCGCCGAGTGGGCGGCGGCGATCACGTCCAGGCTGCCGACCGGCACGATGCCGAGGTCGGCGGCCAGCGCGAACCCTTGTGCCACGCTGCAACCGAGACGCAGGCCGGTAAAGGCACCCGGGCCGATGCCCAGCGCGATGGCGTCGAGCGCATGCATGGCGAGGCCATGCTCGGCGAGCAGGTCGAGCACCACCGGGATCAGCCGGTCGGACGGCGTCGCGCCGCCCTCGACCCATTGCTGACGGATCTGGTCGTCGACCAGCACGGCGACGCTGACGCGTTCGCAGGAAGATTCAATGCCGAGGAGTTTCATCGAGACGGGATTGTACCTGCGCCGCCGGACGGCGACAGTCCCCGTATCGTCAGAATGCGCAATCCACGCCGGTCAATGCCGGCGGGCACTCACTACCGGTTGCGCTGGCGGTTGCCGTAGGCCTTGCGGATCGCCTCGTCGATATCGCGCCGCATTTCCATGCGTTCGGTATCGCTCAGGGGGCGGCGCTGGCGACGATCGTCATCGGCCGAGATATGCGCGAACTGGCTGACCGACGCACGGATGTCCGCCCGCCACGCACGATCCTGGTCCACCAGGGCTGCAGAATCGGTCAGCGTGTCCGTCGCCATGCGCTCGGCCGCCACCGGGCCGCTCAGTGCCATCGAGGCAATCAGCAAGGCGGTGGAACAGGACAGGCGCAGAATCGGATGTGTAGACATGGCGGCAAGACCGACGCACAAGAGATCATGGTGTCTAGATAGCGCGATTTTATCCATCGACCAAGCGACATGTAAGGCAATATTGCGCACAATAGAGGATCTTACCAACGGTTACGCTTGATGCCCGCCGAGCACCACCGCAGCGCTGGTTTCGGATCGCGGGTGTCGCTACGATGCACGCCATGACAACACTCAACGCCTCGAAACAGCGCTATCGCGTCCTGGTGGTCGACGACGACGCCCGCCTGCGCGACCTGCTGTCCCGCTACCTCTCCGAACAAGGCTACGCCGTCAAGGCAGTCACCGACAGCGCCGCCCTCGACCGCGCAATGCATCGCGAGCACTTCGACCTGATCGTGCTCGACCTGATGCTGCCCGGCGAAGACGGCCTGTCGATCTGCCGCCGGCTGCGCTCGGCCGAAGACACCACGCCGATCATCATGCTCACCGCCAAGGGCGACGATGTCGATCGCATCCTCGGCCTGGAAATGGGCGCCGACGACTACCTGCCCAAACCCTTCAACCCGCGCGAGCTGGTGGCCCGCATCCAGGCCGTGATGCGCCGCCAGCCGCAGCAACTGCCCGGCGCCCCGGCTCTGGACGACGAAAGCGTGAGCTTCGGCGCCGTGACGGTCGACCTGGCTACCCGCACGCTGAGCCGCGACGGCGAAGACATCTCGCTGACCACCGGCGAATTCTCGCTGCTCAAGGTGCTGGTGCAGCATCCGCGCCAGCCGCTGTCGCGCGACAAGCTGATGGAGCTAGCCCGTGGCCGCGAATACGGCGTGTTCGATCGCGCCATCGACGTCCAGATCTCCCGTCTGCGCAAGCTGGTCGAGGACGATCCGGGCAAACCGCGCTACATCCAGACCGTGTGGGGTTTCGGCTACGTGTTCGTGCCGGACGGCAGCAAGTCGGCTGCCTGATTCCATGACGCGCCGGGCGTCGGGCCTGCCCTATCTGCTGCCACGCTCGCTGCTGTGGCAGACCTTCGCGCTGCTGGCGCTGATGTTGCTACTCGCCTTTGCCGCTTGGTCGCAGATCGTGCGCCATTTCGAGCAAGCGCCCCGCGCCCGGGATCTGGCGCAAATGGTGGTCAGCATCGTCAACCTGACGCGCACCGCCCTGGTCAACGCCGACTCGGACCGCCGCTTGGAGATGCTGATCGACCTCACCGCGCTGGAGGGCATCCGTGTCTATCCGGCCGAGGCAGACGACGAACTCACGCCGCTGCCGAACACCCGCCCGATCCGCTTGCTGACCAACGACATCCGCCGTCAGCTCGGCCCGCAGACCCGCTTCGCCGGCAGTTGGGAGGGGCTCGAAGGTTTCTGGCTGAGCTTTCGCCTCGATCCGCTCGACAGCGAAGAGTACTGGGTGATGCTGCCGCGCGAGCGTATCCAGCGCCCGCGCGCACTCGAGTGGCTGGGGTGGGGCAGCGTGATCATGGCCATTGCCTTGCTGGGCGCCTACCTGATCGTTTTCCGTATCGGCCGGCCCCTGCGCAAGATCGCCCAGGCCGCGCGCATCGTCGGCCAAGGCCAGTACCCACCGCCGCTGCCGGCCGGCGGGCCGGGCGAGATCGCCGAAGTGGCCGACGCCTTCAACCAGATGTCGGGCGACCTGGCGCGGCTGGAGAGCGACCGGGCGATCATTCTCGCCGGCGTCTCGCATGATCTGCGCACACCCCTCGCCCGCCTGCGTCTCGGGGTCGAGATGAGCGGCGCGCCCAGCGACGACGTGCGCGCGATGGTCAGCGACATCGAAGAGATGGACCGCGTCATCGGCCAGTTCGTCGACTACGGCCGCAGCGAACCGCAACCACCCGAGGTGGTGCACCTCGCCCAGTTGATCTCCGACATCACCGAACCGTATGCGCTGCGCGGCCTCAAGTTCGCGCTGCAACTGGACGATGCGGCCGCCATCCGTGTCCGTCCGGTGCCCCTGCGGCGCGCCCTGCGCAACCTCATCGACAACGCCGAACGCTACGGCGGCAAGGACCAGGTCATCTCCATTTGCACCGTCCCGCAGGGCGACAACTGGCAGATCTCGCTGCGCGACCAGGGGCCGGGCGTGCCCGAAAGCGCCTTCGAACGCCTCAAGCGCCCCTTCGTCCGGCTCGACGAGGCGCGCAGCAATCCGCAAGGCGCCGGCCTCGGCCTGGCCATCGTCGATCGATTCGCCCGTGCGCACGACGGCCGCTTCGACCTGGCCAATCATCCGGAGGGCGGGCTGATCGTCACCCTCACTCTGCCGGGCATCCACGCGCCTGTCATGAGTTCGGGCTAGAATCGGGATTCGCAGAGTCGAGGGCCCACCATGAGCATCGTGTTTCGCCAGCTGTTCGACGAAGACAGCTGCACCTACACCTACCTGCTGGCCGACGCGCTGACGGCCGACGCCGTGCTGATCGACACCGTGCTGGGTCATGTCGGCGGCTACCTGTCGCTCCTGCAGGAGCAAGGCCTGCAGTTGCGCTGGGTGCTCGAAACCCATGTGCACGCCGACCACATCACCGGCGCAGCAGCACTCAAGGAACACACCGGTGCGCGCACCGTGACCAGCGCCGCCGGCGGCGCCGAGTGTGCCGACCTGCGCGCCACCGACGACACCGTGATCGCCTTCGGCGAAGAGCTGATCCGCGTCATTTCCACCCCGGGCCACACGCCCGGCTGCGTCACCTATCGCTGGCGCGATCGCGTGTTCACCGGCGACGCACTGCTGATCGGCGGTTGCGGCCGCACCGACTTCCAGGGCGGCGACGCGGCCACCCTCTACGACAGCATCACCCAGCGCCTGTTTTCCCTGCCGGGCGAAACGCTGGTGTATCCGGCGCACGACTACAAGGGCCAGCGGGTCTCGTGCATCGCCCAGGAGCGCGAGACCAATCCGCGTGTGGCCAACACCACGCGCGAGGCCTTTGTCGAGACCATGGCCGCGCTCAAGCTGCCGCCACCCCGGCAGATCGACACCGCCCTGCCGGCCAACGAGGCCTGCGGCCGGTCGCCGGAACTGATCGACCTCCAGGGCGTCTGACCACCAGCACCGGCCCATCGGCGCCCGAGCGCGCCTGACCGAAATCGATATAATCGTCGCCCATGAAAGTTCTTTTCGACCTTCTCCCCGTCATCCTCTTCTTTGCCGCTTACAAGATCGCCGGCATGAACGAAGCGGCTGCGGCGGATCTGGCCAGCGCACTGCTCGCCTCGGACATCGGCCTCAAGCAGGCGCCCATTCTCTTGGCCACCGCCGTCACCATCCTGGCGACCTTTGCGCAGATCGGCTGGGTGTGGATGCGCCATCGCAAGGTCGACACCATGCTGTGGGTCACGCTGTGCCTGGTCACGCTGCTCGGCGGCGCTACGCTGGTGTTCCACGATCCGGTGTTCATCAAGTGGAAGCCGACCGCGGTATATTGGCTGTTCGGCCTGTCGCTGCTGGTGTCGGCCGCGGTGTTTCACAAAAACCTGATCCGGGCCGTGCTCGAAGCCCAGATCCGCTTGCCGGACCGCATCTGGAGCCGCCTGAATGGCGCCTGGGCCGGGTTCTTTGCCCTGATGGGCGTGCTGAACCTCTATGTGGCGTTCAGTTTCTCGGAAGAGACCTGGGTCAATTTCAAGCTGTTCGGCGGCATGGGCCTGATGCTGCTGTTTGTCATCGCGCAGGGCATGTACCTGTCGCGCTATGTGGAAGAGGAACCCCAATGATGTTCTACGCCCTGATTGGCGAAGACGCCCCCGGCACGCTGGACACGCGCATGGCCGTGCGTGCCACGCACCTGGACCGTCTCAACGCCCTCAAGGACGAAGGCCGCCTGCTGCTGGCCGGCCCCTGCCCCGCCATCGACTCGCCCGACCCCGGCCCGGCCGGCTTTTCGGGCAGCCTGATCGTTGCCGAATTCGCCTCGCTGGCCGAGGCCGAAGCCTGGATGGCGGCCGACCCCTATGTGACGCAGGGCGTGTTTGCGCGCACCACGGTCAAGCCCTTCAAGAAGGTCCTGCCGTGAGCGACACCCTGAACCGCATCGAAACCCGCCTCACCGAAGCCCTGGCACCGGTATCCCTGCATATCGACGACGAATCCGCCTTGCACGCCGGCCATGCCGGCGCCCGCGACGGCGGCGGCCACTATCGTGTCGACATCGTGTCCGCCGCCTTTGCCGGTAAAAATACGGTGGCCCGCCACCGCATGATCTACGCGGCACTCGGCGATCTCATGCCGCGCGCCATTCACGCCCTGGCCATCCGCGCCAGCGCCCCCGAAGAACTCTGACCCCGCCAACAAGGAAATTCCTGCATGAATCTGTTTTCCAAGAAACTGCTCGTCGTGCTGATCGCCGGCGCCAGCCAACTCGCCTTTGCGGCCGGCCCGGTCGCTACCGTCAACGGCACCGCGATTCCGCAAGACCACGCCGACGCGCTGATCTCCGAGCAGACCGCCAAGGGCACGCCGGACAACGAGCAGCTGCGCGGCGCCGTGCGCGAAGAGCTGGTGCGCCGTGAGATCCTGTACCAGACCGCCCAGAAAGAAGGCCTGGACAAAACCCCCGAAGTCGCCACCCAGATCGAGCTGGCACGCAAGGCCGTCGTCATCCGTGCCTACCTGCAGGGTTTCGTCGCCAAGCACCCGGTGACCGATGCCGACGTGCGCAAGGCCTATGACGAGATCAAGGGCCGCCTGGGCGACACCGAATACCATGTGCGTCACATCCTGGTCGAAGACGAAGCCGAAGCCCGCGCACTGATCGCCAAGATCAACAAGGGCGAAAAGTTCGACGCGCTGGCCAAGGCCCACTCGAAAGATCCGGGCTCCAAGGACAAGGGCGGCGATCTGGGCTGGAACAACCCCGGCACCTTCGTGCAGCCGTTCTCGGACGCCATGGTCAAGCTCGAAAAGGGCAAGATGACCCCCGCGCCGGTCAAGACCAACTTCGGCTACCACATCATCAAGCTGGACGACACCCGCAAGATGTCCGCCCCTGAGTTCGACCAGGTGGCCCCGCAGCTCAAGCAGCGCCTGCAAGCGCAGAGCCTCGAGCAGCACATCCTGCAACTGCGCACCGCGGCCGACGTCAAGTAAACGCCGAGCCTAGTCAAGAAAAAGGGAGCGATCGTCGCTCCCTTTTTTGTTGCCCCGCCGCGGCGCCTTACTTGCGCTGGCGTCGTTGCCGCGCGATCTGGCCGGACAGCACGATCACCGGCACCAGTCCCACCGCAACGATGGTCAACGCCGCGGTCGAGGCTTCCGCCAAACGCTCGTCGGAGGCCAGGTTGTAGGCCTGCGTGGCCAGCGTATCGAGGTTGAAGGGGCGCATCACCAGCGTCGCCGGCAACTCCTTCATGACATCGACGAAGACCATCAAGCCCGCCGTCAGCAGGCTGCCCTTGAGCATCGGCATATGCACCCGGCGCAGGCTCGCCCAGGCGCCGGCACCGAGACTGCGGGCCGCCTCGTCCATCGACGGCGTGATCTTGCCCAGACCGGTATCGACCGCATGCAGCGCCACGCTCAGGAACCGGGTGAGGTAGGCATACACCAGCGCGGCCATGCCGCCGGTCAACAGCAAACCGACACTCAGGCCGAAATGCGTCTTGAATAGATCGGCCAGCCAGTTGTCCAGCTGCGTCACCGGAATCAACACGCCGACCGCGATCACCGTGCCGGGCACCGCGTAGCCGAGACCGACCACCCGGTTGAGGCCCTGCGTGAGCGGACCGCGCGACAGGCGGTTGGCGTAGGCCAGCAACATCGCCAGCAGCACCCCCAGCACGGCGGCTACCGTGGCGAGCGTGAAGCTGTTGCCCGCCAGCGCAAAAAAGCGTGGCCCGAAGTGAGCGTCGCCCTCGGTCAGCGCCATTTCCAGCAACAAGCCGCCCGGCAACAGAAATCCGAACAGCAGCGGCAGCAGGCAAGCCACGCAGGCGATGGCGCCGGCCAGCGGCGACAGGCGTCGCCCGGCGCCGGGCCGCTGCTGGCGCGAGGTATCGGTAAAGCGCGCCCGGCCGCGGCTGACATGCTCGAGCACCAGCACCAGCACCACCACCGACAGCAAGGCGGCCGACAACTGCGCCGCCGCGGTGCGATCGCCCAGCGAGAACCAGGCGCGGTAGATGCCGGTGGTGAAGGTCTGCACGCCGAAGTAGGACACCGTGCCGAAGTCGGCCAGCGTCTCCATCAAGGCCAACGCCGTGCCGGCCACGATGGCCGGCCGGGCCATCGGCAGCGACACGCGGAAGAAGCAGGCCCACGGCCCCAGCCCGAGCGAACGGCCGGCTTCCATGGCGCCGGTCGCCCGCTCCAGGAAGGCGGTGCGCGCCAGCATGTAGACATAGGGGTAGAACACGAAGGCGAACATGCCGACCGCGCCGCCGACGGTGCGCACGTCGGGAAACCAGTAGTCGCCGTATTGCCAGCCGAACCAGTCGCGCAGCTGGCTTTGCAGCGGACCGACGAACTGGAGAAAGTCGGTGTACACATAGGCCATCACATAGGCCGGCACCGCCAGCGGCAGGATCAGCGCCCATTCGAAGAAACGCCGGCCGGGGAAGTCGTGCATCACCGTCAGCCAGGCCGTGGTCACGCCGATGCTCGACACCCCGACGCCGACACCCAGGCACAGGACGACGGTGTTGAGCATGTACTCGGGCAGCACCGTGGACGACAGATGCGCCCAGGTGTCGCGGGTGCTGAAATCGGCCAGACTGCCAAAGACCGTAAGGATGGGGACCGCCGCCAGCGCCGCCACGCACAGGGCGGCGAGGGTCAGCCCGCGATATTGGCCAAGCACACTCAGACGGCGAAGCATCCCGTTCCCGAAAAAAGGCCCGGAGCGACGCGCCACGGGCAGGAACGAAATTATAATGGATCGCATTCCTGTCCCCGACCATCGCGCCCAACTTTCTGCCATGACGCTCCTCGATGTCCAGCAACTCACCCTCGCCTACGGCGCCCAGCCGGTGGTCGACCGCATGGACTTCACCCTCGCCGAAGGGGAGATCGGCTGCCTGCTGGGCCCCTCCGGTTGCGGCAAAACCACCGTGCTGCGCGCCATCGCCGGCTTCGAACGGGTGCGTGGCGGTCAGATCCGGATCGGCGATCAATGCGTCAGCAGCACCAGCATCCATCTGCCGCCCGAGCGCCGCCGCATCGGCATGGTGTTTCAGGACTACGCGCTGTTTCCCCATCTCGACGTGCGCGAGAACATCGCCTTCGGTCTGGGCAAACAGAGCGCGGAGGCGCAGCGCCAACGGGTGGACGCCCTGCTCGACCTGGTCGGCCTGAGCCAACAGGCACAGCGCTACCCGCACGAACTCTCCGGCGGCCAGCAGCAACGTGTCGCACTCGCCCGCGCGCTGGCGCCGCAGCCCAGCCTGTTGCTGATGGACGAGCCCTTCTCCAATCTCGACGTGGAGTTGCGCGAACGCCTCTCGCTGGAAGTACGGCGCATTCTCAAGGACACCGGCACCACGGCCATCCTGGTCACTCACGACCAGAACGAAGCCTTCGCCGTGGCCGATGTCGTGGCCCTGATGCACGGCGGGCGCATCCAGCAGCGCGCCACGCCCTACGACCTCTATCACCGCCCGGCCAACCGCTTCGTGGCCGACTTCGTCGGCCAGGGCGTGCTGGTGCCCGGCCGGGTGGTCGGCGACAGCCGGGTGCAGATTCCGCTCGGCACCTTGCGCAGCGATACGCCCATCGATTGCGGGCCGATGGGCGTGTGCCCGGTCGGCGCCACCGTCGATGTGCTGCTGCGCCCCGACGACATCGTCCATGACGACGCCAGCCCCGACACCGCCACCGTGCTGATGAAAGCCTTTCGCGGCGCGGACATCCTCTACACCCTCAAGCTCGACAACGGCGTCAAGCTGCTGTCCCTGGTGCCCAGCCACCACAACCATGCGATCGGCGAGCGCATCGGCATCCGCCTCGACGTGGACCATGTCGTCACCTTCTACGATCCGGTCCCGCCGCCGGCGCCTGCCAACGCATGATCCCGTGGCTGGCCGAACCTGACTTCCCGCCGCTCGAGCGGGCGCTGATCGAGCCCAACGGTCTGCTCGCCGCCGGCGGCGCGCTGACCCCGAAGTGGCTGGTGGCGGCCTACCGGCGCGGCATCTTTCCCTGGTTCAGCGAGGGCGAACCGATCCTGTGGTGGAGCCCCGACCCGCGCATGGTGCTGCTGCCCAGCCGCATCCGCATCACCCGCTCATTGGCCAAGACGCTGCGCAGCGGCCGCTTCGAGGTGCGTATCGACACCGCCTTCGATCAGGTCATGGCCGGCTGTGCCGCGCCGCGTGACGACGCCGGCGGCACCTGGATTTCGCCGCAGATGCAGGCGGCCTATCATCGCCTGCATGAACTGGGTTACGCGCACAGTGTCGAAAGCTGGAAAGACGGCCAGCTGGTCGGCGGTCTCTACGGTGTGGCGCTGGACCGGGCCTTTTTCGGCGAGTCCATGTTTTCGCAGGTAAGCGACGCGTCGAAGGTCGCGCTGGCGCATCTGGCATACTTCCTCGAACAACAGGGTTTCGGCCTGATCGACTGCCAGATGACCACCGCCCACCTGACCGCCATGGGCGGCAGCGAGATCCCCCGCGCGGCCTTCAGCCGCGCGCTGGCACGCCTGATCAGCCCGGCACCGGCGGCACAGCGCTGGCCGCATACCGTGGAGATTGCCCATCCGTGGGCCCGAACTTCGGAGTAAGCCATGCAGAAGGACTACCCCTACGCGCTGATCCAGTTCTACGTGACCGGGCCCTACGACTGCTCCTACCTGCCCGAAGAGCGTGCCCGCTCGCAGGTTGCCACGCCCAACCATGTGATCGACACCCCGATCTACTCCGAGTTGGTGCGCAACGGCTTTCGCCGCAGCGGGGTATTCACCTATCGCCCCTATTGCGACCACTGCCAGGCCTGCGTGCCGGTGCGCATTCCGGTCGAGCGCTTTTGCGCCAACCGCACCCAGCGCCGTGCCGCAGCGCGGCATTCGGCGCTGACCGTCAGCGAACGTCCGCTCGGCTTCGATGACGAGCACTACGCGCTCTACCAGCGCTATCAGGAGCGCCGCCATGCCGGCGGCGGCATGGACCAGGACAGCCGCGAGCAGTACGCCCATTTCCTGCTGCAAAGCCATATCGACACCCGCCTCGTCGAGTTCCGCGAGGCCGGCCAGCTGCGCATGGTGTGCATCATCGACCGTCTCACCGACGGCCTGTCGAGCGTCTACACCTACTACGACCCCGACGTGCCCGGCGCCAGCTACGGCACCTGGGGGGTGCTGTGGCAGATCGAAGTGTGCCGCGCGCTCGATCTGCCCTACCTCTACCTGGGCTACTGGATCCGCGACAGCCGCAAGATGGCCTACAAGGCACACTTCAAACCGCTGGAGGGACGCGTCGGCGGGCATTGGCAGACGCTGGACGACAGCATTCTCGCCTGACGCAGCGCACCAATCGGAGCAGCGGTAGAGTAAAATCCGCCGATGCTCTACGACCTGATCCGATCCGTCTTCTTCGCCATGGATGCCGAGCGTGCGCACGGCCTCGGCATGACCGCACTGCGCCTCGGCGGCCAACTGCTGCCGCCCGCCACCCCGCTGCCGGCCATGCCCACCGAGGTGATGGGCATCACCTTCCCCAATCGCGTCGGCCTCGCAGCCGGGCTGGACAAGAACGGCGAGGCCATCGACGGCCTGGCGCGCATCGGTTTCGGCTTTCTCGAGATCGGCACGGTCACGCCGCGCCCGCAGCCGGGCAATCCCAAGCCGCGCCTGTTCCGGCTCCCGGAGGTCGAGGGCATCATCAACCGCATGGGCTTCAACAACCATGGTGTCGATGCGCTGGTGGCCAACGTCAAGGCGGCGAAGTACCGCGGCGTGCTGGGCATCAACATCGGCAAGAATTTCGACACGCCGATCGAACGGGCCGTCGATGACTACCTCGCCTGTCTCGACAAGGTCTATGCGCTGGCCAGCTACGTGACGGTGAACATTTCCTCGCCCAACACCAAGAACCTGCGCGCACTGCAAGGCGCCTCGGAGCTCGACGCCCTGCTCGGCCCGCTTAAGGCGGCGCAGGAACGCCTCGCCGACCGGCATGGCAAGCAGGTGCCGCTGGCGCTCAAGATCGCCCCGGACCTCGACGACGACCAGATCGCCCAGATCGCCGACGCCGTGCGTCGCCACCGTTTCGAGGCGATCATCGCCACCAACACCACCATCGCCCGCGAGGCGGTGCAGGGCCTGCGCCATGGCGACGAGACCGGCGGCCTGTCGGGCGGACCGGTGCGCGAGGCGAGCACCCGCGTGATCCGCGCCCTGGCCGGCCGGCTCGGCGGCGAGGTGCCGATCATCGGTGTCGGCGGCATCCTCGACGGCGCCGGTGCGCGCGAGAAGATCGAGGCCGGCGCCCGCCTGGTGCAGATCTACAGCGGCCTGATCTACCACGGCCCGCGCCTGATCCGCGACTGTGTCGCCGCCACCGATCGGCACTATTGACCGGAACGGAAGACATATACCTATAACCGTCGCGGGGTTGAGCGGCATCACCCCACAGGGGATAATCCCACGGTTCAACAAGAGCGGCTTGGCATGAGCAGCTATCTATTCGTGATTCTCGGTGCAGTCCTGGTCAACAACGTGGTGCTGGTGCGCATCCTCGGCCTGTGCCCGTTCATGGGGGTCTCCAAGAAACTCGAGACCGCCATCGGCATGGGTGCGGCCACCACCTTCGTGCTCACCCTGGGCAGCGGCACCAGCTACCTGATCGACCACTACCTGCTGGTCCCCAACGATCTGGCCTACCTGCGCACGCTGTCCTTCATCGTCGTCATCGCCGCCATCGTCCAGCTCACCGAGCTGGTGATCCACAAGACCAGCCCGCTGCTGCACCAGGTGCTGGGCATCTACCTGCCGCTGATCACCACCAACTGCGCGGTGCTCGGCGTGCCGCTGCTCAACGTCGGCCTACGCCACGATCTGTTCGAGTCGCTGCTCTTCGGCTTCGGCAGTTCAGTCGGCTTCACACTGGCCCTGGTGCTGTTCGCCGGCATCCGCGAACGGCTCGACGGCGCCGACGTACCCGCCCCTTTCAAAGGCACCGCCATCGCCATGATCACCGCCGGCCTGATGAGCCTGGCCTTCATGGGCTTTGCCGGCCTGGACCGCTTCCAGTGACCGATCTTTCCACCCCGTCCGTGCGCACAGACGCCCTGCCATGCTGACCGCCCTCCTCGTCATGACCGGTATCGCGCTCGTGCTGGGCGCGGCGCTGGGCTTTGCCGCCATCTTCTTCAAGGTCGAAGGCGACCCGCTGGTCGACAACATCGACGCCATCCTGCCGCAAACCCAATGCGGCCAGTGCGGCTACCCCGGTTGCCGGCCCTACGCCGAGGCGATTGCCAACGGTGAGGCCGACATCAACCAGTGCCCGCCGGGCGGCGAGGAAGGCATCCGCCATCTGGCCGATCTGCTCGGGCGCGAGTTCAAACCGCTCGATGAAGAACACGGCGTCGAAAAACCCAAGTCGGTGGCGGTCATCGACGAGCAGATCTGCATCGGCTGCACCCTGTGCATCCAGGCCTGCCCGGTCGACGCCATCGTCGGCGCCGCCAAGCAGATGCACACGGTGGTCGAATCCGAATGCACCGGCTGCGAACTGTGCGTGGCACCCTGCCCGGTCGATTGCATCACCATGGAACCGCTGAAGGAAACCGTGAAGACCTGGAAGTGGAAATACCCGGTCATCCAGATCAAGGATGCCGCATGATCGCCGGTCTGTTCCGCTTCAAGGGCGGCATCAAGCCCGACACCCATAAAAACGCCTCCGCCGGCGCACCGATCCAGGCGGCGCCGATGCCCGCCCGGCTGGTGGTCCCGCTGCTCCAGAGCCCGCGCGCCACCGCCCGCTGCATCGTCGAGCCGGGCCAGAAAGTGCTCAAGGGCGAGCGCATCGGTCTGCCCGACGGGCCGCTCAGCACCGCGGTGCATGCACCCACCTCGGGCACGGTGGTCGACGTGGCGCCGCATGCCATGGCCCACCCCTCGGGTCTGGAGACGCCCTGCGTGGTGATCGAACCCGACGGCGAAGACCGCTGGGTCGAGCGCCGGCCCCTCGACCTGGACAGCACCGGCCCGACCGAGGCGCTCGACTGGCTGCGCGATCACGGCATCGTCGGCCTGGGTGGTGCCACCTTCCCCAGCCACATCAAGGCCCGCGCCGGTGCCGGCATCGAGACCCTGATCCTCAACGGCGCCGAGTGCGAACCGTGGATCACCTGCGACGACCGCCTGATGCGCGAGCGGGCCGACGGCATCGTCGCCGGCGCGCTGATTCTCAAGCGCCTGACCGGTGCGCGCGAGATCGTCTTCGGCGTCGAAGACAACAAGCCGCAGGCCATCGAGGCCCTGCGCGCCGCCATCCATGGCCTGGCTGGCGACATCACCGTGATTCCCGTGCCGTCGTTGTATCCGGCCGGCGGCGAAAAGCAGTTGATCCGCGTGCTCACCGGTATCGAGATCCCGCACGGCAAGCTCGGCGGCGATTTCGGCGTGCAGTGCTTCAACGTCGGCACCGCCTACGCCGTCCATCGCGCCATCGCCCATGGCGAAGCGCTGGTGTCGCGGGTCATGACGGTCACCGGCAATGTCGAAAAACCGGGCAACTTCGAGGTACTGATCGGCACCCCGGTCGAGGACCTGCTGGCGCTGGGCAAACCCAAGGCGGACACCGATCGCGTCCTGATGGGCGGCCCGATGATGGGCTTCGAATTGCCGCGCCTCGACGTGCCGGCCACCAAGGCCACCAACTGCCTGATTGCCGCCTCGCCGGCCCTCTTCCCGCCGCCGCCGCCGGAGATGAACTGCATCCGCTGCGGCGCCTGTGCACGCGCCTGCCCGGCCGAGCTGCAACCCTTCGAACTCTACTGGTTCTCGCGCGCCAAGAACTTCGGCAAGGCGCAGGAATACCACCTGTTCGACTGCATCGAATGCGGCTGCTGCTCCTACGTGTGCCCCTCGCAGATCCGCCTGGTCGATTACTTCCGCTTCGCCAAGGGCGAAATCTGGGCCCGCGAGCGCGAAAAGAGTGCAGCCGACGCGGCGCGCGAGCGCTTCGAATTCCGCAACGAGCGCCAGGCCCGCGAAAAACGCGAAAAGGCCGAGAAGCTCGCCGCCAAGGCCGCCGCCACCAAGGCCAAGCTGGCCGCTCAGGCGGCTGAGGCGCCGGCCGCCACCGAGGCCGCCACCGAGGCCGCCTCGGCCGATGACGCCAAACGCGCCCTGATCGCCGCGGCGCTCGAGCGCGCCCGCGCGCAAAAGGCCGAGGTGCTGCCCAAGAACACCGACAACCTGACGCCCGAACAGGCTGCCCAGGTGGCCGAGGCCGACGCGCGCCGCGCGGCCAAGGCCGAGCAGAACGCCGCCACCGACGCGCCGGAATCGCATTGATGCTGACCTCTCCCTTCGTCCGCCAACCCACCAGCGTGCAGCAGGTGATGTTCACCGTGCTGGTCGCGCTGCTGCCGGCCATCGGTCTCTACGTGTGGCAGTTCGGCCCCGGCATCGTGGTCAACATCGCCCTCGCCACGCTCGCCGCCGTCGCCGCCGAGGCGGCGATCCTCAAGCTGCGCAAGAAGCCGGTCGGCCTGTATGTGTCGGATCTGTCGGCGGTGGTCACCGCCTGGCTGATTGCGCTGACCTTTCCCACCATTCTGCCGGCGTGGATCCTCATCCTCGCCACGGTGCTGTCCATCGTCGCGGTCAAGCACCTCTATGGCGGGCTCGGGCAGAACCCCTTCAACCCGGCCATGGCCGCCTATTGCCTGATGATCGTCGCCTACCCCTCGGCCATGTCGCAGTGGCCGGCGGCCGGTTGGATGGACCTGGGCACCCATCTGCAACTGATCGGCGGCGGCTCGATCGACGCCATGACCGGCGCCACCCCGCTCGACGCACTGCGCACCGGGCTGCACACCGGCTCGCCGGTGGGCGACATCCTGGCCCGCGACAGCTTCGGGCTGGCCGGCGGTCGCGGCTGGGAATGGATCGGCCTGGGCTACCTGGCCGGCGGCCTGTTCCTGATCCAGCGCCGCGTCATCACCTGGCATCTGCCCACCGCCTTCCTCGCCGCCCTGGCCGTGATCGCCGGGCTATTCTGGATGGCCAACCCGGCGCACTACGCCTCGCCACTCTTCCACCTGGCCAGCGGCGGCAGCCTGCTGGCGGCCTTCTTCATCGTCACCGATCCGGTCTCCGGCGCCACCACGCCGCGCGGCAAGCTCCTCTTTGCCGCCGGCGTCGCGCTCATCACCTACCTGATCCGCAACTTCGGCGCCTACCCCGACGGCATCGCCTTCGCCGTGCTGCTGATGAACCTGTGCGTGCCGCTGATCGACATGAAGACCCAGCCACGCGTTTTCGGCCACAAGGGAGAGTGAGCGCGTGAGCACCGAATACACCGCCGTCCGCACCTCGATCCGCACCGCGTCGATCCTGACTCTGTTCGCCGTGCTGTTCACCGCGGCCATGGCGCTGACCTACCGCTACACCAAGCCGGACATCGACGCCGCCGTCGCCGAGGTCAAGCGCAAGCTGATCGCCGAGGTGCTGGCGCCCGGGCGCTACGACAACGCCTTGCTGGAGGACACGATCACGGTGCTGGCGCCGGACGCGCTCGGCGTGGACGAAGGCAGTCTGGTCTATCGTGCGCGCAAGAACGGCGAACCGGTGGCGCTGATCGTCGAGGCCCGCGCGCCCGACGGCTACGGCGGCGCCATCGATCTGGTGGTGGCGGTCGGTGCCGACGGTCGGCTGACCGGCGTGCGCGCCACCCAGTACAAGGAAACCCCGGGCCTGGGCGACTACATCGATCCGCGCAAGGATCCGAACAAGGCCAGCCCGTGGATCGACCAGTTCGTCGGCCGCAGCACCCAGGCGGGCAGCACCGCCACCTGGAAGGTGCGCAAGGACGGCGGTGATTTCGACGCCCGCGCCGGCGCCACCATCAGCGCCCGTGCGGTGATCGGCGCAACCGCGCGCGCGCTGGCCTATGCCGAGGCCAATCAGGCGCGTCTGTTCGATGCCAAGACCGGCGAGCGCCTCGCCACCACCGGAGGATCCGCACAATGAGCGCCTTCCATCGAGACACCTGGGTCAACGGCCTGTGGAAGCAGAACCCCGGCCTGGTCCAGTTGCTGGGCCTGTGCCCGATCCTGGCGGTGAGCACCACCATGGTCAACGCCGTCAGCCTCGGACTGGCCACCATCCTGGTGATGGCGCTGGCCAACCTGTCGGTGGCGATCCTGCGTAACTTCATTCCCTACGAGATCCGCATCCCGGTGTTCATCCTGGTGATCGCCTCGCTGGTGACGGTGGTCGACCTGCTCTTCAATGCCTACCTGCATGAGTTGTATCTGGTGCTGGGCATCTTCATTCCGCTGATCGTCACCAACTGCATCGTGCTGGCACGCATCGAGGCCTTCGCCGCCAAGAACGATCCGTTGGTGTCGACCTTCGACGGCATCGCCCAGGGCGTCGGCCTGCTGCTGGTGCTGGCGGTGCTGGGCACCCTGCGCGAGCTGATCGGCGCCGGCACCGTGTTCGGCGGCATCGACCTGATCGTCGAAGGCGCGTCGGCCATCAAGGTACTCGGCGAGGGCTACCCCGGCTTCCTGATCGCCATCCTGCCGCCGGGCGCCTTTTTCGCGCTCGGCTGCCTGATCGCCGCCTACAACTGGATCAACAGCCGTGCCGCCGCCCGCAAGCGCGCAACGCCGGCACCAGTGGTCCCGGGCGACGCCGTGGCGGAGCACTGACCCCGGCATGCCACGCCCGATGAGCAAGGCCGCCATCGCCGAGATGTTCACGCGATTCCAGGCGGCCAATCCGCACCCGCAGACCGAACTCGAATACGCTTCGCCCTATCAGCTGCTGGTGGCGGTCGTTCTGTCGGCGCAGGCCACCGACAAGGGCGTAAACATCGCCACCCGCAAGCTGTTCGCCGCCGCGCCCACGCCCGAGGCCATGGTCACGCTCGGCGAGGTCGGCGTGACCGAACACATCAAGACCATCGGCCTGTTCCGCAACAAGGCCAAGAACGTGGTGGCGCTCTCCTACCTGCTGCTCGAGCGCCACGGCGGCGAGGTGCCCGCTGATCGCGATGCGCTCACCGCCCTGCCCGGCGTCGGCCGCAAGACTGCCAACGTGGTGCTCAACACCGTTTTCCGCCAGCCGACCATGGCGGTCGACACCCACATCTTCCGCCTCGCCAACCGCACCGGCCTGGCCGCCGGCAAGAATGTCGACGCGGTCGAGGCAGCGCTGCTGCGGCGCGTGCCCAAACCCTATCTGCTCGACGCCCATCACTGGCTGATTCTGCACGGTCGCTATGTGTGCACCGCGCGCCGGCCGGCCTGCGGCCGCTGCCTGGTGCGCGATCTGTGCAATTTCCCCGACAAGACCGATCGCCCTGAGCCCGGAGCGCCCGACCATGTTTGACCCGACCCGAGACCAGGCCCGTCGCTTCTTCATCGAGGCCTGGCGCAAGCAGCGCGAAGGCAGCGTCCTGACGCCGCTCGAAAGCATGGTGGTGGATATCGTCCAGCAGCACCCCGAATACCAGCCACTGCTGGAGGATACGGATGCGGTCGACCACGACTTCGCGCCCGAGGACGGGCAGGTCAACCCTTTCCTGCATCTGTCGCTGCATCTGGCGATCGAAGAGCAGCTGTCGATCAACCAGCCGCCGGGCCTCAAACCCGCCTTCGCCCAGTTGCAGCTGCGCAGGGGAAACCGGCACGACGCTTTGCACGACGTGCTCGAATGCCTCGGCGAGGTGATGTGGAAAGCCCAGCGCGACCGTCAGCCGCCGGACGGCGCGGCCTATGTGCAGGCCGTGCGCAAACGCGCCGGCCTCGAGTGATATCCCCGAAGACCGGCGCCCGCCTCAACGCTTGACGTACAGCCCCTCCTGGGCGGCGTAATAGGCCGCCAGATCCGCCATGTCGGCCGGACTCAGGTTCTCGACCTGGGCCGTCATGATCGGATTCTTGCGATGCCCGGCCTTGTAGTCCTTCAAGGCACGCAGCAGATAGTCCTCATGCTGGCCGGCGAGCTTCGGGAAATCCGGCGCCACGCTCTCCCCGGTCTGGCCATGACAGGCCGCGCATACGGCCGACTTTTCCTTGCCGGCGGCAACATCTCCCGCCATCGCCGAGGACATCGGCAAAACCACGGCGGCAAGCCCCGCCAACCACACCGATCGACGGATCGTCATTTTTCCCCTCCGTAGTAGGCGGCCAGATCGGCCATGTCCTGCTCGCTCAGACTGGCGGCGATGGCCTGCATCGACGGGTGACTGCGGTCACCCGATTTATAGGCCATCAAGGCCTGGACGATGTAGGCCGGGTGTTGTCCGCCAAGCTTGGGCACGTGATAGACCACGGGAAATGCCGTCCGGTAGCCGGGGATGCCATGACAGCCGATGCACATGGATATTTTGCTTTTTGCGGCATCGGCATTACCTTCGAGTGCCCAAGCGGGCACACAGGCGACGGCCAGGGCGGCCGCCATGAAAATACGTCGTCCCTGCATGGAGACTCCTCTGTTGGGTTGGGGGTTGGGGCAACGACGCGTTGATTCTAAGGGCAGCTTTCCGATGCATGCAAACCATTCTCGTTTCGCTGCATTGCACCAAATGGCGCGCAAAATCAGTCGTTTCCGATACTGCGCCGTCGTCGACGGCGCAGTATCCCGGCATCAGCGCCTATGACGCGCGCGTGCCGCCCCCATCATTCCCAAGACCCCCAGCAGCAACCACGCGGTCGAAGGCTCGGGAATCGCACGGACGAACGCCAGTCCGAGGATCTCGTGGGCCACGGTGGTCGGATGCACCCCGTCCCAGAACAAGGTCGTCGTCTGAAGCGCCGGTGTCGTCACGCAGGCCATGCTGTCGAGACAGGCGTTCGTGACATTGTTGAAACCGAAATCCCCCGGACGGTCCAGCACCTGGGCGAGGAAGTTCGAGGTGTCGAACTGGATGAAACTGGCGTCCGGCAGGCTCAGGCCCAGGCTCATGATCTCGGCATCCAGCAGCGCGTTGAAGGCCTGCGACACGCCGCTCATGGTGGCCGCCAACGGCGTGCCGAGAAACTCGGGCGTGCGGCCCAGATCCGGCATGTTGGGCACGAAGAAGCTGCGCGCGCCCAGACCGTAGAGACCACTGATCACCGAACCGATGTTCGCCGCCGACATGGCGGGCGTCATGGTCGGCTCGAAGAAATCGTTGGGCCCGCCCCACACCATGTACAACGCACTGGCATCGGCGGCCGCGCCGCCGAGGCTCGCCGCAAACATGCCCAGCTGTGCCCCCATGCCGGTCCCGTTGAGGCCGAGGCTCCACAGGTAGCTGTCGTTGCCGGCCAGGTCGGTGCCGGTCTTGGCGCCGCCGAAGGCGAAGTCGGTCAGCCCGATGCCGAGTGCGCCGGCCATGTATTCGGCGGCCACCGGACCGTTGCTGAAGCGGCCGCCGACATAGGGCGCGGGCGGGACCGCTCCGCCGGTGAGGGCCGATACGTTGCCGTTGTCGGACAGACTGTCGCCGATGACCACCAGCGACGACCAGCCGGCGTTCGCCATGCCGCACACGACCGACAGCATTAGTGCAGCACTTGCTTGACGCATTCTCTTCATGATGAAACGTCTCCTTGCCATGGTTTTGTTATGGACGTACGGCGCCCCCTGCAACACCGGTACATGCGCAACTTAGCCGTCGCCGGGCGAGAAATCAAACACTCGTTCGATTCTGACAAGCCCTGGTGCGGCGCATATAATCGACGGTCCGACCAACCGCACCCGACAGGCTCTCCCATGCGATTCGACGGCAGCGACAGCTATGTCGCCACAGACGACCTGAAACTGGCGGTAAACGCCGCGATCACCCTGCAACGCCCCTTGCTCATCAAGGGTGAGCCGGGCACCGGCAAGACCATGCTGGCCGAGGAAATGGCCGCCGCGCTGGGCCTGCCCTTGCTGCAGTGGCACATCAAGTCCACCACCAAGGCCCAGCACGGGCTCTACGAATACGACGCCGTCTCACGCCTGCGCGATTCGCAGCTGGGCGACGACAAAGTCAAGGACATCGCCAACTACATCGTCAAGGGCGTGCTGTGGCAAGCCTTCGAGCTGGACACGCCCTGCGTGGTGCTGATCGACGAGATCGACAAGGCCGACATCGAATTCCCCAACGACCTGCTGCGCGAACTCGACCGCATGGAATTCCATGTCTATGAAACGCGCCAGACCATCACCGCGCGCCAACGGCCGATCGTCGTCATCACCTCCAACAACGAAAAGGAACTGCCCGACGCCTTCCTGCGCCGCTGCTTCTTCCACTACATCCAGTTTCCCGACGCCGACACCATGCAGCGCATCGTCGACGTGCACTTCCCCGCCCTCAAACCGGCGCTGCTGAAAGAGGCCCTGGAAGTGTTCTTCGGCCTGCGCAGCATTCCCGGCCTCAAAAAGAAGCCCTCCACCTCGGAATTGATCGACTGGCTCAAACTGCTGGTGGCCGAAGACCTGCCGCCCGAGGCGCTCCATGCCCGCGGCGACCAGGCCGTGCTACCCCCCTTGCACGGCGCCCTGCTGAAGAACGAGCAGGACGTGCATCTGTACGAACGCCTCGCCTTCATGGCCAAGCGCAACCGCTGACCCGTTTTCCGTAAAACGTCGAGACACCGCATGAAAGTCCTGCTCTTCGCCATCGGCACCGCCGTGATGCCGATCCTCATGGTCTTCGGCTTTGGCATCTACATCGCGTCCAGACAGCCCGTCCCGCCGCCGCTGATCATCCCGGGCAGCGCCGGCCTGACGCTCGGCCTCGTCACCTTGGTCGGCTTCCTCGCCTGCATCGTCGGCCTGCATCGCGCCTTCATGGCGCGCCAGCGCGCCCGCCAGGACAGCAACGACGCCTGATCGGCGCCGCCCCTGCTATGCTTTCATCACGAAGGCATGAGGAGCGCAGGGGTGGATGGCATCTTCATCAGCTATCGGCGGGACGATTCGGCCGGCTATGCCGGCCGCCTCTATGATCGGCTGGCGGGCCACTTCGGCCCGGACCGGGTGTTCATGGATGTCGAAGGCATCGAGCCGGGCACCGATTTCGTCAATGCCATCGAAAGCGCCGTCGCCTCCTGCCGTGTCCTGATCGTCCTGATCGGCGACGAATGGCTCACCGCCACCGACGCGCGCGGCCGGCGACGGCTCGACGACCCGCATGACTTCATCCGCCTCGAAACCCGCGCCGCCCTGGCGCGCGACATTCGTGTCGTGCCCGTCCTGCTCGACCGCGCGACCATGCCGACGCAGGAGGACCTGCCCGACGACCTGCACCCCTTGGTCCGACGTCAGGCCGTCGAACTCAATCACAAGCAATGGGAAGCGACCTCCAAGGATCTGATCCACACGCTGGAGAAGATCCTCGCCAGCACCGACGCCGCTGACGCCGCCCCGCCGCCGGCCACAACACCCGCACCCGCGCCCACCACCCCACCCGCCCCCCCAGCGAGCACAGCGCCGGCCACGCCGCACGTGGCCAGCCGCCGGCCCTGGTGGGGCGCCCTGGCGGCGCTGCTCGTGGTAGCCGCCCTCGTCGGCGTGTGGAGCTGGTGGCCGCCCGCCTCGCAGACGCCCCCACCACCGCCGGCACCCGGCGACGCATCGCCCAGCCCCTCGGCACCGGCCGCCGCCCCGCCAGCCGCGGCGCATCTGGTTGCCGATCAGACCGACGCCGGCTTCGCACCCACCGAAGCGGGCCAGCGCAGCCACCAGGAAGTCCGCCTGCGCAACACCGGCGATGCGGCCGCGGACATCGCCTCAACACTGGAGGACCCGGACGGCGTCTTCAAGATCCTTGTCGACACCTGCGGCAACAGCCTGCGCCCTGGCGCCGGCTGCAGCTACACCCTCGCCTTCGCGCCCGTCAAACCGGGGCGCTATACCGGCCGCCTGAGCGTCACACCGGCCGGCGGCGAGGCAATCACATGGCCCTTGACGGCGCAGGCCGACGCCCCGCCAGCGCCCGCAGTCACACCCGCGCCGCCGCCGACACCCCCCGTAGCCGCCCGGCCGACCCCCGAACCCGCGCCCACGCCACCGCCCGCCCCCGAGCCGCCGCGCATCCTCAGCCTCGAGGCACGCCCCGACACCGGAGGCGTCACCGTCTGCTACCGGGTTCAGAACAGCACCCGACTCACGCTGACGCCCCGCCCGGGCGAGCTGCCCGACGACGCGCGCAACTGCATCAAGGTGCCGCTGGCCGACGCGGCCACCCTGACCCTCAATGCCAGCGGCCCGGGCGGCAGCGTCCAGCGCAGCGTACGGGCCACGCCGCTACCCGCACCGGCCCCGTCCGCCCACCCGCGCCCGGGCGACACCTGGATCTACCGCAGCCGCGGCAAATGGCCGACCAGCCCGGCCCGCACGCTGCAATTCACCACCGACCGGGTCGACGGCTCGGTTGTCTACGAAACCCTGACCGTGCTCGCCCCCAAGACCGGCACACCGGTTCAGCGCCGATCGCCGGGCCCTCGGGCGACGATGGTCAATTGGGGCGACATCGGCTGGGAGTTCAGCCCGTGGCTGGGCGCTTTCGACCTGCCCGAAGGATCGCGCAGCTGGCGTGACATCGACACCCCGCCGCTGGAAGGCCAGTGGCGCGACTGGAGCACGGTGGCCGAGGTCGACGGCCGTGAGCGCATCCGGGTACCGGCCGGCAGCTTCGACACGGTGCGGCTCGAGGTGTGGAGTACCCGCCGGCCCACCGGCGGGCCGGCCCTGCGCGATGTCGAGCCGACCACCGTTCACTTCGATATCTGGTACGCGCCCGAGGCCAAGCGCTATGTGAAGATGGTGCGCACCACCAAGGCGCCGAGCAATGCCGAGATCGAAAAGGATGTCTTCGAACTGGTGGAGATCCGTGCGCGCTGAGAACGAGTGAAGGGGCCGTCGCGAGCAAGGCCGCATTTGGCTATTGCACGAGCGAACGACGCGACATATCAGCCAGATGGGCGAGAAGAGCGCGATTGAATTGCGCTGCACTCGGCACACGCGGTCGATAGATTCACACGCTCCGAGCGCTCGACAGCGGCCCGGGCGGGCGGCATCATGAAAACCCCTGCTTTCGGACGCCCGTCGTGCTGATCCCGTTTTTCCTCCATCTTCGCAAACACAAGCTGCCGGTCTCGACCAAGGAATTCCTGACCTTGCTCGACGGGCTCCGGCTGCGCGTGTGCGGGCATTCCATCGACGATTTCTACGCCTTCTCGCGCACCTGCCTGATCAAGGACGAGAGCCATTACGACCGTTTCGACCAGGCCTTCGGCAGCTATTTCAAGGGCATCACCGAGATCCCGGGGCTGGACGTGGATCTGCCCGAAGACTGGCTCAAGGCGCTGAGCACCCGTCACTTGAGCGCGGAGGAAAAGGCCGCGCTCGAAAAGCTCGGCTGGGACAGCCTGATGGAGGAATTCAGGAAACGGCTCGAGGAGCAAAAAGGCCGCCACCAGGGCGGCAGCAAATGGGTCGGCACCGGCGGCAGCTCGCCTTTCGGCAACGCCGGCTATCACCCCGAGGGCATCCGGGTCGGCGGAGAATCGGCGGGCAATCGCACGGCGGTCAAGGTGTGGGAGAAGCGCGAGTTCCGCAACCTGGACGACAGCGTCGAGATCGGCACCCGCAACATCAAGGTGGCGCTGCGCCGGCTGCGGCGCTTCGCCCGCGAGGGGGCGGTCGAAGAGCTGGACCTGGACGGCACCATCTCTGCCACCGCACGCAATGCCGGCTGGCTCGATCTGCACATGCGCCCGGAGCGTCACAACGCGGTCAAGGTATTGATGTTCTTCGACATCGGCGGCTCGATGGACGACCACATCAAGGTCTGCGAAGAGCTGTTCTCGGCCAGCCGCACCGAATTCAAGCACCTGGAGTATTTCTACTTCCACAACTGCGTGTACGACCATGTGTGGCGCGACGCCTATCGCCGCCATTCGGAGCGCACGCCGACCCTGGACGTGATCCACACCTACGGGCCGGACTACAAGCTGATCTTCGTCGGCGACGCCACCATGAGTCCCTACGAGATCCTGCAACCCGGCGGCGCCATCGAGTACATGAACGACGAACCCGGCGCCGACTGGCTGCGCCGGCTGCTCGACACCTACCCCTCGGCCGCCTGGCTCAATCCGGAGCCTGAGCGGCTATGGGAGTACCGCCAGTCGATCCGCATCATCCGCGACATCATCGGCCAGGAGCGCATGTATCCGCTCACCCTCGACGGCCTCGGCCGGGCCATCAGCGCCCTGTCGAAGAAGCGTTAGCGACCGTCGGATCAATGTCCCAGCCCCTAAGTGCCCAGCCAGCCCCTGCGCAAGCGGCGGGCGAGCTCATCGGGACGCGCCACCGCTTCGAGCCGCGTCGGGCTATCGCCTTCGTCGAGCACCGCGTCGAAACACATCAGCTCGTCACGACGGAACACATGAAGGCGGACCGCATCGCCCGCAACCCGCCGGGCGAGCATGGGCTCCAGCGTGTCTGCGCTGACCTTTAGCCCGTCCAGCGCGATCAATGTGTCGCCGGCCGACAGCCCGGCGCGGTGCGCGGCCGACCCTTCATGCACGACCGCCAGACTGGCCGCCCCGCTTGAGCCGGACAAGCGTGCGCCGAGCGACGGCGCCTTGGGCGCATCGCGCACGGCCAGCACGCCGAACTTCTTGAGCCAGCGCGCCAGTGGCAGGTCGTCGGTGCCTCTCACCGCCTTGCGCAACCAGCGTGCTACGGCAGCGCCGCCCAGACGCGCCACCAGGTCGAATACGTCCGCCTCGGTGACGCCGACATCGGTCTGGCCATGGGCTTGCCACAGGGCACGCATCAGGTCGTCGAGGCTGCACTTGCCATCGCTGCCGATGCGCAGCTGCAGGTCCAGCGCCAGCGCGATCAGCGAGCCCTTGCTGTAGTAGCTGACGATGGCATTGGCGGCGTTCTCGTCCTGGCGGTAGTACTTGGTCCACGCATCGAAGGACGATTCGGCCACGCTCTGCTTGCGCCGCCCGCTACCCTTGTGCACCTGGGTGATGGTCTTGCCCAGCAGGCCCAGATAGTCTTCCGGCGAGATCACGCCACTGCGCACCAGGGCCAGATCGTCGTAGTAGGAGGTGAAGCCTTCGAACAGCCACAGCAGCGGCGTGTAGGTTTCCTGCGACAGATCGTAGGGAATGAACGCCGCCGGCCGGATGCGCTTGACGTTCCAGCTGTGGAAATACTCATGGCTGCACAGGCCGAGGAAGCGCCGGTAGCCCTCGGTCTGCCCCTCCATGCCATGGAAAGGCAGATCGTCGCGGCGCGTCAGCAAGGCGGTCGACGCGCGATGCTCCAGGCCGCCGTAGCCATCGCCCACCACCATGGTCAAAAACAGGTAGCGCGACATCGGCGGCGGCGCGCCGAACAGGTCGATCTGCCACTGGCAGATCCGCGTCAGGTCGTCGCACAGCCGGGCGACATCGCAATCCTGGCGCCCGGTGAGCACCACTTCATGGGGCACACCGCCGGCGGTGAAGCTGGCGAGCGCGAAATCGCCCATCTCGACCGGATGGTCGATCAGCTCGTCGTAGTTCTCTGCCGAATACCAGCCAAAGCCATGCCGGTGCGCCGCCCCGTCGATGCCCGCCGCCTCGCGCATCGCCGTCGCCACCCGCCAATTGCCGATGGCGTTGACCGGTGGCGGCTGAATGTCCACCAGGCACTGCCGGTCGGTTTGTCCCTCGACGGCAAGAAACACGCTGGTGCCGTTGAAGAAGCCGTGGGTCTGGTCCAGGTGGGCGGTGCGTACCGATAGGTCCCAGGCATAGACGGTGTAGGTCACCGTCAATGCAGCACCAGCCGGCACCCGGCCGGCCTGCCAGGTGTGCTTGTCCTGCTTGTCGAGCGTCACCGGCTTGCCCTCGGCCATCGCCGAGATCGTGACGATGTTCTTGGCGAAGTCACGCACCATGTAGCTGCCCGGGATCCAGGCTGGCAAGGACAGGCGCTGCCCGTCCGGTGCGGGCGAAGGAATTTCGCAGCTCACCGAAAACAGGTGGCCGGCGAGGTCGGCGGACGAAATCACATAGCGGATCGGGGCGGCGGTCATGCATCCATTCCAATGAGCGCCGGCGCGAGGCCGGCAGGCAATGAAAAAATGGCCGGCAAAAGCCGGCCATCGATATCGCGAAGCGGCGTCAGGCCGCCGGCGCCGGGGCGTTCGGCGCCGCGCCGGGCGAATCGTCGCCCGGACGGACCGGCGGCATGGTCGTCGGCTTGGGCGGCCGCGGGCTGCGGCCATCCATGATGTCGTTGAGCTGGTCGGCGTCGAGGGTCTCCCACTCGAGCAGCGCCTTGGTCATCGCTTCGACCTTGTCGGTGTTGTTCTCGATCAGGTTGCGCGCCAGGGCGTACTGCTGGTCGAGAATGCGACGAATTTCGGCGTCGACCTTCTGCATCGTCGATTCGGACACGTTCTTGTGGGTCGTCACCTGGCGACCGAGGAAGATTTCGCCATCCTCTTCGCCATACACCATCGGGCCGAGCACATCGGACATGCCCCACTGCGTGACCATCCGGCGGGCCATGTCGGTGGCACGCTGGAAGTCGTTGGAGGCGCCGGTGGTCATCTGCTTCATGAAGATCTCTTCGGCGATGCGCCCACCGAACAACACGGCGATGGTCTGCAGCAGGCGCTCGCGGTCCTGGCTGTAGCGGTCTTCGGCCGGCAGCTGCATGGTCACGCCCAGCGCGCGACCGCGCGGGATGATAGTGACCTTGTGCACCGGATCGGTCTTGTCGAGCAGCTTGGCCACCACGGCATGGCCGGACTCGTGGTAGGCGGTGTTGCGGCGCTCTTCCTCCGGCATGACCACCGAGCGGCGCTCGGCACCCATCATGATCTTGTCCTTGGCGCGCTCGAAGTCTTCCATGTCCACCAGGCGCTTGCTGGCACGGGCGGCGAACAGCGCCGCCTCGTTGACCAGGTTGGCCAGGTCGGCACCGGCAAAGCCGGGCGTACCGCGCGCCAGCACCATCGGCTCGACATCGGGCGCGATCGGCACCTTGCGCATGTGCACCCGCAGGATCTGCTCCCGGCCACGGATATCGGGCAGCGGCACCACCACCTGGCGGTCGAAGCGGCCCGGACGCAGGAGCGCCGGGTCGAGCACGTCGGGGCGGTTGGTGGCGGCGATGACGATCACGCCGGCCGACCCTTCGAAGCCGTCCATCTCGACCAGCAGCTGGTTGAGGGTCTGCTCGCGTTCGTCGTTACCGCCGCCTAGACCGGCGCCACGCTGGCGGCCGACGGCATCGATCTCGTCGATGAAGATGATGCACGGCGCCTGCTTCTTGGCCTGCTCGAACATATCGCGCACGCGGGCCGCGCCGACACCGACGAACATCTCGACGAAGTCGGAACCCGAAATGCTGAAGAACGGCACCTTGGCCTCGCCGGCAATCGCCTTGGCGAGCAGCGTCTTACCGGTACCCGGCGAGCCGACCATCAGCACACCGCGCGGAATGCGGCCACCGAGCTTCTGGAATTTGGAGGGGTCGCGCAGGAAGTCGACCAGCTCCGACACTTCTTCCTTGGCTTCGTCGCAGCCGGCCACGTCGGCGAAATTCACCGTATTGGCGCTCTCATCGAGCATCCGTGCCTTGGACTTGCCGAAGGAGAACGCGCCGCCGCGTCCGCCGCCCTGCATCTGGCGCATGAAGAAGATCCACACGCCGATGAGCAAGAGCATCGGGAACCACGACACGAAGATGCTGGTGAGGAAGGACTGCTCCTCTTCCGGCTTGCCGGCCGTGACATTGACGCCGTAGCGCATCAGGTCGGAGACCATCCACAGGTCTTGCGTACCCGGCGTATAGACGACGATGTTGCGCCCTTCCTGGGTGGTCGCGCGCACGACACGCCCGTCGATCAGCACCTTGGTGATCTTGCCGGCTTTCGCTTCCTGCATGAACTGCGAATACTCCATCGTATTCTGCGAAAGCTGCTGTTTGTTGAACTGATTGAAGACCGTCATCAGCACGACGCCGATCACCATCCAGATCGCCAGATTCTTGAAGAGATTATTCAACGCGACTTCCTTGAACGCCCGGCAGGGGCACTAGTGATGCAGACCCATTCTAGGGGTGAACGTTCCCGCAGGCAAAGCAAAGCAAACTTATCAGCACCATACGCCCACGCTATGCGGCCGGCTTGACCCCGAGGCCCAGCAGATACACCTCGGTACTGCGGTCCCGGGACGCTGCAGGCTTGCGCACGACCACCGATCGAAACACGGCCTGCATGGCACGGCGATACGCGTCGAATCCCGCGCCCTGAAACACCTTGACCAGGAAGTTGCCGCCCGGTTTCAGATGTTGAATCGAAAAATCGAGCGCCAGCTCGCACAAACCGATCGAGCGCGCCTGATCGGCGGCACCGATGCCGGATATATTGGGGGCCATATCCGATAACACAAGGTCGACCGGCCGCCCGTCGAGCGCGGCCTCCAGTTCGTGCAGCACGGCCGAGTCCTGGAAGTCGCCCTGGATCACCGTCACCCGCGGAATCCCGAGCACCTCCAGCAGGTCGAGCGCGATCACTCGCCCACCGTCACCGACCTTCTGCGCGGCCACCTGGCTCCAGGAGCCGGGTGCGGCCCCCAGATCGACCACCACCATGCCGGGGCGGATCAGCTTGTCCTTCTCGTCGATCTCGAGCAGTTTGTAGGCGGCACGGGCGCGATAGCCCGATGCCCGCGCCTGCTGGACATAGGTGTCGTTGAGATGCTCGCGCATCCACGCCTTGCTGGTCTTGCTACGCTTCATAGGAGTAGAATTGCGCCCTTTTCCCCAACCGGATCAACCACATGACTGACCTGACGCCCGCCCAGCGACGCGAGCTTCGTGCCCGCGCCCACCACCTCAATCCGGTGGTCAGCGTGGCCGGCAACGGGCTGAGCCCGTCGGTGCTGGCCGAGATCGACCAAAATCTGAAGGCCCATGAGCTGATCAAGGTCCGCGTGTACGGTGAAGATCGCGACGCCCGCAGCCAACTCATGGCCGACATTTGCGAACAGACCGGCGCCGCCAGCGTGCAGCATATCGGCAACATCCTCGTCTTGTGGCGCGAAGCCCCGGTAGAAGACAAACCGGTCGCCGAGGTCAAACCGAAACCCGCTCGCCCGGCCGCCGACAAACCCAAGGCGCGCGCGCCTTACAGCCGCACGACCACGAACAGCCGAGCCAAGCCGGCTGCCCGTGGCACGGCCCGCCGCACCTCACGCGGCTGACCGCGCCGGCGTGTCCGCCCCGGGCACGGCGGCACGCCACACGGCGAACGCCCCCAGCAGGCTCTGACACAGATACAGCACGCTGGCAATGCCGTGCCACATGGCAAAGCGGTCTTTCAGCGCGCTGGCCATGGCACCCGCCGGCCCGGCCTCGGCCTTGATGCCGGCGATGATCGGGTCGATCACGAACTGCCCGACCGCCGTCAGCACCAGCATCGCCAGGATGCAGATCACCGTCACCCGCGGCAGGGGCAGCGCATGCCCGCGGGCATGCTGCAACACCAACAGCGCGGCACCGCACACCAGACCCAGCCAGGCCACGTTGGCGAAGAGTTCACCCGCCAGCGAACCGGCCAGCACCGGGTTGTTCAGCGCACTGAACAACACCGGCACCACCAGATAGCCGACTGCCCACATCGCACCGACCCACAGCGTCAGGATCAGGCGTTGCAGGCGGGCGATCGTGGTGGTCACGGCGGGATCGCTCAGATATAGCGGACGTCGATGATTTCGTACTCGCGCACGCCGCCCGGGGCCTGAACCTCGGCCACGTCACCGGCGTACTTGCCGATCAGGGCACGCGCGATCGGCGAGCTGACGGAGATCTTGCCCGCCTTGATGTCGGCTTCGTCGTCGCCGACGATCTGGTAAGTCACGGAGCTCTCGGACGCCAGATCTTCCAGCTCGATGGTGGCGCCGAACACGCAGCGACCGTCGGCGTCGAGCAGAGTCGGATCGATGATCTGTGCCATCGACAGCTTGCCCTCGACTTCCTTGATACGCCCCTCGATGAAGCCCTGCCGCTCCTTGGCGGCGTCGTATTCGGCGTTCTCCGACAAATCGCCATGCGAACGCGCTTCGGCGATCGCCGCGATGACGTTCGGCCGTTCGACGGTTTTCAGATGATGCAGCTCTTGCCGGAGCAGCTCGGCCCCGGTCACGGTCAAAGGAATCTTGTTCATAGTCTTAATTCAGTTCGGCGTGCAGCGCCTGCACGGCGTACACCTCCAGTTGATCCAGGTGGCGCAGGCCCATGCAGGCAGCACGTGCGCCTTCCGCGGTGGTGTAGATGGTCACTTTGGCCGCCAGCGCACTGGTACGGATCGAGCGCGAATCGGCCACGGCCTGACGACGCTCTTCCACGGTGTTGATCACCAGCGAAATCTCGTTGTTCTTGATCATGTCCACAATGTGCGGACGCCCTTCGTTGACCTTGTTGACGGCGGCCACCGGAATGCCGGCGGCCTCGATCGCGCTGGCCGTCCCCCGCGTCGCCACCAGGCCGAAGCCCAGTTCGTGCAGCTGACGCGCCACATCGACGGCGGCCGGGCGATCGGTCTGCTTGACGCTGATGAAGGCCGTGCCACCCTGCGGCAGCTTCACGCCGGCGGCGATCTGCGACTTGACGAAGGCTTCGGCGAAGGTGCGGCCCACGCCCATCACCTCACCGGTCGACTTCATCTCGGGGCCGAGAATGGTGTCCACACCGGGGAACTTGTTGAACGGGAACACCGCTTCCTTGACCGAGAAGTACGGCGGCACGATCTCGCCGGCGATGCCCTGGTCGGCCAGCGTGCGACCGGCCATGCAGCGCGCGGCGATCTTGGCCAGTTGCAGCGAGCAGGCCTTCGAGACGAAGGGCACGGTGCGCGAGGCACGCGGGTTCACTTCCAGCACATAGACGATGGCATCGTCGCCCTCGCCCTGGATGGCGAACTGCACGTTCATCAGGCCGCACACCTTGAGCGCCTTGGCCATGGCCGTGGTCTGGCGACGCAGTTCGTCCTGCAGCGCGGCGGACAGCGAATACGGCGGCAGCGAGCAGGCCGAGTCGCCCGAGTGCACGCCGGCCTGTTCGATGTGCTCCATGATGCCGCCGATGATGACATGCTCGCCGTCGGACAAGGCATCGACATCCACCTCGGTGGCATCGTTTAGGAAGCGGTCGAGCAGCACCGGCGACTCGTTCGAGACCTTGACCGCCTCGCGCATGTAGCGCTCCAGATCCTTCTGCTCGTGCACGATTTCCATCGCGCGCCCACCCAGCACATAGCTGGGCCGCACCACCAGCGGGTAGCCGATCTCGGCGGCCAGGCGCACCGCCGCTTCCGGCGTGCGTGCCGTGCGGTTGGGCGGCTGCTTGAGGCCGAGGTCGTTGAGCAGTTGCTGGAAGCGCTCGCGGTCTTCGGCCGCGTCGATCATGTCCGGGCTGGTGCCGATGATGGGCACGCCGTTGGCCTCCAGCGCGCGGGCACGCTTGAGCGGGGTCTGGCCGCCGAACTGGACGATGACGCCTTCGGGCTGCTCGATGTGCACGATCTCGAGCACGTCCTCGAGCGTGATCGGCTCGAAGTACAGGCGGTCGGAGGTGTCGTAGTCGGTGGACACGGTTTCCGGGTTGCAGTTGACCATGATGGTCTCGTACCCGTCTTCGCGCAGCGCCAGCGCGGCATGCACGCAGCAGTAGTCGAACTCGATGCCCTGGCCGATGCGGTTCGGTCCGCCGCCGAGCACCATGATCTTGCGCCTGCCGGTCGGCGCGGCCTCGCACTCTTCCTCGTAGGTCGAGTACATGTAGGCGGTCGAGGTGGCGAACTCGGCGGCGCAGGTATCGACCCGCTTGTACACCGGGCGCACGCCGAGGGCGTGACGATGCAGGCGCACCGCGGTTTCGTCGGTGGCCAGCAGCTTGGACAGGCGGCGGTCGGAGAAGCCCTTGCGCTTGAGCGCGCGCATCTGCTCGGCGTCGAGACGCTTGAGCGAGCGACCGGAGAGCGACTTCTCGGTCGCCACGATGTCTTCGATCTGGGCCAGGAACCAAGGATCGATCTTGGTCAGCTTGAACACGTCGTCGAGGGTCATGCCCTCACGGAAGGCCTGGCCCACATACCAGATGCGCTGGGCACCCGGATCGGCCAGTTCGCGTTCGAGCTCGTCCGGATCGGCCTCGATCTCGTCCAGGCCATACACACCGACTTCCAGACCGCGCAGGGCCTTCTGGAAGGACTCCTGGAAGCTGCGGCCGATCGCCATCACCTCGCCGACCGACTTCATCTGCGTCGTCAGACGGCCGTTGGCGGTCGGGAACTTCTCGAAGGCGAAGCGCGGAATCTTGGTGACCACGTAGTCGATCGACGGCTCGAAGGACGCCGGGGTCGCGCCGCCGGTGATGTCGTTCTTCAGCTCATCGAGCGTATAGCCGACGGCCAGCTTGGCCGCCACCTTGGCGATCGGGAAGCCGGTGGCCTTGGAGGCCAGCGCCGACGAACGCGACACGCGCGGGTTCATCTCGATGACGATCATGCGGCCGTCGTCGGGGTTGATGGCGAACTGCACGTTCGAGCCGCCGGTGTCGACGCCGATCTCGCGCAGCACGGCGATCGAGGCGTTGCGCAGGATCTGGTATTCCTTGTCGGTGAGCGTCTGCGACGGCGCGACGGTGATCGAGTCGCCGGTGTGCACCCCCATCGGGTCGAGGTTTTCGATCGAGCACACGATGATGCAGTTGTCCGCCTTGTCGCGGACCACTTCCATCTCGTATTCCTTCCAGCCGATCAGCGACTCTTCGATGAGCAGCTCGTTGGTCGGGCTGGCTTCGAGGCCGCCCTTGCAGATGTCGACGAATTCCTCGGTGTTGTAGGCGATGCCGCCGCCGCTGCCGCCGAGCGTGAAGGACGGGCGGATGATGACCGGGAAGCCGATCCACGCCTGCACCTGGAAGGCCTCTTCGAGCGAGTGGGCAATGCCCGAGCGCGCCGAGCCGAGGCCGATCTTGGTCATCGCCTGCTTGAACTTCTCGCGGTCCTCGGCCTTGTCGATGGCCTCGCGCGAGGCGCCGATCAGCTCGACATCGTACTTTTCGAGCACGCCATGCTTGGCCAGGTCGAGCGCGCAGTTGAGCGCGGTTTGCCCGCCCATGGTCGGCAGGATGGCATCGGGGCGCTCTTTTTCGATGATGCGCTCGACCACCTGCCAGGTGATCGGCTCGATGTAGGTGACGTCTGCCGTGCCCGGATCGGTCATGATCGTGGCCGGGTTGGAGTTCACCAGGATGACGCGATAGCCTTCCTCGCGCAGCGCCTTGCAGGCTTGTGCGCCGGAATAGTCGAATTCGCAGGCCTGGCCGATGATGATCGGACCCGCGCCAATGATCAGGATGCTTTGTAGGTCGGTACGCTTGGGCATGTGCTTGCCTCGATAACTCGGTGAAGGTGATGTGTCGGTCTGGCGGTCGGGCCCGGGGTCGCCGGGCCCGGTCACATCACTGACGCGCTTGCATCATCTGGATGAAGCGGTCGAACAGGTAAGCCACATCGTGCGGGCCGGGGCTGGCTTCGGGGTGCCCCTGGAAGCTGAAGGCCGGCGCGTCGGTGCGGGCGATGCCCTGCAGGCTGCCGTCGAACAGCGACACATGCGTGGCGCGCAGATTGGCCGGCAGGCTGTCGACATCCACCGCGAAGCCGTGGTTCTGGCTGGTGATCATCACCTGGCCGGAATCCAGGTCCTTGACCGGGTGGTTGGCGCCATGGTGGCCGAATTTCATCTTCGCCGTACGCCCGCCGGAGGCCAGCGCCAGCAACTGATGGCCGAGGCAGATGCCGAAGGTCGGCACGCCGCTATCGACGATGGTCTTGATCGCGCTGATCGCGTAGTCGCACGGCTCGGGGTCGCCGGGACCGTTGGACAGGAAGACGCCGTCCGGCGCCATGCCCAGCACCACGTCGGCCGGGGTCTGCGCCGGCACGACGGTCAGGCGGCAACCGCGTGCGGCCAGCATGCGCAGAATGTTGCGCTTGACGCCGTAGTCGTAGGCCACCACGTGGTACTTGGGCGCTTCGACCGCGCCATAGCCCGACACCAGATCCCACTCGGTCTCGGTCCATTCCTGCGTCTCGGTGGCCGTCACTTCCTTGGCCAGATCCATGCCGGCCAGCCCCGGGAAGGCACGGGCAGCGGCCAGTGCGGCTTCGGTATCGATCACACCGTCTTCGCCCGCGGTGACGATACAGCCGGCCTGGGCGCCCTTTTCGCGCAGCACGCGCGTCAGCCGACGCGTGTCGATATCGGCAATCGCCACCACCCCTTCGTCGCGCAGATAGGCATCGAGCGTCTTGCCCATGCGCCAGTTGGAGGCACGCAGCGGCAGGTCGCGAATGACCAGACCCGCAGCATGCACCCGGCCGGACTCGACGTCCTCGGGATTCACCCCGGTGTTGCCGATATGCGGATAGGTCAGCGTCACGATCTGCCGTGAATAGCTCGGGTCGGTGAGGATTTCCTGATAGCCCGACATGGCGGTATTGAAGACGACCTCGCCTACCGTCCGGCCGGCCGCACCGATACCTTTGCCGCTAAAAACCGTCCCGTCGGCAAGGACGAGGATGGCGCGCGGAAATTGAGTCACGACGAAACTCCTGGTTCAACCGTTGATGGGATCTCAGCGCGACCGCGCGCTGCTCCACACGTGAAAAACGGGACGAGCCTGACCCGACCCATCCCGCTCAGCAATCAACAAGAAAATTCGCCGAATTCTAGCGAAATTCGGCCCGCCCGGCAACGCAGCGACGCCAGCGCACCACAATCCGGCCCGGTTTCAATCGATGAAACGCCCGTCTCGCAGGCTCAGCCGCCGTGGCCGCCACGCGCCATTACCGACTGGCGCAAGGCATTGCCAAGCTTGTTCAGTGCATCGAGCAATGTCGGCAAGGCGAGCCGGGCGGCCTCCAGCTTTCCTTCGCGGGCGGCATGCTCGACCGCGGCGGCGGCGTCGAGTGCCGCCATGGCATTGAACACCCCGACCGACCCCTTGACCGTGTGGGCAATCGCCGCCAGTGCAGCCAGATCGCCCGAACCAGCCGACGACTTGAGCTTCTGCAAGCTGCCGGCGAAATCGGCAAAGAAGAGGTCGACCAGCTTCTCGAGTGCCTCTTCGTCGCCGTCGAGCAGCTGCCGCGTCTGATCCAGATCCAGCACGCTGGTGCCGCCGCTGCGCGTCGCCATCTCGAGCAGCGACCAGTCCGGATCGGCCGCCGCCGATGCGTCGTCGCCGCCTGCGCGGGCAATGGCGGCAAACAGGTCGGCCGGCTTGATCGGCTTGGTGACATAGTCGTCCATACCGGCGTCGAGGCAGCGCTGGCGGTCGCCCGCCATCGCATGGGCCGTCATGGCGATGATCGGCATCGCCTTCCATTGCCCCGCCATGGCCCAGCTGCGCCGCGCCTCACGCGCACGGATCGCCTGGGTGGCTTCGATGCCGCCCATGACCGGCATCTGCACATCCATCAGCACCAGATCGAAGCGCCGATTCTCGAGCATCTCGATCGCCTCCTGCCCGTTGCCCGCCACCGCGATCCGATGCCCAGCCTTCTCGAGCATCTTGATCGCCACGGCCTGATTGACCGGGTTGTCTTCCACCAGCAGGATGTCGCGACTGTCGTCGCGCCCTTGGCTGAGCTGGGTCAGCGTGAGTTCCGGGTCGAATTCGAACAGCGCATCGTCGTCCGTACTTTGGCCCGCCACTGCGGCCATCAGCACCTCGCAGACCTCGTCGGCCGAGAAGGGTTTGATCAGCCGCGACGACAGGCCCAGATCCTTGCAGCGGGCCAGATCCTGGCGCTGGTTGTGCGTGGTCAGCATCATCACGATGCGGTCCAGCCACTGCGTCTCGCCCCTGAGCTGCCGGGCCAGCGCGAAACCGCCGGGCTCGGGCATGCCGACGTCGACCATGACGAAATCGAAAGGCGCGTCGCCGTCGCCCGCCTTCTTCAGCTCGGCCATCATGGCCTCACCATC
The DNA here is from genome assembly GCF_018524365.1 of Denitromonas iodatirespirans. GTDB lineage: Bacteria > Pseudomonadota > Gammaproteobacteria > Burkholderiales > Rhodocyclaceae > Nitrogeniibacter > Nitrogeniibacter iodatirespirans. The sequence continues at coordinate 119,158 of NZ_JAEKFT010000005.1, forward strand.
GCCGACCGTGACGCAGCTCATGCCCCAACGGCCGACGACCCGCACCAGCAAATCGCGGACGGCCTGGCTGCGGTCCGCGACCAGGATGCGGCGGCCGCACATCTGACGGCCGTCGGGCTGAGTCGCAGCCGCGACTTCCGGCAGGCGCAAGGTAAAGCGGAAGTCACTGCCCACGCCCACTTCGCTCGATGCCTGCAACTCGCCGCCCATCAGGGCCACCAGACGCTGGCAGATGGCCAGCCCCAGGCCGGTGCCACCGAATTTACGGGTCGTGGAGCTGTCGGCCTGCGAAAAGGCCTCGAAGATCGCCGACAGTTTGTCGGCCGCGATGCCGATGCCGGAATCCTTCACCGATACCGCCACCAGGCTGCCCGCCTCGCCGCCGTCCTGGCGCGACACATGGACCATGACCTGACCGCGGGAGGTGAACTTGAGGGCGTTGCCGACCAGGTTGAGGAGTATCTGGCGGATCCGCCCCGGATCCCCCTTGAGCACCGCCGGCACCTCGGGATCGATCTCGTAGAGCAGCTCCAGGCCTTGCTGGTGCGCCCGGAGCGCCAGCGTCTTGACCGTATCCGACACCACCGAGCGCATCGAAAAATCGATCGCCTCGAGCCCCATCTTGCCGGCCTCGATCTTCGAGAAATCGAGGATGTCGTTGAGGATGGTCAGCAAGGCCTCGCCCGAGGCCTTGACGTTGTTGAGATATTCGCGCTGCTCGCTGTCGAGCGGTGTATCGAGCGCCAGTTCGGTCATGCCGATGATGCCGTTCATCGGCGTGCGGATTTCATGGCTCATGTTGGCCAGGAACTCGCTCTTGGCACGGTTCGCGCCCTCGGCCGCGTCCCGCGCCTCGCGCAGAGCCAGTTGGTCAGCCCGCTCCTGCGTCACATCGCGATAAGTGCCGAGCATGCGCAGCCAGCGCCCGTCGGCCCCGCGCTCGAAAGCCCGGCCGCGCGCCTGCACCCAACGCCAGTCGCCCGATCTGTCGCGCGCACGAAAGGTGAAATCGAAAAAGCGCGATTGCCCCCGAAGGTGGGCCACCGTCACATCGCGAAAAGCGGCCACATCGTCGGGGTGGATCCGCTCGCGCAAACGCTCAAAACCGCCGTCGAGCCCATCGTCGGCAACGCCGAGCATCGTCTGCCAATTGGCGTCCACCTCGACACGGCCCGCCTGCAGGTCATACTCCCACAGACCCATGTCGGTATTGCGCAAGACCAGCGCAAGACGCGCTTCGGCCTGGGTCAGCCGGCCGGCGGCCCGCCCGCATTCAGCCTCGCAGGCGGCCGAAAACGCGCTCAAGGCCTCGATCTGCGCCGGACCATACCCCTGACGCGCCAGACCGACCGAAAGCGATTCGCCCGGCTGAAGGGCGAGGTGTTTTTGAAGCAGCGCCAGGAAAGCAGGAGTGGTCACGCGGGCGAACTTCCCAGATCACAGGGCGGCCCGCTCGGAATGCGGACCATCATGATCGCTATCGGCCCGAAGCGCGCGCTCTTGAGGCGCCCGCCCCGGCACCGGGACACTCAGCGCAGGCCGAGCACGTCCTGCATGTCGAACAACCCCCGGCGATGCTTGGCCAGGAAGCGCGCGCCGCGCAGCGCGCCCAGCGCGTACGGCATGCGGCTACCCGATTTGTGGGTGATCTCGATGCGCTCGCCGATGCCGGCGAACAGCACGGTGTGATCGCCCACCACATCGCCGCCGCGGATGGTCGAAAAGCCGATGGTCTCGTCCTTGCGCTTGCCGGTCACGCCTTCGCGGCCGTAGATGGCGCACTGCTCGAGATCGCGCCCGAGTTCATGCGCGACGATCTCGCCCATGCGCAGCGCCGTCCCCGACGGCGCATCGATCTTGAGCCGGTGATGGGCTTCGATGACCTCGATGTCGTAGCCTTGATCGAGAATTCGCGCCGCCACTTCGAGCAACTTGAACACCGCATTGACGCCGACCGCCATGTTCGGCGCGAACACCACCGGAATGCTCTCGGCCGCCTGCAGGATCTCGCGCTTTTGTTCGGCATTGAAACCGGTGGTGCCGATCACCATCGCCTTGCCTTGACGGCGCGCTTCGGCCAGATGCGCCAGCGAGCCCTCGGGCAAGGTGAAATCGATGACGCAATCGGCTGCCGCGATCGCCGCCGACATGTCGTCCGTGATGGTCACGCCGCAGGGCTGGGCCACCAGCTCGCCGGCATCGCGGCCAATGAACGGGCTGCCGGCGCGGTCGAAAACCGACGCGAGCGCCAGGTCGTCCGCCGCCAACGTGGCTTCGATCAACATGCGGCCCATGCGGCCGCTGCCGCCGGCAACGGCGATCCGGCGTGGTGTGTTGGTGCTCACTTCGCTGCGTCCTTGGTGTCGGTGGATGTCTTGTCGGCGTTTTCCGCGGCGTCGGGGCCGCTCAGCGACAGCGTGCGGATGCGTTGCTCTTCCTTGGCCGCCATGGCCGCCGGATCGCCGGCCACCACGTCACCCTCGACGCGCGCCAGGCGGTCGTCCTCGAAGAACACCGTCAGCACGCGTTGCTCCGGCTCGCCATGACCAGGCTCGAAGCGATAGACGTAATCCCAACGATCGGCGTGGAAGACGTCCGACAGCAAGGGCGTGCCCAGCGCAAAGCGGACCTGATCGCGCGTCATGCCCTTCTTCAGATGCGACACCATGTCCTGAGTCACGTAGTTTCCCTGGCGCACATCGATGCGATAGGGACGCACATAGTCGGTTACGCCGCAGCCGGAGATCAACAGCGCTGCCGCCATTGCGGTTATCAGTTTGGTTTTGGGTTGCATGGTCTGCTCAAGGGACGGCGTGGAGGAACGCCAGAATTCTCAGGAAAAGGCAAAAAATATATCATACTGTCTCGCTCAACTTTCCGTGTTCCCCTACATTGGGCGGGCCGACACCGACATGCCATCAAATTCGCAAAGCCTCAAGAGCATGGGTCTCAAAGCGACCCTTCCGCGGCTCAAGATCCTCGACCTCTTTCAACACACCGATCAGCGCCACCTGACGGCCGAGGATGTGTATCGCCTGCTGATGAACGACGACATGGACATCGGCCTGGCCACGGTCTATCGCGTCCTCACTCAGTTCGAACAGGCCGGCCTGCTGGAGCGCCACCACTTCGAGTCCGGCAAAGCCGTCTTCGAACTCAACGAAGGTGCCCACCACGACCACCTGGTGTGTGTCGAATGCGGTGCGGTCGAGGAGTTCTTCGACCCCGAGATCGAAAAACGCCAGAACGCGGTGGCCAAGGAGCGTGGCTTCTCGGTCAAGGAGCATGCGCTGTATCTGTACGTCGAGTGCCATCGCAAGGACTGCCCCAACCGCAGCAGCGACGACAAGTAAGCCCCCGCCTTGGAAACCTTGCTGACGGCGACCGCCCTGGTCGCCGTCGCCGAAATCGGCGACAAAACCCAACTGCTGTCCTTCATGCTGGCCGCGCGACTCAAGCATCGCGTCGCCATCGTGTGGGGGATCTTCATCGCAACCCTCCTCAACCACGCCCTCGCCGCGGCGGCCGGCGCCTGGATCGCGCAGTGGTTGCCGGGGCATTGGCTCAAGTGGACGCTGGCCGCGAGTTTTCTCGCTTTCGGGCTGTGGGCACTGCGCCCCGACACGCTGGATGAGGACACCGCCACTCCGCCGGCTCACACGGCGTGGCGCATTTTCCTGATCGCGCTGGTGGCCTTCTTCCTGGCCGAGATCGGCGACAAGACGCAGTTTGCGACCGTCGCCTTGGGCGCCCGCTTCGACGCCCTGACCTGGGTGGTGATCGGCACCACCTTGGGCATGATGATCGCCAACGTGCCGGCCGTGATGGTCGGCGAACGCTTGGCCGAGCGCCTGCCCGGCCACATCATGCGCCGCGTGGCAGCCGCCGGATTTCTGATCACCGCGGCGATCACGGCACTGGGCTGATCCCGGAGCGGACTTAGCCGGCGGGTGTCAGGCCGAGGATTTCCGAGGCATGCTGACGGGTCGTTTCGGTGATATTCACGCCGCCGAGCATGCGGGCGATCTCGTCGATCCGCGCCGCGTCGTCGAGGACGGTGACGGTGCTCACCGTCTCGCCATCGCGCTGAGCCTTGGCGATCGACCATTGCCAGTTGGCCTGCGCGGCCACTTGCGGCAAATGCGTCACGCACATCACCTGACGCTGCTGGCCCAACTCGCGCAGCATGCGACCGACGATCTCGGCCACGCGGCCACCGATGCCGACGTCGACCTCGTCGAAGATCAGCGTCGGCACCGCCGCCGCCCGGCTGGTGATCACCTGGATCGCCAGCCCGATGCGCGACAACTCCCCGCCCGAGGCCACCTTGGCCAGCGGCCGCAGCGGCTGACTGGGGTTGGCGGCCACTTGGAATTCCACCGTTTCGTTGCCGTGCGCGCTGCCGTCCGATTCGGGCAACAGCGCGATCTCGAACTGGCCGCCGGCCATCGCCAGCGTCTGCATGGCGGCGCTGACCTGTGCCGACAAGGTCTTGGCCACCGGCGCCCGGGCCGCGCTGAGGCGTTCGGCCGCCACCGCGTAGGCCTGCTTCGCCGCCTCGGCCTTGGCCTGAAGCGCGGGCGGATCGGCGTCCGACAGCAGGGCATCGAGCCGGGCGCGACGCTCGGCCAGCACCTCGGCCAACGCATCGGGCAACACCCGGTGCTTGCGCGCCATGTCGGTGACGGCGGCGATACGCGCCTCGACCTCAGCCAGACGGTCCGGGTCCACCTCGACCCGGTCACGGTAGCGGCGCAGTCCGTGCACCGCCTCGTCGGCCTGGATGGCTGCGCCGTTGAGCAGATCGTGCAGTGATTGCAGCTCGGGGTCGATGGCCGCCAGCTCGGCCAGACGCGCGGCTAGGCGCTCCAGCTCGCCGACCAGCGGCAGCTCGCCCTCATCCAGCGCATCGACGGCGGCGCAGACGCCTTCCAGCAAGCCGGTCGCATGCCCCAGACGGCTGTGCTCCAGTTCCAGTTCGCGCCAGGCCTCCGCCTCGAAATCGAGCGCTTCGAGTTCCTTCACCTGCCATTCGAGCAGCTCGCGCTCCTGCGCCACCCCGGCCGCATCGGCCTCGGCCCGCTGGCAGGCCTGCCGCGCCTTCTGCCAGGTTTGCCAGGCGCCCGCGACCTCTCTGGCCAAGTCCTCAAGACCCGCGTAGGTGTCGAGCAGGCTACGCTGGGCGTCGGCGCGCAGCAGCGCATGGTGTGCGTGCTGGCCATGGATGTCGGCCAGCCAGGCGCCAACCTCGCGCAGCTGGGTCAGCGTGACGCTGACGCCGTTGATCCAGGCGCGCGAGCGGCCGTTCTGGTCCACCACGCGGCGCAGCAAGAGCGCATCGTCGTCGACCTCGATGGCCTGCTCGTCGAGCCAGGCGGCCAGATCTTCGGCCGCCGGCAGGTCGAACTCGGCGCTCATCTCGGCACGCGCCTGGCCGGTACGCACCACGCCGCTTTCGGCGCGGTCGCCCATCACCAGGCCGAGCGCGTCGAGCAGGATGGATTTGCCGGCGCCGGTCTCGCCGGTGAGCGCGCCGAAACCGTCGGCGAAATGGAGTTCCAGCTCATCGACAATGACGAAATCGCGGATATGAAGACGACGCAGCATGAGGGGACCGTGGTCAGAGATGGCGCGGCGAGGCGCTCCAGTGGAGCTTCTCGCGCAGCATGGCGAAATAACTGTAGCCGGGCGGATGGATCAGGCGGATGTGATGCGGCGAGCGGGTGATGCGGATGCAGTCGCCGGCGCGTGCGTCGAAGCGCTCCTGGCCGTCGAAGTGCACCCGTGCGTCATGCGGTGCCTGCAGCACGATGTCGATGGTGCAACTGTCAGGCAAGGTGATCGGCCGCGCGGTCAGGGTGTGCGGGCACAGCGGCACCAAGGCGATGCCGACCATGTCGGGGTGCAGAATCGGGCCATTCGCCGACAAGGCATAGGCCGTCGAGCCGGTCGGCGTGGACACGATCATGCCGTCGGAGCGTTGGGTGTAGACGAATTCATCGTCGATACGCACGTCGAACTCGATCATGCGGCCGATGTCGCCCTTGTTGACCACCACATCGTTGAGCGCGATGGTGTGGAACACGCTGCGGCTGCCGCGCTTGACCACCACGTCGAGCATGAAGCGCGGCGCTTCGACGCCCTTGCCGTCGAGGATCGCACCGAGCCCGACCTCCATGTGCTCGCGCGCGATGTCGGTCAGAAAGCCCAGCCGCCCTTCGTTCACCCCCACCAGCGGCACGCCATGTTCGGCCAGCCGGCGGGCGGCGTTGAGCATGGTGCCGTCGCCACCGAGCACGACCGCCAGATCGGCGCCCGCGCCGATCTCGTCGTAGGTGGCCACGGCAAAGCCCGAACCGAGCCGGGTGGAACTCGCCGTGCCCTGTTCGATCAACACATTCAACTCGCGCTCGCGCAGAAAACCGCCGATTTGCAGCACGGCGGCGGCCACATCGGGGCTTTGGTATTTGCCGATCAGTGCGACCGACTTGAAGGCGTGGTTCATAGGCCAAAGATTAAACCACAAGCGGCGCGGCGATTCGATGGCGCGCAACCCCGGAAAGCGCCACACTGCGCTAGGCACACGGCGCAGACTTACTTAAAATCCATGGCCGACGCGGACCCCGGACACTATGGCTGAACTCGACGAACGCTCAAGAATCCTGCTCAAGACGCTGATCGAACGCTATATCGCGGACGGCCAGCCGATCGGGTCGCGTGCGCTGTCGAAGCAATCGGGCCTGGAGCTGTCGCCCGCCACCATCCGCAACGTGATGTCGGACCTGGAAGAGGCCGGCTTCATTTCCAGCCCGCACACCTCGGCCGGGCGGATTCCCACCTCGCGCGGCTATCGCCTGTTTGTCGACAACCTGCTCACCGTGCGGCCGATGCACAAGGCCCAGCTACTCGAGCTCAAGGAACATCTGCAGCCCGACCAGCCGCAGCGCCTGATCAGCGCCGCCTCCAACCTGCTGTCGCAGCTGACCCACTTTGCCGGTGTGGTGGTCGCGCCGCGGCGCGAGGCCATCCGCATTCGCCAGATCGAGTTCGTCTCGCTGTCGGAGACACGGATCCTGCTGATCATCGTCACCACGCGCGGCGACGTGCAGAACCGCATCCTGATCACCCAGCGCAAGTATTCGCCGTCCGAACTGGTCACCGCCGCCAACTACCTCAACCAGCAGTATGCCGGGCTGGATTTCGACGACATCCGCGGTCGCCTCAAGGCGGAGCTGCAGCAGCTGCATTCGGACATGTCGGAGCTGATGACCGCCGCGGTGGATGTCGGCTCGAAGGCGGTCGAGGAGTCGTCCCAGTACATTCTGTCGGGCGAGACCAACCTGCTCGACGTCGAAGACCTGTCCTCCAACATGGCGCGCCTACGCGAGCTGTTCAAGCTGTTCGACCAGAAGACCGGGCTGCTGCAACTGCTCGATGTCTCCAATCGCGCCGAGGGTGTGCAGATCTTCATCGGCGGCGAGTCCGGCCTGGCACCGCTCGACGAATGCAGCGTCATCACCGCGCCCTACGAGGTCGATGGCCAGGTGGTCGGCTCGCTCGGCGTCATCGGCCCGACGCGCATGGCCTACGAGCGCGTCATCCCCATCGTCGACATCACCGCCCGCCTGCTCTCGAGCGCCCTGTCGTCGAACAACTGACGCTTTTTCCGGAGAGATTTCCATGGCCCGATACCGGCCCGAGCCGGCTCATTCTCATGGCAGCGTGCCGCGCGTCGGCGTGCTGCTGGTCAACCTCGGCTCGCCGGAGGCGCCGACCGCCGCTGCGGTGCGCCCCTATCTCAAGCAGTTCCTGTCCGATCCGCGCGTGGTGGAGATTCCCCGCCTGGCCTGGTGGCCGATCCTCAATCTCGTCATCCTCAACACCCGCCCCGCCAAGTCCGCCGAAAAATACGCATCGATCTGGACCGACGAAGGCTCGCCGCTGCGTGTGCATACCGAGCGCCAGGCCAAGCTGCTGGCCGGCTTCCTGACCGAGGCCGGCCATCGCGACTGGCGGGTGGACTGGGCCATGCGCTACGGCCGGCCATCGATCCCCGAGCGGCTCGACGCCCTGCGCGAGGCCGGCTGCGACCGCATCCTGGTGGTACCGATGTATCCGCAATACGCCGGCAGCACCACCGGCAGCGTGATGGACGAAGTGGCCGACCGACTGCGCACCTGGCGCAACCTGCCCGAGCTGCGCTTCGTCCGCAGCTACCATGACGACCCGGGCTACATCGCCGCCCTGGCCGCCAACGTGCAGGCGCACTGGGCGAAAAACGGCCAGGCCGACCGGCTGATCCTGAGTTTTCACGGGGTGCCGCGCTTCACGCTCGACAAGGGCGACCCCTACCACTGCGAATGCCACAAGACGGCGCGTCTCCTGGCCGAGGCGCTTGAGGTGGCCCCCGAGCGGGTGATGCTCACCTTCCAGTCGCGCTTCGGCAAGGCCGAGTGGCTCAAGCCCTATACCCAGCCGACGCTCGAAGCGCTGCCCAAGCAAGGCGTGCGCTCGGTGGACGTGATGTGCCCGGGCTTTGCCGCCGATTGCCTGGAGACGCTCGAAGAAATCGCCATGGAGTGCAAGGAAGCCTTCCTGACGCATGGCGGCAAGCACTTCCACTACATCCCCTGCCTCAACACCCGCGATGACTGGATGCACGCCCTCACCCAACTGGTGATCCGCCATGCCGGCCACTGGGCCGACGCCGATCCGCGCCGCAGCGTGGCCGACCGGCAGCTCGGCCGTACCCGTGCCCTGGCGCTCGGCGCCAGCCACGGAGAGAAAACGCCATGAACGTGATGCTGATCGCGCGCTGGGCGCTCAATGCCTTGGCGCTGATGCTGGTGCCCGAACTGGTCAGCGGACTGGAAGTGACGTCCTACACCACCGCCTTGATCAGCGCCTTGCTGCTCGGCCTGGTCAATGCCCTGATCCGCCCGGTGCTGATCCTGATCACACTGCCGATCACGGTGCTGACGCTGGGCATCTTCACCCTGGTCATCAACGGGCTGCTGTTCTGGCTGGTGTCTGGGTTGGTCGCCGGCCTGCATGTGCCGGACTTTGCCACTGCGTTCTGGGGCGCGCTGGTCTACAGCCTGCTCACCTGGCTGGTGAACATGGCCTTGTCGGATCGCTCGAACGTGCGGATCAGCGTCAAGCGCTGGCCGCCGGACGAGCGGGGCTGAACCCGCCCCGCCCCGTCGGGATCAGAGCCGCGCCGACTTGTCGACGCCGTTGCGCGGCACCGCCTTGCGCGCCGGGCGACGGCGCACCGCACCCGGATCGAAATCGCCATCGAGACTCGTCAGCGCCGCGTTGCGCGCATCGAGTGCGCGCTGGAAGGCACCGTCTTCGCCGTACTTGTTCACCGAAAATTTCACCCGCTTGCGCCGCCCGTCCGGCAGCGGCCACGAGGCCACCCAGAACCAGCGCTGCTTGTCCTCGGGCAGATCGCGGGTCTCCGAGGCGCAGTAGCGGCACACGCCGACTACGCCGGAGCGGTTGTTCTTTTTGCGGATCGACGAATATTCCTGCATCGACAGCGGCGGATGCGCTGCGATGATCTCGTCCCGGTAGGCCTTGGCCGCCGAAAACGCCTTGCGCTTGCCGCTGAACACCCCATCGCTGAAATGCTTGCGATAGATGACCCCGCGACGCTGGATCGTCACCAGCCAGCCATGGGTGCGGCTCGCTTCGTTGTCGACACGGCTGATGCCATATACGCTGCTTTGGCTCACTCGAACGTCCTCCGGCCCGATTTGATTGGGGGGCATAGGGACGCTTTCGGCCGCGCGTCGAAAAACTTTACGGTTGACGGAAGAACGGCATGGATGGCCGACCAACGGCCTTTCGAACGCAACATCCGCCACAAGCGCGGCATCCCGCCGTCACTGCCCCACACGGCCGACAGGCATGGCGAGGGCAGGAGCGCATCGAGGTGGCGAGCTGGCTCGTCGGATCTGGTCGCGAGGCAGTGCCATCAAACCGGCTCATTCTGTGCTTCACCCCCCAAAACCACGTCGCGGCCGGGCTGTCGATGTGGCATCGCCGAACCGTATCGCCACACACGCGGCGGCTTGGATGCTACATTGCATTACCCCTATGATTCGCATGGGTATGAGAGAAGACGATCGGGGACGCGTTATGGAGAACAAGACCGGGGTGTCTGACCATGGGCAAGTGTCACCCCGTCGGCGGCGTGAGCCTGATTCAAGCAACCCGTCCCGACAATCCACCAGCACAGACACGCAATCTTCAGGCTAGACTGACGCCTGGTGGGGAAACTGCCACGACGCGCGCCGATACCTCCTCACCCCTTTTCCCCCAAATACGCTGTACTGAGAAGACCAACAACGGAGAGACCCCCAAGAAGCGACGAGGCACCTCGGTCACCAGGATGTGATTGCTTATTCCTGACAAGCGGGAAACCGTAGATGAAGCTGCGCTTGTGTCCATTCCGTATGCGCGCGCCCCTGGCCTTGAGCTTGGCGCACGGTCTGTTGTTGTTCCAGACGGCTGCCATGGCCGATACCCCGGCCGGAGAGACGTCGTCGCCACTCGCGATAAGCAGCGTGGCCGACATGGATCTCACGGAGCTGGTGAGGGTGCGGGTCTCGCCCTTCGATGTCGCGACGCATCTGGACAAGGGTTACCGGGCCTCGAACTCGGTGTCCGGCTCGCGCTTCAATGCCCCGATCCGGGATCTGCCCTTCGCCATCCAGGCCTTCACCGAGTCCTTCATCAAGGACCAGAAGCCGGTCAACATCTTCGACGTCGCCCGCTATTCGCCGGGCGTCACCTACCGCAGCAACGACTTCAACGAGGGCAATGCCAACCTCGCCATTCGCGGCTTTGCGGTCAGCGCAACGCCGGGGAACATCCAGATTCTGCGCGACGGGGTGAACGGGCCGTCGATTTTCGATTTCACCAATATCTCGCGCGTGGAGGTGGTCAAGGGGCCGGCCTCCTTCCTCTATGGCCAGGTCGCGCCCGGCGGCATCGTCAATATCATCACCAAGAATCCGGAACCTCGTTTTTCCGCCACGGCCGACCTCAGCTACGGCTCCTACGACCAGCACCAGCTGGGTATCGACATCACCGGGCCGCTATCCCCGACCCTCTTCTACCGGCTGGCCACCTCCTACCAGCAAGACCTTCATTACTGGGACCCTTACGACGCCCATTCCAGAAACATCTCACCGTCCTTGCTGTGGCAACCCAACGACCGCTTCAGTCTGTCGCTCAAGTACGAGAACTTCCACAAGGTCGAATCACCGCAGGTCATGCAGAAGCCCGGCTATGGCGCGCAGGTCGGGATCGTGCCAAGCCCGTCCGACCCCAACCTGTCGGGTGTCGACGTCCCGGGCCTGCCGGACGATTGGAACAGCATGTCGTTCGCCGACTATCGCACCAGCGACACCGAGAGCCTGAATGCAAGGCTCGACTTCAAGATCAACGACCGCTGGAGCCTTCGCGCCGGCTACGCCCACCAACGCTACGAAATCGACGCGCTGTTCTCCGGCAACTTGGGCATGGCGAACAACGCGACCTTTCTCCAGGGGCGCCGTCTCAGGGGGCAGACCTATACCAACGAGGGCGACACCTTCGACGCCCATGCCGTCGGCAACTACGACTTCGGCGCCACCAGCCTGCGCCTGCTCCTGGGCGCCCAATATGTCGAGCGCCGCTTCGACAACTGGGCTGCCCAAGCCCCCAACAATCCGGCCCTGGGCAGCAATCCCACGGCCTCGCCGCTGCCGCTGTGGGATCTGACCGACCCGTCCACCTGGAACCGGGTCGTCAACATCCCGCGCTCGGCGCTGACCGAGAACAAGACCGACTTCAGCGTCACCTACACGGACAAATCCCTCTACGCTGGCAGCACCTTCGGTTTCTTTGACGACCGCCTGCTGGCGCTGGCGGGCTGGCGCCTGACATCGACCAGGAACCAGCTCACCAACAACCTGACCCAGCAATCGGAACCCGAATTCACCGAGCACATGGTGACGCCGCAATACGGCCTGCTCTACAAACTCACCCCCGAGTTCTCGCTGTTCGCCTCCTATGCCGAGTCCTTCGTTCCCGGCTCGCAGATTCTTCGCCATCCCGACGGCTCCACCAGCGCGGCAAAGCCGACCAAGGGCAGAGGCTACGACATCGGTGTGAAAGCCGATCTGCTCGGCGGCCGCCTCTCCGGCACCCTGACCTTCTTCGACGTGCGCAACCAGGACATCGTGAACGATCTCGCCTCCACCAATAACATCGGTTCGGTGGTGATCCACAACGTCCAGAGCGGCGAGCAGCGCTCGCGTGGTATCGAGTTCGACACCACCGCTGCGCTCACCGACAACTGGCAGCTCTATGTCTCCTACAGCTACATGCATGCCCGGATCACCGAGTTCAGCGGCAACGATGAGGCCATCCTCGCCCAGGATCCGACCACGCTCGATGCCGCCGGGCAGCGGAACTACAGGGATGTCAAGCGCCTGCACAATGCCCCGCTGCAAATGAGCGCGCCCCATCTGGCCAATATCTGGACGCGCTACGACTTCACGCAGGGCGACCTGCGAGGCCTCTATGTGGCTGGCGGCGTCAATATCGTCCACAACCAGACGCTCCTGCCCGACAGCCCCAAATCGTCCCGGCAGAGCTACACGCTGGTCAATGCGAAGCTCGGCTACCAATGGCAATGGCGCGGTCAAGCGCTGAGCATCGACCTGATGGGCAAGAACCTCACCAACGAGTACTACCGGCCTTCGCAGAGCACGCGCGCGCGGCCCCGCGAATTTCTCCTCACCCTCTCGGCCAGGTACTGAGAACGACATGCAGACCAGAGACCACGACCTCGGTTTGCCAAACGGCCAGGCACCTTGCCGCGCGCTGGCCCCCACGCCGCGCCCGGTCACGATGCCAGCCGACATATCCCCTCCCGGCACACGGCAGCGGTGCCGGAACTTGCTGGCCGGCCTGCTGCTGCTCGCCTGCCTGCCGGTGTTTGCCATCGGGCAGCCGAACACGCGGATCGATCCGCGCATTGTCCAGGCCGCTTTTTTGCGCAACTTCGCCCACTACGTGACCTGGCCCGACAACGCCTTCGCCGATGAGCGTTCTCCCTGGCGGATCTGCGTGCTGGGCAACGACCCCTTCGGCAATGCGCTGGAGAGCACCCTTGCCGGACGCACCGAGCAAGGCCGCCCGTTTGCGATCTTCCGCGCCAAGCGCCTGGAAGACCTGCAACGCTGCCAGATCGTCTATGTGGCCCACGAAGCCACCGCAAACCGCCGCGCCACGCTTGCGGCGCTGAAAGACAAACCGGTTCTGACCGTGAGCAGTGCCCCCGATTTTCTGCAGGAAGGGGGCATCATCCGCTTTCAGATCACCGACTATGTCGAAATGAGCGTCAACCTCGATCAGGCCCGCGCGGCCTCGTTGACCATCCCGACCAAAATGCTTGAAGTCTCCACAGGAGTGGTCGAGAACGGTGTGGTCCGCAAAGTGAGATAGGCGGTGGATCGCGGACTGAATATCGACAAAAAGCTCGCGCTCGTTCTATGGAGCTCGGCGCTGCTGGCCTTTGCCGTCGCGGGGGCGGGCTTGGCCTTGTTCCAGCACCTGACGCTGGAAGACCGCGCCATGCAGATCATGCAGCCCTACGCGCAGCTGGTCTCGGTCGGCACGGACGCCGCGGTCGCTTTTGAAGACCCGCGCCGGGCGCAGGAAATCCTCGATACCTTGCGGATCAATCCACAAATCCTCGAAGCCGACATCTTCCTGGAAGACGGAAGACCCCTGGCCAGCTTTCGCCATGCCTCGAACGCCGCCCCCCGGGCCCCGCCGGACCGGGCCGATGGCGTCCACCTCGAAGACACCACGGTAGAACTCCTGCAAGGTCTGCCGCGCGGCGCGCACCTGCGTATCCGGATGAGCCTGCATCAACTCAACGAGCAGACGCAACAGACCTTATGGATATTCGGCGCGGGCGCGCTCATCGTGCTGGCGGCCGCGCTTGGCCAACTGGCTCTGCTGCGGCGAATGATCGCCCGCCCCATCGCCTCGCTCACCGAGGCGGCGGAGCATGTGCGGACCCGCGCGGACTACACCCTTCGGGTCCCCGCCAGCGGCAACGACGAAGTGGCGCGCCTGGGCAGGAGCTTCAACGCCATGATGGACGCAATCCAGGAAAAACAGGAACTGCTCCTCGAAGCCCAACACATCGCCCATGTCGGCAACTGGTGGCACGATCTTGAAACCGGCGAAATGTTCTGGTCGGACGAGTTCTTCCGAATCCTCGGCCGGCCACCGCAAACGCCAAGCACCGAGCTGGTGCTCGAATGCATCCACCCCGAGGACCTCCCCGGCCTGCTGGCCGCGCTTGAGGCCTCGCCCGGCCATGGCGAAGACTTCGAAGTGGAATTCCGCATCGTCCGCCCGGACGGCGAAATCCGCTGGGTCAGCAACCGGTGGGTGGACGTCTGCGACCAGGACGGCAAAGAGATTCGGCGCGTCGGTACGCATCAGGACATCACCGAGCAAAAGCAGGCCGCCGCCGCATTGCAAAAACTGAACCGCGAACTGCGCGCCATCAGCGAATGCAACCAGATCCTGATCCGCGCCGACGACGAGCAGTCCCTGGTCGAATCCGTTTGCCGCATCGTCTGCGACGACGCCGGCTATCGCATGGCCTGGGTGGGCTATGCCGAGCAGGACGACGCCAAGACCCTGCGACCGATTGCCCATGCCGGCGTGAAGTCCGTCTATCTGGAACAGGCCGGACTGACCTGGGCCAATACGGAATACGGACGCGGCCCGAGCGGCACCGCGATTCGCCAGGGCGCGATCGTCGTCGTCAACGACTTTGCCAGCGACCCTCGCGTGTCACCGTGGCGCGACACCGCGCTGCGACATGGTCACCGCTCGAGCATTGCCTTGCCATTGAAGGACAGCGGCGGCCACACCTTCGGCGTGCTGAGCATCTATGCCAGCGAGACCGACGCCTTTCCCCTGGAGGAACAGCGCCTGCTCGAAGAGCTCGCCAATGACCTGGCCTTCGGCATCGTCACGCTACGCGCCCGCGAAGAACACGACCGCGCCGAAGAGCAGATCAGAATCGCCGCCACGGCCTTCGAGGCCCAGGAAGGCATCGTCATCACCGACGTGAATCAAACGATTCTGCGCGTCAATACGGCCTTCACCGAAATCACGGGCTACACGCCCGAAGAGGTCGTGGGCGCCACGCCACGCATTTTGAAGGCGCCGCTCCAGGACAGCGCCAGCTACGACACCATGTGGGCGTGCATTCGGCGCGAGGGCGCCTGGCAGGGAGAAATCCTCAATTCCCGCAAATGCGGCGAAGCCTACCCCGCCTGGCTGAACATCACCGCGGTAAAGAACCCCCAGGGAGAGATTACCCACTATGTCGGCACGATGACCGACATCACCGAGCGCAAGACCGCCGAAAGGAAGATCGAGCACCTGGCGTTCTACGACCTGCTCACCGATCTGCCGAACCGGCGCCTGCTCCAGGATCGGCTCCACCACGCGATGGCGGGCAACGCCAGAAGCGGGCGAATGGGCGCCCTTCTGTTCATCGACCTGGACAACTTCAAGATCCTGAACGACACCTGCGGCCATGACGTCGGCGACCTGCTGCTGATCGAGGTGGCTCGGCGTCTGGGCACCTGCGTGCGCGAGGGCGACACCATCTCGCGCCTCGGCGGCGACGAGTTTGTCGTGATGCTGGAGGATCTGAACGCCAACTGGTCGGAGGCGGCCACCCAGGCAAAGAGCGTCGCCGAAAAAATCCTGTCGGTGCTCAACCATCCGTACCACATTGCCGAGCGCGTACATCACAGCACGCCCAGCATCGGCGCGACCCTATTCTCCGGCGCCGACAATTCGGTGGATGAATTGCTCAAGCAGGCCGACATCGCCATGTACCAGGCCAAGACGGCAGGCCGCAACACGCTGCGCTTCTTCGATCCCGAAATGCAAGCGAACCTGGCCACCCGCGCCAATCTCGAAGCGGCGCTGCGCGCCAGCATCACCGGCAAGAAGTTCGTCCTCCACTATCAAGCCCAGATCGATGGCCAACACGGCATCATCGGTGCCGAGGCCCTGCTCCGCTGGCGCCACCCAGAAGGCGGCATGGTGCCGCCGGGCGAGTTCATCCCCCTGGCCGAGGACACCGGCCTGATCGTGCCCATTGGCCAGTGGGTGCTCGAATCCGCCTGCGAACAACTTGCCGACTGGGCGCGCGACCCGCGCAAGCGACATCTGCTCCTGGCCGTCAACGTGAGCGTTCGGCAGTTCCGCCAACCGGATTTCGTCGCGTCTGTGCACCAGGCCTTGACCCGTGCCGGTGCGCCGGCTACCCAGCTCAAGCTCGAATTGACCGAAAGCCTGGTGCTCGACGACATCGACGACTCCATCGACAAGATGCGCACACTCAAGGAACTCGGCGTGGGCTTCTCCATGGACGACTTCGGCACCGGATACTCATCGCTCTCCTACCTGACCCGACTCCCGCTCGACCAGCTCAAGATCGACCAATCCTTCATCCGCAATCTGCCCGACAGTGCCAGCGACGCCGTCGTGGTCCAGACCATCATCACGCTCGCCAGGAGCCTGGGCCTGTCGGTCATCGCGGAAGGCGTGGAAACCGAAGCCCAGCGCAGCTTCCTCGCCCGGTACGGCTGCCCGACCTACCAGGGCTACCTGTTCAGCAAGCCGATCGAGCTGGCCGCCTTCGAAGCCTTGCTGCCCCTGGATTGAATCCGATCGCGGAAGCGCGGCCAAGGCGGGGCATTTTCAGCGGCTGACGGCAAACCCCGAACTTGGCGCGCCGACGACAAGGCCCCCCAGGCTGCGAGCCGGCGCTTGCAATCCTCTCGCAGCGCCCTCACCTGATTGCTGCCGGCGCCCGACCCGGGCGAGCTGGCCACCATGCGATTTCTCCGGGCGGACCCCAGCCCCCACGGCGGCGGCACCGCCAACATTTTCCGGGAGCTCCGAATGTCGAACACCTCTTCCCGCGTCGTCTGCCCGCACTGCCACGCGGTCAACCGCATTCCCGTGCAACGCCTGGGGGACGGCCCGCGCTGCGGCCGCTGCAAGGCGGCCGTGATCGAGGCTCGGCCGATCAGCGCCAATGGCGCGGACTTCGACCGCCATCTGGTCAATGACGACCTGCCGCTGGTGGTGGATTTCTGGGCCCCCTGGTGCGGCCCGTGCCGCGCCATGGCGCCGGCCTTCGAGGCCGCCGCGCGCGAGCTGGCGCCCGGCGTGCGTCTGTTGAAGGTCAGTACCGAAGAGGAACAGGGGCTCGCCGCCCGCTATAACATCCGCAGCATCCCGACCCTGGTCGCCTTTCGCGGTGGGCGCGAGGTGGCACGGATCAGCGGCGCCATGGACGCACCGCGCCTTACCAAATGGGTGCGGGAAAACACCTGAGCAGCAGGTGCTTCAGTCGTCCACCAGTTGCAGGTCGGCACCCGGCGCCAGGGCGGTGCCGCGGGCGGCGACCGGCGCGCTCTTGGCCAGTTCGGCCGACAGGATGGCCAGGCGCTTGGTCATGGCGGTGGTCAGGCGGCGGCGGAAGAGATCCTGGCTCTCGTCGGTGGACAAGGCCAGCGCCGCCGGGTTGATCTCCAGGTAAGTGGTCTCGGCCAGCGTGACCACCGTATACAGGTGCTTGTGGTCCAACTCGTCGAGGTAGGCGGTTTCGCCGAACACCTCGTCGTCGCCCAGCTCGACGATGCGCCGGCCGGACACCGACAATTCGATCTTGCCCTCGATGATCAGGCCGAAGCGCTGGTCCTGGTCACCTTCGCGCATCAGCGTGGTGTTGGCCTTGACCGTCCGCCAACTGGATATGCGCAGCGCCTCCCACAGATCGATGTCGTCGAACTCGGTGAAGAAGGTCAGTTTGCGCAGGGTCGAAAACTGGCTGGTATCGGGCGGCAACAGGTTGTCGTCTACCAGCTGGTAGCGCACCGCCGACAGATCCTTGGCAAACTCGGCGCCGTTCTTGTAGCGCGAGTAAAGGTCCTTTTCGAGCGCCTTGCGGATGACCCGGTCCATCAGCTCGGGCAGGTCGGGCAGCAGTTGGGTGACCGCGGGCGGATCGGCGTTGATGATCTTGTAGATCAGCTGGGCCGGGTTCTTGGCGCGAAACGGCAGGCGGCCGGTGAGCATGTGGAACAGCACCACGCCAAGCGAGTAGAGATCGGTCTTCTGGTTGAGCGGATAGCTCTTGATCTGCTCCGGCGACATATAGGCCGGCGAGCCGACGCCCATGATGAAGGTCGAATCGGTGTCGACCTTCTTGTTGATGTTCATGGCCAGGCCGAAATCGGTGATCTTGACGTTGTCTTTCTCGTCCACAAGGATGTTGGCCGGCTTGATGTCCCGGTGCACCACCCCCTGGCGATAGGCGTAGTCGAGCGCCATGCAGCACTTGAAGACGATGCCGATGGCCCGGTGCACCGGCAGCAGATGGGCGAAGGTGCAGAAGCGCTCGAGCGACTCGCCCGGGAAATACTCCATCACCACATAGGCTTCGTTGGTCCCGACCACGCCCTCGAAGATGCGGATGATGTGCGGATGGTTGAGTCGACTGGCCACCGCCCGCTCCGCCTTGAGCAGCTTGATCAGCCGGCGATTCCACTTCGCCTCGTCCTTGGACTTGTCGTCGAAGCGGATGTATTTGAGGGCCACCGGTTCCGGATAGTCGGGGCTTTCGGCCAGGTAGACCGTCGCGGTCGCGCCTCGCCCCAGCTCTCGGACAATCCGGAAATTCCCGATCTGTGTCGGGATATCGTTCATTGAAATCCTCCGTCCCACCCGGTGCGTCGATCATCGGGCACCGTATCTGATGCGCATCATTATGCCCCCGCCGGCCACGCTTGATGCAAATCGCCGTATGGCGGCCGGAAGAAATTTCCCCCGCACGACTTGAAATCCACCGCCCCGCCCCCAGCTAGGCCAGCATTCGCCAACTCACCCCGCATCAGGATCGATCCATGCAACAGAAACCGACGCCCGACGCCCCCGAGCAAACGCCGGCCATCGACGTCCAGACCACTGAAACCGCATCCACCGCGCCGGCGCCTGACGCTGCGCAGGCCCAAAACCAGGCCGACGTCATGCCCAGCCTGCAGGAATCCTTGCGCCAGGCCGAGCTGCAAGCCAGCGAGCACCACGACGCCTGGCTGCGCGCCAAGGCCGAGACCGAGAACGTGCGCCGCCGCGCGCAGGAAGATATCGCCAAGGCCAGCAAGTTCGCGGCCGAAAAATTCGCCCAGGCCATGCTGCCGGTCAAGGACAGCCTCGAAGCCGCCCTCGCCGCTGAGAACAGCACGGTCGAGAACCTGCGCAACGGCGTCGAGCTGACGCTCAAGCAACTGAGCTCGGCCTTCGACGGTGCCGGCCTGACGGTGATCGACCCGATGGGCGAAAAATTCGACCCCAACCTGCACCAGGCCATCAGCGCCCAGCCGCACGATGGCGAGCCCAATCGCGTCATCACCGTGCTCCAGCGCGGCTACGCCCTGCACGAGCGCGTCATCCGCCCAGCGCTGGTGATCGTATCGGCGCCCAAGGCGGGTTGAATTCCGGGGCCTCGCCCCCACTTCTGATTGCAGCAGCGGACCGGACGACCGGCCCGGACAGACAAGAATCTCGTTAAAGGAACCATCATGGGAAAGATCATCGGTATCGACCTGGGCACCACCAACAGCTGCGTTTCCGTCATGGAAGCCGGCAAGCCCAAGGTCATTGAAAACTCCGAAGGCGCGCGCACCACGCCGTCCGTCGTCGCCTACGCCGAAGACGGCGAGATCCTGTGCGGCGCGCCGGCCAAGCGCCAGGCCGTCACCAACGCCAAGAACACGCTGTTTGCCATCAAGCGCCTGATCGGCCGCCGCTTCGAAGAGAAAGAAGTGCAGAAGGACATCGCGATGATGCCCTACACCATCGCCAAGGCCGACAACGGCGACGCCTGGGTGGAAGTGCGCGGCAAGAAGATCGCCCCGCCTCAGGTCTCCGCCGAAGTGCTGCGCAAGATGAAGAAGACCGCCGAAGACTACCTCGGCGAAGAAGTGACCGAAGCGGTCATTACCGTGCCGGCCTACTTCAACGACAGCCAGCGCCAGGCCACCAAGGACGCCGGCAAGATCGCCGGCCTCGAAGTCAAGCGCATCATCAACGAGCCGACCGCGGCCGCGCTGGCCTTCGGCATGGACAAGAAGCCGGGCGACTCCAAGGTGGCCGTGTATGACCTCGGCGGCGGCACTTTCGACATCTCGATCATCGAGATCGCCGACCTCGACGGCGAGCACCAGTTCGAAGTGCTGGCCACCAACGGCGACACCTTCCTGGGCGGCGAAGACTTCGACCAGCGCATCATCGACTACATCGTCACCGAGTTCAAAAAGGAACAGGGCGTCGATCTGAAGAACGACGTGCTGGCCCTGCAGCGCCTGAAGGAAGCCGCCGAAAAAGCCAAGATCGAGCTCTCCTCCAGCACCCAGACCGAAGTCAACCTGCCCTATATCACGGCCGACGCCTCCGGCCCGAAGCACCTGGCCGTCAAGATCACCCGCGCCAAGTTCGAGTCGCTGGTCGAAGAGTTGGTCGCCCGCACCATCGAGCCGTGCCGTGTCGCAATCAAGGACGCCGGCCTGAAGGTGACGGATATCGACGATGTGATCCTGGTCGGCGGCCAAACCCGCATGCCCATGGTGCAGGCCAAGGTCAAGGAGTTCTTCGGCAAGGAAGCGCGCCGCGATGTGAACCCGGACGAAGCCGTGGCCATCGGCGCCTCGATCCAGGGCGGCGTGTTGCAAGGTGAAGTGAAGGACGTGTTGCTGCTCGACGTCAGCCCGCTGTCGCTGGGGATCGAGACCATGGGCGGCGTGATGACCAAGCTGATCCAGAAGAACACCACCATCCCGACCAAGGCCAGCCAGGTGTTCTCGACCGCCGAGGACAACCAGAACGCAGTGACCATCCACGTGCTGCAAGGCGAGCGCGAAATGGCCGTTGGCAACAAGAGCCTGGGCCAGTTCAACCTGTCCGACATCCCGCCGGCGCCGCGCGGTATGCCGCAGATCGAGGTCACCTTCGACATCGACGCCAACGGCATCCTGCACGTGTCGGCCAAGGACAAGGCCACCGGCAAGGAAAACAAGATCACCATCAAGGCCAACTCGGGTCTCTCTGACGAGGAAGTCGAGCGCATGGTGCGCGACGCCGAGGCGCATGCCGAGGAGGACAAGAAGGCGCACGAACTGGTCGACGCCCGCAACGCCTGCGACACGCTGGTGCACTCGATCAAGAAGGCGCTGGCCGAACATGGCGACAAGATCGATGCCGACGAGAAAGGCAAGATCGAAGCGGCCATCACCGACGCCGAAGAAGCGATGAAGTCCAACGACAAGGACACCATCGTGGCCAAGACCGAAGCCCTCGGCCAGGTCAGCCAGAAGCTCGGCGAGAAGATGTATGCCGACGCCCAGGCCCAGGCCGGCGCAGCCGGTGGCGCCGAAGGCGGTCAGAGCAGCAAGGCGGCCGACGACGACGTGGTCGATGCCGAGTTCACGGAAGTGCAGGACGACAAGAAGTAATCCGGTCCCTCGCGACATCCGGCCGGGCCGTGCTGCACGCTGTGCAGCGCAGTCCGGCCTTTCCACGACAGAGCTGATACACGACCATGGCCAAGCGCGACTACTACGAAATTCTCGGCGTCAATCGCGACGTCTCCGACGCCGATCTCAAAAAGGCTTATCGCAAGCTGGCGATGAAGTTTCACCCGGACCGCAATCCGGACAGCAAGGATGCCGAAGAGCACTTCAAGGAAGTGAAGGAGGCCTACGAGGTCCTGTCCGAACCGGACAAGCGCGCCGCCTACGACCGCTACGGCCATGCCGGCGTCGACCCGAGCATGGGGGCCGGCGGCGGCCACGGCTTCGAGGGCTTCGGCGATGCCTTCGGCGACATCTTCGGCGACATCTTCGGTGGCGGGCGCGGCGGGCGCTCCAACGTCTATCGCGGCGCCGACCTGCGCTACAACCTCGAGATCACCCTCGAAGAAGCCGCCCGCGGCGCCGAGAAGACCATCCGCATCCCCACCCAGGAGCGCTGCGACAGCTGCGGCGGCAGCGGCGCCAAGCCCGGCACCCAAGCCAAGCCCTGCCCCACCTGCGGCGGCGCCGGCCAGGTGCGCATCCAGCAAGGCTTCTTCTCGATCCAGCAGACCTGCCCGAAATGCCACGGCTCGGGCTCCTATATTCCCGACCCCTGCAGCACCTGCCATGGTGCCGGCCGGGTCAAGAAGCAGAAGACACTGGAAGTGAAGATCCCCGCCGGCATCGACGAAGGCATGCGCCTGCGTCACGGCGGCCATGGCGAGCCGGGCATCAACGGCGGCCCGTCCGGCGACCTCTATGTCGAGATCCACATCAAGCCGCATGCGGTGTTTCAGCGCGAAGGCGACGATCTGCATTGCGAGATGCCGATCGACTTCGCCACCGCGGCACTCGGCGGCGACATCGAGATCCCGACGCTGGATGGCATGGCCCGCATCAAGGTGCCCGCCGAAACGCAGACCGGCAAGGTCTTCCGCCTGCGCGGTAAGGGCATCCGCAATGTGCGCTCGCACATGCAGGGCGACCTGATGTGCCATGTGCTGGTCGAAACGCCGGTGAAACTGACCGATCGCCAGCGCGAACTGCTCGAAGAGTTCCAGCGCATCGGCGCCGAAAACGCCGACCGCCAGAACCCCAAGGCCAAGTCCTGGATGGACAAGGTCAAGGATTTCTTCCAGTAAGCCTTCCCGGGGCGGCCGCTCGCGCCGCCCCGACTGCCGCCCGGCAACCCCAAGTAGGTGCCGATCGCGCTGAACGGCGGCGGCGAAAAGGGGCCCACATCGGCCCGAGCCCCGGCACAACGGCGATGAAGATTTTCGGCAAAGCTGGCATGGTGCCGCTGGTGGGCACCATCAGCGGCACCGACTCGCTGCGCGCGCCGGTCAATCGCTACATGTTCAAGCTGCGCGCCAGCGACGCAGGCGAGACGACTGTCGCCGTCAGCCCGACCACTTCGGCTCTCCTGCGCCAGGACGGTTCAACCCGCGCGACCGTCCGCTTCGGCCGTAAGGCGGGCAGTGTCGGCCGTCATGACATGGCTGCCGGCCGCTGGCGGCGTGAGCACGCCCTCGCGTTTGAACGCAGCGATCACCCGGCTAGCCGTCTCCACGGTGATCCCGAGAATGGCCGCGATGTCGGACGAGGCCAAGCGGAATACCTCGGTACTCCCGGCCCGGGTCTGCAGGCGCAGCATCAGGCGCGCCACCCGCACCCGAGCCGGTGCGCTGCCGGCAGTAAGCTCCGCCAGCCACAGCTGGGCTTCCGCCAGTGCGTCGCCGGCCTTCTCGAGCATGCGCTGCCCAAGCGCAGGATCCGAGGCCCGCAGCCGATCCAGGGTCGCCAGTGGCAGGCGGCAAACCCGCAGCGGACCGATGGCGACCGCCGACGAATCGTATTCCCGGCCGTTGAGCACCTCCAGACCGGCCAGATCGCCCGGTTTGACGATCCGCACGATACGGGCCGAGCCGTCGGCGCCATGGCGCACCAGCTTGATCGCCCCTTCGCGCACGGTATACAGCGCGTCGCTGCGCGCCCCCTGGTGGTAGAGCACGCGCTTGGCCTCGACCCGCAGGTCGTCGAAACTGCCCTGGACCAGCGCAATCTGCTCGGGTGCCAGCGAGGAAAAAACCCCCGAATCACGTACCGGGCATTTGGCGCAGTCCGTGTGACCCGCCCACGGCGAAAGTGCATGGGGGCGTGTCATGAGCGTGGCGCATCCATGGCGCGCTGGGACGGTGGCAGACGTGGGTCGGACATGGCTCAGGCCCGCCGCCAGATCGTGCCGCCGGCGGTATCTTCGAGCACGATACCGGCAGCCAGCAACTCGGCACGAATGCGATCCGCCGCGGCATAGTCCTTGGCCTGCTTGGCCGCCACGCGCTCGGCGATCGCCGCCTCGATCGCTGAATTGTCGGGGCCGTCGCCGGCGTCGGCGCCTTGCAGAAAGTCCATCGCCGAGCGCTCGAGCAGACCGAGCACGCCCCCCAGCGCCTGCAACTGCGCCGCCAGGGCGGCGCTTGCCGTGCGGTTCACCTCCGCCGCCATTTCGAACAGCACCGCCATCGCTTCGGCAGTATTGAAGTCGTCATCCATCGCGGCGCGGAAACGGGCGGCGAATTCGCCCGTCCAGTTCACCGGCTCGGTCGCCGCGGGCGCGTGCTTGAGCGCGGTGTACAGACGGGTCAGCGCAACACGGGCGTCGTCCAGGTGGGCGTCGCTGTAGTTGAGCGGGCTGCGATAGTGGGCGCGCAGGATGAAGAAGCGCACCACCTCGGGGTCGTATTGCTTGAGCACCTCGCGGATGGTGAAGAAGTTGCCCAGACTCTTGGACATCTTCTCGTTGTCCACCCGCACGAAGCCGTTGTGCATCCAGTAATTCACATAGCGGCACTGGTGCGCGCCCTCGCTCTGGGCGATTTCGTTCTCGTGGTGCGGGAACTGCAGATCCTGCCCGCCGCCGTGGATGTCGAACTGCTTGCCGAGCAGCGCCGAGCCCATGGCCGAGCATTCGATATGCCAGCCCGGACGCCCCTCGCCCCAGGGCGACGCCCAGCGCGCATCGGCAGGATCCTCTTCCTTGGCCCGCTTCCACAGCACGAAATCCAGCGGGTCGCGCTTGCCATCGGCCACATCGACACGCTCGCCGGCGCGCAGCTCGTCCAGCGTTTTGCCGGACAGCCGCCCGTAGGACGGAAACTTGCGCACCGCGTAGCACACGTCGGTGTTGTCGGCCACATAGGCCAGACCATGCTCTTCGAGCTGGCCGATCATGCCCAGCATGCCGTCCACATGCTCGGTGGCACGCGGTTCGTGGTCGGGCGGCAGCACGCCGAGCATCGCCGCGTCTTCATGCATGGCGGCGATGAAGCGGTCGGTCAAGGTGCGGATCGACTCGCCGTTCTCGGCGGCGCGCCGAATGATCTTGTCGTCGATATCGGTGATGTTGCGCACATAGGTCACGTCATAGCCGCTGGCGCGCAGCCAGCGCGCCACCATGTCGAACACCACCATCACCCGCGCATGGCCGAGATGGCAGAAATCGTAGACCGTCATGCCGCAGACGTACATCCGCACCTTGCCGGGTTCGATCGGCCGGAACGGTTCTTTCTCTCGGGTCAGGGTGTTGTGAATCGTCAACATGATGAAGCCAGGACCTGTTGTTGGAGCGCCTCCGCCAGAACCGCAAAAAAGGCGGGCCCACAAAGGGAACCCGCCTCTCATGGCGGCAAGTCGGCAACCGGAAGAGCGCCCCGGATGAGACTCGACTGAGGTTTATTGGTAGAATGCCCCGTTGATTTTCAAGGCTCTAACGGCGGCAAATTTTGTGCCGAAGTATATCACAATGAAAACACGCGATTCTTCCGTCCTTCACGCCGCATGCGCCGCACTGGCGCTGGTTTTCGGCCAAGGCGCCTTCGCTTCCGTCCAGGAGATCCAGACCCTGGTGGCGCGGGGCGATTTTCCCGAAGCCATTCGGGTTGCCGATCTCGACCTGGGCAAGAATCCGACCGACCCGCAGACCCGCTTCCTCAAGGCCGTCGCCCTGACCGAGCTGAATCGAACCGACGAGGCCATCGCCGTGTTCCGCAAGCTCACCGAGGATTACCCGGAACTGCCCGAGCCCTACAACAACCTGGCCGTGCTCTACGCCCAGCAAAAGGCCTTCGACAAGGCCAAGGCAGCGCTGGAGATGGCTATTCGCACGCATCCGAGCTATGCCACCGCCCATGAGAATCTGGGCGACGTCTATGCCCGCCTGGCCAGCCAAGCCTACGACAAGGCCTTGCAACTCGACTCGAACAACACCGGCGCCCAGTCGAAGCTGGCGCTGATTCGCGAACTGATGACGGTATCGGTCCGGCGCGACGCCCCGACCGCCGTGGCGCAGGCAGCGGCAGTTGCACCGGCCGCACCGACCGCCCTCCCCGCCGCGCCAGTGGCCAAACCCCAGACCCCGTTGCCGGCCACCCCGCCGGCACCTGCCGCGCAGCCGGCCGCCAAGCCGGCGCCAGCACCGGCGCCGACTCCCGCTCCGGAGGCTGCCCCAGCCCCCGCACCCGTCGCTGCTACAGCGCCGCAGGCGCCGGCCAAAGCACCGGTCGCCACGCCGGCCGCGCCCAGCGCCAGCGATGCCGTGCGCGGTGCGGTCGACGCCTGGGCGCGTGCCTGGGCACGCAAGGACGTCAAGGCCTATCTGTCGCACTACGCCAAGGATTTCGAGGTGCCGGGCGGAAAGTCCCGCGCCCGCTGGGAGGACGAGCGCCAGGCCCGCGTGGGTGACAAACCCGGCGAGATCACGGTCGAGCTCGAAAACATCTCGATCACCGTCAATGGCAAGCAGGCCAGGGCGATCTTCCGCCAGCACTACGACTCCTCCGGCTTCAGCGGCTCCACCGACAAGACGCTTGTCCTGGTCCAGCAGGACGGACAATGGCGCATCCAGCAAGAACTGATCGGTCGCCGATGAACACCTTCCGCCTTTTTCGCCTGGGCCTCGCCGCCGCGCTGGCCTCCTTCGCGCTGAGTGCGGGAGCCGCCACGCTCTCCGACAGCGGCCCGGATGCCGACCTGCAGCATGTCTTCCAGGCCATCGAAGCCAAGCGCCTCGACGATGCGCTCGCGCAGACCGAAGCGATCATCAAGACCTACCCGAACTTTCGCCTGGCCCATCTGATCAAGGGCGACCTGCTGCTGGCACGCGGCCGCCCGCTCAAGAGCTTCGGCAACGCCGACGGCGGCAGCAGCGCGATCGACGATCTGCGCGACGAAGCCCTCGCCCGCCTGCGCGCCTACCGCGAAAAGCCGCAAACCAGCTATGTGCCGCGCTATCTGCTGCAGATGGGCCCGGAGCAGAAATACGCCGTCGTCGTCGACACCCGCCGCGCGCGGCTCTATGTGTACAAGAACGAAAACGGCACGCCGCGCTTCGTGGCCGACTTCTATGCCAGCCACGGCAAGGCCGGCGCCGAGAAGCTGCGCGAAGGCGACAACAAGACGCCGGTCGGCGTCTATCACGTGATCTCGCAGATCGATCGCAGCAAGCTGCCCGATCTCTACGGCGACGGTGCCTTCCCGATCAACTACCCCAACGAGTGGGACAAGCGGGTCGGCCGTACCGGCTACGGCATCTGGCTGCACGGCGTGCCGCGCGACACCTATGCCCGACCGCCGCGCGCCTCGGAAGGCTGCGTGGTGCTGGCCAACCAGGACTTCAACACGCTGTCCAATTACGTCCAGGTGGGCCTGACGCCGGTCATCATCAGCCATGAGATCGAATGGCTGTCGATGGACGACTGGCAGGCCGAACGCAAGGCACTCAACAGCGCCATCGAGTCCTGGCGCCAGGACTGGGAAAGCCGGGATGTCTCGCGCTACCTCAAGCACTATGCGCGCAGCTTCAAGAGCGGCAACGACGACCTGAGCCGCTGGGCGGCGCACAAGCGCCGAGTCGCCGGCAACAAGACCTGGATCAAGGTCGAACTCGGGCGCATCAGCATGCTGCGCAGCCCCGGCAAGGACGAGCTGGTGGAGGTGACCTTCGACCAGCGCTACGAGAGCAACAACCACGACGACCAGCGCCGCAAGAAGCAGTACTGGATCAAGGAAAACGGCCAGTGGCGCATTGCCTACGAAGGCAACGCCTGAGCCTGCCGGCCACTGCGCCGGCGCACCACCCGCCCCTCTGACAAAGGCAGATCATGATGAAAGCCCTGTTGCTCGCCCTGAGCATTGCATTGACCACGAGCGTGGCCCAGGCCGGCCCGAAGGTCGCCCTGGACACCAACCGCGGCACCATCGTCCTCGAACTCGACGACAAGGCCGCGCCGGTGACCACCGAGAACTTCCTCCAGTACGTGCGCGACGGCTTCTACAACGGCGTGATCTTCCATCGCGTAATTCCCGGCTTCATGATCCAGGGCGGCGGCTTCGAGCCGGGCATGAAGCAAAAGTCCACGCGCGCGCCGATCAAGAACGAAGCCAAGAACGGCCTGAGCAACCTCACCGGCAGCATCGCCATGGCCCGCACCCAGGATCCGCACTCGGCCAGCGCGCAGTTCTTCATCAACCTGGTCGACAACACCAAGCTCGACTACCCCTCCTTCGACGGCTGGGGCTACGCGGTCTTCGGCAAGGTGGTCGAGGGCATGGACGTGGTCAAAACCATCGGCGGCACGCCCACCGGAGCCGCCGCCGGGCACCGTGACGTGCCCACCGAGGACATCATCATTCGCGCCGCGCGGGAACTCCCCGCGGACGGCAAGTAACCCATCGAACACACAAGGAGCAGCCCATGGCAGTGAAACTGCACACCAACCACGGCACCATCACCCTCGAGCTCGACGCCAACAAGGCGCCCGAGACGGTCAAGAACTTCCTCGCCTATGTCGAGGCCGGCCACTACGACAACACCATCTTCCATCGCGTGATCGACGGCTTCATGATCCAGGGCGGCGGTTTCGAGCCGGGCATGAAGCAGAAGCCCACCAACGATCCGGTCAAGAACGAAGCCGACAACGGCCTGAAGAACGACAAGGGCACCATCGCCATGGCCCGTACCCAGGATCCGCACTCGGCCAGCGCGCAGTTCTTCATCAACGTGGCCGACAACGATTTCCTGAACTTCCGCTCGGCCTCGCCGCAAGGCTGGGGCTACTGTGTGTTCGGCCGGGTCACCGAGGGCATGGACACCGTTGATGCCATTCGCGCCGTCAAGACGCGCTCGTCCGGCTTCCACCAGGATGTGCCGGCAGAAGACGTGATCATCGAGCGCGCGGAAATCGTTTGACCGCGACCGCAAGCCCGCAGGTGGCAGGCTCGGTGCTGTTCATCGCCGACCTGCACCTGTGTGCCGCCGAAGGCGCCACCACGCGCGCCTTCGAAGCCTTCATCGCAGGCCCGGCGCGCCGGGCGGCACAGCTCTACATCCTCGGTGATCTGTTCGAATACTGGGCCGGCGACGACGACCTGGCCGATCCGTATCACCAGCATATCGCCCGGCTGCTGGCCGATCTGACTCAGCACGGCACGGCCATCGGCTTCGTGGCCGGCAACCGGGACTTCCTGATCGGCGAGGCCTTCACGGCCACCACCGGCGTGACGCGCCTGACCGAGCCCGTCGCCATCACCCTCGGCGAGCGGCCGGCCGTCCTGCTCCATGGCGACACGCTGTGCACCGACGACCACGCCTATCAGGCCTTCCGCCAGCAGGTGCGCGACCCGGTCTGGCAGCGCGCCTTTCTGGCACGTCCGCTGGCAGAGCGGCGGGCCATCATCGAAAACATCCGCGCCCATAGCGAAGCGGGAAAACGCCAGAAGGCGGCCGACATCATGGACGTCAATCCGGACGCCGTCGCAGCGGCCTTCCGCGCGGCCGATTGCGACCTGATGATCCACGGCCACACCCATCGACCGGCCACCCACACCCACACCGTCGACGGCCGTCCGTGCGAGCGCTGGGTGCTCGCCGATTGGCATGGCGAGGCGCCCTATCTGGCCTGGTCTGACGGCACGCTGCGGCGCGAGCTGCTGACTGTTTGAGTGCCCCCAGGGCCGGGCTACGCCCTGCCCACCCCCCGAGGGGGTCAAGGAAACTTGGGGCGGCCCGGCGTTTCCTTTTGAGTGCCCCCAGGGCCGGGCTACGCCCTGCCCGCCCCCCGAGGGGGTCAAGGAAACTTGGGGCGGCCCGGCGTTTCCTTGGGCGCCCCCGGCTTGAAGAAGCGCAACACCTTGTAGGGCGCCCCCGACACCAGCGGGATGCCCTCGGCAGTCACCGTATCGCCATCGACCACGGCACTGCCGGTCAGCGCGCCCTTGTCCCAGTCCCACGCAATCCGCTCGCCGTCGACCAGCTTGAAATGCGCCGGTCGCCGCGGCGTCACGCTCACGGTGATGCGTTCGGGCTGATCGGGGATGCCACCGCCGATACCCGTATGACGCTGGTAGCGGATCGGCAGCGCGATCTCGCTTGGCGTGTCGACGATCCGTGCGTGATGCCATAGCAAGCCCAGGTTGTAGTGCCCGCGCGGAAAGCGCGCTTCATCGACCCGCTCCTGCGCCGTCTGCGGGTAGTTGCCGGTGGAGTGCGTAAAGGCCGGGTGGGCACGGTCCAGCGTCACGTCCTGGTCCGCATGCTCGAAGTTCGACAGCCAGGGCAGATTGACGCCGGGCTCGCCGCCGCTGTGCCCGTTGTGCACCCAGGAAAACGCCCCGCCGATGCGATGCTGCTCGACCAGGTTCACGAACTCGAGCTGGGTGTTGCCGTCCGGGCCGGCGCTGAAGCCATCGTTCGACGAGAAGGCATGCCGGTAGTGGATGCCCCGAACCACCGGGTCGGTAGCGGCCTGGAGGGCGAAATCCATGCGGTCCCACAAGGCTTTCGACGGCCCCCGGTCGGGCGGAATGCGCCCGTACTGGCCCGGATTCCGCTGTGCGATGCGGCGCGGCATGATCAAGCCGACGGCACCGCTCACATAGGCGATGCGCGGCCGCCACGGGTTGGGCAGGATCATGCTCTGGATCACCGCACCGCCACCGCCCATCGATCCGCCCTTGAGCACGAGGCCCAGGCCTTCGGTGTCGATCTGGGGGTAGCGATCCACCAGATACTCGATCGACCCGGCCAGGCGCCGCCCCGGATATGGCTGGCCGTCCTCTCCATAGGCCCAGGACTCGCGCCAGGCGCCCTCATGCGCCTCGGCATCCTGATTGCGCACTTCGATCTGGCCGACGCGGGCGAGCGGCGGCGCAAAGGGATGGCCCATGCCCGCCCCGGTGCCGGCCGAGGAGCCATGCAGATGGACGAACAGGCGCATGCGCGCGGGGACCGGGTCGGTGCGTGAGTAGGCCCACTGGAAATCGATGCCGTGCGGATCGAAATAGTGTTCATCGGCGATCTGCCAGGTGCCGGGAAACCATGCCCAACGCCCGGCCGGCCCGCCGCCGGTCTTGGCCGGCTGCAAGGGCGCTGAGAGAAAGCCGGCCGGTTGGCGCGCCTCATCCGCACCCCCGCCACCGCCGCCACTGCCCTGCCCGCCACCGTGGCCGGTCGACGGCCCGCGGGAAGGCACGGCGCGCACCAGCGGATCCACCAGGGCGCCGGTGTCGATCCAGTCGCGCACGGTCGCCAGCTCGGCGGCGGTGACGTCGAGTTTGGGATGGGACGCGTTGTAGTCCATGTCCGCCTCGGTGCTGGCATTGCTCCGGTAGTCGGCCCGGCGCCCCTTGAAGTACCAGTAGAAGGCCGAGCCGGCCGCGTAGTTGCCGTTGATGAGCCAGGAGATATGCGGCCGATCGAGCATGAAGACCGCTTTCGGCGAATAGCCTTCCGAGCGCTGATGCACCGCCACCGGTCGCGGGTTGGTCGTTTGCGGGTAGTCTTCGACCAGCATTTTGGCGGTGCTCATCCCGTCCGAGGCGTCATGGTCATTGAAATCGATGCCCCCCGCCGGCTGCGCCCCGCTGTGGCAGGCGGCGCAGCGCCGGTTGAGAATCGGCACGATGTCGGCATTGAATTCGGGCTGAGGCCGAGGCTGCCCCAAGCGCACGGGGGCGCTCGCTGCGGCCTGGCTGGCAGCAAAATCGGGCGCGGCGTCGACATCATTGTGGTTGTGGCAGCCGCCGCAGGTCAGCACCGTGCCGGGCCGCAAGGACTGCGGCATCATGTCCCGCCGGATCACCTCGTGATCGGCGTTCAGCCCGGCGAGCACCCACGGCACGTCGCACGGCACCTGGATCTTCGCCGACCCATCGGCCATCACCGGCGCATCCCCGAGAATCTCGCCACGATAGCCCCACACCGTCCACGGTTCGCGCCCGGCGCCGGCGAAGTTCCGCGCCCGGTGGGTGTTCGGCAGCACCCGTGTGAGGCGGATGTACTTCACATCCTCGTCGCGAACGCCGACCAACTCCTTGCCCAGCAACGGCGACAGTTCCTGGTGCCCCCAGCGATAGTTGCCGTGCAGCACCGGGTAGGCCATGGTGTCGGAGCGCTGCGACGCGATATGCAGATAGCAGTTGCCGTCCGCCGAACGCGGCTGCGCCACATCATCGGGCCGCGCTTGGCCATGCACATCGACGTAGGGCCCACCGTAGATAGCGCCGAACTCGGCGACGCCGGGTCGATCGACCAGCTTGATCGGATCGCGCCGGTAGTCGTCCGACGGAATCTTGTCGGCGGGCAACTTGTAGATGCCGATCTCGACGCCGACCGCGTCGGCGATGCTCACCGGCCGGCGGGGGTCGGGTCCCTCTTCGACAAAGCGATCCAGGCCATCGGGTTTGAGGCCGAACTGCCGGGAGCACATGCCCTGACACCAGACAAAGCCCAGCGCGTTGCCCGGCAGTCCGAAGGGGTCGCGCACCTTGCCCTTATAGCGGGCATTGGCGAAGTCGAAATGCGATTTTTCGTCGTTGGCGTTGGCCCAGGTGATCGCGTCCGTGAGGTCGCGCGGATTCAGCCCGGCAAAGCGCCCTTTCGCCTCGCGCACCGGAATGCCCTCGACGGTGAACGGCTTGGGCGACCACAGGAAGATCTTGCCCGCGCCCTGGTTGTTGTTGCCGCGGTAGTACTCCCCCACCGCCAGCCGGCCGTCCTGCAACTGGCTGAGCCAGTGCAGCGCGCGGCCGCGATAGTGGGCGCCGAAGCTGGACTCCTGAGAGCCACCCCACGGATCGGTGGCACACACCCACCACTGGTTGAGCAAGGTGCCCGGATAGTTGGTGTAGACCGGGCCGTAGCCGATGTAGGGCAGATCGTGTCCCCACTGCGCACAAGAGGCGATCAGCCGGCCGTCGCGGATCTGCGTGCCGCCGTAGAAACTGGCCATGTCGTGATAGCCGGTCTTGACCACGTTCTTGCCGTCGACATCGGCAAAGAAAGTCTGCAGATTGGCATAGCCCTGCACCGAGGAGCGCGGCAGCAGCGGCTCGTACTCGCGGTCGCGATCCGACGAGAACATCACCCGCAGGTGGCCGTTCTGGTTCACGAACACCGGGGTCACATCATGCCGGCCCGGGACGTACGGCCACTCTGTCGTCTTGCCGGTGCGCAGGTCATGAATGGCCACGTTCGCGCCGGCGGCGCCCGCCAGCGTCCGGTTGCCCGACCCGCAGGCGGCCTCCCACTGACTGCCGCGATACACGGTGAAGGCAACCAGCGTGCCATCGAAGGACAGGCGCGGATCGGTCGGCATGCAGATTTGCCCCGTGGCCGCGCAATCGTAGAGGACCGAGACCTGACCGGCGGCGTCCCGACGCATGAGGCGGCCAGGGCCGCTGATGCCATTGGGTCCGCGGCCTGCGGGCATCTGGTTGTGAAGCCGGTTATTGACCTCGGGCAGCGAGATGCACACGTCCGGATGGTCGAACACCTCGCCGAGAAAGCGCGCGGGCGTGCGGTCGATATCGAACTCGACCCAGATCAACGGGGTGGTGGTGTCCTCGGCCGGCAGCGCCTCGCCTGCCAGCATGGCGGCCAAACCCAGCAGCGGCCAACGCATGCATCGATCCTCCGTGTAAGCGCGGATGCCCGGTCGGCGACAAGCACGAAGCGCTGCCCAAATGGCATGCGCCGTGCGTCGGACCGGACAGGGGAATCTTGCGCCATGCAGGTCGGCATGTGAACCGGCGGCCTGCGCCGACGGCACGGGCGCTGCGCGTCGCTGTCCGGCGCAACGCCCGGACAGGGCGGGGCATTGCGGGGCAAGGCGAATGCCCGCCCCGGCTACAGACTCTTACATTCTTGCGCGCCGGATCAGCGCGTCACGCCCGCCAGGTCGGCCTGCAGGTCGGCCACCGACTCCAGCCCCACGGCCAGGCGGATCAGGCCTTCGCCAATCCCGCTGGCCGCGCGCGCCTCGGCCGAGATCCGGCCATGCGTGGTCGAGGCCGGATGGGTGATGGTGCTCTTGGTGTCGCCCAGATTGGCAGTGATCGAGATCAGCCGGGTCGCATCGATCAGCCGCCAGGCCGCTTCGCGCCCGCCGATCACATCGAAACTGACGATGGCCCCACCCGAGCCCTGCTGGCGCATGGCCAGCGCGTGCTGCGGGTGTGACGGCAGGCCCGGGTAATACACCCGCGCGACCTGCGGCTGGGCTTCGAGCCATTGCGCCAGCGCCAGTGCATTGGCGCTTTGCGCATCCATGCGCAAACGCAGGGTTTCCAGCCCCTTGAGGATCACCCAGGCATTGAACGGCGACAGGCAGGGGCCGGCGGTGCGCAGGAAGCGGAACACCTCTTCGACCAGTGCCGCCCCGCCGACCACCGCACCGCCCAGCACCCGGCCCTGGCCGTCGAGATACTTGGTGGCCGAATGGATCACCAGATCCGCGCCGAGCGCCAGCGGCTTTTGCAGCGCCGGCGTGCAGAAGCAGTTGTCCACGGTCAGTAAGGCGCCATGGCGATGCGCCACCTCGGCCACGGCCGCGATATCGACCAGCTCGGTGAGCGGATTGGACGGCGTCTCGACGAAGAACAAGCGCGTGTTGGCCTTTGCCGCAGCATCGTAGGCGGCGATGTCGCTGGCCGGCACGAAGGTGGTCTCGATGCCGAAGCGCGAGAACACGTTGCCGAACAACTGCTGGGTCGAGCCGAACAAGCCCTGCGAGGCCACCACATGGTCGCCCGACTTGAGCAGCGCCATCACGGTGGACAGGACCGCCGCCATGCCGGAGGCCGTCGCCACGCAGGCCTCGCCCCCTTCGAGCGCGGCCAGACGCTGCTGCAGCATGGTCACGGTGGGGTTGGTGAAGCGGGCATAGACATTGCCCGCCTCTTCTCCGGAAAAGCGCGCGGCGGCCTGTGCCGCATTCTCGAACACGAAGCTCGAGGTGAGGTACATCGCTTCGCTGTGCTCGTTGAACTGGCTGCGTTCAATCCCGGCGCGTACCGCCAGGGTGTCGAAGTCGAATACGCGTTCGGCGGAATCTGTCACGCGAGTGTCCTTGCTAGTCCGAATTGTCCGAGGCCAGGTTCAGATCGAGCTGGTTGGCGGCCGGGCCGCTGTCGGTGTCCTCGACCGTCACCGGCGATGTGCCGCGGCGGTTCTCGATGCCGAAAAGATAATCGGCCGTTACATCGCCGGTCACGTATTTTCCGTCGAAACAGGAGGTTTCGAAATACTGGATCGACGGGTTGATGGCACGGACCGATGCGCGCAGATCGTCCAGATCCTGGTACAACAGGCCGTCGGCACCGATGGCGGCGCAGATCTCGGCCTCGTCACGATCCGAACCGATCAGCTCGGAGCGCGTGGGCATATCGATACCATAGACGTTGGCGTAGCGCACCGGCGGTGCCGCGGAGGCGAAATACACCTTGGTGGCGCCGGCATCGCGGGCCATGTTGACGATTTCCTGGCTGGTCGTGCCGCGCACGATGGAGTCGTCCACCAGCAGCACGCGCTTGCCCTTGAACTCCTGGTGGATGGTGTTCAGCTTCTGCCGCACCGACTTACGGCGCACAGCCTGGCCGGGCATGATGAAGGTGCGCCCGATGTAGCGGTTCTTGACGAAACCCTCGCGGTAGGGAACACCGAGCTGGTTGGCCATTTCCAGCGCTGCAGGCCGACTGGAGTCGGGAATCGGGATGACCACGTCGACCTCGACATGCGGCATGGTGCGGCGGAACTTGTTGGCCAGATACTCGCCCATCTTCAAGCGCGCTTCGTACACCGACACGCCGTCGATCAGCGAATCCGGCCGTGCCAGATAGACATACTCGAACATGCACGGTGCGTGCAGCGTCTGCTCGGCACAGGCGCGACTGCGGAAGTTGCCTTCCATGTCGATCACCACCGCCTCGCCCGGCTCGACATCGCGCAACAGCTTGAAGCCCAATGCATCGACTGCGACACTCTCCGACGAGACGATCCACTCGGTGCCGCCCGGCGCGTCATTGCGACCGATGACCATCGGCCGGATGCCGTACGGATCACGGAACGCCAGCAGGCCGTAGCCGGCGATCATCACCACCGCGGCATAGGCACCGCGACAGCGGCGATGCACTGCGGTCACCGCCTTGAAAATCGCATTCTCGTCCAGCTTGCAA
This sequence comes from Denitromonas iodatirespirans, assembly GCF_018524365.1. GTDB lineage: Bacteria > Pseudomonadota > Gammaproteobacteria > Burkholderiales > Rhodocyclaceae > Nitrogeniibacter > Nitrogeniibacter iodatirespirans. The sequence continues at coordinate 155,352 of NZ_JAEKFT010000005.1, forward strand.
CCGTTGGCAGCGGCCTGCAGTTCATGCGCCAGCACATTGAGCAACACTTCCGAATCGGAATTGGTGTTGATGTGGCGCAGGTCGGCGAGAAACATCTCGCGCTTGAGCTCTTCTGAATTGGTGAGGTTGCCGTTGTGCGCCAGCATCAGGCCGAACGGCGAATTCACATAAAAGGGCTGCGCCTCAGCCGGGTTGTAGGCCGAGCCGGCCGTCGGGTAACGCACATGGCCGATACCCCAGTTGCCCTGGAGGTTGCGCATGTTGCGCGTGCGGAACACGTCCCGCACCAGGCCCGAGCCCTTGTGCATCAGGAAGCGGCCGCCCTCGGCAGTTGCAATCCCGGCCGCGTCCTGCCCCCGATGCTGCAAGACCTGAAGACCATCGTAAAGCAACTGGTTGACTGCCGTTGTCGCGACAATCCCTAGAATCCCGCACATGCCATCACCTATCGAAAACTCACCCGTTCGGCCACCACATCGGGCATCCAGGGTTTAGCCGCCACCACGGCTGTCTCAAGCAGCGGCGAAAACATCGCCGCCTCCCACCACGGAGCGCGCGACACACCGGCCGCGCCCCCCAAAGCCACCAGCAGGCACGCGATCGCCACGGCCTTGGCCGTGCCGAACAACGCACCGAATCCACGATCGACAAACCCCAGCCCGACGGCATGGATGAGCGCACGCAGCGCGTAGCGCACGATTGCCACCAGCACCAGGATCGTCAGAAAGATCAGGGCGAAACCGGCCAGATAGGCAAAGGCCGGTTCGCTGAGCCAGGCGGCAAACAGCACCGCCGCCTCGGCCGCGAACATCCGCGCGGCGATGAAGGCCAGCACCCAGCCGGCCAGCGCCAGCACTTCGCTGATCAAGCCGCGCCAGAAGCCGAGGATGGCCATCACGCACAGCAGGCCCAGAAACGTATAGTCGAAGACTGTCATTCCGCTGCCCGCAAGCCTTCAGCCACGGGCCATCACCACGCCTTTGAAGCCCGCTTTCTCGAGCTGGGCCGCAGCCTTTTCGGCCGCCTCGCGACTGCTGTAGGGGCCGACACGGACACGGGTCGTCTTCCCGATCTTCTGGGTGAACACCTTGAAACCCTTGCTGCGCGCCTGCCCGGCCTGCGTCGCGGCACTGTCTTCGTTGCTGTAGGCCCCCAACTGGACGACGAACGCCTCGCCAGCGGCCGCGGACGACGCTGCCTCGGCACCGGGCTTGAGCAGCTTGCCGGCGAGAATGGCCTCGACACGGGCGCGTTCGCTGGCCGGCGCCGGCGCTGCGGCGGGCTTCTCAGCCACCGGCTCGGTGCGGGGTTCGGGTTTGGGTTCGGCCTTTGCCGGGGTGTCTGCGGCGGGCGCCTTGGCCGGCGGTGCGGGCGGCTCCACCGTGGCGGGCGGATCGGCGGTGGTCAGGGCCGCCTTGGCCGGCTCGGGCGTGACGGGTTCGGCTACCGGCGGTGGTGCCGTCGCTTCGATCCGGCGCTGGGCGAAATTCTCGCCCTCCTGGCTGGGGATGCGCACCTGGATGTCCTCGTCGGCCGTCTTGGGGGCCGGGTCCATCACCATCGGCAGCACAATGACGGCCAGCAGGGCCAGCGCGGCGGCGCCCACCAGGCGGCGGCGTGCGCGCTTTTTCAGATCGGTCTGGGCGTCGTCGGTCGCCATGTCATGCTCAGCGTTCTGCACGGATGGCGGCCAGGGCATCGGCCACCGTCAGGAAGGAACCAAAAACCAGAATTCTATCACCGTCCTGGGCTGCAGCCCGGGCGGCCCGATAGGCGTCGGCAGGCGATGCGTAGCGCGGCTCGCCCACCGCGATGCCGGCGGCGGACATGCGCGCGGCCAGCGCATCGGCCGACAGCCCCCGCGGCCCGGGCAGGCTGGCGGGCAGCCAGTGATCGACACGGTCCTGAATGCGCGCCAGCGACGCTTCGATGGCCTTGTCACCCATCATGCCGACCACCGCCCAGGTTTCCGGGTAATAGCCCATGTTGGCGAGGTTCTCGGCCAGCACGCCGACCGCTTGCTCGTTGTGGGCCACATCCAGCACGACCGCTGGCTGCCCCGGCAGCGTCTGGAAGCGGCCGGGCAGCTCGACCAGCATCATGCCTTCGCGCACGGCCTGCATCGGTACCGGCAGGCGGTCGCGGACCGCTTCGAGGGCGGCCATCGCGGCGCTGGCGTTGAGCAGCTGGTTGGCGCCGCGCAGCGCCGGGTAGGCCAGTCCGCCGCGGCGCACGCCCGGCCCCCAGAAGGTCCACTGGGTGCGATCACCCGAAAAGCCGAAATCGCGGCCGCTGATCTGCAGGACGGCGCCAACTTCCTTGGCCACCGCTTCGATGCTGGCCGGCGGCAGCGGATCGGCACAGATGGCCGGGCGACCGCCACGGAAGATACCGGCCTTTTCGCGACCGATCGCTTCACGGGTATCACCGAGGTAGTCCATGTGATCCATGGCGATGCTGGTGACGATGGCGCAATCGGCATCGAAGACATTGGTCGCGTCGAGCCGGCCACCGAGGCCGACCTCGAGGATGATCACGTCCAGCGCGGCCTCGGCAAAACAGGCCCAGGCGGCCAGCGTGCCGTGCTCGAAGTAGGTCAGGTAGGTGTCACCCCGCGCCCGCTCGACCTGCGCGAAGGCAGCGGCGAGCGTGGCATCGTCTGCCTCCTGGCCGTTGATGCGCACCCGTTCGTTGTAGCGCACCAGGTGCGGTGAGGTGTACAGGCCGACACGGTAGCCAGCGGCCAGGCAGATCGCTTCGAGAAACGCGCAGGTCGAGCCCTTGCCGTTGGTCCCGGCCACGGTGATGACGAGCGCGCCCGACGACAGCCCCATGGCGTCGCGCACCAATGCCACACGCGCCAGGCCGAGTTCGATGCGCTGCCCGTGCCGGGCCTCGATCAGGGCCAGCCATCCGGCGAGATCGCCGGGCAAATCGGAATCAGGCATGTGCGGCTGGCTGGCGGGAAAGGAGTGTGAGCAGATCGGCCAGACGCTGACGCATCTGGCGACGATCGACGATCATGTCGATGGCGCCCTTCTCGAGCAGGAACTCGGCGCGCTGGAAGCCTTCGGGCAGCTTTTCGCGCACGGTCTGCTCGATGACACGCGGGCCGGCGAAGCCGATCAGCGCATTGGGTTCGGCCATCACCACATCGCCCATGAAGGCGAAGCTGGCCGATACGCCCCCCATGGTGGGATCGGTCAGGATGGAGATGAAGGGCAGCTTGCGCGCCGCCAGCTGGTTGATGGCAGCCGTGGTCTTGGCCATCTGCATCAGCGAGAACAGGCCTTCCTGCATGCGTGCGCCGCCAGTGGCGGTGATGCAGATGAAGGGCACGCGCTGCTCGATGGCGGCCTGGACGCCGCGCACGAAACGTTCGCCGACCACCGAGCCCATCGAACCGCCGAGAAAATCGAACTCGAAGCAGGCGACCACCACCGGCACGCTCAGAATCGCACCCTGCATGACGACCATGGCGTCCTGCTCGCCGGTATCCCGGCTGGCCGCCTTGAGGCGGTCGGGGTAGCGCTTGGAATCCTTGAATTTGAGCGGGTCGAGCGGCGTGACTTCCACCCCGATCTCGAAGCGGCCTTCGGCATCGAGCAGCAGGTTCAGGCGCTCGCGTGCACGAATGCGCTGATGGTGTGCGCACTTGGGGCAGACGCTGTGGTTGCTCTCGAGGTCGGAGCGATACAGCACCGCCTCGCAGGCCGGGCACTTGCTCCACAGCCCTTCCGGAATCGATTTGCGCGCCGCACTGTCGTCACGCTTGATTTTCGGGGGCAGCAGTTTCTGAAGCCAACTCATGAGCGGGATTCTCCAAGACTGTCGAGCGCCTCGCGGATCGAGCGCATGAAGGTCGTGACACGCGCTACCGCGGCATCCGGGCCGGCGTTTTCAATTTCTTCGATGATGCGGCTGCCGATCACCACGGCGTCGGCCACGGCACCGACGGATTTGGCCGTCTGCGCATCGCGGATGCCGAAGCCCACACCCACTGGCATGCCGACCCGCTCGCGGATCATCGGGATGCGGCGGGCCACCTCGTCGAGATCCAGCTTGGCCGAACCGGTCACCCCTTTCAGGGAGACGTAGTAGATATAACCGCTGCCGGCCTTGGCGACATCGTCGATGCGCGCTTCGATCGAGGTCGGCGCGAGCAGAAAGATCGGATCGATCCCGGCACGCTTGGCCAACTCGGCGAAGGCCACGCACTCCTGCGGCGGATAGTCCACCACCAGCACACCATCGACGCCCGCCTCGGAGGCGGCGGTCACGAAGACCTCGACCCCCATGGCTTCGATCGGGTTGGCATAGCCCATCAGCACCACCGGGGTGGCGGTGTCGGTCTGACGGAAGGCCGCGACCGTGGCCAGCACCTTGCGCAGCGACATGCCGGCCGCCAGGGCACGCTCGGAGGCACGCTGGATGGTCGGGCCGTCGGCCATGGGGTCGGAGAACGGCACCCCCAGCTCGATGATGTCGGCACCGCCGCCGACCAGCGCATGCATCAGCGGCAGCGTCAGTTCGGGCGACGGATCGCCTGCGGTGATGAAGGGAATCAGCCCGCGCCGGCCGGCAGCGCGCAACTGGTCAAAGCAGGATTGAATTCGTGACATAAGCACCTACATGCCGGGCACCGGGTGCCCGGCCGGAAATCAGAACTGGATGCCGGATTTTTCCGCCACCGTATGCATGTCCTTGTCGCCACGACCGGACAGATTCACCAGCAGAATCTTGTCCTTGCCCAGCGTCGGGGCCAGTTTGGCGGCATAGGCCAGGGCGTGCGAAGACTCGAGGGCCGGGATGATACCTTCGAAGCGGCACAGATCGTGAAATGCCTGCAAAGCCTCGCCATCCGCGATGCCCACATACTCGGCCCGCCCGCAGTCCTTGAGCCAGGCATGCTCGGGGCCGACGCCCGGGTAGTCCAGGCCGGCCGAGATCGAATGCGTCTCGATGATCTGGCCGTCTTCGTTCTGCAGCAGGTAGGTGCGGTTGCCATGCAGCACGCCGGGCCGGCCGGCCGTCAGCGAGGCGGCATGGTGCCCCGAATCGATGCCCTCGCCCGCCGCTTCGACCCCGATCAGGCGCACATCGCTGTGCGGGATGTAGGGATAGAAGATCCCCATGGCGTTCGAGCCGCCGCCCACGCAGGCGATCACGGCATCGGGCTGGCGCCCCACCATCTCGGGCATCTGGGTCAGGCACTCTTCACCGATCACCGCCTGGAAATCGCGCACCATCTGCGGATAGGGGTGCGGTCCGGCCACGGTGCCGATGATGTAGAAGGTGTTGTGGATGTTGGTCACCCAGTCGCGCATGGCTTCGTTGAGCGCGTCTTTCAGGGTGCGAGAGCCGGACTCGACCGGCACCACCGTCGCGCCCAGCAGCTTCATGCGATAGACGTTGGCGGCCTGCCGGCGAATATCCTCGGAGCCCATGTACACCACACATTCGAGCCCGTAGCGCGCGGCCACGGTGGCCGTGGCCACCCCGTGCTGCCCGGCGCCGGTTTCGGCGATCACGCGCGGCTTGCCCATATGGCGCGCCAGCAACGCCTGCCCGATGCAGTTGTTCACCTTGTGGGCACCGGTGTGGTTGAGGTCTTCACGCTTGAGGTAGATCTGTGCCCCGCCGAGCAGCTTCGACCAGCGCTGCGCATGATAGATCGGGCTCGGCCGGCCGACGAAATGCTTCAATTCGTAGTGATACTCGGCCAGAAAGGCGGGATCCTGCAGACAGGCGGCGTAGGCTTCACGCAGGCTGTCCAGCGCGGGGATCAGGGTTTCGGCCACGAAGACGCCGCCATAGGGGCCAAAATGCCCTTGCGCGTCCGGCATCTGATACGGCGTGTCAGCCATCTGCATCTCTCACTCCGGAAATGAATTGGGCGATCGCCCCGGCATCCTTGATGCCCTTGGCCGCCTCGACGCCGCTGGACACATCCACCGCCCACGGGCGAACGCGCCGCACGGCGTCGACGACATTGTCGGCCGACAAGCCGCCCGACAGGATCAGCGGCCGATCGAAAGCCGGGGGAATCAAGGACCAATCAAACACTTTACCGCCGCCGCCATAGCCCTCGACGAAGGCGTCCAGCAACAGGCCGCGCGCCGACGGAAAACAAGCCGCGTATTCTACCAGATCGACCCCCGGTCGCATCCGTGCGGCGCGGATGTAAGGGCGGCCGTACTGCAGGCAGTCCGCTTCGGTCTCGTCGCCGTGAAACTGCAGTAGCTGGATCGGCAGGCTGTCCAGCGCCTCGCGCACATAGGCTGGGTCGGCATTGACGAACAGGCCGACGATGGTGATGAAGGGCGGCACGCGCGCCATCAGCGCCGCCGCCTGGGCGATCGACACATAGCGCGGGCTGGCCGGATAGAACACGAAGCCGAGCGCGTCGGCGCCCGCCGCGACGGCGGCGTCGACATCCTGGGCGCGGGTCAGTCCGCAGATCTTGACTCGGGTTCGGGGCACGAAACGGGCAGTGCGAGTTGAGGAGTGCAAATGATACGCCCCTGCCCCGGCAAGGACCATTGGTCCGGGTACTCCACGCCGCACAGGTAGAGCCCGGCCGCGGAGAAGGTCGGCGCGGCGCGTGTGCGGTCGCGTCCGGCCAGCAATTCGGCCATCCACGACACCGGCTGCGCGCCTTTGCCGATATACACCAGCGCGCCGACCAGATTGCGGATCATGTGGTGCAGGAAGGCGTCGGCACAGAAATCGAACACCACGAAGTCGCCGCTGCGCGCCACCCGTGCATGACGCATGCGCCGCACCGGCGAATGGGCCTGGCAGCCCGCGGCGCGAAAGGCGCTGAAGTCGTGCTCACCCAGGATGGCGGTTGCCGCCTCGGCCATCCGTTGAGCGTCGAGCGGCCGATGAAACCAGCCGGCGCGCGCATGTAGCAAGGCGGGACGCACCGGGCCGTTGAACAGGATGTAGCGGTAGTGTCGCGCGGTGGCACTGAAGCGGGCATGAAAGTCGTCCGCCACCGGCTGCGCCCAGCGCACCGACACGGCTTCCGGCAGATGGCTATTGACGCCGCGCACCCAGGCGCTGATCGGCCGCTCGACCGGCGCATCGAAATGAACGACTTGCGCGGTCGCGTGCACCCCGGTGTCGGTGCGCCCGGCACACACCGTCGGCACCGGCGTGTCGGCAATGCACCGCAGCGCGTTCTCCAGCGAGTCCTGGACGGTACGGCCATGGGGTTGGGTCTGCCAACCTTCGAAGGACTCGCCGGCGTATTCGACGTTCAACACGATCCGCATCACAGCCACCACACCAATGCGGCCAGCAGCACGACCGACGTGATGACCACATGGTCGCGCTGGCGGAGCGCGCGCGCGTCGAGCGTCAGCACCCGCGGCTCGGCCGGTGCTTCAACTGTGTCCAGCCAGGTCTTCCATGCCAGACGCGGCGCGTCGAGTTCCGCCAACACGAGGCTCAAGCGCACGGCCACCCGATCCGCCGACACGCCAAGCGGCGCCAGCACGGCCGAGAGCACATGCAAGGCCAGGACAAGCTGCGGGATCGGCATCTTCGCCAACAGGATCGACACCATCGACACCATCGCCAGCAAGCGGCCGGCATGCGTCGCACCGAGACTCACGCCATCCCAGGTCGGACTGAGCGCCACCCAATGCGGCAACACGGCTGTCCCCGGTGTGGCAAACGCGAACATCAGCAGGATCACCGCCAGCAGGATACGGATGCGACGCACCAGTTTGAGCGTTCGCACGCGGTCGATGACCAGCGCAGCGGCAAACACCAGCAGCGCGGCCAACCCCATCGCGACCGGCGGCAGGGTCTGAATGAAAACGGCGACGCCCGCCCAGAGGGAGAGCGTCGCCGCAGGATGCAGCGAGATCACGTCAGCAATCGCACTTCATGTCGTCATCCCAACCGGGCGAACACCGCGCGGGCCTGCTCCTGCTGTGCTTCGTTGCCGTCACGAATCACCTCGTCGAGCAATTCACGCGCACCCTCGGCATCGCCCATCTCTTCGTAGGCGCGAGCCAGTTCCAGCTTGGTGTCGACTTCCTGGCTCAACTCGTCGTCATCCGGTAGATCCGGCATGCTGCGGCTGTCGGTAAGCGACGTGACCACGCTCTTCGACAGGGACGCCATCATGTCGTCTTCCTCCGACGCTGCGTCGGCGGACGGAGACGCGCTAGCCGTCGGCGCGGGTTCATCGAAGACTGGCGGCGTGTCGTCCAAGGTGTCGTCAGGCGCTTCGGCCGGCTCGGACGCCGAATCGATCATCGGCAACTCGACGCCCTCCGTCGTTTCAGAAGAGGCCTCCGTCTCGGCTGCCGGTGCCGTTTCTTCGTCGGCACCTTCCAGATCGAGACTGATGTCCGACAGATCCAGCGAGGTGGCCATCATCCGGTCGTCTTCGCCGCCGGCAGAGGGTTTGCCCTCGTCCAGATCGAAGTCGAAATCGAGCAGGCTGCCGTCAAAGTTGGTTTTTTCCAAATCCACGACCGACACACCCGCCCCTTCATCGGGTTTGTCAGCCTCGTCCGGCTCAGCCACTTCCTCACCCGTGTTGAAATCGATGCCGCTACGCTGTCCGACGTCGGTATCGGTGACGCTTTGCGAGGCGACACCCTCATCGCGGGGGGTATCAGTCGAGGTGTCCTCATCCGCGTCCGGCAGCTCCAGGTTGAACTCGAGACCGGCATCGGTCTTGGTGAACCCGTCGGTCATCGGACGGCCCGCGACCTCGGTCGCTTCCATCGAGGCTGCATCCGATGCGTCGGAGTCGGTCACTTCATCCAGATCGAGGTTGAAATCGAGATCGCTCGAATCAAGCGCGTCGGTACGCTCCGGCGCCGCAGCTTCGGGTGTCGCCGCCGGTACTTCGCCCTGCGCTTCGGCGGCCGCGTCGAGATCGGAATCCGTGAACTCGTTCAGCTCGCCCGGAATCGCCCATGTGTCCTTCAACTGCGACGGCGACGGGGCGTCGGCACTGGGTACCGAGTTGGAGAAATCGAGCGACATGTCAGCGGTCTGATCGCCATCGATCGCCGCATCGACATCCGAAGCCGCTTCCAGCTTCGGTGCGGCAGGCGCGACTTCTTCGGCCGGGACATCCACTTCAGGTGCGGAGAATGCCGCATCCTTCGGCTCTGGCGCACGCGCCCCGACCTCGAGCCCGCCTTCGGTCATTTCTTCGTCGAGCGGCAGATCGATTTCGCTCTGAGGACCGCGCAGGAACAAGGGATTTTCCGGATCCAGCTTGCGTCCCATCTCCACAGCCTTGGCCCAATCCGGTCCATTGCCGCCGGTCACCGAATACAGCTCGGTGGCTGTGGTCTCGAACTGCTTCATGTTTTTGCGCTGGCTGTAGATCTCCAGCAGCTTGACGTGCACCGCGGTCCGGTTCGGATCGCCCTTGAGCGAGTCGAGCAGAATCTCTTCGGCCTGGGCATCTCGGCCGTAGGCCATGTACACATCCGCCTCGGCCACCGGATCCACGCCTTCATCGGCATCGATCGCCGACAGGCCGGACTGGCTGAAATCGGTCTGGATCAAGCTGCTGCTGCCGGTATCCACGCTTTGCCCACCGGTTTCACCGAACACCGAGTTCTGGTCCGGCGGGAACACCGACGCCGTCGCGGTTGCGTCGGGCGCTCCGGCATTGCGGTTCTTGCGACTGCGGAACAGGCCGTAACCGAGCAGCAGCGCCAGGACGCCACCCCCGCCGTACAGCGTGGCCGGATTCTCCAGCAAGGCATCGAGAAAGCCCGGCGACTCGGGCGGGGGCGCGGCGGGCGCAGGCGCCGGCTTGGGGGCCGGAGCCGGGGGCTCCGGCGCCGCCGCAACCGGTGCAGGCTCGGCGGCCGGTGCCGGGGCTTCCGCAGCAGGCTCGGGCGCCACCAGGGCTTTGAGTTCCTTGTCGAGCGCGTCCTGAGGTGCGGCATCGGCGGACGGCGCTGCGGGTTTGTCTTCGACCGCGGGTGCCGGCGTCGCCGCGCCTTCCGGGGCGGTCGGCTCGACGGTCGATGGCACGGCGGCCATCGGCGGCGTACTGGCTTGCTTCTGCAAGGCAGCCAGATTTTCGTTCTTCAAGGCGATGAGCTTTTGCAGCTCGGCAATGTTCGCCTCAAGGGCCGACAGTCGCTCGTTGGCCTCGCGCAAGGCCTTGTCGCGCGCGATCAGATCCTCTTCCAGCGACTTCAGGCGCTCGCCAGCTGCGGCCATCTCGGCGCCGCCCGACTCGGCCGCCGGTTGGCTCGCGTCAACCGATTTGGAGACTTTGACCTGATCCTTGCTGGCCGCGCTAGGCAGCATCGGCTCTTCGACCTTGGCGGTGATCTTGCCGCTGCTGGTTTGGCTCGACGCGGCCGCCTCGGGCGCGCTCTCGGCTACGCGGGCCGCTACCCGTCGCCGGTACTCGGCAAAATCGGCGGCATGGGCAACCACTTCGCGACGCGCCTCGCTCGGCGCAACGGCGTTCGCCTGCGCAGCGTCGGGGACATTGAGAATGACCCCGGAGCGCAGGCGGTTCACGTTGTTGTCGACAAAGGCTTCAGGATTCGACCGGTAGAAGGCCACCAGCATCTGATCCATGCTGACGCCCGCGGGCAGATGTTCGCCGGCGATCTTGCCGAGCGTGTCTCCGCGGCGAACGGTGTAAGTCGTGTCACCACCGCCACTGCTGCGCGGCCCGGCACTGCGGGCGGGGCTTGCGGCGGCCGGGCGTGCCTGGGCCACCGGCGCGGTCGCCACATCGGAAGATGCCCGGGGCGCAGGAATGGCGGGGGGGTCGAGCAGGAAGGTGTATTCGCGCAGCAGGCGCCCGGCCTGCCAGTTCAGCTCCACCAGCAGGCTGACAAACGGGTCATTGACCGGTTTGCTGCTGCTGAGCCGGACATAGGACTTTCCGCCGCGCTGCTCGACCGCCATGCGCACACCCACCAGGGCGGGTGCATAGCTCAGCTTGGCGGCTTTGAACGCCTCGGGCGCCGCAACGGCTGCGGTCATCGACTTGATTTCGTCGGCCGTCGCATTCAGTTCGATCTCTGCCCTGAGGGGCTGTCCGAGCGCACTAAGTACGGAAATGCGGCCAAGGCCGGCGGCCTGGACACTGAACGGCATCGCCGCGATCGTGGCCGCAATGACGGAGGCCCTGAGAGAGGTCTTCTGGAAGGTATTCAAAACCGCATCCTCGCACTGGAGCAATACAGGATTGCGAACATATCATTATGGATAGGGCGCATCAAGCAAGTATCCACTTTAAGTATTACCCGCAATACCTTAAAACGGAAGGAAAATTTCCTTCTTCGGCTTGCCTGCCAATGACAACCGCGGTCTTACAAGCGTCATATTCCCGATTTCCGGTCATGACGCGGCCCGGCACCTTGGCGCCGGGCCTGGCCTCATCACTGCTCGAGCAGGATGCGCAACATGCGCCGCAGGGGCTCGGCAGCCCCCCACAGCAGTTGGTCGCCGACGGTAAATGCTGACAGGTAGTCACCGCCCATCCCCATCTTGCGCAGTCGCCCCACCGGAACGCTCAGTGTTCCCGTCACAGCCGCGGGCGTGAGCTCTCGCATCGAGACCTCGCGCTCGTTGGGAATGACCTTGACCGACCCGTTTGCCTTGGCAAGCATGTCGTTAACTTCGTCAAGCGGGACGTCTTTCTTTAGCTTGATTGTCAAAGCTTGCGAATGGCAGCGCATGGCCCCCATGCGAACGCACAGTCCGTCGATGACGATCGGGCTGCCGCTGCGGCCGAGAATCTTGTTGGTTTCGGCCTGACCTTTCCACTCTTCCTTGCTCTGGCCGTTGCCCAGATCCTTGTCGATCCAGGGAATCAGCGAGCCGGCCAGCGGCACGCCGAAGTGCTCGGTCGGCACCCCGCCATCGCGCAGCGCGCCCGCCACCTTGCGGTCGATGTCGAGAATCGCGGAGGCCGGATCGGCCAACTCGCTCTTGACCACACCATGCAGCGCGCCCATCTGGTTGAGCAGCTCGCGCATGTTCTGCGCACCGGCGCCGGAAGCGGCCTGATAGGTCATGGACGTAGCCCATTCGATCAGATCGTTCTGGAACAGACCGCCGAGTGCCATCAGCATCAGGCTGACCGTGCAGTTGCCGCCGACATAGTCCTTCACGCCGCGGGAGAGCCCGTTGCGGATGACATCCATATTCACCGGGTCGAGCACGATGATCGCGTCGTCCTGCATGCGCAGTGCCGAGGCCGCATCGATCCAGTAGCCCGTCCAGCCGGCCGCGCGCAGCTTGGGGAAGACCTCGTTGGTGTAGTCGCCGCCCTGGCAGGTGACGATCACGTCCATGGCCTTGAGCGCGTCGATGCTGTTGGCGTCCTGCAGCGGGGGCGCGTCCTTGCCCACGTTCGGCGCTGCGCCACCGGCGTTGGAGGTGCTGAAGAACACCGGCTCGATCAGCGCGAAGTCGTTCTCTTCGCGCATCCGCTGCATGAGGACCGACCCCACCATCCCCCGCCAACCGACCAGACCCACTCGCTTCATTGCCATGATGTTTCCCTGATATCCAAAAGCTTGCGTTACAGCGCCGCGATCACCGCGTCGCCCATTTCAACCGTGCCGACCTTGCGCGTGCCAGCCTCGAAGATGTCGCCCGTGCGATACCCCTGCGCCAGCACCGACTTGACGGCCGACTCGATGCGCTGCGCGGCGGCTTCCTGACTGAAGGTGTAGCGCAGCATCATGGCGACCGACAGGATGGTCGCCAGCGGGTTGGCCAGCCCCTTGCCAGCGATATCCGGCGCCGAGCCGTGGCAGGGCTCGTACATGCCCTTGTTGTTCGCGTCGAGCGAGGCCGACGGCAGCATACCGATCGACCCGGTCAGCATGGCCGCCTCGTCGGACAGGATGTCGCCGAACATGTTGCCGGTCACCACCACGTCGAACTGCTTCGGGTTCTTCACCAGCTGCATGGCGGCGTTGTCGACCAGCATGTGGCTGAGCGTCACGTCGGGGTAGTCGGCCGCCATGTCGATCATCACGTCGCGCCACAGCTGGGTGCATTCGAGCACGTTCATCTTGTCCACCGAGCACAACTTGCCGCCGCGCTTCTGGGCGATCTCGAAGGCCACCTTGCCGATCCGGCGAATCTCGGATTCGCTGTAGATCATGGTGTTGTAGCCCACGCGCTCGCCGTTGCGCTCTTCGATGCCGCGCGGCTGGCCGAAGTAGATGTCGCCGGTGAGCTCGCGCACGATCATGATGTCCAGCCCGGCGACCAGCTCGGGCTTGAGCGACGAGGCGTTGGCCAGCTCGGGATAGAGAATGGCCGGGCGCAGGTTGGCGAACAGGTTCAGTTCCTTGCGGATGCCCAGCAGGCCGCGCTCGGGCCGCTTCTCACGCGGCAACGTGTCCCACTGCGGACCGCCGACGGCGCCCAGCAGCACGGCATCGGCGGCCTTGGCCAAGGCCAGCGTGGCCTCCGGCAGCGGCACGCCGGCGGCGTCGACGGCACAACCGCCCAGATGCGCGGTTTCCATTTCGAAGGACAGGCCGTCGCTACGCAGCGCCTCGAGCACACGTAAGGCCTGGGCCATGATTTCGGGTCCGATGCCGTCACCGGGCAACACACAGATCTTCATTCAACTCTCCGGCGGGTTGGCCATGCCGCACCCGCGTCCAGGGGGGATCAATCAGCGAAAATAGTACGGATGCTCGGCCTTGCGGTGCGCCTCGAAGGCGCGGATCTCGTCGGCATGGCGCAGGGTCAGGCCGATCTCGTCCCAGCCGTTGAGCAGGCATTCTTTGCGGAAGGCATCCACTTCGAAGCCGTGGGCAGTGCCGTCCGGTTCCACCACCTGCTGGGCGGCCAGGTCGACCTTCAAGCGGTAGCCCTCGGTCGCTGCACAGGCCGCAAAAAGACGATCGACCACCTCGGCCGGCAGGCGGATCGGCAGCACGCCGTTCTTGAAACAGTTGTTGAAGAAGATGTCGGCAAAGCTCGGCCCGATCAGGGCACGAAAGCCATAGTCGTCGAGCGCCCAGGGAGCATGCTCGCGCGAGCTGCCGCAGCCGAAGTTGTCGCGGGTCAGCAGGATCTGCGCGTCGGCATAGCGCGACTGGTTGAGCACGAAATCGGGATTGAGCTGGCGCTGGCTATTGTCCATGCCCGGCTCGCCACGATCGAGATAGCGCCATTCGTCGAACAGGTTTGGGCCGAAGCCGCTGCGCTGGATCGACTTCAGGAACTGCTTGGGGATGATCGCATCGGTATCCACGTTCGCACGGTCGAGCGGTGCAACCAATCCATCGAGTGTTGTAAACGCACGCATTACTTTTTCGCCGCCTTCTGGATGGCTTCGCCACCCTTTTCGATATCCTGGCCCACGCCACGCACCGTGTTGCAAGCCGACAAGGTAAGCACGGCCATAGCGGCCACGATCAAGGCAATCAGTCGTTTCATTCCACGCTCCTCAGTTCAACTCGGCCACATCGGCAAAGTGGCCGGCGATCGCCGCCGCAGCTGCCAGTGCCGGACTGACCAGGTGGGTCCGCCCGCCGGCGCCCTGCCGACCTTCGAAATTGCGGTTCGAGGTGGACGCGCAGCGCTCGCCCGGCTCCAGACGGTCGGCGTTCATCGCCAGACACATCGAGCAGCCCGGCTCGCGCCACTCGAAACCGGCGGCCACGAAGACTTTGTCCAGCCCCTCGGCCTCGGCCTGCCGCTTGACCAGCCCGGAGCCCGGCACCACCAGCACCTGCTTGACCGAGTCGGACTTCTGGCGCCCCTTGGCCACTTCGGCCGCGGCGCGCAAATCCTCGATGCGCGAATTGGTACAGGAGCCGATGAACACGCGGTCCACCGCAATGCGCTTGATCGGCGTGCCGGCTTCGAGCCCCATGTAGGCCAGCGCACGGGTCATCCCTTCGCGCTTGACCGGGTCTTTTTCGGCCGCCGGATCGGGCACCGCGCCGTTGATGTCGGAGACCATTTCGGGTGAGGTGCCCCAGGTGACCTGCGGGCGGATCGCCGCCGCGTCCATCTCGACGATCTTGTCGTAGACCGCGCCATCGTCGGAGGTGAGCGTGCGCCAGTAGGCCACGGCGCGGTCCCACTCCTCGCCGGACGGCGCATAGGGGCGGCCCTTGAGATAGTCGATGGTGTTGTCGTCGACCGCGATCAGGCCGGCGCGCGCACCGGCTTCGATCGCCATGTTGCAGATGGTCATCCGGCCTTCCATCGACAGACCCCGGATCGCGCTGCCACCGAACTCCATCGCGTAGCCGGTACCGCCGGCCGTGCCGATGCGCCCAATGATGGCCAGCACCACGTCCTTAGCGGTCACGCCCGGAGCCAGCTCGCCCTCGACCTTGATCAGCAGGGTCTTCGACTTTTTCTGCACCAGACACTGGGTCGCCAGCACATGCTCGACCTCGGAGGTGCCGATGCCATGCGCCAGGCAGGCGAACGCGCCATGCGTCGAGGTGTGAGAGTCGCCGCACACCACGGTCATGCCCGGCAGCGTGGCGCCGTTTTCCGGGCCGATGACGTGCACGATGCCCTGGCGTTCGTCCTTGAACGGGAAGTACGCCAGCGAGCCGACTTCGCGGATGTTGGCGTCCAGCGTCTCGACCTGTTGGCGCGAGATCGGGTCCTTGATGCCCTCTTCCCAGTGATCCGTGGGCGTATTGTGATCGGCCGTCGCGACGATCGAACCGACGCGCCACGGCTTGCGCCCAGCCAGCTTGAGCCCCTCGAAGGCCTGCGGACTGGTCACTTCGTGCACCAGATGACGGTCGATATAGATCAGCGCCGTGCCGTCCGCGTCTTCGCGAACCACATGGCTGGACCACAACTTTTCGTAGAGCGTTTGAGCCTGTTGCATCTTGTCTTCCAACACACCGTGAACGTTTGATTAAACCACAGCTGTTTCCTGCTGGATAGCCGATATGCTGCGCTGCGCCATGCGGGTTTTCAGCGACGCCGGGTGGCCTCGTAGATCGGCATCACGCGCGCGGCATCGCGCGCCAGTTCGGCCTTGCGACTGGCATGCGAGGGGTGGGTGGACAGCCACTGCGGCGGCGCGCCATTGCTCTGCGCCGACATCTTGTCCCACAGGCCGATCGCCGCCCGCGGATCGTAGCCGGCACGCGCCGCCAGCTCGACGCCCATGCTGTCGGCCTCGGTTTCATGCAGGCGCGAGTTGGGCAGCTCGAAACTGACCTTGGCCACCGTCCCCATCAGCTCGGCACCGGGCTGCCCCAGGCCGACCGCCGCGCTCAACACCGAGACGCCAAGATTGGTAACCATCGCCTGCGACACCCGTTCGCGGGCATGTTCGCGCAGCGCGTGGGCGATCTCGTGCCCCATCACGGCCGCGATTTCATCGTCGCTCAGCTTGAGCCGGTCAATCAGCCCGCGATAGATCGCGATCTTGCCACCCGCCATGCACCAGGCGTTGAGCTCGTTCGACTCGATCACATTCACTTCCCAGCGCCACGCGGGGGCATCGCTCCGGAACGCCGCCGTCTGCGGAATCAAACGATTGGCGATGCCCCGCACACGGGTCAGCATCCGACGGTCGCGGTTGAGCATGCCCTTCTTGCGCGCCGCCTCGATCACTTGCGCGTACTGCTGCGCCGATGCCTGCTCGACCTCTGCGGCCGACACCAGCATCGACTGGCCGCGATCGACGCCGACCGCGCCGCCCTGCGTGGTCCGAACCGTCTGGCACCCAGCCAGAAACAACACTGCCGCGGCCACGCCGCCCCACCGAATCCACCGTCTAAGCATGTTCCGTCTCCTGAAATCCGTCCGTCCGCCAGCCCCGCCACACCCAGATCAGACCGATCAGGCCGAACACCGAGCCGAGCGTGAAGGTCCAGGCAGCGCCTATCCAGTCCCAAGTGTAACCGCTGATCAATCCGCCCAGCATTCCGCCGGCACCGAAGCTGAGGCTGCCATAGAGCGCCTGCCCGCGCGACTGCAGGCGCCCCGGAAACCACCGGTTCACCGCGGCGATGGCCGCCGCATGATAGGCGCCGAAGGTGGCGCCGTGCAGCAACTGCGCCAGCACCAGCACCTCGAGCGACGACACGCCCCAACCGATCATGGCAAAACGCAGCACCGCGGCGACAAAAGCGGCCAGCAGGATACGGCGCAGACCGAAGCGGCGGGTCAGGCGCGGCATCAGCATGAACACCCCGATTTCGGCCACCACCCCGAGGGTCCACATCCAGCCCACCAGCGCCTTGGAGTAGCCGGCGTCGACCAGCAGGATCGAATAGAAGACATACAGGGCGCCATGCGCGGCCGACATGAAGAAGGCGCCGCAGAGCAGCGCCTTCACCTCGCGGCGGCGCAACACTGCCGACAGGCCCGGCGTGTCATGGTGATGGGGCGGGCGCGGCGCCTCGGGCACGCACAGCGCGAACACCACGATGCCCGCCAGCAACGCGGCAGTCATCGCCAGTTGGCTATCGACCGGCAGCCAGGTCAGTGCATGGCCGATACCCAGCACGGCCACAATGAAGCCGACCGACCCCCACAGCCGGATCTTGCCGTAGCGCCCCGGTTGGCCGGCCAAATGGGCAAAGGTCAGACCCTCGATCAAGGGCAGCGCTGCACTCCAGAAGAAAGCCATCACCGCCATGCCGACGAAGATCCCGGCGAAGCTCGTGGTCTGGAAGAACACCGCGAACCCGGCCAGCGAGGCCAGCGCCGACACGCGCACGATGGGCATGCGGGCGCCGAGGCGATCGGCCAGCCAACCCCACAGGTTGGGCGCCAGGATCCGCATGACCTGCATCAGCGACATCAGAATGGCAATATCGGCCGCCGAAAAAGCCAGCGACTGCAGGTAGAGCGTGAAGTACGGCGAGAACGCGCCAATGAAGGCGAAGTAGAAAAAGTAGTAGCCCGACAGGCGCCAGTAGGGAAGCATGGCCGGCATTGTACCGACGCGGCGCGGCGACAGGAGCGGGCATGAAAAAAGCGCCCGCAGGCGCTTTGACGGGTGATGCCGCCGGCTCAGGCCGGGCTGTAGCGTTGCAGCAGGCCGAACAACTCGTCCTTGAGCTTGAGGCGCTCCTTCTTCAGATCCTCAAGCGCCTGATCGGTCGCCACTTCGGCCTCCACCTCGATGCGCACCACACGACGATTGACGTCATGGTAGCGATCGAACAGCCGCGAAAAGTGGCTGTCGGACACCTTCAGCGCGTGGATGGCCTCCCGGTACTCGGGAAACTCGGTATGCAGGTCATGGGATTGCAAAGTCATCGGTCGTCCTCATCGGTTCGTCCTCGGGATGACTTCAGCCTACGCCGGCGCCCTGCCCCTGCGCTTGACTCAGGTCAATCGCCCCTGGCCCGGGGCGACGCAACGGCCTGCGTTCCCTCCGGCGCCAGCGCGGCGATGCGCGGCGTCGGGCACTGCACGTCGCCGTTCTGCGCGCGGTGGCGCAAGGCATGATCGATCAGCACCAGCGCCAGCATCGATTCGGCGATCGGCGTGGCGCGGATACCGACGCAGGGATCGTGGCGACCATGGGTATTGACGATCACCGGGTTGCCCGCCTTGTCGATCGAGCGGCGGTCGAGGCGGATGCTGGAGGTGGGCTTGATCGCGACGCTCACCATCACATCCTGGCCGCTGGAGATTCCGCCGAGCACGCCGCCGGCATGATTCGACAGGAAACCCGCCGGCGTCATCTCGTCGGAATGTTCGGTGCCGCGCTGGACGATGCTGCGAAACCCGGCGCCGATCTCGACGCCCTTGACCGCGTTGATGCTCATCATCGCGTAGGCGATGTCGGCATCGAGGCGGTCGTACACCGGCTCGCCCCAGCCGACCGGCACGCCGCTGGCGACCACGTTGATGCGCGCACCGATCGAATCGCCGGACTTGCGCAGCTCGTCCATGTAGGCATCGAGCTCGGGCAACATGGCCAGATTGGGCGCGAAGAAGGCATTGCCTTCGGCATCCAGGTCATCCCAGCTGTTGAACGGGATTTCGATCGGCCCCAGCTGCGCCATGTAGCCGCGGATCACGATGCCGTAGCGTTCGGTGAGCCACTTGCGGGCAATCGCGCCGGCCGCCACGCGCACCGCGGTCTCGCGTGCCGAGGAGCGGCCGCCGCCGCGCGGATCGCGGATGCCGTACTTCTGCCAGTAGCCATAGTCGGCATGCCCCGGGCGGAAGGTCTCGGCGATGTTGGAGTAGTCCTTGCTGCGCTGGTCCTGGTTGCGGATGAGCAGCGCGATCGGTGTACCGGTGGTCACGCCTTCGTAGACGCCGGAGAGGATCTCGACGGTGTCCGGCTCGCGCCGCTGCGTGACATGCCGCGAGGTGCCCGGCTTGCGCCGATCGAGTTCGGCCTGGATGTCGGCCTCCGAAATCGCCAGCCCCGGCGGGCAGCCATCGACCACGCAGCCGATCGCCGGACCATGCGATTCGCCGAATGACGACACACAGAACAACTTGCCAAGAGTATTGCCGGACATGGGATCAACCGCGAGCAGGGAAAGCGTGCAAGTTTAGCAAATGCCGCGTCGGGCGCCCACGCTGCCGGCGCATTGTCAGCGACAGGCGCCGGTCTTCAAGCCGTAAAGAAAACAGTCGATCATGCTGCCGGAGAGATCAAGCGAATACACATCGGGTTGCAGGCACCAACCGGCGATCAGGCCGTCGATCATGGCCGACAACGACAGCGCGGCGCGATGCGGGTCGACATCGTCGGGCAGATCACCCCGGTCGCGCGCCTCGGCGAAGGCCTGCTCTTGGCGCAGCAGGTGGCGGTCGCAGCATTCGAGGCACTGATCGACCACCGGAACCATCTCATCGACGTACTCGCACTTATGCATGGCAATCGCGAACACCCGGATGTAACGCGGATCGGCGTCGATGCGTTCGATCACGCCCAGTACGCGGGCGCGCAACTCCTCGAGCGGCCGCTCGCTGGTGGTGTAGTCGACTTCCGAGATCTCCTCGAGCGGATCGATGGCACGACGCATCATGGCGTCGAACACCTCGCCCTTGTTGGCGAAGTGCCAGTAGATAGCCCCGCGCGTCACCCCCGCCTCCGTCGCAATATCCGACAGCGTCGTGCGGGCCACGCCCTTGCGATAAAACACGGATTCGGCCGCATCGAGAATCGCGTTGCGCGTCTCCTGCGCCTCTTCCTTCGTCTTTCTTACCATCCGCTCACCGGCCTGTTCCTGACAGTTGTTGCCACGGATTGAATCACACAAATCCTTCGCTGTCACTTTACATACATTCATGAATGTTTCTACAATCACGCTCATACAACGACAACCCTGGAACTCTCCCCAATGCCTGCCTCCCCTTTCGTCAAGCGAATGGCATCCGCCCCGGTCGTCGCGGCCATTGCCGCCGCCACGTTGACACTCACCGCCTGCGGCCGTGATGCACCGGCCAATCCGAGCAGCGCCCACCCGCCAGCCGCGGTCAGCGTCATCACCGCCACCCCCGAAGCCATCGAGGTGAGCTTCGAATACCCAGCCCGCCTGCACGGTGCGCGCGAAGTCGAGATCCGGCCGCGCGTCAGCGGCATCCTCCTCAAGCGCAAGTACGAGGAAGGCGCTCGCGTCAAGGCAGGCCAGTCGCTGTTCCAGATCGATCCGGTGCCCAGCGAAACCGCCGTGGCGCGTGCCGAAGCCGATCTGGCCGCGGCCAGCGCCCGACTCGAACAGGCCCGCCGCGAAGCCGAGCGCCTCAAGCCTTTGGTCGCCGCCAAGGCCACACCCCAGCGCGATTATGACGACGCCGTCTCCAGCCAAGAGGTTGCCGCCGCCGATGTGCTCGCGGCACGCGCACGCCTCAAGTCGGCACGGCTGGATCTCAAGTACACCCGGGTCGAGTCCCCCATCGACGGCGTCACCTCGCGCGCCTTGCAGCCGGAAGGCACTCTGCTGACCGGCCCCGAGAGCTTGCTCGCCGTGGTCACCCAGACCGACCCGATCCAGGTGCGCTTCGGCCTGCCCGACAGCGATCGGGCGCGCATCGACGGCGACATCGCCTCCGGCCGCCTGAAACTGCCGGACGACGGTCGCTTCCGGGTCCGCGTGCTGGGGCCGGCGCATCCGAACCTGAAGACCACCGGTAGCCTGGATTTCACCGACGTGCGCATCGATCCGGCCACCGGCAGCAGCGAGGCGCAGGCCGACCTGCCCAACCCCGAGCGTCAGCTGCGTCCGGGCGAGTTCGTCCGGGTGCGCCTGGAGGGTGCCGTCCGGCCCGACGCCATCGCCGTGCCACAGCGCGCCGTACTCGAGGGGCCGACGGGCCGCTTCGTCTACGTTATTGCCGAAGGCAAGGCCGCGGTGCGCCCGGTCACGCCGCATGACTGGGTGGGCGACCGCGTTGTCGTCGATGGCCTGAGCGCGGGTGACCAGGTGATTACCGACGGCGTGCTCAAAATCGGGCCGGGTGCGCCCGTTGCCGTCACCGCACCCGCCGACACCGCCGCTGCCAAGCCGGGAGCCTGACCATGTTCTCGCGCTTCTTCATCGACCGTCCGATCTTCGCGACGGTCCTCTCGGTGTTCATCATCATCGCTGGTCTGGCCGCCATGCGCGGCCTGCCGATCGCGCAGTATCCGGAGATCGCCCCGCCGGTGGTGACGGTGGCCGCCACCTATCCGGGGGCCTCGGCCGACGTGATCGAAAAGACCGTCGCCGCCCCGCTCGAGACCCAGATCATCGGCGTCGAGAACATGCTCTACATGAGCTCGACCTCGGCCTCCAACGGCCGCGTCGAGATCCAGGTGACCTTCGACATCGGCACCGATGTCGACCAGGCGGTGATCAACGTCAACAATCGCGTCAAACAGGCCGAGCCGCGCCTGCCGCTGGAGGTGCGCCGCCAGGGCATCAGCGTTGAAAAGGGCTCGTCCGCCTTCCTGCAGGTGGTCGCCTTCACCTCGCCCGACGGGCGCTACGATGACGTCTACACCAGCAACTATGTGACGCTCAACGTGCTCGACGTGCTCAAGCGCGTGCCCGGCACCACCAACGTGCAGATCTTCGGTGCCAAGGACTACGCGATGCGCGTCTGGCTCAATCCGGACCGCCTGCGCCATCACAACCTGGCCACCACCGACGTCATCCGCGCCATCGAGGAGCAGAACGCCCAGTACGCCGTGGGCCGCATCGGCCAGCCGCCGGTCGCCACCGGCCAGGCCATGGCCCTCACCGTCAACACCCGCGGCCGCCTGGCCGAGGCCAGCGAGTTCGAAAACATCATCCTGCGCGCGGACGCCAACGGGGCCCAGCTACGTCTCAAGGACGTGGCGCGGGTCGAGCTCGGCGCGCGCGACTACGACTTCATCGGCCGCCTCAACGGCCAGCCCGCCACCCTGGTCGGCATCTTCCTCAAGCCCGGCGCCAATGCGCTCGACGTGGCCGAGGACGTCAAGCAGACCCTGGCCGAACTGCGCACGCGCTTCCCGGACGGGCTGACCTACTCGGTGCCCTACGACACCACCGACTTCGTCAATGTGTCGATCCGCGAAGTGCTCAAGACGCTCGGCGAAGCCATGGTGCTGGTGTTCCTGGTGGTCTACCTGTTCCTGCAGAACTGGCGCGCCACGCTGATCCCCACACTGGCCGTGCCGGTGTCGCTGATCGGCACCTTCGCCGGCCTGCTGATGCTGGGCTACTCGATCAACACGCTGACCCTGTTCGGCATGGTGCTGGCCATCGGCATCGTGGTGGACGACGCCATCGTGGTACTCGAGAACGTCGAGCGGATCATGCACGAGGAAGACCTGACGGTGCGCCAGGCCGCCATCCAGGCGATGCGCGAAGTGACCGGCCCGGTCATCGCCATCGTGCTGGTGCTGTGCGCCGTGTTCGTGCCGATCGCCTTCCTCGGCGGGCTGACCGGCGAGCTGTATCGCCAGTTCGCCGTGACCATTGCCATCGCGGTGAGCATCTCCGGCGTGGTCGCACTGACGCTCACGCCTGCGCTGTGCGTGCTCATCCTGCGTCACGAGCACAAGGCCACCAATCGTTTCTTCCGCGCCTTCAACAGCGCATTCGACGCAGTTACCCGGCGCTACACCCATGGCGTGGCCTGGCTGATCCGCCGCGGCGCGCTCGGCCTGCTGCTGTTCGTCGGCATGGTCGCCATCACCGCCCAGCTGTGGCGCACCACGCCGGGCAGCCTGGTGCCGGACGAAGATCAGGGCTACTACATCACCGCCGTGTTCCTGCCCGACGGCGCCTCGCTGGAGCGCACCGACAAGGTCGTGGCCGAGGTCGAGAAGATCATCCGCAGCGATCCGAACGTCGCCTACACCGTGGCCTTCACCGGTTTCGACTTCCTCGGCGGCAGCTTCAAGAACAGCGCGGCGACCTTCTTCGTCACGCTCAAGCACTGGGACGAGCGCACCACCACGGCGGCCGAACTGGTCGGCAAGACCTACGCCACCACCGCCCACATCCAGGAAGCGCTGATCCTGTCCTTCAACCCGCCGGCCATCTTCGGTCTGGGTAACGCGGGGGGCTTCGAGTTCTATTTGCAGAACCGCGGTGGCAGCGACGCCAAGAAGCTGGCCGAGACCAAGGACCAGTTCCTCGGTGCGGTGAATCAGGATCCGATGTTCGCCATGGCGCAGACGCTGTGGCGCGCGAGCACGCCGCAGTTGTTCGTCGATGTGGACCGCGAGAAGGCCAAGACCCTCGGCGTGCCGCTCGACGGCCTGTTCGCCACGCTGGGCGCCAACCTCGGCAGCTACTATGTGAACGACTTCAACAAGTACGGCCGTACCTGGCAGGTGCTGATGTCGGCCGACCCAGCCTATCGCAACACGCCCCAGGACATCGCCGCCGCCTATGTGCGCTCCGACAAGGGCGCCTTGGTGCCGGTCTCCTCGCTGGCTACCGTGCGCAACGAAGCCGGGCCGGACACGCTGGAGCGCTTCAACAACCTGCCGGCCGTCAAGATCATCGGCAGTGCGGCGCCGGGGTATTCGACCGGGCAGGCCATCGCCCGGCTCGAAGACATCGCCGCCAAGACCTTGCCGACCGGTTTCAGCCTCGACTGGAGCGGCGCGGCCTACCAGGAACGGCGATCCAGCGGGTCCTCCGGCTTCACGCTGGTACTTGGCGCCTTGATGGTCTTCCTCATCCTCGCCGCCCAGTACGAGCGCTGGTCGCTCCCGCTGGCGGTGCTGCTGGCCCTGCCCTTCGGCACCTTCGGCGCACTGGCCGCGGTTTGGCTGACCGGCATGACCAATGATGTGTACTTCCAGATCGGCCTGGTCACCCTGCTCGGTCTGGCGGCCAAGAACGCCATCCTGATCGTCGAGTACGCCATCTACAAACACCGCGAAGGCATGAGTGCGGCGGCGGCGGCCATCGAGGCGGCGCGCCTGCGCTTCCGCCCGATCCTGATGACCTCGCTGGCCTTCATCCTCGGCGTCACGCCGCTGGTGCTGTCGACCGGCGCCGGCGCCGGCGCGCGCCACGCGGTCGGCACCGGGGTGGTCGGCGGCATGCTCGCCGCCACCTTCCTGGCGGTGTTCTTCATCCCGCTGTTCTATCGCTTCATCACCGAGCGCAAGCTGTCCGAACGACGCTCGCGCGACGAACTGTTCGAGGAAATCCGTGCTCGCCATGCCATCGCCCACGAAAAGCTGGTCGCCGAAGCGGCCGCCAATGGCAAGGAGCCCCGCCATGACTAAGCCGCTGAACCGCCTCGCGCCGCTCATCGCCGCACTGGTCCTCAGTGCCTGCGCCGTCGGCCCGGTGTATCAGGCCCCTGACTTCGCCCTCCCCGAGCGTTTCGCGCCGCCGGCCGCGGGCGCCACGCTGGCCACCGAGCTGGGCGATGCCTGGTGGCTGCACTATCGCGACCCGGTGCTCGACCGCCTGATGGCCGAAGCCCTGAGCCACAACGCCGACGTGCAGATCGCCGCAGCACGGCTGGAAGAAGCGCGGGCACGTGCCGGCATCGTTGATGCCGACCGCTACCCCACCGTCAGCGCGTCGGCCAGCAGCCGCCGGGCGCGCAGCAGTCTCGAAGGCGTGCCCACCGATCCGCGCACCGGCAACCTGCACAGCCTGGGACTGGACGCCCGCTACGAGCTCGACCTGTGGGGACGCTACCGCCAGGCCAGCGACGCCGCGCGCGCCGAACTGCTGGCCGCCGAGGCGGCCCGGCGCACCGTCGCCCTATCGCTCAGTGCCGAAGTGGCGACTCGCTATTTCGCGCTGATGTCGGCCGACGAGCGCCTGCAGGTGCTGACCCAGACCCTGGCCACCCGACGCGATTCGGCGGCACTGCTGCGCCGCCGTGTCGATGCCGGCAGCGCCGCACAGATCGACGTGCTGCAGGCAGACGCCGCCATCGCCGAGGCCGAGGCCACCTTGGCCGACACCCTCAGCTCCCAGCAGGCCACCGAAGCCGCGCTGTCCGTCCTGCTCGGCCGCTCGCCGCGCGCGGTTTTCGAAGAGAGCGTGGCGCGCGGTACCGGCGGCGACACCCCGGTCGCCGTCCCTGCCGGTCTGCCGGCCGAACTGCTCGCCCGCCGGCCCGATCTGCTCGAGGCCGAACAAGCGCTGGTGGCAGCCACTGCGCGCATCGGCGAAGCCCAGGCGCAGCGCTTGCCGGCCATCACCCTGACCGCTGCGCTGGGGCGCGAGTCGACCGACTTTTCCCGCCTGCTCGACGGCAGCGCCAGCGTCTTCTCGCTGGCCGCCGGCCTCACCCAGCCGATCTGGGACGCCGGCCGCCTCAAGCGCAATGTCGATGTCGCACAAGCGCGCGCCGACCAGGCCCGCGCGCGCTACACCCAGGCGGTGGCCGGCGCCTTTGCCGATGTGCGTCGCGCACTGGCCGCGCAGCGCGGGGCGATGGACAGCCGCGTCGCGCAGACGGCGCGCGTCGCCGCCTTGCAAGAAGCGCTGACGCAGGCGCGGATGCGCTTCGACGCCGGCGTGGTCAGCCGTCTCGAAGTGCTCGACACCGAGCGCAACCTGCTCGACGCGCAAATCGCTTTGACCCGCGCCTCGGCGGCACAGAAAACCGCCATTGCCGATCTCTTCCGCGCCCTGGGCGGTGGCTGGCAACCCCCGCTGGCATCGACCGCCAGCGTGCAATAAACAAAAAAACGGCCGGCGCAATGCCGGCCGTTTTTTATCGTCAGCGCGTTTAGCGGAAGAACTCTTCGAGCCGCTCGAACACCTTGTGCTCGGCCCCGTGGCGCGCCACGCTGATGACATCCTCCAGCTTTTCGACCTGCTTGATCATCTGCTCCAGACGCTGGTCTTCGAACACCAGCAGCCAGATGCGACTGCGCGTGGCGTCGGCCAGCGGCATGCACAGGATGCCCTCGACGTTGAAGGCGCGGCGCGCAAACAGGCCGCAAATGTGCGACATCACGCCGGCGTGGTTGGCCACTTCCAGCTCCAGCACCACCTTGACCAGCCCGGCCTGGGCGCGATCGATAACCATAGACATGCGATTGACTCCTTAGCCGATCATTTCAGTGTTGGCGGCACCCGGCGGCACCATCGGATAGACGAACTCGTCCCGGTCGATCGAACAATGGATCAGGCACGAACCGGGTCGCTTGAGCGCCTCCGCCAGGGTGGCGGCGGGGTTTTCGGCGGTATCGAGGTCCACCGCATCCAGGCCGAAGCCTTCGGCAACCTTAAGGAAGTTCACCGCCCGCTTGTACTTGGAGGCGACCGTGCGCTTGCCGTAGAACAGATTCTGCTGCTGGTACACCAGCCCCAGCGAGTTGTTGTTCATCAGCACGATCTTGACGTTGAGATCCTCCTCGGCCAGCGTCGCCATCTCCTGGATGTTCATCTTCAGGCTACCGTCCCCGGTAAAGCACACCACCGTGCGCGCCGGCTCGGCCAAGGCCGCACCGATCGCCGCCGGCAGGCCGAAGCCCATGGTGCCCAACCCGCCGGAGGTGAGCCACTGGCGCGGCCGGCGGAAGGGGTAGGCCTGCGCCACCCACATCTGGTGCTGACCCACATCGGTGGCGATCACCGCCTCGTCGTCCAGTGCATCGGCCACCGCCTGCACCAAGCCGTAGTGCGAACGCGGGTTCTCGAGGTTCGGCATGGCCAGCCCGAAGCGGTCCTTGAGCCCGGCCACATGCGACAGCCAGCGCTTGCGCAGCTTGACCTGCACCCGCGGCAGCAAGGCCTCGATCACCTGCGTCACGTCGCCGGTGATGCCGACATGGGCAGTCTTGATCTTGTCGAGTTCGGACGGATCGATGTCGACATGGATGATCTTGGCCTTGGGGCAGAATTGCGCCGCCTTGCCGATCGCCCGGTCGTCGAAGCGGGCGCCGACACAGATCAGCAGATCCGCCTCTTCGAGCACATAGTTGGTGTAGCGCGCCCCATGCATGCCGAGCATGCCGATCGACAGCGGATGGTCGATGGGCATGGCACCCAGCGCCATCAGCGTCATGGTAGTCGGCAGACCGCCTTGCTCGGCCAGTGTCACGGCCAGATGCGAGGCGCCGGAGTGGATCACGCCGCCGCCCAGGTACAACACCGGCTGCTCGGCGGCGTTGATCATCTCGGCGGCGCGCTCGATCGCCGCCAGCTCGGGCACCGGCGGGATGTCGCGCACGGCCACCGGCGGGTAGTCCTCGAAGCTCACCATCTGGCACTGCACATCCTTCGGCACGTCGACCAGCACCGGGCCGGGCCGGCCTGACATGGCAATGCGGAAGGCCTCGGGGATCACTTCGAGCAGTTCGGCGGCATCGCGCACCAGGAAGTTGTGCTTGGTCAGCGGGATGGTCATGCCATAGGTATCGACCTCCTGGAAGGCGTCGGTGCCGATCATGCCCAGCGGCACCTGGCCGGTGATGGCCACCATCGGAATCGAATCGAGCTTGGCATCGGCAATCGCGGTGACCAGGTTGGTCGCCCCCGGGCCGGACGAGGCCAGGCACACTTCCGGCTTGCCCGACACCCGCGCCATGCCCTGCGCCATGAAACCGCCGCCCTGCTCGTGGCGCGCCAGCACATGGTGGATGGTGTCGCACTGACCCAGCGCATCGTAGAACGGCAGGATGGCACCACCGGGGATGCCGCACACCGTCTCGATGCCTTGCCGCTCAAGGAGGCGCACGATCAGTTCGGCGCCGGTCATCTGCATCATTGTTCTTCTCCTGGTTTCTATCCGGGCTTGAAAACCGGCAGGAGAAAAAACGAAACCCCCGCCGGCTTCGCGCCGGCGGGGGTTTTCAGAATCTGATTCTCTGGGTGACCCGTTACGACGCGACCATGCCTACGCTGACTACGCGTACTACGACAACTACGTCGAGGGCAATGGTGAAACGGTTCATGGGGTCAACAGATACTGGGTTCGAGTAACGAGGCGATCAAACCATGTCTGCGCCCAAAAGGCAAGCGTCTTGCATCATGGCTTCTTGACCTCATCGTCGCGCAGCGCACGCCGCAGGATCTTGCCAACGTTGGTCTTGGGCAACTCGTCGCGGAACTCGACATGGTGCGGCACCTTGTAGCCGGTAAGGTTTTCGCGGCAATAGGCGATCAGCGCCTCCTTGGTCAGCGCCGGATCCTTGCGCACCACGAACACCTTCACCGTCTCGCCCGAGCGCTCGTCGGGGACACCGACGGCCGCCACCTCGATCACGCCAGGATGGCCGGCGACGATATCCTCGACTTCGTTCGGATACACGTTGAAGCCGGACACCAGGATCATGTCCTTCTTGCGATCGACGATGCGCACGAAACCTTCCGGATCGACGGTGGCCACGTCGCCGGTACGCAAGAAACCATCGGCCGTCATGACCTTGGCGGTCTCCTCGGGGCGGTTCCAGTAGCCGGCCATCACCTGCGGCCCCTTGACGCACAGCTCGCCCGGCTGGCCTAGCGCCACCTCGGCCCCGTTGTCGTCGCGGATGCTGACCTCGGTCGAACTGATCGGCAACCCGATCGAATGATTGAAGGCCTTGAGATCGAGCGGATTGATACACACCGCCGGCGAGGTCTCGGTCAGTCCGTAGGCCTCGACCAGCGGCTTGCCGGTGGTCTTCTGCCACTTCTCGGCCACCGCCTGCTGCACGGCCATGCCACCACCGAGGGCGATGCGCAGTGCCGAAAAGTCCAGCTTGGCGAATTCCGGATGATTGAGCAGCGCATTGAACAGGGTGTTGACCCCGGTGATCGCCGTGAAGCGCACCTTGGCCAGCTCTTTGACGAAGCCCGGGATATCGCGCGGGTTGGTGATCAGCACATTGGTGGCGCCGATCTTGAAGAAGGTCAGGCAGTTCGCCGTGAGCGAAAAGATATGGTAGAGCGGCAAGGCGGTGATGATGATTTCGCCGCCCTCGCTCAGGTACGGCTTGATCCAGGCATGCGCCTGCTGCAGGTTGCCGATGATGTTGCGGTGGGTGAGGATCGCCCCCTTGGCCACGCCGGTCGTACCACCGGTGTATTGCAGATAGGCGATGTCCTCATGACCGACCTTGACCGGCTTGAGCGCGTGCCGCGCCCCCGCGGCGAGAACCTCGTTGAAGCGCTTGTGGCCCGGCAACTCCCAGGCCGGCACCATCTTCTTGATGTACTTGACGACGAAGTTGACCAGCCCTCCCTTGAGCCCGCCGAGCATGTCGCCGAGCCGGGTCACCACCACATGCTTGATCGCAGTGCGCGGCAGGACCTGCTGCAAGGTGTGCGCGAAGTTGTCGAGGATGACGATCGCTTCGGCCCCCGAATCCTTGAGCTGGTGCTCAAGCTCGCGGGCGGTATAGAGCGGGTTGCAATTGACGACGGTGTAGCCGGCGCGCAAGGCGCCGTACATGGCCACCGGGTACTGAAGCACATTGGGCATCATCAACGCGACGCGCGTGCCCTGGGGCAATTTGAGCTCGCCTTGCAGATAGGCCGCGAACTGCCCGGTCAGCCTCTCCAGCTCGGTAAAGCTGATGGACTTGCCCATGTTGATGTAGGCCGTGCGTTCGCCGAACTGGCTGCAGCTTTGCAGAAACATGTCGCCGATCGAATCGAACTCGGTGACGTCGATCTCCGCGGGAATTCCAGGGGGGTAGCTCTTGAGCCAGACTTTATCCATGATGTCTCCTTTTGGTGCGTCGGATTTTGATCCGGCCACGGCCGGACCCCGCCCTCCCAAGGCAGGTGCGCCATCCATCGACGGCGACCTTGTCCAACGACTTCTCCGGCCCGTCGCCCCCCCTGAGGCGTCAGACCGGTCCCATTCGATTCAGGCCTCGTTCGCGTCTTCGGGCCAGTTGCGAATGTAGTTCTTGAGCATGCGGTTCTCGAAGCTCTGCTCTTCGAGCACCGCTTTGGCGACGTCGTGAAAGGAGATCACGCCCATCAGAGTGTCGCCGTCCATGACCGGAAGGTACCGCTGGTGGTGATCCACCATGTGCCGGCGCAACTCGTCCATTTCCATGTTGGGGCCGGCGCTCAGCGGATCGTGCACCATCACATCGGCAATGGCCACGTCCTGCCAGCCCGCGCCGGCACCGTAGACATGCTTGAGTACCTCGCGGAAAGTGAGCATGCCGACCATCTTGCCGTGCTCGAAGACCACCAGCGAGCCGACATCCTGCTCGGTCATGATGGCAACGGCCTCGGAAAGGCTGCGGTTCGGAGCGATCGTGTAGAGCACTTTGCCCTTGATCGCCAGGATTTCACTCACCTGCATGATTTACCCCTTGCCTGACGTGATGCACTCTTCGGGTGCGCTTGTTCGTTCCGGATGGTAGTCGATTGCGCACCCCGGGGGAAGCCGCAAGCCCCGCCCCACAACGCGGAAGCGCACATCCAGGCAGCGGCCGGCGATCGACATCGCAACGGGTCCGAACTCAGCGCTCGAGCAGGTGACGCTTCTCGGTCACCTTGGCCCATTCGTCGGCGTCGGACAGGGCATCCTTCCGTTCGATGATCGGTTTCCACTGCTTGGCCAACTCGGCATTGACCGCGATGAAATCCTGCTGATCGTCCGGCACGTCATCCTCCGCGTAGATCGCCTCGACCGGGCATTCGGCCACGCACAACGTGCAATCGATGCACTCGTCCGGATCGATCACCAGGAAATTGGGCCCTTCGCGGAAGCAATCGACCGGGCACACGTCCACGCAGTCGGTGTACTTGCATTTGACACAGGCTTCGGTCACTACATAAGTCATGATTCAATCTCTCCATTGTTGCAATTGCACAACAGCCTGACGGCCGGGACACGCCCCATAGCGCGAACTATAACGCGCCTGGTGCCGCCCCACCGCACAATCCCGGACAGCGCGAGCGGGCAGATTGCTTGACGTGCGCCGTGGCTTGGCATAACTTCCCCCACACAACCACACTCGATTCGCCCTTCGCGCGTATCGTTTCGACCGAATCGGCCGCCAAGGCCCTGTCTGATCACACCCAGTCATCACCCCTGATGCGAGGAATCATGAGCGAGCATATCCATTACGTCACCGACGGCAGTTTCGATGCCGAGGTCCTGCAATCCTCCACGCCCGTCCTGCTGGACTACTGGGCGGAGTGGTGCGGCCCGTGCAAGATGATTGCGCCGATCCTGGACGAAGTGGCCAAGGAATACGAAGGCAAGCTGAAAGTCGCCAAACTGAACATCGACGAGAACCAGGATACGCCCGCCAAGTTCGGCATCCGCGGCATTCCGACCCTGATGCTGTTCAAGGGCGGCAACGTCGAAGCCACCAAGGTCGGCGCACTGTCCAAGTCGCAATTGACCGCCTTCATTGACAGCAACCTCTGATCGGGCTAGATTCCGCTCACTTCCCGCGACGCCCTGACTTCCGGGCGCCCCGCCCCCTCCCCCGGCGTCGCGGTCGCACTCTCCCTTCTGCGTACCTCCGTTTATCACGGCTTCCGGTCCGTCGTTCTCCTCTTCTCCCCTCCCTGTAGATCACCATGCAACTTTCGGAGCTCAAGAATCTCCACGTCAGCGAATTGCTGGAAATGGCCCAGGCCAACGGCATCGACGGCGCCAATCGCCTGCGCAAGCAAGAACTCGTATTTGCCCTGCTGAAAAACCGCGCCAAGAAAGGCGAGCCGATCTTCGGTGACGGCGTGCTGGAGGTGTTGCCCGACGGCTTCGGCTTCCTGCGCTCACCTGAAGCCTCCTACCTGGCCGGCACCGACGACATCTACGTGTCGCCCTCCCAGGTGCGCCGCTTCAACCTGCACACCGGTGACACCATCGAGGGCGAGATCCGCACCCCGAAGGACGGCGAACGCTACTTCGCCATGGTCAAGGTGGACAAGATCAACGGCGAGCTGCCCGAGGCGTGCAAGCACAAGATCCTGTTCGAGAACCTCACGCCACTGCACCCGACCGAGTGCCTTCAGCTCGAACGCGACATGAAGGGCGGCGAGAACGTCACCTCCCGCGTCATCGACATGATCGCGCCGATCGGCAAGGGCCAGCGCGGCCTGCTGGTGGCCCCGCCCAAAACCGGTAAAACGGTGATGCTGCAGAACATCGCCCATGCCATCACCGCCAACCATCCCGACGTCGTCCTCATCGTGCTGCTCATCGACGAGCGCCCCGAAGAAGTGACGGAGATGCAGCGCTCGGTCAAGGGCGAGGTGGTCGCCTCCACCTTCGACGAACCCGCCTCGCGTCACGTGCAAGTGGCCGAGATGGTCATCGAAAAGGCCAAGCGCCTGGTCGAGCACAAGAAGGATGTGGTCATCCTGCTCGACTCGCTCACCCGCCTGGCGCGCGCCTACAACACCGTGGTGCCGGCCTCCGGCAAGGTGCTCACCGGCGGTGTCGATGCCAACGCCCTGCAAAAGCCCAAGCGCTTCTTCGGCGCAGCCCGCAACATCGAAGAAGGCGGCTCGCTGACCATCATCGCCACCGCGCTGATCGACACCGGCAGCCGCATGGACGATGTGATCTACGAAGAATTCAAGGGCACCGGCAACATGGAACTGCACCTCGACCGCCGCATGGCCGAGAAGCGGGTCTATCCGGCCATCAACGTCAACCGCTCCGGCACCCGCCGCGAAGAGATGCTGATGAAGGCCGACGTGCTGCAGAAGATCTGGGTGCTGCGCAAGCTGCTCTACGGCATGGACGACATCGACGCGATGGAATTCCTGCTCGACAAGGTCAAGCAGACCAAGAGCAACGGCGAGTTCTTCGACGCCATGCGTCGCTGATTCCGCCCGCGCCTCACCGCAAAACGCCACCTCCGGGTGGCGTTTTCGTTTTCGGACACGGGAAATCCCGCTTGCCGATCGCCGGCACAGCAGCAATCATCAGGGCTTTCCACCCCACGCCGCCGCCCATGACGACACCGCGCGATCAGCTCTCCGCCCTCTTCGAAGCCGCCCTGGCCGCCGCCGACCCGGCCCGGATCATCCCGCCCGCGCTCGACGCCCTCGCCCCGCCTGCCGGCCGCATCGTGGTCATCGGCGCCGGCAAGGCCTCGGCCGCCATGGCGCAGATCGTCGAGCAGCACTGGGCCGACCATGCCGACCGGATCAGCGGCCTGGTGGTCACCCGCGACGGCCACGCCGTGCCCTGCCGCCACATCGAGATCGTCGAGGCCGCGCACCCCGTGCCCGACGCGCGCGGTCGCGACGCCGCCCGGCGAATGCTGCAGGAGACGGTGTCAGAGCTCAACAAAGACGACCTGGTGCTCGCCCTCATCTCCGGGGGCGGCTCCGCCCTCCTCGCCCTGCCGGCGCCGGGTATCACGCTCGACGACAAGCAGGCGATCAGCCGTGCGCTACTCAAGAGCGGCGCCACCATCGGCGAGATCAACACCGTGCGCAAGCACCTGTCGGCCATCAAGGGCGGACGGCTCGGCCTGGCCTGCCGGCCGGCGAAGCTGGTGACCTGGCTGATCTCCGATGTACCCGGCGACGACCCCTCGCTGATCGCCTCCGGCCCCACCCTCGCAGACCCCGGCACCTGTGCCGACGCGCTGGCGATCCTGGCGCGCCACCGCATCGAGATCTCCGCCGCCGTGCGTCACCACCTCGAAAGCGGCGCGGGCGAGACCCCCAAACCCGGCCAGGGCGGGCTGGATTCGGCCGAAGTGCGCCTGCTCGCCACACCGCAACTGGCGCTCGAAGCGGCCGCCGCATGCGCTGAGTCGATGGGGCTGCGCGCCCACATCCTGTCCGATGCCATCGAGGGCGAATCGCGCGACGTGGCCTTCGTGCATGCCGCCATCGCCCGCCAGGTGGCCGATCGCGGACAGCCCTTCACCGCGCCCTGCGTGCTGTTGTCGGGCGGCGAAACCACCGTCACCGTGCGCGGCACGGGTTGCGGCGGTCGCAATGTGGAGTTCCTCACCGCGCTGGCCCGTGCCCTGCACGGACATCCACAGATTCACGCCCTGGCGGCAGACACCGACGGGGTCGACGGCGCCGCCGAGCTGGCCGGCGCGGTCATTGACCCGACCACGCCCGCCCGCGCCCTGGCCGCCGGCCGACCGCTGCTGCGCGTGCTCGACGACAACGACGGCCACGGCCTGTTTCAGGCGCTGGGCGACAGCCTCGACACCGGCCCCACGCTCACCAACGTCAACGATTTCCGCGCCATCCTGGTCACGGCACCGACGCCCTGACCGCGTCCAGCACCTCGAGAAAGCCCGCCAGCAACGGGCTGACCTCACCCTCAGCCATCGCCACCGAGAGCGAAAACACCGCCGCCGCGTCGGCAATCGGCAGGTAGCGGGCGCGCGGAATGTGCACACATTCCAGCTGCGCCGGCAGCAATGCGATGCCCAGGCCGGCGGCGGCCAGCCCGATCTGGGTGGTGGCCTCGCGCGCGGTCTGAACGATGCGCGGCTCGAAACCGGCACTGCGGCACAGCTGCTGCAACAGACTCGGCAGGCCGGTGCCCACGTCGGGCGGAAAGGTGATGAAGCCTTCGTCCCGCAGGTCCACCATGCGTACCGCGCTACCCGTTGCCGCCGGATGGCTGGCGGCCATCACCAGGCGCAGCGGGTCGCGGCCGATCTCGCGCAGCACCACGCCCTCGGTCGCCATGGTCGCGGGATGGCGCACGAAACCGACATCCAGCTCGCCCCGACCGAGTGCCGCGAACTGATCGCGGGTAAACATCTCGCGCAGCTGCAGATCCACCGCCGGATACTGCGCCCGGTAGCGGCGCAGCACATCGCCCAGCACCGCGCTGTAGGGCATCGACGAAGTGAAGCCGACCCGCAAGCGCCCTGCTTCGCCACGGGCGATGCGGCGCACTTCGTCGGCCGCCGCCGCCGTGTCCGCCAGCAGACGGCGCGCCCGCTCGAGCAGATGCTCGCCGGCGGGCGTGAGTGCCACCTTGCGCTTGCTGCGCACGAACAGCGCGGTGCCCAGCGCCTCTTCCAGCGCACGGATCTGCATCGACAAGGGCGGTTGTGCCATGTGCAGGCGCTCGGCCGCGCGGGTGAAGTTCAACTCATCCGCCACGGTCACGAAGTAGCGCAGACGACGCAAGTCCATTCATATCTCCACGATATCGTTTAGCCGATAAATATATATTGGACCGCGGTTTTCTGCCGATCTAGCATGCCAGCACACTCACCCCACCGAACGCAGCCTGCATGCACCTGACCGCCACCGCCTCACCGAACGACGCCAGCGCCTACCTGCAAGCCGGCACCACCGACTACCGGCTGGCCAACCTCGCCGTCTTTCTCGGCGGCTTCGCCTGCTTCGCCATGCTCTATGGCACGCAGCCGCTGCTGCCGCTGCTGGCGCAGGTATTCGGCGCCTCGGCGACCGAGGTCAGCCTGTCAGTGTCGGTCAGCACCGGGGCACTGGCGCTGGCGCTCATCCCCGCCAGCCTGCTGTCGGACCGCTTCGGGCGCGGGCCGATGATGACGCTGTCGCTGGCCGCGGCCGCCGTGCTGTCGCTGCTGTGTCCGTGGGTGAGCTCCTTCAACGAACTGCTGGTGCTGCGCGCCCTGCTCGGCGTGGCGCTGGCCGGCCTGCCGGCGGCGGCCATGGCTTACCTCGGCGAAGAGGTTGCGCCCAACGCCCAGGGCCGGGCGATGGGGCTGTACATCGCCGGCAACGCCTTCGGCGGCATGACCGGCCGCTTTCTCACCGCCTGGGCCACCGACATCGCCAACTGGCAGATCGCCTTGCTGGTGCTCGGCATCCTCGGCGCCGTCGCCGCCCTGGCCTTCTGGTTCGGCCTGCCCGCCTCGCGCCACTTCCGCCGTCGCTCGATCTCGCCGGCCCAGGTGCTCGCCGACACCCGCGCCTTGCTGCGCGACGCCGGCCTGCCCTGGCTGTTCCTATGCGCTTTTTTGCTGATGGGCAGCTTCGTCGGGCTCTACAACTTCGTCACCTTCCGCCTGGTTGCGCCGCCCTTCGGCCTGGGGCAGACCGCCATCGGCGCGATCTTCCTGCTGTACCTGGTCGGCACCTGGTCATCGGCCTGGGTCGGTCAGCTGGTCGACCGCATCGGTCGCCGGCAGGTGCTGTGGATCATGGCCGGGCTGATGCTCGCCGGCCTGCTCCTGACCCTGCCGGCGCAGCTGGGTTGGGTGGTGCTCGGCATTGCGGTGTTCACCTTCGGCTTCTTCGGCGCCCACACCACCACCAGCGGTTGGGTCAGCCGGCGCGCCGGCGCCAGCCGCGCGCTGGCCGCCGCGGTGTACCTGTCCAGCTACTACCTGGGCAGCAGCGTGCTCGGCACCACGGTCGGTTTCGCTTGGGATGCCGGGCGCTGGTCGGCGGTGGTCGGCCTGCTGGTGGCGCTGGTCGTGCTGGTGTTGCTGGTGGCGCGGCGCCTGGCGAAGATCCCGCGCATCGCCGCTCAGGCCGCGTGACAGGCGCGCAGCACTTCGAGAAAGCGCCGCACCACCCGCGGTGGGCCGGGGTGGCGCAGCACGAAGGCGTGCCAGTCGCAGTGGTAGTGGAAGCTGTGCTCGCCCACGCAGCGCATCCTGCCTTCATCCACGAAGCGCTGCGCGTAGTGCACCGGTAGAAAGCCCAGGTAGCGCCCCGACAGGACCAGCGCCACCGTCGCCTCCTGGTCGAAGGCCCGGGCCGTCGGCTGCAGGCCGAGGCGCCAGAAGGTTTCCATGTTCGGCGAGTGATAGCCCAGCCCGACCAGCGCCGCCGCGCGGATGGCCGCATCATCCGGCGCACCACCACCGGCCAGCAGCGGATGCGTGGTCGCCGCATAAAGCTGCATCGGTTCGCCGAACAGGCTCACCGAGTCGAAGCTGTCGCTGGCCCGGTGCAGCGGCTGGATGCCCAGCTGGAAGCGCCCGTCGAGCAGGCCCGACTCCAGCTCGCTGCTGTGCGCCACATGCAGGTTGATGCGTACCGCCGGCGCCTCGGCGCCGAAGCGGCCAATCGCCTCGGCCAGGTGGCAGGCCGGATTGGTGACGAACTTGTCGAATACCGCCAGGTTCAGCTCGCCGCGCAAGTGCGCATGCAATTCCCCGATCTCGGTGCGGAAGGCATCGATTTGCGCGATCAGCCGTCGCGCCGAAGCCAGCACCGTCACCCCCTCCTCGGTCAGCGCAAAGCCGGCCCGGCCGCGCTCGCACAGGCGCACCCCGAGCCGCGTCTCCAGTGCCTTGAGATGCCGGCTGATCACCGAGCGGCTGATGTTGAGCCGCAACTCGGCCGCCGCCAGCCCGCCGGATTCGGCAATGGCAATGAATACGCGCAGCAGGCGCAGGTCGGCTTCAGCCAGATGGCTCAGCAGGGCACGGGGCTTCATGGTTTCATATATCCGAAACTTAACTGACGATGATTGTAGTTTTATGCATCGTTTGGCGCGACTAGCATGAGCCCAACCTCTCTGGAGACCGGCATGAACCCGCTCGACGCCTACTGGATGCCCTTCACCATGAACCGCGCCTTCAAAGCGGCGCCGCGCATGATCAGCCGCGCCCGCGGCCACTACTACACCACCGACGACGGCCGCGAACTGCTCGACGGCTTTTCCGGCCTGTGGACCTCGGGGCTCGGCCATTGCCACCCGAAGATCGTCGCCGCGGTGCAGGGGCAGGTGGCCGAGCTGGACTACGCCATGAGCTTCCAGGTGGGCCATCCGAAGGTGTTCGAACTGGCCAATCGCCTCACCGCCATGGCACCGGCCGGCTTCACGCAGTGCTTTTTCACCAACTCGGGCTCCGAGGCGGCCGACACCGCGCTCAAGATCGCCCTGGCCTACCACCGGGCCTGCGGCGAGGGCCAGCGCACCCGGTTGATCGGGCGCGAACGCGGCTACCACGGGGTGAACTTCGGCGGCATGTCGGTGGGCGGCATCCCGGCCAACCGCAAGGTGTTCAGCGCCGCGCTGCTGCCCGGCGTCGATCACATCCGCCACACCCACTCGCTGCCCGACATGGCCTTCTCGCGCGGCCAGCCGAGCTGGGGCGCGCACCTGGCCGACGACCTCGAACGCCTGTGCGCGCTGCATGACGGCAGCAACATCGCCGCGCTGATCGTCGAGCCGGTGGCCGGATCCACCGGCATCCTGGTGCCGCCCATCGGCTACCTGCAGCGCCTGCGCGAGCTCTGCGACCGGCACGGCATCCTGCTCATCTTCGACGAGGTGATCACCGCCTTCGGCCGCGTCGGCGCGCCCTTTGCCGCCGAGCGCTTCGGCGTCACGCCCGACATCATCACCACCGCCAAGGGGATCACCAACGGCGTGATGCCGATGGGCGCCGTGCTGGTGCGCGACGCCATCTATCAGGCGCTGATGCAGCGGCCGGCACACACCGTCGAGCTGTTCCACGGCTACACCTACTCCGGCCATCCGCTGGCCGCCGCGGCCGCGCTGTCCACGCTCGAGGTCTATGCCGAGGAGCACACGTTCGCCACCGCCCGCGCGCTCGAACCGGCCTTTGAAGAAGCCCTGCACGCGCTGCGCGACGCGCCGCATGTGGTCGACATCCGCAACTTCGGCCTGATGGGCGGGGTCGAACTGGCACCGCGCGCCGGCGCGCCGGGCGCACGTGGCTACGAGGTGTTCCTCAAATGCTTCGAGGCCGGCGTGGTGATCCGCAACGGCGGCGACGTGCTGCAGTTCTCGCCCTTCCTCAACGCCACGCCCGACGAGCTGGCGCAGATCTTCACCACGGTGCGCCAGGCGCTCGCCACCACCGCCTGAACACGACACACAGGAATCGACCATGGACACGCTCGGCCACTACATCAACGGCGAACGCCGCCCCGACGCCAACCGCCCTCAGCCCGTCTTCCACCCGGCCCTCGGCCGCCCGGTACGGCAGGTGGCCATGGCCAGCCGGGCCACGGTCGAATCCGCCATCGCCGCGGCGGCCGAGGCCTTCCCCGCCTGGCGCAAGACACCGCCGCTCAAGCGCGCCCGCGTGCTGTTCCGCTTCAAGGCGCTGCTCGAGCAGCACGCCGACCGCATCGTCGCGGCCATCGTCGAGGAGCACGGCAAGGTGTGGGAAGACGCCCACGGCGAACTGGCGCGCGGCATCGAGGTGGTCGAATACGCCTGCGGCGCGCCCGAGCTGCTCAAGGGCGAGCACTCGCGCGAGGTGGGGCCGGACATCGACTCGTGGTCCGAATTCCCGCCGTTGGGCGTGGTGGCCGGCATCACGCCCTTCAACTTCCCGGCCATGGTGCCCATGTGGATGTTCCCCATGGCCATCGCCTGCGGCAACACCTTCGTGCTCAAGCCGAGCGAAAAAGACCCGTCGGCGGCGCAGATCCTCGCCGAATTGCTCTCCGAAGCCGGTCTGCCGCCGGGCGTGTTCAACGTGGTCAATGGCGACAAGGAAGCGGTCGACACCCTGCTCACCGACCCGCGCGTGCAGGCCGTCAGTTTTGTCGGCTCGACGCCGATCGCGGAGACCATCTATGCCACCGGCACCGCCCATGGCAAGCGCGTGCAGGCCCTCGGCGGCGCCAAGAACCACGCTGTCGTGATGCCCGACGCCGATCTCGACGCCGCCGTCAACGCCTTGATGGGCGCGGCCTACGGCTCCTGCGGCGAGCGCTGCATGGCGATCTCGGTGGTGGTCGCGGTCGGCGATGCGGTGGCCGACGCGCTGGTCACCAAGCTCGCGCCGCGGGTGCGCGAACTGAACATCGGCAACGGCAGCACGCGCGGGCTGGACATGGGCCCGCTGGTCACCGCCGCGCATCGCGACAAGGTGGTCGGCTACATCGACGCCGGCGCGGCCGAAGGCGCCGAGCTGGTGGTCGACGGGCGCGGGCTGCACGTGGCCGGCAGCGAGGCCGGCTTCTTCGTCGGCGGCACGCTGTTCGATCGTGTCACACCGCAAATGCGCATCTACCGCGAGGAAATCTTCGGCCCGGTGCTGGTGGTGGTTCGCGTCGATTCGCTGGAAGACGCCATCGCGCTGACCAACGCCCACGAGTTCGGCAACGGCACCTGCCTCTTCACCCGCGATGGTGCGGCGGCGCGCTACTTCAGCGACGCGGTGCAGGTCGGCATGGTCGGCATCAACGTGCCGCTGCCGGTGCCGGTGGCCTGCCAGAGCTTCGGCGGCTGGAAGCGCTCGCTGTTCGGCGACCTCTACGCCTACGGCCCGGACGCCATCCGTTTCTACACCCGGCGCAAGACACTGACGCAGCGCTGGGCGGTCGATAGCGTCGGCAAGGCGCAGTTCGCCTTTCCCAGCCACGGCTGAGACCTCACCGGGCGGCGAACCATTCGGCCAGGAAGCCGACCAGCGCCTGCACCTTGGCCGACAGGTGCCGGCGCGTCGGATACACCGCATGGATCGGCAACGGCGGCGGCTCCCAGCCGGTCAGCACCGGCATCAGGCGACCGCTGTCGAGCAGGGGCTGGACGAGGAAATCCGGCACCTGCACGATGCCGCGGCCGCAACTGGCCATCTCGGCCAGCAAGATGCCGTTATTGGCACGCACCGCGCCATTGACCCGCACCGCGATGGTCTCACCGTCCGGCCCCTGAAACTGCCACAAGCTGCCGGAGGCGGCATAGCTGTAGACGAAGCAATCATGCTCGGTGAGCGCCTCCGGGTGCGCCGGCGTGCCGCGTGCCGCGAGATACGCGGGCGAGGCGGCGAGCATCAGCCGTGCCGAATCGATGCGCCGCGCCACCAGGTTCTCGCTGCCGAGCCGCCCGATCCGGATCGCCAGGTCCAGCCCCTCGTCGATGAAATCCGCCACGTTGTCGGACAGCGCCACATCCAGCGTCACCTCCGGGTAGCGCTGCAAAAAGGCGGCAAAGGCCGGCGCCAGCCGATGCACCGAGAAGGCGATCGGCGCCGACAGGCGCAGCCGGCCGGATGGGCGCCGCGCCTCGCCGGCCATCACCGCCTCGGTCTCGTCCAGCTCGGCGAGCCACTGCACGCAGCGCTCGAAATAGGCCTGGCCGGCATCGGTCGGGCTCACCTTGCGGGTGGTGCGGTTGAGCAGGCGCACGTTCAGATGCGCCTCGAGCTGCGCCACCTGGCGGGAGATGGCCGAGGTCGACAGCCCCATCCGTGCCGCCGCTGCAGCAAAACCGCCCGCCTCCACCACCTCGCAAAAAGCCCGCATGGCTTCGATCCGGTCCATTCGACTATCCCAAAACGTGCAATAGTGAATTGATAGCACGCCTGTTTATCCGCCAACAAGGGATGACTAGAGTTCACTCCAACGCGCGACATGCTGTCGCGCCACCGCACACCAAGGAGTTCCCCATGACAAACCGTATCGACACCACTGCCCTCGGCATCGCCCTGCTGCGCGTCACGCTCGGCATCATGTTCATTGCCCATGCCCTGCTCAAGATTCTGGTCTTCACCCTGCCCGGCACCGCCGGCTTC
Source organism: Denitromonas iodatirespirans (assembly GCF_018524365.1). GTDB lineage: Bacteria > Pseudomonadota > Gammaproteobacteria > Burkholderiales > Rhodocyclaceae > Nitrogeniibacter > Nitrogeniibacter iodatirespirans. The sequence goes on from NZ_JAEKFT010000005.1 coordinate 197,110, forward strand.
TTTGAATCCGTCGGCCTGCCCGGCGCCCTGGCCTATGTCGTCGCGCCGATGGAGTTGCTCGGCGGACTGGCGCTGGTGGCCGGACTCAAGACGCGCTGGGTGAGCCTGGCCCTGCTGCCGGTGTTGCTCGGCGCCGCCAGCGTCCATGCCGGCAACGGTTGGGTGTTCAGCGCCGCGAACGGCGGGTGGGAATATCCGGTCTACCTCGCCATTGCCGCGCTCGCCCAGGTCCTGCTCGGCAGCGGTGCCTTCGCCCTCGACAACCTGCGTCCGCATCGGCATGCCCTGATCGGCCAGGCCGCCTGACCCCCAAAGCAGCACAACCCAACGGAGATAAAACCATGAAGCTCTATTTCGCCCCCGGCACTTGCGCCCACTCCCCGCACATCGCCCTGCGCGAGGCGGGCCTGGCCTTCGATCTGGTCCGCGTCGACCTCAAGACCAAGAAAACCGCCGACGGCCGCGACTACCTGGCCATCAACCCCAACGGCTATGTGCCCGCGCTGGAGCTGGACGACGGCACCATCCTCACCGAAGGCCCGGCCATCGTGCAGTACATCGCCGATCAGGCGCCGCAGAGCGGTCTGGCCCCGGCCAACGGCACGCTGCCCCGCTATCAGCTGCAGTCGCTGCTCGGCTTCATCAACTCGGAGATCCACAAAGGCTTCTCGCCGCTCTTCAAGCCGGATACGCCCGAGGCCACCAAGGCCGCGGCCAAGACGCATCTGGCCAACCGCATCGGCACCATCGCCCAGCGGCTCGAAGGCCAGGACTACCTCACCGGCAGCCAATTCACGGTGGCCGACGGCTACCTCTACACGGTGCTCGGCTGGGGACAGTTCGTGGATGTGGATGTGAGCCGCTGGCCGGCCATCACTGCCTTCATGGAACGCGTTGGCGCCCGAGCGTCGGTCAAGGCCGCGCGCGAAGCCGAAGGCCTCGACCGCTAAGCCCATCGCCCGCCCCGGCCCCGGGGCGGGCACACCGGAGATCCGCCATGCCCTATCTGCACCTGCGCCTCGCGGCCGAGGCGTCGGACACGCTCGCCGAGCGCGCCAGCGCCGTGCTGCTCGAGCACACCACCGCCCTGCTCGGCAAGAAGCCGGAAGTGACCTCGGTCACAGTCGAATTCGTCGATCCGCGACGCTGGCGCATCGGCGGCACCCGTCTGGCCGACAGCGGCCACAGCGCCTTTCATCTGGACGTGAAGATCACCGACGGCACCAACACCAAGGCCCAGAAGGCGGCCTACCTGCGGCGCGTGTTCGACGATCTGGCCGCGCTGCTGCCCACGCTCGATCCGGCCAGCTACATCGTCATCGACGATGTGCGCGCCGACGCCTGGGGCTTTGGCGGGCGCACGCAGGAAGCGCGCTTCATCGACAGCCAGTCGCTGTAAAGCCGCGTTTTCTCCTCGGGCCGCCGGTTTTTCCGGCGGCCTTTTCGCATGCCGGGACGCCACGCCCTCGCACGACGCCGAACACGAAAAGCGGGCATCATTCCCTCATCGTCGCGACGCCGGTCGCGGCCACGCCAACCCCGAACAGGGAGGATCCGCCCATGCTCGACAAACGCCAGTTCTTCATCGACGGCCGCTGGGTCGCCCCCGCCGTCGCGCACGATCTTGAAGTCATCGACCCCGCCACCGAAACCGCCTGCGCCGTCATCTCGCTCGGCAGCGCCGCCGACACCGATGCCGCCGTCGCCGCCGCCCGCGCCGCCTTCCCGGCCTGGCGCGACACCCCGGTCGACGAGCGCCTCGTCCGCCTCGAAGCCCTCGCCCGCATCTACGCCGAACGCGCCGACGAAATGGCCGCCGCCATCTCGCAGGAAATGGGCGCCCCGATCAGCCTCGCCAAGGCCGCCCAAGCCGCCGCCGGCGCCGGCCACATCAAAACCTTCATCCGCACGCTGCGCGGCTTCGCCTTCGAGCGGCCGCTCGGCGAACACGCGCCGAACACCCGCATCCTGTACGAGCCGATCGGCGTGTGCGGCCTGATCACGCCGTGGAACTGGCCGATGAACCAGGTCACGCTCAAGGTCATCCCCGCGCTGGCCGCCGGCTGCACGGTGGTGCTCAAGCCCTCGGAGATCGCACCGCTGTCGTCGATGCTATTCGCCGAAATGATCGCCGCTGCCGGCTTCCCGGCCGGCGTGTTCAACCTGGTCAACGGCGACGGTGCCGGGGTCGGCACGCAGTTGTCGGGCCATCCGGACGTGGACATGATCTCCTTCACCGGCTCGACCCGCGCCGGCATCGCTATCTCCAAGAACGCCGCCGACACCGTCAAGCGCGTCAGCCTGGAGCTCGGCGGCAAGGGCGCCAACCTGATCTTTGCCGATGCGGACGAGAAAGCCGTGGTGCGCGGCGTGCGCCGCTGCTTCAACAACTCTGGCCAGTCGTGCAATGCGCCGACGCGCATGCTGGTCGAGCGCGCGCGCTACGACCAGGCGGTGGCCACCGCCGCGGACGTGGCACGCAGCACCGCCGTCGGCCAGCCCGGGCAGGAAGGCACGCATATCGGCCCGGTGGTTTCGGCCGCCCAGTTCGACAAGATCCAGCGCCTGATCCAGGCCGGCATCGACGAAGGCGCCCGCCTCGTCGCCGGCGGCCCCGGCAAGCCCGAAGGCCACGGCACCGGCTACTTCGTGCGCCCCACCGTGTTCGCCGATGTGAACAACACCATGACCATCGCGCGCGAGGAGATCTTCGGCCCGGTACTCAGCATCATCCCCTTCGATACTGAAGACGAAGCCATCGCCATCGCCAACGACAGCCCCTACGGCCTCACCCACTACGTGCAGACCCAGGATACGGCCCGCGCCAAGCGCGTCGCCCGCGCGCTTCGTGCCGGCATGGTCGAGGTCAACGGCCAGTCGCTCGGCGCCGGCGCGCCGTTTGGCGGGTACAAGCAGTCGGGCAACGGCCGCGAAGGCGGCGCGTGGGGGCTGGAGGAGTTTCTGGAGGTGAAGGCGGTCAGCGATTGGCACTAGGCCGCCGACCACGCGGCGGCAACGGGCGCGTCATCACAACGCCTCGGCCTCGACGGTGTCGGGCCGCGCGTCGCATGATGCGCCCGCGAGGGCCACGCAGCACCGCGCCAGAATGGCAGTCGGGTCGATCAAGGGCAGACGCTGTGCGTCGATATTCGTCAGTTCGATCAGGGGCAGTTCGGTACAGCCCAGCACGATGACCTCGGCGCCGCACGATTGCAGATGGACAATCGCATCGACCAGGTGCGCCGCGCACGCGCCCCGGGTGAAGCCGGCCTTGACGCCACGCCTGCCGTAGATGGCCTCCATGACACTCGCCTGCACCGCCCCGTCCGGCACGAGCAGTTCGAGCCCGGCGGCTTCGGTCGCGCTTTTGTACACGCCGCTGGCGACCGTTCCCGACGTCGCGAGCAATCCCACCCGCGTCACCGCAGGCAGGGTCTCGCGGATGTAGCGCACGACTTCGGAGAGCATGTTGACGATGGGGATATCCAGATACGGCTGAATACGATCGACATAGGCATGCGCGGTGTTGCAGGGAATGGCGACCGCGTCGGCGCCATCGGCCTTGAGCCGCATGCAGGTCGCGAGCAGCGCAATGGTCGGATCGTCGCCACTACCGATGAGATTGGCGGTACGGTCCGGAATCTGCGGATTCTGCTCGACAACCATCTTGATGTGATCCTGGTCGCGGGTCGCGGCGGTCAGCTTGACCACCTTGTGCATGAAGTCGACCGTTGCCGCGGGGCCGACACCGCCCACCACGCCGAGCTTGAACCCGCGGCGCGGCGCGGCGGCGTCGATCCCCAGTGCGTACTCGGCATACAACAGATTGGCATCGAGTATCGGCACCGGCACCTGCGGGCGAAGCGAATCGATGAGCACCGGGATTTCGGTCATGCCGGGGACGATGATGTCGGCCCCGGCGTCCACCAGATGCAGGCAGGCGTCGAGCAGCAGATGCTGGCATTCGCCACCGTGGTGGCCCGCCCGCAGGCCCCTCGCCCCATAGACCGCCTGCATGACTGTGCTCGCCTGGGTGTCGTCATCCGGGTAGATCACCTGCCCGAACCGCCCCAACTCGCGTTCGAACATGCCAGCGCGCTTGAGGTAGGTCGACGTCAGCACGCCGATCTTGCGTACGCCGACCACCTCGCTCGTGAAGTGCCGGCACAAGGCATCGAACACGCTGACCACCTGGAGACCGACTTCGGGCGTGATCTCGCCCAGAAACGTGTGCGACAGGAAACATGGCACCAGAGCCGTATCGATGCCCCGCGCCTCCATGTCCTTGAGCGCATTGTAGATGTAGAACTTTCGGCGCGTCGGATCATAGCTGCCGTCGGCGACGATCGCTTCTTCGCCGAAGTGTCGCTGCTCGAAGGCGATATCCGTCCCCGACAGGCTCGACATACGCTGGGCGCTCCGGATCATTTTGAGCAGGACGTCGGCGCCACCCAGTGCGCCCAGACCACCGACGATGCCGAAGCGTCGTTTTTTGGGATCGAGAAAGGCGTGATGCACCACGGACTTCATTCCATTCGGGATGATCGGACGCCGGCCGCGCATCGTCGATCGAACGTTCGACGGACGACGGCCGGCTCTTTCGTGACCGCGAAGCCTCAGCCGCCTACGAGGCCACCCGGGCCGGGCCGGCTGCCGGCATCGACGCCTCACCCGCGGCGACCGTGCGCAGGTCGTCTGCGCGCAGAACATGAGCGGTGTCATACACCGCTTGATCGAGTTGCCCCTCGCTGCGGGCCACGAGGCAGCTCACCGCACAATCGCCCGCCACGTTCAACGCCGTGCGTGCCATGTCGAGCACGCGATCGATACCGGCAATGATCGCAATGCCTTCCAGGGGCAGCCCCACCGAGGCCAGCACCAGCGACAACATGATCAAGCCGGCACCGGGGACGCCAGCCGTGCCGACCGAGGCCAGCGTCGCGGTCAGCACGATCGTGAGGTATTGGCCCGAGCTCAGATCGACCCCGTAGGCCTGGGCGATGAACACCGCGCAAACGCCCTGGTACAAGGCGGTGCCGTCCATATTGACGGTCGCGCCCAGCGGCAGGACGAAGCTCGACACGCTTCGCGGCACACCGAGGTTGCGCTCGGCCGCCATCATGGTGACCGGCAAGGTTCCCGAACTGGAGGTGCTGGTGAAGGCCACCATCACCGGTTCGATGCAACCCTGAAAGTAGCGCACCGGATTCAGGCGCGCCATCAGACGGATCAGGCCGCCATAGACCAGCACGGCATGAACCGCACAGCCCAGATAGACCATCCCGATCACTTTCGCCAGCGGCGCCAGTACGTCCATGCCGTAAGTGCCCGCCACCCAGACCATCAGGGCGAACACGCCATACGGAGCAAAGGAAATCACCACCGAAGTCAGCTTGTAGATCACCTCGGCCGCGGATTCGAAAAAGGCGCGCACCGGCTTGGCCGCATCGCCCGCCATCGTGATGGCCACGCCGAAGAAGATGGCGAACACGATGATCTGCAACACATTTCCGCTGACCAGCGCCTCGACCGGATTGGTCGGCACGATACCGAGGAGAATGTCGACCAGATTCGGGGCCTCTTTGGCGGTGACCGCCTGGGCCGAGCCGAGATCGACACCGACCCCGGGTTCAAACACCACCGCCAGTCCAAGTCCGATCGAGATCGCGACCGCCGTCGTCCCGAGATACAGGGCCACGGTCTTGACGCTGAGCCGGCCCATGGTGGAGAGGTTCTGCAGCGAGGCCACCCCGGTCACCAAAGACACGAAGATCAACGGCACGATCAGCATCTTGATGCCACGAATGAACAGATCGCCCAGGGGCTTGACGCTCTTGGCGATGTCCGCATTCCCCGTCTGGTTCAGCAGGACGCCGATGACCAGTCCCACCACGAGGGCGATGAATATCTGCTTCCACAGCTGCATGCCTGTCCAGAACGCAAATGGGCCGCGCGATACAGGCGTGTTTGTCCTTGTCATCCGAGTCTCCTGGCCCGCCCGCCGGTGCAGGGCGAACGGTGTCTGTGGTCAAACGGCGCGACGACCGGCCACACCGTCTCTCTGTCGGGCAGTCGTGCCATGTCGCAGATCTGCCGGTGAGAATCGTTATACGGAGCCCTGTCCGCTTTGCCCAATTCTTCTTTTCGATGCGCCATGCAAAATTTGCATGGCGCCAACCCAGCGGTTTCACACGGTGTAATCTGCGCCCAGTCGCACGGGTTACGCATCGATGAGGGATCTGTATGGAAATGAACTGGCTGGAGGATTTCCTCACCTTGGCCGTCACGCGGAACTTCTCCCGCGCGGCCGAGTTGCGCAACGTCACCCAACCCGCCTTCAGTCGTCGCATCCGCAATCTGGAGTACTGGGTCGGCGCCGTACTGATCGACCGCAGCCTGTTCCCCGTAGGCCTGACGCAAGCCGGCGAATCCTTCCGGAAAACCGCCCAAGAAGCGCTCGACACGCTTCGCGTGGGGCGAGAAGAGGCCCAGGGCCTGGTGCCGCGAGCCGGCGAGGTGGTGTCCATCGCCGCCTCGCACACGATCGCCGTCAGCTTCTTCGGCGACTGGCATGCCGGCCTGCAGTCACGGATCGGTCCGGTCAGGGCGCGGGTCATCGCCGATCATGTCGCCGGCTGCGTGGAGGCGCTGATTTCCGGTTCCTGCGAATTGATGCTCTCGTACAGCAGCCCCGCCGTGCCAAGCCTCAGCGAGATCGGCCGATACCCCTCGACCCCCTTGGCGCGGGATCGCCTGATTCCGGTCAGCGCCCCCGATGGCAACGGCCGCGCCCTGCACGACCTGCGACATGGCCATACGCTGCCCTACCTGTGCTATTCGAGCAACAGCTACCTGGGCCGGGTCGCGGCAGAGGTAATCGAGCGAGAAGACTTGGCGAAGCAGCTCGAATTCAGCTATGAGTGCTCGATGTCCGACGTCCTCAAGCGTGGCGCGCTGGCCGGGGCCGGCATAGCGTGGATCCCCGAACTCGCCGTGCGTGACGAGCTGGCCGCCGGCCTGCTCGTCCAGGCCGGCGCAGACCGACACACCGCGCCTCTGACGATCACACTGTTTAGGCAATCGATGCCCGCCTGCAGCGAGGTCGAACGCATCTGGGCTGCCTGCGCCCCGGATGCCGTCGCGCCGGATGCATCGCCGGCATAGCGTCGCACCGAGGTGACCGGGCGCGTGGCGCGCGAGGGCGGTGCGAATATTGTCAGCATCGCCCTCGCGCACTGTCCGCGCCTCGCTGAGTTCACCCCAACGAAAAAAGCCACCCGCAGTTTCCTGCGGATGGCTTCAATACAACCCACAGGTCGGTCTACACCGACCCGTTCAGGTCTGCGACTTACACCGCGACGGTATCCGCCACGCTCTTGAACTCTTCGATCTGGTCGAAGTTCATGTAGCGATAGACGTCGGCCGCCTTGGCTTCGAGCGACTGGACTTGCGCCAGGTACTCGGTGGCCGTCGGGATCTTGCCGGTAAGGGCGCACACCGCGGCCAGTTCGGCGGAGCCGAGGTAGACCTGGGTGTCGATACCGAGACGGTTGGGGAAGTTGCGGGTCGAGGTCGACATGGCGGTCGAGCCCTTGCGGATCTGTGCCTGGTTGCCCATGCACAGCGAGCAGCCCGGCATTTCCATGCGGGCGCCGGACTTGCCGAGGATGGAGTAGTAGCCTTCCTCGTTGAGGATCATGGCGTCCATCTTGGTCGGCGGGGCGATCCACAGGCGGGTCGGGATGTCGCTCTTGCCTTCGAGCACCTTGCCGGCGGCACGGAAGTGGCCGATGTTGGTCATGCACGAGCCGATGAACACTTCGTCGATCTTGGCGCCGGCGACTTCGGACAGCGTTTTCACGTCATCCGGATCGTTCGGGCAGGCGACGATCGGCTCCTTGATGTCGGCCAGGTCGATGTCGATGACGGCCGCGTACTCGGCGTCGGCATCGCCCGACAGCAGTTCGCCGTTGGCAATCCATGCTTCCATGGCCTTGATGCGACGGCCGAGGGTGCGGGCATCCTGGTAGCCGTTGGCGATCATCCACTTCATCAGCGTGATGTTCGAGTTCATGTACTCGACGATCGGCGCCTTGTTGAGGTGCACCGTGCAGCCGGCGGCGGAGCGCTCGGCCGAGGCGTCGGTCAGCTCGAAGGCCTGTTCGACCTTGAGATCCGGCAGACCTTCGATCTCGAGGATGCGGCCGGAGAAGATGTTCTTCTTGCCTTTCTTCTCGACCGTCAGCAGGCCGGCCTTGATGGCGTACAGGGGGATGGCGTTGACCAGGTCACGCAGGGTGACGCCGGGCTGCATCTTGCCCTTGAAGCGCACCAGCACGGATTCGGGCATGTCCAGCGGCATTACGCCGGTGGCGGCGGCAAAAGCCACCAGGCCGGAGCCGGCCGGGAAGGAGATGCCGATCGGGAAGCGGGTGTGCGAGTCGCCACCGGTGCCGACGGTGTCGGGCAGCAGCAGGCGGTTGAGCCAGGAGTGGATCACGCCGTCGCCCGGGCGCAGCGAGACGCCGCCGCGGGTGCTGATGAAGCTCGGCAGCTCGCGGTGCATCTTGACGTCGACCAGCTTCGGGTAGGCGGCGGTGTGGCAGAAGGACTGCATCACCAGGTCGGCCGAGAAGCCGAGGCAGGCGAGGTCTTTGAGCTCGTCGCGGGTCATCGGGCCGGTGGTGTCCTGGGAGCCGACGGTGGTCATCTTGGGCTCGCAGTAGGTGCCCGGGCGCACGCCCTGGCCTTCGGGCAGACCGCAGGCGCGGCCCACCATCTTCTGTGCCAGCGAGAAACCCTTGCCCGAATCGGCCGGATCCTGCGGCAGGCGGAACAGGGTCGACACCGGCAGGCCCAGCGCTTCGCGCGCCTTGGCGGTCAGGCCGCGGCCGATGATCAGCGGAATGCGACCACCAGCGCGCACTTCGTCGAGGATGACCGGGGTCTTGAGCGCGGCTTCGGCGATCTTCTCGCCGTTCTTGAAGGCGGTGACCACGGCGGTGGCCTGGTCGACCTTCAGCTCGACTTCGTCACCCATGTTCATTTCGCCGCAATCGATCTCGATCGGCAGCGCGCCAGCATCTTCCATGGTGTTGAAGAAGATCGGGGCGATCTTGGAGCCCAGGCACACGCCGCCGAAGCGCTTGTTCGGCACGAAGGGGATGTCTTCGCCGGTGAACCACAGCACCGAGTTGGTGGCGGACTTGCGCGAGGAACCGGTGCCGACCACGTCGCCGACGTAGGCCACCAGGTTGCCCTTGGCGCGCAGGTCTTCGAGGAACTTGACCGGGCCACGCACGCCGGCTTCTTCCGGCTCGATGCCCGGGCGCGGGTTCTTCAGCATGGCCAGCGCATGCAGCGGGATGTCGGGGCGGGACCAGGCGTCCGGCGCCGGCGACAGGTCGTCGGTGTTGGTTTCGCCGGTGACCTTGAACACGGTGATCTTCATCGAGGCCGGCACTTCGGGGCGGCTGGTGAACCACTCGGCATCGGCCCAGGACTGCATCACCTCCTTGGCGTTGGCGCTGCCCTTGGCGGCCAGTTCCTTGACATCATGGAAGTAGTCGAACATCAGCAGGGTCTTTTTCAGGCCCCCGGCAGCGATGGTGCCGACCTCGGTATCATCCAGCAGGTCGATCATCGGCTTGATGTTGAAACCGCCGAGCATGGTGCCCAGCAATTCGGTGGCCTTGGCGCGCGACACCAAACCACAGGCCAGTTCGCCCTTGGCGACCTTGGCCAGGAACTCGGCCTTGACCTTGGCGGCGTCATCGACACCGGCCGGCACGCGGTGGGTCAGGAGGTCCACCAGAAACGCTTCTTCGCCGGCGGGCGGGTTCTGAAGCAGTTGAACCAGTTCTTCGGTCTGCGGCTTGTCCAGCGGCAGAGCGGGAATGCCAAGCGCCTCGCGCTCGGCGACATGCTGACGATAGGCTTGTAGCACGGCGACATCCTTCCTGTTACACGGTGGCAGGGCACCCCGGAGCGAGGGCTCCGAGGCAAACGGGCGAATTATATATCTTTTATAAGACTTAGTTTGGGCGAGGCGACTTACGGCGCCCTTACGCACCCGCAGCATTGTACGCTTCTTGCTGCAGTGCGTAACGGGAGGGGGAACACAGACGCCCTCTCCAGCCGGTCTACTGCCGATGTAGCGCCCTCACCGCCCGGCGTCCGCCGGGCCCGATTCGCCGCCAAGCACGCTGCCCACCTTCAAGGTGGTGCCGCCGGGCATCGGCATCCTGCGTCGGGTCAATCTCGCGCAGCTGTTCCCCGGCAGCACTCGAACGGCGACGATCAGCACGACCCCGACACGCCGAGTCGGCACCGACTCGCACACCGCCATGATCAACGGCGTAGCGATATCGAAGCCGAGGCGGCGATGCACGGCCAGCCGGTGTACCTCCTCACGCAGGAGGTGATCGGTATCGGACTAACCGGCGCCCTGCCCGAGGGCAGCACGACCACCGATCTGGTGCATACCGGGCCGAAATGCTGCGCCGCGAAAACGGGGTCAGCACCTTCGTCGCGTTCGTCGGCGGGGCATCACCGGCCTGTCGGTCATCGACCAAGCCGGATGAGAGCCTGGCGCAGCGCCGCTCAGCGCGAGCGTTCGGCCAGGCGCTCGGCGAAACCGGTCAACCAGCGCGGTCGGGCGCTCAGGGTGAAGGCAACAGCCGTGGCGCAGGCGCTCAGCAGCAAGATGCCGAGCAGGCTGCCGAAACCGCCGCCGTCGCGCCACAGCACCAGCGCGAAGCTGCCGGCAATGGCCAGCGCGCCCACCCGCCGGAGCGCTCGGCACCGCGCCGGCGGCAACGCGGCATCGCCCGCCAGCTCGCGCCAGTGCCGGGCCATCGACACCGCCAGCAGGCCGAAGCCGGCATAGCCGGCCAGGCAGGCCGCCAGCAGCAGTGCCTCAGCCATGATCGGCGCCGGCCACGGCGCTCGCCGCCGAGGCGGGCTGCCGGCCGCCGCGGCGGGCCACGCCCCACGCAAGGGCGGCGGTCAGCAGCAGCACGCCGTCCACGCCCGCCACCGCCCACTGCCCGCCGGCCATGGCCGCCAGCGGATGCATGCCGGTCGTGAGCGCATTGAGCACGACGGCGACCGCGGCCGCCACGCCGATAGCGCGGCTTTGCACCCGCCAGGCGCCCTCGGGGCGCAGCCCTGCATGGCAGAAGCCGAGTACCCACACCGCGAAAAACACCTGCATCTCCAGCGCCGCCCGCGCCGCCCCATCGCCGGGCAACACCCGGTTGGCGATCAGGAAGGCCAGCGTGGCGAGAATGGTGCCCGTCGTGCCGCCAACGGTCAGCGCATCGACCAGGCGCATCCCCACCCCGCCCGCGCGGCGCCGACGCGCCGCCAGCCAGAACAGCAGGCCGGAGGCGATCATCACGCAGCCGGCCAGGCCGGCCACGAAGTACAGCGCACGCAGCAGGCCGTGGCGGAACTGGATGAAGTGCAGGCCGGCGATGAAGCGCTGCACGGCCATCACCGGCTGGGCCTTGTGCCGGTGCAGCAGCCGGCCGCTGGCGCCGTCGAACACGAGCCGGTCGACGTTCATCGGGATGCCCTCGGCCACGCTGCGGCGCAGCTCGACATAGGCGGCGGCATCGCCGGGATGCCAGACGCGGACGAAATACGCCTCCCTGCCCTGCCAAGTATCTCGCGCCGTGGCAAGCATCGCGTCGAGCGAGGCGAGCTGCCCGGGCTGGCCGCTGGCGGGCCGCTGCCAGGTGCCGAAGGCGTCGCGATCGAAGGCCGCGCGCGGCGCCACCGCGGCCCCGGCGTAGGCCATCTGGTAGGCCGAGGGGAAATAGATGGCGAAAAAGATGATCAGCCCCGACAACGTGATGACAAAGTGAAACGGCAAGGCCAGCACGCCGCTGAGGTTGTGCACATCGAGCGTGGCGCGCGGCAGGGCGCGCCGGGGGCGGAAGGTGAAGAAGTCGCTGAAGATGCGCCGATGGACGATCACCCCCGAGACCAGCAGCACCAGCATCGCCATACCGGCCACGCCGACCAGCCAGTAGCCGATGTCGGCAAAGCGCAGGTGCAGGCGGAAATGGAAGGGGAAGAAAAAGCCACTCGCCCCCAGGCTGCCGGCCTCGGGCAGCAGCGCGCCGCTGGCCGGATCGATATGGCGGCGCACCGGCTCGCCCTGGGCATCGGTGTAGCGCAGCTCGATCGCAGGAACGCGTGCACTCGGCAGGACGATGGTCCATGGCGAAGCTCCGCCGGCCAGACGCGCCGCCACGGGCAACACGGTGGCATCCAGCGACGGCGGCCCGCTGGGCGCCGGCAGCCGGGTGGCCGGCATCATCCAACGGTCGATCTCGCGGTCGAACACCGACAGGCTGCCCATCCAGAAGATGACGAAGAGCAGCGTACCCACGCACACCCCGGCCCAGGTGTGGAGCCCGACCATGGCGTGGCGCCAACGCGGCGTCATCTCAACCGGCCACCGGCAGGCGGGCGGCCAGCGACAGCGCCCAGCTCACGGCCGCGCCGCCGATCAGCCCGGCCCACACCCACCACAAGCGCGGCTCGACCGCAGCCCACAGCAGCGCGAGCAGATAGATGACGAAGCCGAGCATGGCGGCCAGCACCACGGCCTCGCTGCGCGCCATGCCGAAGATGGCGGGCAGCGCCACCGCGACCAGCGCCACCACACTGGCGGTGAAGGCATAGCCCGCCCCCACCGCTGCCAGCACTCGCGAGACGATCAGGCCTGCGCGCCTCGTCATGGCTCAGAAATCGACCCGGTAGCCGATCGCCAGCGTCCGCCCGCGGCCCTTGAAGTAGCGCTCGTCGCGGGTGGTCGAGTCGGCGCTCTGGCCGTAGTAGGTCACATAGTCTTCGTTGAGCAGGTTCTCCACGCCGACGCTCACCTGCCCTTCGCTCAGGCGGTAGGTCACCGAGGCATCGAGCAGGCTGTAGCCGTCGAAATCGAGCGACGCCTTGTCGAAGCTGCGGTCGAAGAAGTGGTTCGCCTGCACCAGGGTGTCGAGGCGGTCGCTCCAGCGCGCCTGCCAGCCCAGCGTGAGGCGGTTGGGCGAGATGTTGGCGCCGTCCAGATCGGTGTCGACCTTGCCGTCGCCGTCGGTGTCGGAGCGGCCCGTCAGGCGCGCATAGCCGGCGCTCAGGCGATGGTCGTCGTTCAGGCGCCAGCCGGCGCTGGCCTCGACGCCGCTGATCTCGGTCCGTTCGCGCCGCACCTGGTACACCCCGCCGACGTTCTGCAGGCGAGAGCCCAGATCGGCGTCGGACTCGAAGTAGCTGGCTTCAAGGTCGAACGGGCCGTGCGCCAGGCGCACGCCGATCTCGCGGTTGTCGGTGACGATGGGTTGCAGGTCGAGGAAGTCGTCCACCCGTAGCCCCGGCTGGTTGATGCCGCGCAGCACCCGGCCGACGTCCGGCATGCCGAAGCCCTCCGAGTAGTTGGCGAACACCTGCGCCCAGTCGGTGGCCTGGACGACGACGCCGGCGTTGAACAGCGTCTCCTGGAAGCTGGGCTCGCCGCCAGCCACCGTCACGCCGTTGGCCGTGGCGACGGTGCGGAAGGTGTCGACCTGCAGCTTGGCGTATTCGCGGCGCACGCCGGCCTGCAGCTTGAGCTGCTCGATGGGGCGCAGCTCAGCCTGCAGGAAAGGGGCGAAGTTGCGGAACTGCGTCTCGGGCACCCACTCGCGGTCGGTGGCGATCAGCATCTGGCGGGTGGTGTCCTGCAACATGTCGAAGCCGCCGGTGAGCGTGAGCCGGTTGGAGAACAGGTCGTGCCGGCTGAGCGTGAACTTGGCACCGAGCTTGTCGGATTCATTCTGCGACTGGTCGAACAAGGTGCCCACCGGCGCCAGGCTGGCGTCCTGAAAGGTGGCGAAGGTGCCACCGCCGAAGCGGGCGCGGAAGCGCTGCGAGTAGAGCTGCACGGCCAGCTCGCTGCCGGCCAGGTTGCCGTGCTTGTATGCCAGGCTGGCGGTGGTCACCTCGTTCTGCGGCGCCTTGCCGGCCGGCGGCGTGCCACGCCGCGAGGTGGCCGGAATGCCGGCATCGGCGTCGCCCGGCACATTGGTGTAGTCGTTGTTGCCCTTGAGCATGAAGCGGTTGAGGCTGAAGGCGAGGTTCTGGTCGTCATCGAACCAGTAGCCAAGTTTGAGCAGGATGTCATGGCTGACCGAATCCATGATGTCGCCCTGGGTGTTGTCCACCCCGATCGGCTGGCCCTTCCCGTCGTAGAACAGGCCGTGGGTCTGGTAACTGGCGCCGGCGAGGAATTCCCAGCCGTCCTTCATGCCCTCGACACGGTAGTCGAGCTTGTAGCCCAACCCGTCGGACACCGAATCGGTCGGCCCGGTGAAACGGATGCCGGCATGCTGGCGCAGCGTCTCGCTGCGGGTGCGGCGAGTCACGAAGTTGATGATCCCGCCGGTAGCGCCCAGGCCATGCTCGGCGCTGGCGCCGTGAATGATCTCGATGCGCTCGACCATCGACAGATCGATGGTGTAGCCATCGCGCGAGCTGTCGCGCAGCGGGTTGGACTGCGGGATGCCGTCGATCATGAACAGCGGGTTGCGGCCGCGGAAGGTCTCCCCGGCGTTGGACAGCTTCTGCCGGCTCGGTGAGTAGGACGGCAGCAGATTGCTCAGCACCTGCGCCTGGTCCGACGAGATGGCCAGCTGGCGCTCGATCTGCTCGCGCGAGATGACGGTGATCTTCTGCGCCGTCTCGCCCGCCACGCCGCCCGAACGGGTGGCACTGACGGTGACGCTGTCGAGCTCGGTCGGCCGCGGTTCGGCGGCGGCCGGCAGCGCCAGCATCGCCCCGACGAGGGCCGTCACGGCTGGTAGGCGGTTGGTGGGGGTGGGACGGGAAATACGCAGCATCGGTCACTCTCCATGTCAATCGTGGTTCGAATCCATGGCTGGCGAAGAGCGGTGCTCGTGGCTGGCTGCGGAAAGCCGGGTCGATCCGTGCGCGGCATGTCGGCAACGGTTCCGGCGGCTTGGGTGGGTTTCCGGCGAGAGGTCGCGCAGACGAAACCAAGCGAAGGGCAGAATTTTAATTGATAACCATTCTCAACTACAACCAATTTCGTAGCTCGATCCCACCGCCCGGCCACTTCCCGGTGACGAACAAGGGCGCTACCGTGCACCCGCATGAAAACCCGAACCCGCCCCTGCCCCTGCGGCCGCCCGGCCACCTATGCAGCCTGCTGCGGCCGTCTGATCGCCGGCGACACCGTCGCCGCGGATGCCGAATCCCTGATGCGTTCGCGCTACAGCGCCTACTGCCAGGGAGAGGCCGACTATCTGCGCGCCACCTGGCACCCCTCGACACGCCCCGAAACGCTGGATCTGACCGACGGGCCGCGCTGGACCGGCCTGAGCGTCGAATCGGCCGTCGCCACCGGCCCGACAACGGCCACGGTCGAGTTCGTGGCGCGCTACCGCAGCGGCGGCCGCCCGGGGCAGATTCACGAACGCAGTCGCTTCGTCCATGAAGACGGGCGCTGGTTCTATGTCGACGGCGATATCCTGGGCGACTGACAGCGCCCCGCCGCGCTGCCTATAATCAGGCTTCCAGTCTTTCGCCGCCCCGGAGCGCCCGCGCATGAATCTCGAGAAGGTCATCTTCGGCTTCTTCATCGTCCTTGCCGCCACGCTCAACTTCGGCTTCTTCGTGGGCGATCTCGACAACCCCGCCCACCACGACATCTACGAGCTGTTCGCCGCCATCGTGGTGAACCTCATCGCCACCGTGCTCAAGTTCGGCGACCGCACGCAGATCGGCGCGGTGCATCTGTCCACCTCGCTGGTGGCCGACCTGCAGCTGATCGCGGCGGCCATGGTGTGGGGCTACGGGGCGCATGTGCTGGGCACGGGCATGACACCGGACATCACCGCCAAGGTGGTGTCGCTGTCGGGCGGCGCGCTGTTCGCCAACATCGTATCGGTGATCATCCTGATCGCCGAGACCATCATGCAGCGTCGATGACGCCGGCCGGCCACCAGAGCACGCTGTTTCTCGCCCTGCGGCGGCTGCGCGCGCCGCTGCTCACGCTCATCGTCATCTTCTCGGTATCGGTCCTGGGGCTCACCCTGGTGCCGGGGATCGACGGCGAACGGATGAGCTTCTTCCACGCCTTCTACTTCATCAGCTACACGGCCACCACCATCGGGTTCGGCGAAGTGCCCGAGGTGTTCTCCGAGCAGCAGCGGCTGTGGGTGACGATCTGCATCTACATGGCGGTGGTCGGCTGGGCCTACACCATCGGCTCGGTGTTTGCGCTGTTGCAGAACCAGACCTTCCGCAACGCCGTCGACACCGCGCACTTCGCCCGCCAGGTGCGCCGCATCCACGAACCCTTCTATCTGGTCTGCGGATACGGTGAAACCGGCCGCCTGGTGTGCAAGGCGCTCGACCGGCTCGGCGAGCGGGCGGTGGTGGTCGAGCATGACCCGGTCAAGGCCAGCGAGCAGGAGCTGCATGGCTATGTGACCGACATCCCCTGCCTGACCGCCGATGCGCGCCTACCCGAGACGCTACGCTTTGCCGGCCTGACCAACCGGAATTGCCGCGGCGTGCTGGCCCTGACCGACGACGACAACGCCAACCTGGCCATCGCCATCTCGGCGCGCCTGCTGGCGCCCAAGCTGCCCGCCATGTGCCGCGCCAGCTCGGCCGACGTGGCGGCCAACATGGCCTCCTTCGGCACCCGCCACATCATCAACCCCTTCGCCAAGTTCGCCGAATACCTGGCGCTGGCGCTGCATGCGCCCAACACTTACCACCTGCTCACCTGGCTGACCGGCCTGCCCGGCACCGCCGTCGAACGCCATCGCGACCCGCCGCTCGGCAAGTGGGTGCTATGCGGCTACGGCGGCTTCGGCAAGATCCTGGTCGAGGCCTTCGACCAGGAAGGCGTGCCGGTGATCATCATCGACCGCGAGGCGCCCGACGGCCACGGCCACCGCGTGGTGCGCGGCGACGCCACCGGTGCCGCCACGCTGGAGCGGGCCAACATCCAACAGGCGGTGGGCATCGTCGCCAGCACCGGCAACGACATCGACAACCTGTCGATCGCCGTCACCGCCCGCGAGTTGAATCCCGACCTGTTCGTGATCCTGCGCATGAACGCCTATGCCAACCATGCGCTGTTCGACGCCTTCGACTCCGACGTCACCGTGGTGCCCAGCGAGATCATCGGCAACGAATGCCTGGCGGTGCTCACCACCCCGCTGCTCGAACCCTTCCTGCAGGAAATCGCCACCCGCGACGACGCCTGGTCCGCCGCCCTACTCGACACCCTCACCACGCGCTTCGGCTGGAACGTGCCGTCCGTCTGGAGCGTACGCCTCAACCTCCAGCGCGCACCGGCGCTCTACCGGCACCTGATGCGCAACAGCCGCGCCGTGCGGCTCGGGGATCTGATGCGCGACCCACACAATCGGGCGCAGGAACTGGCCGCCGCGGTGCTCTACCTGCATCGGGATGACGACGATCATGTCGTCCTGCCCACCGCCGATGCGCTCGTCCGCCCGGGCGATCGCCTGCTGCTGGTCGGCCAACCCGGTTCGCGGGCCGACTTTACGCTCACCGTCAGCAACGAACACACCCTCGACTATGTCTTGACCGGTGCCGACCGGCCGGGTGGCTGGGTGTGGGAGTGGTTAGCCCAGCGGCGACGGCGGATCTCCGGCATCGGCTGAGGGCGGGCGGATCGCCGCCAGGATGTCGGCCGGCGTCACCGGCTTGAGCAGCAGCGCGTCGAAGCCCGACGCCTGCAGCGGCTCGTTCACGGAATCCATGCCATAGGCGGTGTAGGCCACGATCCGCAGCGCATCGCCACCCGCGCGGGCGCGCAGTTGCCGGCAGACCTCGTAACCGCTCATGTCGGGCATGGTCAGATCCAGCAGCACCACATCGACCGTCTCGCGCGCGGCGATCGCCAACGCATCGGTGCCGTTCGCCGCCTCGATCACCACATGGCCGACGCGCCCCAGCACCACGGCCGGCAATTTCCGGTTCACATAGTCGTCATCCACGATCAGGATTCGCATGGCATCTCGCCCACCGTCAGTGAGTACATGCGGCAGTGTGCCTCAATCTTGGGTCGATGCGCTTGCCGCGCCGCCGCAAATCGCTATGATGGGCCGCCATGAAGCCACCACCGCCCGCCGCAGACCTGAGCGCAGACGCCATCGACCAGCGTCTGGGCGACGCCTTTGGGCACGGTGCGCTCCACCCCATCGCCACCGAAAAAACCTGGCTGGACGACCACGGCCTGCCCTTCGTCGTCAAATGGATGGCCGCCCCGCCCGCCGCGGGGCATCGCCACAAGCCGTCGCGCTCGGATCACCACAACCCGTTTCTGCCCCCCGAGCCGATGCTGACGCTGGGCGCCCTCGGCCCACATCATCAGGTCCTGCTCAACAAGTATCCCGTGATGGCCCGCCACCTGCTGGTGGTGACCGAGCATTTCGAAAGACAGACCGCGCCGATCACCGACGCCGACTTCGCCGCCCTCGGCGCCATCCTGGCCGTGCATGGCGGGCTCGGTTTCTACAATGCCGGCGAGCGCGCCGGCGCCAGTCAGGACCACAAACACCTGCAGTGGATCCCCGACCTGCCGCCGCTGGCCCAGGTGCTGCCCGAGGCCCTGGCCGATGGGCCTGGGCGCTTCGCCTTTCGCCATGCCTACGCGCCGCTGCCGACCCGCACCTGGCAGGCGCCTTCGCCCGGCGCCGATCTGGGCGCCTGCTACCGCGCCTTGCTGGCGCAACTGGCCATCGACAACGCCGACGAGCTGCCGCCCTACAACCTGCTGATGACGCGCGACTGGATGTGGCTGATCCCGCGCCGCGCAGAGCGCTGGCAGCAGATGTCGGTCAACGCCCTCGGTTTTGCCGGCTCGTTCTTCGTCAAATCGCGCGACGCCCTGCCCGCCCTGATGGCGGCCGGCCCGCTCGCCATTCTCGGCGCAGTCGCCGAGCCGGCCTGATCAGGCCGCGCGCGGAAACCCGAGCGGTTCGATCGGCGGCAGGCCGATCAGCGCACGCAACTCGTCGCACTTCGGATTCGGTGTGCCGTCGTCGAAGAACACCGGAAACTCCCGACAGGGCGTGGGCCGGTTCTCGTAGATGCTGCACGACACCGCCTTGCCAACCTCGCCCTCGAGCGCGCTGCAACGGCGCGGCAGCTGGTTGCTGCCTTTCATGCAACTCATGTGGTGATTGAGTTTCTCGGTCATGTGGGCCGGCACGAAGCCGCCCGGGGCGTCGTCCGCCTCGGCCCAATAGAAAGAGATACGGAAATGGGTGCAGCAGATGCCGCACTCAAGACACGGATTCGGGTCGCTCATGTCGTCCAACACACGCTAGTGAAACGCCGGCATGCACACCCTGTGCATGCCGCCGAATCGACGACGTCTCGCGCCTGCTGGACTGCGGCATCCGGAGATGCCGCGGGGGCTGATTGTGGTTGCGACTCATCGATTCCGGCGCGCGGATTATATCCACTTCCACCGCCGAATCAATGGCTTCCGGCGGGACTTACTGCCCCTTACGGCGGATGGCGAAACTGCGCCGGGCATCTTCCTTGAAGGCGTACTCGATGCGCCCCTGGCGCACCACGCCGAGCACCAGCATGTTCTCGGTGATGGCGTCATGGTCCTCCGGCGTGAACGGCCGGATGTAGGTCGTCACCACGCCCTCCACGCCGCGATCGAGATGCTCGAGCGCGTTGCGGATCTTGTCGCCTTCCAGGCTGCCGGCGGTCGACATCGCGTTGAACAGGACCCGCATGGCGTCATAGCCTTGCGCCGCCGACATGGCCGACTCCATGGCGTCCTTGCCGTAGCGGTTGGCGAACTCGCTGACGAACTGCCGGTGCCGGGAGTTCTCGCTGCCGGGGATGAAGGACTGCACCGTCATCACCCCGTCGCCGGCCGGCCCGGCCTGGTCGAGAAAATTGCGCATCGACACCGTCCAGCTGGCGAAGGTCGGCACCGACCATCCCATCTCTGCCTTGCCCTTGGCAATCGCCGCCAGCTCCGGACCGATACCAAACATCACCAGCGCCTGCGCACCGGCCGAGCGCACCGCGTCGAGTTGGGTGCGCATGTCGCGATCGCCGATGCCGAAGCGCTCGACGCGCACCGGCTTCACGCCATGGGTCGCCAGCGCCTTGACCAGGTCGCCCATCTCGGCCTCGCCATAGCCGGTGTCGTCGGCCAGAATGCCGATCTGCCGCAAGCCGCGCCCCTCGACCAGATGGCGGGCCAGAAAGGCGTTGGAAACGCCGGTGCGCGGCGACATGCGGAAGACGAAATTGTGCGGCGCATTCGGCGGGGCGAAGCGCCGGGTCAGCTCCGAACCGGTGGATACCGCGACCACCAGCGGCACCTTGGCCGCCTGGTAGAGATCGATGGTCTTCAAGCCGACACCGGTATTGACGATACCCACCGTCACCGCCACCTTTTCCTTCTCGATCAACTCCTTGGCGATCTCCACGCCCTTGTCGGGGCTGGCGGCGTCATCCCGTTCGACGAGTTCGATCTTGCGGCCGAGCACGCCACCGACATAGGTATTGATTTCGTCGACCGCCATGCGGATGCCCAGGCGCATGCTGTTGCCCATGGGCGCGCTGCCGCCGCTGAAGGGGCCGGACAGGCCGATCTTGATCGGATCGTCGGCATGGGCCGGGGCGGCGGCGATGCCGAACGCAAGACACAGGGCCGACAGCAGGCTGGCCCGGCGCCGGGAGGATTGCGGTGTGGTCATGGAGCGTCTCCGTCATGCCGTCATTTGTGGGCATGACGGTCGTCGTGAAGTCTAGATTGAATCCACTTCTTTCCCTGATCAGGTGTTTCCCGATCAGGGAAAACCCCTGAAGCGATAGGGGGAATAGGATCGCACAGTCGCTGCCCAACGTGTCGGCCAAGGTCGGCAAATCATTGGATCGAGCAGCTCAGGCGCCGACCGGTGCGCCGGGCACCACCATCGCGTGCGGCACTGGCGGCAGTCCGCAGGCGTCGCGCAGATGGCGCATCGCACGCACCGCGGCGGCCGTGGCGGTGAGCCACTCGATGCGGGTGTCGTCGTCGGCCTCGGCCATGTCGTCGTCCGCCCACGGCGCCATCGCGCGCTCGATCAGGCCTTCGAAGGTGGCGGCATCATGGCCGTCGAGATCGTCGGCCCAATCCTCGGGCCACAGGCTGAGGCCGAGTTCGAAGCCGGTCATCCATTCGTCGCCCAGGCGGGTGCCGTCGGCCTCTTCGTCGCCGCCATAGAAAAACGGCGCCCAGCCTTCGGGGTCGCCCAGCGTCTCGACCAGCTCGTCGTGGTAACGCAGGACCAGGGAGAGCACCTTCTGCACCCCGGCACCACGCATGTCGACCTCCGACTCCGACCACACCGACGGCAGCCACTCGACGGTCTTGAGCGGCATCGGCGCGACGATGACGGCCGCCAGGTAGCCATCGAGCATCTCCAGGCTCATGCAGTCATCGGGGACCACGTCCGACGCGAGCAGCGCCTCGAAGGCGTCCATTTCCGAATCGCTCAGGCAAACGGAGCCCTGTTGCGTGGTGTTCATGCGCCTCTCCCTTGGATGACACCGGTGATCACCGGCGTCCGCCAGCATGCCCCAAGACGGGGTGCGCCGCAACAACAACTCAGCCGCGCGCGTCCAGATCCACCACGGCGCGGTAGAGCGGCTGGCCGGAGTCCCGGTACTTGCGCTCGAAGGGCGTCAGCGGGACGTCGGCGGCGAAGGTTTCCCAGGCCACCGTCTGGCCGATCAGCGCGCCCAGCGCCACGGCGTATTCCTCGATATACACCTGCCAGTTGGTGCGGCATTCGAGCACACCGCCCAGCCGCGGCAGGGTCGGGAACACCGGGTGCGCATGCCAGCGCCGCCCGAGATGGCCGATCTTCGGCCATGGATTCGGGTACAGCACATAGTGCCGCGCCAGGCGCAGGCCCTCGGTCTCGATCAAGCGCCAGAAATCCACCAGATCGGCCCGCACCAGCGCCATGTTCTTGGGCAGCAGCGCTTCGGGATAGGGCTTGCGCCGCCCCAGGCGCTCGGCCGACTGGTCGACACCGATGACCCAATGGTCGGGATAGGCGCGCGCCAGGGCGATGGTGCTGTGCGCCACGCCGCAGCCGGCATCGAGAATCAGCGGTGCGCTGCGGTCCCAGCCGGCCAGCGCTTGCGCGAAGGCCTCGCGGTTGTAGTCGGTAAAAGGTTTGCGAAAGGGATGGTCGCGATGGCGCTCGACCTGACGGAGCAGGTCCTCATGCACCCCTTGCTGGGCACTGACCGGAATGCGTGAATTGGCGTAGCTCATGGCAGAAGTCCTAGGCCGCCCGGGCCGGAAGACCGGCGCCGGCCTGCACCAGCACCGCATCGATGGCATGCACGTCGTCGAGCGGTCGCAATGCCTGGTAGAGCGCCTCGGCCTGTACGAAGCGACGGCGCAGGAAGCCCAGCCACTGCTTGAGCCGGCCCGGCGCATGACGCGCCTGCAGCTTGCTGCGCACCCGTGCCCAGAACAGCGCGATGGCCGGCAGCAACTCGGCCCAGTCGGCTGCGCGCGGATCGTCCGCCGCATGGATGACGCCGGCGCGGATGTCGCGCGCCAGAAACGGATCGGCCACCGCGCCGCGGCCGATCATCACATCGGCCACCCCGCTCTCCTGCCGGCAGCGCTGCCAGTCGGCCACCGACCACACCTCGCCATTGGCCACCACCGGCACACGCACCTGCTCGGCGATTCGCCCCACCCAGGCCCAGTGCGCCGGCGGGCGATAGCCTTCGAGCTTGGTGCGAGCATGCACCACGATACGTTCGATGCCCGCCTCTGCCAGCGCCTCGGCACAGGCCAGGGTCAGCCGCGTGTCGCGCACGCCGAGACGCATCTTGGCGGTCAGCGGCGGCCCGCCGCGCGGCATCACCGCGCGCACGGCAGAGGCCACGGCATGCAGGGTCTCGGGTTCGTCGAGCAGCACGGCGCCACCGCGATGGCGATTGACCGTCGGCGCCGGGCAACCGAAGTTCAGATCGATGCCAGCCGGCGACCAGCGCTGTGCCCGCGCCGCGTTCTCGGCCATCAGCCCCGGATCGGAGCCCATCAGCTGCAATTGCACCGGCGTGCCCGCCGCGGTGCGCCCGCCGCGGGCCAGCTCCGGGCTGATGCGGAAGAAGCTGCGCTGCGGCAACACGGTCGCCGAAACGCGGACGAACTCGCTCACCGCCTGATCATAGGGCGACAACCGGGTGAGCACGTCGCGCAGCACCTCGTCGGCCAGCCCTTCCATGGGCGCCAGCAAAAGCTTCACGACGACCTCCAACACAGTAAACTCATGCCCTTGTTTCTCTCCGGATCGACACCCATGGCCGACGCCATTACCCTCTACCACAATCCGCGCTGCTCCAAGAGCCGCGCCGCCCTTGCCCTGCTCGAAGAGGCCGACGTGCCGCTCGAGGTGGTGAATTACCTGGAAAACCCGCCCACTCGCGCGGCCCTGGCGCAAATCACCCGCCAACTGGGCATCGCCCCCGAGGCGCTGGTGCGCCGTGGCGAAGACGTTTTCAAGACGCTCTACCAGGGCAAAACCCTCGATGACGATGCCTGGCTCGACGCCCTGGCCGATCACCCCAAGTTGATCGAGCGCCCGATTGCGGTCTGTGGCGACCGGGCGGTCATCGGCCGCCCGCCCGAAAAGGTGCTCGAACTGCTCGACTGAGTCCGCGGATTCTACCTCAGCACCACTCCCGGAGCGGCCCCACCTGCTTGATTTCGCTGAAATCATCAGGGATAATGCTCGTTTTTCCAGATCAGGGCGGTCACAATCGCCGCCCGCAGCAGAGACGAACACCATGAAAGCGGATATCCACCCGAAGTACCAGGACGTCACCATCACCTGCAGCTGCGGCAACTCCTTCGTGACCCGCTCGACGGTCGGCAAGGCCGCCATGACGGTTGAAGTGTGTTCCGAGTGCCACCCCTTCTACACCGGCAAGCAGAAGATCGTCGATACCGCCGGCCGCGTCGAGCGCTTCCGCCAGAAATTCGGCAACGTCCAGCGCCTGGGCTGATCACTCGCCCGCGTTGCAAAAAGGCAGCCTTGGCTGCCTTTTTTATTGTCCGCCAGCCCGGGCACGCATCCCCTCGCACGCCTGCTGGCGTAAAATTCGCACGCCTGAACGGCCAATGCTCCCCGAATGACGACCCGCCGCCACGATCCCTTCGCCCCCGCCCTGCCGCCGCCGCCGCGCACCGCCCTGCTCTGGGCGATGATCGCCATCTACCTGCTGGCCGGCCTGACCGGCCATGCCCCCTGGCGGGGGGACGACGGCCGCTTCTTCGGCCCGATTCTCGGCATGGTGCGCGACGGACACTGGCTGGTGCCCCATCTAGCCGGTGCGCCACATCTCGATTTCGGCCCGCTCTACTACTGGCTCGGCGCGATCAGCGCGTCGGCCCTCGGCACCGTGCTGCCGCTGCACGATGCGGCACGTCTGGCCAGCGCCCTCTTTGCGGCTTTCGCCCTGTGGCTGACGGCCGACGCCGCCCGGCGCATGCATGGCGAGCAGGCGCATGCCCCCGCCCTGCTCCTGCTGGTCGCCAGCCTCGGGCTGGTGGTGCATGTCCATGAAACCCAGCCGCTGCTGGCGGTCATGGCGGCGCAGGCCGTCACCTTGTGGGGCATGGCCAGAGCCTTGAAGCGTCCGCGTGTCGGCGCCGTCGTCGCCGGTGTCGGCGTCGGTCTGGCTGTCCTGGCCAACGGCTTGAACGCGCTGCTGATGACCGCGCCGCTGCTCTTGCTGCTGCCCGGGCTGACGGCCATTCTGATCGGCGTCGTCGCAGCGCTCGTGGTCGCCGGCCTGTGGATCGTACCGATGGCATCGACGGCGCCCGACCTCCTGGCGCTGTGGTGGTCGACCAGCATCGAAGCCAGCACGCCCCACACCCGCAAACTGGCCGAAGCCGCCGACTGGTTGGGTCTGCTCGGCTGGTTCACCTGGCCGCTGTGGCCGATTGCCGGCTGGGCACTGTGGCGCGAGAGGCGCCATCTGGGCAGGCGCGCCTGGCGCACCATCGGCGCGGCCATCGTGCTCGCCGTGCTGGTCACCAGCCTGAGCGGCACCCTGCGACCGGCGGGCTTCCTGCCGCTGTTGCTGCCGCTGGCACTGGCCGCCGCAGCCGGCGTTACCACCTTGCGCCGCGGTGCGGCCAATGCCTTCGATTGGTTCGGCGGGATGACCTTTGCCACCTTTGCCCTGTTGGCGTGGACGGCCTGGAGCGCCATGGCCTTCGACTGGCCCCCCGGGCTGGCTCGTCATCTGGCGAAGATCACGCCCGACTTCGCCCTGGAGAGCCGGCTCTGGCCGCCGCTGCTGGCGCTTGCGCTGTGCGCCGGCTGGATCTGGCTGCTGGCCATCGCCAAGCGCAGCCCCTACCGCGGCGCGCAGAACTCGGCGGCCGGCATGACCATGTTGTGGTGTCTGGCGGTGATTCTGCTGCAACCGTGGTTCGACTACAGCAAGGGGCATGCGAGCGCGGTCTCGGCGCTATCCGAGTATCTGGAGGCACATCCGCCGCCGGGATGCATCTCCGGCATCGGCCTGTCGCCAAGCCTGACCGTCAGCCTCGACTACCGGGCCGGCCTGCGCCCCCAACCGTTCAGCGACGCCAGTTGCCCGTGGATCCTGGTCTCCGGCAGCGACTTGCCCACCACCGGCACCCTGCTGTGGCATCACCAACGCGGCGGCGGCAGCCGGCGCGAAGTGCTCAGCCTGGTCACGCAACCGCCCGACTGAGGCGGGCGGTGATCGACCTCAGCCGGGCAGGCGCAGGAAGGTCGCCCGGTAGTGCTTCAATTCTTCGATCGACTCGTAGATGTCGGCCAGGGCTTCGTGCTTGCCCTGCTTCTGGATGCCCTTGTACACCTCGGGATGCCAGCGCTTGGCCAACTCCTTGAGCGTGGATACATCCAGGTTGCGGTAGTGGAACCAGGCTTCGAGCTTCGGCATGTGACGCGCCAGAAAGCGGCGGTCCTGGCAGATCGAGTTGCCGGCCATCGGCGAAGCCCGTTCGGGCACATGCTCGGCCAGAAAAGCCAGCATCTGCGCCTCGACCGCCGCCTCGTCCAGCGTTGATACCCGCACCCGCGCCGTCAGGCCCGACTGGCCGTGCGTGCGGGTGTTCCACTCGTCCATGCCATCGAGCACCGCGTCGGACTGATGCACCGTGAGCACCGGCGCCTCGGCCACGGTTTCGAGTTCGCTGTTGGTGACCACGATGGCCACTTCGATGATCCGGTCGGAGTCCGGCTCAAGCCCGGTCATCTCCATGTCGATCCAGATCAGGTGATTGGGATCCTGTGCCATAATTTTGCCGCGAAGCGTTGAGAATCGCGCATTGTGTCATAGTTCGCCCACCTTTCGGCGGGCCCGCCCCCTTCCTGACCGCGCATGACCGATACCCTCTTCACCAGTCTCTTTGTCGCCGTACTGTTGGTCACCGCCCTGTTCAAGCTGTGGCTGGGCCGACGCCACCAGAAGCACGTCCAGGCCCATCGCGAGCACGTACCGGCCGAGTTTGCGCAGCAGATCTCACTCGCCGCCCATCACAAGGCGGCCGACTACACCGTGGCGCGTCTTCGACTGGCGCGGATCGACATCCTGCTCAGCGCCGCCTGGATCCTGCTGCTGACCCTCGGCGGCGCCCTGCAATGGCTGCATTCGACTTGGACCGCCCTGTGGCCCGCCGGCACGCTGCTGCACGGCACTGCCTTCCTCGCCTCGATCGGCGTGCTCGGCGCGCTCGTCGATCTGCCGCTCACGCTCTACCGGACTTTCGTGACCGAAGCGCGCTTCGGCTTCAACAAGATGACCCTCGCCCTGTTCCTGGCCGACACCGCCAAGAGCCTGGTGCTGGCGGCGCTCATCGGCCTGCCCCTGATCGCCGCCGTGCTGTGGTTGGTGAACGTCATGGGCGCGCATTGGTGGTGGTCGGTGTGGCTGTTCTGGCTGGGCTTCAACGTGCTGGTGCTGCTTGTCTGGCCGACCTTCATCGCGCCGCTGTTCAACCGCTTCACCCCGCTCGAGGATGAGCGCCTGCGCGGGCGCATCGACGCCCTGCTGGCGCGTTGCGGCTTTCGCAGCAACGGCCTGTTCGTGATGGACGGCTCGCGCCGTTCGGCGCATGGCAACGCCTATTTCACGGGCTTCGGGCAAAGCAAGCGGATCGTGTTCTTCGACACCCTGCTCGAGACCCTCGAGCCGGTCGAGGTCGAAGCGGTGTTGGCGCATGAGTTGGGCCATTTCAAACGCCGCCATGTGACCCAGCGCCTGATCGTCATGAGCGCATTGATGTTGGGCGTGCTATGGCTCCTGTCGATCCTGATGGAAGCGCCCTGGTTCTTTCACGGGCTCGGCGTAAGCGCCCAAGGCACGGCCATGGCGCTGGCCTTGTTCATGGTCGCGCTGCCGGTGTTCAGCTTTCCGCTGGCGCCGCTGATGAGCGCCTGGTCGCGCCGCAACGAGTTCGAAGCCGACAGCTACGCAGCCGAGCAATCCGATGCTCAGGCGCTGATCAGTGCCCTGGTCAAGCTGTATCGCGACAACGCCAGCACGCTCACGCCCGATCCGCTCTATTCGCGCATCTACGATTCGCACCCGCCGGCCAGCATCCGCATCCACCACCTGCAGGAACGCCTGTCTTGAGACTTCCCCGATGAGGCGCGGCACCATCGTCGCGTCGTTTGGCCGCCAGTTCGACGTCTTGGACCACGAGGGGCAACGCTGGCTTTGTGTCACACGGGGCAAGCGCATCGATTTCGCCTGCGGCGACCGCGTGGAATTCAAGCCCACCAGCGACGGCTATGGCGTGATCCAGCGCGCCGAGGCGCGCGACAGCCTGCTGCACCGCTCCGATGCGTTCCGGCAAAAGCTCCTCGCCGCCAATGTGAGCCAGATCCTGATCGTGGTGGCCACCGAACCGAGCTTCAGCGACGAGTTGATCTCACGCTGCCTGTGCGCCGCCGAGCATCAGCACCTGAAAGCACGCATCCTGCTCAACAAGGCCGACATCCAGGCCGGCTTGGCCGACGCCCGCCTGCGCCTGGCCATGTTCACCGCGCTCGGCTACGACGTGATCGAGCTGTCGGCCCAGAACGATGTGAGCGTGCTTGCGCCCTTGCTTGTCGGTGAAACCAGCGTGCTGGTCGGTCAGTCCGGCATGGGCAAATCGACCCTCACCAACGCCCTGATCCCCGACGCCAACGCCGCCACCCGGGAGATCTCCGAGGCGCTCGACACCGGCAAGCACACCACCACCGCCACTCGGCGCTATACCTTGCCGGACGGCGGCGCACTGATCGACAGCCCCGGCCTGCAGGCCTTCGGCCTGGCGCATCTGTCCGAAGACGACCTGCTCCACGGGTTCCGCGAATTCGCCCCCTTGCTCGGCCATTGCCGCTTCCGCAACTGCCAACATGACGCCGAACCCGGCTGCGCCTTGCTCGCCGCCGTGGCCGACGGCCGGATTGCCGAACGCCGCTTCAATCACTACCGGCTGCTGAAACACGAGATCCAGAACGCCAAGCGTCTTTCGCAAGGCTGGTAGCAAAGGCCATGAAAAAACCCCGCCGAAGCGGGGTTTTCCTTGATGCGAGAAACACTTACATGCGTTCGAAGACCGCGGCGATACCCTGCCCGCCGCCGATGCACATGGTCACCAGCGCATAGCGGCCGCCGGTGCGGTGCAACTCGTAAATGGCCTTGGTGGCGATGAACGCCCCCGAGCAACCCACCGGGTGACCCAGAGCGATCGCGCCGCCGTTGGGGTTGGTCTTGGCCATGTCGAGTTCCAGCCCCTTGGCCACGGCAATGGCCTGTGCCGCGAAGGCTTCGTTGGACTCGATCACATCCATCTGGTCGACCGTCAGACCGGCACGCTGCAGCGCGATCTTGGACGACGGGATCGGGCCTTCGCCCATGATGTGGTTGGGCACGCCGGCCAGCGCATAGGACACCAGACGGGCCATCGGCTTGTGGCCGGCCTTGGCCGCGGCGTTGGCTTCGGCCAGCACCATGAAGGCAGCACCGTCGTTGATGCCGGACGCGTTGCCGGCAGTGACCGTACCGTCCTTCTTGAAGGCCGGCTTCATGGCGGCCAGCTTTTCCATCGAGGTGGCACGCGGGTGCTCGTCGGTGTCGAACACAGTTTCGCCCTTGCGGCTCTTCAACGTGATCGGCACGATCTGCGACTTGAAGCGGCCTTCGGCGATCGCCTTGGCGGCGCGGTTCTGAGACTCCAGCGCCAGCGCATCCTGATCCTCGCGGGAGATGCCCCACTTCTCGGCCAGGTTCTCAGCCGTGATGCCCATGTGGCCGGCGCCGAAGGGGTCGGTCAGCACGGCCACCATGGCATCGACCAGCGAGGTGTCGCCCATGCGGGCACCGGTACGCATCGCCGGCGACAGGTAAGCGCCGCGCGACATCACTTCGACACCGCCGCCGACACCGAAATCGCAGTCACCCAGCATGATCGCCTGAGAGGTGGAGACGATGCCCTGGAGGCCCGACGAGCACAGGCGGTTGACCGCCATGGCCACGGACTCCATCGGCAGACCCGCCTGAATCGAGGCCAGGCGCGCGACATAGGCGTAGCGGGCTTCGGTCGGGATGCAGTTGCCCACGGTCACATAATTGATCTGCTGGGGATCGACGCCGGCACGGCCGACGGCTTCCTTCATCACCAGCCCGGCCAGGTCGGCCGGTTCCATGCCGCTGAGCGAGCCGCCGAAACCACCGATGGCGGAACGGACTGCACTCAGGACAACAACTTCACGATTTGCCATGTTTTACTCCCTCCAAGAAAACTCAAGGTGCCACCCATACGACCACGTACATCAAGGTCAGTACAAGAACGCACATGAGCAAGGCGCGCCATAGTAGTCCGATCACGCCCTGCATGGATTCAACGCGGACGTCTTCGCCGGCGCCCAGTTCGGGCCGCTCGACCAGCTGCCCGGACTGACGGATGGGCAAACCCAACCGCAAGCCGAGCGCACCGCCCCCGCTAGCCAACACTATACCCGAACTCGAATCGGCCCATTTGGCCGCCTGGGTTCGCCAACACAGGATGGCATCCTCGAAATTTCCGACGATGGCGAAGGTGATGCCGGTCAGGCGGGCCGGCGCCCAATCGATGAGCGCAAAGGCCCGTCGCGAGAAGCGATCCAGCGCGGCATGCTCGACCGACGATAGGGTCGTGCGCCAACGGCGCACCAGAAAGTCGGCGCATCGGTACATCACAGCTCCTGCGGGCCCCGGCAGCACGACGAACCAGAAAATCACGCCGAACACATTGCGGTGAGCGGCCAGCAAGGCCTCTTCGACAGCCAGTCGGGCGACTTCGTCGTCGGTTGCATCGGGATAGGATTCTCCCCGCCACTGGCCGAGCAGCTGGCGGGCGCGATCGAGCTCTCCCATGCCCAGCGCCAGATGAATGTCGGTGAAATAGTGGCTTTCGTGGCGGAAGCCGAGCGTCAGATAGAGCACCAGCAGATTGAACAGGACGGCGAGCACCGGGTGCACCGCGCCCAGCACACCGTTCAGGACCAGGGTAGCCAGCGTCATCGAGCCGACGCAGGCCAGCCACACAAAGGCGGCACTCCCGGTCCGGCCGGCATAGAAACGGTGCGAACAGGCATCGGCCACGCTGCGCAGCGGGGCATGGACCCAACGCGCTACGGCGAGGGGACGAACCTGTTCAATCAACAACGCCAGTACGATCGCAAGGAGTTTCATTCAGGCCAAGGGCATAGCGCCGAAACAGTCGGGAATCGCTGGCGAACATACCACAAACGGATCGCCTCAAGACGCGCACCCGAGCGCACCGTTCAGGCGTTTTCGCCGAGGAAGCGCGACAGCATCACCAACATGCCCGCGGTGGCGCCCCAGATGTGATAGTGCCGCCACGGCATGGCATAGAAGGTGCGTTCGCGCCCGTCGATGACGATGCGCTCACGACGGCGATTGGCCGGATCGATGAGGAAGGCCAACGGCACTTCGAAGATCTCCGCCACTTCGAAGGTGTCGGGGACCAGCTCGAACGGAGGCGCCACCAGACCGACCACCGGCGTCACGCGAAAGCCCGTACCGGTATGGTACTCGGACAGGCTCCCGAGCAACTCGACGCGCTCCGGATGCAGGCCGATCTCCTCGTGCGTCTCGCGCAGCGCGGTCATTTCGGGATTGCGATCGCCGGCCTCGACGCGCCCGCCGGGGAAACTGACCTGCCCCGGGTGATGATGGAGATGGTCGGTGCGGCGGGTCAGCAGCACGGTGAGGCCCTCGCTGCGATCCACCACCGGCACCAGCACTGCCGCCGGCCGGAGACGCTCGGGGGCGGCATCGTCTCGCATCGGCGCGGAGGGCGGCGCCTCGGCAAAACGCTGGCGCAACCCATGGGCCGTGAGCAGACGATCGGGCGCGGTACCGGGCTGATTCATGCTCAATACCGTTTTCGCAGGGTCAGGGTGTCGCCGGCACGCTGCATGTCCATGCGGTTGAGCACGCTCATGCCGAGCAAGGCGACCGGTAATTCGGAGTCGTGAACCGCGGCGTCCACCTGATGCAGGGTGACGCCCCCGAGGTTCAGCTCGGCGAGCTTGACGACCCAGGTGCGCACCATGCCGTTGGCCGTCATCGACACGCTCGGCCGCCCATGTTTGAGATAGTCGATGCGGGCGCGCTGCGCATCGGCGCGGTCGATCGCCACCATGCTGGCGCCGGTATCGACCAGGAACCGCATCGGCGCACCATTGATGCTGCCTGACGCGACGAAATGCCCCCGCCCGTCGGCGGTGAGGCTCACCATTGGTGCCTGGGCCGATGCCGCCGATTTGACGACCCGCTGCCCCAACCGCAAGGTTTCGCGGGCGCCATCGACTTCGATCACCACCTGCTCGCCCTGCACCGAGATGACCTTGACGCCGGCGATAGTGCGGCCCACCGCCACCGTCATCGGCCGCCCACCGTCGATCACCAGCACGGCCTTGCCGGGGAACAGGCCAGCCACGGCCACTTCGGTCGCCTGTGCGCCACCGGCAAGGATGAAAGCGGCAAGAAAAGCAAAGGCCTGACGCACATGCAGTGGCATTGGTATCTCCGGAACGGGTCGCGCTTCATGATACCGCCTGACGTCGAATCGCGCCTGCCGCATCGGGTCGAGAAGCGGCCCCACGAAAAACGGCCGGACACCCATTGAGGATGTCCGGCCGTCGTGTCGGCGCCCAGTGTCGTCGGATCGGTATCAGACGAACACGTCGACGTTCCGGCCTACCGTGGCGTCGGGGTCCGGCGCCGCCGGTGGGCTCGGTAAGGCTTCGATCAATTGGGCAGCGCTGCTGGCCGCCAGATCCAGAGCCTTGCGCTGCACGAGCAGGGCGGCCTGGGTTTGCAGATCGGTCAGGGAAGCGGCGGAGGCGGCGGACACGTCCATGGTGGGATCAGTCGCGGAAGTTCTCGTACTGCAAAGGATAGTCGGTGATCTCGCGCCGGACCAGGGCGATACACTCTTGCAGGTCGTCGCGCTTCTTACCGGTAACGCGGATCGATTCACCCTGGATGGCCGCCTGCACCTTGACCTTGCCGTCCTTGATCAGCTTGACGATCTTCTTGGCCAGATCCTGCTCGACGCCGACACGCACGCGGATCTCCTGCTTAACCTTGTTGCCGCCGACCTTCTGCACCTTCTCTTCCTGCAGGCAGCGCACGTCGATCTTCTTGGCGGTCAGCTCCGGCAACAGGATGGCTTTCATCTGCTCGAGCTGGAAATCGTTGTCGCCGTGCAGCGTGAGCAACTTGTCGTTGTGCTCGACGCGGGCGTCGGTGCCCTTGAAATCGTAGCGATTGGTGATCTTGCGATTGGCGCTGTCAATTGCATTGTTGAGCGCCGGCATCTCCACTTCGGAAGTGACATCGAAAGAAGGCATGGTGACTCCTGTGTAGAACAAGGCACGACAGCGCATGCGTCGCGCGCGGAAAAGGCAACGGCGGCCGCAGCCGCCGTGCTTGGCGTCCGTCGGTCAGATCACCCGAAGTGGCACACGTAGTGCATCGGGGTACCCACCACCTGAATATCGAAGCTCGACGAGGCGGCCACACTGAAGGTCTGGCCGGCCTCGAAGTTGCGCCATTCGGCCTCGCCGCCCATGCGCACGCTGCAGGCACCGGCGACGATCTCCATCACCTCGGGCGCCCCGGTGTTAAAGGTCAGCGTGGCCGGCAGGATCACTCCGACCGACTTGCGCGAGCCGTCGGGCAAGGTGAGGTTGTGACTGACGCACTTGCCACCAAAATAGACGTTCGCCTCCTTGGCAACCGATACGCCGTCGATCAGCGCTTTTTCTGTCATGACTCGCTCCCTGAAAACCCCTCCCCGGGGTCACTCGATACCCAAAATGCGGGCAATAAATCCCTTGGCGATAAAACCGACAAAGCCCAGCCCGAGCGCCATGAACATCCACACCGTGCCGTACTTGCCGGCCTTCGACTCCCGGGCCAGATTTCCGATGATGAACAGCATGTAGAGGATCAGCGCGGTAAAGCAGACCTTGAGCGAAATTTCTTCGAATTCCGCGACGGTCAGACCGAACAGGATGGCATCGCCCTTCACCTCAGAACACCTCAACCACGTTTGTTACGCGCATTCTCAGCAATGCGCAGGCGCAATGCATTGAGGCGGATGAAGCCGTGCGCATCTTTTTGGTCGTAGGCGCCCTGGTCGTCCTCGAAGGTGGCGATGGTCGGATCGAACAGCGAATCGGTCTTCGAGTCGCGACTCACCACGATCACATTGCCCTTGTAGAGCTTGACCCGCACCCAGCCATTGACCGTCTTCTGCGTCTGGTCGATCAGCGCCTGCATGGCGAGGCGCTCCGGCGCCCACCAGTAGCCGTTGTAGATTGCGCTGGCGTAGCGCGGCATGAGGTTGTCCTTGAGGTGCGCCACTTCGCGGTCCAGCGTCACCGACTCGATGGCGCGGTGCGCCTTGAGCAGGATGGTGCCGCCCGGGGTTTCGTAGCAGCCGCGCGACTTCATGCCGACATAGCGGTTCTCGACCAGGTCCAGTCGGCCGACGCCGTGCTTGCCGCCGATCTGGTTGAGCGTGGCGAGCAACTCATGCGCTTTCATGCGCTTGCCGTTGATCGACACCAGATCGCCCTGCTCGAATTCGAGATCCAGGTACTCGGCCGCGTCCGGCGCAGCCTCGGGCGACACCGTCCAGCGCCACATCGACTCTTCAGCCTCGGCCGCGGGGTTTTCGAGGTGACGGCCTTCGTAGGAGATGTGCAGCAGATTGGCGTCCATCGAGTACGGCGCGCCGCCCTGGCGGTGTTTCATGTCGATGGCAATGCCCGCGTCTTCGGCATACTTGAGCAGCTTCTCGCGCGAGAGCAGATCCCACTCGCGCCACGGGGCGATCACCTTCACGTTCGGCATCAGCGCGTAGTAGCCCAGCTCGAAGCGCACCTGGTCATTGCCCTTGCCGGTGGCGCCATGCGAGACGGCATCGGCGCCGGTCTGGCGGGCGATCTCGATCTGCCGCTTGGAGATCAGCGGGCGGGCAATGGAGGTGCCCAGCAGGTACTCGCCTTCATACACGGTGTTGGCGCGGAACATCGGGAACACGAAGTCGCGCACGAACTCTTCGCGCAGATCGTCGATGAAGATGTTCTCCGGCTTGATGCCGAACTTCAGCGCCTTCTGGCGTGCCGGGTCGAGCTCCTCGCCCTGCCCCAGGTCGGCGGTGAAGGTCACCACCTCGCATTGATAGGTATCCTGAAGCCACTTCAGGATCACCGAAGTATCCAGGCCGCCCGAATAGGCCAACACTACCTTTTTCACATCGCTCATAGCTTTTCCTGACGATAAGACATGCCGCGGATCACGCGGCCAGATTCAAATCCACCCGCGCGGTCAGCTGTCCACGCGGCCAATGACGAGATACTCGAGCAGCGCCTTCTGCGCATGCAGCCGGTTCTCCGCCTCGTCCCACACCACCGATTGCGGCCCGTCGATCACCCCGGCGGTCACCTCTTCGCCGCGATGCGCCGGCAGGCAATGCATGAACACGGCATCCTTCGCCGCGACGCGCATCATGTCCTCGTCCACGCACCAGTCGGCAAAGGCCTTCATGCGCTCGTCGTTCTCGGCCTCGAAACCCATCGAGGTCCACACATCGGTGGTCACCAGGTCGGCGCCCTTGCACGCTTCCATGGGGTCGGCGAACTGCTCGAAGTGATTCGTGCCGTACAGACCGGCTCGCTCAGGCTCGATTTCATAGCCCGGCGGGGTCGACACATGCACGTTGAAGTCCAGCAACTCGGCCGCCTGCAGCCAGGTGTTGCACATGTTGTTCGAGTCACCGATCCAGGCCACCGTCTTGCCGCGGATGTCGCCGCGATGCTCGATGAAAGTGTAGATGTCGGCCATGATCTGGCAGGGGTGGTACTCGTTGGTCAGGCCATTGATGACGGGCACGCGCGAATTTTCGGCAAAACGCTCGATCACCGACTGCTCGAAGGTGCGGATCATCACCGCATCGCTCATGCGCGAGATCACCTGCGCCGCATCCTCGACCGGCTCGCCGCGTCCGAGTTGGGAATCGCGCGTGTTCAGGTAGATGGCCGAGCCGCCCAGCTGATGCATGCCGGCCTCGAAGGACAGCCGAGTGCGGGTGCTGGCCTTCTCGAAGATCATCACCAGGGTGCGATCGAACAAGGGGTGGTGCGGCTCGTAGCGCTTGAACTTGTCCTTGATCCAGCCGGTGCGCTCGAACAGGTACGCGTACTCTTCGCGGGTGAAATCCTTGAACTGCAGATAGTGTTTGATGGCGTTCATGACACGCTCTTGTGGTGAGTTAGGCAGAGAGGAACTTGCGGATCAGCGGCGCCAGCGTATCGACCAGCGCCGTCACATCGGCGACCGAGAAGGTCAGCGGCGGCAACAGGCGAATCACCTGCTCGGCCGTCACGTTGATCAGCAGGCCGGCCTCGAGCGCCTGCCCGACCAGCGCACCGCAGGGCCGATCCAGCACCACGCCGATCATCAGCCCATCGCCGCGAATTTCCGTCACGCCGGCGACGCCGTCGAGGGCGCGGGCAAGCTCTTCGCGCAGCTGTGCGCCCCGTGCCGATGCGTTCTCCAGCAAGCCGTCGCGTGTCATCACGTCGAGCGTGGTCAGCGCCGCGGTGCACGCCAGCGGGTTTCCGCCGAAGGTCGAGCCATGGTTGCCCGGGCCGAACACGCCCTTGGCACGCCCAGCGGTCAAGGCGGCACCGATCGGCACGCCGGAGCCCAGCCCCTTGGCGAGGGTCATGACATCCGGCTGGATGCCGGCCCACTGGTGAGCGAACCATTTACCGGTCCGGCCGACACCGCACTGCACTTCATCGAGAATCAGCAACCACTCGTGCGCATCGCACAGCGCGCGCACGGCCTTGAGGTAATCGAGATGCGCGGCCCGGATACCGCCCTCGCCCTGGATCGGCTCGAGCATCACCGCCACCACGTCATGGTTGGTCTTGGCGACCTGCTCGATCGCCGAGAGGTCGTCGAACGGCACACGCACGAACCCGGGCACCAGCGGCTCGAAACCCGCCTGCACCTTGCGGTTGCCGGTGGCCGACAAGGTGGCCAGCGTACGGCCGTGGAAGGCCTGCTCCATCACCACGATCGCCGGTTGCGCGATACCGCGCTTGTGTCCGTAGTAACGCGCCAACTTGATGGCCGCTTCGTTCGCCTCGCACCCCGAATTGGCGAAGAACACTTCGTCCATGCCCGACAACTCGGCCAGCCGGTCGGCCAATGCTTCCTGCGCGGGGATGCGGTACAGATTGGAGGTATGCAGCACACGCCCGGCCTGCTCGGCCAGCGCCTTGACCAGATCCGGATGGTTGTGGCCAAGCGTCGACACGGCGATCCCCGCCAGCGCGTCAAGGTAGCGCTTGCCGTCGGTATCGAAGATATGCACCCCCTCGCCGTGAGAAAACGCGACCGGCAAGCGACCATAGGTGTTCATGACGTGTGACATGCAATAGCCCCAGAATCAGGAATCAGGAATCAGGATTTGATCCGTTCAAAACACATACGGCGGCCGTCGCCGCCGTGAACTGTAAGCGTTCGATGGTAAGTGAAACACGCTTTGATGTACATATTGGCCCGCCAGCGCACCTCCAGCCGGCCGACGGCGGGCCCACAATTTCTGCTAGAATCCCGCCCTGTCGCGGGACGTCCGCCAGAGGCCGGCAGAGCCTCAGCAGTCGCGCTTTTGGGAGGGGCCGCGGCTCAACAATGGGCCCGGACAGACATCAAGAACATGACCACAAAGAACCAGAGTTTTGTCATCGTCGGCGTCACCCGCGAGGGCCGAAAATTCCGCCCCAGCGACTGGGCGGACCGCCTGTGCGGCATCATGTCGGCCTTCGGCGCGGACAACCGCATGAAGTACTCACCCTATGTTCGGCCCGGCTGCACCCTCACCGGCGACAAGAGCGTGGTGGTGGACGCCCGGCTGTATGACATAGAACCCCTCGCCTACAAGTTTCTGGTCAATTTCGCAGACGACAACAATCTGACCATCGAACCCATCGATTCGGCACAGAGCGCGGTCTGAGCACTGGCCGCCCGGGCGGCCAGACACAAAAAAGGCGACCCGCGGGTCGCCTTTTTCGTCGTCTCGCAACGCTCAGGCAGCCATCCCCTTGATCGCTGCGGACAGGCGGCTCTTATGGCGCGCAGCAGCGTTCTTGTGGATGATCCGCTTGTCAGCGATGGTGTCGATGGTTTTCATCGAGCTTTGAAACAGGGTGCGGGCAACGTCCTGATCGCCTGCATCGACCGCCTTACGCACAGCCTTGATCGCAGTGCGAAGACGCGAGCGCAGGCTGGCGTTGTGAGCACGCGCAGCATCGTTTTGGCGAGCGCGCTTGCGGGCTTGTGCCGTATTGGCCATAAGTCTTCGTCCGTGTTGGTAGATACTGAAAGCGCGAGATGATAGCGTGTCGAGCGGCCTCGCGCAAGTCATATGCGCACTCGGCCGATCGGCGCGCAACGCAGTATCATGCGCAGTTTGCCGGACCCTCGCCGATGAACCTGCTTCGCGCCCTCGCCACCGTCAGCAGCATGACGCTGATCTCACGCATCCTCGGCTTCGTCCGGGATTTCGTGATCGCCCGCGCCTTCGGTGCCGGGATGGCGACCGACGCCTTCTTCGTCGCCTTCCGCCTGCCCAACCTGTTGCGCCGCATGTTCGCCGAAGGCGCCTTCTCCCAGGCCTTCGTGCCGATCCTGGCCGAATACAAGAACCGCCGCGGCGAAACGGAAGCCCAGCAGCTGGTGAGCAAGGTCGCCACCTTGCTGGGCTTGGCGGTGTTGCTGATCTCCATCCTCGGCGCCCTGGCCGCTCCGCTGATCATCTATGTCTCGGCGCCGGGCTTCTCGGCCGATGCGGAAAAGTTCGCCCTCACGGTCGAGCTGACCCGCATCACCTTCCCCTACATCTTCTTCATGTCGCTGGTGGCCCTGTCGGGCGGCGTGCTCAACACCTGGAGCCGGTTCGCGATTCCGGCCTTCACGCCGGTGCTGCTCAACCTCAGCTTCATTGCCATGGCGCTGTTCGCCGCGCCGCTGTTCGATCCGCCGGTGCTGGCGCTGGCCTGGGCGGCGTTTCTCGGCGGCGCCTTGCAGCTCATCTTGCAACTGCGGCCGCTGGCGCGCATCGGCATGCTGCCGCGCCTGCGGCTCGACACCAAGGATCCGGGCGTACGGCGCATCCTCTATCTGATGGCGCCGGCGATCCTGGGCGTATCGGTCAGCCAGATCTCGCTGCTCATCAACACCATCTTCGCCTCCTTCCTGACCAGCGGCAGCGTCTCCTGGCTGTACTTCGCCGACCGCCTGATGGAATTCCCGGCCGGCCTGCTGGGCGTGGCGCTGGGGACCATCCTGCTGCCCAGCCTCTCCAAGTGCCATGCCGACGAGGACCCGACCCAGTTCTCCGATCTGCTCGACTGGGGCCTGCGCCTGACGCTGATGCTGACCCTGCCGGCGGCATTGGCGCTGGCCGTGTTGGCGGTGCCGCTGATCTCCACGCTGTTCCACTACGGCGCTTTCGGCGCCGACGACGTCCTCAACACGCGCACCGCGCTCATCGCCTACAGCATCGGCCTGACCGGCATGATCCTGGTCAAGGTGCTGGCCCCCGGCTTCTACGCGCGACAAGACATCCGCACCCCGGTGCGAATCGCGCTGATCACCCTGGTCGCCACCCAGCTGATGAACCTGGCCTTCATCGGCCCGTTCAAGCATGCCGGCCTGGCGTTGTCGATCGGCCTGGCTGCCTGCCTCAACGCCGGCCTGCTGTTCCGCGGCCTGCGCCTGCGCAAGGTCTTCCAGCCGCGCCCCGGCTGGGCGGCGTTTTCTTTCAAGCTGCTGCTGGCCCTGGGCGCGCTGGGCGCGGTGATGTGGTTTCTCAAAGGCACGGACGCGAGCTGGATCGCCGAGGGTGGCAGTGCGCGTGCGCTGCGCCTGAGCCTGCTAGTGGTGGCCAGTATCGCCACCTACTTCGCCACCCTCTTCGTGCTTGGCTTCCGGCCGCGCGACTTCTCCCGGCGGGCCGCCTGAGCGCGGGCCTGCGGCTTCGGCCTAGAATGCAAGCATCACGTTTCCGACACCGACCCGGGAGGTTCTGATGAAGATATCCAGTCAAAGTCTGACAGATGGCCAAGTCATCGACGGCACCTACGCCTTCGGCGTGCCTGCCGCCGAGGGGCATGTCGCGCTGAGCGACAACCGCAACCCGCATATCGGCTGGTCCGATCTGCCCGCCGGCACGCGCTCGCTGGTCCTGATCTGCCATGATCCGGATGTGCCCAGCCGCGGCGACGACGTCAATCAGGAAGGGCGGACCGTCCCGGCCGATCTGCCGCGCGTGGATTTCTTCCACTGGGTGCTGATCGATATCGACCCGGCGCTCGGCGAGCTGGGCGAAGGCGTGTTCTCCTCGGGCATCACCGCCCGCGGCAAACCCGGCCCGGCCGGCCCGCTCGGCACACAGCAAGGCATCAACGACTACACCGGCTGGTTTGCCAGCGACCCCGACATGAGCGGCGATTACCACGGCTATGACGGCCCCTGCCCGCCGTGGAACGACAGCATCCCGCACCGCTATGTGTTTACGCTGTACGCCACCGACCTGGCCCGCTGCCCGGTGGGCGGCCGCTTCACCGGGCAGGACGTACGCTCGGCGATCGCCGGCCACATCCTCGACCAGGCCGACCTGACGGTCCGCTACAGCCTCAACCCCGCGGTACCGGCCTGAGCCGCCACCCCGCGCCCGCTCGGGCGTGGGTTCAGCGCGGATAGGTCGCCAGTTTCCGGGCGACCGGCGCCAGCGCCGGCGCCCGGTAGTCGGGCAGCCCGTCGCGAAACGCCGGCGGGTTTTCGCCGATCACCAGCGGCCGCAACCAGCGCAGCGCGGCATCGGTCAGATCGAAACCATTGGCGTGGATGAACTCGGCCGGCACGCGCCGTTCGGCATTGGCGATCGGCCCGAGCGCGGCGGGCTCGACCCGCCAGCGATAGGGCGCGTCCGATTCGCGCACGATCGCCGGCATCACCGCATCCAGGCCCTGCACGGCATAGTCCACTGCCATCCGCCCCACCGCCTCCGCCTGCGTGCGATCGGTGGCCGACACCAGATGACCGGCCGCGCGCTGCAGATAGTCCGGCACCGCCCAGTGGTGCTTGTAGCCCAACTTGTCGTGCACCAGCCGCGCCAGCCGCTGGCCGACACCGCCGAGCTGCACATGACCGAGCGCATCCTCATCCTGCTCGGCCAGCAGCTTGCCGTCGCGGCTGCGCACGCCTTCGGCGGCGGTGATCGCGCAATAGCCGATCCGCGCGACACAGGCTTCGACCTGGCGCAGGAAGGCCTCCGGGTCGAAAGGCACCTCGGGCAGCAACAGCACATGCGGCGGATCGCCCGGCGCCTGCCGTGCCAACGCGGTCGCGGCGGCCAGCCAGCCGCAGTTGCGGCCCATGACTTCCATCACGAAGATGCGCCCACGCTGGCTGCTCATGGCGCGCAAGTCCATGCCGGCCTCGCGCATCGCCGTGGACAGGAACTTGGCGGCCGAGCCGAAGCCGGGGGACGCATCGGTGCCGACCAGATCGTTGTCTACCGTCTTCGGCACACCGAGGCAGACAAGCGGATAGCCGCGCGCCTTCGCCGCCGCCGACAGCTTGAGCACGGTGTCCATCGAGCCGTTGCCGCCGTTGTAGAGGAAATAGCCGACATCATGGGCGGCGAATACGTCGAACAGGCGGTCGAACTGCGCCGGATTGTCTGCCGGCGCATCGAGGTCGAAGCGGCAGGCGCCGAAGGCACCGCCCGGCAGCGCAGCCAGGGCCGCCAGATCGGCATCGTCGAGCCCGGCCGTGTCGACCAGATCTTCCGCCAGCACGCCGAGAATGCCATGCCGCGCCCCGAGCACACGCCCCACCTGCACCGGATGGCGGCGGGCTTCGGCGATCACCGCGGCCGCGCTGGCGTTGATGACGGCCGTGACACCGCCAGACTGGGCGTACAACAAGGTTCTGGGCGTCATGCGCAACACTCCGGTCGTCCATGAAAAACGGCGGCCCGGTCGAAACCGGCAGCCGCCGTGTGCGTGGTGTGCAGGCCGATCAACCGAGCGCGTCAAACACCCGCGCCGTGATCGCATCGACCGAGCCCAGCCCGGAGATGACCTCGACCCGCGGGGCCGCGGCATCGCCGGTGGCCGCCCAATTGCGGTAGTAGTCGAGCAAGGGCTTGGTCTGGGCGTGATACACATCCAGACGCTTGCGCACGGTCTCTTCGCGATCGTCGTCGCGCTGGACCAGGTCTTCGCCGGTCACGTCGTCCTTGCCTTCGACCTTGGGCGGGTTGTACTTGACGTGATAGGTGCGGCCCGAGGGCAGGTGCGCCCGACGACCGCTCATGCGCTCGATGATCTCCTCATCGGGCACATCGATCTGCAACACCACGTCGACCTTGACCGCGGCATCCTTGAGCGCATCGGCCTGGGGCAGCGTGCGCGGGAAACCGTCGAACATGTAGCCGGCCTGGCAGTCCGGCTGCTGCAGGCGATCCTTGACCAGACCGATGATGATCTCGTCGGACACCAGACCGCCGGCATCCATCACCTTCTTGGCCTCGACGCCCAGCGGCGTGCCGGCCTTGACGGCGGCGCGCAGCATGTCACCGGTGGAAATCTGCGGAATGCCGAATTTTTCCTTGATGAAATTGGCCTGCGTTCCCTTGCCGGCGCCCGGCGGTCCCAGAAGAATCAATCGCATACAACCCCCTCCCTAGTAAATATGCATTCGGGGTACAGCTCCCTGCTGCACCCGGTCAGCCCGTGAAGTTACCTGCAAAGCCCAGACCGGTCAAACACTTGCCGGACACGGGCCAGATCGGCTTCGGTATCCACGCCGGCGGCCGGCGCATGATCGACGGCCATCACCTGGATCACGTCGCCATGCCACAGGGCGCGCAACTGTTCGAGCGCCTCCCATTGCTCCAGCGCACACGGCGCGAGCTGAGTGTAGCGGCGCAGAAACGACGCCCGATAGGCGTACAAACCAATGTGACGCATCACCGGCAGCCCCGCCGGCAACGTGTCGCGCTGGGTCGCCCAGGCATCGCGTGCCCAGGGAATCGGCGCGCGCGAAAAATACAGGGCGCGCCCGCGCGCGTCGCTCACCACCTTGACCACGTTGGGATTGAACATCTCCTCGGCCGACGCGATCGGATGTGCCGCGGTGGCGATCGCCGCCTCGGGCGCCGCGGCCAGCGCCTCGGCCACGCCGCGCACCAGGGTGGGCTCGATCAG
Organism: Denitromonas iodatirespirans; assembly: GCF_018524365.1. Taxonomy (GTDB): domain Bacteria; phylum Pseudomonadota; class Gammaproteobacteria; order Burkholderiales; family Rhodocyclaceae; genus Nitrogeniibacter; species Nitrogeniibacter iodatirespirans. The sequence goes on from NZ_JAEKFT010000005.1 coordinate 240,078, forward strand.
CGGCTCGTCGCCCTGCACATTGACCACGATGTCGTCGTCTGCCCAGCCCAGCTGGGCCACCACTTCGGCCAGACGGTCCGTGCCGCTGGGATGGTCGGCGCGGGTCATCACCACCTGACCGCCGGCAGCGCGCACGGCATCGGCCACGCCGGCATGGTCGGTCGCCACCCAGATGTCGCGGGCGCCGGCGCTTTGCACCTGCTCCAGCACCCGCACGATCATCGGCTTGCCGGCGATGTCGGCCAGCGGCTTGCCCGGCAGGCGGCTGGAGGCAAAGCGCGCTGGAATGACCAGCCGGAAGCCGCTCAAGGCCCGCCGTCCTCGCTCAATTCCAGCGTCCGGGCCTCGTCCTCGAGCATCACCGGGATGCCGTCGCGAATCGGATAGGCCAGCCGGCATGGCCTGCAGACCAACTCCTGATCGGCCTTGCGATAGTCGAGCGGTCCCTTGCACAGGGGGCAGACCAGAATTTCAAGCAGCTTGGCGTCCATGACGGGAAAGTGTCTCCAACAGGGGCTGCAGGGCAGCGTCGGGAATCGAGGCGCGCACAGGGAAGACCCAGGTCTCGTCGGGCGCGAATGCGGCGCATTTTACCGCATCCTTCTCGGTCATAAGGATGGCTTCGCCCGGCCCGAAGGCCAGATCGGCCGGCACGAAGACATGGTGGTCGGGAAAGGCATGGGGGATGACCGTCAGTCCCATCGCCGCGAGCTGATCGAAAAAGCGTTGCGGCCGGCCGATGCCGGCGACGGCATGCACTGCCCGGCCAGCGAAATGGGACGCATCGACCCGCTCGCCAGGCTGCCCGATGCGCTCGAACTGCGCGCCGACCAGCGTCATCGGCGCCTGCGCCACGCGGCCCAGTTGCGCCGTCAAGCCCGCGGACACCGGGCCATGCGCCAACACCAGATCGGCCTGCGCGGCCCGCGCGATGCCTTCGCGCAGCGGGCCGGCCGGCAGCAACCAGCGATTGCCGAGCACGCGCTCGTCGATCACCACGATCTCGGCCGTGCGCGCCAGCGCGTAGTGCTGGAGCCCGTCGTCGCTGATGATCACGTCCACCTCGTGATGCTGCTGGCAGAGGACTTGCGCCGCCGCCGGCCGGTCGCGCCCCACCGCCACCGGGCAGCCGGTGCGCCGAGCCATCAGCAAGGGCTCGTCGCCCACCGCGTCGGCCGTGTCATCGGCGACGACGCAACGCGCCTGCGCCACCTGGCCGCCATGCCCGCGGCTGATGATGCCGGGGCGGAAGCCCTGCGCCTGCAATTGCGCGGCCAGCCAGATCACCACCGGCGTCTTGCCGCTGCCGCCCACCGCGATGTTGCCGACCACGACGACCGGCACCGGCGCCGAGCGGCGGGCGAGCAGGCCACATCGATAGGCCAGGCGGCGTACGGCCGACAACAGGGCGAAAAGCAGGGAAAGTGGGCGAAGGGCAATCGCGCGCCAACCGCGGCGCTGCCAGAACTGCGGAGCCGTGGCAGCCATGACGGCCGGGCCGGGTTCAGTCGGTGCCGCGGGTGGCGAAGGTGATCCGCGGCAGGCCCACGCGCTGCGCCGCCTGCATCACGTCCACCACGCGCTGATGCTGCGCCTTGGCGTCGGCGTTGATCACCACCAGCGGCGGCTCGGCATCGGCCGGCACGGCGCGGCCGAGGCTGGCGGCAATCGCGTCGATGTCGTGCCCGACCACCGGCACACGGTTGATCAACACGTCGCCCTCGGCAGTCACCGCGATGTTCACCTCGTTGGGCTGGGTGTCGATCACCTCGGCGCTGGCCGTGGGCAGGTTCAGCTCCAACCCAGAAAACTTGGCATAGGTGGTGGTCAGCATCAGGAAGATGATGATCACCAGCAGCACGTCGATCAGCGGGATCAGGTTGATCTCGGGCTCTTCCTGCCGGCGGTTGGTCTGGAAACGCATGGCGGGCGCCTCCTCAGGGCCGGCGTTCGCCGTGCACCACTTCGACCAGCTTGACCGCCTGCTGCTCCATGTCGAGCACGAAGCTGTTGACCAGGGCGCGGAAGTGCCGCCAGAAGATCATGGCCGGAATGGCGATGATCAGGCCGAAGCCGGTGTTGTAGAGCGCCACCGAGATGCCGTGCGCCAACTGCTGCGGATTGGCGCCACCGGGGGTTTGCGAGCCGAAGATCTCGATCATGCCGACGATGGTGCCGAACAGGCCCATCAGCGGGGCAATGGACGCGATGGTGCCCAGCGTGGTGAGGAAGCGCTCGAGATCATGCACCACGCTGCGACCGGCCTCCTCGATCGATTCCTTCATCACCTCGCGCGAGCTTTTCACGTTGCGCAGGCCGGCGGCCAGCACCTGGCCCAGCGGCGAGTGCGCGGCCACGCGCTGGATCATCTCGGCGCTCACGCCGTGGCGCCGCAGGTCGGCCACGACCTTGTCCACCAGGCCCGAGGGCACGATCCGGGAACGGCGCAGCGTGATGCTTCGCTCGATGATGAGCGCAACGGCGATGACGGATGCAAACAACAACGGCCAGATCGGCCAGCCCGCCGCCTTGATGATCTCGAACACGCGCGCATTCCCCTGCGAATCTGTCAAAGGCGGAACTGTAGCGCTGGGCGGGCGATTTCGTCCAGCACACCGACGGCCGGGCGCCCCCGGCGCCGCGCAAACCTTGATCGCACAAGGGCTTTCGCCAGACATCCACAAATTCTGTGGATAACTTTGTGGATGACAGCTGTGTGACAGCCCTAAACCCGCTACACAAAAGGGTTTTCTTTACTTAGACCCAAAATGAGGCACATAAAAAAGTCGTTTATTTTCAACCATTTGCAGCATTGCACCAACACAGGGCATGACTTTCGATAGTGCAGCGCACCAAGCCTTGACAAGCCCTCCACGGTGTGGATTGCCGATACAATCGCGCCATGGAAATTCCGCTGACGCCCCCCGACTCCCCCCCAATGACCCTATCGGTCAGTGAGTTGAACCGCCTCGCGCGCGAAACGCTGGAAACCGCGTTTCCACCGCTGTGGGTCCGCGGCGAGCTCTCGAACCTCACCCATGCCCCCTCGGGCCATGTCTATTTCACCCTCAAGGATGCCGCCGCCCAGGTGCGCTGCACCCTGTGGCGCAGCCGCGCGCAGCGGCTCGGGCTGACGCTGCGCGCAGGCATGCAGGTGGAATTGCGCGGCCAGCTCACGCTGTATGAGGCGCGCGGGGATTACCAGCTCAGCGTCGAGAGCGTGCGTGAAGCCGGCGTCGGCCATCTGTTCGACGCCTTCGTCCGGCTCAAGGCCAAGCTCGACGCCGAAGGGCTGTTCTCGGCCGAACACAAGCGCCCCGTGCCGACCTACCCGCGCGGCGTCGCCATCGTCACCAGTCCCCAGGCCGCGGCGCTCAAGGATGTCTGCGCCAGCTTCGCGCGCCGCGCGCCGCACCTGCCGCTGCTGTTGCTGCCCACCCCGGTGCAGGGCGACGGCGCCGGCGCGCGCATCGCCGCCGCCCTCGACCGGATCGCCGCCCTTGCGCCGACACGTGCGCTGGACGTGGTCCTGCTGGTGCGCGGCGGCGGCAGCATCGAAGACCTGTGGGCTTTCAACGACGAAGTCGTCGCCCGCGCCATCCGGCGCTGCCCGCTGCCGGTGATCTGCGGCGTCGGCCATGAAACCGATTTCACCATTGCCGACTTCGCCGCCGACTTGCGGGCCCCGACCCCCACCGCGGCGGCCGAGCTGGCCAGCGCCGGTTTTCATGCCGCGGCCGGCGAACTGGCGCAACTGCATGCCGGACTGCGCCGCGCTCTGCAGCGGCGCATCGACGCCGCGCACCAACGGCTCGACCGCGTTGCGGTACGCCTGACCCATCCGCGTCAGCGCCTGGCGAGCAGCCGGGAAACCCTGCGCAACCTGGAGCGCCGGCTGGCGCTCGCCATGGACCGCCATCGCCAGCGCCTGGCCCAGCAGTGCGCGCACCTGGCCGCCCGGCTTGGCGCCCGGCGTCCGGCGCCCGCCCGCTACCGGCCCGAACTGATCGCCTTGCAGGCCGCCCTGCAGCGCGGCATGGGTCGGCAGCTGGCCCAGCGCCACCAGCACCTGGACGCCCTGGCCGCCCACCTGACCCACCTCAACCCCGAAGCGGTGCTGGCGCGTGGCTACAGCATCACCCGCGACGACGGCGGCCGCATCCTGCGCGATGCCACGGCCGCGCCGGTGGGCGCTGCCATCTCCGTGCAACTGCATCGCGGTAGCATCGATGCGCAGGTCACCGCCCAGAACACGACGCCCGAGACCGACTGACCGATCTCGCGGTTGTCATGTCGGCGCAATCCCGACTAGAATTGTCGGGTTATTTGACCTCAGTCAAGGACTCAACAAGGAGAAAACGATGGAACATGTTCTGCCCCAACTGCCGTATGCCAAAGACGCCCTGGCCCCGCACATCTCCGCGGAAACCATGGAATTCCACTACGGCAAGCACCATCAGGCCTATGTCACCAACCTGAACAACCTGATCAAGGGCACCGAGTACGAAAGCCTGGATCTGGAAGCCATCGTCAAGAAAGCCCCGGCCGGCGGCGTGTTCAACAACGCTGCCCAGGTGTGGAACCACACCTTCTTCTGGAACAGCATGGCCCCCAACGGCGGCGGTGAGCCGACCGGCGCGCTGGGCGATGCCATCAAGGCCAAGTGGGGTTCGTTCGAAGACTTCGCCAAGGCCTTCACCACCTCGGCCGTGGGCAACTTCGGCTCGGGCTGGACCTGGCTGGTCAAGAAGACCGACGGCTCGGTCGACATCGTCAACACCACCGCCGCCGGCACCCCGCTGACCGGCGCCGACACCGCACTGCTCTGTATCGATGTGTGGGAACACGCCTACTACATCGACTACCGCAACCGTCGTCCGGACTTCGTCGCCACCTTCCTGAAGAGCCTGGTCAACTGGGATTTCGCCGCGAAAAACTTCGCCTGATCGATCCCCCGGCAAGTTCGAAAGGCCGCGCCCGTCGCGGCCTTTTTCATGCCCGCACCGCCCGCCGGCCGGAGCGCAATTGGTGCTATCCTGCGCCCTGCCCGGGGTAGCTGCCCGCCAAGGATCCGCCACGATGACGACTTCCTCCACCGACGCACCGAAGGTGACACCCGAGGCCCTCGAAGCGCTGCGCGCCGACATGCTGCGTTTTGCCACCTTGCAGCTGCGCGACAGCCATCTGGCCGAAGACATGGTGCAGGACACCCTGATCACCGCCCTGGCCAAGGCCGAGCAGTTCGCCGGGCGCGCCTCGGTCAAGACCTGGGTGTTCGCCATCCTGCGCAACAACGTCATCGACGCCATCAAGCTGCGTTCGCGCACCGTCAGCGCCGGCGACTACGCCGCCGAGGGCGAGAGCCTGGACAGCGCTTTCGACCATCTGTTCAAGGCCAACGAACACTGGACGCCCGCCGCCCGCCCGACCGACTGGGGCGACCCGGAAGACGCCCTGCGCGAGCAGCAGTTCTGGGCCGTCTTCGACGCCTGCCTCACCCGCCTGCCCGAGAACACCGCACGGGTCTTCATGATGCGCGAGTTCCTCGAACTCGACAGCCACGAGATCTGTACCACCTTGTCGATCAGCATGAGCAACTGCCATGTGATCCTGCACCGCGCCCGCAACGGCCTGCGCCGCTGCCTCGAGGCCAACTGGTTTTCCGGGGAGGCGCCGGCATGCTGAGCTGCAAGGAAGTGTCCTACCTGCTCTCCGAAGCCCAGGACCGCCCGCTGGGCGTGGTCGAGCGCATGCAGCTCGAACTGCATCTGGCCATGTGCAAGGGCTGCACCAACCTGCGCAAACAGATGGTTTTCCTGCGCGGCGCCATCCGGCGCTATCCGCCGGCCCGCGACGACACGCCCCACGAGCGCTGACATGTCCGGCACCACCCCGCCGGCGGACGAAACGCCGCTGGAGATCGTCTATCGCGACGATCACCTGGTCGTCATCCACAAGCCCGCCGGCCTGCTGGTCCATCGCAGCGAGCTCGACCGTCACGAAACCCGCTTTGCCGTGCAACTGCTGCGCGATCAGATCGGCCAGCATGTGTGGCCGGCGCACCGGCTCGACCGCGGCACCTCGGGGCTCTTGGTGTTCGCGCTCGATGCCGACACCGCCGGCCGGCTTGGCGCGCAGTTCGAGGCGCAGACGGTGGACAAGCGCTATGTCGCCGTGGTGCGCGGCCATCCGCCCGAATCCGGCCTCATCGACCACCCCCTGAGCCGCCAGCGCGACGCCGCCGAATGGGTCGGCGCGCACACGCGTAGCGAGCCCCAGCCGGCGCGCACCGCCTACCGGCGCCTGGCCACGGTCGAGTTGCCGATCGCCGTCGACCGCTACCCCACCAGCCGCTACGCGTTGCTCGAAGTGGCGCCCGAGACCGGCCGCAAGCACCAGATCCGCCGCCATCTCAAGCACATCGCCCATCCCATCATCGGCGATGCCACCTACGGCAAGGGCCTGCACAACCGCATGTTCGCCGCGCGTTTCGGCAGCGCCCGCCTGCTGCTGGCCTGCACCGAGTTGTGGCTCGACCATCCGCACAGCGGCGAACGCCTGCATCTGCACACACCACCGTCGGCCGATTTCATGGCCGTGCTCGATCAACTCGGCTGGCACGACGCGCTGTAAGCTTTTCGGCGGCCCGAAGGTCTGAGTCGACACACGCGGCCGCTCGATCCCCGACACCGGCCGACCCGACACCACAGGAGACGGCGCATGCTCGCCACCTTGCCCCTGCTTCGCCAGACTGCCTTCCCCGCGCTGACCCGCGCATGCATCGAAACCCTGCAGATCAACCTCGGCTACCGCTGCAACCAGCGCTGCCTGCACTGCCATGTCAATGCCGGCCCCAACCGCACCGAGGAGATGGACGCCGACACCATCGACGCCATCCTGCGCTTCGTCGATGCCAATGCCCAAGTGCGCACCCTCGATCTGACCGGCGGCGCGCCGGAGCTCAACCCCCACTTCCGCCGTCTGGTGATCTCCGCCCGCGCGCGCGGCCTGAAGGTGATCGACCGCTGCAACCTGACCATCCTGAGCGAGCCCGGCCACGAGACGCTGGCCGCCTTCCTCGCCGAACACGGCGTCGAAGTGGTCGCCTCGCTGCCCTGTTATCTCGAAGACAACGTCGATGCCCAGCGCGGCAAGGGCGTATTCGAGGCCAGCATCGCCGGCCTCAAGCAGCTCAATGCCCTGGGTTACGGCCGGCCCGACAGCAGCCTGACGCTGAACCTGGTCTACAACCCGCAGGGCGCCGCGCTGCCGCCCCCGCAGGAAAGCCTCGAAGCGGCCTACAAGACCCATCTGGGCGAGCACTTCGGCATCGTCTTCAACCAGCTGTTCACCCTGGCCAACATGCCCATCCAGCGCTTCGGCTCCACCCTCCTCTCGAAGGGCGAATTCAACCGCTACATGGACTTGCTGCAGTCCGCCCACCGCGCGGACAACCTGCCCGGCGTGATGTGCCGCAGCCAGATCAGCATCGACTGGCAAGGCAAGCTGTACGACTGCGACTTCAACCAGATGCTCGATCTGCACACCGAAGACGCCGAGGGCCGGCCGCTCACCATCCATGAGGTCAGCGCCGCCCAGCTGGAAGGCGGCCGTATCCAGGTGGCCGGCCACTGCTACGGCTGCACCGCCGGCCAGGGCTCGAGCTGCGGCGGCGCGCTGAGCTGATCGCGACATCACGACACAAGAGGGGAATCTCATGGATTTTTCCAACATCCAGGGCGTGTATTTCTGGGGCTTTCTGGTGGTCTTCGGCGTGGTGATGTACCTCGTCTCGCCGCGGGTCAAGGACGAAGGCGGCTTCTTCCGCGGCACCGACGCCAAGGGCCGGCCGGCCTCGTCATGGGCCCTGATGATGAGCATCTTCATCAGCTGGATCTTCGCCAAGTCGGTGACCAACGCCGCCAACCTCGGCGCCGCCTACGGCATCGTCGGCGGCCTGGCCTACGCCACCTACTGGCTGTCGATCCCCTTCGCCGGCTGGGTCATCTACCGGCTGCGTACCCGCGAAGGCGCCACCGGGCTGGTGCCCTTCCTGATCGGTAAATACGGCCGTTTCGCCGCCATGGCCTTCTCGGCCGCGATCCTCATCCGCCTGTACAACGAGGTGTGGAGCAACACCGCGGTGGTCGGCGGCTACTACGGCGAAACCGGCAGCTTCGGCTTCATCGCCTCGGCGCTGTTGTTCACCGCCGCCGTACTGCTCTACAGCCTCAAGGGCGGGCTGCGCAGTTCGATCTTCACCGATGTGATCCAGGCCGTGGTGTTCGTGCTCTTCCTCGCCCTGGTGCTGATCTGGATCGTGCCGACCCACGGCCCGGTGGCGCTGCTCACCGAAGGCAATTTCGCGCTCGACGCCGGCGCCGACCTGCTGCTGGTGGCGCTGCTGCAGGTGCTGTCCTACCCCTTCCACGACCCGGTGCTCACCGACCGCGGCTTCATCACCCGCGAGAAGACCATGCTGCGCGCCTTCATCGTCGCCGGGGTGCTCGGCTTCGTTGCCATCCTGGCCTTCAGCCTGGTCGGCGTGCATGCCCGGCTCGAAGGCATCGCCGCCGCCGGCAACGCCCCGGCGCAGGTGGCCAAAGGCCTCGGCCTGGCCGGTTTCTTCGCCATGGCCGTGGTGATGATCTCCTCGGCCGCCTCGACGCTGGACTCGACCTTCACCTCGCTGTCCAAATCGGTGGCCCACGAGCTGCCGCTGCTCGCCGGCAAGACGCCGGGCACCCGTGCCATCCGCAACGGCGTGGTGACCATGGCGGTGTTCGCCCTGCTCGGCAACCTGCCGATGATCGCCGGCACCGACATCCTCAAGGCCACCACGCTGTCGGGCACCATGGTGATCGGTCTGGCGCCGGTGTTCCTGCTCTCGCGCTGGGTGGGCTACTCGCCGCTATCCTTCCACCTGTCGTTCTGGACCGGCATGACGCTCGGCGTGCTGCTGGCCCTCGGCGCCCTGCCGGCCAGTTGGGCCATCGGCGGCGGCAAGTACGGGCTGCTGCTGGGCACCAACCTCTACGGGCTGGGCCTGTGCACCGCCGGCTTCCTGCTGCCGCTGGCACTCGGCCAGCGCCGCCGCACCGCCGAAGCCGCATGAGCGAGGCCGGCCGGGTCTGCCCGCTGCGCTACCGCTACGGTACGGCAGCCATCGCCGCGGCGCCGCTGCGCGAGGCCGAGACGCTGTACGTGGTCGGCGGGCTCTATGGCAACGGCCCTGCGCTCGATGCGTTGATGGCGCTGATCGCCGCCGAGCCTGGACCGGTGCGCGTGTGCTTCAACGGCGATTTCAACTGGTTCAATGCCGACGACGCCGGCTTCGCGCGCATCAACCGCGCGGTGCTGGCGCATGACGCGATCCTCGGCAACGTCGAGGCGGAGCTGGCGCCCGGCGCCGACGACGTCGGCTGCGGCTGCGCTTATCCGGAGACGGTGGACGCCGGCGTGGTCGAGCGCTCCAACCGGATCCATGCCCGCCTCAAGGCCACCGCGGCGCGCCACCCCGAGCTCGTCAGCCGGCTCGCCGCGCTGCCGATGTTCGCCTGCTACCAGGTCGGCAGCCTGCGTGTGGGCGTGGTGCACGGCGACGCGCAGGCACTGGCGGGCTGGGATTTCGATCTGGCGCAGGTCGACCAGCCCGACCATGCGCCAGCGCTCGCCGAGGCCTTCGCCGCCGCCGAGGTCGATGTCTTCGCCAGCACCCACACCTGCCTGCCGGTGTGCCGCCAGTGGTCGTGGGGCGTGCTGATCAACAACGGCGCGGCCGGCATGCCGAACCTGCGCGACACGCATCACGGCATCGTCACCCGCATCGGTAGGCGACCGGGGCCGCACGAGGCGCTGTATGGCGTCGAACGGGCCGGGCAGCGCATCGAGGCGCTGGCGCTGGTGTACGACCACGCGGCGTGGATGGCCGATTTCCTGGCCAACTGGCCGCCCGGCAGCCCGGCCCACGCGTCCTACTTCGCGCGCATCGCGCACGGCCCCGCGCTCGATCTGGCCCAGGCGGCGCCGCGCTGAAGGCGTCAACGACAACGGCCGGGGATCACGCCCCGGCCGTTGCCAACTGCGAATCGCCGCTCAGGCGCGACGGCGCAGGCGATACCCCAGGCCGGCGAGGCCAACCAGCATCATCGCCCAGGTCTCGGGCTCCGGCACCGGTGTGAGCACGAACAGACGCGAGTTCGGCGTGCCGGAATCCTCGGCCACCAGGTAGATGCGGCCGAGTTCATCCACCGTGACGCCCTCGATGGCCTGGCTCGTCACACCCGACAAATCGAAGCTGCTCAGCGTATTGCCGGCACGATCGATCTCCAGCAGCGTCTGCGAGCCGAGGCTGAGCACCAGCAAGTTGTCGGCCGCCGCCGTGCCGGCCAGCGCATCGATGGGCGAGAGCGTCTGCACGTCGGACAGGCTGCTCAGACCAAGCTGGTTGGCGTCGAACAGCGGCGTCATGGTCGAGATGCCGCCGCCGGCAGCGAAGCTCAGGGTGCCGGCGCGCACTTCCATCGGGCTATCCTGCTTGACCGACACGAAGCTGCCGTCACGCGGGTCATAGCTGATGCCCTCGATGCCGTTGTTGGCGTAGGCATAGTCGGAGATCGAGGCCCACGGCGCGTCGGCCAGCGACACGCTGCCGCCGGCCACGTAGTTGAAACGGAAGGCGTCCTGCAATCGCTCCTCGGCCACCACCAGCACGCCGCCGCCGAGGTAGGTCAGGCCTTCGGCGTCGTTATGGCGGGTCGCCGCCGGCCAGCCGCTGAAGCTCATCGACGACAGGGTCTGGCCGGTCAACGAGACCTCGACCACGCCTCCGCCTTCGTCACCGACGAAGAACAGCGAGTTGCGGTCGCGCGCATAGGTGACGGCCGAGGCCTCCAGGCCCAGCGTCCCGTGCGTGTCGAGAGCGTAGTTGCCGGTGACGGTGTAGGACGACAGATCGATCGAGTTCGCCGCATGGGCGGCCGAACCCGCAAGCGCCGCCAGGGCGACGAGACAGTGCATGAGTTTCATGATGTCGCGCCTCCGGTCAGCGCGCGCGGCGACGGGCAATGCCGCCAACCAGCGCCAGGCCGGCCAGCATCATGGCGTAGGTCTCGGGCTCGGGCACCGGCGCCGCCACGTAGAAGCCCGGGTTGCCGATATCGCCGCTGGCCGCCGCGTAGGAGCCGAAGCCGTCGCCCACCGTGGCCAGCGCCCAGTTGGCGGTCACGGTGTTGCCGGCCAGATCGGCGGCGCTCAAGGGATTGCCGCTGGCGTTCTGGGTGCGCACGGTGCCGGGGAAGACCTGGTCGCCATAGGTGAGCCGGTCGATCAGGCTGCCGCCGGCGTCGAACAGGTTGATCTCGTCGCCACGGCCGATGTTGTTGGTGTAGCCGCCGAGCACTTTCACATTCGCCGCCAGCGACCAGTCGGCGCGAAAATCCGCCGCCGCGCTCTCGGTGATGATCACCGATTCGCCCACGGCCACGAGCCCGAAGCCGGAGAGATCGAACACGCCGGCCTGGCGACTGTCGTCATCGAAGCTCCAGCCGGTGAGATCCATCGCCATGTCGCCCATGTTGGTGAACTCGACGAATTCGCCGCCGTTGCCGCTGTACATCCATTCGGTGATCTGGATATCCGCCGCCGAAAACGCGGACCCCGACATCATCATGGCCACACCGAAACCGCAAAGTGCCTTTTTCATCTGACTGACCTCGTTCATGTTTTTCGGGCCACGCCGACACACCCGCGTCGGTCGTGGATGGCGCCATGCTAGCGGCGGCAGATGACGATTCGACGACAGGCGGAGGCGCCCTTCGGCATCGCCCCGGCATCCGGCGGCGCCAGCCCGCCCGCCTTGCCGACCCGCCTCGGTACGTCAATCGGCATTCCAGTCGCAGAATTGCACAATGCAAACAATTCGCATTATCATGCGCATTCTTGATCTCGGACATTGATTTACCCCACGCCGACCGCCCCCGGATCGTCTCGCCATGCCTGTGACCACCGACATCGCCGCCCACCCAGGACTCGCCCTGACACCGGTCGCCGCGATGTCAGCCGCTTTGCGGCCCCCCCCTCGGCGGGCCGCGCAGCACATGGCACGGCACCGCTGCCGGCACCCGGAAAACCATCACACCACCGACCATCGCAGCCCCCCGCCGCGCCGGATTCGGTAGCCCTGACCCGCGATGCGGCCTCGACCGCCTCCGCCCCCTTGTCACCGTCCTCCTAGGAGCCTCTTTCATGCGCCTGACCGCACTCGCCGCCCTCTTCTCTGCCACGCTCTCATGCACCGCCCTCGCCGCGCCGGCCACGCCTGCGCAAGTGCTCAAGCACTATGGCGAACTGGTGCACGCCAGCTACGCCGACACGCTCGACGGTGCCCGCAAGCTGCAGGCAGCGGTCGACGCCTTTGTCGCCGCGCCGAGCCAGGACGGGCTGCTCGCCGCCCGCAAGGCCTGGCTCGCCGCCCGCGAACAGTACGGCCAGACCGAAGCCTTCCGCTTCTACGGCGGCCCGATCGACGGCACCGATGGCCCCGAGGGGCGCATCAACGCCTGGCCGATGGATGAGGCCTATGTGGACGGCGTGGCCAACGCGCCCACGGCCGGCATCATCAACAAACCCGAGGTGGCCATCACCGCCGACGCGCTGTCGGCGCTGAACGAAAAGGACGGCGAAGAGAACATCTCCACCGGCTGGCACGCCATCGAGTTCCTGCTGTGGGGCCAGGATCTGAGCGCCGACGGGCCGGGCCAGCGCAGCGTTGAAGATTTCGTCGATGGCAAGGCGGCCAACGCCGACCGCCGCCGGCACTACCTCAAGGTGGTCACCGATCTGCTGGTCGCTGACCTCGCCGGCCTCGAGCAGGCCTGGGCGCCGGGCCAGAAGAATTTCCGCGCCCGCTTCGTCGCCGACACCGGCAGCCTGGCCAAGATCGTCTCGGCCATCGGCATCCTCAGCCGCGGCGAGTTGGCCGGCGAGCGCATCGAGGTGGCCCTCGACTCGCAAAGCCAGGAAGACGAGCACTCCTGCTTCTCCGACAACACCCATCGCGACATCGTGGCCAACGCCAAAGGCATCCAGAACGTATGGCGCGGGCAGTATGTGCGCGCCGACGGCAGCACGCTGGGCGGCCCCGGCATACGCGACCTGGTCGCCGCGCGCGATGCGGCCGTCGCCAAGAAGGTGGATCAGCAGATCGCCGCCTCGGTGAGCGCGGCCGAAGCCATCCCGGCGCCTTTCGATCAGGCGATCCTCGCCGGCAGCGCCGGTCGCGGCAAGGTCGAAGCCACCGTCGTCGCCCTCAAGAGCCAGACCGAGGGCCTGGTCGAAGCCGCCCGTGCGCTCGGCATCAAGCGACTGAACACTGCCCTGCCGGAGTAAGCACCTCCGGAACAGCCAGCCAAGCGGTGCGCCCCGTCGGCGCACCGCTCCCGCAACCCGCGAGCCAATCCATGACCCCGTTCTTCAAACCCCTGGCCTTCGGCCTGCTCATCGCCGGCAGCGCCGCCCTCGTGGCCACCGCCGCCGACGGCACCGATCCGGCCAACGCCCTGCCCGGCGGCGACACCACCACGCCCGACCACGGTCGCAACGCCTTCTCCAACCCCGCAGCCAATCTCGACGTCGATCGGCAGACGCCCTTCTTCATCGGCAACTCCTTCTTCAAGAAGAACTGGGTCGCCGCGCCGGCCTCGACCACCGGCCGCGACGGCCTCGGCCCGCACTTCATCGCCCGCGCCTGTGCCAGCTGCCACCTGCTCGACGGACGCGGCGCACCGCCGCCGGCGCCCGAGGGCGTCAATACCGAGCAGCCGGTCGGCCTCTTGCTGCGCCTGTCGATCCCCGGCGATGGCGGCCGCGCCGGCGTGGTGCCGGAGCCGACCTATGGCGGGCAGTTCAACAACCAGGCGGTCGACACCGTCCAGCCCGAGGGCCGGGTCACCATCCGCTACACCGAGCAGCCGGGGCGCTTCGCCGACGGCACGCCCTACAGCCTGCGCAAGCCCAGCTACGAGATGACCGATCTGGCCTATGGCCCGCTGCATCCGGACACCCGCGTCTCGCCGCGGGTCGCCCCGCAAGTGATCGGGCTGGGCCTGCTCGAAGCGATCCCGGAGGCCGATCTGCGCGCCATCGCCGAGCGCCAGGCACGCAAGGGCGCCGGCATCTCCGGCCGCCCCAACCGGGTGTGGGACGCCGTGCGCCAGGATTGGGTCATCGGCCGCTTCGGCTGGAAGGCCAATGTCGGCACCGTCGCCCACCAGACCGCCGGCGCATTCAACGGCGATATCGGCGTCACCTCGCCACTCTTCCCCCACGAAGAATGCATGGCCGCGCAGGCCGACTGCCAGGCCCGCCAGCAGCAAGAGTCGCAGTGGCGACAGGGGCGCGGCGAACCGGCCACCGACATCGACGCACGCGCGCTCGAACGCACCATCTACTACACCACCACGCTGGCCGTGCCCTCACGTCGCCAGCCCGACGCCCCCGAGGTGCGACATGGCGAGGCGCTGTTCCATGCCGCCCAGTGCGCCAGCTGCCATGTGCCGCGCCATGTCACGGGCAAGCTCGAAGGTTTCCCCGAGCTGTCGGGCCAGACCATCACGCCCTACACCGACCTGCTGCTCCACGACATGGGCGAGGGCTTGGCCGACAACCGCAGCGATTTCGCCGCCGATGGCCGCGAATGGCGCACGCCGCCGCTGTGGGGCATCGGGCTGATCCCGACGGTCAATGGCCACAGCATGCTGCTGCACGACGGGCGTGCCCGCAACATCCTCGAAGCCATCCTGTGGCACGGCGGCGAGGCTGAGGGCGCGCGAGCGCAGGTGCTGCGCATGTCGCGCGCCGAGCGCGACGCGCTGGTGCGTTTCGTGGGCTCGCTCTGACATGCGTTCGACACGGATCGCCCTGCTCGCGGCTGTACTGATCGGCACGGCCCCTGTTGGCGCCGCCCCCAGCGCGGCGGACACCGCCACCCGCATCGCCGCGCCCATTCTTGCGCCGGCGCAGTGGCTCGCCTCGCTCGGCGAGCAACGCCTGGCGCCCGGCTATGCGGCGCTCGCCGCCCAGGCCGGGCAACTCAAGGCGCGTATCGATGCCTATTGCCAGGCGCCCGACGCGGCCGGTCTGGCAGCGGCACGGACGGCCTGGCGTACCGCCCACACGCGTCTGCGCGCCCTCACCCCGCTGCCCTTCGGCCCGGCGCTCGACACCCGCATCCTGCGGCGCATCGACTTCTGGCCGACACGGCCGCCGCAGATCGAAGCGGCCATCGCGCAGTATGCAAATTCTCCGGGCGACACCGCCCGCATCGGCCTGAGCGCGCGCGGTTTGCCCGCGCTCGAATACCTGCTGTTCGGCGACGCGCCCCTCGCCGACGCCAAGCGCTGTGCCTACGCCCGCTGGATGGCCGCCGATCTGGATGAGGCGCTCGCCCCGCTGCCGGCAGCCTGGCGCAACTGGCTGGCAAGCTTGCCGACGGACGACGACGCCGATGAGGGCCCGCGGCTGACCGATGGCGTGAACATCCTGATCGGCAGCGTCGAAACCCTGCGCCTCAAATACCTCGACAAAGCCCTCGGCGAAGGCCGCCGCGCCGAATTCGACGCCTGGCGCAGTGCCAACACACGCGCAGGGCTGACCCGCTACTGGCAATCGCTGCGCGCCGGGCTGCTCGGCGACGGCGAGACGCGGGGCCTGTCGGACGTCATGCTCGGCCGCGGCCTGATCCGCCTGACCGCCGCGCTCGAAACGCGCTGCGCGGCGGTGGACCAGGCCATCGACACCCTGCCGGACCCGCTCGATCGTGAGGCTGCTGTGCCCGCCGTCACATCGCTGATCGAGGCCCTCGGCCGCCTGCAGCGCCTGCTGGCCGAAGACATTGCCGACGCGCTGCGGGTCTCGGTGGGCTTTGGAGAAAGCGATGGCGATTGACCACACCCGCCGGCGCCTGCTCGCCGCCCTGCCCGCCGGGGTCGTGCTTGCCCACCCCCGTCTCGCCGCGGCCGTGCCGGCGCCCGCTCACGCGGCACTGCTCACCTGCTGGGCCGACCACCCCACCCGGCCGCGCCACTTTTTCGCCGGCCTCAGCCAGGCGATGAGCACCGCGCTGGCGCTGCCCGCGCGCGGGCACGACGTGTTCTGGCATCCGGCCAACGACGGCAGCGCCATCGTCGTGGCGCGGCGTCCGGGCCGCTTCCTGGTGCGCTGGGATGTCGCCAGCGGCAAGACGCTGGCCCGTTTCGACACCGGCGATGCGCTCGACGACATCCGCCTCGAAGGGCATTTCGCCTTCAGCGCCGATGGCCGGCGGCTGTATGCGACCGAATCCGACCTCATCACCGGGCGCGGCCATGTCGGCGTCTACGACACCGACAGCCTGGCCCGCCTGGGTCGCCATGACGCCGCCGGCATCGGCCCGCATGCCATCAAGCGCTTGGCCGAGGGCACGCTGGCCGTGGCGATCGGCGGCGTGCTGACCCTGCCCGAGACCGGGCGCGTCAAGCGCAACCTCGACCGCATGGATCCGTCGCTGGTGATCCTCGACCCGGCATCCGGGCAGATCCTCCGCCAGCTGCGCCTGCCCGACCCCTGGATGAGCGTGCGCCACGCGGCCCAGGCGGCGGACGGCGCGATCGGCGTCGCCCTGCAGAACGAAGGCGGCCCCGACCGGCCATTGCTGGCGCGGGTACAGGGCGAGGCGCTGGTCTATGCCGAGGCAGACGCGGCCACGCGCGCGCGTTGCGGCGGCTATGCCGGCGACGTCATGGCCATCGACGGGCACTTCGCGCTCAGCGCGTCGACCGCCGGCGTCACCGCACTGTGGACCACCGGCGGCCGCCATGTCGGTACGCTCGACACGCCGCGCGTGTGCGCCCTCACCCGTGCCGGCAGGCAACTCGTGGCCACCGGCGACGGCGGCGACGTGTGGACCATCGACCCGCAGGGCCCGCGCATCGTCAGTCACAGCCGGTATCCGGTCGCGCTCGACAACCACGCGGCGCGCCCACTGGCCGTGGGCTGAGCACAATCGGGATAGGGGCGGTCAGGTATTCTGACCGATCCCCTCCCACACCACCCGGCATGCGGGTCCGCACCGGGCGGTTCGAGCAGTTGAGGTCATGAGAGCCGAGGTACGCCGAGCCGGTCGAAGTAG
>NZ_JAEKFT010000050.1 GCF_018524365.1 Denitromonas iodatirespirans
CGGCCCGGGCCACCACGGTGAACGGCTCGGGGTGGATCGAGAACACCGCGCGCAATTCCTTGAACGGGCCGGCCTCGGCGAACTTGCTGGTGCCCTTGACGGCGTGATACTGCCAGTCGGACTGGGCCACGCCGAAGTCCAGCTCGCCGGCGCGGATGGTGTTGACGTTGTACACCGAGCCGCCGGTACTTTCGACCGAGCAGCGGATGCCGTGGGTGGCGCGATCCTTGTTCATCAGGCGGCAGATGGCGCCGCCGGCGGCGTAGTACACGCCGGTGACACCGCCGGTGCCGATGGTGACGAACTTGGTTTGCGCCTGGGCCGGGGTGGCACCCAAGGCCGCACCCAGCGCGAGGGCGGTTGCGATAGCAGTCAATTTGCTCATATCAGGTCTCCTCCTGGCGTTCTTGTCGTTGCCAGCTCACGGGGCTGGCCAACCCGTCCAGCAATCCTCAGGCGCCGATCGCCTCGAGCGAGGCTTCGATGATGTCCAGGCCTTCCTCCAGCAAGGCGTCCGACAAGGTCAGCGGCACCATCACGCGCAGCACGTTGCCGTAGGTGCCGCACATCAACAGCAACAAGCCCCGCTTTGCCGCCTCGTCCTTGAGGGCGTTGGCGATGTCGGCGGCCGGTTGATGGGGGTCGCCGTCGCGGCAGAACTCCACCGCCGTCATGGCGCCCAGGCCGCGCACTTCGGCCATGCTGGAAAAGCGGGATTTCATGGCATTGAAGCGATTGCGCATCTGCTCGCCCAGCACCAGCGCCCGGTCGCACAGCTTTTCTTCATCGATCACCTCGAGCACGGCCAGCGCGCTGGCCACGGCAACCGGATTGCCGGCATAGGTCGAGCCCAGGCCGCCCGGTTCGGCCGCGTCCATCACGGCCGCCTTGCCGACTACCGCCGAGACGGTCGTGCCGCCACCCAGCCCCTTGGCCAGGGTGATGATGTCCGGCTCGACGCCGTAGTGCTCGGTGGCAAACAGCTTGCCGCAGCGGGCGATGCCGGTCTGCACTTCGTCGGCGATCAGCAGGATGCCGTGCGTATCGCACAGGGTACGCAGGCGACGTAAAAAACCGAGCGGTGCAGGCACGTAGCCACCCTCCCCTTGCACCGGCTCGATGAGAATCGCAGCCACTCGCGTGGGCTCGATGCTGTACTTGAACAGGCGTTCGATCGCCGTGATGGACTCGTCTTCCGAGATGCCGTGCAGGCTGTCCGGAAAGGGCACATGGAAGATCTCTGCCGGGAAGGGACCGAACTTGATCTTGTAGGGCGCCACTTTTCCGGTCAGCGCCATGCCGAACATGGTGCGCCCGTGGAAGCTGCCGCCGAATGCAATCACGCCGGAACGCCCGGTGGCCGCTCGCGCGATCTTGACGGCGTTTTCGACCGCCTCGGCGCCGGAATTCACCAGAAAGGACTTCTTCGGCGTGGTGCCCGGCGCCGCGGCATTCAGTCGCTCGCAAAGCGCCACATAGCCTTCATACGCCACCACCTGGAAGCAGGTATGGGTGAATTTGTCGAGCTGCGCGCGCGCCGCCGCCATCACCTTGGCATGACAGTGGCCGGTGTTGACGACCGCGATGCCAGCGCAAAAGTCGATCCAGCGGCGGCCTTCCACATCCCAGATTTCGGCGTTCTCGGCGCGCTCGGCGAAATAGGGGTGGGCCTGGCCGACACCGCGCGGCAAGGCCGCGGTGCGACGCGCCATCAGCGCAGCGTTGGTTTTGCTTTGGGGCGATCCGTCAGGTGAATTCATGCACGACCTCCTGAGGCACGCTGCCGACGAATCAATCGATCCCGCCGATACAGACATGCTTGATTTCCAAATAGTCTTCGATGCCGTACTTGGAGCCCTCGCGCCCCAGGCCGGAAGACTTCATGCCACCGAAAGGCGCCACCTCGGTCGAGATCAGGCCGGTGTTGACCCCGACGATGCCGTACTCCAGCGCGCTGGAGACGCGCATCGTGCGCGCCAGGTTCTCGGTGTAAAAGTAGGACGCCAGGCCGAACTCGGTGTCGTTGGCCATGGCGATCGCTTCGGCCTCGGTCTTGAAGCGGAACACCGGTGCAACCGGCCCGAACACCTCTTCGCGCGCCAGGCGCATGGTCGGCGTCACATTGGACAGGATGGTCGGCTGGTAGAAGGTGCCGCCCAGTGCATGGCGCTTGCCGCCGCAGACCACGCGGGCGCCCTTCTCGCGCGCCTCGTCGACCAGCTCTTCGACCTTGGCGATCGCCGCGTCGTCGATCAGCGGCCCCTGGGTCACGCCGTCGTCCGCACCGTTGCCCACCTTCAGCCCGGCCACCGCCGCCGTCAGTTTTTCGACGAAGGCGTCGTAGATACCGTCCTGCACCAGCAGCCGGTTGGCACACACGCAGGTCTGCCCGGCGTTGCGGTACTTCGAGGCCATGGCACCCTGCACGGCCAGATCGAGATTGGCGTCGTCGAAGACGATGAACGGCGCGTTGCCGCCCAGCTCCAGCGACAGCTTCTTGATCGTCGGGGCGCATTGCTGCATGAGAATGCGACCGACCTCGGTGGAGCCGGTAAAGCTCAGCTTGCGCACGATGGGGTTGGCACACATCTCGCCGCCGATCGCCCGCGCGTCGCCGGTCACCACGTTGAAGATGCCCTTCGGCACGCCGGCGCGCTCGGCCAATTCGGCCAGGGCAAGCGCCGACAGCGGCGTGGCCTCGGCCGGCTTGAGCACCATGGCGCAACCGGCCGCCAGCGCCGGGCCGGCCTTGCGGGTGATCATCGCCGACGGAAAATTCCACGGCGTGATGGCCGCGCACACGCCGATCGGCTCCTTGGTCACCAGCACGCGCTTGTCGGCGTGGTGCGGCGGGATGATGTCGCCGTAGATGCGTTTGCCCTCTTCGGCGAACCATTCGATGAACGCGGCGGCGTAGGCGATCTCGCCGCGCGACTCGACCAGCGGCTTGCCCTGCTCGGCGGTCATCAGCTGGGCGAGGTCTTCCTGGTGCTCGAGCAGCAGCTCGTACCAGCGCCGCAGCACCCGGGCCCGCTCGCCCGCGGTCTTGGCGCGCCAGGCCGGCTGTGCCTGTTGTGCGGCCTCGATGGCGCGCCGTGTTTCGGCCGCGCCGACCGTCGGGACGGTGGCCAGACGCTGGCCGTCGGCGGGGTTATGCACCGCGACGGTCTGGCCGGTATCGGCATCTACCCAGGCGCCATTGATGTAGCACTGCTGCTTGAGCAGGGTCTTGTCGGTCAGGGTCAGTTTCAAGCACGTTTCTCCGTCTGGCAGGGGGAACGAATCACGCCAACTGCATCTGCCCGTGCGGGACGTCTCGCGTTGGTTTGATTCTAGACGGCAAATCGGCGCAGTATTGGTCCAATTTGTGCAGATATCCTGAAACCAATTCTGGTGCATCGCAATGAACCCTCAGGACCCGATCGATCTGATCCGCCAGCGATTCGAGCGCGAATCGGGCGGGCGAAGGCTTCGCACCACCTTGTATCTCGCCATCCGCCACCTGATCCTCGATGCTGCACTGCCACCGGGCACCTCCCTGCCGCCGACCCGGGTGCTGGCCAAAGCGCTGGGTTTTGGCCGCAGCACGCTGGTTCGCGTGTATGAGCAGTTGGTGCGTGAAGGCTATCTGGAGAGCCGTGGCGGGGCCGATACCCGTGTCTCCGCTGCGCTGCCGCCGGCCCAGCCGGTCCCCGCCGGCGCGGCGCCGCGAGCCAGTGTGGCGGCCGCCCTGTCGCAGCGCGGGCGGGCGATCGCGCATCACGCCACCAGCAGCCGGATCCAGGGCGGCGCCTTCGTGCCGGGCGTGCCCGACGTCGGCCTGTTCCCCTTCCCCACCTGGCGCCGCCTGCTGTCGAAGAACGTCCGCTTCGAACAGCGCCATCTGGCGCGCTATAGCCAGGGCGGCTATGGGCCGCTCAAGGTGGCCCTGGCCGACTATCTGCGCGCCTCACGCATGATGGCCTGCACGCCCCAGCAGGTGCTGATCCTCAACGGCTCGCACCAGGCCATCGACCTGTGTGCCCGCATGTTGTGCGATCCGGGCGATCGGGTGTGGATGGAAGACCCGGGCTATTGGGGCGCGCGCAACGTGCTGCGCGCCAATGGCCTGACGCTGGAACCGATCCCGGTGGACGATGAAGGCATCGCACCGCCCGCCGTGGTGCCGGGGGCCGCGCCACGGCTGACCTTCGTATCGCCCTCCAGCCAGTACCCGACCGGCGTCGTGATGTCGCTCAACCGACGGCTGCGGCTGCTGGAGCAGGCCGAAGCCAATGACGGCTGGATCATCGAGGACGACTACGACAACGAGATCCGCTATCACCCGCATGCCATCGGCGCCTTGTTCGGCCAGTCCCGTGCGCAACGGGTGCTGTATCTGGGCACCTTCAGCAAGACCATGTTTCCTGGCCTGCGTCTGGCTTACCTGGTGGTGCCCGAGCTCCTCGCCGAGGCCTTCGCGATCGGCAATGCCGAGTTGTATCGCGAGGGGCGGATGATCGAGCAGGCGGCGCTGGCCGAGTTCATCGACTCGGGGCATCTGAGCGCCCACCTCAAGCGGGTGCGCAACATCTACCAGGAACGGCGCAACGTGCTGCGCACCGCCATCGAGTCGCGCCTGGCCGGCGCGGTCCGCACCACCGGCGGCATGGCAGGGCTGCACCTGCCCTACCACTTCACCACCGCGTTGGACGACGTGGCACTCGCCAAAGAGGCGCTCGAAGCCGGCATCGTCTTTCGGCCGCTGTCGATGTACTACGACGATCCCGGCCACCGTCGCAGCGGCATGGTGCTCGGTTTCGCGGCCGTCCCCTCCGAAGAGATCGATGCGGCCGCCGGCCGCCTCTGCGCAATCGTCGATCGCCACCTGACGCGCCGTTGATCCCGGCCTGCCGGGGGCCGCAACCGGTATGTGCCCCGGCTCCCTCGTCCTTGCTTTTTATGGCGCCATCGTGTTGAGTATATTTAACACGTGTGAATTTTCGCACCGAGCCAGGGGGCGCTTTCGGGATCTTCCCGAAAAAATTGCGCAATGCGTCATGATGGCAGCAAATGGCCAAATCAAGGCCGAACGGGAGATGGGGCGCATGGACAACCGCTCGTCGGCAGGCGATGAGGCACCTGCCGAACCGTTGAATATATCAAGCGACTCCGCCACTGCATCCGGCACTTCCGAGACGCCCTTCGTTGGCGAGCGGATTCGTGAATTGCGGCACAGGCAGGGGCTTTCGCAGCGAGAGCTGGGTCGGCGCTGCGGGGTCACCAACGGCATGATCTCGCTCATCGAGCAGAACAAGACCAGCCCGTCGGTGGCCTTGCTCAAGAAGGTCTTGTCGGGCTTTCCGATGTCGCTGGCGGATTTCTTCGCCGGTGTCGACGAAGGAGAAAGTCCCCCTGTGTTTTTTGCGGCGCACCAGCTCAAGGTGATGGACAACGGCACGATCCGCTTCCGCCAGCTGGGCGATCACCTCAAGGGGCGGGCCATGCAGATCATGAACGAGACCTATCCGCCGGGCTCGGACACCGGCGAAACCATGCTGACGCACGAGGCGGAAGAAGGCGGTTTCGTCATTCGCGGACGGATCGAGATCACGGTCGGGCACCAATGCACCGTTCTCGGCCCGGGCGACGGCTACTACTTCGACAGCCGCTTGCCGCACCGTTTTCGCAACATCGGCGACGAAACCTGCGAGCTGGTCAGCGCCTGCTCGCCGCCCTCGTTCTAGCCCCCGCCGCTCCCCACCAATAACAACACCCCGACCCCATGGAGATTACTGAATGATTCCGTTTGCCATTGCCGGCGTCCAGATGCACATCTCGACGCAGCACGAAAACATCACCGCAATGGGCCACAAGCTGGATGTCCTGATGGCACGCTTTCCCTGGGTACAGATGGTGATGTTCAGCGAGCTGGCGCCCTATGGCCCCTCGCCCTATCACGCCCAGCCCACGGGCGGGCCGGCCGAACAGATTTTCTGCCAGATGGCCAGAAAGCATGGCATCTGGTTGTTGCCGGGCTCGCTGTTCGAGCGGGTTGGCGACGATATCTACAACACCACGCCGGTGATCGACCCCGACGGCAAGGTCGTCACGCGCTACCGCAAGATGTTCCCCTTCCAGCCCTACGAGACGGGCATCAAGCCGGGCGAGGAGTTCTGCGTGTTCGACGTGCCGGAGATCGGTCGCTTCGGCGTCTCCATCTGCTACGACATGTGGTTCCCCGAAACCACCCGCACGCTGGTGGCGATGGGCGCCGAGTGCATCTTGCATCCGACCATGACCGACACCATCGACCGCGATGTCGAGCTGCCCATCGCCCGCGCCAACGCCACCATCAACCAGTGCTACTTCTTCGACATCAACGGCGTCGGCGACTGCGGCACCGGCCGCTCGGTGGTGGTGGGCCCGTCGGGCTACGTGATCCACGAGGCCGGCGGCGGCGAGGAGACGATCCCGGTCGAGATCGACCTGTCGCGCGTGCGCCGCGAGCGCGAGGTGGGCATTCGCGGGCTGGGCCAGACCTTGAAGAGCTTCCGCGACCGGCCGGTGGAGTTTCCGGTGTATCGCAAGGACACCGAGATCGACAGTTACCTGCGCAGCCTCGGCCCGCTGATCAAGCCGACGCGAGGTTCGCGCGCCGGCGTACCGCTGCCGCCGGGAGCCGTGGCCGGGCCGGACGGCTCCATTTTCGTTCCCGGTGCCGACGGCGCAGTGACCGAGTATGACGAGCAGCTGCCCATCGACGACACCTCGCACCGATCCACCTACTGATTCACCCGAACACCACCCAGGGGGACGCCAGTGATTGTCTATCTGATGCTCGCACTGATCATCGCCGCACTCATCTGGCTCGGTATTCGAAACGCGCAGCAGACCCCCCGAACAGCACCGCCAGAGAGGAGACACGAAATGAGTGAAAAAATCACCAGCATGTCGGATGTTCGCCTGTTCTTTCACCGCAACGAGCGCCCCATCTACTTCATCAGCGCCACCAACTTCAACCTCGCCGGCATGGACGAGCGGGTGCCGCACTTCAAGCACATCAACTACATCGATTGCTTCGACGGTCGCCATCCGAACGTCTTCGTGCCCAGCGAGCAGCCGCATCCCGAGTTCGAGGGCATCGAGGACATCAACAACTACATGCTCCAGCACAAGGAGGTGATCGACTACATCAAGGGGCGCGGCGGCGATCCGGTCGCCATCTTCCTGATGTTCGACGAGAAGACCGAAGCGCTGTGCGAGGAGCTGGGCATCGAGGTGTGGTTCCCCTCCGCCGCCCTGCGCGAGCGCTGCGACAACAAGATGGAGACCGTGCGCATCGGCAACAAGGCCGGCGTGCCCTCGGT
This sequence comes from Denitromonas iodatirespirans, assembly GCF_018524365.1. Classification (GTDB taxonomy): domain Bacteria; phylum Pseudomonadota; class Gammaproteobacteria; order Burkholderiales; family Rhodocyclaceae; genus Nitrogeniibacter; species Nitrogeniibacter iodatirespirans. The sequence goes on from NZ_JAEKFT010000050.1 coordinate 7,350, forward strand.
GCCGAACGTGCTGACCAAGGTCGACAGCTATGAGCACCTGATCAAGATCACCCAGGAAAACGGGCTCGGCACCGACATGGTGATCCAGACCGCCTTCGGCGACTCGGGCCACACCACCTTCTTCATTTCGAATGAAGCGGAGTGGAAGAAATACGCCGACGAGATCGTCAAGGATCCCGAGGTCAAGGTGATGAAGCGCATCAACTGCCGCGGCGGCACGCTCGAAGCCTGCGTCACCAAGTGCGGCACGGTGGTCGGCCCGCTGCTCACCGAAATCGTCGGCGCCAAGGAGCTGACGCCCTACAAGGGCGGCTGGTGCGGCAACGAGGTCTTCCCTGGCGCCTTCACCGAAAAGGCCCGCATCACTGCCCGCGACTATGCCTACGCCTTCGGCAACCAGTTGCTCAAGGAGGGCTATCGCGGCTATTTCGACCTCGATTTCCTGATCGACCAGGACACCGACGAGGTCTACCTGGGCGAGCTCAACCCGCGCATCTGCGGTGCCAGCCCGATGACCAACCATGCGGCCTTCGCCTATGCCGACGCGCCGCTGTTCTTCTTCCATCTGCTCGAGTTCAGCGGCGTCGATTTCGACCTCGACGTGGCCGCCATGAACGAGCGCTGGAAGAACCCCAAGTACATCGACAGCTGGAGCCAGCTGGTGATGAAGCACACCAGTGACACGGTCGACATCGTCGAGTCGGCGCCCGAGTCGGGCATCTACCGCATGGACGCCGACGGCAAGGTCAGCTACCACCGCTTCGATACCCACCGCCTGGCCGTGGAGAGCGAGAGCGAAGCCTACTGGCTGCGCATCACCGGCCCGGGCGACTACCGCTACGAAGGCGCCGACCTGGGCATCCTCATCACCCGCGGGCGCTCGATGACGGACGACTTCAAGCTCAATACCCGCGCCTCGAACTGGATCAGCGGCATCCAGGCCTTCTACAAGGGGCGGCCGCTGGGTGCCGTGCAGGAGCTGGCCGAACCGGCACCGACCGCCGGCGCATTCAAGATCCTCTGAACGGCGCAGGCCTCAGATGTCGCTCATCCAGAACCAGTCACTGCTGTTTCGCGCGGTCGAGGAGACTCGGCCGGGCGCCGCGTGGCTGGGGCTGTTTCAAGCGTTCTGGCCGTCGTACCGGCGCTGGTACCTGCAAAGCGGCGACGAGGCGCGCCCCTACTACCTGCCCTGCGTGCGCGCCCTGCGCAAGCACATGCCCGAGTTGCTGCCCACCTACGAAGCGCTGGTCGAGCTGGCCGGCGGCGGTGATCTGGAGGCCCGCTTCCTGTCGCTGTTCTGCCCGCCGCCGTATGTCTCGGCCTGCTCGCAGGCGGTGTGGTCGGGCGACTGCCCGGTGCTGGTGCGCAACTACGACTATCCGGCGCAGCTGTGCGAAGGCGTGATCCTCAAGACCGCGTGGAACGGCCGGCAGGTGATGGGCGTGAGCGACTGCCTGTGGGGCCTGCTCGACGGCATGAACGAAGACGGCCTGGCGGTCTCCTTGTCGTTCGGCGGGCGCCGCGACGTGGGCGAAGGCTTCGGCGTGCCGCTGGTGCTGCGCTATGTGCTCGAAACCTGCACCCACACCGCGGAGGCCGCCGCCGCGCTGGCCCGCATCCCGGTGCACATGAGCTACAACGTGACGGTGGTCGACCGCAGCGGCGAGTTCGCCACGGTGTATGTCGCACCGGGCAAGCCCGGCGACATCCGCCGCATGGCAGCGGCGACCAACCACCAGCACAAGATCGAGTGGCATCAGCATGCCAGCGCCACCGCCACCGTCGAGCGGCATCGACGCCTGCTGCTCATGCTGCAGGACGGCGAATTGAGTGCCGAGACCCTGATCGGCGCCTTCCTGCAAGCGCCGATCTACTCGACGGCGTTCTCCCGCGGCTTCGGGACGCTGTATTCGGCCGCCTACTGGCCGACGCTCGGCCATGCCGATTTTTTCTGGCCGGGTGACGCCTGGCCGCAGTCGTTTGCACATTTCACCCCGGGCGAAAAGCTGATCCGCTTCGGAGAACCATCGCTGATATAAACCGCGCCGCTTCAAGGGCACGCCCAAGGCACGAGGCACAGACCTCGGCGAGGAGACAGAACATGAAGGCAGGCAAGAAGGCAAAAACATCGCTGGGCGAGTACTACAGCGCGCTGCAGTTGCGCACCGACCGCTGGACTGCGCTGCGAATCGCCACCGAGCAGCTGACCCAGGAGCTGAGCGACCGCCGGCGCCAGGAGGCCGAGCGCAAGATCCGTTCGCTGATGGAAGTGCTCTACCCGATCGAGCTGTACTGGGCCTTCCCGGGCCACGACACCTTCCTTCGCATCGGCGCCCTGCTCGACGAAGGGCGCGTCGAGGCGCTGGCCAACATCGTGCGCAACATCTGCCGCGCGTTGATGAGCAACAGCTATCGGCGCAACCCGCATCACCATGATGTCGACGAGCTGATCGAAGGCAGCCCGGACGATGAGTCCAACGAGAAGCGCGGCAAGGAGATCCCCTACTTCGAAGTGCTGTTCGTCGACAACTTCAGCCCGGTTCAGGAGGCCAACCTGCGCCGCACCATGGCCAGCATGCGCCGGCCGGAAGACCCCTTCATGTACGAGCCGGTGTTCGTGCCCAGCCTCACCGATGCCCTGATCGCGGTGATGTTCAACCACAACGTGCAGACCGTGGTGGTGCGCAACGGCCTCAAGCTCGAATCCGAGCAGACGCTGGAGATCCTCCACCGCTACATGTCGCGGCTCGACGAAGACGCACTGCAGGATGTGGAGCCCAAGGAATACGGCCCCGAACTGTGCCGCCTGATCGCCCGGCTGCGCCCCGAGCTGGATGTCTTTCTGTTCACCGACCAGTCGGTCGAAGAGATCGCCGGTGCCGATCTGGGCAACTGCCGGCGCGTCTTCTACAACCAGGAAGACCACCTCGAGCTGCATCTGAACATCCTACGCGGCGTCTCCGACCGCTTCGAGGCCCCCTTCTTCAACGCGCTGACGCAATACGCCCGCAAGCCCACCGGCGTGTTCCACGCCATGCCGATCAGCCGCGGCAAGTCGATCACCCGCTCGCACTGGATCAAGGACATGGGCGATTTCTACGGCATGAACATCTTCCTCGCCGAGACCTCGGCCACCTCGGGCGGTCTGGACAGCCTGCTCGAACCGAGCGGGCCGATCAAGAAAGCACAGGAGAAGGCCGCCCGCGCCTTCGGCGCCAAGCAGACCTTCTTCTCCACCAACGGCACCTCCACCTGCAACAAGATCGTGGTGCAGGCCATCGTGCGCCCGGGCGACATCGTGCTGGTCGACCGCGACTGCCACAAGTCGCACCACTACGGCATGGTGCTGGCCGGCGCGCAGGTGGTGTATCTGGACAGCTACCCGCTCAACGACTTCTCGATGTACGGCGCAGTGCCGATGCGCGAGATCAAGCACCGTCTGCTCGAACTCAAAGCCGCCGGCAAGCTCGACCGCGTGCGCATGCTGCTGCTCACCAATTGCACCTTCGACGGCGTGGTCTACAACGTCGAACGCGTCATGGAAGAATGCCTGGCGATCAAGCCCGATCTGGTCTTCCTGTGGGACGAAGCCTGGTTTGCCTTCGCCCGCTTCGGCCCGGCCTACCGGCGCCGCACCGGCATGCACTGCGCCGCCCTGCTGCGCGAGCGCTATCGCTCGGACGATTACCGCGCCGCCTGGGCCAAGTATCAGGAAAAGATGGCCGACGCCGACGATGAAACCCTGCTCAAGACCCGCCTGATGCCCGATCCGGACAAAGTGCGCGTCCGCGTCTATGCCTGCCAGTCGACGCACAAAACGCTGACCTCGCTGCGCCAGGGTTCGATGATTCATGTACATGACCAGGACTTCAAGGACGAGGTCGAGCAGGCCTTCCACGAGGCCTACATGACGCACACCTCCACCTCGCCCAACTACCAGATCATCGCCTCGCTCGATGTCGGCCGCCGCCAGGTCGAGCTGGAGGGCTTCGAGTTCATCCAGCGTCAGGTCGAGCAGGCCATGTCGCTGCGCAAGGCGATCAACCATCATCCGCTGATCAGCAAATATTTCCATGTCCTGACGGTGGCCGAGATGATCCCGGCGGAGTATCGTAAGTCGGGCATCAAGAGCTACTGGGATCCCGAACACGGCTGGAGCGACATCGCCGAGGCCTGGGGCGAGGATGAATTCGTCCTCGACGCCACCCGGGTCACGTTGTCGGTTGCCGGATCGGGATGGGATGGAGACACCTTCAAGAACCAGATCCTGATGGACAAGCACGGCATCCAGATCAACAAGACCTCGCGCAACACGGTGCTGTTCATGACCAACATCGGCACCACGCGCTCGTCGATCGCCTACCTGATCGAAGTGCTGGTGAAGATCGCCAGCGACCTCGACGAGCGCCTCGACGATGCCAGCGCGGTCGAAAAGAAGATCTTCGAGCGCAAGGTCAAGGCACTGCGCGAAGACCTCCCGCCGCTGCCCGACTTCAGCTGCTTCCACGACGCCTTCCGCCTCAGCTCGGGCAACGGCACGCCGGAGGGCGACATCCGCTCCGCCTTCTTCCTGGCCTATGACGAAAGCAAGTGCGAATATCTGCCCATCGAAGGCAATGCCATCGAAAAGGAGATGGCCACGGGGCGCGAGCTGGTGTCCACCACCTTCGTCATTCCCTACCCGCCGGGCTTTCCCATCCTGGTGCCCGGGCAGGTCATCAGCCAGGAAATCATCACCTTCATGCGCGCGCTCGACGTCAAGGAAATCCACGGCTACCGCCCCGAGCTCGGCCTGCGCATCTTTACCGCCGCCGCGCTGGCCACACTCGAAGCCAAGCCGGTGATCCAGGCCATGTAGCCGCCTTCGCACCGCATCACAAACGCGGCGCCACAAGCGCCGCCGTTTCACGCACACAACAAGGAGAACAGCATGTCAGCCCACACCGATGAATCCGCATCCCCCCAGATCGATGCCGTCGTCGAGATGATTCGCGACAAGTTGCCACCCGACCAGGCCGACACCATCGAGCCGTTCGCCCGCAAGTACTTCAGCCAGGTGGATGTGGACGATCTGTCCGAACGCGAGGTGGCGGATCTGTACGGTGCGGTGCTGAGCCACTGGCAGTTCGCGCGCAAGCACGAAGGCGACACCACCAAGGTCCGCGTCTACAACCCGCGCATGGACGAGCACGGCTGGGAGTCCACCCATACCGTGATCGAGCTGGTCGGCCCCGACATGCCTTTTCTGGTCGATTCGATCGGCATCGAGGTCAATCGCCAGGGGCTGACGCTGCACCTCATCATCCACCCGGTGATGGCCGTCACGCGCGACGCGCAAGGCCAACTGGTGTCCATGAGCGACGCCCCGCCGGCCGAAGGCGAGCACTATGAATCGATCATCCATGTGGAAGTCGATCGGCGCACCGAGCCGGCCGACCTCGAAAACATCAAGAGCGGCATCGAGCGTGTGCTCAAGGACGTTCGGGTGGCCGTGACCGACTGGCCCGCCATGACCCAGCGGCTCGGCGACGTCATCGCCGAAGCCAGTGCCAGCACCACCCCCGAGAGCGCGGAAGAAGTGGCCGAGGTCAAAGCCTTTCTCGAATGGCTGGCCGACGACAACTTCGTGCTGCTCGGCTGCCGCGATTACGACCTGGTCAGCAAGGAGGGCGAAAACGAGCTGCTCATCCGCAGCGGCTCGGGGCTCGGCCTGCTGCGCGAAGCCGGCGACAGCAAGCAGTCGATGTCCTTCGCCGCCCTACCCGCTCAGCTCAAGGCGCAGGCCCACCTGCCCAACCTGCTCACCATCACCAAGTCCAACACGCGCTCGACGGTGCATCGCCAGGGCTATCTCGACCACATCAGCGTCAAGTCCTTCGACGACGAAGGCCGAGTCGTCGGCGAGCGGCGCATCATCGGCCTGCTCACCTCCACCGCCTACAACACCAACCCCAGGCGCATTCCGCTGCTGCGCCGCAAAGTCCAGGGCGTGATGGAGCGTGCCGGGCTGCTGCCCAAGAGCCATGCCGGCAAGGCGCTCGCCACGATTCTCGAACAGTACCCGCGCGACGAACTCTTCCAGAGCACGCCCGACGAGCTCTTCAACACCGCCACCGGCATCCTGCGCCTCGGCGAGCGCCAGCGCATCCGGCTGTTCGTGCGCTGCGACGCCTATGCCCGCTTCGTCTCCTGCCTGGTCTATGTGCCACGCGAGAACTACAACACCGAGCAGCGCAAGCGCATGCAGGCGGTGCTCATGGACGCCTTCGAAGGCGTCTCCAGCGAATTCGAGGTGCATTTCTCCGAATCCGCGCTGGCGCGGGTGCTGATCATCGTGCGCACCAAGGAGTCGGTCATTCCGCCCTACGACGTGCGCGAGATCGAAACCCGCCTCGTCAATGTCGCCCGCCGCTGGGAAGACGGCCTGCAGCACGCGCTGCTCGAGCATCATGGCGAAGAGGCCGGCATGCGCCTCTACCGCCGCTACGGCGCGGCCTTTCCGGCTGGCTATCGCGAAGACTATTCGGCCCGCGTGGCGGTGCACGACATCGACCTGATGGAGTCGCTTGACCCGGACAACGGGTTGGGCATGAACCTCTACATCCCGCTCGAAGCCCAGCAGGGCTGCGTCAACTTCAAGCTCTTTCACACCGGCTCGCCGGTGGCCTTGTCGGCCAGCCTGCCCATGCTCGAACGCACCGGCGTCCGGGTGATCGAGGAGCGCCCCTACCGGATCGAGCGCAACGACGGCTCGGAGGTGTGGGTGCATGATTTCGGCATGCAACTGGCCGGCGTCGAGGACCTCAACCTCGAACGCCTGCGCCCGCTCTTCCACGAGGTGTTCGCCCGCGCCTGGAGCGGCCACATCGAGAACGACGACTTCAACCGCCTGACCCTGCTCGCCGGGCTCGACTGGCGCGAAGTCGCCATGTTGCGCGCCTACGCCAAGCACATGAAGCAGGCCGCCTTCACCTTCAGCCAGACCTACATGGAGCAAACGCTGGCGCACCACCCGGCGCTCACCGCGCAGCTGGTCAAGCTCTTCAAGACCCGCTTCGACCCCGCCGAAAGCGCCGACCGCGACGAGCGCTGCAAGCAACTGACCGAGGAGATCACCTCCACCCTCGACACCGTGGCCAACCTGGACGAAGACCGCATCCTGCGCCAGTTCCTGGCCATGATCCAGGCCACCTTGCGCACCAACTTCTACCAGCCCGACAAAGACGGCAATCCCAAGCCCTACCTGTCGTTCAAGTTCAATCCGCAGCTCATCCCCAACCTGCCCGAACCGAAGCCGATGTTCGAGATCTTCGTCTATTCGCCGCGGGTCGAGGGCGTGCATCTGCGCGGCGGCAAGGTCGCCCGCGGCGGCCTGCGCTGGTCCGACCGGATGGAAGACTTCCGCACCGAGATCCTCGGCCTGGTCAAAGCGCAGATCGTCAAGAACGCGGTGATCGTACCGGTCGGCTCCAAGGGCGGCTTCGTCGTCAAGACACCGGCGCCGGCCGGCGACCGCGAAGCCATGATCGCCGAAGGCGTGGCCTGCTACCGCATGTTCCTCTCCGGCCTGCTCGACGTGACCGACAACCTCGTCATGGGCGAGGTCGTCCCGCCCGCCAACGTGGTGCGCCACGACGAAGACGACCCCTACCTGGTGGTCGCCGCCGACAAGGGCACCGCCACCTTCTCCGACATCGCCAACTCGGTCGCCGCCGAGTATGGCTTCTGGCTCGGCGACGCCTTCGCCTCCGGCGGCTCGGTCGGCTACGACCACAAAAAGATGGGCATCACCGCCCGCGGCGCGTGGGAATCGGTCAAACGCCACTTCCGCGAGATGGGCATCAACACGCAAGAAGAGCCCTTCACCGTGGTCGGCGTCGGCGACATGTCGGGCGACGTGTTCGGCAACGGCATGCTGCTGTCCAAGAAGATCAAGCTGGTCGCCGCCTTCGACCACCGCCACATCTTCTTCGACCCCGACCCCGATCCCGAAGCGAGCTGGACCGAGCGCGACCGCATGTTCGCCCTGCCCCGCTCCTCGTGGGACGACTACGACCGCGACCTCATCTCCGAAGGCGGCGGCGTCTGGCCGCGCAGCGCCAAGTCCATCCCGCTCTCCGACCAGATGCGCCAGGTGCTCGACACCGACGCTGAGGCCCTGCCCCCGACCGAACTGATCCGCTGCATCCTCAAGGCCCCGGTCGACCTGCTCTACAACGGCGGCATCGGCACCTACATCAAAGCGACCTCCGAGACTGACGCCTCGGTCGGCGACCGCGCCAACGACGCCGTGCGCGTCAACGGCCGCGACCTGCGCTGCAAGGTGGTGGGCGAAGGCGGCAACCTCGGCGCCACCCAGCTCGGCCGCATCGAATTCGCCCTCAAGGGCGGGCGCGTGTGCACCGACGCCATCGACAACTCCGGCGGCGTGGACTGCTCCGACCACGAGGTCAACATCAAGATCCTGCTCAACGGCGTCGTTGCCGAAGGCGAGCTGACCGAAAAGCAGCGCAACAAGCTGCTCATGGACATGACCGAAGAAGTCGCCGCCCTGGTGCTGCGCGACAACTACTTCCAGACCCAGATCCTGTCCGTGACCCGCGCCCGCGGCGCCGAACTCATCGATGCCCAGGCCCGCTTCATGCGCCGCCTCGGCAACGCCGGCCGGCTCAACCGCAAGCTCGAATTCCTGCCCTTCGACGAAGAAATCGCCGAGCGCAAGGCCGCACACACGGGCCTCACATCGCCCGAACTGGCCGTTCTGCTCGCCTACAGCAAGATCGAGCTCTACGACGACGTGCTCGCCTCCGACGTCCCCGAAGACCCCTACATCTCCACCGCGCTCATCCGCTACTTCCCCGCACCGCTGCGCGAACGCTTCGCCGAGCAGATCCAGCGCCACCCACTCAAGCGCGAGATCATCGCCACCCATGTCATCAACAGCATGATCAACCGCGTCGGCGCCACCTTCGTCGGCCGGCTCCGGGAGGAAACCGGCGCCACGGCTGCCGACATCGTGCGCGCCTACCTCGCCACCCGCGAAGTGTTCGGCCTCGTCTCGGTGTGGGCCGACATCGACGCGCTCGACAACCAGATCGCCGATGCCACCCAAACGCGGATGATCATCGACTCCGGTCGGCTGGTCATGCGCGGCACGCTCTGGTTCCTGCGCCATCCCGACGCCACCCGCGACCTGAGCAAAACCCTCGAGCGCTTCGTCCCCGGCGCGCAGGAACTGGCCCAGACACTCGAAGAAGTCGTCACCCCAGGCTACCGCGCCGAACTCGAACGGATCACCGCCGCCTACACCGACGATGGCGTGCCGCAAACCCTCGCACGCCGCGTCGCCGGCCTCGACGAACTCTACTCCGCGCTCGACCTCGTCGAACTCACGGAAGAGACCGGCCGCGACCAGCGCACCGCCGCCATGGTGTATTACGCACTCGGCGGCCGCTTCGACCTGCACTGGCTCGGCCACCAGATCTCCTCCCTGCCGGCCGACACCCACTGGCAATCCCTGGCCCGCACCGCCCTGCGCGACGACCTCTCGCTGCAAGCCCGCAACCTCGCCGCCAACGTGTTGCGCCTGTCTCCCGAACTGACCGACCCCGCGGAACTGATGGGCGCCTGGGAAACCCAGCGCGGCACCCAGATCGAACGCAGCCAGCAACTGTTCGCCGACATCAAGAGCTCGCCCAGCACCGACATGCCGATGCTGTCCGTCACCTTGAGGGAGCTGCGCAACCTCGCATGAGCCTCATCGGTTCGGCATGCAAGCCACGCCGCGCCACAAAAATGCCTCACTCAAGCCGCTTGAGTGAGGCATTTTTATAGGCTCCGCGGTAAGCGGGCGATTCACCGCCTTCTCAATGGAAGCCTTCACCGAATCCGGGATGATTCACTTGGTGACATTTCCGTTGGCTTGCGATTGCTTTGGCTTCACGTCCTGCAATAGGTACGAATGGCCGTTCTGAGGAAAATACTGAACGACCCGAGTCTCTGGATCGATACCGGCACAGTTCCTTGCGCCGCACGAAAGATAGACAAGTTTTCGTACTTCACCGTTTACTGTCACGGTGACCGTCTCATGCTCACGGAACGATTTGCTCTCAAGCTTGATTCGTACTTGAGAGCCCACCTCCTTTCCCTTGGATTCGAAATACACGAGAGAAAGGATGATTGCCAACGCTACGCCGGTGATAGCGGCAGCCACCCTTGTATGCCTCTTTTCTCTTATCTCAAGTTCGGAATCCTTGCGCTTCCCGTACCAGCGATGCTTCAGCTTGAGAACAAAGCGCTTACGTCGCCAGCTTTTTCGCAAGGCATCGCTAATTCCTGGCAAAACAGCATCTGAGTAGAAGAACCGAAGGGCGGTGTAAATAATCAATACGAGAATGGCGGGTCCGAAAGAAATCAGAAATCCGTCATACAAAATTTGCTGAAAATTTCGATCAAGGACGTCTCCGTCAAGTCCAAGCCGGCTATTGAATCCACCTGTATGAGCAGCGCTAGCGCAGTACAGAAAGGCAGTTGCAGCAGCCAGTAGAAGGCCGCTATCAAGTAATGGGTTTCGTTTTGTGTCCATAGAAATCTAACGAGGCTGTAGAAAAATCCGTTCCCGGGCCGAGTCGATCTTCCCGGCGTTGGCCGGTGCGGGAGAATTCGTCACTCATCCAGTCCGTTAGCTTCGGCATCTTCTTGCCTTGATTCGCCGATCCGACTAAGGAAGTGCTGAATAAATCGCGTTTCGGCGACGGCAAGAAAATCTCGGTGTGCAGTCGCGCCGAATCGCTTGCAATCGGCTCGCGGAATACGGAATTGGCACTCTGGAAGGCCGGATTCGCACGATTTCATCGCCTTTTCCCCGTTTCAGGACGCACCTTGCGTGTCGGGCGCCATCAACCTTTTATGCGCGAGCACGAGGTTGGCGAGGCCGAACAGTGAGAACAATTGCGCCTCGTTCTTGGCGATCCCTCGATAGCGGGTCTT
>NZ_JAEKFT010000051.1 GCF_018524365.1 Denitromonas iodatirespirans
AAGAAGCGGAATTCTTACACAACCAACCCGCCTCGTCAACCCCCAGAGCCACTTCCCATCTACCGAAACCCGCTCCGGGCGCCTCGCTCAACCGCACTGCGTTCAAGCGAGGTGCGAATTATAGTCATCCAAAAATCACTGTCAACACCCCCCTCACCCTTTTATTTCGATTCGGGCGAAACGCCGCTTCCCTACTTGCGCAATCACCCGCACGCCAATCGCCAACGAGACCTCCTTGCTCTCGACGCGCTCGCCATCGAGCCGCACAGCACCCTGCTGAATCATCCGCAGCGCTTCCGACGTGCTGGAGGTGAGTCCAGCCTGTTTTAGCGCATGCACGAGGAGACATCCCTCGCCCTCGGCGGCAATGACGATCTCGGGCATATCTTCCGGCAGCACCCCTCGCTGAAAGCGGGCTTCAAACTCGTCATGGGCGGCATTGGCAGCCACCGCGCCATGGAAGCGAGCCACCAACTCCTTCGCCAGCAACACCTTGACGTCGCGCGGGTTGCGCCCTTCGCTTACATCGCGGCGCAACTGACCGATTTCGGCAATCGAGCGAAACGACAGCAACTCGAAGTAGCGCCACATCAGCTCATCGGAGATCGACATCAACTTCCCGAAGATCTCCGAGGGGGACTCGTTGATCCCGATATAGTTCCCCAACGACTTGGACATCTTGTTGACGCCATCCAAGCCTTCAAGCAATGGCATCATCAAGACGCACTGGGGCGACTGGCCATAGTCCTTTTGCAGTTCGCGCCCGACCAACAGATTGAACTTCTGGTCGGTACCACCGAGCTCGACGTCGGATCGCATCGCCACGGAATCGTAACCCTGGCACAGCGGGTACAGGAATTCGTGGACCGCGATCGACTGGTTCGCAGCATAGCGCTTGGCAAAGTCGTCGCGCTCGAGCATGCGTGCCACGGTGTAGTGCGACGCCAGCTTCAGCATTCCGGCCGCTCCGACATCGTCCATCCAGGTCGAGTTGAAGCACACCTCGGTGCGTAGCGGGTCGAGCACCTTGTAGACTTGAGCCTCATAGGTCCGAGCGTTCTCCAGAATCTGCTCGCGAGTCAGCGGCGGGCGTGTCGCATTCTTGCCGCTCGGGTCGCCGATCATTCCGGTGAAGTCACCGATCAAGAACATGACGTGATGCCCCAAGTCCTGGAAATGGCGCAGCTTGTTCAGCAGCACGGTATGCCCCAGATGCAGATCAGGCGCCGTTGGATCAAACCCCGCCTTCACCCGTAGCGGACGACCGGCCTGCAACTTGGCCACCATCTCCGACTCCACCAACAGCTCGTCCGCCCCTCGCTTGATCAGCTCAAGCGCCGCGCTCACTTCACTCATGCAGCCACCCTAAAGTTTTCATGTACCGAGCCGTGTGTGTTTTTGCTAGACTCGAAAAAATTTGTAGACAGGAACGCCATGCCGCCCCGAAAGCAGGAAATATTAGCCGATCACGCCAACAACTGCGCGCCCGGCGTATCGCGTCGATGGCTTTTGACTGGCATCGCCAGTGCACTTTCCCTCTCGGTAGCCGCAGCCATCGCGGTGGTGCCAAACCGCGCGCCCGACGTGTCAGCCCGCCCGATCAGTGAGTCGCTTGGCACGCCTCAATTCAGTATCGCAGCCGCGAACGACCTGCCGTTTGTGCTGGAAGATCGCGTCAAGCGCGGCGATACTCTTGAAACCATCTTCCAGCGATTCGGCATTAAAGACGCGGAGGCGATCCGCTTCATGCAAAGCACGGAGTCAGGCCGCCTCGCCCTTCGACAGCTGCGCGCGGGCAGACCCGCCACCGCCACGGTGGCGCCCGACGGCAGCTTGATCGAATTGACGCTTCCACAAACGCGCGGCGATGGCAACTTCGCCCTTGAGCGCAAAGGCGCTTCTTTCGCGACCAAGGAGTCCCAGCAGGAACTCGCCAGCATTGTCGAGATGCGCTCAGGCACGATCCGGCACTCGTTGTTTGGCGCCACCGAATCAGCCGGCCTGCCTGATGCCGTCGCCACCCGACTCGCCGAGCTCTTTGGCACGGAAATCGATTTTCGGACGGACCTGCGCACCGGCGACCGGTTCAGCGTGGTCTACGAAACGCTCGTTCAGGAAGATGGGCGCCCAAGCGGCATCGGCCGCATCCTTGCTGCCGAATTCGTCAACCAGGGCAAGCGGCACGCTGTTGTTCTATATCGCGGCAAAGATGGTCAAGAAGACTACTACACGGAAGACGGCCACAGCCTCAAACAAGCATTTCTCCGCTTCCCGCTGGAATTCACGCGGGTCACGTCCGGCTTCTCTCAGCGCTTCCACCCCATCCTCAAGCAATGGCGCCAGCACAAGGGCGTCGATTTTGGCGCCCCTTCTGGCAGCGCAATCAAAGCCACGTCGAACGGCACAGTGGAGTTCGTCGGCGTCAAAGGCGGCTATGGCAACGTAGTGATCCTTCGCCATCGCGACAACATCTCGACGCTGTATGCTCACATGCGCGGATTTGCCAGCACCGTGCGCAAAGGCGCCTCGGTCTCCCAAGGGGACGTCATTGGCTACGTCGGCCAGTCCGGCTGGGCGACCGGCCCGCATCTTCACTATGAATTCCGGGTCAACAACGTTGCCAGAGACCCGATGTCCATCGCCCTACCCACCGCCAAGCCGCTCGCCAAGGGCGAACTGCACGCATTCAAAGCGGCGACGGAAAACTACCGGAAGCGTATCGCCCTCCTGAATCCAGACCGGACGATCAACTAAGGCCCGCCCTGCATCCAAAAAAACTGCGGCCCCGTCGGAAACGACGGGGCCGCAGTTTTTCGATCGTCGGGACAACTCAGACAGAGAACGACGAGCCGCAGCCACACGTTGTCGAAGCATTGGGGTTGCGGATCACGAACTGGGCACCTTCCAGCCCTTCCGAGTAGTCGATTTCAGCGCCCACCAGGTACTGGTAACTCATCGGATCGACCAGCAAGGTCACTCCGTTTTTCTCCATGGTGGTGTCGTCCTCGGCAACCTCCTCATCAAAGGTGAAACCGTACTGGAACCCGGAGCAGCCGCCCCCCGTGACGAACACACGAAGCTTGAGCGCCGCGTTCCCCTCTTCTTCAATCAACTCTTTGACCTTGTTCGCCGCACTGTCGGTGAACACCAAAAGATCATTCAAGTCAGTCGCAGTAGCTTCCATTGTCTCTCCTGGGGCATTGGGGGGTGAAACGCAGGTCGCGCCGGAGCCTGCAATGTTGGGGTAGACGGTAACGCATCGCCGGAAGTTCCGCCAGCGCGACACGCTGCGCCAAAACATCAGGCGCCAACGACAAAAGCCGCCCGAAGGCGGCTCTTGCTGACTCGAAACGTTTAACGCTTCGAGAACTGCTTGCGGCGACGGGCTTTGTGGAAACCGACTTTTTTTCGCTCCACTTCGCGCGCATCACGCGTCACGAAACCGGCACGACGCAGATCGCCCTTGAGTTCCGGATTGTAGTCGATCAGCGCACGGGTAATGCCGTGGCGAACGGCGCCCGCTTGACCCGATTCGCCACCACCGTCGACGTTCACCATGATGTCGAAAGTCGTTTCGTTGCCGGTCAGCACCAGCGGTTGGCGCACGATCATGCGTCCCGTCTCGCGAGAAAAGAACTCGTCGACCGGCTTGCCGTTGACAACGATGCTGCCGTTGCCAGCCTTGATGAAAACACGCGCCACCGCACTCTTGCGACGCCCCGTGCCGTAGTTGTAGGTCACAGCCATTTGGAGGCTCCTGCTTAGATTTCGAGAACTTGCGGCTGCTGAGCCGTGTGCGGGTGCTCAGCGCCGGCATAGCACTTGAGCTTCTTCAGCATCGCGTAACCCAACGGACCCTTCGGCAGCATGCCTTTGACGGCCAGTTCGAGCACTCGGCCCGGCTTGCGCTGCTGCAGCTTGGTGAAGTTGGTTTCGTAGATGCCGCCGGGATACCCGGAATGGCGGTAGTACTTCTTGTCTTCGGCCTTGTTGCCGGTGACGCGAAGCTTGTCCACATTGACAACAACGATGAAGTCACCGGTATCAACATGCGGAGTGAAGATCGGCTTGTGCTTGCCGCGCAGGCGACGGGCCACCTCGGCAGCGAGACGGCCAAGCACTTTGTCCGTCGCATCGACGACGAACCAGCCCCGCTGAACTTCGTGCGGCTTGGCAGAGAAGGTTTTCATGTTTGTTCCTCGTTTTCTCGTCAGGCCTTCTGTCGCGACGGCCACCGAATAGAAAGCCGCCAATCCTAAACGAGGCACCCACGAGGTGTCAATGTTATTTTGGCGCCGCAACCCAGGCTCCAAGCAAAAAAAACGCAGCCGGGTAGGCTGCGTTAAATCCACACCAAAGGAGGAGGGTGGAGGAGACAATCATGAGATCGCACGCTGCTTGGTCTGCGCCGATCTCCAACGGTTCCAATTATGTGCATCCCGGCCACCTCCCGCAAGCCATTTTTGTGCATTGCACTACAAATGTTTCGATTTATCTATAAACATCGCTTATGGTCATCAAGCTCAGTGTATTTGCTGGTTACCGCCGTTTTACTGGGCGCCGCCGCGCACCTCTCGTCAGTTTTTTAGACATGAATTGTGCGCCGCAACCAAAACTTGATCGAGTCCCCTCGCGGGCTGTTGCTAGAATTCGCGTTTACGCAGGGCTTACGCCCCGCAAGACGACACCAAAAGGAAGGCAGACATGGAATGCGTAGTGAAATGGGTCGGGGACGCGAGCTTCCTCGCTGAAACGGGAAGCGGTCACAGCGTCATGATGGACGGCGCACCGGAAGCCGGCGGACGAAATCTGGCCCCGCGCCCGATGGAGATGCTCCTGGTCGGCGCGGGCGGGTGTACGGCTTTCGATGTCGTCCTGATTCTCAAGCGAGGGCGCCATCCAGTCTCCGACTGCCAGGTGCGCATCCAGGCAGACCGGGCCGAGACCGACCCCAAGGTGTTTACCCGGCTCCACTACCACTACGTCGTCAGCGGGGCTGGACTCAAGCCGGCCGCCGTCGAGCGGGCTATTCACATGTCCGCCGAGAAGTATTGTTCAGCGTCGATCATGCTGGGGCAGACCGCCGACGTCAGCCACACCTGGGAGGTCGTCGATACGCGCGAGGCTCAGACCCAGTAGGCCGTGGTCGTCATGACGCGCGATGCGCCACGCATGGCGGCGCGCACCATCGACGGCAGCGGCACGCCGCCCAGTTCGAGCGCCTTGTCCGCATGGGCACGCTCGTCCTCCACCATTTGCTGAACGATCGCGCGAGACTTCAGGTCCTCGCCAGGCAGGCGGGACAGGTGCGACGTGAGGTGCGATTCGACTTGTCGCTCGGTTTCGGCGAGAAAGCCGAGATTCCAGGCCTCGCCGAAGCGCCCCGCCAGCACCCCGATCGTCAGCGCACCGCCATACCACAGCGGGTTCAGCAAACTCTTGCGGCCACCGAGCTCTACGATCCGCCGCTCCGTCCACGCCAGGTGCTCGGTTTCCTCGTCCGCGGCCTGGCCCAAGGCGCGCGTCACCTCAGGTTGGCGCGACATCAGCGCCTGGCCCTGGTAGAGCGCCTGCGCGCAGATCTCGCCAACGTGATTGACTCGCATCAACGCAGCGGCGTGCTTGCGCTCCGGATCGGCGAGGGCAGGCTCGGGCAATACCCCTCCCGGCCACGGCCGGCGTGTTGACGCTGGCGCAAACACCGTGCGCAACGCCCGATCGAAATGCAGGATGAAAGAATCGATCATGCCTTGCTCACTGCCAGTCGGGTTTCGGATAGCGCAGCTTCTGGATGATTTCGTCCGGCGCCCGTGGCGAGGCGTCTTTGCACAAAAAATCGTGCATCAGCACGCTCTTCGGATCGAAGCTGTTGAGCGCCACCGTGCGCCACGGATTGGTACGCGGAATCGACCACTGCCCTTCCGACGCGATGGCATACAGCCGATTCTCGCTGGTCTCGCAGCGGAATCCCTCGTAGGTCACGACAGCCGCGCCGCGGCTGGAACGGGAAACCAGCGGCAAACGAGTGACGCCGTCGCTGCCGATTTCGATGTGGGCACTATCCACGAAGAAGGCGGTCTGCCCGCGGCGCTGCACATCGAATTCGATGAGATCGGCATCGAGCGGCAAGGCCGTCGGCGGCGTCGTGTCCGCCTCCTCCCACTTTGTCGTCTCGGGTTCGCGCCACTCGCGCACCGGCCCCTTGTTGTTGGCGCACGCCGAAAGCAGGGTCAGGACGACCACGCTCACTGCGCACGAATAGCACTTCGCGTGCATGCATTCTCCCAGTCATAGCACAAGAGCCGGTCTGCGCTGACAAGTCCCGTCCGTCAGGCGCCGATGGCCGCTTCGATTTCAGCAAACGTACGGGCGACTTCGCCCACGAATGGGGGTACGCCCATTTGGCGCGCGATCTGCGACGCCGAAAAGATCCCGCGGATATGCGCCTGCTCTCCGGCCTCGCAGGGCTCAATGACCAGTGCATGCTGGCGCCCCAGCGCGCGCAGGGCGCGCACCACGTCGCCGACATGCGCATTGAGCACATCCCGAAGCGCAAACGCCTCAAGTGCGTCGATCGGGGTCATGATGTCGGCCACGCTCAGATCGGACACCGCCACCGAACGGTGCTGGGCGATCTTCACCGGCTGTTCGCCCAACAGGTCGGTCGCGGTCACCAAGCCTTGCACGACACGGCGATCATTGGTCACCAATAGCATGCGGACGCCGCGCAGAATCATCGCCTGACGAGCGTCATCAAGGCGCATCCCGCCGGGGATGGTCGCCGCAGGCACCCGATGCAGGTCGGTCATCACCTCGACCGCGGACGACTTGGCGGTCACGCGCCGAGGCATGCCGGGCTCCGGTACCTGGTAGAGGGCGTCGCCCAAACGCATGGACGGCAGCGGATTGGTGTTGTTCTGGGTCTGATCCATCGTCTCCTCCTTTGGTCGCGAGCCGTGATCCGACGGCCACGGGAGCATCGCCTGCTCTCGGGATCAGACCATCGGATCGGGCGAACGGTTCTGGCGCGCCCGGCGTGGACGCGACAGCAGATCGGCCAACTCCTTGAGCGCCTGCTGATAGACGCCGCGCTTGAACTCGATCACCGTATCGAGCGGCACCCAATAGTCACTCCAGCGCCAGGCATCAAATTCCGGATGGCTGCATGCACGCAGGCAGACATCCGTGTCCCGGCCGACCAGCCGAAGCAGAAACCAGATCTGCTTCTGACCACGATAGGTGTCCCGCCACTGGCGCTTGATCCAGTGCTTGGGCACGTCATACCGCAACCAGCCACGCGTGCGGCCGAGGATCTTGACATGCTCGGGCAGCAGTCCGACCTCCTCATGGAGTTCCCGGTACATGGCCTGCTCCGGCGATTCGCCGTGCTTGATACCACCTTGCGGAAACTGCCAGGAATGCTCCCGAATGCGCTTACCCCAAAAGACCTCGTCGCGGTGGTTGACCAGGATGATGCCGACGTTCGGGCGATAGCCTTCACGATCGAGCATGATGGAACCTTAAATTGTCTGAGTTGACGGTGATTTTTCCACACTTCCCGCGCCATTGAAAGCTGGCACATAGCACGAATCGCGCCGGCCCTGCCGGTGAGCGGGGTGGCTACGGTAGAATCATCGCCTTTGACCCCCTCCTTTCTTCCGGAATTCGACCATGCGCGCCTCGCACTATTTCATCGCCACCCTCAAGGAAGCCCCCGCTGACGCCGAAGTCACCAGTCAGAAGCTGATGTTGCGCGCCGGCCTGATCAAGAAGACCGCGGCGGGCATCTACAGCTGGATGCCGATGGGCCTCAAGGCCCTGCGCAAGGTGGAACGTATCGTGCGAGAGGAAATGAACCGGGCGGGTGCCATCGAGGTGCTGATGCCGGCCGTACAACCAGCCGAGCTGTGGCAAGAATCCGGCCGCTGGACGTTTTACGGCCCCGAGCTGCTGCGCCTCAAGGATCGTCACGACCGCGATTTCGTGATCGGCCCTACGCATGAGGAAGTGATCACCGACATCGCCCGTCGCGACATCCGCAGCTACAAGCAGCTGCCCAAGCACTTCTACCAGGTGCAGACCAAGTTCCGCGACGAGATCCGTCCGCGCTTCGGTGTCATGCGCGGTCGCGAGTTCGTCATGAAAGACGGCTACTCCTTCCATGCCAGCTTCGAGGATCTGGTGCGCGAGTACCACAACATGTACGCCACCTACATCCGCATCTTCACCCGCATCGGCCTGCAGTTCCGCGCCGTGGCGGCCGACACCGGCTCGATCGGTGGCACCGGCTCGCACGAATTCCACGTGATTGCCGACACCGGCGAAGACGACATCGCCTACTGCCCGGATTCCGACTACGCCGCCAACGTCGAGCTGGCCGAGGCGCTGCCGGCCAGCAAGGTGCACGGCGTCGCCAAGCAAGCCCTAACCAAGGTGCATACGCCGGGCGTCAAGACCATTGCCGACCTGGCCGCCTTCCTGAAGATCCCGGCCACCGACACCGTCAAGGCGATCGTGGTCGAGGCCGAAGACGGCGCGGCGGTGCTGATGCTGCTGCGCGGCGATCATGAACTCAACGAGATCAAGGCGCAGAAGCTCGACGGCATCAAGTCGCCGCTCACCTTCGCCTCCCCCGAGGCCATCGCCGCCGGCTTCGGTGCCAACCCCGGCTCGCTCGGCCCGGTCGGCTTCAAGGGCCGGGTCATCATGGACCGTAGCGTGGCGGCGATGAGCGATTTCGTCATCGGTGCCAACGAGGACGACTACCACTACACCGGCGCCAACATCGGCCGCGACTTCCCCGGCCCCGAGCTAGCCGACCTGCGCAACGTGGTCGCCGGCGACCCCTCGCCCGATGGCAAGGGCACGCTGGCGCTGTGCCGCGGCATCGAAGTGGGCCACATCTTCCAGTTGCGCACCAAATACGCCGAGGCCATGGGCGCGCGCTTCCTCGACGAAAACGGGCGCGAGCAGGTCATGGAGATGGGCTGCTACGGCATCGGCGTGTCGCGCATCCTCGGCGCCGCCATCGAGCAGAACAACGACGCGCGCGGCATCATCTGGCCGACCGCCATCGCTCCCTTCGAACTGGTGATCTGCCCGGTCGGTTGGAGCAAGTCCGAGGCCGTGCGCGAGGCCGCCAACGCCCTCTACACCGACCTGACCGAGGCGGGCGTGGATGTGATCCTCGACGACCGCAACGAGCGCCCCGGCGTAATGTTCGCCGACTGGGAACTGATCGGCGTGCCGCACCGCATCGTCATCGGCGATCGTGGCCTGAAGGAAGGCAGCGCCGAATACCAGGGCCGTCGCGACGAAGCCGCCACCGCCGTGCCGGTGGACGGGCTGGCCGCCTTCGTGCTCGAGAAGCTCCGCGCATGAACCATCCGGCCCGCGCACTCACCCGCCTCGTCGGCAGCGCCGCAATCGCCGCGCTGTTGACGGTGGCAGGGTTGCCCGGTGCGTGGGCCGGTCAGCAGCAATACGAGCCCCTCTCGGCCAGCGTCCAGGCCGCGCTGCGCGGCGCCGTCAGCGACCGCGCGCCGATACGGCCCGTGTTCGCCAGCCATGCCCTGCAGGATCACTGGCTGTCGGAAATGAGCCAGCTGCTGGCCAAGCGCATTCCCGACACGCGCTACCGGCGCGACCTGCTGCTGTCGGTGCACTACGAGGCCACCCGCGCGGGCCTCGACCCGCAACTGGTGCTCGGCCTGATCCAGGTCGAGAGCAACTTCCGCAAATACGCCGTGTCCTCGGCTGGCGCGCGCGGCTACATGCAGATCATGCCCTTCTGGGCGAAACTGCTGGGCGAGGGCGAAGACAACCTCTTCCACCTGCGCACCAACCTGCGCTACGGCTGCACCATCCTGCGTCACTACCTGGATATCGAGAAAGGCGACCTGTTCCGCGCGCTTGGTCGTTACAACGGCAGCCTCGGCAAGGCCGAGTATCCGAACCTCGTGCGTGCCGCCTGGCGGCGCTGGGCCTACCAGCCGCCGCCGGAGCTGACCACCGCCGCCAACCTGGCCGACGCCCGCCCCTGACCACGATGTGGCGAGCGCTGCGCATCTCCGTGCTGCTGCTGGTGCTGGCCACCGTGGCGCTGGGCACCTGGCGGGCACAGCACCGCGCGACCTCATGGGTCAATACCCTGCATGTGACGATCTACCCGATTAATGCCGACGGCCGCGAGGCCACCGCGCGCCATATCGCGCAGCTGAGTGCACGCGATTTCGAGCCGATCGCCGACTGGCTGGGCGCCGAGGCGCGGCGCTACGGGGTCACCACGCTCAAGCCGGTGGCGATCACCCTGGCGCCGCCGCGCACCAGCCTGCCGCCCCAAGCACCCCGCCAGCCCACGGCCTGGCAGGCCATCGTGTGGAGCCTGCAGATGCGCTACTGGGCCTGGCGCCACGACGATGCCCCCGGGCCACGGCCCGATGTGCGCATGTTCGTGCAATACCACGACCCGGCGGTGCAATCCACGGTGCAGCACTCGGTGGGGCTTGAGAAAGGCCTGATCGGCCTGGCCAACGTGTTTGCCAGCCGCGCCGATCATGGCAGCAGCCTGATGGTGATCGCCCACGAGATGCTGCACACCGTCGGCGCCACCGACAAATACGACCCGGCCACCTTGATGCCCCGCTTTCCGCAAGGCTATGCGGAACCGGACCGGCGGCCCGCCACACCGCAATCGCAGGCCGAAGTCATGGCCGGACGGATCCCGCTGTCGCCCGAGCATGCCGCCATCCCGGTCAGCCTGCGCTACGTCACCGTCGGGCCGGCCACGGCCGCCGAAATCGGCTGGCTGCGCGCCCCGTAAGCCTCAGGCCAGGGCCGCCAGCAGCTTCTCGTGGATGCCCCCGAAGCCGCCGTTGCTCATCACCAGCAGATGATCCCCCGGCGCCGACGCGCCGACCGCAGCCGACACCAGCGCCGGCAGCTCGTCGAAGCACTGCACCGCCGCGCCCAAGGGCGCCAGCGCCCCGGCCACATCCCAGTCCACCCCACCGCGGTAACACAGCACCGCGTCGGCACCGGCCAGGCTGGCCGGCAGCTGCGCCTTCATCACACCCAGCTTCATGGTGTTCGAGCGCGGCTCGAGAATGGCGATGATCCGCCCGCCGTCGATGCGCTTGCGCAAACCTGCGATGGTCAGCGCGATGGCCGTCGGATGATGGGCGAAGTCGTCATACACCGTCACACCGCCGACCACGCCACGCACCTCCAGCCGGCGCCGCACGCCTTCGAAGCGCCCTAGCGCGGCAATCGACGCCGCTGGCGGCACGCCCACATGGCGCGCCGCCGCCACCGCGGCCAGCGCATTGCTCAGGTTGTGACTGCCCGCCATCGGCGTGGCCACCTGGCCGAGCGCGGCCTCACCGAGCGCAAATGTGGCCACGCCCGCATCGTCAAGCGCCGCCTGCCAAGCATCTGCCCGATTGAACCATTCGAGTTCCGACCAGCAGCCGCGATCGAGCACCCGGGCCAGCGCCTCGGCCTCGGCGTTGGCGACGATGCGCCCGCTCGCTGGCATGATCCGCACCAGGTGGTGGAACTGGGTTTCGATGGCGGCCAGATCGGCAAAGATGTCGGCGTGGTCGAATTCGAGGTTGTTGAGAATCGCGGTGCGCGGCCGGTAGTGCACGAACTTGGAGCGCTTGTCGCAGAAGGCGGTGTCGTATTCGTCTGCCTCGATGACGAAAAACGGCGAATCGGTCAGCCGGGCGGAGACGCCGAAGTTCTTCGGCACGCCGCCGATCAGAAAGCCCGGATTGAGCCCGCCGTCCTCCAGCATCCAGGCCAGCAGCGAGGCCGTGGTGGTCTTGCCGTGGGTGCCGGCCACCGCCAGCACCCATTTGTCGCGCAGCACCTGTTCGGCCAGCCATTGCGGACCGGACACATAGGGCGCGCCGGCGTCGAGAATCGCTTCGAGCAGCGGGTTGCCGCGCGAGATGGCGTTGCCGACGACATACACGTCGGGCGACAGCGCCATCTGCGAGGCCTCGTAGCCCGAGGTCAGCGCGATGCCTTCGGCTTCGAGCTGGGTGCTCATCGGCGGATAGACGTTGGCATCGCAGCCGGTCACGGTATGGCCGGCGGCCCGTGCCAACAGGGCCACACCGCCCATGAAGGTGCCGCAAATGCCGAGAATGTGGATATGCATGAAAGCTCCGGCGTCCGGCGCATCGCTGAAGGCGGCGTGTCGTCCGGACGTGTAGAATGTGCGGGTCTGTTCCGTCTGGCCACGCCGTCAGGGTTCGCAAGGCCAGAGATTCTAACCGATGGCGACGAGGGAGCCGCGCATGTCAAGCCGACACTCTGGATCACGGACCAGCCACTTTCGCCAGGAGATCGCCGCACTCGCCGCCCGCATGATGGCCGAAGACGGCGTTCAGGACTTCGGCTTCGCCAAGCGCAAGGCGGCCCGCCAG
The DNA here is from genome assembly GCF_018524365.1 of Denitromonas iodatirespirans. Lineage (GTDB taxonomy): Bacteria > Pseudomonadota > Gammaproteobacteria > Burkholderiales > Rhodocyclaceae > Nitrogeniibacter > Nitrogeniibacter iodatirespirans. The sequence goes on from NZ_JAEKFT010000051.1 coordinate 12,435, forward strand.
CTGGGGGTGACCGATACCGATGCCCTACCCACCAACGCTGAGATCGAAACGGCGCTGCGCGAATACCAGGCCATCTACCAGGACGACGAACACGCCGAACGGCTCTATGAGATGCGCTGCGTCGCCGCCGAGGTGCTCGAACTGCTCGCCGACTTCCGCCCCTACCTGACCGGCCCGGTGCTCGACGGCACCGCCGGGCGCTACGCCGAGGTCGACATCGAAGCCTTTGCCGACAGCGCCAAGGATGTCGAAATCTTCTTCCTCAACCAGAACATCCGCTACGAGCATCGCGAGCCGCGCCGGCTCACCCACGAGCCGCCCGAGGCCATTTTGGTATTCGACTGGAACGAGGTGCCGGTACGCCTGTCGGTCTACGACGCCCGCGCCGAGCGGCGCAGCCACACCGACCGCGCTCGCCTCGAGGCCGTCGAGCGGCTGCTGGCCGAGTCCCTGCCGCAATCGTGATGGCGCGTCTACCCCAATCCGTCCTGATCGTGCTCGTCGCCATCGCCGCCGGCGCACTCGGCTACTGGACCAGCCGCGGCGGCGCACCGGTCATCCGCCCCCTGGCCAGCTCAGCCCAGACGGCCGGCCCCGACAGCGTCGCCCCCGAAGAAGGCGCCCGGCTGCTGGCCACCACGCTGCCCGATGCCGACGGCAAACCCCACGCGCTGGCCGAGCTGAAAGGCCAGGTGGTGGTGGCCAACTTCTGGGCCACCTGGTGCCCCCCCTGCCGCAAGGAAATTCCCGACTTTTCGGCGCTATCTCGCCGCTATCATGACCGCGGCGTGCGCTTTGTCGGCCTGAGCCTCGACAACGCCGAACAGGTGGCCGCCTTTCGCGACGAGATGCAGGTGCCCTACCCCCTGCTGATCGGCGACGGCAGCACCGTCGCGCTGGCCGCGGCGCTGGGCAATCCGGCCGGCGCATTGCCGTTTACCGTCATCCTCGATCGCCAGGGGCAGATCCGCCACCTGTCGCTCGGGGGCTTGAGCAAATCGGACCTGGAAGGCAAAATCTCCGCGCTGCTTCCTTGAACCCGCCCTCCGCGCGCTGGACAAAATGTTGCGAAATGCGGCAAACTTGCTGACATGACGCCGAGAAATCGCAAAAAAAAGGCGCAACAGCCGCCATCCGACCAAACCCTCGTTCTGGTACTCCACGGGCCGAATCTCAACCTGCTGGGCACACGTGAACCCGAGGTGTACGGTCGAACCACTCTCGCCGACATCCACACCGCCATGCTCGAGCGCGCCAGTCGCGCCGATGTGCGGCTGGAGTCGTTCCAGAGCAATCACGAAGGCGAGCTGATCGACCGCGTGCAGGCGGCGGCCAGCGAAGGCGTCGATTTCATCATCATCAATCCGGCCGGCTACACCCACACCAGCGTCGCCCTGCGCGACGCCCTGGCTGCGGTCTCGATCCCCTATGTGGAAGTGCATCTGTCGAACATCCACAGTCGCGAGCCCTTCCGCCAGCACTCGTATTTTTCCGATCAAGCCGTCGGCGTGATCTGCGGACTGGGAGCCGATGGCTACCTGGCCGCGCTCGATTTCGCCCTCGCCCGCCTGACACAACAACACTGAGGCGCCGGCACCTCTGCCGGCATCTACTGGAGAAACTCATGGATCTGCGCAAGCTGAAGAAACTGATCGACCTCGTCCAGGAATCGGGGATTTCCGAACTGGAAGTGACCGAGGGCGAAGAAAAAGTGAGGATCGCCAAGCACATGGTCACCCATGTCGCGTCGCAACCGATGCATCACACCGTGCATGCCGCACCGGCCGCCGCACCCGCAGCATCGCCCGCCGCCGACTCGACCGGCCCGGAAAGCACCCTGCCGGCCGGCCATGTGATCACCTCGCCGATGGTCGGCACCTTCTACCGCGCCTCGTCGCCGGGCGGCGAGCCGTTTGCCAACGTCGGCGACTCCGTCAGCGTCGGCGACACGCTGTGCATCATCGAAGCCATGAAGCTCATGAACGAGATCGACTCGGACGCGGCCGGCACCATCAAGGCCATCCTGGTCGAAAACGGCCAGCCGGTCGAGTTCGGCCAGCCGCTGATGGTCGTCGGCTAAGCCGGATGACCGTCATCTCCGCCCATTCCAACCGGAACCGCCGGCATGTTCGATAAGATCCTGATCGCCAACCGCGGCGAAATTGCCCTGCGCGTGCTGCGTGCCTGCCGCGAACTGGGCATCCGCACCGTGGCCGTCCACTCCACCGCTGACACCGAAGCCAAGTACGTCAAGCTGGCCGACGAGTCGGTGTGCATCGGACCCGCGCCGTCCTCGCAAAGCTACCTCAACGTCCCGGCCATCATTTCGGCGGCCGAAGTCACCGATGCCGAAGCCATCCACCCCGGCTACGGCTTCCTCTCCGAGAACGCCGATTTCGGCGAGCGGGTCGAGCAGTCCGGCTTCGTCTTCATCGGCCCGCGCCCCGACACCATCCGCCTGATGGGCGACAAGGTCTCCGCCAAGGACGCCATGAAGGCCGCCGGCGTGCCCTGCGTGCCCGGCTCCGAAGGCGCATTGCCCGACGACCCGAAAGAAATCGTCAAGATCGCCCGCGCCATCGGCTACCCCGTCATCATCAAGGCCGCCGGCGGCGGCGGCGGGCGCGGCATGCGCGTGGTGCACACCGAAGCGGCCCTGATCAACGCCGTGACCACCACCAAGACCGAGGCCCAATCCGCCTTCGGCAACCCGGTGGTGTACATGGAAAAATACCTCGAGCGCCCGCGCCATGTGGAAATCCAGGTGCTGGCCGACGCCCACGGCAATGCCGTGCATCTGGGCGAGCGCGACTGCTCGATGCAGCGCCGCCACCAGAAAGTCATCGAAGAGGCGCCCGCCCCCGGCATCGATCGCAAGCTGATCGCCAAGATCGGCGAGCGCTGCGCCGAGGCCTGCCGCAAGATCGGCTACCGCGGCGCCGGCACCTTCGAGTTCCTGTATGAAGACGGCGAGTTCTATTTCATCGAGATGAACACCCGCGTGCAGGTCGAGCACCCGGTCACCGAGGCGATCACCGGCGTGGACATCGTGCAGGCGCAGATCCGCGTCGCCGCCGGCGAAAAACTGTGGCTGCAACAGAAAAACATCCGCTTCGCCGGGCATGCCATCGAGTGCCGCATCAACGCCGAAGACCCGTTCAAGTTCACCCCCAGCCCCGGCCGCATCTCCAACTGGCACATGCCGGGCGGCCCAGGCATTCGGGTCGATTCGCACGCCTACAACGGCTACACCGTGCCGCCGCACTACGATTCGATGATCGGCAAGCTGATCGCTTACGGCGACACCCGCGAGCAGGCGATTCGCCGCATGCAGATCGCGCTGTCCGAAACGGTGATTGCCGGCATCAAGTCGAACGTGCCGCTGCATCAAGAGCTGATGCGCGATCCGCGCTTCATGGAAGGCGGCACCAGCATCCACTACCTCGAAAAACGCCTGGCCGAACGGGACAAACCCTGAACGATGTGGATCTCCGTCACCCTGCTGGCCGATGCTGACCGCGCCGAGCGCCTGTCCGACGCCTTGATGGACGAAGGCGCGCTGTCGGTCAGCATCGAAGACGCCGACGCCGGCACCGAGGCCGAAAAGCCGCAATTCGGCGAGCCCGGCATGGCGCCGGCCAGCCTGTGGGACCACAGCCGCGTGCTGGCCCTGTTCGACAAGGACGCCGACATCACCGCCGCCCTGGCACGCGCCTCGGGCGCCGTCGGTCTGGCGCAGGTGCCACCGTTCACGCTGGAGGAAATCGCCGAACAGAACTGGGTGCAGCTCACCCAGTCGCAGTTCGACCCGATCCGCATCACCGACCGGCTGTGGATCGTGCCCTCGTGGCACGACGCCCCGAATCCGGACGCCATCAACATCGCCCTCGACCCGGGCATGGCCTTCGGCACCGGTTCGCACCCGACCACCCAGCTGTGCCTGGAGTGGCTCGAAGCCATCGTCACCCCCGGCGTCAGCGTGCTCGACTATGGCTGCGGCTCCGGCATCCTCGCCATCGCCGCGGCCCGCCTCGGTGCAGGACGGGTGGTGGGCGTGGATATCGATGAGAAGGCAGTCGACGCCGCCCGCGACAACGCCGAGCGCAACGCCGTCACCCTGGAATTGCAGACCTCGGCCGCGCCGCTGTCCGAGCGCTTCGAGCTGGTGGTCGCCAACATCCTCACCAACCCCCTGTGCGTGCTGGCCCCGGCGCTCTGTGCCCATGTCGCGCCGGGCGGACGCCTCGCGCTATCGGGCGTGCTTGAGGCCCAGACGCAGCAAGTCATCGACGCCTACGCGCCATGGATCGCGCTAGAGGTCGGCAAGATCCACGACGGCTGGGCCCGACTGGAAGGCGTCAAACGGTGATGCGCACTCGCTGCCCTGCCTGCCAGACCCTGTTCCGCATCACCTCGGAACAGTTGCGGGCACGGCAGGGGCTGGTGCGCTGCGGGCAGTGCCGTCACACCTTCAATGCCCTCGACACCCTGGATGCCGAGCCGACGGTGTCCGTCACCCCGCCCGCGCCGACACCGGCGACACCAGCGGCTCCGGCCAGCAGCCGCGTCTTCATCCTTGAAGAGCGCCCCGGCCCGGCCACCGGTTTTCGCGCCCCGCCGCGCGAGGCCGAGACCGTCGATCGCCCGATGACCTTCTCTGCGCCGACCTTCAACTGGCACGGCGGCGATATGACATCGGCACCTGCGCCCGAACCTGCGCCCGAACCTGCGCCCGAACCTGCGCCCGAACCTGCGCCCGAACCTGCACCCGAACCTGCGCCCGAACCTGCGCCCGAACCTGCACCCGAACCTGCGCCCGAACCTGCGCCCGAACCTGCGCCCGAACCTGCGCCCGAACCTGCGCCCGAACCTGGCGCTTTTGGCTTCAGCGCCCCGGCCGAGAACTCGTCCAGGCTGTTCCAGGAACTCGACACCTGGATGCCGGAAGACGATATGACAACCGACGTCACGCCGGAAGTCACGCCGGAAGTCACGCCGGAAGTCACGCCGGAAGTCACGCCGGACTATGCGCCGGAGCTTGGATCGGCGGTTTGGTCGGAAGAGACACCGGCCGACACATTCGACTCCGGACCGGAAACCATCTGGGACTTCGACGAGTTGCCCACCGCCCGGGCCCCCGGTGAATGGCCCCAAGCCGAAGCCGAAGCCGAAGCCGAAGCCGAAGCCGAAGCCGAAGCCGAAGCCGAAGCCGAAGCCGAAGCCGAAGCCGAAGCCGAAGCCGAAGCCGAAGCCGAAGCCGAAGCCGAAGCCGAAGCCGA
>NZ_JAEKFT010000052.1 GCF_018524365.1 Denitromonas iodatirespirans
CACCGAAATGCTCAGTTCCTGGGAAACCGCTTCCACTGAGGCGCCCTCCGGCGGCAACAGTCGAGCGAGCGCTTTGTCCTTGAATTTTTGTCCGTATCGAGCCACTTCGTTCTCTTCTCATCGCCCCTGGGTTTTGGATTCTATCGAGGCGACAACTATTCTGACTCAGGGGGAGGTGCAGGCGGGAGAAGTCGGCGAATTTGGCGAACACGTCGGCGACTTCGTCGTTGCCGCAGCTGCGCATGTGGTTGGCGAGTTCGGCGAAGCAGCGGGCGGATTCGGCTTCGAGGCGGGCGGCGTGGGCGTGGAGGCACGCGCAGCCCGGATGCAGCGCAGCGGAATCCGGGGGCAGTGGTTGATCGGCCACCATCCCGGATTCCGGCCTTCGGCCTGCATCCGGGCTACGCCCTGACGGCTCCGGAACGGGTGGCGTCGTGCAGCAGCCAGCGGCGTTTCGCGGCACACTAACGCCCCCATGACCCGCAAGATCATCCACTGCGATTGCGACTGCTTCTACGCCGCGATCGAGACGCGCGACGACCCGACCCTGGTGGGCCGGCCGGTCGCCGTGGGCGGACGGGCCGAGACGCGCGGCGTGGTCGCCACCTGCAACTACGAGGCGCGCGCCTTCGGCGTGCGCTCGGCGATGCCCACCGGGCGGGCGCTGCGGCTGTGCCCCGAGCTGGTGGTGCTGCCGCCGGATTTCGAACGCTACCGCGCCGCCTCGCGCCAGATCCTGGCCATCTACCGCGATTACACCGACAAGGTCGAGCCGCTGTCGCTCGACGAGGCCTACCTGGACGTGACTGGCGTGGACCGCTGCCGCGGCAGCGCCACGCTGATGGCCGAGGAGATCCGCGCGCGCATCTTCGCCGAGGTCGGCATCACCGCCTCGGCCGGCATCGCGCCCAACAAGTTTCTCGCCAAGATCGCCAGCGACTGGCGCAAGCCCAACGGCCAGTTCGTGATCCGCCCCGAAGAGGTGGACGCCTTCGTGGTCGACCTGCCGGTCAAGAAGTTGTTCGGCGTCGGGCAGGTGACGGCGGCGCGGATGGAGCGCCTCGGCGTGAACACCTGCGGGCAGCTGCGCGAATGGTCGTTGGCCGACCTGATCGCCAAATTCGGCTCCTTCGGGCGCAGCCTGCACCGGCTGTGCCGCGGCATCGACGAGCGCGCCGTGTCGCCCGACCGCCCGCGCAAGTCGCTGTCGGTGGAGACCACCTATGTCACCGATCTGCCCGACCTGGCCGCCTGCGTGACGGCGGTCGAGGCGCTGCTCGACGACTTCCACCGCCGCTTTGGCCGCCTGTCCCCGGCGCCGCCGGTGCACAAGGCCTTCGTCAAGATCCGCTTCAACGATTTCACCCGCACCACGGCCGAATGCCTGGCCACCTCGCCCGCGGCGGTCGACTGGCCGGCGCTGCTCGCTACCGCCCACGCCCGCCGCGACCGGCCGGTGCGCCTGCTCGGCGTGGGCGTGCGCTTTGTCGAGGAAGACGCCGAGACGGCACGTGGCGCGCAGGCGGGGTTGTTTGATTGAGGAGTTTAGATAGCGGTGAGCCGCTGCAGCCGCGCAACGGCGGCGCGCGCCTCCGCTTCGAGGCGATTGACGATGTCGGCCAGCGGCTCGATGCGGTCGGCAAAGGCCACCGACTGGCCCACCGACAGCACGCCGAGGTCGGCGTTGCCGGTCTCGTAGGCGCGGCGGCCGATGCGGCCGGCGATGTGCGGCATCAGCGCGTCGAGGTCGCCGCCGACATCGCGCTCGATCTGCTGCACGGTGTCGGTGGTCTGGTTGCGCAGCGCGCGCAGGGTGTTGCGCAGCGAGGCCATGACCAGCGTGGTATCGGTTTCCTGCGCCGCGACCAGGCGTGCCTTGTAGTCGGCATGGGCCCAGATTTCCTCGGCCACCAGGAAGCGCGTGCCGATCGCCGCGCCGTCGGCGCCCAGTGCCAGCGCGGCCACCAGCTGGGCGCCGGTGGCGATGCCGCCGGCGGCGATCAGCGGTACGGTGATGTCGCGCGCGGCGATGGCCGCCTGCACCATGGTGCCGATCAGCTCGGTGCCGGGGTGGCCGCCGCATTCGGCGCCGACCACGGTGATGGCGTCCACGCCGGCCGCCTGCGCCGAGCGCGCATGGCGCACGGTGGGCACCTTGTGCAGCACCTTGATGCCCGCCGCATGCAGGCGCGGCAGGTAGGGCTCGGGATTGCGCCCGGCGGTTTCGACGAAGTGCACCCCTTCGGCACACACCAGGTCGACCACCGCGTCGACCCGGTCGCCCTTGGCCAGCTTGGGCAGCATCGAGATGTTGACGCCCCAGGGCTTGCCCTCGGCCAGCTCGGCGCAGCGGCGGATCTCGGCGCGCAGGTCGTCCAGCTCGGCAAAGCTGGCGGCGGTGATGAAGCCGATCAGCCCGGCATGCGCGGCGGCGGCCACATACTCGGCGGTCGACAGCCACTGCAGGCCGCTGGCGACGACCGGCAGGTGGATGCCGAACAGCTCGGTGATGCGGGTGTGGAAGAGGGCGCTCACGCGGGGCTCCGGTTGAATTGGGGGGCGCGGCGCTGGCGGAAGGCCTCGACGCCTTCGCCGGCATCGGCGCCGAAAAGATTCTCGATGAAGTGCTCGCGTTCGAGCGCCAGCTGGTCGTCGAGCGCGGTGGTGGGGGCGCTGTCGAGCAGGGCCTTGATATCCGCCTGGGCGCGACGCGGGCCGCGCGCCAGCGTGTGGCCGAGCGCCAGTGCCTCGGCCAGCGCCGTGCCGTCGGCCACCACCCGATTCACCACGCCGAGCGCCTGCAGGCGATGAGTGTCGATGGGCGCGCCGGTGAGCAGCAGCTCGGCGGCCAGCTGGCGCGGCAGCAGGCGGCCGAGAAAGGCCGAGCCGCCGCCGTCGGGGCTCAGGCCGATGCGTACATAGGCCATGCTGAAGCGGGCGCCCTCGGCGGCGACGATCAGGTCGCAGGCCAGCGCCAGCGAAAAACCGGCGCCGGCAGCGCTGCCTTCGACCGCGGCAATGATCGGCAGCCGGCAGCGGCGCAGGGCCTGCACCCAGCGGTGGAAGCGGTCGATGCCGTCGCGCTGGATGTCCTGCGGGCGGTGGCGGTTGGCGGCCAGGCGGTTGACGTTGCCGCCGGCGCAAAAGTGCGCGCCGGCGCCAGTCAGCACGATGGCGCCGAGCGTGGCATCGCTGGCCGCCTGCTCCAGCGCCTCGAGGCCGGTGGCGTAGAGACTGGGGTGTAGCGCGTTGCGCAGCGGCGGGTTGCTGAGCGTCAGCTGCAGCACGTCGCCATGGCGCTCGATCAGCAGGCGGGCCTCGCCCGGGGCGTCGATATCCTGGGATGTCATCCGATGATGCCTTTTTGGTGGAGTGCCGCGATGTCGGATTCGCTGCGTTTGAGGCAGCCCGCCAGGATCTCGCGCGTGTGTTCGCCGAGCAGCGGCGGCGGCCGGCGGTACTGCACCGGCGTGGCCGAGAACTTGATAGGGCTGGCCACCAGCGGCACGCGGCCGGCCTGCGGATGCGGCAGGTCGATGCGCAGGCCGCGGTGGCGCACCTGCGGATGGTCGAGCGCCTGGGCGATGTCGTTGATCGGGCCGCCGGGCACGCCGGCGGCGCCGAGCGCGTCGATCCAGTGCTGCGCCGGGCGCTGGCGGAACAGCGCTTCGAGCAGCGGCACTAGGGTGTCGCGGTTGCGCACGCGACCGGTGTTGGAGGCAAAGCGCGGATCGGCGGCCAGCTCGGGGCGCTCGACGACGGCGCACAGCCGGGCGAACTGGCCGTCGTTGCCGGCGGCGATGACGAAGGGCGCGTCCGCCGCGGGGAACACCTGGTAGGGCACGATGTTGGCGTGCGCGTTGCCATGGCGCGTCGGCACCCGGCCGGAAGTCAGGTAGTTCATGTTCATGTTGGCCATGCTCGCCACCTGCACGTCGAGCAGCGCCATGTCGATGTACTGGCCGCTGCCGCTGCGCTCGCGGTGGGCCAGCGCGGCGAGGATGGCCACCGTGGCGTACATGCCGGTCATCAGGTCGGCGAAGGCGATGCCGAGCTTCTGCGGCCCGCCGCCGGGCAGGTCGTCGCGCTCGCCGGTGATGCTCATCAGCCCGCCCATGGCCTGGATGATGAAGTCGTAGCCGGGCAGCGGGGCGAGCGGCCCGTCCTGGCCGAAACCGGTGATCGAGCAGTAGATGAGGCGCGGGTTGTTCACCCGCAGCGCCTCGTAGCCCAGGCCGTAGCGCTTGAGCGCGCCGACCTTGTAGTTCTCGATCAGGATGTCGCTGCCGGCGGCCAGCTCGCGCACCAGCGCCTGGCCGTCCTCGGTGGTGATGTCGATGGCTACCGACTGCTTGCCGCGGTTGGCCGCCAGGTAGTAGGCCGCCTCGCGGGTGTCGTGGCCGTCGCCGTCCTTGAGGTAGGGCGGGCCCCAGCCGCGCGTGTCGTCGCCGCTGCCGGGGCGTTCGATCTTGATCACCTCCGCGCCGAGGTCGGCCAGCGTCTGCCCGGCCCAGGGGCCGGCGAGCACGCGGGTCAGGTCGAGCACGCGCAGGTGGGAGAGGGCGCCGTCGGCCATCGGGGGCTCCTGCTTACACGCGCTCGATGATGATCGCCAGCCCCTGGCCGACGCCGATGCACAGGCTGATCGCCGCATAGCGACCGCCGCGGCGTTCCAGCTCGCGCGCCACGCTGAGCGCCAGGCGCGCGCCCGAGGCGCCGAGCGGATGGCCCACGGCGATGGCACCGCCGTTGGGATTGACCCGTGCATCATCGAAGGCGATGTCCATCAGCTTGAGGCAGCCGAGCACCTGCGAGGCGAAGGCCTCGTTGATCTCGATGATGTCCATGTCGGCCAGCGTCAGGCCGGCGCGTTCGAGCGCCTTGGGGATTGCGTAGGCCGGGCCCACGCCCATGATGCGCGGCTCGACGCCGGCCGCGGCGCCAGCGAGGATGCGCGCCATCGGCTTGGCGCCGGCGCGCTCGCCGACGGCGGCATTGCCGATCAGCAGCGCGGCCGCGCCGTCGTTGAGGCCGGAGGCGTTGCCGGCGGTGACCACGCCGCCGTCGAACAGCGGCTTGAGCCGGGCCAGCGCGTCCTCGGTGCTGGCGGGGCGGGGGTGTTCGTCTTCCGCGACCAACTGCGGCGGGGTCTTGCGCCCGGTCGGCACGCTGATCAGCAGGATCTCGCCGGCGAAGAAGCCGTCGGCCTTGGCGGCAGCGTACTTGGCCTGCGAGGCGGCGGCGAAGCGGTCGGCCTGTTCGCGGCTGATGCCGAATTCGGCGGCCACGTTGTCGCCGGTCTCGGGCATCGAGTGGCCGCCGTATTGCGCCACCACTTTGGGATTCGGGAAGCGCGCGCCGATGGTGGTGTCGTACACCGTGAAGTCGCGGCTGTAGGCCGACTCGGCCTTGGCGACCACGAAGGGTGCGCGGCTCATGCTCTCGACGCCGCCGGCCAGATACAGCTCGCCCTCGCCGCAGCGGATCGCGCGGGCGCTGTCGAGCACCGCGGCCAGGCCGCTGGCGCACAGGCGGTTGACCGTCTGCCCCGGCACGCTGGCCGGCAGGCCGGCGGCGAGCAGGGCGTTGCGCGCCACGTTGCGGCTGTCTTCGCCGGCCTGCGAGGTGCAGCCGAGGATCACGTCCTCGATCTGCTCGGGGCGGAAAGGCGAGCGGCCGACCAGTTCGGCCATCACGGTGGCGACGAGGTCGTCGGGGCGCACCGGGGCGAGCAGGCCGGCATGGCGGCCGAAGGGGGAGCGCAGACCGTCGTAGATGTAGGCGTCGAGCATGGGGATTCCTTGAATGGAGGTAATCAGTTTTCGGGGGTCAGCAGCGACACGCCGAGGCGGGCGCGGCGCACCAGCCAGGGGCTGGGGCGGTAGCGCGGGTCGCGGTAGAAGGCGTGCATGGCATCGAGGATGGCGAGCACGTTGGCGGCGCCGAGCGTGTCGCCGAGCGCCAGCGGGCCTTGCGGATAGCCGAGGCCGAGCGTGACCGCGCGGTCGATGTCCTCGGGCGTGGCGACGCGTTGCTGGGCGATGTCGCAACCGATGTTGACGATGGTGGCCAGCACGCGCTGGGCGACGAAACCGGCGCTGTCGTTGATCAGCGTGACCGGCGTGCCGTCGGCGGCGAGCAGGCCGCGCGCGGCCTCCGCCATGGCGCGGGTGGTCAGCGGCGTGCGCATCAGCGTGCGGCGGCGCGCCAGCGTGAGCGGGTCGAGCGCCAGCGTGCGCGCCGGGTCGAGGCCTTCGGCCAGCGCGGCGGTGGTGGCGTCTTCGCCCAGCGGCAGCACCAGGCACAGGGCCTCGGTGCTGGGGCGCTCGCCGGTCTCCTCCAGCCGGGCGCCGAGCGTTGCCAGCAGCGCGGCGACACGCTCGGCCGCCGGGGCGTTGCGCCGGCTCAGCCACACCGGCGTGTCGCCCTTGGGCGGGGCGGTGTCTTCCGGCGGCTGCTCGGCCTTGCCGTCAACATAGGTGTAGAAACCGCGCCCGCTCTTGCGGCCGAGCAGGCCGGCGGCGAGGCGCTGGCGGGTGATCGGCGAGGGGCGGTAACGCGGCTCCTGGTAGTACTGGTCGTAGATCGACTCCATCACCGGATGCGACACGTCCAGCCCGGTGAGGTCGAGCAGTTCGAACGGCCCCATGCGGAAGCCGGCGGCCTCGCGCAGGATGCGGTCGATGTCGGCCACGCCGGCAATGCCTTCGCCGAGGATGCGCAGCGCCTCGGTGCCGAAGGCGCGCCCGGCATGGTTGACGATGAAGCCCGGGGTGTCCTGGGCGCGCACCGGGGTGTGGCCCATGCGCCGGGCCAGCGCGGTCAGCGCCTCGCCGACCCAGGCCTCGGTGAGTGCGCCGTCGATGACCTCGACCAGCTTCATCAGCGGCACTGGGCTGAAGAAGTGGAAGCCGCCGACGCGGCCGGGCAGCCGGCAGCCGGCGGCGATGGCGGTGACTGACAGCGAGGAGGTGTTGGTGGCCAGCAGGCAGTGCGCGCCGACGATGGCTTCGAGCTGGGCGAACAGCGCGCGCTTGGCGTCGAGCAGCTCGACGATGGCCTCGACGACGAGGTCGCAGCCGGCCAGCGCGTCGAGCGTGTCGGCAACGGCCAGCCGCGCGCTGGCTGCGGCGGCGGCCTCGGCGGTGAGCTTGCCCTTGTCGGCCAGTTTGGTGAGCGTCTGGCCGATGGCCTCGCGCGCCTCGGCGGCGGCCTCGGTGCGGGCGTCGTGCAGCAGCACGCGGATGCCGCCCTGGGCGGCGATCTGGGCAATGCCGCGGCCCATCAGGCCGGTGCCGACGATGCCCAGGACGAGATCGTTGCGGGTGGTATCGAGCATGGGTCAGCGTCCGTGGTAGGTGGCGGGGCGTTTGTCGAGGAAGGCGCGCATGCCTTCCTTCTGGTCGTCGCTGGCGAACAGCAGCTGGAAGGCCTTGCGTTCGAGCGCCAGCGCGCTGTCGAGCGAGGCGTCCTGGCCGGCCAGCACCACTTCCTTGATCTGGCGCACGGCCAGCGGCGGCAGGGCGGCGATCTCGGCGGCCAGGGCCAGGGCGCGCTCCTGCACCTGGTCGTCGGCCACCACCTCGCTGGCCAGGCCCATGGCCAGCGCCTCGCGCGCACTCACCGGCTGGCCGGTGAGCACCATCTTCATGGCCTGGAACTTGCCGACCGCGCGGGTCAGGCGCTGGGTGCCGCCGGCACCGGGCATCACGCCGACGCGCACCTCGGGCTGGCCGAAGGCAGCGCCTTCGCCGGCGACGATGATGTCGGCGTGCATGGCCAGCTCGCAGCCGCCGCCCAGCGCCAGGCCGTTGACCGCGGCGATCACCGGCACCGGACAGTCGGCGATGGCCTGCCACAGCCGGTGGGTGTTGCGCAGCATCATGTCCACGGCGCTGCGCTCGGCCAGATCGCGCAGGTCGGCGCCGGCGGCGAAGATGCGCTCGGAGCCGGTGAGCACGATGCTGCGCACCTCGGCATCGTTGCCCAGCGCGGTGAACTGCTCGGCCAGCGTCTGGCGCAGCGACGGGCTCAGCGCGTTGCGGGCTTCGGGGCGGTTGAGCCGCAGGCGGGCCACGCCCGGGCGGGGGCGGTCGGTCAGGAGTTCGTCGCTCATCTGGATTCCTGTTTTGTGGTTCGCATAGCGAAACAACAGTTCGCAAAAAATATTCCTGCGCAGACCTTATCGCTTAAACCCCGGGATGTAAACCGTTTCGCAAACACCCGCAGGCGGTAGCCAAAAGGCAGTCAATATATGCAGGCCCGATGCGAATCGGGGAAAATGGCGGGCGGCGTGCGGGAAAAACCCTGGATGTTCCGCACAGCGAATCAGTGTTTCAAAAAAACGTTGACGCATTTGTTTTTCGTGTGCAACGATGGCGTCGCCTTCACCGGCGGCAATCAATCCGAACCGATGAAGTGGAGGTAAGAGGACATGGCAATGGACAAGGAAATCCAGATGTTTGGCGATGACGAGGAAAGCAAGGACCGTCAGTTCGTCAATGCGCTGGCGCGGGGGCTGGAGATCCTGCGCTGCTTCCGTCCGGGCGAGACCTACCTGACCAACGCCGAGCTGGCCGGCCGCACCGGCATCCCCAAGCCGACGGTGTCGCGGCTGACCCACACGCTGACCAAGCTGGGCTACCTGGCCTACTCGGACAGCCAGGGCCAGTACCGCCTGGCCTCCGGCGTGCTGGCGCTGGGCTACTCGATGCTGGCGAATCTGGATGTGCGCGACATCGCCCGTCCGGCGATGCAGGAGCTGGCGGAATACTCGCGCGCCTCGGTGTCGATCGGCGTGCGCGACCGGCTGAGCATGGTGTACGTGGAAACCTGCCGCAGCAGCGCGCGCGTCACCCTGCAGCTGACGGTGGGCTCGCGCATCCCGATCGCCACCACGTCGATGGGCAAGGCGCTGATGTGCGCGCTGCCGGCGCACGAATTCGATTTCCTGATGGACCACATCCGCCTCGCCGACGAGGAGAACTGGCCGCACATCAAGCTGGGCATCGAACAGGCCCAGCGCGACTACGCCGAGCGCGGTTTCTGCATGGCGCTGGGCGAGTGGCACAGCGACATCCATTCGGTCGGCGTCCCGCTGCTCGGCATCGAGCGCGAGAAAGCCATGGCCTTCAATTGCGGCGGCCCCAGCTACGTGCTGTCGCGCGAAAAACTCGAGAGCGATCTCGGCCCCCGTCTGGTCCAGCTTGTGCGCAAGGTGGAGACGGACATGGGCCGGGTCTGAGAGCCGGAGCGTCTTTCGTTCATGTGCGCTCGTCACCCCAAAAACGACCTGCCCGTCGTTGCAAATGCTCGCCATAGCCCGCGCTATGGCTGTGCTTTGCGCCTGGATCAGGCCGCCTTTGGGGCGCCGCTCGGGCACGCCCGAAAAACGCCCCGGCTCTAAACACACCTACCCCGTTGAGGAAACCATGATCCGAGATCCCGAAACCCTGAACCTGCTGCTGGACAGCGTCTCCCGCTTCGTGCGCGAGCGCCTGGTGCCGAACGAGCCGCTGGTGGCCGAAACCGACGAGATCCCCGCGGATATCGTTGCCGAGATGCGCGAACTGGGCCTGTTCGGGTTGTCGATCCCGGAGCAGTACGGCGGCCTCGCCCTGACCATGGAAGAAGAAGTGCGCGTGGCCTTCGAGATCGCCCGCACCTCGCCCGCCTTCCGTTCGCTGATCGGCACCAACAACGGCATCGGCTCGCAGGGCATCGTCATCGACGGCACGGAGGCACAGAAGCAGCACTACCTGCCGCGCCTGGCCGCCGGCGAGATCATCGGCTCCTTCGCGCTGACCGAGCCGGGCTCGGGCTCCGACGCCGCCTCGCTGCGCACCTCCGCCGTGCGCGACGGCGACCACTATGTGCTCAACGGCACCAAGCGCTTCATCACCAATGCGCCCGAGGCCAGCATCTTCACCGTCATGGCGCGCACCGACCCGCAGAAGAAAGGCGCCGGGGCGATCTCCGCCTTCATCGTCGAGGCCGGCACGCCGGGTCTGTCGCTGGGCAAGATCGACAAGAAGATGGGGCAGAAGGGCGCCCACACCTGCGACGTGATCTTCGACAACTGCCGCGTGCCGGCGGCGAACATCATCGGCGGCAAGGAAGGCGTGGGTTTCAAGACCGCCATGAAGGTGCTCGACAAGGGCCGGCTGCACATCGCCGCGGTGTGTGTCGGCGCGGCCGAGCGCATGCTCGACGACGCCCTGGCCTACGCCATGGAGCGGCAGCAGTTCGGCAAGCCGATCGCCGAGTTCCAGCTGATCCAGGCGATGCTCGCCGACAGCAAGGCCGAGATCTACGCCGCCCGCTCGATGGTGCTCGACGCCGCGCGCCGTCGCGATGCCGGCGACGACATCTCCACCGAGGCCTCGTGCTGCAAGCTGTTCGCCTCCGAAATGTGCGGCCGCGTGGCCGACCGCAGCGTGCAGATCCACGGCGGCGCCGGCTACATCGCTGAATACGCCGCCGAGCGCTTCTTCCGCGATGTGCGCCTGTTCCGCATCTACGAAGGCACCACGCAGATCCAGCAACTGGTGATCGCGCGCAACATGATCAAGGCGGCGGCGGCCTGATGGATGCGACGACGAACGCGCTGCTGGCCTCGCTGCCGCAGCGCCTGAGCGATATTCCCGCGCGCTGGGCCGCCCAGGCGCCCGAGGCGCCGGCGGTCTCGCAGGGCGGCGTGGTGTGGTCCTGGCGCGAGCTGGCGCGGGCGGTCGACGACGGCGTGGCGCTGCTGCAAGGCCTCGCGGTGCGTCCCGGCGACCGGGTGATGATCGTCGGCGAGAACTGCGCGGCGCAGATCGCACTGATCTTTGCCGCGGCGCGGCTCGATGCTTGGTCGGTGAACGTCAATGCGCGGCTGTCGCCGGGCGAGGTCGACGCCATCCGCGAACACTGCGGCGCGCGGCGGGCGATCTACACGGTGGCGGTGTCGCCCGACGCGGCGGCGCATGCCGACCGGCATGGCGCCGAGCGCACGGCCCAGCCGCTGCTCGGCGAGCTGGCGCTGGGCGCGCTGAACACTGCCTGCGAGCCCGAGCCGGTATCGGCCTCCGGCGCCGAGCAGGTGGCGGCGCTGGTGTACACCACCGGCACCACCGGCCATCCCAAGGGGGTGATGCTGACGCATCGCAACCTGCTGTTCATCGCCGCGGTGTCGAGCCGGCTGCGCCAGCTGAGCCCGGCGGATCGGGTGTATGGCGTGCTGCCGATCTCGCATGTGTATGGCCTGGCCTCGGTGATGCTCGGCACGCTGTATGCCGGCGCAGCCCTGCATGTGGTGCCGCGCTACGCCCCGCAGGCGCTGATCGACGCGCTCGACCGCGAAGGCGTTACCGTGCTGCAGGGCGTGCCGGCGATGTATGCGCGGCTGCTCGAAGCGGCGCGGGGTGCCTGGTCGCCGGCACGCACGCGCCTGCGCTTCCTGTATGCCGGCGGCTCGCCGCTCGACCCGACGCTGAAGGCCGAGGTCGAGCAGGTGTTCGGCCAGACGCTGCACAACGGTTACGGCATGACCGAGAGCTCGCCGACGATCAGCCAGACCCGGGTCGAATCGCCGCGCCGCGATACCTCGGTGGGGCCGGCGATCCCCGGCATCGAACTGCGCATCGTCGATGGCGAGGGCGCCGATGTGCCCGAGGGGCTGCCCGGCGAGCTGTGGGTGCGCGGGCCGAACGTGATGAAGGGCTACTACCGCGAACCGGCGCTGACCGCCGACACCATGCGGCCGGGCGGCTGGCTCAACACCGGCGACGTGGCGCGGCGCGACCCCGACGGGGCGCTCTTCATCGTCGGGCGCACCAAGGAATTGATCATCCGCTCGGGCTTCAACGTCTATCCGGTCGAGGTCGAGGCCGCGTTGAACTCGCATCCGGCGGTGTCGCAGTCGGCGGTGGTGGGGCGCACGGTGGCCGACGGCAACGAGGAGGTGGTGGCCTTCGTCGAGCCCGATCCGTCGCGCACGCTCGATCTCGACGAGCTGCAGCGTTACCTGGCCGAGCGGCTGTCGCCGTACAAGTGCCCGTCGCAGATCGTGGTGATGCAGGCCATGCCGGCGGCGGCCACCGGCAAGGTGTTGAAGGGCCTGCTCAAGCAGCAGGCGCAGGACATGCCCCCGTCGTCGCAGGCGAAGGGCGGCAAGTAAGGCAATGACGGCGCCGGGCGAAGGCCCGACGCGTTGCTGAAAGAGGTTCCGGTGCGGAACCCGTGAATAAGACTGGAGGATTGAGACAATGAACAGAATCAGCAGCAAGATCGGCCTGGTGGCGGCAGCACTGTCGCTACATGTGGGTGGCGCGTTCGCCGACGAAATCCTGGTGGGGGCGGAGATCCCGCTGACCGGTTCGCTGGCGCGCGTCGGTGCCGGCATGCACGAAGGCATCTCGGTGGCGGTCGACGTGTTCAACAAGACCAACGGCAAGCACACCATCAAGATCGTCACCGCCGACGACGAGTCCGCACCGGCCAAGGCCATCGCGGCGGTCGAGAAGCTCGCCGGCGACGGCGTGGTGGCGATCACCGGCGGCTACGGTTCGAACAACATCGGGCCGGCCTCCGACGCGGCGAACAAGCTGGGCCTGCCCTACATCACCTCCGGCGGCGTGGCCGAGAACCTGACCGAGCGCGGCTACAAGACCTTCTTCCGCATCAACAACACCGCCGGCTACCAGAAGGCCATGGTCGGCCTGCTCGACACCATGCAGATCAAGTCGGCCTCGGTGGTCTATTCGACCAAGGAGGCGACCGCCGACCTGGCCAAGGACGTGGAGAAGGAGCTGGCCGCCAAGGGCGTGGCGGTGACGCTGCATGCCTTCGACCCGGCCATCACCGACTTCAAGCCGATCATCAACAAGGTGCGTCTGCAGGACAAGCCGGAAGTGATCGTGATGGTCGGCTACGAGAATGACTATGTCGGCATCCTGCGTGCCGCCAAGGTGCTCAAGCCCAAGGTCAAGGCGATGGTCGGCGTGTGGTCGCTGGCGACGCCGAAGATGGCCAGCGATTTCCCCGACCTGATGCCCTCGGTGTATGGCACGGCGCTGCTGCCGTTCCCGGCCGAGTTCCAGACCGAAGAGGGCAAGCGCTTCGCCGACACCTACATGAAGCTCTACAACAAGGCACCGGATTACCTCGGCCAGTTCGGCTTCGTGCAGTCGATGATCCTCTTCGAGGCCATCGCCCGGGCGGCGGACGCCGGCACCCTGAAGAGCGGCGGCATCGCCCAGGAACTGGCCAGGACCGACCGCCAGACGCTGATCGGCCGCGTGCAGTTCAGCGACAAGGGCGACAACCTCAACTTCGTGCATCGCATGGGCCAGCACCAGGACGGCAAGATCGCCATCGTGTGGCCGAGCGATGCGGCTACCGGCAAGATGAACTTCCCCGGCGTGCCCTGGTAAATCCGTTCGTCTCATCGTGCAGTCGGTGCCCGCGAGGTCGCGGCCCGTCTGCACCCAATGCATTTATCGGAGCTCGTCCCACATGTCCGAACTCATCATGCAGGCGCTCTATTCCGGGGTGCTGCAGGGCGGTTCCTACGCCCTGATCGCACTCGGCCTGGCGCTGGTTTTCGGGACCATGAAGGTGATCAACCTGGCGCACGGTGAACTCGTGCTGCTGGCTGCCTACATGGCCTACACGGTCGAATCCCGCTTCGGCCTCAGCCCGATGTTCGCCATTCCGGTGGCGCTGGTGCTGGTATGCATCTGCGCCGTGCTGGTGTATTTCCTGATCAGCCTGATCCGCAAGGACCGCGAACTCAATTCGCTGATCCTCACCTATGGCGTCGGCATCATCCTGACCAATGCGGTGCTGTTGATCTGGTCGGCCGACGTGCGCTCCACGTCCTCCGCCTGGATGCAGGACGCGCTGGTGTTCGGGCCCTTCTACAGCATGCGCAGCGAGGTGCTGTTCTTCGTCGTCAGCATGGCGCTGATGGGCGGGCTGTGGTGGTGGCTGTCGAAGAGCTGGTACGGCCGTGCGGTGCGCGCCGTGTCGAGCAACCGCGACGCGGCCAAGCTGATGGGCATCAACCCGCGCACCACCGAGATCGTCTCCTTCGTCGTGGCCGGCATCCTGGCCGCCTTCGCCGGCGTGGCGATCTTCAGCTACGGCGTGATCCAGCCGGCCTTCGGCCATGCGCTGACGGTCAAGGCCTTCATCATCACCGTGCTGGCCGGCATCGGCTCGATTCCGGGGGTGATGGTCGGCGCGCTGCTGCTCGGCATCGCCGAGGCGCTCACCGTCACGCTGGCCAGTTCGGCCCTGCAGGAGCTGGTCGGCATGGGCCTGTTCCTGCTGGTTTTGTTCGTGATGCCCAACGGGCTGTTCGGTGCAGCCGGGAGGCGGGGATGAAAATGTCGAAAACCGGGCTGGCGGTGATATTCGCGGCCTACGTGCTGGTGCCGCTGCTGCTGGGCAGCAACAGCTATGTGATGAGCCTCATCGTGGCGGCCATGATCATCGGCGGCATCGCGCTCGCCTGGGCGCTGCTGGGCAACCTCGGCGGCATGGTGAGCTTCGGCCACTCGGCCTTCTTCGGGGTCGGCGCCTATGTGTCGGCGATCCTCACCATGAAGGCCGGCGTGCCGGTGCTGGCAGCGATGCTGCTCGGCGGCGCCGGGGCCGTGGCGGCCTCGCTGGCGATGCTGCCGGTGCTGCGCCTGAAGGGGCCGTACTTCGCGCTGGCGATCCTGGCCTACGCCCACATTTTCAAGATCCTCGCCACCGAATGGAGTTCGGTCACCGGCGGCTCGGCCGGCCTGGCCAGCGTGCCGCGCTTTCCGACGCTGATGGGCGTCGACCTGAGCAGCAAGACCGGCAGCTACCTGATCGTCCTCAGCCTGCTGCTGGTGTTCATCGCCGCCTACCGGCTGATTCGTTCGAGCCACTACGGCATCGCGCTGCGCGCCATGCACGACAGCGAGGACGCGACCCGCGTGGTCGGGGTCAACAGCACGCTGCTCAAGGCACTGATGCTGTTCGTGTCGGCCTTCATGACCGGCGTGATCGGCGCCTTCAATGTGCACTACATCAACTTTCTCGAGCCCGACTACGCGTTCAGCGGCCTGTGGGTGACGCTGCCCATCGTGGCAGCCATCTTCGGCGGCTACCGCACCATTCTCGGCCCGCTGGTCGGGGCGGTGACGGTCTATCTGGTCGACCAGCTGGTGTTCAAGAACCTCATCCCCTCGGGCCATCAACTGGTCCTCGGCGCGCTGCTGGTGGCGATGATCATTTTCAGTCCGGGCGGCCTGATGCCGCTGCTACGCAAGGGCTCACGGAGGAAACATGCTGCGGCTTGAAGATCTCTCGGTCCGCTTCGGCGGCCTGACGGCGGTCAATACCGTCTCCCTGTCGGTCGGCTCGCACGAGGTCGTCGGCCTGGTGGGGCCCAACGGCGCCGGCAAGACCACGCTGTTCAACGCGGTGTCGGGGCTGGTCAAGCCGTCGAGCGGGCGCATCCTGTTCGACTCGGCGGACATGCTGCGCACCCCGCTGCACCGGCGTGCGCGCATGGGCATCGGCCGCACCTTCCAGATCCCGCAGCCGATGCATGAGCTGACGGTGCGCGAGAACCTGATCGTCGCGCAGCGTTTCGGCACGGGTGCGGTCGATACGCGCAAGATCGACGAGGTGCTCGAATTCACCGCGCTCACCGACAAGGCCGAGCGCCACGCCGCCACCGAGCTGGCGCTCACCGAGCTGAAGGCGCTCGAAGTGGCCAAGGCGCTGGCGACCAACCCCAAGCTGCTGCTGCTCGACGAGGTGCTCGCGGGCCTGGAGACCAACGGCAAGCGGCGCTTCATGGGCATGCTCAAGGATCTGCACGAGAAGTTCGCCGTCGGCATCCTGATCATCGAGCACGACATCGAGACCATCAGCAATCTGTGCCATCGCGTGGCGGTGCTCAACTTCGGCGAGCTGATCGCCGACGGCACGCCCGACAAGGTCTTCCGCGATCCGGAAGTGATGAAGAGCTACACGGGGGCGAGCGATGCTTGAGATTGCCAACGTCCGCGCCGGTTACGGTGCGATCAACATTCTGTGGGACGTCTCCCTCTCGGTGCCGACCGGGCAGCTGACGACCATCATCGGCCCCAACGGCGCCGGCAAGACGACGCTGCTGCGCGCCATCATGGGCCTGGTGCCGCTCAGCCAGGGCAGCATCCGCCTCAACGGCGAGCCGCTCGACGGCAGTTCGACCTGGAGCATGCTCGAACGCGGAGTCGCGATGATCCCCGAGGGGCGCATGATCTTCAAGGACATGAGCATCGAGGAAAACCTGATGCTCGGCGCTTTCCCCAAGGCGCACCGGGCGGCCTCGCAGGCCAACTGCGAGAAGGCCTACGCGATGTTCCCGCGCCTCTCCGAGCGGCGCGCCCAGCTGGCCGGCACCCTGTCCGGCGGCGAGGCGCAGATGCTGGCCATGGCGCGCGGGCTGATGTCCGACCCCAAGCTGCTGATCATCGATGAGCCCTCGCTGGGCCTGGCGCCGGTGGTGGTCAACGAGCTGTTCGAGATCCTCGCGCGGCTCAAGGCCGAGGGGCGCACCATCGTGCTGGTCGAGCAGAACACGCACAAGGCGGTGGGCGTGGCCGATCACGTCCACCTGATGCAAAGCGGCAAGGTGGTGCTCTCGCAGCCGGCGGCCGAGGTCAGCCTGGAGGCGTTGCATGAGCTCTACTTTGCGCGCTGAGACGCCGGCCGGCGCCGAGCCGTACCCGGAGGCGATCGGTGAGGGCTTCGGGCGCCTGCTCGGCTGCCGGGTGACGCACTGGGCGCCGGACAGCGTCGAGGTCGAGCTGGCGCTCGGCCCGCAGCACCTGAACCGCGCCGGCTCGGTGCATGGCGGCGTGCTGGCCACGCTGATCGATGTCGCCTGCGCGCTGTCGGGCCTCTATTCCGGCGTGCCGGGGCGGGTGCGCAAGGCGGTGACGCTGTCGCTCACCACCCACTTCACCGGCCAGGTGTCGGGCGGCACGCTGCGCGCCCGCGGCCGGGCGCGCGCCGGCGGGCGCAGCATCTTTTTCGCCACCACCGAGGTGGTCGACGCCGAGGGGCGCGCGATCGCCCATGGCGAGGCGGTCAACCGCTACCGCCGCGGCAGCGAGACGGCAGACGGCGTGTTGCCGGACGAACAACATAGTTGAGGTGATCGAATGAAGATTCTGGTTCCCGTGAAACGGGTCGTTGATTACAACGTGAAGGTTCGGGTCAAGAGCGACGGCAGCGGTGTGGACATCGCCAACGTCAAGATGAGCATGAACCCCTTCGACGAGATCGCGGTGGAAGAGGCGGTGCGGCTCAAGGAAGCGGGCGTGGCCACCGAAGTGGTGGCGGTGTCCTGCGGCGTGGCCCAGTGCCAGGAGACGCTGCGCACGGCGATGGCCATCGGTGCCGACCGCGGCATCCTGGTGCAGACCGACGAAGAACTGCAGCCGCTGGCCGTGGCCAAGCTGCTCAAGACCCTGGTCGAGAAAGAAGGCCCGCAGCTGGTCATCCTCGGCAAGCAGGCGATCGACGACGACGCCAACCAGACCGGCCAGATGCTCG
>NZ_JAEKFT010000053.1 GCF_018524365.1 Denitromonas iodatirespirans
CACCGAAATGCTCAGTTCCTGGGAAACCGCTTCCACTGAGGCGCCCTCCGGCGGCAACAGTCGAGCGAGCGCTTTGTCCTTGAATTTTTGTCCGTATCGAGCCACTTCGTTCTCTTCTCATCGCCCCCGGGTTTTGGATTCTATCGAGGCGACAACTATTCTGACTCAGGGGGCATTGCGCATCATTTTCCTCTCGGTTTTTTCAACTGAGTTGCCAGCTTGCTTTTACCAGTTGGGAGTCAGGCCTTCTTCTGCTCGGGCGTACGGGGAGAATATATACGTCATCCGATAAGGATTTGAAAAACTGTCCTCAAGAAATTTCCCATCGCCGTCTATGGTTCGTTTGATGATGCTTAATCGATTGTTCTCTACGAAGCCATACAGGTAAATGAAGTTTCCGGTGGTTACATTGACTTGTTGGATGACGATCTGGTCGTTTCTCACCCTGTAGTATCCCTGAAACAGGGTGTATTCACGCTTTCCATTTCCGTATTTGTCAATTTGGCGCTGCATTGCATCAAAGTACTTGTCATTTCCCTGCAAAGAATCCATCAGTACAAAACTTGCCTGCCCTGTCTTGTAGAATTTGTAGACCTCGTATTTGCCAGCTTGTGTGAGTTTTTCGCCGCCGGAATCCAGCCCGGCTTCGGGAACGTAAAAACCATCCGTGCGAAGCAGGGCGCGCTTGTCCAGCAGGAAGTCTTTGTCGTAAAAGGGGTAGTTCTCTTTGCTGTAAAAGACGGGCGCGCACGACGCGACTAGAAAAGCATAGGCGAAGATCAAGGCTGTGGCAGTGCATGTTTTCATATCAACCCGTTCGTCAATTGAGTAGGCCGATTACGGTGAGGGACTCTCTCTTCCGCTGGAGGTGTGGGTGTTCAAGTGCTTGTGGAGGCGATGAAGGAAGAGGGGAAATTGTTCTTCTGGTCTTCGCTTGAGAATCCTCTCGGGTCATCGGGATCTCCAATAAAATATTCTGTCTTATGGTTTTTGATGTGAGACATGGTTGAAGACGTAACAGTAAAATTCCAGCTTGCTTGTTTTGGTTGGAGCGTTTGAAATCAATGCGATTTGAAGGTGGTGTAATTTTCCTTTTCTGCTCCCCCTTTTTTTTGCTGTAAATTCCTGTTTCCTTTTGCGTGTCCAGCGCAGTAAATTATATTTCTATTTCACAGGATGTTGCTGCAGCAATGGTCAGCGGCAGGGTTGTTGATTATTTCATCGGTCTGGATTATTTGTATGTCCTGATGAGCCTGTCCACAACAAGCTCATTTTGATTGGGGTCGGTAACCTTTGTCTTGTTGGAAACTAAATACAAGGAGGAGGCGATGTTTCGTTTGTCATCCATGTGTTCATAGGATCGGTAGAGAATCGCCGAGTGATTGCTTTTTTGTCGCCACAAATAGGCCGAATAGCCTAATACTTGATCATTTTCATTCGCTTCAGGCTCCTGGGATAGAATCTCCGGGGTGCCCATTTGCGTTTTCAATTCTTCAAAAATGGCATTGCTGGCCTCTATGCTTTCGGTGGTCACAAGAAGCCCTACGAACTGCTCATCTGTAGGATTGCTCAACAGCACGCCAATCTTGGCCTTTGGGATATGGTTCGGGTCTGATTTGATGAAATTCACAGAGCCATAGTTGTAGCCATCCACCTCATGGGTGTAGATCATAGGTAATGTGGTGTTGATCTCTCTTGCGTCAAAATAGGTGTCATTCGTACTGAAAAAATCTTTTATGTTTTCTCTGAATGTCAATTTTTCCAAAGGAACCTGATTTTTTGCGCTGCATGAGACTATGGCGGCGCTAGCCAGTAGCACCAAGAATATCTTGTTCACTTTTAGTCCTTGTCGAAATGTCCTCGGTATTCACTTCGGCGCTGAGTTCATTTGGGTTGAATGAGGGCTCCGGGGGCTTGAATTACGAAACTCTGACGCTCCACGTCGCCCCTCCGTCGCGGGGCCTTTCCCTCTGCATCCACAGCATCCAGGGGCCAGCATCCGGCATCCGTGGGCATCCTGGGTCAAGTCTTGAAATACGACATTTCATCCCTTCAGTCCCTGTCCATCGCCGCACGGCCGCCAAGCCGGATACATGGGGGGCGGGATGTCGGCAGGATCATAGCTCGATCGGTGTTGGATGGCCCGTCCGTGTCATTGCATGCGTCGTCGGCTACTCAGACGTGGACACCGTCGTGAGGTGAGGGCGTGTTGTCGGGAAGCGGTGTCAGAGCTTGCGTGTCGCATTTCAAGACTCACCTCGATGCTGAATGGGGCTTGCCATGAGGTTGGGAACGTTGAGTTTCAAGATCTGATCTTGATGCTGCCTCCCAAAGCGCCTACCAGGGGGAATTCACGAAGCTGCTTGACTCCGGCGCAGCGTTGTTCGCGCACGGCCAAGGCGCGAATCCGTCGCCCCACCCGGATGCGACTTCGGCCTGCCGCCGCGCTACTTGACCATGCCTTCCAGGTGTCGGGTCAAGGCGCGCAACTCGCCCGCGGTCGCGTTCAGATGCTTCGCGGCGGTATCGATTTCGGCGATGGCGGCATTGTTTCCGTCAACCCCGGCCGAGATGGCCTCCATTGCGGTGGCAACCTCGTGGGATGCTGTTGCCTGTTGTTCGAGCATCAAGCGAATCTCTCCGGCGACCTCACTCGCGCGATGGCTTGCATCGCGAATGCAGTCGAGACTGCTGGCACTCGCACCAACCAGACGGCTGCCCGCAGCAACGTCGCTCGACGCGGTCTCTATCGTCGCTACCGCCGCCTGTGACTGGCTACCGATTTCGCTCAGCGACTGACCAATCTCCACGGTGCTGGCGCGGGTTCTCTCCGCCAGCTTGCGCACTTCGTCAGCCACCACCGCAAATCCACGGCCTTGTTCGCCGGCTCGTGCCGCCTCGATCGCCGCGTTGAGTGCGAGCAGATTGGTCTGCTCGGCGATTTCCTGGATGATCAGACTGATGGCGCCGATTTTCTGGACCGATTCATTCACATGAATCACCTGGTCTCGTGCCGCCGACACCACCGACACCACGCGGTCGCTACTGTCGATGCCCGCCTGGATGGCCCGAGCGGCCTCGCTGACGGCGGATTCGGTTTCGCGCGCGGCTTGGGCGCTCACGTCCGTGTTGTTCGATATCTCATTGACCGAGACGCTCATCTCCTCCATCGCCGCAGCCGCTTCCATCACCTTTTGACCCTGCTGCTCGCTGGCGCGACGCAGCGACTGCATCGCGCCCTGCAATGCGTCGGCGCGCTCGTGCACACTTCGTGTCGCCACCAGTACGTCGGCAAACATGGCGCCAAGGTGAATGCGCATGGCCTCCAACTCGCCGAAGACGGCGGCCAAGCCACCGCCTTCGGCGCTGGAGATTTGTTCGTTGAGTCGGCCCTGGTCCAGCGCGCGAATTTTCTCGACCATGCATTGCAGCGGTTTGGCCACGCGAAACTCGAACACACACGCAGCTGCCAACGCGGCGGCTGCGGCGAGCATGCCGGCACCCACTGCCCACGGGCCGTCGAGCAGGCCAGCTGTCGCCGCCAGTACGGCGGCACCTAGTGCCGACAGTCGAATCTGCCCAATCGTGGTAGTCAGCTTCGCGGGTGGGCGGGTGGCAGGAAAACTTGCTTGCTTCTCACGAACGGCGCGGTAGAGCTTCTCGGCCCCGTCAATGGCGGATCGCTCCGGCGCACTGCGCACCGAGATGAACCCGACCGGCCGTCCGGCTTCCGAAAGCGGCGTCACAAACGCATCTACCCAATAAAATCCGCCGTCGTTTGACCGGTTCTTCACCAGCCCCCGCCAAGTGTGACCGGCCTTGATCGTTGCCCACAGGTCGGCAAATGCCTCCACCGGCATGTCGGGATGGCGCACCACGTTGTGGTTGTGGCCGATCAACTCATCAGGCGCGAATCCGCTGATCTCGACAAACGCAGCGTTGGCGTAGGTGACGATACCCTTTAAGTCCGTTTTGGTGACGATCGGGCGGCCGGGCTTGAGAAAGTGCTCCTGATTCGTCACAGGCTGGTTGTTCTTCATCAGGGCTCTCCATCGAAAGCACGTTGCGATCAGTAAATAACCATACTCTTATTGCGGTCTTGTGGCTTGGAAGTTGAGCCAATTTCACCGGTATGGGGAGAACAAAGAGTCAGGTCTTGGGGGGAGGTCAACGGGCGAACCCGACGCTGCCTGCGTGTTGAGGAAGGCGGCGAGCGCGGCGACGGCGATGAGCCCGGTCAGCTACAGGGACAGGCGCGCGGTCCTCGAAAGACGAGAAGATGCGAAAAATGAGTCTGCCGCCAGCCTCCATCCGGTGTGTGGGCGAGACGTGTAACGCAGCGCATCGCGAATGGACCCCAGAGGCGGTCGTACCGGGGCTACCTCCCGGCCACAATCGCAATCTCGATCAAGACGGACGGTGCGCGTGCTGTGATCATGCCCGGGCACTGAAGAACGAAGCGAAGCGATGAATTCCCGACCGAATCCCCACCTGGAAACACGTATTGCGCGGGTCTGCGAGTACATCGAGCAGAACCTGGACGCAAAGCTGTCGCTCGACACCCTGAGCGCGGTGGCGGCCTTGTCGAAGTGTCACTTCCAGCGCGTGTTTTCGGCCTGGACCGGCGTGAGCGCGACCCGCTTCGCCCAACTGGCGCGGCTACGGCGGGCGTCGTTCCGCGTGGCGTTCGAGGACGGATTGCGCATGATCGACATCGCGTTGGAAGCGGGCTTCGATAGCCCGGAGGCCTTTTCGCGCGCCTTTCGCAATGCCTTCGGGCAGTCGCCTTCGGGCTTCAGGGCCGCACCCGCGTGGCCGCAGTGGCATGCGCGATTCGATTTCAAACGACCCTCCAAGCGAGAAACAACCATGAACGTGAAGATCGTGAATTTTGAAGACACGCCGATTGCCCTTGTCGAGCACCGGGGCGACCCGAAACGGGTGTTGGAGACCGCAGCGAAATTCATCGCCTGGCGAAAGGCGACCGGTCGCTCTCCGGTCAAGACCAGCATGACTTTCGGCATTCCCCACAGCGACCCTAAAACCACCGAGCCAGACGACTTTCGTTTCGATATCGCCGGCTCCATCGAAGGAGATGTGCCGGCGAACGACTACGGCGTGAAATCCGGCCTGATTCCCGGCGGACGTTGCGCGGTGGTCCGGCACACGGGCAGCCATGATCGCATCGACGAGAGCATCTACCCGCTGTACCGCGACTGGTTGCCGCAAAGTGGCGAAACGCTGCGCGACTTTCCGTGCTTCTTCCATTACCTGAACCTGATCCACGAGGTGGACGAATGCGAGTTGCTGACGGATATCTATCTGCCGGTCGAGTGATCGAGGTGAGGGGCAAGGTATTGAATTTAAACGTTTCCAGTGTCGTGGCACGTCCTCGCCCCGTGTGTCCGCAACGACTCGGTCTTTCAATCCATCGGCCAGCGCGGCGCGCGGCGGGCTTGCCACGCGCTCAGCGGCGGGTGGAAGCGCTGTGTTTCGCGGCCTGACGCCAACACGTCGGTATCGCTTTCACGTGTAATTGGGCGACCTTTCGCGCGCGGCCGATGGCGCCCGGCCGGCCTGGGGGCGGCGGGAAATGCGTGCGCCTGGACAGCCCCGACGCCGGATCGCACAACCGCGTCCTCATTTCATCGCTATCAACGACTGGTCATGGGCCGTCTTCGGCAATCCCCCAGCTGCCCACCCGAGGCATGAGCTGGCGTCGAACGTATCGCGATGATGCGTTCGGCATTAGATACCAGCTATGCCATTTCGGATCTACGACGCTGCCGCCTGATCGGTAGAATCCGCCGAAGCATGGTGTCGTTTCAACTAGAAAAATGTGACGTTTCTGTCGATGTATTCGATCTGTTCTTTTGAAGAGAGGCGATTGACAGAATGCGCCGTTGATACGGATCGGGGTGGCGGCGTGTTGATGATTGGGCGTGTGCAGGACTTGATGTCACGTCTTTGATTTCGATATAGCCACGTTCGTGGCGTCTATTTGTGGTCAGGCTTTGGATGCC
This sequence comes from Denitromonas iodatirespirans, assembly GCF_018524365.1. Taxonomy (GTDB): domain Bacteria; phylum Pseudomonadota; class Gammaproteobacteria; order Burkholderiales; family Rhodocyclaceae; genus Nitrogeniibacter; species Nitrogeniibacter iodatirespirans. The sequence goes on from NZ_JAEKFT010000053.1 coordinate 6,024, forward strand.
GGGTGAGCGACGCTTCGTCCGACGGGTCGGCGTACGACATCGGCATCTGGCGATGCATCTACCATTTGGTCGGGGTGGCTGGTTCAGTCGCCGCGAGAGGGTTCCGGGCTTAGCGAGTCGAGGGTGGCGCGTTTGCGCGATTTTTTGTCCAACGTAGGCAAGTGCTGCCCGTTTGGCCTGTCTAGTATCAGTGCCAGAGGTCGATCCCTTACCGCGTTCAGGGGAGCGGCCCCCAAAACAACACTGTTTTTTCAAGTGAGACAAACGGAGGAGCGAACGGATGGCAAGCAATAGAGGCGTCGCGTATGTCGGCCCTGGCCGCGTGGAAGTACAAAGCATCCCCTTTCCAAAACTAGAAGATCCCCGCGGCCGGCGTGCCGAGCATGGCGTGATCCTGCGAGTGGTCTCCACCAATATTTGCGGCTCCGACCAGCACATGGTGCGTGGTCGTACCACGGCACCGTCCGGCCTCATCCTGGGGCACGAGATCACCGGTGAAGTGCTCGAGGTGGGCCGCGATGTGGAAACGCTGCAAAAAGGCGACCTGGTCTCGGTGCCTTTCAACGTGGCCTGCGGCCGCTGCCGGACCTGCAAGGAGCAGCACACCGGTGTGTGCCTCACCGTCAACCCCTCGCGTGCCGGTGGCGCTTACGGCTATGTCGACATGGGCGGCTGGATCGGCGGGCAGGCCGAGTACGTCATGGTTCCCTATGCAGATTTCAACCTGCTCAAGTTCCCCGACCGCGACCAGGCCATGGCGAAGATCCGCGATCTCACCTGCCTGTCGGACATCCTGCCCACGGGCTATCACGGCGCGGTGACGGCGGGTGTCGGTCCCGGCAGCACGGTCTACATCGCGGGTGCTGGCCCTGTGGGCTTGGCCGCCGCGGCTTCTGCACGCTTGCTGGGTGCAGCGGCGGTGATCATCGGTGACGTCAATCCGAAGCGTCTTGAGCACCCGCGTGCCCTCGGCTATCTGACGGTTGACCTGTCGCTGGACGTGCCGCTGGGCGAGCAGATCGCGGAGATTCTGGGGACGCCGGAGGTGGATTGCGCGGTGGACGCGGTGGGTTTTGAAGCGCGCGGTCACGGCCACGACGGTGCGCAGCACGAGGCGCCGGCCACGGTGCTGAATTCGCTGATGGAAGTCACGCGCGAAGCGGGCCGCATCGGCATCCCCGGGCTGTATGTGACCGACGATCCGGGCGGCGTCGATCAGGCCGCCAAGAAAGGCAGCCTGAGCATCCGTCTGGGTCTGGGCTGGGCGAAGTCGCACAGCTTCCACACCGGGCAGACGCCGGTGCTGAAGTACAACCGTGCGCTCATGCAGGCGATCCTGTGGGACCGCATCAAGATTGCCGACACGGTCGGCGTCGAGGTGATCAGCCTCGATCAGGCGCCGCGCGGTTACTCGGAGTTCGACTTGGGTGCGCCGAAGAAATTCGTCATCGATCCGCACGGTCTCGTGCCGGCATAACGCCTCCTCCAGGTGCGCCACGCGCGCACCTTTCAAGCGCGGCGGTCAGCCACTGGCCGCCGCGCTGCATCTTTCTTCGGTAGGTGTGCAAAGGTAGAGGGGCTTCGGGCCCAGGGCCTGAAGAACACTATTCGCCCCGGAACGATTGCGCCTTATCCGCTCAATGTGCCCACCAATGCGGGCGCCAAAGCGTCAAACGCGGGCGTTCAGGTGCGCAGCGCCGGTAGCGTGTCGCCGCGCAGCACGAACTGCAGCGCGAGCCCGTTGTTGCAATAGCGCTTGCCCGTGGGTTGGGGGCCGTCGTCGAACACGTGGCCCTGGTGGCCGCCGCAGCGCGAGCAGTGGTACTCGGTGCGCGGCAAGATCAACTTGAAGTCGACTTGGGTGTTCACCGCGCCGGTCAGGGGTTGCCAGAAGCTTGGCCAACCGGTGCCGCTGTCGTATTTGGTGGCGCTGTCGAACAAGGGCAGGAAGCACGCCGCGCAAATGTAGGTGCCGTCGCGCTTCTCATGGTTCAGCGGGCTGCTGCCAGGCGGTTCGGTGTCCTCCTCGAACAGAACTGCGTAGGCCGGGCGGGGCAGGAGCCGGGCCCATTCCTCCTTGGATTTCGTCAAGCTAGGGCCTGCCGCGCCGGCGACGCGATGTCCGCCGAGCGAGAGCAGGGCGGCGCCCAGCAGGGTCTGGAGCGATTGACGTCGGTTCATGCTGTCCTCCTGTGACGGTGCGAGCGCATGCCGCACTTCGCCTCAACGTGTTTCTTCGACAGCGGCTGCCGCCGCAAGATTCGCGAGGTGTTCGCGCCAGGGGCTTGCACGGTCGCCTTCTTGTGTCGTGATCGTGTATCGGCGATGTCGCGCCGACGAGGCGTGGGCGGGCGCGGCTCGGTCGTTGGGTACGAAGGCCACCGAGTCCTCCTGCTCCCCGATTCGCGAGCAGGACGACGGGTCATAGTTCGTCGTCGAGCGGAAGCAGTGAAAGCGCTTGCGCCTTGGCGCGTTGCGCGTCGCTTCGGGCCGGTTCCGTGTCGTAGACCATCGTGCGCCCCCCTTCCTGCGTGAGCCATATGAGTTGTGGCTCACCACCGTTCGGGTCGGGGCGCAAGGCAAGCCGGTAGGAATTGACGGGTTGCACCATCGCTTCGAATCGCCTGGCCGCCTCAATGGCCAAGGCCGGGCTGTGGATCAGGATGCCGATCTCGGTGTTGAGATACATCGACCGCTGGTCAAAGTTCATCGAGCCGATGAGCATTTTGCGGCGATCGAAGACGAAGAGTTTGGTGTGCAGCGAATAGCTTCCGAAGCGCGAGATTTCGGGGGCCTGACCACTACCGCGTGCCTTGGCCAGCAGCGATCGGCTCTCGTAGAGTTCGGCGCCGAGTTGGAGCAGCGGGGTGCGGTAAGACATGTAGCCGGAATGCGCGACGAGCACGTTCGACGATTCCAACGAGTTGGTCAGAATCCTGACCCGGATACCGCGTGCGCGCAGGCGTTCGATCATTCGCATCCCCTCGTCACCGGGGATCAGATAGGGCGTGACGATCAGCACCTCCGACATCGCAGCCGCCGCCGTGTCGAAAACTCCCTGTTGCATCAGAATGCCCACACGCCCGTCGCTGTCCAGGTCTTTCTTGTCCGGCCTGTCGCAGATGACCTGCGCCTGTGCCCATTCGAGGCGGATGCGCCCCGAGATGAGGCCCGAAAGCGGCTCCCCGTTTTCCACCCGCGCCAAATAGTCCGTGTCCTTCGCAGGCACTTGACGCACGAGGTCCTTGAGCGCCTGGCGTTCCTCATGAGCTTCGCGCACCTGGCGCTTTTCGCGCGGGGCACGGCTGGTGTCGTTCAACACCTCTACGGGAATCGACAAGTCGCTGTTCCAGTACTCGTCGAAGGTGGCCGACAATTGATGGCTGATCGGCCCCGCGACGAACACGTCTTCGTCGGCAAATTGGGTGCCTGGAACGACCTGGAAATATTCGTTGCCGATATTGCGCCCGCCCAGCAGTGCCACGGTGTTGTCGATGACGAACAGCTTGTTGTGCATCCGATAGTCGAGGCGATTGGCGTTGAGCAGGAATTCCAGTGCCCGAACCCACAGGAAGCTCCCACGGTACGCGAAGGGATTGAAGATCCGGATCTGCACGGCTGGGTGCGCCTGCAGGGCGGTGAGTCGCTCGTCGCCGGGAGGCGTTTCCACATCGTCGACCAGGATGCGCACCCGCACACCGCGGTCTGCGGCCCGTAGCACGGCCTGAGTCAGGAGCCACCCGGTCTGGTCGCCGCGAAAGATGAAGTACTGCAGATCGATCGTCCGCTCTGCCGCGTCGATCATCTGCATGCGCACGAGAAATCCGTCGATGCCGTTGGCAATGATGCGAAAGCCGGAACGTCCCCGATGCTCAGCGGCGGCCGCCTCGAAGTGCCGCCCGAGACGGGTCTGTTCGGGATGCGCCAGGGCATAGGACTCGATGCGCGGCGCGTCCGCGCCAGGCGGCAGGGTGGTGCAGGCGGTGAGCAAGGCCAGCATGCCCAGCGACAGCCAGACGCATGCTTGCGAAGCCACGTCCCGGATCGACGAGAGGGCGGCGAAGCGCGCCGTGAGGTGCCGATTCGACGTAGGGCAGGAGCCCGGGGGCGGAGCGTTGAGAGTCGACATCTCGCGTCATTCGTCGACCCGCTTCAGGGTGTCGGCGGCCTGTGCCTGAAACGGGCCGCCAAGGCTCACCGCCCGTTGTGCCGCGCGCCGGGCTTCGTCGCGGCGACCCTGTTCCAGCAGCACGATGGCGAGGTTGTTGTAGGCGGCGGCATCGTCATGGCGCTGCGCGGCGTCGCGGAACACCGCCGCGGCGCCGGAGGTTTCGCCCTGCGCATAGAGGGTGTTGCCAAGGCCCATGGCGAGCGTGAGGTTGTCGGGCCAGCGTGCCAGCGCGCTCCGATAGGCGCGGGCGGCGGCCGCTGGGGGCGCATTGTGTTCGAACGCCACGAGCGCGCGCGTTACCTCCGCCTCCGACGCGGTGGTCGGCAGCGCGCCCGGAGGCGTGACGACAAAGGCCCAGCGTCCGCTGCGGTCCCAGGTGTGTTCGAAGGTGGAGAAGGCCAGTTGCTGGCGCTCCAGCGGGCCGGAGCGCAGCACGAAGTGGGCGGCGTCGAGGTCGTAGCCGATGACCACTGCGTAGTGCCAGGAGGGGGCCCACGACAGGCCGAGGTTCTGCAGCACCACCACCGGGTTGCCATCATTCGTTTCGCGCATCAGGGCTTCGAGCGTGCCGGGGATGCGTGTTGCCACCGCACCCCGCCCGCGCGCGCCGACGAGCATTTCAATTTGCAGCGAGCCCTGGCGTCCGGGGAGAAACACCCGGTCGACCAGGGCATCGGGGCGCGTGGGAATACCGGCCGCCGAAAGCGCAGTGGCCAAGGCCGCCGGGCCGCATTGATAGTCTTCCTGCGGGAAGAACGGCGTGGCGGTCAGCTCGACCCGCGGCGGGAGATCGGCCGGTGGCGCGGCGAGCAAACGCGGCGTCTGCACGGCGCAACCGGTCAGCGCGGCGAGCAGCGCGACAAGGCATGCCGCGGCCCACGCGCCGCGCATCAGTCCGGTTGTGGACAGGGTGAGCCCCTCACTTCACGGACCGCGTGAAGGGGAATACTTTCGTGAAGCCGAGGATGTCGGTGATCAGCAGGACGAAGAACACCAGCAAGATGGCGCCGATGATGCCGCCGGCCGGTGCGTCGTCGATCTGCTGTGCCAGCGCGGCCGCTTCGGCATCGGTCAGCGCGGCAATGCGCTCCTTGGCCAGATCGGCGCTGAGCCCGAGGCGTTCGAGTTCGGCCTGGACGTCGGCGCGCGAGAACATCTCGTTGAGCCGCTGATGTGCCGACTCGTCGGTGGTCGCGAGACGCGCCACCTGTTCGGTGCTGACCAGCGCTGCCTGCGCGGTCTGAATCACCACGCCGTTGGCAAAGCAGATGGCGAGCACTACGGAAAAGAGTCGCTTGATGATGTTCATGGTGTTCTCCTCGCAAAGTACATGGTTGAGTGCGCCCAACCAGTCCGACGCTGTGCGCGGCCTTGTCCGTCTTCAGTATAGGTACTCGAATCGAGGAGATGCAGCGCCGCTCCGCGTGCGGTTTTGAAAGCAATGTTTGCAAGAGGGCGCCTGTTGCCGATGCGCTGGGTCGGTCGAAGTGTCGGGAAGTCCGAGGCATTTTGCCCGGTAGCGTGGGGCGCGGTGCCGACGCAGTGCGGTGTTCGACATTGCCGAAGAGGTGTTCGGAATATCTCGTTTTTGTCCTTGGCGGTAACGCCTTATCGTTGAGGGCGGTCTTGCTGGAGCCCGCGTGATGCGGGGCTCGGGCAAGGGGCAGACGCTACAGGCATGTCGACGTCGGCAAGCCCACAGGGGCGCATTCGGGGGATCGTTCCCAAGCGGATGGGCTTTGATCCTCAAATGCTGGGTATCACGTCGTCGTCGACGCATCGACCGGTGCGGCACGGCCGAGCGACGGGCTTCTTGCCCGCGCGTGCCGTGCGCCCCGACGTCGTCTGGCCGTACGGCACGAACCGCCCCTTCTTTTTTCTACCTATTCCCCAAGAACATCACTGGAGAGTCTTTGTCATGATCAAGTCGCGCGCTGCGGTCGCCTGGAAAGCCGGTGCCCCGCTGGACATCACTGAAGTGGACGTCGCCCCGCCGAAGAAGGGCGAGGTGCTGGTGCGGATCGTCGCTACCGGCGTGTGCCACACCGATGCCTTCACCCTGTCCGGCGCCGATCCGGAAGGCATCTTCCCCGCCATCCTCGGTCACGAGGGCGGCGGCATCGTCGAGGCGGTGGGCGAGGGCGTCACCTCGGTGGCGGTCGGCGACCATGTGATCCCGCTCTACACGCCGGAATGCGGCGAGTGCAAGTTCTGCAAATCGGGCAAGACCAACCTGTGCCAGGCGATCCGCGCCACCCAGGGCAAGGGCCTGATGCCCGACGGCACCAGCCGCTTTTCCAAGGACGGCGAGACCCTGTTCCACTACATGGGCACCTCGACCTTCTCGGAGTACACCGTGCTGCCCGAGATCGCGGTCGCCAAGATCAGCAAGGAAGCGCCGCTGGAGAAGGTGTGCCTGCTCGGTTGCGGCGTGACCACCGGCATCGGCGCGGTGATGAACACCGCCAAGGTGGAGCCGGGCTCGACGGTGGCGGTGTTCGGCCTCGGCGGCATCGGCCTGTCGGCCATCATCGGCGCGGTCATGGCCAAGGCCAGCCGGATCCTGGCCATCGACGTGAACCCGGGCAAGTTCGAGATCGCCAAGCAGCTCGGCGCGACCGAGTGCATCAATCCGCTCGACTACGACAAGCCGATCCAGGAGGTGATCGTCGATCTGACCGACGGTGGTGTCGACTACTCCTTCGAGTGCATCGGTAATGTCAAGGTGATGCGCTCGGCGCTGGAGTGCTGTCACAAGGGCTGGGGCGAGTCCGTCATCATCGGTGTGGCCGGTGCCGGCCAGGAGATCGCCACCCGACCGTTCCAGCTGGTGACCGGCCGGGTCTGGCGCGGGTCGGCCTTCGGTGGCGTGCGCGGCCGCTCCGAGCTGCCCGGCTACGTGGAGCGCGCCCAGAGGGGCGAGATCCCGCTGGACACCTTCATCACCCACACCATGGGGTTGGACGACATCAACAAGGCCTTCGACCTCATGCACGAGGGCAAGAGCATCCGCACCGTCATCCACTTCGACATGTAACCGGCAGGAAGCCGGGCCGTCCGAGCGCGGACGGCCCGGGCGTCACTCGGCCTGCGCCGCCCGGCCCGCTTCGCGCCGGGCGCGTGCCCGCTGCAGTGCGACGACGAGTGCCAGCACTAGCAGCGTCGGTATGAAAATCCACTCCTTGGCCGGGCGCTCCGCCGGCAGCTCGATGTGGGTGACGGTAAAGCCCTGTTCGAGGCCGAGCTTGGCGGCGCGGCTGCCGAAGTCGACCATCATGACCTGGACGCTATCGCCGAGCGCCATCACGGTCAGGCCCGATTGCTTCAGGCGCGCCCGGGCGTTTGGCGCGCTGTCGCCGAGCGGCAGCAGCACGCCCTTGGAGATCTCGTCGCCCTCCAGCGTGATGCCCTCGATCCACACGCGCAGATTGCCGTTTGCGGGCGCCGCCTCGACCAGCTCGGTGAGGCGTGTCGCCGGCACCGTGTTGTAGGGCGGATAGACTATGTCCATCCAGAAGCCGGGCCGAAACAGGCTGAAAGTCACGAGCAGCAGCAGCGCGCTCTCATACAGGCGGCTGCGGGTAAGGAACCAGCCCTGGGTCGCGGCGGCGAACATCAGGTTGGCGAGTATCGCGCTGGCCACGGTGAGGAAGAAGGCCCACAGGCTGTCGATGCCGATCATCAGCAACTGGGTGTTGAAGATGAACATGAAGGGCAGGATCGCGGTGCGGATCGAGTAGATGAAGGCCTGCACACCGGTGGCGATCGGGTCGCAGCGCGCGATGCCCGCCGCGGCATACGAGGCGAGGCCGACCGGTGGCGTGACGTCGGCCATCAGGCCGAAATAGAAGACGAACAGATGCACCGCGATCAGCGGCACCAGCAGGCCGCTTTGCGCGCCCAGTTCGACCACCACCGGCGCCATCAGCGTCGACACCACGATGTAGTTGGCCGTGGTCGGCAGGCCCATGCCGAGAATCAGGCAGATCACCGCGACCATGAACAACATCGCCATCAGATTGCCGCCCGACACCGCCTCGACGAACTCGGTCAGCACCAGGCCGATGCCGGTCAGCGTCACCGTGCCGACGATGATGCCGGCCGCGGCGGTGGCGATACCGATGGCGATCATGTTGCGCGCGCCGATCGACAGGCCGTCGTAGAGGTCACGCAGCCCCTGCCGCAGCTCGGCCATCGTGTCGCCCTTGCCGCGCATCAGCGCCAGGATGGGGCGCTGGGTGACGAGAATGAAGATCATGAAGCTCGTTGCCCAGAAGGCCGACAGGCCGGGCGAGAGCTCCTCGACCATCAAATTCCAGATCAGCGCGACCACGGGCAGCAGGAAGTGCAGGCCGGATTTCAGCGTCGGCCCGACCTCGGGCAGCTGGGTGATCGCGACGTTCGGGTCCTCGATGCGCAACTCCGGCTGCTGGGCCGAAAACCACAGCAGCACGAGATAGGCAAAAAACATCAGCACCGAAACGACAACGAACGACGCCTCGCCCGCGACGATTTTGATCCAGCCCATGCCCCAATAGACGACGCCCGCGAGGATGATCACGCCGCTGATCGTCATCACCGTGCGCATCAGCCGCGCCTGCCAGCTGTACGGGCTCGGCGGCCGCGGCAGGCCGCGGATGTCGGCCTTCATGGCTTCGAGATGCACCAGGTAGAACAGCGCGATATACGAGATCAGCGCCGGCAGGATGGCGTGCTTGAGCACCTGCACATACGGGATGCCGACATACTCCACCATCAAGAAGGCAGCCGCGCCCATCACCGGCGGCATGATCTGGCCGTCCACCGAGGCGGCCACCTCCACCGCACCGGCCTTCTTCGGCGCGTAGCCGACGCGCTTCATGAGCGGGATGGTGAAGGTGCCGGTGGTCACCACGTTGGCGATCGACGAGCCGGAGATCATCCCCGTCGATGCCGAAGCGACCACCGCGGCCTTGGCCGGCCCGCCGCGAAAATGCCCGAGCATCGACATCGCCGACATGATGAAGTAATTGCCCGCACCCGCCGTCTCGAGCAGCGCACCGAACAGCACGAAAAGGAAGATGAAGCTGGTCGACACGCCCAGCGCCACGCCGAACACCCCCTCGGTCGACAACCACAGATGGTTCATGCCCTTGCCAAGCGAGGCGCCGCGATGCGCGATCACGTCGGGCATATAAGCGCCGAGGAAGATGTAGCCGATGAAAATCAGCGCCAGGATCACCATCGGCAACCCGAGCGCGCGCCGCGCCGCCTCGAGCAGCAGCGTCAGGCCGACCACCGCGACCACCAGATCCTGGGTTGTCGGCAGGCCGGGGCGCTGGGCCAGCTCGGCATAGAACAGCCAGAGGTAGGCGGCGGCAAAGGCGCCGACGAGGGCCAGCACCCAGTCCTGCACCGGCACATGCGTGCGCGGCGAACGCTTGAAGGCCGGGTAGGCCATGAAGCCGAGGAATACGGCAAAGGCCAGGTGGATGGAGCGCGCCTCGGTGTCGTTGAGGATGCCGAAACCGACCACGAATGGTAGCGGCGAGGCGAACCACAGCTGGAACAGCGACCACGCGATCCCGGTGCCGGCCACGATCGCAGCGGTCACGCCAGTCGGCTTGCGCCCGCCGGTGTCAGCCTCGGCGACGATCTGCTTCAGTTCCTCTTCGCTCAGTTCATGGTCTCGCGCGTGTGCCTTGGCCATTCGCCCGGTCTCCTCGTTCCCGCCAGCCCGACCGCGCCGGCGGTGTGCCACGGCGTGCAGAAATGCAGCCCGCCATTCTCTTTGTAGTACGTGGCGCGGCAGCGGGGCAGGAAGGCGGTGGATTCGTGGTCAGCGCACGGGGGGATGGCAGGGGTATGCGCGGTGATCGCATGCCTGGTGGATGGCGGTGTTTCTTTAGGGTGACGGTGTAAGAGAAACGGCTTCTCACGATCGCAGGGGAGGTGTCGGGCCTCCTGGGGGTGTCAGAATTTCTGTGTGTGAGGCGCTCGGAAGTGCTTCCTCTATCGGAAACGCGGTTTTCATTTTAGGCGATGATCCGTGAAGCGGTCCTCGTAGAGGATCGCGAATTGGTTCATCGCCGCCTTCCAGTCCTTGGCCGCCCGCCCCCAGTCGGCCGTGATGTTGCGCAGGGCCAGCCAGATGAGCTTGGTGGCCGCCTCATCGCTCGGAAAGTGCCCGCGAGTCTTGATGATCTTGCGCAGCC
>NZ_JAEKFT010000054.1 GCF_018524365.1 Denitromonas iodatirespirans
TCGGCGCCGCTGAGCACCGCGCACACCGCCACGGTAAGCAGTTCGTCCAGCCGGTGACGCGTCTGCTGCGCGTTGCGCCAGTCCTCGAGTCCTTCGAACACCTCGACCAGAGCCATCAATTTGTCCGTTTCCATTGCCCGTCCAAAAAGACAGGAAACTACACAAATCGGGGCGCCGTGAACAGGGGCGTGGTAAGCGCATGATCGTCAACGACATTCTTGGGGTGACAACGACATGTGGGTAGCTGCGGGAGCCCTGCCGCAAAGTGGTGGCTTTGAGGGTACCGGGACTGAAGCTGATTGATGATCTGAGAAGAGCGTCCACACCCGAAGATCTGATGACCCGCCTGAATGAACTCATCAACGAGCGCAAGCCCCAGCCCTTTGGTGACCCCGGTAATAACGATCCGTCGATTTTTCATACTCATTCCGTACAGTGATCCTGTAGCAACCAACGAGGCTGTAGGAAAATTCGGCGACATGCCGGAGTAACCGGTTTTCGAGGGTCACTTGACCCTTCGGAGGTCGCCGATCACGCCGTATGGACCGATCTGATAGGTCGAAGATTCGGGGCCATTGTCAAAAATTCCCGAAATTAGTTTTTCTACATCTTCAACGCAGAGCTAACCGGCGCTGCGCGGCTGTATCGCGCAGCATCCAGCGACTGAAAGGAGCGAGGTTGAGTGCCGGGTTGGGCGTCACTTGGATGGCAGCACCGCCATTGCGTTGATAGTGAGCCGGGCTCCGGGTTTTGGTAGCGCGGCAATTCCGATGACAGTTCGCGCCGGAAACGGCTCAGAGAAATACTCCGCGTAAGCCCGGTTCATTTCGGTGAAGTCACCCACATGAACCAAGTTCACCTGGACGGTGGTGATATCGGCTTCGGTGCCACCTGCAGCCGCAACGCAATCAATTACGTTTCGTATTGCCTGCGCTGCCTGTGCATACGCGGTGGCTCCAGCCAACTCTCCAGTCTTTGGATCAACTCCTGGTGTGCCCGAGACAAAGACAAGATTGCCAGACTTAATAGCATGACTGTATGGGCCGATTGGTTCAAATAAACTGCATTCTATGAATTCTCTTGGCAACTTTTATTCTCACTTTTTCCTGTGGATCTGGAGGAGGCTGAAATGTGACGCCCAACGCCGCTCAGCACGTGCGGTTGCGGAATGGAGGTGCAGCCGCAATGCAGGAACCGTCGCCGTGGCTGGCCTGGTTAAGTTTGATTTCCATAGGCTGATAAGCCAAACCAGCCGACTCACTTGCTTCGCCTTTGCACTCGAATCCGTACTTCTCATACGCGGGAACAGAAGACAGGGATGCCCTCACCGTGACAGTTTCAACCTTCGCATAATTCATGGCTGCTGAAAGCAGCTTCCTACCAATACCTTCCTTCTGGCGGCCAGGATTAATAAACAGCATTGCAACGTGACGACCTTCCTTGAATTCGATTATGCCTTCAATTTTCCCATTGTCTTCTGCAACCAGCATCAAGTTGTCGCCCTTCATTCTGTCAAGAAAGGCATTACTCGCAGCAATTTTCGAAAAGGTTGAAACCCCTTCGCACGACGATGTGTCTGCAACAGATCCCAAAAACGAAGACATGCAAATTGCGCTTACAGCTTCGAGATCATTCTCTGCCATTTTCCTGACAATCACCGAAATTTCCCAAAAACTTAACGAAAAGCGTTTATCCGCCGCCGAACCAAGCACGAATCCGTTCGCGGCGGCGTTGCGGCGGATAAACCTCGTTGAACTTAACCGCCTGCACGGCGGTGACTATGGGGATTGTATGCGGGCAGCGGCCACGTGCAAGCGTTTTGCATAGGCTGGCATGGCGCACGACATGAACGAATCCGACGAAGAGTCGTCCGGCATGGGCCTTTGTGGTGCCGGCGAGGGGTTCTGAGGTGCTTGCTCCCGGGCGCCAGAGGTGGTTCGCACAAAGACCCCGGCAGCGCATGGCATGGCCGCTGCGCCGATGGACAAGTGGTTGGGCGGGGGCCGCATGGATCACGGCGGCCCCTGGCCTGTTGTCCTGGCCTGACCGGTGCGAGCGTACCCGCCATCACCATGCGCCCACCACAGTGAGGACAGCGCATGGATTCGAGCCGGTCGATGCGTTTGAGGAAATCAGCCACCGTTTCGAGCACCCGCGGGTTCGGCTGTGGCGCACCGAGTGCCGCACGGGCTGCGGCCAGGCGAGGCCTCTTGTGGGCCGGGACGAGCAGGCCGTAGTGGCGGATGCGCTTGAAGCCGGGCGGCAGCACATGGGTGAGGAAGCGAGCGATGAACTCGGTGCCGCTCAGGTGCACGATCGGACACTTGTCCGTGCGTCTGTTGGCTCTGACACGCAAGCGCACCTCGTTGTCGGTGATCGCCAGGATGCGTTCATTCGAGATCGCCACCCGGTGGGTCTAGCGCGCCAGCTAGTCGAGCACCTGCTCGGGCCCGCCCAGGGGCTGCTTGGCATAGACCACCCAGTCATGGGCGTAGAGGCGCGCGCGCAATTGGCGCCAGGTGTGTTCGTCCAGGCCATGGGGCTGACCGGCAAGCCGTGCGACGAACTTGCCCCGAAACACGCGCGAGAGCGCCTTGACCGGAAAGAGGAAGCCGCGGCGCGGCGCCGCACTGCGATCCAAGCTTCCTTGGCGCGGCTTTGGCATTGGGGGCCATGGCGGTTCCGGCAGGAGTGATAGGCGTGACGCAGCGCGTGCATGCCGCCGGCCGGTGCGATGACAAGCGGTGCCATCTGCGCCCGACGTTGCCCCTGTAGATGCCCCGGAACCACCAATCATGACGCCCGTTCAAGCGTGCCCATCAGGCGATGCAATCGTGACGGCCGCCGAAGCGCCGTCGCGGGTGCCTCAGCGCAGCAGATGCAGGAAGTGCATGTGCTTGTGGTACTGGTCGATGATGTCGCTGATCACCGCTTCGGAGGACCAGCCCATGATGTCGTAGTCCTGCCCGCCTTCGCGCAGGTGGATTTCGGCGCGGTAGTACTTCTGCGCTTCGCCCAGTTCGCTTTCGGGCACATCGGGGCTGAGGAAGGCGGGTTTGACATGGGCGCGCGCCAGCACCTGGTAGACGAAGTCGATCTCGTCGCCATGCGACACGCTGAGGATGACCTGGTCGGCGCCGTCGCCGGTCACCTTGGCTTCGATGCCTTTGGTGTTGAGTTCGGCGGCCACTTCCTGGCAGGCGGGCCGCGCCACTTGGGCGATGAAGCGGTGCACCACCTCGCGTGTGGGGTAGTCGATGATGTTGTGCAAGCGGTTCTTCCATGAGCCGGTGACCGCCGGCGGCCCCATGGGCGCCACGTTCACCTGCAGGCTGGCGCGCTTGTAGAGGTCGATGCGCAGCGCCTTGATGAGGCCGTAGGTGGCGATCAGGAGCACCACGGCAAAGGGCAGGGCGCTGGCGATGGTCATGGTCTGCAGCGCGCCGAGGCCGCCGACCAGCAGCAGCACGATGGCCACCACGCCTTCGCCGCCGGCCCAGTAGATGCGCTGCCACAACTGGGTGTTGTCATGCCCGCGCGAGCACAGCATGTCGACCACCATCGAGCCGGAGTCGGAGGAGGTGACGAAGAACACTACCACCATCACCGTGGCCAGCAGCGACAGCACGCCGGAGAAGGGGAAGTTTTCGAGGAAGGCGAACAGCGCCAGCGCCACGTCGGCCTGCACCGCCTCGCCGAGCGCCGCCTGCCCCTGGTGGAGGATCAGCTCAATGGCCGAGTTGCCGAACACCGTCATCCACATCAGCGTGAAACCGGTGGGTACGAAGAGCACGCCCATGGCGAACTCGCGGATGGTGCGCCCGCGCGACACGCGGGCGATGAACAGGCCGACGAAGGGCGCCCAGGACATCCACCAACCCCAGTAGAGAATCGTCCAGCCGCCGATCCAGTCGGTTTTTTCGTAGGCGAAGAGGTTGAAGGTTTTGCTGACCAGGTCGGCCACGTAGGAGCCGGTGTTCTGCACGAAGGCCTGCAGCAGGAAGACCGTCGGCCCGAGGATCACCATCAGCACCAGCAGCAGCACCGCCATGCCCATGTTGAGCTCGGAGAGGATGCGGATGCCCTTGTCGAGGCCGGTGGCCACCGACAGCATGGCCAGACCGGTGACGGCAATGATCAGCACAATCTGCGTCGTGGTGCCCACCGGCAGGCCGAACAGATGGTTGAGCCCGGCGTTGACCTGCATCACGCCATAGCCGAGCGAGGTGGCCACGCCGAACACCGTGCCGATCACGGCAAACACATCCACCGCATGGCCGATAGGGCCGTAGATGCGCTCGCCGATCATCGGGTACAGCGCCGAGCGCAGCGTCAGCGGCAGGCCGTGGCGGTAGCTGAAGAAGGCGAGAATCAACGCCACGATGGCGTAGATCGCCCAGGCATGCAGGCCCCAGTGGAAAAAGGTGATCTTCATCGCCGCGCGGGCGGCTTCGACCGTGCCTGCCTCACCCACCGGCGGCGACAGGAAGTGCATCACCGGCTCGGCCACGCCGAAGAACATCAGGCCGATGCCCATGCCGGCGGAAAACAGCATGGCAAACCAAGTGAGGTTGCCGTAGTCGGGCTCGGAGTGGTCCGGCCCCAGCTTGATCTCGCCGTAGCGCGACAGGCCGAGAAAGATGACGGTGATGAGGATGATGGCCACCGTCAGCACGTAGAACCAACTGCCGTTGGTCACGATCACCGCCTGCAGCGCCTTGAAGAAGCGCTCGGCGGTATCGGGGGCTACCGCGGCAAAGCCCAACAGCGCGAGGATCAGGACGGAGGCCGGGTAGAACACCGGCGGATGAAAGCCGACCTTGGCCGGTGAGAGGCTTTGGGGTGGGTTCATGGTCTGTGCGTATTTCAGGAGGGCGGATCGGTTCCCGCGGCCGCAGGCCGGCGGGGGGCTCACTTGTGTTTTAGCATATGGCCCAGCCAGACCGCCGCCCCCAGGAGCCCCCGATGCGCGCCTTACCCTGCTTTCTCTACGACGCTTTTGCCGAGCACCGCTTCGGCGGCAATGTGGCCGGCGTGGTGCTGCTCGACGCCCCCGTGCCCGACGATGCCGAGCTGCAGGCACTGGCCGCCGAGCTGGCCGCGCCGACCACCGGTTTCGTCGAGATGCTCGACGCCGACCGCTACCGCGTGCGCTTCTTCAGCCCCAGCGCCGAGATGGCCATGTGCGGCCATGTAACGATCGGCGTGGCCTGCGCGCTGCTCGACGAAGGCCTGATCACCGGCGACCGCTTCACGCAGGAAACCGCCGCCGGCCCGGTGGCCCTCACCCTCACCGACCGCCACCCGCATCCGCGCGTCGACATGGCCCAGCGCCTGCCCATGTTCGACGAGCGCGCGCTGCCCACCGCCGAGCTGGCCGCGGCGCTGGGCGTGGACGAGACGGCCTTCGACCCGGCGCTGCGCCCCGGCCGGGCCAGCACCGGGCTGCGCCACGTGTTCATCGCGCTGCGGCACGACCACGATCTGGCCACCCTGCGGCGCGACGACGCCGCGCTGTTCGCCCTGAGCCGGGTGCACGGCATCGACACGCTCGGCGTGTTCGCCCTCATCGACAGCCGCCCCGGCCTGTGCCGCGTGCAGCTGCGCGACCTGTGCCACGGCGTGGGCAATCCGGAAGAATCGGCCTCGGGCACCACCAACGGCGCGTTGGCCAGTTTCCTGTTCCACCGCGGCGTGCTGACGGCGGCGGACGGCACGGCCACGCTGCAGGCCACGCAGGGGCGCGACATGGGACGCCCGGCGAACATCACCACACGGCTGGGCATTGTCAGCGGTGCGATATCGCACGTGGCAGTGGGCGGCTCGGCGGTGCGCACACTGGCCGGCACGCTGTACCTCTAGGGCGGGTTTCAACCCGCCGCCACGGCTGGCCGGATGAATCCGGCCCTACTGGATGGTCAGCGTGCCGAACCAGCGGGCCTCGGGCGCGATGTCGCTGCGCTCGGCCGGGCCGTAGGGCGGCGTGTCGGTATCGGCCGGCGGCGCGCCGATCTGGTTCAGATCCACCGCCTGCGGCCGCCCCACCAGGCCCGCCTCGGTCGGCGTCAGCCGGTAGTACACGCCGTTCCACAGCTTGGCGCCGAACTCGCTGGGCAGCTTGTAGAAGAACAGCAGCGCATGCTCCAGCCAGGCCAGATCGTCGCCCGTCACGCTGGCCGGGTTGGGGTAGGGATAGGGCACATGGCAGAACACCTCGTCCGGCGTCGGCAGGCATTTGAACTCCTTCATCGACAGGAAGAAGTCCTGGAACTTGTCGGTGTCGAGCTTGACGGCCACACCGGTGCGCGCGCCCTGCGGGGTGAAGGTGACGGTGCCGATGCGCACCTGGCTGCCGTCGCGGCCATGCAGCACGATCGCCTGCGTGCCGCGCATCTCCCAGGCCGCGGCCGGGCCGGCAATGCCGAGGCTGGCGGCCAGCAGCAGGGCGGTCAATGGCTTGGGCAAACGCATGGCGACTCCTTGGGGCACGCCCCGGGGTAGATCGGCGGCCCGGGCAATCCAAGCCGCCGCTTACACCATGGCCAGCTACGCCACCGCGGTCAATCGAGATTTTCTGGATTTGTGGATGGGCGTCGCGGCGCCCTCAGTGTTCGTTACCGGCGTAGATCCACATCGGCTCGGTCTGGCCGGCGCGTGCAAAGCCCAGCGCCCGGTAGAAGTCCACCGCCGCGCCGTCGGCGGTGAGCATCTGCTGGTGGAAGCCCGCGTAGCGCTGCATCAGCGCGGCCATCATCTGCCTACCGATGCCCTGGCGCTGCGCCTCGGGATGCACCAGCAAGTGCGGGTAATAGACCACCAGATGACCGTCCGAGATGGCATTGCCCACGCCCACCAGCCGGCCGTCTCGGCGCGCGGTGACGAGGCTGTGCGAGCCGCGCAGCGCGGCCATCAGCGCGACCGGCTTGTCGGCGGCGGACCAGCCGTTGGCGCGGTAGAGGGCGATCACTTCATCGGTCTGGATCGGGCCGTCGAGGGCGATGGCGAGGGGCATGGGCGTTTTCTCGGTCAGGGACTCATTTTGGGGCGCGGCCTCGCCCCGGTGCAGCCCGGGCCGTCCGCCGGCCCTCAGCGATAGGCGGCCAGCACATCGCAGCGCGCATGCGCCAGCACATGCTTGGTGACGCTGCCCAGCAGCAGCTCTTCGGTCATGTCGGCACCGTGCTTGCCGAGCACGATCAAGTCGGCACCGAGCTCTTCTTCCTGCTCCAGCACCCGCAGCGCGGTGGCACCGTGGATGACCGAGGTCCGCCAGGCGCTGCCCGACAGTCCGGCATCGGCCGCGAACTGCTGCAACCGGGCGACCGCGTCGTGGCGCGCCTTGATGCGCTGGCCGAGGATCACGTCTTCTTCGACGAAGGCGAGGCGCAGCTTGCCTTCGTAAGGGAGCTCGAAGGCATGCATCAGGGTCAGCTCAGCCTTGGGCGCGACGGCGCGGGCCAGGCGCACGGCGCCGGCGGACCAGGGCGAGAAGTCGACCGGTACGAGCACTTTCCGGTAGTGCTCGTGCGGCGGCTGCTTGACCGCCAGGATCGGCCGGCGCACCTTGCGCAGCAGGCGCTCGGCCGTGGCGCCGAGCAGCCACTGCCGCATGAAGTCGGTGCCGCGCGCCCCCAGTACCAGCAGGCTGGCATCGAGTCGGTCGGCCTCGGCGGCGATGGTCTCGAGCACCGCCCCTTCTTCCAGATGCAGCCCGGCGGTGACGCCGAGCGGCTCGCCGATGTCGGTGGCCAGCTGGCTGAGCGCATCGCGGGCCAGTTCGCGAATGCGCTGCAACACCGCGGCGTCCTGGTCGACAAAAACCGCCTGCAGCTCATCGAGGGTCGTCTTCTCCAGCACATGCAGCAGTTCGAGGCGGGCACCGGTTTCGCTGGCCAGCAGCGCCGCCCGCTGCGCGGCATGGCGGGCGGGAGCCGACAAGTCGGTGGCGGCAAGCACGGCATGCAGACGGGTCATGGCGAGTCCTCCGAAGGGTTGAGCGCATCGACCATGAGTTGCGCGGTGTGATCGGCCGAGTCGAGGAACGGGTTGATGATCCGGCTTGCGCCGGCCTCGTGCAATGCCCGGCGATGCACTTCGTCGCCCACCACGCCGGTAATGGTGCCCGGCACCGCCATGGCCCGCAGCGCATGAAGCAGACCGCGGTTCGATTCCCAGGTCGGCAGCGTGGTGACGATCCACTGCGCCGTGCTCACCGGCAGGGTGTCGAGAAACGCCGGATCTTCGCCATCGCCAAAGCGCACGGCGAAGCCGCGGTGGCGCAGGTGGCGCACGGTTTCGGGATCGAAGTCGACCCCCATCGCGGCCACCCCCTGTTGATGCAAGCGGGCCAGCAGATGCGCACCGTAGCGCCCCAACCCGAAGATGATGACCTGCGGCGGCGCGTCTGGCCGGCGCTGGCGCTCGACCGCCAGCTCGCGGTGCGGGCGATGGCGCTCGAACATGCCCAGCCACGGCCCGAGCCATTCGAACAGCGGCTGCGAGTACAGGATCATGTAGGTCGACAAGGCGATGGTGATGATGCCCACCAGTGTGGTCAGCCCGAGCGCGTCGGCGCCCACATGGCCGAGGGTGATGCCCATGGCGACAAAGATGATCGAGAACTCGCTGATCTGCGCCACCGTCAGCCCGGCCATGAAGCCGGTGCGTTTGCGATAGCCCATGAAGCCCATGATCGCCATGACGATCAGCGGGTTGCCGATGAGCACGAACAGCGACAACCCGAGAGACGGCCACACCTCGCTGCCGAGGGCCGAGAAATCCAGCTTGGCGCCGAGGTCGATGAAGAAGAACAGCAGCAGAAAGTCGCGGATACCGGTCAGGCGCGCGCCGATGGCGTCGCGAAAATGGGTAGAGGCCAGCGAGAAGCCGGCCAGAAAGGCCCCGGCCTCTTTCGAGAAACCGGCCCACTCGCCGAAGGCCGCCAGCGCCGTCCCCCAGGCGATGGCGAAGATCAGCAGCAACTCCTGGGATTTGGCCATGGTGCGCATCAGCGGCGGCAGCACATAGCGCATCAACACATACAGCAGGGCGGCGGCCACCAGCACGCGGCCGAGGATGGAGCCGGCCACCATCCACCACACCGCCTCGCCCTCGCCGGTGGCGCGCAGCGCGCTCATGGCCATCATGGCCAGCACCACGGCGATGTCCTGCACGATCAGGAAACCCACGGCGATGCGCCCGTGCAGCGATTCGAGCTCGCGCTTGTCCGACAGCAGCTTGATGATGATGATGGTGCTGGAGAAGGTCAGCGCCACCGCCACATACAGGGCGGTGAGCCAGTCGCGCCCCATGGCCAGGATCAGCACGAAACCGATGGCGATGGTGAAGGCCAGCTGCCCCAGCCCGGTGGCCAGCGCCACCGGACCGATGTGCCTCACATGCTGCAGATCGAGCTTGAGGCCGACCAGGAACAGCAGCACCGCCACGCCGATCTGGGCGAGCAGGTCGATCTGGTCATGCGAGGTGACCAGCTCCAGCCCGGCCGGGCCCACCGCAATGCCGACCACGATGTAGGCGATCAGCACCGGCTGGCGCAGGCGCACCGCCACGGCCCCCACGCCCGCGGCGATCAACAGCAACAAGGCCAGTTCGGCAAAGGGTTCATGCATGGCTAGTCGCTCCGACGGGTTTTGTTTCGCCAGCGGTGGCGCGCCTCGATGCGGCGGCGCGCCAGGGTGCGCCAGCGCCACACCAGGGTAATGACGAGATAGGTCGTCAGCCCGATCAGCGAGGCGAGGATGGCCAGGCCGATCATCAGCGGCTTGCCCATGGCCTGCAGGCGCTGCCAGATGCCGGCGTCGGCATGGATGTCCTGCGCCGTGGACGGGTCGGCGGCATGGGCCGGCAGGCGGTCGCCGGTCACCCAGGTGCCGAGCCGGTAGGCGGCGAAATACACCGGGCCGAAGGTGATCGGGTTGGTCACCAGCGTGCTCGCCGCCGCCGCCGGCACGTTGGCACGCAGCACCACCGCGGCGCCCACCGACAGCGGGATCTGCGCCACCGGAATGAGCAGACCGAAAAACACCCCCAGCGCGACGCCCATCGCCACCCCGCGGCGCGACCAGTGCCACAGGCGCGGATGGCCGAGCCACGGCGCCAGCCAGCTCAGCCAGCGGTTGCCGTGGATCTGCTCGCGCGTGGGGATCTTGTGGCGCAAGCGCCGGAAAAACTCCATTCACATGCTCCGGATGTTGAAGCGCCGCAACACGGCCTTTTCGGCTTCGACGGCGAGAAACTTGGCCGCACCCAGGGCCAGGATCACCCCCCAGGTGGCGGCATCGAGCGCCGTCGTCTGGAACACCTGCTGCAGCGGCGGCGCATAGGTAAACACCAGCTGGAAGCCGATCAGCAGCGCGCTCATCCACACGGCCACCGGGTTGCCGGTGAGGATGTCGCGGCTGAAGGCCGACGCGGTGAAGTGCCGCACATTGAAAAGGTACACCAGCTCGCCGATCACCAGCATGTTGACCGCTGCCGTGCGCGCAGTTTCCAGGCTGCCACCGCGCATCAGCACCCATTCGAACACGCCGAAAGTCACCAGCACCATCAGCAGGCTCACATAGGCGATGCGCCCGGCCAGCACACGGGTGATCAGCGGCTCCGACGGCTGCCGCGGCGGATGACGCATGACGCCCGCCTCGCCCGGCTCGAAGGCCAGCGCCAGCGCCAGGGTGACGGCGGTGATCATGTTCACCCACAGGATCTGCCCGGCCGTCACCGGCAGCGCCAGGCCGGCGAACACCGCCAGCAGGATCACCCCCGCCTCGCCGCCGTTGGTGGGCAGGATGAAGAGCAGCGACTTCTTGATGTTGTCGAACACCACCCGCCCCTCGCGCACGGCCCGGGCGATAGTGGCGAAGTTGTCGTCGGTGAGCACCAGGTCGGCCGCCTCGCGCGCGGCGTCGGTGCCCTTGTTGCCCATGGCCACGCCGATGTCGGCGGCCTTGAGCGCGGGGGCGTCGTTCACCCCGTCGCCGGTCATGGCCACCAGCTCGCCCTCGGCCTGCAGGGCGGCCACCAGGCGCAGCTTGTGCTCGGGGCTGGCACGGGCGAACACGTCGGTGTGCTGCACCGCCGTGCGCAGGGCGGCGGCATCGAGTGCCTCGATGGCCTCGCCGGTGAGCGGCGCGTCGGCCGTCAGGCCCAGTTGCCGACCGATGGCGGCGGCGGTCACGGCATGGTCGCCGGTGATCATCTTCACCCGCAGGCCGGCGCGCTGGCACTGGGCCACGGCATCGACAGCGGCCTCGCGCGGCGGGTCGATCAGGCCGACCAGGCCGAGCAGGGTGAAGCGCGGGGTGATGTCGCTCATCGACAAGGCCGTGGTGCCGGGCGGCAGCGCGCAACGCGCCAGGGCGAGCACGCGCTGGCCGGCGCCGGCGGCGTCTTCCATGCGCGCCAGCCAGGCCGGCGCGTCGAAGGGCTGGCCGTCGCCCGCGGCCACGCACAGCCCGAGCACCCGCTCGGGGGCGCCCTTGAGCAGCACGAAGGCATGGCCAGCGTGGTCATGGTGCAAGGTGGCCATGAAGCGGTGTTCGGACTCGAAGGGGATCTCGTCCACCCGCGGCATGGCGGCGCTCTGCTCGGCCGGATCGAGCCCGGCCTTGAGCGCCAGGGTGAGCAGCGCGCCTTCGGTCGGGTCGCCGACCAGCTGCCAGCCGCCCGCCGCATCGTGCTTGAGCCGCGCGTCGTTGCACAGCAGCGCGGCCTGGGCCAGCGCCTGCAAGGCGGCATCCCGCCCGCCCTCGACGGCCGCCCCTTCGCACTGGAAGCCGCCCTCGGGCACATAGCCGGCACCGCTCACCGCCAGCGTGCAGGCCGGCAGCATGATGCGCACCGCGGTCATCTCGTTCTTGGTCAGCGTGCCCGTCTTGTCGGAGCAGATGACGGTGACCGAGCCCAGGGTTTCGACCGCCGGTAGACGGCGGATGATCGCCCGGTTCTGCGCCATCACTCGCGTGCCGATGGCCAGCACGATGGTGACGATGGCCGGCAGCCCCTCGGGGATGGCCGCCACCGCCAGGCCGACCACGGCGAGGAAGATCTCCAGCAGCGGCATGTCGCGCACCAGGTGGCCGTAGGCAAAGGTGAGCGCGCCCACCGCGAGGATGAAACCGGTGATCTGCCGCGCAAACTGGTCGAGCCGACGGGTGAGCGGCGTGGCCAGGGTCTGCACCTCGCCCACCAGGGTGCCGATGCGGCCGATCTCGGTGCGCTGCCCGGTGGCCACCACCACGCCGCGCGCCTGGCCGAAGCCCACCACCGTGCCCGAGTAGGCCATGCAGCGGCGGTCGCCGATGGCGGCGGTGTCGGCCACCGGGTCGGTGTGCTTGTCCACCGGCAGCGACTCGCCGGTCAGCGCCGCCTCGCTCACCCGCAGGTTCTTCACCCGGATCAGGCGCAGGTCGGCCGGCACCTTGGCGCCGGATTCGAGCAGCACCACATCGCCCGGCACCAGCTCGGTGGCGTCGATCTCGTGCCGCTCGCCGCCCCGCACCACCGTGGCATGGCTGGCCAGCATGGCCCGCACCGCCTCCAGTGCCTTCTCGGCCTTGCCCTCCTGCACAAAGCCGATGGCCGCGTTGATCAGCACCACGGCCACGATCACCCCCGCGTCTACATAGTCTTCCAGCGCAAAGGTGACCGCCCCGGCAGCCAGCAACACGTAGATCAACGGGTTATGAAACTGCAGCGCCAGCCGCAGCCACGGCCCGCGCCGACGCGGCGGCGCCAACGTGTTGGCACCGTACTGCGCCAAACGCGCGCGCGCCTGCGCATCGCCCAGACCGCAGGCGGCGTCCACCTCGAGCAACTGCTGCGCCTTGTCGGCCGGCACGGCATGCCAGTGCGGCGCAGGGCTGGGGACAAAAGGGGCTTCGGGTTTCATAAACGCTCCATGTGGCAGAACGGCACCGGGGCCGCATCCCATCAATTAACGCTAACGCAAGCCGGCAACACGGATCTTGTTCCACATCAGGATCGCCGCCCTCAGCGCGCGCCCGTCACGCGTCGTCGGCCGCGGCCGCACGCGCGCCGCAGCGGCATCGTGTCACGCGACCGCCCAACGCCCGACCCCTGGACTAGCGCCCAATTTTGTAACACGTCTTTTCAGGAGAGCGGCATGAGCTTCAAGCGCACAGCCCTGGCTTCGGCCATTGCAGCCTTACCCATGATGACCCACGCGGGCGAGGCACAGCTGCCCACCGTGGTGGTCTCCGACAGCCGCGAGGGCGTGGGCGCCAGACCGCCGTGTCGCCAGACGCGCTCAAGCGCCAGTCGGCCGCCACCAGCGACACCGCCAGCCTGCTGCGCGCCGTGCCCGGGCTACCGGCCATCCGCGGCCTGGCCGACGACCGCCTGCGCATCAAGGTCGACGGCATGGACCTGATCGCCTCCTGCCCCAACCACATGAACCCCGCGCTGTCCTACATCGACCCGACCGCGCTGGGCAGCCTGCGCGTGTATGCCGGCATCTCGCCGGTGAGCGTGGGCGGCGACAGCATCGTGGCCGACTCGGCCGCGCCGGTGTTTGCCGAGGCCGGGCAGGGCACGCTGGTGCAAGGCGAGATCGGCGCCGCGTATCGCAACAACGGCGACGCCTTCAGCGCCAACCTGGCCGCCACCGCCGCCCTCACCCACACCCTCGGGGGCTGGGACAACCGGGTCGAACTGGTCATGGTCAGCAAAAAAGACCACCTCTCCGACGCCCGCAACGAAATCGCCACCGCCGGCTACACCCTGATCAACCTGCGCGGCAGCTACGCCTGGCAACAAGTGCGCCTCGACTTCGGCGTCGAAAACCTGTTCGACAAAGCCTACGACCAACCCACCGGCGGCACCTACACCGGCCAGGGCACCACCATGGGCATCAACAGCATCCCCTGGGGCATTGCCGTGCCGGGCGCCGGGCGTTCGCTGTATGCGGGCGTGAATGTGAAGTTCTAAGCCGTATGAGCCCGGCGCCGGAAGGCGTCGGGCTGTGCCGAGGGCGATGCATCGCTTTCGGGAGTCACAACATTGGCGCCGCCGTCCCAAGCGGCTGATCAGCCGCGCTGAAACAGCCTCACGCCGTCAGTCTGCGGTGGCTGCGATCAGCGAAGCGTCATCCGCCGGATACCTCCGCTCCAATCCCCTCACGCAACGAAAGGCTCTTCGCTTTTCCGCGCCGCGCGAGCTGGACAACCGCCAGGCAACATCGCGACGCAGTCAGATACGCCCAAAGAAAAAGCACATAGTTTTCGTAATTTTCTAAGCACGTCGTGTGACACACACATAGAAACGGGCTATCTTCTATACACGTTCCACGTACATAGATAGAAAAGTGCGACTTCGCACCCTGATCGAGGAGGCGCCGATGTCCCTGGCTTCGCTGACCGTGCTGACGACAGACACCTTCGAGACGGTGCCCGTCTTCAAGCATCTGACATCAGCCAGCCGGGCCTTGGCCGAACTCAAGGGACTGGCTGCATCCATGCCCAACGAGGCGATCCTCATCACCACGCTGGCGATGCAGGAAGCCAAGGACAGTTCCGCCATCGAGAACATCGTCACCACTCACGACGATCTGTTCAAGGACGATGCCTTTCCGGACATCGGCAACCCGGCCGCCAAGGAAGTGCGGCACTACCTCCGCGCCCTGGACGTCGGTGCGGCCCGGCTGCGCAAGACAGGGTTGATCACGACCAACGACATCATCGAGATACAAACCGAACTGGAAAGAAACCGGGCCGGGCTTCGAAAACTGCCGGGCACGTCGCTCAAGGACGGCTTTGGTGAAACGGTCTACACCCCGCCGCAGGATCCGGACGAAGTCCTTGCCCTCATGCGCGATCTGGAAGCCTTCATCAACGACAGCGGCCACTTCGATGCCGATCCGTTGGTGAAGATGGCCATCATCCACCACCAGTTCGAGAGCATTCACCCCTTCTACGACGGCAACGGTCGCACCGGCCGTATCGTCAACGTGCTCTACCTGATGCAGCAAGGGCTGCTGGATGTCCCGGTGCTCTATCTTTCACGCCATATCGTGCGCAACAAGGCCGAGTACTATCGCCTGCTGCAAGCGGTGCGCGACACGGGGGAATGGGAAGCCTGGGTGTGCTTCATGCTTCGCGCGGTGGAACACACCGCGCGGCACACCATGGAGACGGTCACGCTTATCCGCAACGCGGTCACGGACGCCAAGCACCGCATCCGCACCGGCTACAAGTTCTACAGCCAGGATTTGATCAACAGCCTGTTCAGGCACCCTTACACGAAGATCGAATTCATCGAGAACGACCTCAAGGTCTCGCGCCTGACGGCCACCAAGTATCTCGACGCCCTCTGCGCCGGCGGCTTTCTGGAAAAACACAAGCTCGGCCGGTCGAATTACTACGTCAATCTGGACTTGAACCGTATCCTGACGCGCGACGAAGGCTGATTGCGCCGGAAAAAACCGTGGTCTGTCCCCTATTCAATTTTTCGCCGACCTCGCCCGCCTCGGCATCCCGATGAATCTCATCACCTGGCTCGCCGCCAGCGTGTTGATCCCGCTGTTCTGGCCGTTGTAGAGCGGAACGGCGGATGCGCCTTCAGCCTGCCCGGCAGTCGGCGCCAACGCATGCCGCATGATCACGCCGCCTCGCCTCGGCATTTCGCAGCACCTGGTGTTCAGGCGGAGGACGCGATTGTCTAACGACATTGGCGGTCGGGTGCACGGCTTTGTCGTATTTCAAGACCCGACCCAATACTGTTCGCTTAGCCATTTGGCGCTATAGTAACGCCATCTCAATAGG
The DNA here is from genome assembly GCF_018524365.1 of Denitromonas iodatirespirans. GTDB lineage: Bacteria > Pseudomonadota > Gammaproteobacteria > Burkholderiales > Rhodocyclaceae > Nitrogeniibacter > Nitrogeniibacter iodatirespirans. Next base: position 15,798 of record NZ_JAEKFT010000054.1, read on the forward strand.
GGTGGTCACATGGCGCGAACGAAGGCATTGCTTGGGGCGGGCGCTCGGCTCAGCGACTACCTGAGCGCCAGTCTGC
>NZ_JAEKFT010000055.1 GCF_018524365.1 Denitromonas iodatirespirans
CGTGGAAGGGGCGGCGCTCGATGCGCGACAGCCCGGTTTGCAGATCGAGCCGGACGGCTTGGCCGAGCAGGCTGCCGAGCGGCAGGTGGGCGTTTTCCGAAAGCGCGTCGAGCACGATGCGCATACCGGCGTGCTCGCCGACCGGGCCGAGGGTTTCGCGGATGGTGGCGTTCTCGGCCAACAGGACATCGTCGCCCAGCGCCGTGATCAGGCGCATCAGCCGCTGGTGCTGGCTCCAGCCGGGGGCGTAAGGAAGATGTCGGTCCATGGCGGCCTCGGATATCGGGGGTGAGGGCGCATGATAGGTGGATTTATTGGACAAGAAAAGACCGTTGTCATTGCCTTGCGATACCGGCAACCGGTGTGGGCAACGCGGGCACCGGCCATGGCGCCCGACTTCGGGATCTTATCGGCCTATCGACCGCGCACCCATCGGGTTTTGCCGCATCGCTTCCGGTCTGAATTTTGTACGCGCTACGAGACTCCCTGAACCAACAAAAACGCCGGCCCCCGGGTGGCGGCCGGCGTGCAAACATCCCGAAGCTCAGTAGGCTTTCTTGGCGGCGCACGGATTTTTCGCTGCGCAAGGATTCTTGGCAGCGCAGGGGTTTTTCGCCGCGCACGGGTTGACGGCGCACGGATTCTTGGCGGCGCACGGGTTGGCCGCGCAGGGGTTCTTCTTGGCCGCGCACGGATGCTGCGCCGAGCACGGGCCTTTCTTCGGCGCGCAGGTGGCGTAGGCCATGCTGCCGGCGGCCATCAGGCCGGCGGCAACGAAGGCGGTGGCGAGCTTGCGGGCGGTCGGGTTCTTTTTCATGGGTCTCTCCAATAGGTCTCTGTCGTCATGGGCGGGGGTGATTTCCGCATCGGGCCGGCGCTGAAAATGCCGAGCTCACCTGACAGACCGCCGGCTTCGCGCATTCCTTACACGCGGGCCGAACATCGTGCGCGGGCCGGCAACGGCCGCCGCGGCTACAATGGGCGCCAACTCAGACATTCATCGGGGCATGGCGACGACATGAGGATCCTGCTGGTCGAGGACGATGCGATGATCGGCGCCAGCGTGCAGCGTGGCCTGCGCCAGAGCGGCCATGCGGTGGACTGGGTGCGCGACGGCCTCGCCGCCGAGTTGGCACTGAACGACACGCCCTACGATCTGCTGCTGCTCGACCTCGGCCTGCCCAAGCGCGACGGCATAGACGTCCTGCAGGGGCTGCGCGCAGCGGGCAATGCGCTGCCGGTGTTGGTGCTGACGGCGCGCGACGCGGTCAGCGACCGCATTCGCGGGCTCGATGCCGGCGCCGACGACTACCTGGTCAAACCCTTCGATCTGGACGAACTGGCGGCGCGCGTGCGCGCCCTGGCGCGGCGCGGGCGCGGCGCGGCCGACCCGGTGCTCTGCCGCGGCGCGCTGGTGCTCGACCCGGCGGCGCATGCGGTGACGCTCGACGGCGCGCCGGTCAAGCTCTCGGCGCGCGAATTCGCCCTGCTCGCCGCCCTGTTCGAGGCCGACGGCAAGCCGCTGTCGCGCGCCCGGCTCGAAGAGCGGGTGTATGGCTGGGGCGAGGAGGTCGAGAGCAACGCCATCGAGGTGCACATCCATGCACTGCGCCGCAAGCTCGGCCCCGGCTGGATCCGCAACCTGCGCGGCGTCGGTTACATCCTGTCGGAGCCGGCATGACCTCCCTGCGCCGGCGCCTGCTGGTCTCCCTGCTCGGTGCCATCGTGGCGGTGTTCGCCATCGCCGGCCTGGCCACCTACCGGATGGCGCATGACGAAGTCGATGCGGTGATGGACTACCACCTGCGCCAACTGGCGCTGTCGCTGCGCGACCGCAGTTTCGGCCAGGCGCCGCCGGTCGCCCCGCCCGACAAGTCCTTCGACTTCGTCATCCAGATCTGGGACGGACGCGGCCTGCGCCTCTACCTGTCGCATCCGCACAGCGTGCTGCCCGCCCTGGCACAGTTCGGCTACGCCACGGTGCGCGCCGGTGAGGACGACTGGCGGGTCTACTCGGTGCCGCTGCGCGACCGGGTCATCCAGGTCGCGCAGCCGATGCGGGTGCGCCGCGCCATGGCCGCCAAGGCGGCGCTCAGCACCCTGGTGCCGCTGCTGGTGCTGGTGCCGCTGCTCGGCCTCATCATCTGGTACCTGATCGGCCGCGGCCTGCGCCCGCTCGACACCCTGGCCCATGGCGTCTCGGTGCGGCGCGCCGATGCGCTCACCCCCTTGTCGGCCGAGGGCGTGCCGGACGAAGCGCTGCCGCTGGTGGGCGCGCTCAACGGCCTGCTCGACCGCCTCTCGCAGGCCTTGTCGGCACAGCGCGCCTTCGTCGCCGACGCGGCCCATGCCCTGCGCACCCCGCTCACCGCCCTGCAATTGCAGCTGCAGCTGACCGAGCGCGCCGACAGCGCCGCCGAGCGCGAGGCTGCGCTGGCCGAGCTGCGCGGTGGGCTGGTGCGCGCCATCCGCCTGGTCGAGCAGCTGCTGACCCTGGCCCGCCAATCGCCCGACAGCGCGCCGGCCGAGGCGCCGGTCGCCCCGGTCGACCTCGCCGCGCTGGCGCGCAGCGCGCTGACCGCCCTGGCCCCGCTGGCCGAGGCGCGCGACATCGATCTGGGCGCCACCGCGCTGGCCGACGACGCCATCGTGCGCGCCGATGCGGCGGCGCTGCGCACCGCGCTCGACAACCTGATCGACAACGCGATTCGCTACACGCCGGCCGGCGGCCGGGTGGATCTGGCGGTGCGCCGCGCCGAGGGCCGGCTGTGGCTCGAGGTGAGCGACACCGGCCCGGGCATCGCGCCCGAGGCGCGCGAGCGGGTGCTCGACCGCTTCTACCGCCAGGATGACGCAAGCTCGGACGGCAGCGGCCTGGGCCTGGCCATCGTCAAGGCGATCGCCGAGCGCCATGGCGCCGTGCTGACGCTCGACACGGCCGAGGGCGGCGGTCTGCGGGTGTGCCTCGGCTTCGTGCCGGCGGACAACGCCCACCCGGGCAACTGAAACACCGTCTTACGTTTTGCCGCGGGGCTTCTTAAGTTTGCTTTAAGTTGCCCCGGCCTAAGGTGGTCTCCACGGCGAGCACAGGCTCGCATCGCATCTCAAGGAGTCCATCATGCAAGCCAAGACCTTCAAACGTTCTGCCGCCGCGCTGGCGGTCAGTCTGGCCGTGGCCGCGGGCGCCGGTTACCTGAGCGCCCGCCATGGCATCGCCGATGTCCATGCCGAATCGGTGCCGGCCGTCAGCGCGCCGGCAAGCCCGGCCGCCGCGATGGCCATGCCGGATTTCGAAACCATCGTCGCGCGCAGCGGCCCGGCCGTGGTCAATATCAGCGTCGAGGGACTGGTCAAGACGCGCGGCATCGCCTCGCCCTTCGGCCAGCTCGACCCGAACGACCCCTTCTCCGAATTCTTCCGCCGCTTCGGCCCCGGCCTGCAGATGCCCGGCGGCGAGCAGGTGGTGCGCGGCCAGGGCTCGGGCTTCATCGTCTCGCCCGACGGCGTGATCCTGACCAACGCCCATGTGGTGGCCGAGGCCGACACGGTGACGGTCAAGCTCACCGACAAGCGTGAATTCACCGCCAAGGTGCTGGGCATCGACAAGGCCACCGACCTGGCCGTGCTCAAGATCGACGCCGACAAGCTGCCGACGCTGCCGCTGGCCGCGCCCGACAGCACCCGTGTCGGCCAGTGGGTGGTGGCCATCGGCTCGCCCTTCGGCTTCGAGAACAGCGTCACCGCCGGCATCGTCTCGGCCAAGTCGCGCTCCTTGCCCGACGAAGGCTATGTGCCCTTCCTGCAGACCGATGTGGCGATCAACCCGGGCAACTCGGGCGGGCCGCTGCTCAACCTGAAGGGGGAGGTCGTGGGCATCAACTCGCAGATCTACTCGCGCTCGGGCGGCTACCAGGGCGTGTCCTTCGCCATTCCGATCGAGGTCGCCAACAACGTCAAGGACCAGCTGCTGGCCCACGGCAAGGTGACACGCGGGCGCATCGGCGTGGGCATCCAGGAGATGAACCAGGCGCTGTCCGAGTCCTTCGGCCTCAAGTCCGCCAACGGCGCGCTGATCAGCCAGGTGCAGCCGGGCAGCCCGGCCGAGAAGGCGGGCCTGCAGCCGGGCGACGTGATCCTCAAGCTCAACGGCGAGCGCATCACCAATTCCAACGAGTTGCCGCCCAAGGTGGCCGCCATGGCGCCGGGCAGCAAGATCACGCTGCAGGTGTGGCGCAAGGGCGAGACCCGCGACATCAGCGTCACGCTCGGCGCCCAGGCGGCCGAGGAGGTCGCCAGCGCCGATACGCCTGCGGCCGATCATGGCCGGCTCGGCGTGGCGGTGCGCCCGCTCAACGCCGACGAGGCCGCGCAGCTCAAGGCCAAGGGCGGCGTGGTGGTGCTGCAGGTGGCCGGCGCCGCCAAGCGCGCCGGCATCCAGCCGGGCGACGTGGTGCTGGCGGTCAATGGCCAGCCGGTGGCCGACGTGGCCGCCCTGCAGCGCATGATCAGCGGCGCCGACAAGCATGTGGCGCTGCTCATCCAGCGTCAGGACGCCCGCCTGTTCGTGCCGGTCGAGCTGGGCTGAGCCCGGCGCGACAAGCGGCCTCGCGCGCTGCCACCGGGCAGGCGCGAGGCCTTCTCCCCGCCCATGATCTTCGAGGAGCGCCCCATGCCACACGCCGCCTATCGCCTACCGCATCGATCGACGCCCCCCGCACGGAGGTCCAAGGCCTTCGACAATGCCATCCTGCGCGCCTTCCTGCGCGCCGCCGCCATCGCCTTCGCGCTCGGCAGCGAAACGGCCGCCCGCCTGGCCTATGGTGCACAGGCCGATACACGCCTGCGGAATGCCACGGGCCGCTCCGGCCGCCCTCAAGGCGCCGGCCGGTGTACTGCCGGGCGCACCCACAACCAGTAGCTGAGCAGCGCACCGCCCATGCCGGCGGAGATCGCCGCGGCCATCGGCACGGTGGAATCGACGAAGCTGTGGCCGACGAACACACCGAACAGCGCCGCCAGCGCCATCTGCACGAAACCCATCAACGAAGCGGCCGCACCGGCCATGGTCGGCCACGGCGCCAACGCAATGGCGGTGGCGTTGGGCATGATGAAGCCGATGCCGCAGGTGACCAGCCACATCGGCACCATGATCGCCGCCGGGTGCTGCCAGCCGACCATCGACAGGGCCAGCATCACCGCACCGCCGACGCTGCTGATCACCACCCCGGCGGTGAGGATCGCCTCGGGCCCGCGGCGCGAGGCGAGCCGGCCGGAGGACATGGTGCCGGTGATGAAGCCCGACACCATCAGGCCGAAGGCCAGGCCCATGGTCTGCGGGCTGAAGCCGAACAGGTTGATGAAGACGAAGGGCGCGCCCGAGATGAAGGCGAACATGCCGGCATAGGCCAAGCCGTTGCACAGCAGCACGCCGCGATAGGTGGTGTCGCGCATCAAGGTGGCGTAGTTGGCCAGGATGCGCCGCGGCTGGATGGCGGTCGGGTCGGGATGGCGGTTGCTCTCGGTCAGCAGGCGCCAGGTGGCGACCCATTGCAGCGCGGAGTAGATGACCAGAAAGACGAAGGTGGCGCGCCAGCTGAAAGCCACCGACAGCCAGCCGCCGAACACCGGCCCGACCAGCGGCGCCAGCGCCATCGCCGCCGAGATGTAGGAGAGCATGCGCGCCGAGTCCTTCGGCCCGTAGATGTCGCGCACCACGGTGCGCCCCAGCACCGGCCCGGCGCAGGCACCGATGGCCTGCGCAAAGCGCGCGGCGATCAGCGTCTCGATGTTGGGCGCGAGCGCGCAGGCGATGCTGGCCAGCACGAAGATGGCCAGCCCGGTGAGCATCAGCGGGCGCCGGCCGAAGCGGTCGGACAGCGGGCCGTAGAACAGCTGGCCGACGGCGAAGCCGCCGAGAAAGACCGACAGCGTGAGCTGGGTGTGGGCCACATCGGTGCCCAGCGCGGCGGTCATGGCCGGCAGCGAGGGCAGGTAGAAGTCGGTCGACAGCGGGCCCAGCGCCACCAGCGTGGTGAGCAGGATGGCGATGGCCCGGCCGGGCCCGGTGGCGCTCACGCCGCGCTACTCGGCATCGGCCTGCACGCCGGGCGCCGCCGCCTGGAAGGCCGGCAAGGCCTCGCAGGCCTCGACGATGCGCATCACCGTCGGCACATGGTCGAGCTGGCAATCGAAGCGCTGCGCATTGTAGATCTGCGGCACCAGGCAGGCATCGGCCAGCCCCGGCGTGTCGCCATGGCAGAAGCGGCCGGTGGCCGGATGGCCGGCCAGCTGCGCCTCGACCGCGGCCAAACCGGTATCCACCCAGTGGCGGTACCAGGTGAGTTTCTGCGTTTCGGTCAGGCCCATTTCGCCGGTCAGGTAGTTCAGCACCCGCAGATTGTTGATCGGGTGGATCTCGCAGGCAATGCTTTGGGCGATGGCGCGCACCCGGGCTCGACCGGCCGGGTCGGCCGGCAGCAGCGGCGGCTGCGGATGCGTCTCGTCGAGGTACTCGACGATCGCCAGCGACTGGGTCAGCAGCAGGCCGTTGTCGTCCAGCGTCGGCACCAGGCCGGCCGGATGGATGCTGCGGTAGCCGGGCGCACGCTGTTCGCCGCGCGCCAGATGCACCGCCACGGCCTCCCAGGGCAGGCCCTTGAGGTTGAGGGCGATCCTCACCCGATAGGCGGCGGAGGAGCGGAAGTAGGTGTAGAGCTTCATGACAGGTCTCCGGCGTCGGCGCTCAGCCGCCCAGCACATGCACCAGCCACAGGGCCAGCCCAGGGAAGAAGGCGATCAGCACGATGCGCAGCAGGTCCGAGGCGAGGAAAGGCAGCACGCCGCGGAAGGTCTCCTTCATCGGGATGTCCTTGGCCAGCGAGTTGATGATGAACACGTTCATGCCCACCGGTGGCGTGATCAGGCCGATCTCGACCACCATCAGCGCCAGGATGCCGAACCAGATGGCCTTGTCGCTGTAGCCCAGGCCCCAGTAGTCCAGCCCCATGACGATGGGCAGAAACACCGGGATGGTGAGCAGGATCATCGACAGGCTGTCCATCACGCAGCCGAGCACCAGGTAGGCGAAGATCATGGCGAACAGCACCGCCATCGGCGGGAAGCCGCTCGACAGCACCCAGTCGGCGATTGCCACCGGCATCTGCGACAGCGCCAGGAAGGCGTTGAGCACGTCGGCACCGATCAGGATCAGGAAGATCATCGCCGTCGCCTCGGCCGCACCGAGCACCGCGGCGACGAACTCGCGCCAGCGCATCTCGCGCGAGATCACCGCCAGCGCGGTGGTGGCGAAGGTGCCCACCGCCGCCGCCTCGGTGGGGGTGAAGATGCCGCCGTAGATGCCGCCGATGACGGTGATGAACACCGCCAGGATCGGCCAGACGCGGCCCAGCGCATGCAGGCGGGCGCGCCATGGCAACGGCGCCGAGGCCGGGCCGCTGCCGGGTACGAAGCGCGCATACAGGCTGACCACCAGCATGTAGCCGAACATGGCGATCAGGCCGGGAATGAGCGCGGCCATGAACAGCGCGGCGACGTTCTGCTCGGCGAGGATGGCATAGATCACCAGCACCACCGAGGGCGGAATCAGGATGCCCAGCGTGCCGCCGGCCGCCAGCGCGCCGGTGGCCAGGGACGGCGAGTAGTGGCAGCGGCGCAGCTCGGGCAGGGCCACCTGGCCCATGGTGGCGGCGGTGGCCAGCGAGGAACCGCAGATGGCGCCGAAGCCGGCGCAGGCACCGATGGCGCTCATCGCCACCCCGCCGGGGTAGTGGCCGAGAAAGGCGTTGGTGGCCTCGAACAGCCGGCGCGACAGGCCGCCCTTGGAGGCGACGTTGCCCATCAGCAGGAAGAGCGGCACCACCGACAGGTCGTACACCGAGAAGCGCCCGTAAGCCAGGTGCTTGAAGTAGCTCATCAGCGGGTCCCAGCCCGAGACCAGCGTATAGCCGATCGAGCCGCCGAGCAGCATCGCCATGCCGATGTGCACGCGCAGGGCCAGCAGGACCAGGGTGAAGGCGCCGATGGCGAAACCGATCTCCACGCTCGTCATTCCATGCCCCCTTCGCTGTGCAGCGTGCCTTTCCAGGCGGTGTAGGCGGCGGTCAGGCCGAGCAGGAAGAAGCTGGGGCCGAGCGTGGTGTAGGACCACCACAGCGGCCAGCCGAGCAGCATGGTGGTCTCGCCGGTCTCGAACGCCTCCCAGGCGCCGGCGAAGCTGCGCCAGGCGATGACGAAGGACAGCACCATCAGGATGATCGCGGCGATGCGGTCGAGCACGCGGCGTACGGCGGGCGAGGCGCTGTGGGTGAAGAAATCGACGATCACATGCGCGTTCTTCATCTGCGCCCAGGGCAGAAAGGCGGCCACGGCCAGCGCACAGCCCATCTGCACCAGTTCGACATCGCCGAGCACCGGCTCGTCGGTCAGCCAGCGGCCGACCACGCTGTACACCGACACCGCGCAGATGGCGAACAGCACCAGGCTGCCGCCGATGGCGGAGAGCATCGACCAGGCGTAGAGAAAGCGGCCGACGGGGTCGCGCGGGCGCGGATCCGGTGCGTCGCCGGATCGGGGAATGGCTTCAGCCATGGGAGTTCTCTCGGTCAGAGGCGCGTCGCGGACGCGCTGGCGATTCGGCGGCCGGGGCCCATCGCGGGCCCCGGCCGCCGTCGTCTTATTGTGCGTTGTACTTCTGGATCAGACTCTTGGCGGTATCGAGCATGGCTTGGCCCTTGTAGCCCTTGCCGTCCATCTCTTTGACCCAGCTGCTCGCCAGCTTGTCGGTGACCTTGCGCCACTTGCCCAGTTCCTCGGCGGAGATCATGGCGAACTCGTTGCCACGTTCCACGGCCTTTTCACGCGCCGGCGGGGCGGAGACGTCCCAGGCCTTGCCGATCGAGGCCGAGAAATCGGCGCCCGAGTTGGCATCGATGACCTTCTTCAGGTCGGCCGGCAGGCTGTCGTACTTGGCCGGGTTCATGGCCACGATGAACAGCGCGGTGTACAGCGAGGGCATCGACTTGTCGGTCTCGGAGTGGAACTTGGTCATCTCGTGCAGCTTGACCGCCGGGATCACCTCCCAGGGCAGCACATAGCCATCGACCACGCCTTTCGACACCGCTTCGGCCACGGCCGGCAACGGCATGGCCACCGGCGTGGCGCCGAAGGCGGCGATCATCTTGTTGGTCAGGCGGGTCGGCGCGCGCATCTTCAGGCCGCGGAAGTCGCTCAGCTTGGTGATCGGGTGCTTGTTGTTGTGCACATAGCCTTCGTCATGCACATGGAAGGCCAGCGGCTTCACCTTGGCGAAGTCTTCCTTGCCGAACTGCTCGTAGTAGTGCCAGGCGGCGCGGCTGGCCGGCTCGGCGCGGTTGGTCATGAAGGGCAGCTCGAAGACTTCCATCGACGGATAGCGGCCGGCGGTGTAGCCGGGCAGGGTCCACACGATGTCGGCCACGCCGTCCTGCACCTGTTGGATCAGCTGCGGCGGCGTGCCGCCGAGCTGCATGGCCGGGTAAATCTGGCACTTCATGCGGCCGGCCGATTCCTGCTCGATCTTGGCGCACCACGGCTCCAGCACCTTCTGCTGGCTCATCGCCGTGGGCGGCCAGAAGTGCGCCACCTTGAGGATGATCGGCTCCTCGGCCAGGGCGGCGCTGCTGCCGAGCAGGGCCACGGCGGCGGTGATCAGGGTCTTTTTCATGTCTCGTCCACCTTTTTATGTCTTGGGTTGCTGCGGTCTTACGACGCCTGGGGCGCCACGACGGTGTTGTCGATGGCACCGAAAATGCTGTTGCCCGACGCGTCCTTCATCTCGATGTGCACCCGGTCGCCCGGCTGCATGAAGGGCGTGAGCGGCTTGCCCTGCTCGATGGTCTCGTACATGCGCACCTCGGCCAGGCAGCAGTAGCCCACCCCGCCGTGCTCGATGCTCGAACCCCACAGGTCGCCCTGCTTGTTGGAGACGGTGCCCGAGCCGATGATCGATCCGGCCTCGAGCTCACGCGTTTTCGCCACATGGGCGATCAGCTGGCCGAAGTCGAAGGTCATGTCGACACCGGCATTGGGCTTGCCGAAAGGCTTGCCGTTGAGCTCGACCAGCAGCGGCAGGTGCAGCTTGGCGCCCTGCCAGGCCTCGCCCAGTTCGTCGGGCGTCACCGCCACCGGGCTGAAGGCGGAGGCGGGCTTGGACTGGAAGAAGCCGAAGCCCTTGGCCAACTCGTTGGGGATCAGGTTGCGCAAGCTCACATCATTGACCAGCATCACCAGCCGGATCGCCGCGGCCGCCTGGGCCGGCGTGGCGCCCATCGGCACGTCGCCGGTCACCACGGTCACTTCGGCCTCGAAGTCGATGCCCCAGGCCGGGTCGGCCACCACCGTGTCGCGCGGGCCGATGAAGCTGTCCGAGCCGCCCTGGTACATCAGCGGATCGGTGTAGAAGGATTCGGGCAGCTCGGCGCCGCGCGCCTTGCGCACCAGTTCCACATGGTTGATGTAGGCCGAGCCGTCGGCCCACTGGTAGGCGCGCGGCAGCGGCGAGTGGCAGGCCCCCGCATCGAAGGGCTCGGCATGGCGCGCCGCGCCGTTGTTGAGCGCCTCGTAAACCGCGGCCAGCTGCGGCGCGACGTCGGCCCAGTTGTCCAACGCCTGCTGCAGGGTGGCGGCCACCTCGGGCACGCGCTGGCAGCGGGTGAGGTCACGGTTGACCACCACCAGCGTGCCGTCGCGCCCGCCGGCCTTGAGGGTTGCGAGTTTCACTTGAACATCTCCTGATAGCGGCCGTCATGCATCCAGGCGGCATGCTTGGGCGCTTTCTTGGTTTTAGACCACTCTTCAAGCATGTCCCACTTGACCTTGTCGAGCGCCTCGAGCATGCCCGGGCGCAGCGTGTTGGCGGCCAGCTCCAGGCGGTGGCCGTTGGGGTCATAGAAGTAGATCGACTTGAACAGCGCATGGTCGGTCGGCCCGACCACCTCGATGCCGGCCGCCTCGAGCCGCGCCTTGGCGGCCATCAGCGAATCCATCGAGTCGACCTCCAGCGCCAGGTGCTGGGTCCAGGCCGGGGTGTTTTCGTCACGGCCCATCGGCGCGCGGGTCGGCAGCTCGAAGAAGGCCAGCACATTGCCCATGCCGGCGTCCATGAAGATGTGCATGTACGGATCGGCCTCGCCGGTCGAGGGCACGGCGTCCTCGGCGATCGACAGCACCAGCTTCATGTCGAGGTGCTTTTCGTACCAGCGCGCCGTCTCCAGCGCATCTTTGCAACGATATGCCACGTGATGGATTTTCTGGACCAAGCTCATTGCTGTCTCCTGTGTGCGGACCTGACCGGTCTCTGCGTACTCCGGGCCGATGCCACTGGCCGATGTGTCCATTACAGCCCAGAACGACATATCATACAAACAGCTTTTTCAGATCAATTTATCGGATGATCTTATGAACATCACCCTGCGCCAGCTGCGCGCCTTCATCGCCGTGGCGCGCACCGGCAGCTTCACCCTCGCCGCCGAGAGCCTGTTCATCACGCAATCCGCGCTGTCCGGGCTGATCAAGGAGCTGGAAGGCTCGCTCGGCCTGCGCCTGGTCGACCGCAGCACGCGGCGCATCCAGCTCTCAGACACCGGCCGCGAGGTCTATCCGCTGGTCGAGAAAATCCTCAACGACCTCGACAACGTGCTCGACGAAGTCGCCAACCTCAAGGCGCTGAAGAAAGGCACGGTGCGCGTCGCCGCCCCGCAGCTGATGGCCTGCACCCTGCTGCCCGAGGTCATTGCTGCCTACAGCGCCGAGCACCCCGACGTGCGCATCCGGCTGGTCGACTGCGCGGTCGAGAGCGTGGTCTCGCGCGTGTTCTCCGGCGAGGTGGATTTCGGCGTCGGCCCCGAACGCGACCCCAACTCCGACATCGACGCCACCACGCTGTTCGAACTGCCCTTCATGGCCGTCTTCCCGCCCGGTCACGCCCTCGCCGCGCAAGACAGCGTCCGCTGGACCGACCTCGAAGCCTGGCCCCTCATCGCCCTGCAAGGCCAGTTCACCGAGCGCCTGTCGGTCGACCTCCACACCGCCATGCGCGAAAAATCCCTCGACCCCAACACCACCGTCGCCTTCATGTCCACCGCGCTCAGCATGGTCAGCGCCGGCCTCGGCATCACCGTCTGCATCCCCTACGCCGCCTCGCTCGTGCGCTTGTATGGGTTGGAGATGCGCCCGCTGGTTGATCCCGTCGTGACGCGACGCTTCTACACCTTCACCCGCAACGGACGCTCACTCACGCCGGCCTCGCAGAGTTTTCGGGATTTTCTGTTTCGGTATATCGGGGAGCATGAGGGGTATGCGCGGTAGAAGCCTCTCGCACAAGCGCTTCCGCCGGCCATCGGCGGATCCTCGGGACGTGCGTCGATGTTCTGCGCCTATAATCGGGCTAACCAACTCAATCAAGAGGCTCGATCATGAAGACCGTCCCCGTCTATGAGGCCAAAACCAAGTTTTCCGAGCTTCTGGTCGCCGTCGAGCATGGCGAGCAAGTGACCATCACCCGTCGTGGCCGTGCCATCGCGCGCATCATCTCGGCGGTCGATGTCGAAGTGTCCGCCGAAGCGCAGCGCCAGCAGGTTGCCGGCACCTTCGCCCGCCTGCGCGAACTTCGGAAAGGCGTCAGCCTTGGCATGGATGTCCGGGAGGCCATCGAAGAGGGGCGCGACTGATGCCCTTCGTGCTGGATAACTCGGTGGTCGCCGGCTGGTTTCTCGACGACCAGGCAAGCCCCTATACCGACGCCATCGCCCTGCGGCTGGAAGAAGACCGGGCGGTTGTCCCGGCCCTGTGGCAGCTCGAATTTGCCAACGTGCTGCGCACGGCATGCCGGCGCAAACGCCTCACGGCCGAACAGGCGCAACAGGTCATCGAGCAGATTTGCGGGCTTCCCATCGACATCGAACCCGCCACCCCGCGCCCCAGCGAACTGCTGGCCTTGGCGCTCCGCTACGATCTGAGCAGCTACGATGCAGCCTATCTGGAGCTGGCATTGCGCCTGCAAATCCCGATCGCCACACAGGATGGTCCGCTTCGCACGGCCGCCGAAGCCTCAGGCGTTGGCGTACGTACTTAGTCAGGTCCAGCAGCAAGCAACCGCCGAGCGGTGCAATGCCCTCCGGCCACTGCCGCCTACGGCGATCGCCCGAAACGCCGCGGACCACACGGACGGGCACCCACTCCCCCTCTGTCGTGCCGAGCGCAGCAAGCGCGGGGCGGAAACAGCGGCTTCGCTGTCTGAGCCCGCAGGGCGAGTTTGCGAAGCTGCCCGCCCCGTGCTTGCGGAGGGAGGGAAGCCCGAAGGGCCACGACAGCGGGGTGTACGGTTCACACTCATCGGTAACAAATCGGTTCAAAGACATGGGTAACAACTTCTACCCTGCATGGGAGCGGATAGGAGGGCAGCCCCATGCCTTGGAACGAGGTCAAACCGATGGACCAA
>NZ_JAEKFT010000056.1 GCF_018524365.1 Denitromonas iodatirespirans
CGGACCGCGTGCTCGGGATGTTCATCAACACCTTGCCGGTGCGCCTGCGCATCGACGAGCGCGGGGTCGAAGCGGCGCTTCGCCAGACGCACGAAACACTGGCCCGTCTGCTCCATCACGAGCATGCGCCACTGGCACTGGCCCAGCGCTGCAGCGGGGTCGATGCCCAGGCGCCGTTGTTTACCTCCTTGTTCAACTATCGTCACAGCGGCTTGCCCAGTGCGGGGCAGCCGTCTTCGGACGGCGCTGACGAGGCGTACGAGGACAGCTTCGAAGCAGTCTCCAGCTTGGAGCGAACCAACTATCCGCTGGCCATTTCGGTGGATGATTTCGGTGAAGCCTATCTGCTCACCACGCACGCTTCGGTTGGCGTGGATGTAGACCTTGTGGGCCAGATGATGGTCGAGGCGGTTCGTGGTCTGGTTGAGTCGCTGGAGGGTGAACGATCAAGCGAGCTGTGCACTATCGAAGTGCTGCCTGAGGGCGTGCGCAAGCAGGTCATCGAGGGTTTGAACGCCACCCGCAACGACTATCTGAGCACCAAATGCGTGCATGAGCTGTTCGAGGCGCAGGCCATGAGGGCCGGCCAGGCACCGGCGCTCGCCCATGGAAATGAGACGTTGACGTATCAGGAGGTGAATGTTCGCGCGAATCGTCTGGCGCACCATCTGATTCAACTGGGCGTCACACCGGATTCGCGGGTGGCGATCTGCGTGCATCGCGGTCCGGACCTCGTCATTGGTCTGCTGGCGATCCTCAAAGCCGGTGGTGCCTATGTGCCGCTCGACCCCACCTACCCAAGCGACCGGGTGGCCTACATGCTGGAAGACAGCCGGCCGGTTGTGGTGTTGACACATGCGGGGGTGGGGGCTGCTGTCGAGGCCTCGCTGAGTATCGGCGTGGCGCGATACAGCCAATCCGTACCTGTGATCGATCTGTGTTCGAGTAAGGGCGGCTGGGCGGATTGCTCCGACCGGAATCCCCGGGTCGAGGGTTTAACGGTCAAGCATTTAGCCTATGTGATCTACACCTCGGGATCCACGGGACGCCCGAAGGGGGTCATGGTCGAGCATCAGGGTTTTACCAACCTGGCGTTTGCACAGAAGGCGGCTTTTGGCATCAAGTCGTCGAGCCGGGTGCTGCAATTCGCTTCTCCAAGTTTCGACGCCAGCGCTTCCGAGATAGGCGTGACATTGGCTGCGGGCGCCTGCCTGTGTGTGGCACCGGCAGAGAAGCTCATGCCGGGCGAGCCCCTACTTGAGTTGATGCAGTATCACTCGATCACGCATGTCACCTTGCCCCCGTCTGCGCTCAAACCGTGTCGTGAGACGGCACTGCCATTCGCCCCGTCAACCCTGATCGTCGCGGGCGAAGCCGTTTCACCGGACGATGCTCGGGTGTGGTCCGAGGAGGTTGAGATGATCAACGCGTACGGTCCAACAGAAACCACGGTGTGTGCGACGACCTTCAAACTCGACGCTCCCTGGCATGGTGCGGTGCCGATTGGCCGGCCGATTGCGAACATGCGCGTCTACATCCTGAATGCACGCTTGCAGCCGGTGCCGAAAGGTGTGCCGGGCGAGATCTTCGTCTCCGGAGACGGCGTTGCCCGAGGCTATCTGAACCAGCCGGAGATGACGGCCGAGCGTTTCCTGGCAGATCCCTTCGTCGCGGGCGCCAGGATGTACCGGACAGGTGATCTCGGCCGATGGTCGGCGGATGGGAATGTCGAATACCTGGGCCGAAACGACTTTCAGGTCAAGATTCGTGGCTTCCGCATCGAACTGGGCGAGGTCGAGGCGAAACTGATTCAGCACGAGCAGGTCGAGGAGGCCGCTGTGCTTGCTCTCGATTACGGTGGCGACAAGCGTCTGGTGGCGTATGTGACCGGTCCGGAGACACTGACGTCGGAGGTCTTGCGCACTCACGCGCAGCAGATGCTGCCACATTTCATGGTGCCCGGCGCCTACGTCCGAATGGACCGGCTGCCATTGACCCTAAATGGCAAGCTCGACCGCAAGGCGCTGCCAATGCCGGACTCGCTTGCCTATGTTCAGCGCGAGTATGTCGCGCCGGATGGAGAGATCGAGACGCATCTGGCGAGCATCTGGTCCGACTTGTTGCATGTGACGCGGGTAGGGCGTCAGGACAACTTCTTCGAACTGGGCGGGCACTCCCTGCTGGCGGTGCAACTGGTTTCACGCGTGCAGAAGGTATTCGATGTCTCGGTGCCCCTGTACGAGTTGCATATTGCGCCGACATTGCAGGAAATGGCCGACAGGATTGCGCTTGAACAAAGAAGCGGGGATGTCGATGGGTGCCTGGTCAAGATCCGTGCGGAAGGGTCGGAGCCGCCCTTGTTCTTCGTGCATGCCCTGGGCGGCAATGTCGACTATGCGGTGACGCTGTCCGAATGGATCGATGCGTCGGTTCCGGTGTATGGCCTGACCGCGACCGGGCTGCAGCCTGGCGAGGTGCCGCTGCGCGACGTGCCGGCAATGGCAGGGCGCTACATCGCGACCATGCGGCAAGTCCAGCGATCAGGCCCATACAGGATCATCGGCTGGTCGGCTGGCGGGATGGTCGCCTACGAGATGGCGCGGCAGCTGCGCGCTTCGGGCCAAGAAGTGGCGTTCGTGGGGCTGATCGATACGCTGTTCCGCTCCAATGCGATCGTCGATGAAATGCAGATGTGGTTGCCCGACGACGAGACTGCGCGCGAGCTGGCACAGCGGGAGCGCGCCTTCCTGCTGGTGATGCTGCAACACGATCTGGGCCTGTCGAAGTGGCGAGTCAAGTCACTGGCGAAGCTCGATACCGTTGAGGGCATCGTGGCCAAACTCGCGGGTACCGACGACGACGATGAGGAGGAGCGTCAGTTCTATCAGCGGTTGAACGCAATGCAGTACGCCTTCGTCGAGGCCATAGAGGTCTATGAACCGGAAGCGCTGGAAAGCTACCGAGGTGTTCATTTGTTTGCGGCAAGTGCATCGCAGCGGAATAGTCCGACCTTGGGATGGGATATCCTTGCTGGCGACAATATAAATGTCATATCTGTGCAAGGTGATCATGAAAGCATTGTGCGCCCACCGAGAGGCCCCCGCCTGGGACAACTGATCTCCAAGGTTTTGATCTCGAAACAAACAGAACAGGCGTCAATCCAGGAAAGCGTATGAGTGATCGAATGAACCGAAGGATCAGGGCGTCGGTGATGGCCTTTGTTGCGTTGTCCATGAGTGCGTGCATGACGGTCGGGCCGGATTACGAGGCACCGGCGCTTGGCGCGATAAGTGTGCCTGAGACGTGGAGTGCCAATGTGCCGGTTAAGGGACGCAAGGCCGAAGATCTCTCGCAATGGTGGGCACGGCTGAACGATCCGGTCCTGAATGAGCTGATCGATGCCGCGCAGGCGAGCAGCCCGACCCTGGAAAAAGCGCTGTCGCGGATTCGTCAGGCACGTGCCGACCATGCGACCGCTCAGTCCGACTGGTTGCCGAAGTTCGACGTGACGTACAAAAAGACGCGCGATGGAGGCTTGCGCTCGGACCGCCGGGACAACCGTATCCCGATCACGTCCACGCAAAGCGGCGTTCTCGATGCCAGCTGGGAGCTCGATCTGTTCGGCGGCACTCGGCGGGCGGTGGAGGCGAACGAGGCCTTGATCGTCGCCAGTGAAGCGGGCTGGCACGATGCACGCGTCTCGCTCGCGGCCGAGGTGGCCACTACCTATGCCGAGCGCCGGTACTGTGAGGCCGTCGAGAAGATTGCCGCAGAAGACCTCGAGTCGCGGATCGAAACACTCCGCCTGACACGCCTGAAAACCGATGCGGGGTTTTCGTCCGCTTCGGACGCGGATCGTGCCGACGCATCGGTGGCCGAGGCGGAAAGCACTCTCAAGGCGCAGCAGGGCAGGTGCAAGCGATTGATCAATCAGTTGGTTCAGCTGAGCGGGCTGCCCTACGAGGTGTTGGCATCGAAATTCGACGCTGGTCGAGGCGTGGTGCCGACCAGTGAGACCATGAGCATCGAAACGATCCCGGCCGAGGCGATCAAGCAACGCCCGGACGTGGCAGCCGCCGAACGGACGGCCGCCGCCGCCAGTGCCGGCATCGGCGTCGCCCAGGCCGCGCGCCTGCCGTCCTTGAGTCTGATCGGCTCCATCGGTGTCAACCAGGTGCGGGGGCAGAAGATTGCGAGACAGACGGTCAATCGCCCGTGGTCGTTTGGCCCGCAGATCACGCTGCCGCTCTTCGATGGTGGGTCGGGCAAGGCTGCGGTTGAATATGCTCGCGGCCAATATGACGAGGCCATCGCCGACTACAAGGCGAGTGTCAGGAGTGCCGTGCTCGAAGTGGAGAATGCCCTGGTTGGGGTCGATACCAGCTTGCGACGCACCGATGACGTCAAACGCGCGGTAGAAGGTTACTCGCGCTTCTTCTCGGCAACCGAAGCGCAATACCGGGAGGGCGCAGCCAGCCTGCTTGCCTTAGAGGAGGCGCGACGGGTGCTGCTCATCAGCCTCCAGGAAGAAGTCGGCACCCAACTCGAACTGATCCAATCATGGATCGCGCTTTACAAGTCCGTTGGCGGTGGTTGGCATGCGGATACCCAAGACGTCCGATCGGAGTCGAGCACGATCTCCGACGCAACAGTCTCCATGAGGAATCAATGAAACATCTAAACAAATTTCGCGCACTCCTCGGTGTGAGTGCCGTGATGGTAATTCCTGTGCTTCTGAGTGGCTGTGAGGACGCGGAGTCTGGAACCGTCGAAAACACCAATGCGGCTGTAGCCAAAGCGCCTCAGTCGGCGCTGTCGGTGTCGCTCGTCGCGCCGCAACGGGAGAAGTGGTCGGACCGCATCGTGGCCACAGGCAGCATCGAACCCTGGCAGGCCGCGTCCATCGGCGCCGAGATCAGTGGGGAGCGCCTGGTGGAAGTCCTGGTGGCAGTTGGCGATACGGTCAAGAAGGGGCAGTTGCTGGCGCGGCTCACCCAAGAGAGCACGCAAGTCGAGCTGCAAATGCAGCGGGCTTCGCTTGCCGAGGCGGAGGCCAACCTGGGCCACGCCAAGTTGTCGGCCGAACGCGCGCGGCGCCTGGACGCTTCCCGTGCGATCAGTGCACAGGATCTGCTCGAATACGAGACTGGCGAAAAAACGGCGGAGGCAAAAGTCGCGATCGTGAAATCACAGATTGCCGCACTGAACCTGCGTTTGAGGAAAACGAAGATCGTTGCGCCCGACGACGGCGTGATTTCGGAACGCAATGCGACGGTGGGCTCGCTGACCGACCACACCCCTGAGCTGTTCCGCTTGATTCGACAAGGTCGTATCGAGTGGCGCGCCGAACTCTGGGCCGAGCAACAGGCTGCTGTCAAGATCGGTCAGTTGGTATGGCTGATCGATCCTCTAGGACGGCAAGTCGAGGGGCGCGTGCGGCAGATCGCGCCGACGGTGGATAACGCTTCGCGAAAGTCCATTGTGTACGTCGATGTCGAGGGAAGCGACGTGCTCAAGCCGGGTGTTCTGGTGACGGGCGCATTCTCTGCGGCGGAACGTCAAGCATTGACCATTCCCGAATCTGCGCTCGTGACGCGCGATGGATTCAACTACGTGATGGTTCATCAGGATGATGGACGGGTCGCGCAGCGCAAGCTCGCGATCGGCAGCCGGAACGACGGGCGCGTTGAAGTTCGCTCTGGACTGACAGGTGAAGAGCGGATCGTGGAAAGTGGTGCGGCCTTCCTCAATGACGGTGAGACGGTGACCGTGGTTGGTGATGCCGAAGAGATCAAAGTCAGCCTCTCCGCGGCGAACCGGAGTAACAAATGAACGTCTCCAGTTGGTCGATTCGGCGACCGATTCCCGCCATCCTCCTGTTCTTCATCCTGTCGTTGATGGGCTTGCTGAGTTTCAACCGGCTCGAAATTCAGGAGTTCCCGGATATCGAATTGCCGGCTGTGGGCGTGGTGGTGGCGTTGCCGGGGGCTACCGCATCGCAGCTCGAGACCGAAGTGACCCGCAAGGTCGAGGGGGCGATATCGAATATCACGGGCGTCGAGCATGTCGTTTCGACAGTGACTGAAGGTGTCTCTCAGACCGTCGTGTCCTTCCGACTCGAAAAAAATATGCAGGAGGCGGTCGACGAGGTCCGCAATGCGGTGACCGGCGTCAGAAGTTCGCTGCCCGCATCTGTCGAAGATCCGAGAATTGCCAAGATATCGATCTCGGGGGCGCCAATTCTGACCTTCATGGTCGAGTCCGCGTCGATGGATGAGCTGGACCTGTCGTGGTTCGTGGACGATGCGGTGAGCAAGCGCCTCATGAACGTGGCGGGCGTCGGATCGATCATCCGGCAAGGGGGGGTTGAACGGGAGGTGCTGGTCGAGCTTGACCCCACGCGCCTGCAGTCCCTTGGCGTGACGCCCGCGGATATCTCTGAGCAGGTGTTTGCGGCGCAATATGAGATCTCAGGCGGTCGTGGCCGAGTCGGTGGGGCTGAGCAGTCGTTGCGTTCGACAAGTGCTGTGAACTCGGCCTCGGCACTCGCGTCACTCTCTATCCCCCTGGCTGATGGCCGGACCATTCGCCTTGGCGAGGTTGCAACGATCCATGATGGTGGTGCCGAACGGAACCATGTCGCGCTCAAAGACGGCGTTCCGGTGGTCAGTTTTCAGGTGTACCGCTCGAAGTATGCGAGCGAGGTGACGGTCGCCGAGGACGTAAGAGCAGCGCTGACGGCGCTCGGTGAGGCGCATCCGGCTGTCGAGATCATCGAGATCGACAACGAGCTCCAGTCCACCGTCGACGAATATGACGCCGCCATGAGTGCCTTGTACGAAGGGGGCGTGCTGACCCTGATCGTGGTTTGGCTCTTCCTGCGCGATCGCCGGGCCACACTCGTTTCAGCGTTTGCCTTGCCGCTGTCTGTGCTGCCGACCTTCCTTTTCATGGACCTGCTCGGCTTCACGCTCAACATCGTCACCCTGTTGGCAATGACGCTGGTTATCGGGCTGCTCGTGGACGACGCGATCGTTGAAGTAGAGAACATCGTGCGTCATCAACGCAAGGGCAAGCCACCATTTCAAGCCGCGCTTGAGGCGGCCGACGAGATCGGTCTCGCCGTGGTTGCGACGACCCTGACGCTGGTCGCCGTCTTCTTGCCCACGGCTTTCATGGGTGGGGTATCGGGGCGCGTGTTCCAACAGTTTGGCTGGACGGCTTCCATCGCGGTGCTCGCGTCGCTCGTGGTGGCGCGAATGATCACACCCATGATGTCCGCCTACCTTCTCAAAGAGATGCCGGCACAGGAAATCGAACAGCCAGGCAAGTGGATGGAGCGCTACTTGGCCACCGTGCGATGGGGGCTGGCCCGACCCGTGAAGACATCCTTTCTTGCGGCACTGGTCTTCATATTCTCGATTGTCGTGGTGGCCGATCTGTCAGTGGATTTCATTCCCGCCGGCGATTCTGGCAAGGTCACGGTAACGATGACGACGCCACCCGGCGCGACGATCGAAAAGACGGTCATGGCAGCCGAAGCGGCCAGAACCCGCATTGCCCGACATCCCGATGTAGAGAGCGTGTTTACATCGATCGGCAGCGGCAAGTCGATTGGCGGAGATGCCACCGGTTCATCGGGCGACACCACCTCAGCCCAACTCGTACTGACGCTTCGAGGCGATCGGGATCGCTCCCAGCGCGAGGTTGAAGCCGATATTCGCGAAACCTTGCAACACATTCCGGGCATCCGTTTTGCTATCGGATCGGGCGAGACCGGCGAGAAATACTCGCTGGTGCTTGCCGGGGACAATCCCGAGGCGTTGCGCGCTGCGGCGCTTTCGGTGGCAAACGATATGCGGCGCCTGAGCGGATTCGGCACAGTCGGCACCTCGGCCAACTTGCTCCAACCCGAGATCGTGGTTCGACCGGATCTGGTGCGCACCTCGGACTTGGGCGTGTCGACACTGGCGATCGGTCAAACCTTGCGCATCGCGACGAGTGGCGACTATGACACCAGCCTGCCCAAGCTGAACCTTCAGTCCAGACAATTGGCGATTCGCGTTCAGCTCGACCAGGACTTCCGCAGCGACCTGACGACCCTGTCGAACCTGCGTGTGCGCTCCAGCTCGGGCACGGTGCCGTTGGCGGCCGTTGCGAATATCAGCGTCGAAAGCGGCCCGTCGCAAATCGATCGCCTGGATCGCGAACGACACGTGACCGTGGACATGGAACTGAACGGCAGGCCGCTCAGCGATGCGATCGATGTGGTCGAGACGTTGCCCAGCGTGCGCAATCTTCCGCCCGGGGTGCACCGGGTTGCCGCCGGCGATTGGGAGGCGCAACAGAAGTTGTTCGGCAACTTCGCCATCGCCATGCTGACCGGGATCCTCTGCGTCTACGCGGTTCTGGTGCTGCTGTTCAACGACTTCATGCAACCGCTCACGATCCTCGCGGCCTTGCCATTGTCTGCCGTCGGCGCGTTCTTCGGCCTGTGGATATGCGACATGTCCCTGTCGATGCCGTCCCTCATCGGCGTCATCATGCTGATGGGCTTGGTGACGAAGAATTCGATTCTGCTGGTCGACTACGCAATCATTGCGCGGCGAGACGAGGGCATGGCACGCACGGAGGCCATTCTCGATGCGTGCCGCAAGCGCGCCCGGCCGATTGTCATGACGACGGTCGCCATGATCGCCGGGATGTTGCCGATGGCACTTGGAGTACATGGCGATCCGAGCTTTCGTTCACCGATGGGCGTGGTGGTCATCGGTGGCTTGATGACTTCGACCGTTCTGAGTCTATTCGTAGTGCCGGTCGTCTATGAAATCGTCGACAACATTGAGCAACGCATCGGACGGATCTTTCGCCGTCGCAAGGATGGGCCGCCAGCCCAGCCGGCAAGTGCCGAATGTCGGCCTTGAGCGCACTGCCGCGCAGAACAGCATTCTCCCCGGCGGCGCAGAACGTGCACAGATAGCGGCATGGCAATGAAATCTGGTTTCTCCGGGCAGGGACTCCGTGCTTTGTCATCTTTTGTTTAGATTCTCCATGATTAATGACGATGGAATATATGTATCATGAGCGCTCAGATTGATTGGATGGATTTTCCTCACATCGACATCGTCACGGAGCCGCTGACCGATGAGGCATTTTTCTCACGCTATGGCAGTGAGCGGGGGCTTCCCTTGTTGTTCAAAGGCTTGGGGACTACATGGCCCTCGCATTCTGGATGGTCGCTGGAGATGTTCAATGAAAAGTACGGTTCCCAGCAGATTGAGGCAGTCAGGCTTCGCCGCAAAGGCAATGAACTCGAGCGCACGACCGTGACGATGGCACTCGGTGAATATCTCGACTACCTCAAGTCGCCAGAGCAGCACGAGCCTCTCCATCTGACCGACTGGGCGATTTCGGCTGAAATGGAGCTTGACCTGCAAATCCCGTCTTATTTCGACAGTTGGCATCTGGCTCTGCCGCGCGAAATGCAGCCCCGTTTAGGCAGATGTTCCATCAGTCCAACTGGCTCGGGTTTCCCCATGCAGCAGAGTGTGATGGGTACCGGCGCCTTCAATGTTGCCATTACCGGACGCAAGGCCTGGGTGTTCTTCGCGCCGGATCAGGATGCCGCGATGTACGGTGGTCGTGTCGATGCTTTCAACCCCGACCTCGACACCTTCCCCGACTACGCCAAGACCACTGGGTACAAGTGCATCCAGGAGCCCGGTGACGTGGTGTTCGCGCCGAGCAACTGGTGGCACCAAGTCTCCAATCAGCTTGGAGGCATCTCCTACACCGGAAACTTTATCAATCACGGAAATCATGCCCATGTCCGTCGCGCGCTGATGCTGAATCGTGAAATGCGCCAGCGAGCGACGCTTTTCGAGGTTGACTGCGGCAGCATTGCGCCGGTTGCGTGATCGCGTCGAGTCTTTTGATTTCATGCTGGAGGGAAGCGCAGAGTGCGTTACGCAGTGTTGGCTGTGGTCACCTTGGCGGTGACCGGATGTGCAGAAGTCGTCAAACCGGATACCAAAATGGCGAGATCCATTCCCGGCGCGCAGACCGATGGAACTTTCATCATCGCCGGGAGCGGTAAACCGGTGGTTGTTTTTCAGTCCGGGTTTCAGGAGGGTAAGGACAGTTGGCACAAGGTGTTGCCGGAGATTGCACGAACCCATCAGGTGTTTGCCTATGACCGGCCGGGCCACGGTGATGCGCAGTTCCGAAAAGGGAGGCGCGATCCATGTGCCATTGCTGCCGAGGAGCGGGCCCTACTGCGCTCGAAGGGCGTCAATCCGCCCTACGTTCTGGTTGGTCACTCGCTCGGAGGGCTATACCAATATGTGTTTGCAAAGATGTATCCACAAGATGTGGCAGGAGTTGTGCTCCTCGATCCAACCCACCCGCGTCATCTTGAGACCCTGAAGAAGGAATCCCCTGGTTCCGCCGCGATGCTGAGTGTTATTCGCGCGGTCGGATTCAGCCAGTCCGACAAGGCCGAATTCGACGACCAGGCAAAGTGCCTCGATTCGATCAATATGCGCCAACCGGTTTCAGCTCCGGTCGAGTTGCTTGTCAGTGGGCGCTTCCGGTCGGAGGAGAAGGGAGATTTCGAAAAAGCAGTCAAACGGTTGCGACAGGACTGGCTGAAGATCCTAGGCATTTCAGAGTACCGGACCGTTTGGGATTCCGGGCACTACATTCAGGATGAGAATCCTGCCGCTGTGCTTGCGGCCATACGGAATGTGGTGAGGAAGCGCTGATCGTGAGAACGACTGTTTCGCACTGGACCGTGATCTTCGTGGTTGCGGCATTCATTTCGGGGTGCGCTTCGACGCACAATCAAGCCGCGCTGAACGAGCCCGATACGGTGCTGTCCGTCGGGCGTTCGACGCGAAGCGATGTGCTATCCACGGTTGGGGAGCCAACTGAAAAGATCCGCGACAAGGGTGAAGAAATCTGGGTCTATGGCGAGGAACGCACGAAAGTCCCGACGCTCATCTCGTTCATTCCAGTCGTCGGGGACATCTTGGACGTTGCTGAAACCGTCAGAGACATGAAGGCCCGCCATGAGTTGATCGTGATATTCGATGATGCCGGAGTCGTAAAGAGCTTTCGACGGCGCGAGGCGCAGTAGTCCACGATGACGACGGATACAGCGGTGAAGCGCGAGACCCCGTTTCTGCTTGGCGGGAGCTACCTCGATAGGCGCCCAATGACATTCGGTCGCAATCAGGCGCATTGGTGGTCGATTGACACATCCGGCTTCGATGAGGTTTGTGTGTCGATGGCTGAGACCTTGCTGGACCATAGCGAAACGAACCGGATTTCTCGTGTTCGCCGGGTGAAGGATCGTGTCGAAGCAATCATGAGCCGCGCGCTTCTGCGGCTCGTGTTGTCTCAATATGGACACACCACCCCGCGGAAGTGGCGATTCGAGCAGGATGCTTTCGGCCGGCCGTTCGTGGCCTATCCGCCAAGTGTCTTTGTCCCGTCGTTCAATGTTTCACACAGTAGGGGATACATTCATTGTCTGGTGACCCGAAGTGGGGCGGTGGGTGTCGACGTGGAGTTCATCGATCCTTCGTTTGACTACTCGGCTGTGATGCATCGTGTGTGTTCTGCGAGCGAGATTGCGCACTTGCAGTCTCTCCGACCTGAGCAGCGCCTCAATTTTTTTTACGCACTATGGGTTGTCAAGGAGGCCTATATCAAGGCACTCGGTGGTGGGCTTTCACTGCCTGTCGACCAAATCGAAGTTCTGAATCCATTTTGTGAAAGAATTGACCTCCGCCTTGGCGGGTCTATGCAAGGTCGGCCAGAGCAGTGGGATATCCGTCTTCAGCGCTTTGGAGACCAGCTTGTTGCGGCGGCAGCCCTACAGCGCTCACCAGATGCAGAAGATATCCAATTGATGCATTTTTCTGTGACGTGCGACGACATGAGGCACGGCCTGGTGGAAGCCTCAGCCCAACGTTCGGGGAGTGTCAGAATTTCTGTGTGTGAGGCGCTCTGAATCGCTTCCTGAGTTGGAAACGCGGTTTTCATTTTAGGCGATGATCCGTGAAGCGGTCCTCGTAGAGGATCGCGAATTGGTTCATCGCCGC
>NZ_JAEKFT010000057.1 GCF_018524365.1 Denitromonas iodatirespirans
TCATCTTGCGCGAGCCTCATGTTTGTCATACAAAGGAACCCTTCAAGCAGAAGGGCGAGGCTCGATTGTGACCACTCCGGCGCCGACGCGGCAGCGGCGGATTCTCCGCGTAGCGGCTTCGTCCAACATTGCGCTCAACCTCGCTCCCTGCGGTCGCTGCGCGACAAAGCGTCGCGCAGCGCTGGTTAGCTCTACGTGATGCATCCAATAGAGAACGAGGTTCCCTTACATGAAAGTTGCCATTCTCGGTGGAGGGGTTGCCGGTATCAGCAGCGCCATTGCTCTCAAGCAGAAAGGTTTCGACGTCAGCATCTACGAAAGGCACGAATCCGACTTGAGTATTGGCGCTGGAATTGTTGTGTGGCCAAATGCGGCATATGTGCTCGAACAGCTCGGAGTGTTGGACGAGATTGAAGCGGTATCCGGGCATCTGACAAGAATGTGTAGACTATCGAGCGCCAACGAAGATTTGGGGGCGATTGATATTGAAAGGATCAACAGGAATATGGGGTATTCCAGCCTTTCCATTCTCAGGAGTGAATTTCAGCGCATCCTGATATCAAGGCTTGAATCGCTCGGGGTTGCCATCCAGTATGGCCGTACGGTTACCCGAATAGAAACCAAGAACCCAGATCAAGCTGAAGTCCACTTCCAAAATGGATCGAAGATCACAGCCGATGTCCTGATCGGAGCGGATGGCCGCATGGCTTCTCACGCCCGTCGTTATGTGTGTGGTGACAACAGTCCCGTGTATCAAGGAATCATAAACTGGGTT
Source organism: Denitromonas iodatirespirans (assembly GCF_018524365.1). GTDB lineage: Bacteria > Pseudomonadota > Gammaproteobacteria > Burkholderiales > Rhodocyclaceae > Nitrogeniibacter > Nitrogeniibacter iodatirespirans. The sequence continues at coordinate 776 of NZ_JAEKFT010000057.1, forward strand.
GGTGTTTATGAGTCCGAAGAAGAATCTTTTCAGGAAATCGCAGTAGCGGATTACTGGGGTGTAGGTGAACGCTTTGGAATCGTCCCCGTTACGAAGCACAAAGCCTATTGGGCCGGGGGTGCCGCCTGTGCCGATGTTGGCCCAAGAAATCAGTATGAATATAAAGCGGAGCTACGTTCAATTTTCTCGGACTGGCCGCAACTTGTTCGAATGATGACTGAGCACACACCTGTCGAACGGATCAACAAGATTTACGTGCATGACCATGATCCAATCCACACGTGGCACAAACACAACCTGATTGTGATCGGAGACGCGGCCCATGCCCCTCTGCCAACATCCGGTCAAGGCGCCTGTCAGGCGCTGGAGGATGCTTGGCATCTCGCAAACTGCCTAAACGAAAATCCTAGCGATTTGCAAAAAGCATTTGTCAAATTCACTGAGCTGCGGTTTGAAAAGACATCCGGCATTATTATGGCGGCCCGAACTTTTGCGTCATCATTGTTCAGTCGGGATGAAAGATTCTGTATGGCAAGAAACGAAAACAGCAAGAATACGGACTTTGCCAAAGTTGCCGCGGCTATGTCTGGAGGCTGGTCTCAGCACTTGCCACTCAATGTATAACAATGCCATCAATGCGGACAGTGTAGAGCGGCGCTCCTTCGTCGCCCGGTTTGATACTGCCGGTTATGGTGAGCGTTGAGATTGTAGAAAAGTTGATTTTGGAAATCTTTGACGATGACCTTGAACCTTAGATCTCTCAGTCCGCTTCGTATGGAGCGATCGGCAGCCTCTGAAGGGTCGAGTAGCTCCCGAAATCTGGCTGCTCCGGCATGGCGCCGGGTTTTCCTACCGCCTCGCTAGGCCGCATACCGCATATGCACAGACTGTTCCTTGCCGTCGCTGTCTTGTTCTTTATTCAGCTACCTGAGGCGATCGCCGAAAGTCAGTGCTACGGTACTATTGGCAACGGCCGAATCGAAGGCAGCGTCAAGCTTCCAGTAAGCGGCCGCAACTTCTCTGCATACAGCGTTCTGGGAGCAACGGCAGGGCGCACACATGTTCATTCCAGGGTCGCGGAGATCATCGTCTCGGCATACTCCGTTCTTGAGGTAGCAAGCCCTTCGACCGTATTCGTCTATGGCGAAACGGGCTGGCCTTCAGGCGGCCGCTTTCGGCCTCATCGCACCCATCAGAACGGTCTGTCCATAGACTTTTTTGTTCCGGTTCGAAATGCCGAGGGAAAGTCTGTGCCGCTACCTGCGAGCATCACCAATCGACTCGGCTACGACATCGAGTTCAATGCCAATGCGAAGTACGAGGGGTACAGCATCGACTTTCCGGCCATTGCCGAGCACATGTATCAGCTTCATATCGCCGCCAAAGCCAACGGAGTGGGCATTGCCTTGGTCATCTTCGACACCCGCTTTCTACCAAAGCTGTTCGCAACGCCGCGTGGCAAATATCTTCAGGCAAATCTGCCCTTCATGAAAGGTAGGCCATGGGTGCGCCACGATGAGCACTACCATATTGACTTCGCAGTCCCCTGCAAGCCCATTGGGGCCTAGCTGTGTAACCCCACCAGCTTGTTCGCCGTCGGTAGCCGGCCGATCGGCGATAGATATTTGAAGTTGGCGTGTGGTCGGTGCCAGTTGTACTGATGCAAGCAGATGGGCAAGTGGGCGGCACGCTGCTGCGAGGATTCGTGGGAGCGGACGTAGGCCCATTCGCGCAGGCCTGCGCAGGTAGTCGCTCAGCCGCGATTCAGGGGTTGGCCGCAGCCTGCGCCTGTGCCAGCCAGCCGTCATAGACTTTCCGGTTGACCTTGATCCATGCGGTAACGTGCCGGTCGATGTCAGCGCTGCTTGTCAGACCGATGCTCATCCACATGTTCTGCATGTTGATGTCGTTCACGTCTATGGTCATGACCTCGAAGAGCTTGCCCGCGTCCGGATGGGCTGTGACAAAGGCCTTGCTGGCCAGAATATGCTGCGTGTTGACCTCGAAGCCGTAGTCCTTGCCGTTGGGTAGTTTTGTGCTCTTGCCGGCGTTTACGCCGGGTTGCGACGAGAAGGGGACCTCAAGCCAGACGACGTCCGTGTTCGGTACCAGCGTCCCACTGACCCAGTAGGGTGTCCAGGTGTAGTAGAGGATCGGCTTGCCTTCCTTGTAGCGGGTGATGACGTCGGCCATCAACTCCGAGTAGGCGCCCTGCTTGTGGGTAATCGTGTCGCGCAGCTTGTACGCCGTCAGCTGATGCTCGATGACCTTCTCGCAACCCCAGCCCGCTGCGCAGCCAGCTAGGTCGGCCTTTCCGTCTCCGTCGGTGTCGAAGAGCTTGGCGACGGCCGGATCCCGCAGCTGCGCGATGTTGGTGATCCGGTACTGCTCGGCCGTCTTGCGGTCGATCAGGTAGCCCTGCAGGTTGTTTGCGATGAGCGCCCCGCTGCGGACGAGCTTGGCGTCGCCGCCGTTGCTGGCATAGAAGTCGTTGTGCAGCGGTGTCCAGTGGGTGGTCAAGAAAGCGCCAGCTTCGGTGGCGACGGCCAAATGAGCGCTCGCGTAGTCGCTCTCCTTGACCGGCTTGACGTCGTAGCCCAGGTCGGCGAGGGCTCGCATCACGATACGTGTCTGAAAGGTCTCTTCTGCGAGCGGCCCCTTCAGGGGTTGCACGGTCACGCCCTTGCCCGGCATCGCGTTGTCGGCGGACGCCGGGAGCGTAATGACTGCCATCAGCAGCGCAGTGCCAAGGTGCTTGAAGCGCAGTCGCCAGTGAACCGTTTTCATGCTGATCTCCTTTTCGTGCTGGGAACAGGCTTGCGGATCAGGTATCACTTGGTTGCCAGCGCGGGGGCGAGTCTGCTGCGAAGTTCAGCCCCGGGCGCCCAGAACAGCATGGAGCCGTGGCTGCAGCGCGCCCGGCAAGGCCCGGCGCGCATCGATTTTCCGTACAGCGATCTGGCTTTCCCGTGCTTCGGCCATGAGACATCTCTCCTCGCGGCGGGGGTGTCCCGCACCCACAACAGGTGGCGAGGGGAGAAGCCTGCAGCCGGCGTGCTGCCGGTTGGCTCGCGTACCTTAGCGGCTCGTTCGGCGCCGAGGTATCGATATTTTTCGAACAGCTGTTCGTTGTTTCCGAACAAGGCGCTCAGTGCCAGCACTTGCGGAGAAGAATCACTGAGTGAGGCGACGCTGAACGCGTGTGCGGTGCTTCAGATTCAGTCCGCATGAAGCTTGGATAAATTCGCCCCAGAAAATCGAGCACGCGAACGTACGACAGAATTCATACGCGGGGTCGTCTTCGATGACGGTGAACCGGCGAAGGGTTGGGTGTCGGAGCATCAGCGCCTCGCCACCTGGTCAGCCAGACCGGATAGGCCCGTACATCAAAATTGACTTGAGTTCCCCGCCCACCATCTCGCGCAGCGGTGCACATGTCGCAAATAGATTGATAGGTGTCGGTAAAGTGCAAGTGCGGTCCACGTATCAGCGCGACTATTCTCTCGGCGATCTCCGTCTAGCGGCATCGATCCGGCCTCGTGGCTGACCGATCCGGCGCTGGATCGCGCGTAGGGTGGCTTGCTCGTATGCATTCCAAGCACGAGTTCTCCTCTGTCAGCAACGCAGCCTTGAGAGGTGTCAGATGGAAGTGGTCAGTGAGGCACAGGCCCCGGATACAGTGAGCGGGGAAGAGGGCCGTGTCCGGTCTGGGGCTGCCGCTGAAGACAAGCTGGTGGTGCGCAATCTGTACAAGATCTTCGGGAATCGGCCCGAAGTGGCGCTGCAGATGCTGAGGGAAGGGCGCGACAAAGACGAAATCTTGAAGGAGACCGGCCAGGTGGTCGGTGTTCGGGACGCCAGCTTCACGGTCAAGAAGGGCGAGATCTTCGTCATCATGGGTCTGTCCGGGTCGGGCAAGTCGACCCTCATCCGTTTGCTCAACCGGCTCATTGAGCCTTCCGCCGGAGAGGTGGTGGTGGACGGCGTGAACGTGGCGGCGATGAGCAAGAGCAAGCTGCTCGAAATGCGCCGCCATGATATGAGCATGGTGTTTCAGTCCTTTGCCTTGTTGCCACAGCGCACGGTGCTCGACAACGCCGCGTTCGGACTGGAGGTGCGTGGTGTGGCGCGTGACGAGCGCGAGCGCCGAGCCATGGAGGTGCTGGACCAGGTCGGGCTGGCTTCCTTCGCCAAAAGTTACCCTGCTCAGTTGTCTGGGGGCATGCAGCAACGCGTTGGCTTGGCGCGTGCGCTGGCGTCGAACCCTTCGATCATGCTGATGGACGAGGCCTTCTCAGCGCTCGATCCGCTGCGCCGAACCGAGATGCAGGACGTGCTGGTGAATCTTCAGCGCGAGCACAGCCGTACCGTCATATTCGTTTCGCACGACCTCGACGAGGCGCTGCGCATCGGCGACCGTATCTGCATCATGGAAGGCGGGCGGGTGGTGCAGGTGGGCACTTCGGATGACATTCTCGAGCGGCCGGCGGACGATTACGTGCGCGCCTTCTTCCGGGGGGTGGATGTCTCCAAATACATGACGGCGGGGACTGTCGCGCAGAAAGAGCAAGTCACGATCTTCGACCGCCCCGAGGAGCTGGTGGGTGGTATCCATGCGGCGCTGGAGCGCCTGCGTCTTTACGATCGCGACTACGGCTTCGTTCTCGATCAGCATCAAAAAGTTCTGGGTGTGGTCTCGGTCGAGTCCCTCATCCGCTGTCGCGAGACCGGCGCCCACCGGCTGCGTGACGCACTGCTGCCGGAGCTTGGTGCGACAGTGCCGAGCTCGCTCCCGATCGAAGACCTCATTCGTATCGTCGTCGCCAGCCCCTGTCCGCTGCCCGTGGTGGACGAGAACGGACGCTATGTCGGCGCCGTGACCAAAACAGTCCTGCTTACGAAACTTAGCAAGGGAGTAGCGCCATGAGCGAATTCCGACTTCCCCTCGGCGAGTGGGTGTCCTTGTTGGTCAATTGGCTCCAGGACGACGGGAGTGGGATATTCGAGGCGATCGGTACGGTGGTGGAGACCTTCTCCGGCGGTATCGAGGATGGTCTTTCGGCAGTGCCGGTCTGGCTTTTCATCGGCGCCGTCGCTGCGCTCGGCTTGTGGCGCAAGGGCTGGGCGTTTGCCGGGTTCTGTGTGCTGGCTTTCGGCGTCATTGTCACCACCGGTTTCTGGGATCAGACGGTGGAAACACTGGCCCTCATCATTTCAGCAACGGTCATCAGTTTGCTGATGGGGGTGCCCCTCGGGATCTGGTCGGCCAGCAGCAAGCGAGTCGAGACGATCGTGCGCCCGACGCTCGACTTCATGCAGACAATGCCGGCCTTCGTTTATCTCATCCCGGCGGCGATGCTGTTCGGTCTCGGGCGCGTGCCAGGGGTGCTCGCCACGGTGATCTTTTCCATGCCGCCAGCGGTGCGCCTCACGGCGCTCGGCATCCGGCAAGTGAACAAGGAGCAGGTGGAGGCCGGCATTTCGTTCGGCTGTACGCCTGCCCAGCTGCTCTTCAAGGTGCAGATCCCCGGCGCCATGCCATCGATTCTCGCAGGCGTCAATCAGACCATCATGATGGCGCTTTCCATGGTGATCATTGCCTCCATGGTGGGCGCGGGTGGTCTTGGCAACGATGTGCTGGCCGGTATTTCGCGGCTTGATGTCGGCCTTGGTTTCGAGAGCGGACTCGGGGTGGTGCTACTCGCCATCATGCTCGACCGCCTGACGGAGAGCTTTGGCGAGCGTCGGGCCAAGCGTCCGAAGCGGGGCTCGTAGTCACGGGAAAGGCATTCGCATCGCTGACGGTCCCATGCCATCGCGTCGCGGTTCCGTTGGATTCCATCGCTCAGAACACAGTACGAAGGGATAAGAAAGTCGAATAAAAAGATGCTCACACAACGGGGCGGGATTCTATCTAGACCCTGAGCTATTGCCGGACATTCCGCGAATGTTCGGCGTAGAAAGCGCCCTGTCCGAAATGCCGCCGGGCAGGGAGTCGGAAAGGCAAGCGGCAAATATCGATACTCGGCCTCTCAGAAGGAGCAATAAATGTTCAATGCGATGAAGCTGGCAGTTCGCAAGTTTGCTGCGGTGCTTGCCGTCAGTTGTGCTGTTGCGCCCATGGCTGCGCATGCAGCTGAAAAGACCATCAAGGTAGGTTGGACGGCGTGGTCCGACGCCGAAGCTGTCACGAATGTCGCCAAGCAACTGCTCGAAAAGCGCCTCGGCTACAAGGTTGAGCTGGTCATGGCGGATGTCGGTATTCAGTACAACGGCGTCGCCAAGGGCGATCTCGACGTCATGCTCATGTCGTGGCTGCCGACGACCCACCAGGCCTATTGGGAAAAGGTGTCCAGCCAGGTAGAAGATCTCGGAATTCTCTATGACAAGGCGCGCCTGGGTTGGGTCGTGCCGGACTATGTGCCCGAGAGCGAGGTCAAGTCGATCGAAGATCTCAAGAAACCGGAGATTGCGAAGAAGTTCAAGAAACAGATCCAGGGTATCGATGCCGGTTCGGGCCTGATGCGCGCCTCTGCCGAAGCGGTCAAGGCCTACGGTCTCGACGATTACAAACTGGTCACGGCGTCGGACGCGGCCATGGTGCTGAGCATCGATCGCGCCATCAAGCGCGACAACTGGATCGTGGCAACGTCCTGGGCGCCGCACTGGATGTTTGCGCAGTACAAGCTGCGTTTCCTTGAGGACCCGAAAAAGACGCTCGGTGGAGAGGAAGCGATCCACGCTGTCGGACGCATGGGTTTCGAGAAGGATTTCCCGAAGGCTGCAGCGTTCATCAAGTCGTTCAAGATTCCGTTGGCCGACCTGCAGGACATTATGCTCAAGGCCAAGGATTCTTCTTACGAGAAGGAGGCCGCCGCCTATATCGAATCGCATCCTGAAATGGTTGAGAAATGGCTTAAGGACACCGCCTCGGCGCCCAACTAAGCAGGCGCTCGGCCGAACATGAACGGCTCGTGCCACCGGTTGCGTCCATCATTGAAATGGAGGGCGCAGCTTGGGTGAACCCAAAGGGTTCTCCTTGCACCGTTCGTTTGTAAGCCCGCCTCCCGACCTGATCAAGGTCCCGGAGGCGGGCTTCCTTCGTTGGGTCGACGCGGCTGCGAGCGCTCAGCGACGATTCGAGGCAGACGATCGAAGGGAGTGGAATCGCCCCCAGTCCTTGTGAATATGTGGTTGAACGAGTGACATGGAATCATCGGCGGAGTGGCGAGGCATGTTTTTTTGCGCCTAGGCGTGGGAGAAGACACCGTGCAGTTCTTTACAAACTTGCGATCGCGTTTTGGTCGTTCGACGATGGCGCGGAAGCTGGGGTTCGGCTTCGGTTTGGTTCTGCTGCTCACAGGCGTCGTAGCAGCGATCGGTGTCACCGCGTTGCAAACGATCGAACTTCGCTTCGACCAGCTCAAGCTGATGGCGCAGATCAATCGGAACGTGCTCCTGATTCGTCAGCATGAGCAGGCGTTCTCCCTTTCTGAAGATCCGGCCGAGGTGGACGCGTTGCGCTCCGGCATCGACGCCATCCTGGGCCTGACGACCGCTCTGAAGACGCAATCGGCCGCTATGGCGGCGACAATGGACGAGGTTGAACTCGAGGTGACGGCCTACCGCACCTCGTTCGATGAATTCGTCAATCTTGCCCAACGCAAGCAGCGGGCTTTGGATACCGCCGCTTGGTCGGTGCAGAACGTGACCAACAACCTCGATCTGGTCCACGGCATCTTTGTCGAAGATGCCGTAGCGGCGTTAACGACTGGGGAAAACGACAGGGGCGAAGCGCTCATCGAACAGGCGGGGCAGCTCGGTGAAACGGGTCGCCTCGTGCTGCAGGCACTGAACGAGGCCCATGTCCGCCTTGAGCAAAGCCGCAGGGCGGCTGTCGGCACGGAAGTCGACGCGGGTGCCCGGATCCCGCAAACCGAAGAAGCCGCACAATTGATCAAACAGCTGATCGATGTTGCAGGCAACGATCCGGCCTATCGGGGCGTGCTCAAAGAAGCTGCGTCGCTCATTACCACCTTCAATGAGCGGCTGGACGAATACACCGAGCTGCTGACCCAGGAGCGCAAGGTCCATGCGCAAATGATTGCACGCGCCGAACAGGTCATGCGGCGGGTGGACAATGCATATACCGAACAGGACGAAGCAATGCGCAACGAGCTCGGGGCCAGCGCCGGGTTCATCTTTGCCTCCTCGCTGGTCGCCCTGCTGGCAGGGCTGGCCGCCGCGATGCTTATCACTCGGGCCGTGGTCAAGCCGCTCCGCAGTGTCATCCGTGTCGCGGACCGCATTGCAGACGGTGATTTGACGGCGAAAATCGAGTCGCACGGCACCGACGAGGTCGGTCAGCTGATGCGCGCCATGTCTCGTATGTCACTGGCCCTGCGCGACATCGTCGGTGGTCTGAAGAACGGCATCGGCAGTATCGCGACCTCGGCGCAAACGCTGTCCTCGGCCGCAGAACGAGCGAACGCCGAAGTGGGCAGTCAGAAACAAGAGACCGCGCAGGTGGCCACCGCAATGAGCGAAATCGTACAGAGCCTGGATGAAGTGGCGCGCAGTGCCGCGGATGCCGCGAGTGCCGCCGATTCCGCCGATTCCAAGGTGCAGTACGGCCGGAAAGTGGTACAGGGCACCATGTCGCGCATCGAACAACTCGCGGCGGCGGCTGGTGCGGCACACGAGAGCATGCTCAGCCTCGACGGTGAAGTGCAGAACATCGGGGCCGTACTCGATGTGATCAAGAGCCTGGCAGAACAAACCAATCTGCTCGCCCTCAATGCCGCGATCGAGGCTGCTCGTGCCGGCGAGCAGGGTCGTGGTTTTGCCGTGGTCGCCGACGAAGTCCGCCTCCTGGCGCAGCGGACGCATGAATCCACGGCCAAGATTGAAGGGCTGATCCTCGCGGTGGTGCGCAGCACACAGGACTCGATGCAACAGATCGGCGCGAGCAGCGAGTTGGTGGAGACGACTGTGGCGGATGCCCATCAGACCGAGAGTGCCCTGCACAGCATCGCCGATGCGGTCTCGGTGATTCACCGCATGAATCAGCAGATTGCCGCCGCTGCCGAGCAGCAAAGCGCGGTTGTCGCGGAAGTCAACCGCAGCGTGGACAGTATTCGCGATAGCGCAGATCAATCAGCTGCTGCCATGCAAGGGACGGCGGTGTCGAGTACCGAGCTGGCCCAACTCAGCACCACGCTGCATGGCATGGTGGGGCGCTTCCAACTTTGATCATCTGATGGGCGCGCCTTGAACGGGCGTCATGTCTGGTGGTTCCGGGGTGTCTGAATCGCCCCGGGTTCGGTGGAGGCCGTTTGGTTTAAGTCAGGCCGGGATGGCGGCCTCGCTGGCGAGTTGCCTGTAGTAGTTTGCCTCAGCTTCTGCAGGCGGGATATACCCGATCGGTTCGAGC
>NZ_JAEKFT010000058.1 GCF_018524365.1 Denitromonas iodatirespirans
CGGCCAGCACGAGGGTGTGGCGGCCGAAGCTCGTTGTCGTCCCCTCGCTGTCGTCGGCGGCGTGTTCGAACCAGCAGAAGAGGCCTTCTTCGGCCAGCAGGCGGCGCACGAAGGCCAGGTCGCTCTCCTGGTATTGGGTGGTGGTGCCGCGCTTGGGGTAGCGCGCGGGGTCGGCCAGATCCCAGCGCCAGGCGGGGGCCAGCGCGCCCTGCCCGACCCAGCGTTCGAACACGGCGTCGATGATCTCGATGACGCTGCGCTGCTGGAAGATGAAGCTGTCGCGGTTATGGCCGAGAAAGGCGAGCCAGGGCTCGACGATGAGCCGGTAGCGAGCGAAGCCGCCGTTGGCGCCGAGGTGGCTGATGGCGGTGATATGGCCGTGGAAGGGGCGGCGCTCGATGCGCGACAGCCCGGTTTGCAGATCGAGCCGGACGGGTTGGCCGAGCAGGCTGCCGAGCGGCAGGTGGGCGTTTTCCGAAAGCGCGTCGAGCACGATGCGCATACCGGCGTGCTCGCCGACCGGGCCGAGGGTTTCGCGGATGGTGGCGTTCTCGGCGAACAGGGCATCGTCGCCCAGCGCCGTGATCAGGCGCATCAGCCGCTGGTGCTGGCTCCAGCCGGGGGCGTAAGGAAGATGTCGGTCCATGGCGGCCTCGGATATCGGGGGTGAGGGCGCATGATAGGTGGATTTATTGAGGAAGGAAAGACCATCGTCATGCTCGAAAGGACATGAATACGGCATAGTGTGACGAGGCCGTCAGGGCCGTTGAGCGTAGCGAAGCCCAACGTGCAATGCCGTGCCCTGCGGCCGGCGTAGGTGTAGTCGAAGCTGTGGCCGCCGTAGTCCTGCTTGAACAGCAGGTGGCCGTCGGCGCGGGCGGTGGTCTGGATCCAGCCACCCACATCGTCCCGGCCGGCGACCAGGTCGGGGGCTCAGGTGTAGCGATAGTGGGTGATGCGGTCCAGAACGGTGTGGCTGGGGGTGACCCGGTCGAGGCTGTCGTAGAAGTTTTTTTCTGTGCCCAGCGAGTTGGTGTGGCTGATGGGTGGCCTCTCAGCGACGCAGCTCGAAGAACAACGCGCGGATCATGCGCTCGGCCTGGCCCAGGTAGCCGCGACCGAAGAGGTTGAGGTGATTCAGCACGTGGTAGAGGTTGTAGAGCGTCTTGCGCTGCTCGTAGCCCTCGGCCAGCGGCCAGGCCGTGCGGTAGGCCACGTAGAAGGCGGCCGGAAAGCCGCCGAACAGCTCGCTCATCGCCAGATCGGCATCGCGGTCGCCGCGATAAACGGCCGGGTCGAAGATCGCCGGGCGCCCCTCGGCATCCATCGCCGCATTGCCGTTCCACAAGTCGCCATGCAGCAGGCTCGGCCGGGGGCAATATTCCAGGAACAGGGCCGGCACGCGCTCGATCAACTGATCGGCGTCGCGCCCCAGCGCACCGCCAAAGCCCTTGGCGCGCGCCATCTGCAGCTGCGGCATGAGACGGTGCTTGATGAAGAACTGCGCCCAGCCGTCGCGCGGCGTGTTGGCTTGCGGGTTGGCCCCGATGAAGTTGTCGCGCGCCCAGCCATAGTGCTCGCCGATGTCGTGGTGCAGCTGCACCAGCGCCCGGGCGAAGCGCTGGCCGTCTTCGTCGGTGGCGAGCGGGCGCAGGTCGAGATACTCCAGCAGCAGGAAGGCACGCGCCCCGGCCATGCCGCAGGCCAGCGGCCGCGGCACGCGAAAGGCATCGCAGCGCGCCAGCGCGTCGAGGCCGTCGACTTCCGCCTCGAACATCGGCAGCGCGGCGGCATCGTTCATTTTGAGAAAATAGCGGCGCTCGCCGGCCCGCACTTCCTGCGCGCGATGGATGCAGCCGCCGCCGACCGGCCGCGCCTCGGCGCGGGAAAAATCGACGCCGCCGGCGGCGCTGAGGGCATGCCCCAGCTCGGCATCCAGGGGGGACCAAGACTCCACGACACGACTCCCGATGCATGACTGCCTGCGATTTTGCCGGCGCGGCAGGGTGATCGGCAAACGGCGGCTGCATCGGCTGCCGACTGGCGCGGGTAGACGCGCTAGACTTCCGGCCATGCTCGCCCCCCTCCCCGGCATCACCCTCCAGGCCAGCGCCGAGGCCGTTCACGTGCACAGCGAAGCGCCCATGACGGTGCTGTCCTCCTCCTTTTTCGGCGGCGGCTTCTCGCGGGTGCGCCACATTCTCAACGCCAAGGTGGCGCCGGACTACCAGTCGGACGATCCGGCGGCCGACCTGCAGGCCATCGCCCATCGATGCGGCGTGACCGAGCCCTTCGTCGGGCTGCTCACCGCGGTGCCCCTGCGCAAGGCACGGCTCGCGCTCGCCGAACGGGGCGCGCTACGCGTGGGGGTGCTGGCCACCGCCGGGCTCAGCAATGCAACCAGCGCCGGCCTCTCCCCACCCTGCGAGGCCCGCCCTGGGACCATCAACCTGATCGTGCTGGTGAACGCCAGGCTCACCCGCCCGGCCCTGGTCAACGCCATCATCACCGTGACCGAAGCCAAATGCGCCGTGCTCGCCGACCTGGGCGCCCGCAGCCCGGACGGCGCACCCGCCACCGGCACCTCGACAGATACCGTCACCGTGGCCGCCACCGGGCGCGGCCCGGCCCTGCCCTTCGCCGGGCCGGCCACCGTGCCCGGCTGGTTGATCGCCCAGGCGGTACGGCAGGCGGTGTACGAATCGCTGCAAGCCGACTGAAGCGCCGACGGCGGCGCGCATGTCAGCCCGGCGCAAAAAAACCGGCACATTCCTTTAAACTTCCGGGTTTAGCTTGATCCGTTCGTTCGGAACGGGGATACACGTCATGCACAGTTCGGGGGCACCCATGATCTCGGTTGAAAAAATCGGTGGCACGTCGATGTCGGCATTCGGTGATGTGCTGCGGCACATCATGCTGTACGACAAGGCGCGCATTTATGGCCGCATCTATGTGGTGTCCGCCTACTCGGGCGTGACCAACCAGCTGCTCGAGCACAAGAAGACCGGCGAGCCGGGCATCTACGCCCTGTTCGCCAACGGCGAGGACTACCACCAGGCGCTCAACGGCCTGGCCATCAGCCTCAAGGCGCTCAACGCCGGCTTTGCCGAGCTGGGCCTGCCGCTGGCGGTGGCCGACGCCTTTGTCGACACCCGCATCGGCGAGGCCAAGAAATACCTGGAGGCCATGCACCACGTGCTGGCCAGCGGCTACCTCAACCGCAAGGACGTGCTGCTCGCCGCGCGCGAGGTGCTGGCCTCGATCGGCGAATCGCACAGCGCCTTCAACGCGGTGGAAATGCTCAAGGCCAGCGGCGTGAATGCCATCCTGCTCGACCTGGCCGGCTTCCATGACGACGAAGCGTGGACCATCGACGAGCGCATCCACAACAGCTTCAAGGGCCTGGACCTGACCAACACCGTGGTGGTGGCCACCGGCTACACCAAGGGGGTCGAAGGCATCATGCGCGAGTTCGACCGCGGCTACTCGGAAGTCACCTTCAGCAAGATCGCGGTAGAGATCCGCCCGACCGAAGCGGTGATCCACAAGGAATTCCACCTGTCGTCGGCCGACCCCAACATCGTTGGCCTCGAAAACGCGGTGATCGTCGGCGCCACCAACTACGACGTGGCCGACCAACTGGCCGACGTGGGCATGGAAGCCATCCACCCCAAGGCCGCCAAGCCGATGGAGCTGGCCGGCATCCCCATCCGCCTCAAGAACACCTTCGAGCCCGAACACCCCGGCACGCTGATCACCAAAGACTACGTCGGCGAACGCGCCCGCGTGGAGATCGTCACCGGCAGCGACAAGGTGACGCTGGTCGAGATCCACGACCCGAGCATGGTCGGCACGGTGGGCTTCGACCTCGGCATCATGGAAATCTTCCGCCGCCACAACGCCTCCTACATCCTCAAGGCCACCAACGCCAACTCGATCGCCCACCTGCTGTGGGACCGCGCCGTCACCCAGGCGCTGATCGACGAGCTGGAGACCAACTACCAGGTGGTCACCGTCAAACCCAGCGCCGTGGTGTGCGCCATCGGCTCCAACATCAGCATCCCCGGCGTACTGGCCCGCGCCGCCCAGGCACTGGCCGATGCCGCGGTCAATGTGAACTGCGTCTCGCAGACCCTGCGCCAGGTGAACATGCAGTTCATCATCGAGCGCGAGGACTATAAAAAATCGGTCATCGCCCTCAACCACTCGCTGTGCGTCAACTCCGGCACGCCGGTGCCGGTGGCCTGAGGCCGACAACCGCGCCGCTCAATGGCCGGCAGAAACACCGAGGCGACCCGCGGGTCGCCTCTTTTTTTGTGAGATATCCGGTTGGGGAACCGACTCCTCGTCCTCTCTACGGGTATGCGGCGGGGGACAGGGGATGAAGGGAGGCATTCGGCCAGTTGCTGCCGCTCGCCAATTCGGCAGAGCTGTCACTCCAACGGCCGCTCCGCTCAGGAACCTGCCCGAGGCCCTACGGAAGCGACTCGGCCATTGCTGACACAGGCATGTAGGCACACAAATGGCCGGAGAGTAAGGTATTGCTGACATACACCAAACGATGACTGCCGTGCCTCCGGGGAACAATCTCCCTTTGTGCGAACCAAGGTGAGCCGTCATCGCGCGCAATGGAGGAACATCATTACGATTCGATAGGCCGGCTCGTAACATGCCAGCACTCTCGGATCAGGATCTACTTCGCCGTGGAGCAAGGCGTTGCGCATTGCATAGATCGTTTCAATTAGCCCCGACAAAAGTTCCTCGGTGGTGCACCGAAACTCCATCGCGCCGACGTGCAGGCGATCGTTTCCACCGCGAAGGAGGTCGCGCATAGGGCGCGGGTTGCAGCCGTCGTAGAACTGCCGCAGCGTCGTTTGCTGGGCGTTGGACAGGTTCGCGGTGAAGTCGGCATGGCCATAGACCGCGTTCGGCTGATACTGCGCCTGCACATGCAGGAACTTCACATTGCCACTGCGCACCGAGGTCACGGTAATCTCGATGTTGCCGCCCGCAACCTTCTCGGCCTTGTATTCCTGTCCGCTGCGCTCAATCCGTTCGCGGTTGAAGTGCTTTGGCGCGATACAGACGCTGCGGAGCGAGATTTGCTCATTCTCGCCCTTCCGCGTCACCTCAAAATGGATGGCGTCCAGACGCATTTGTAGGTCCGAGATCGCCAGTTTCAGCGCCTGCGCTTCAGCGGTGTCGTTGTCGTTGCGCAGCAGCGCGAGAACACCCCGACGAACCGGGTTCGGCTGACTCTTGACCCAATCCAGCATCGCACGTTCCTGCGCCTGCGCCGACGCATGACGGAACCACGCATTGAACGCGGCCCAGGCTTTGACGAAGGGGCCGATGTAGTCGATTTCGGCGCGGTTCATCCAGTCGGCGGCGTGGGGAGGCAGGGCCATTAGATCGCCCCCTCTGCTTGGTCAAGGTAGGCCATGGCGGCGGGTTCCCCGTCTTCAATCGCAATCTCGACGGCGCGTTTCGCCGCCTCTAATAGATCATTGGCGCGGCGTTCTTCATCGAACGCGGACAGGATTGCCGCCTTAACCGACTGCTGCACCGCATCCGGCGCGTCCCAAATCATGATCCGAGCAATGTCGCTCGGATACAGCTCGACCTGACCCGATGACCCTTTGATGTGCCGTTCGATCTGCCACTGGCCCAAGGGGCTGTTCAGGAAAACCGCCAGATAGACCGGATCAACGCGATCCGTTCGAAGCACTGTGACATGGTTGTCAGGCAAGGCCCGCTGGCCGTGCAGATATGGGGCCGCCCGGCCAATCGTTCCTTCCCCTGTTCCGTTCACGAGCACGTCACCCGTTTCGATCACAGTAGCAGAGCCCGCTTCGGTGGCAGTTCGATTATCCGCGAGGATCACACGGTTGGTTCGAACGTGCTTTGAGTTAATGACCGGAAGGCCATCATCGGCATATTGCGGTTGCCGCCCTCGCGCATTGGTCGAGAGTATCGAACCCAGCTCGCAGGCGGAGCCTGTCGCAAGAAGCCGGGCCTCAACCTCAGCGAATAGTGGGCGGAAGAACTGAGCGTCAATCCTTTCAGCGGCAAGGGCGCTGCTAGCGCTGGCCGTAAAGGTCAGTGGCTGTGGTGGCGCCCAGCCCACCAAACCAAGCTCCGCCAATAGCAGATCATCAGGCTCGGCCAGCCGCCTAGAAGCCTTGTTGCGCTTCTCGAAGGATGTCGCATACAGGTCGCAGATCCGTGCCCTCAAAGCTGCAGTCGCTTGCCAAATGGACACTTCAAGAATGTCAAAAGGGTAAAGTTCAACCTGACCTGATGATCCTCGAACGCGTCGCTGGATTTGCGCTTGGCCATATTTTCCATTTAGGAAGGCGGCCAAAAACTCGGGCTCGAAGGTCTTGGATCGGGTGATCGTTACATGATTGTCCGGAAGTGCATTTGCACTTGAGACATAAAGCGAAACTCTTCCGATTGTGCCAAGCCCTGTTCCATTGATCAAAACATCATCCTTTTTGATCAACGGCCCGCGCCCCATTGGTACGGCGAGGCGATTTTCATCGGTAAGTGAGACGAACATCCCCTTCACATGCTTGGAGTTAATTACCGGTAAGCCGTGTTCTGCATAGGCAGGTTGTTGGCCCCTCTGAACAAAAGCCTTTTCATCTCGCAACCTTACCGAGCGCCCTGATCGAATTACTGCTTCTTCGCAAACGACATAGGCACGCCGGAAGTATTCGGCATCAAACCGTTGCACAACATCAATTTCGCGGAAACTTCCAACGTTGGCTTCAAGCCCCTTCAACAGATCGCTTAGGCGACCTTGATCGAAGGGGCGACCCGAAAAAAACTGAAGCCCTCCTTGCGGGCAAACTCCTCGAAGGCTTCCGCGATCCCGTCCTCGGTGAGGCCATCGTGGTTGAACAGGTCGTGCGCCACGACGAAATGGCCGTGCGTGTCACGTAGGAAAGAATCGTCCGCGTTCTTGCGATAGACTTTGCGGCCCGAGTTATCGACACTTTCCACCTGCTGGGTGGCAAAGAAGATGTCGTAGTCCTCGACCGTCGGGCAAAGCGGACCCGCGCTGGCATCGTCATTCCACTTCTGGACGAAAAGAACGCTGGTCTTCGTATTCGTGTGCGGCTTGAAGCTATTGGGGTTCAGTCCGACGACAGCAAGGACGCGGCAGCGATCCATGATGAACTTGCGAACACGCTGATCGGTCGAGTTGTTGAACCGCCCTTGCGGCAAGACAACGGCCATTCGCCCGCCTGGTTTGAGAAAATCTAGATTGCGCTCAATGAACAGCAGGTCTCTGGCGACCGCCTTCTCCAGCTTTCGCGTCTTTTCGTTGTGAGCGACATCATAGGGCGACAGCATGTCCGACTGCTTGATATCCCCTGCGAAGGGCGGGTTCGCCATCAGCACGTCAAAGCCGAAACTGCGGTAATCGGTTTGTCGCGGGTTCTCGCGCAGCTTGCGCAGCCGACGCCAGCCGTCGCCGTAGGTATCCTGCCAGTCGTCCTGCTTGACCGTCTCGTCCCATTTCGTCCAGTCGAGCGTATTCAAGTGCAGGACATTAGTTTCACCGTCGCCTGCGATCAAGTTCAGGCAGCGCGAAACGCGGACGCTTTTCTCATCGAAGTCGATGGCGAATACGTTGTCGCGCACATAGTCGATGCAACGCGGCGGCTTGGCCTCCATAGTGAAGAGATGGCTTTCCTCGCGCCCCATGGCTCGCATGATCTGCCGCCAGACGTGGAACATGCTGTGCACGGTGAACCCTGCCGAGCCGCAGGCGGTGTCGATTACCGTCTCGCCCTCTTTCGGGTTCAACATCTTGACGCACATGTCAATCACCCAGCCAGGGCGATTGCACCTATTTGGCATATTTCTGAGTCCTCGAACAACAAAGGACTTGTGCACAGCGTAAAAATCCCGTCCACTCTCGTCTTTTGGGCAACAGATGGGAAAGACGCTGGTGGAACACC
>NZ_JAEKFT010000059.1 GCF_018524365.1 Denitromonas iodatirespirans
CAGCGCATCCGCCCGCCACCGCTCCAGCGTTGCCACCGAGATGCTCAACTGCCTGGAGACCGTCTCCAGCGGCGCGCTCTCCGGCGGCAGCAACCGCGCCACTGCCTTGTCCTTGAATGCTTGTCCGTATCTGGCCACTTCGTTCTTCTCTTATCGCCCCTCGGTTTCGGATTCTATCGAGGCGACAACTATTCTGACCCAGGGGGCGCCATCGAAGGAGCAGGCCCCATGGGAACGGCGCCATCGCACCTGCCGCATATCGAGTTCTGGTTCGACCCGGCCAGCACCTATTCCTACGTGGCCGCGGCCGACGTGGCGCGCCTGGAGGCCGAGGGGCTGGCCAGTTTCGACGACCGCCCCTTCCTGCTGGGGCCGATCTTCGCCCGCCAGGGCTGGACCGATTCGCCGTTCAAGCTGTATCGGGCCAAAGGCGAGTACATGTGGCGCGACCTGGCCCGCCTGTGCACCGAGCGCCGGCTGCCGCTGCGGTGGCCAGGCACCACGCCATCCGGGGCGCCACATGGGCGACTTGCCCTCTACAACCGGCCGTTGTCATCCGGCAAAAACCCCTCCGGCACATTGGGCGCATGAAACCCGTCCACCTGCGCCTCGAAGTGCCGGCGCAACGCGATCGCTCGCGCCCGCGCGCCATCCTCACCGTATTCATCGACCCGGAAACTGCGCCCACTCACCTTCAGGCAACGGGGCGGGCGAGCTGCCCAGACGACGTGTTCAACCGACTTGCCGGACGCGAGGGTAAATACACTCACAACCCGCCGCACACCCGCCACCCCCGAGGTGTTGTTGCGCCTCACCTTGGCGACGAACTCCCGCTTGCTGACAGGCCTGTGATCCGCAATCAGCGCGTCGCGCCAGTGCTGCGCCGCGGCCAAAGCCTTGAGCGCCGTGCCATAGCGGTTCAGTCCGAACCAACTGGTGTGCGTTTGCTGGCGCCGCTCAAGCTTGACCAGATAACCCGGCTCCCCGTCGAGATGCGTCCTCATCCAGCGGATGGCATACAAATCGTCCGGCCGGGCGTCGGCTTCGCAAATCTCGCTGGCTCCGGCATCCGGATCCGGCAGCACTTGCGCCGCCAGCCACCGGCGCCCCTCGGCCAGCGCCTCGTCATCCACACGGCCTGCCAGATACAGGCACAGCAGGCGCCGAGCCGCCGGCAGGATCGTCATGCCCCGCTCGTAGCGCCCTCCGGTTGCCTGGGCAATGTCGAAACGTGCCCAGAACTCTGTCTGTGTGAGCCCGAGCCGGGTACGAAGATCGAACAGAGCCCGCCCCAACCCACCGCTATTCATATCGGACGCTTCAGCCACCCAGGCCAGATCGGCCTCATCCACGCGAGCGATACGATGCAAGGCGACGAGCAACACCAACACGCGCGGCATGCCCTGGAGCGAGCGCTCGTAGCGCGCCCCGGCACCGGCCGCCACCCCGTAGCGCGGCCAGAAGGCTTCGAGGGACAGGCCGAGCGCTTCCCGCCAGGTCAAGAAAAAAGGGATGGGTGAATGCATCTACTTTTCGCTGTGTTCAGATTTCCGGGGCCACCTCTGCTTCCCCTCTACTCGCGCCCATCGTAGTGGGCCGGACACGCTCTCTTCGATTTCGTAAACTTCGGGCCCACTAGAACAGAAATGACGAAATCCCGTCTGAAAGCACTCCAACCTATGGGCTGCTACGCCAACGAAATAGCCGTGACCTCCTGCATGGTCCAGAACCACCATGTCTCGACCAACGACTCCGATGCGAATCTTCCGCAGACTCACTACCTCACATCCTGCCGTTGAGTCCACGCATGGAACGTCGAGCCAACGAACGCTTTCTATATCCAGCTTTGGCATTGCGACGAGGTCGACAAATAGTTGCCATGCATCCTGCGCGAAGTAGATGTCTTTCCATTCAGGATCTTCTCCAAACGGAAAAATCAATTCGAAGGATGCAGGATCGGCGCCTTTGATCTGATCAACACCAAGAAATACTGACTTGCTGTCCTTGGCATATCTCAGATAACGTCTTGATTCGAAAGCTTCGTAGGCCTTTTGCTGGGGAGCAATCCGCTCAAAATGCTCAGGATCATCACTGAGCAACCAGTAGAAACGATGCTCAGTGTTCGTATGTGTCTGTAACCAGGTGGGCAGATAGCATTCCAACATGAACATCTGACCGATGGACCCGATGCCTCTGCCCGAACACGGACTGCTGCGCTCCTTCCGAACCCTGAGAGCAAATATCTTGTGGTCGCGAACCCAGTAGAACTCTGAATCGCCAAACAGCCGTTGAACGTCACTGCATCGCCCTTGGCTGAGAATGGGTCTCTCTGACCGCATGGCAGCCTCGGCGCGACCCATCCACTTTTCTGTGCACGTGTAGGTTTCGGCTGCGATCACATGGGCAGACCAAAGAAGAGCCAGTATCCAGATGAGACGCACCTGAAGTTTCACGAGATCGAGTCCAGGCTATCGGGCAAGCGATCTTCCCGTGCTGGGATCGAGCCCCTTCTCGCGAGCCATCTCGGTGATGCGCTCCTCGCTCGGCAACGGCGGCGGTACGTTGGCCTCGTGCGCTTCGAGCCATTCGAGCTTGCCGTCCCACTCGGGCAACTCGGCAGGTGGCAGGGGGGCGATGCAGTCGAGGTCCAGAACCTTGGGGGTCAATTGCTCGTTGCGTCCGCTGTGTTCACTTCCACTAGATCGCTCCAAGTGTTGAAGGGTTTGATGCACGCGCAGATTCCAGGGGAACAGAAGTGGGAGTGTGGCGGGAGAAACGGCTTAACTCAGCGCTCCGACAGCCCATATGATCGGCAACGCCACGGTACGTCCGAGCAGATCGAGCACGGCAAACTGAAAGGCGTTCCAGCGGGTGCCGGCGGTTTGCTTGGGATCGCCTTCGAGGTCGGGATCGCAGCGCATTTGCGACCAGCCTTTGTATTCCTTCACTTCGGGGATGGTGGTGGGGAGGTTTTGGAATTCGGGGCGTTCGGAAAACACCGTCGTCGGCAGATGGTTTACTGGGTCAATCACTAGCATCCCCCAGCCTTCTCCAAACGGTTTCGATGTCATGAAAACCCGCCCGTCCTTGACCTCGATGAACGCCTGCTGGTTGATGACGGTGATGGCTTTGACTTCGGTGCCATACTCCACACTGCCGACCCAACGCGCGCTATTGAAAGTTTTGCCATGATCCTTGGAGACACGAAATGCTGAGACGTCGTCATACGGAATGAAGATGAAATCCCCGTCGTTGTCTGCATGGACGATGCGCGGAAGAAAGACGCGCGCAAACTGCTCCATGAGGCGAGTC
This sequence comes from Denitromonas iodatirespirans, assembly GCF_018524365.1. Taxonomy (GTDB): domain Bacteria; phylum Pseudomonadota; class Gammaproteobacteria; order Burkholderiales; family Rhodocyclaceae; genus Nitrogeniibacter; species Nitrogeniibacter iodatirespirans. The sequence continues at coordinate 3,313 of NZ_JAEKFT010000059.1, forward strand.
TTGATGCCTCGTTTCGTATCGACATAGTCAATCGCCCCCTCGCAGCCGTAGCCGACGAGCTCCAAATGTCGATGGTCGTCAAATCGATAGACGACCTGTGTCGACGGCTTCGTCGGCGGTTCGGCATGGCTCGACGGTAGCCACGGGATCAAGGCGCTGATTGTCAGGCCCGTGGCCAGCAGGCGAGCGGGCCTCTTCAACATCCACTGACCGAACATCCAGCAGGCCAGCGCGAGGCCCAGCGTCCACAGCGGAATCAACCACATCAAAGCGTTCTCCATCGTTTCATTCAGCATGCACGGCCGGGAAGCGCGTATCCCGCTGGCACGCGTGCTGCGATGCTACGCATTCAGGGAAACGACACCCCGTACTCGGGAACGGGCACGAGCACCGCACCGCTGCGTCCGAACCAGCTTGCGATGGAGACGTGGACGACAACCGGACCTTCCGTGGTGCTACCCATCTTGAACAGGCGCCGAGATTCGAGTGGCGTTTCTTCCAACACCTTTTCATCGAGCGAGTAGGTGTACACCTCGTAAAGCTTCACATCGTCGAAATCGACCGGATCGGGGTCGTAGTAAGACCTCTCTCGGTCCCAGCAATCGAACAGCTCGGTGAACGTCAGATACCAGTAGTCTTCGTGCCAATTGTTCTTGTGGTCGATATAGATCGCCGGCTGGATGGCGAGGTTGGGGATGTCCAGCGGCAGGAGTTTTTCGCGCAGGGCGTCTTTGACGAGAAAGTTCGATCCATCGAAGAGTATTTCCGGTGGAGGGTCAACAGGGGCGATCCGGTTCGCCTTTTGATAGTCCAGTGAGCCATTGTGGAAAATTAGTGGCTTTGTATGCAGCGGAAGCTGCGTGAACCGATACCGTTTCCTTGAGGTGTCTTCGTCCGGCGTCATTTCCGGCATGCGCTCGTTTCTGTCCTTCAACACAAAATAGTAGTCACCGTCGAATTTTCCTGTGCTCATCGTCCCACCTTCAACTGATACGGCTTGTCTTTCCGGTAAATGATCTGTTCGCTCTTCTGCCCGGGGCCTTGCTGGCTGCGGTGGTGCCTTTCTACCGGACACGGTTGGCCGCTGTGATTCGGAATTGAATCGACCCCGCCGCAACCGATCTTTGATTTGGGTTCGAAATGCTTTGCAATTCTCGTCAGAGGAGCTTTACTCGGGACGATTTGGATGAGATTCGCAATTTTCTTGCTGATCTCGTCCATCTTCCGGCGGATCGTTCGCCGTCTGTCAGGATCCTCGGCCGGGCATTTGTCGGTCAGCAAACGCTCCAATTCGGCCACGCGCAACTTCACCATATCGTGATAGCTATCCGGCCGCTTCCGATCATCATCAAACCCATCCCCCTCAACCGGCGCCCTGTGGTCCCCCCGATGCGGCTGCACGCCCAGGTGGCAGGCACCCTGTAGCGTCGAAGGAATGTAGACCAGATTGTCCAGTACGTTGATGTCATAGCCAAATCGAACGAGATCGTTCCCAAGGCCGGATTTCTTCACCCCCTCCGCCGAAATCACATGATGCGCCTGCATCCCGATGCCATGATGACGCGGGTGATCCGGGTCTGCATGCGGGTCCGTGGCGTCCTTGATGCGTTTGAGGTATTTGGCGTCCTTCAATACGTTGCCGAGCATTTTTCGTCTCTTCCCCTTATTCGTACTCGACCGTGCCCAGCCGCTCGCGCGGGGTGGCGTGCTTGGTGCTGCCGCAGATGCGGCAGCGGCGGTCGCGCTTGATGGCGGCGCGTCGGGCGGTAATGGTGGTTCGGGTGGCGCCGCTCACGCGCAGACCGCGCTGGCGCGCCACGTTGAGCTTGGCACCCAGAGCATGGAGTTGGTTGGCCGCGCCGGAGAAGTCGTCAAGCATGCGGATGAATGCGCTAAAGGCGCGTTGTGCGGCCTCGACCTTTCTGACCACACCGGCGACCTTCGCGCTACTGGTCGCGATGCGCGCAGCCAATGCTGCGATGCGCGCCGCCGCGACGGTGCCGGCCGACAGCAGTGCGGTGACGATCAGCAGCACCACTTCGACCATCAGGTAGGCGCCGCCCTTGCCGGTGTGGTAGGCGTAGAAGTTGGGCGGCACCGCCTCGACGGCGAGGCTGGCGTAGCTTAGATAGGCCAGCGCGCTGTCGTTGTCCTGAATGATCTCTAGCACCACGTAGAAGTTCGGGTCGTTGCGGATGCCGTCGGCCAGTGCCTTGTCGATCTGGGGCAGCGTATTGTCGACAAAGGCCTGGACGGCCTTGGCGTCGCCTTCGGCGATGAGTTTGGGCAGATTCAGAATGTCGTCGCGATAGGCCCACACCCGCCCGGCGATGGCAACGACTTCTTCGATGTCGTCGATGGCCTGGCTGGCGGCCTGATGCCTTCGTTTCAGATCCTCAATCACCGCCTGCTCGGCCGAATCGATGCGGCCTTGCCACCAGGCCCAATTGGCCAGCGTGTCGTCGGCGTTTTCGAACAGATCGGCGATTTGCCCATAGACTTCCCCCGCGTACTCGCGAGTGGTGTCGTAGACGGCACCGGCGGCCTGTTCAACTTTGTCGCCAAGGCCGATCCAGGTGTCCTTGTCGAACATCTGCGCGAAATCTTCGGCCCAGTCGGCAACGCCCGCGCGGGCACCATCGATGGCCGCTTCGCCCAGCGCGCGCATCGGGTTGGTGTCCCATTCGGCTTGCATTGGCGCCATGCACTCGATGAGGTTGCCGTAGCAACCATCGAGGCGCTGGATGATCAACAGCCGATCATCGTGGATTTCCTTCTCGGTCACTGTGCGCGGGTTGGCCGACACCTGGATCGACCCATCTTGTGGTGTCAGCAGTTCTTTGGCGCCGTCCTTTTCGTTGGCCATGGGGTTCTACTCCTTGCTCTTCGGCAGGTTGAAACTGCTCGCCAGCGGTTGGGTATCGCAATCGATTCTCATGTTGTCGAGCGGCCAACGCGTGCTCCAGGCGTCCTCGTAGACCGCATCTACCTTGACCCAGGCGCTTTGGTCGCTGGGCATGACTGGCAGCGGGTACTCCTCCCGCACCGGCCCACTAAAACTCTTCTGACTCGCATGCACCGTCATCGTCCCCGGGCACTCGACCGTGATCCCCCCGTCGATGGTGATGCTCGCGCCGCCTTCGACGGCCAGCACGATTCTTTTGCCGGCGGCGAAGTCGATGTGCTCGGTGATCGATTGGAGCGTCACCTCGTCCTTGGCCTGGAACTTCATCTCGTCGCTTTGCGCCTGCATCTCGATGTCGTCCTTCGCCGCGATCATCGTGATGCCGGTGTTGTTCTCGCCCGGGCGAATGGCGCCGGCGACGAGGCCGATGGCCTGGCCGGTGTGGATACGCGCTTTGCCGGCGACGGCGAGGTTGGTGTCCTCGCCGCTCATCAGGTTGAGCGTCTCGCCGTTACTCAATTGCAGGTGGCCACCGGCGACAAGGCCG
>NZ_JAEKFT010000006.1 GCF_018524365.1 Denitromonas iodatirespirans
GCAACAGGGTATCCAGTGGCGGCCTGATCTATTGGCGCTCCATGCGCATTTACATCGGCTACCTGCTCACAGGCCAGAGCGTTGGTTTCGAACCGGTCGGCGACGGACTATGGGATGTCTACTTCGGCCCGCTCAAGATCGGCCACTTCGATGAGCGATGCACTGCCGGCGAAAAAGATGACTACCTGACGCTCAGGGTGTAACCCATGTCTCCGAACAAAACTGTTACCCATGTGATTGACTCGTACAGGCCCCACTGTCGTGGCCCTTCGGGCTTCCCTCCCTCCGCAAGCACGGGGCGGGCGACTTCGCAAACTCGCCCTGCGGGCTCAGACAGCGAAGCCGCTTTTTCCGCCCCGCACTTGCTGCGCTCGGCACGACAGAGGGGATGGGGTGCCAGCCGGCAACAGCGGGAACAATCGGAGGTTTTTAGGGCGGGTTTCAACCCGCCAATGATCTGCGAACGAATACCGATGGCGGGTTGAAACCCGCCCAACTAAGTACCGCCCGAGCGGGCAACGGCGAAGCCGAGCCCGCGCCCCCTTCCCCTTCTGTGCCGCCGAACGGAGCCCGGGGACGGCGGGAATTGTCGTGTCGCCTGTTTGAGCCCGTAGGGCGAGTTCGCGACACGACCCGCCGGCGCCGGGCGTAGAGAGGGCACCGGCGAAGCCGGCGGCACAGCGGGGCGCGTTTTCTTGGTTACTTCTTTGTCGCGCGACAAAGAAGTAACTCGCCCGCCGGGGCGAGACCCGGCCAACGGCCCGTCGCCGAAGGCAATACCCCCGAGCGTGGGCAAGCAATCCCTAGAACCGCCTGGTCCCAGCCGGCACCCCCAGATCGGCGAAATCCACCTCGCCCTTCTGGTCGAACGGCACCCCGCCGAACAGGCGGCCGGTATAGAGCGTGCCGTGAATCCGGTAGTCGATCCTCTCCTGCCCCTGGGCCATGGTGCCGAACTGGCGTAGCAGGCCGGTGAGCGAGCTGACGGCTTCGACGTCGAGCATGGCTTCGCTGAGGCGCGGTACGGTGAGGGTCTGGTTGCTGACGCCCTTGGCAAAGGGTTTGCCGTTGAGTTCGATGGCGAAGCTCAGGCCGTCGATGGGGAGTTCGGCGTCGTTGGGGTTGAGCACCCGCAGGCGCAGGCCGAAGCGCTGTTCGAACAGGCCGACGTCGAGCAGGCGCAGGTCGGCCACCGACACTTCGGGCGGCTGCATGTTCATCGGCAGACCGGCGCAGCCGGCCAGGGCCAGCGCGGCGGCGGCCATCAGGAGGCGGCGGCGGATCATGGTTCGGTCCTCCTCGGGCCGGACATGGCTTCGAGCACGGTGATCAGCGCCGCCGTGTCCTGCCGCGCGCCGCCGCGGGCGATCAGGGCGTTGAGCTGCTGACCCACCGTGGCGGCGATCGGCAGCGGCGCGCCGAGGGCGTGGGCTTCGCCCAGGAGCAGGGCGAAATCCTTGTGATGCAGGCGCGCGTCGACGCCCTTGTCGAAGTTGCGGCTGACCATGCGCTCGCCCATCACCTCCAGCACCCGCGAGGCGGCCGAGCCGCCCATCAGGGCCTCGCGGACCTTGCCCACATCGACCCCGTTGGCGGCGGCCAGATGCAGGGCTTCGGCACCGGCTTCGATGGCGGCCACCATGATCATCTGGTTGCAGGCCTTGGCCACCTGGCCGGCGCCGGCCGGGCCGATGTGCACGACGCGCTCGCCGAGCACCTCGAAGACCGGGCGCAAGCGGTCGAGCGTGGCCGCCTCGCCGCCGACCATGATCGCCAGCCGGGCTTCGAGTGCCCCCTTCGGCCCGCCGGAGACGGGCGCGTCGAGCCAGCCAATGCCGTGGCTGGCATAGCGGGCGGCGAGCAGCCGGGCGGTGGCGGGGGCGATGGTGCTCATGTCGACATGCACGCTGCCGGGCGCGAAGCCGGCGAGCAGGCCGTCGGCGCGCAGGGCCAGGTCTTCGACATCGGCGCTGCCGCCGACCATGGTGATCACCACCTCGCTGTGCCGCGCCAGGTCGGCCGGCGAGCCGCACCAGGCGGCGCCGTCGGCGAACAGCGACTCGGCCGAGGCCTCGCGCCGCGCCCACACCGCCAGCGCGTGGCCGGCGCGGAGCAGGTGGCGGGCCATCGACAGGCCCATGTCGCCCAGGCCGATCAGTCCGATCTTCATGCCGCACCTCCGCTCATCGTCTCGAACAGTTGGAGCATGGCCACCGAGTCCTCCTCGCCCATGCCGTTGCCGACCAGGGCGTTGAACAGTTGTGCGGTGGCGCCTGCCGCCGGCAAGGCGAGGCCGAGCCGGTGCGCCTCTTCCATGACGATGCGCATGTCCTTCTGGTGCATCCAGGCCTTGAAGCCAGGTTTGAAGTTGCGATCGAGCATGCGCTGGCCGTGATTGTCGAGCACCCGGCTGGCGGCCAGCCCACCGAGCAGCACCTCGCGCACGCGGGCGCCATCGACCCCGCTCATGCGCGCGAAATTGAGCGCCTCGGCCACCGCCGCCACGCCGACGCCGGTGAGGATCTGGTTGCAGGCCTTGGCCACTTGGCCGGCCCCCGAGTCGCCCACCCGGGTGACACGCTGGCCCATCGCCTGGAAGGCCGGCAGGGCTTTGTCGAAGGCCGCCTGCTCGCCGCCGACCATGAGGGTCAGCGTGCCGGCGATGGCGCCAGCCTCGCCGCCGGATACCGGCGCATCGAGCATGATCACGCCACGCGCCTTGAGGTCGGCAGCGATCTCGCGCGCCGCGGCCGGGGCGATGGTGCTCATGTCGGCATACACCAGGCCCTCGCGCGCGCCGTCGGCCACCGCCTGCGCCACCTCGGCCACCTGGGGCGCATCGGGCACACAGGAGAAGACCAGGTCGGACGCCGCCGCCACCTCGGCGATGCTGCCGCGAGCAACAGCCCCGGCGGCCACCACCAGCGTCAGCGAGGCCTCACGCCGCGCCCACACGCTGACCGCGAAACCGGCCTTGCGCAGGTTGAGCACCATGGGCCGCCCCATCAGGCCCAGACCGATGAATCCGAGGTTCATGCGCGCACTCCGACTGGATCGACAGGCCTTCGATTCTACGCGCCCAGGCGCTGCCGGCCAGTCACTGCACCGACACCGCCACGCCGGTGAATTCGTGCAGGGTGCGCACCACCTCCTCGCTGGGCAGGCCGCGCACGATGAACACCAGCCGGCTGCAGTGGTCGTCGAAGGGTGGTGTGTCGGGCCAGGCGGGCAGGCTGACGGCCGGGTAGATGCTGTGCTGCACGCACTGGATCACGCGCGGCAGCGGGTCGCCGCGCACATCGAGCACGCCCTTGATGCGCAGGATGCGGTGGCTGTAGGCCTGCAGGATCAGGTTCAGCGCATCCGAGAACTCCCACCAGGGCAGCGGCGCCTCGAAGCGCAGCACATAGCTCTCGACGCCGTCGGCATGATGCGTCACCGGCCCGGCCGGCGCCTTCTTGCCGGGCTTGCGCCAGGCCGGGGTGGCCGCGGCGGCGGCGCGCACTTGCGCCTCGCCCAGCCAGGCCGCCACCTCGGGCAGCTTGCCGGTGGCGGTGTACAAGCCGCCGCCAAACATGTCGTCGATGGCTACCTCGCCATGGGTGACCGGGATCTGCCGCGCGCCGGGGTTGAGCGTTGCCAGGGTCGCCTGCAGCGCGGCGATGTCGTCCGGTGCCGCCAGATCGCACTTGGTCAGCAGCAGGCGGTCGGCCATCGCCGCCTGGCGCAGGGCCTCGCGGTGTTCGTGCAATTGGCCGGCGGCATGGGTCACGTCCACCGCCGTCACCACCCCGTCACAGCGGTAGCGGTCGGCGATGAAAGGCTCCTCCATCAAGGTGTGCACCACCGGCGCCGGATCGGCCAGGCCGGTGGTCTCCAGCAGCACCCGGTCGATGGGCGGGATCTCCTTGCGAAAGGCCTGCATGAACAGGCGCTTGAGCGCTGCCACCAGGTCGCCCTGCACGCTGCAGCACACGCAGCCACCGTCGAGCACCACCAGGGTTTCGTCCACCTGCTCGACCAGGTGATGGTCCACGCCCACGTCGCCCAGCTCGTTGATCAGCACCGCGGTGCGCGCCGCGCCGGGGTGGCGCAGCACATGGTTGAGCACGGTGGTCTTGCCGGCGCCGAGAAAGCCGGTCAGCACGGTCACCGGGATGCGGCGGTCGGGGTCGGTCATGGTTTGATCCTAGTCATGGGCACACTGCGAGGCCGTCGCCGGCCATGGCGAAGACTGCCATAATCCGCGCCATGACCTACGCTCCCCTCATCAAGGAAATCGGCCGCGGCGCCAAGGGCGCCAAGCCGCTCACCATCGACCAGTCCGAAACCCTGTTCGGCGACATGCTCGACGGCCGCGTGCCCGAGCTGGAGCTGGGCGCCATCGTGCTGTCGCTGCGCATCAAGGGCGAATCGCTCGACGAGCTGCTCGGCTTCAAGCGCGCCATGGATGCCCGCACCGCCCAGGTGGCCGTGCCCGACGGCCCGCGCTGCGTGGTGCTGCCCAGCTACAACGGCGCGCGCCGCCAACCCAACCTGATGCCGCTGCTGGCTCTGCTGCTGGCGCGCGAGGGCGTGCCGGTGCTGATCCAGGGCCGGCACGACTTCGACACCCGGGTCAGCCCCTTCGACCTGCTCGCCGCGCTCGACCTGCCGCTCAGCCCCGACGCCGCCGCGGCCGGCGCCGCGCTTACCGAGACCCGCATCGCTGCCATCGCCCTCGACACCCTGCTGCCCGGCCTCGACCGCCTGCTCGCCCTGCGCCCGCGCCTGGGCGTGCGCAACAGCGGCCACACCCTGGCCAAACTGCTCGACCCGGCGCGCGGACGCAGCGTGCGCGTGGTGGCCGTGACGCACCCCGAGTACCTCGTGCGCATGGATGAATTCCTGCGGGCCGACGGCGGCCACGCCATGCTGATGCGCGGCACCGAAGGCGAGGCCTATGCCAACCCGCGCCGCCGCCCACCGCTGGCGCTGTACCGCGACGGCGCGCTGGAAACGCTCGAGGGCGAAGGCGGCGGCGCCCCGCCCAAGGCCGAGGTGCCCGATGTGCCCGAGGTGGCCGGCAACGCGGCGCTGATCCGCGCCATGCTGGCAGGCACCACACCGGTGCCCGAACCCATCCGGATCCAGGTCGACGCCCTCAAACGCCTCGCCGGCGCCGCCTGACGCCCCACTTTGGTGCGGCTTTTTATCGCGTCGCACCATTTCAAATCTTGATTCTGAGCAAAACCGAGCCATGCCGGTGCGCGGCGCTTGGCATGGCGGTTGCTACTGTCCGGACAAAGGAGATTCAATGTCCGAGACGAAATCCACCTGTTGCTACTGCGGCGTCGGCTGCGGCGTCATCGTCGAGCATGACGGCGCGCAGATCACCGGCGTGCGCGGCGACCCCGAGCATCCGGCCAACTTCGGTCGGCTGTGCACCAAGGGCGCCACGCTGCACCTGACGGTCGCGCCCGACACCCGCTCGCAACGCGCCCTCCATCCGGAGCTGCGCACCGAACGCGGCGCCCCGCGTCAGCGGGTCGGCTGGGACGCGGCCCTCGACCATGTCGCCGAGCGCTTTGCCGCCATCATCCGCGAGCACGGCCCCGACGCCGTCGCCTTCTACGGCTCCGGCCAGTGGCTGACCGAGGACTACTATGTCTTCAACAAGCTGACCAAGGGCCTGATCGGCACCAACAACCTCGACACCAACTCGCGCCTGTGCATGTCCAGCGCGGTGGCCGGCTACAAGCTGAGCCTGGGCGTGGACGCGCCGCCGTGCAGCTACACCGACATCGACGCCACCGCCTGCCTGTTCATCGCCGGCTCCAACACCGCCTTTGCCCATCCCATCGTGTTCCGCCGCATCGAGGCCGCGCGCGCGGCCAATCCGGCGATGAAGCTGGTGGTGGTCGACCCGCGCCGCACCGACACCGCCGAAGCGGCCGACCTGTTCCTGCCACTGCTGCCGGGCACCGACATCGCGCTGTTCAACGCCATGCTCCACGTCATGCTGTGGGAAGGCTGGCTGAACCGCGACTACATCGAAGCACACACCGAGGGCTTCGATGCGCTCAAGCGCCTGGTGCGCGAATACACCCCGGCCATGGCCGCCACCATCTGCGGCCTGCCCAAGCGCGACATCGAACTGGCCGCCGAATGGTTCGCCACCAGCCCGGCCACGCTGTCGATGTACTGCCAGGGGCTCAACCAGTCCACCTCCGGCACCCACAAGAATTCCGCGCTGATCAACCTGCACCTGGCCAGCGGCCAGATCGGCCGCGCCGGCGCCGGCCCCTTCTCGCTCACCGGCCAGCCCAATGCCATGGGCGGGCGCGAGGTGGGTGCGCTGTCCAATCTGCTGTCGGCCCATCGCGATCTGGGCAATGCCGAGCACCGCGCCGAGGTCGCCGCGCTGTGGGGCGTGCCCGAGGTGCCGGCCGTGCCGGGCAAGCCGGCGGTCGAGCTGTTCGAGGCCATCGGCCGCGGCGAGATCAAAGCGGTGTGGATCGCCGCCACCAACCCGGCCCAGTCGCTGCCCGATCAGGCCGTGGTGCACGCCGCCCTCGCAGCGGCCGAGCTGGTGGTGGTGCAGGACACCTACCGCCACACCGAAACCGCCGCCTACGCCGACGTGCTGCTGCCGGCCACCGGCTGGGGCGAGAAGGACGGCACCGTCACCAATTCCGAGCGACGCATCAGCCGCACCCGTGCCGCCGTGCCGCCGCAGGGCGAATCGCGCCACGACTGGCAGATCGCCTGCGACTTCGCACGCCGCCTGGGCGCACGCCTCGACAAGGCCGAGCTGGCCGAGCGCATGTTCGGCTTCGATTCACCCGAAGCGGTGTGGAACGAGCACCGCGAGAGCACCCGCGGCCGCGACCTGGACATCACCGGCCTGAGCTACGCCAAGCTGGAGGCCGACGGCCCGCAGCAGTGGCCCTTCCCCGCAGGCGCCGCGTCCGGCCGCGTGCGCCTCTACGAAGACGGCGTGTTCCCCACCCCCTCGGGCAAGGCCCGCTTCGTCGCCACCGAGTACGTGGCCACCGCCGAGCGCCCCAGCGCCCGCTACCCACTGCACCTGATCACCGGCCGCCTGCGCGACCAGTGGCACAGCATGACGCGCACCGGTCTGGTGCCGCGCCTGTTCAACCACGAACCCGAGCCCCAGCTGCACATGCATGCCGAAGACCTGGCACGGCGCGATCTGGCCGACGGCGACATCGTGCGCGTGCGCTCGCGCCAGGGCGCGGCGGTGCTCAAGGTGATCGCCAGCGACACAGTGCGTCCGGGCCAGTGCTTCGTGCCGATGCACTGGGGCGGCAACGCCATGGCCGGCCGCCTCGGCATCAACGCCCTGACCCCGTCGGCCGCCGACCCGACCTCGAAGCAGCCGGAGCTCAAGCATGCCGCCGTGCAGGTCGAGAAACTCACCGACGGCCACGCGCTGATGGCCATGCGCCGGGTCACCGGCGACGACCCCTTTGCCGTGCTCGGCGCCCTGCGCCAACAGCTGCCGGACCTGCCCTATGCCAGCCTCACCCTGGCCGGGCGCGAGGTGCCGGTGGTGGTGCTCAAGGCGCGTGTCGGCGAGGCCGAACCGGCCCTGCTCGCCGCCGTGGATGCGGCCATGGGCCTGGACGATGCGGCCCACACCCTGGTGTATGACGACACCCATCGCGACATCGCCAAGCGCGCGCGGGTCGACCAGGACGTGCTCAGCGCGGTGCGCCTGTCGGGCGAGACCCGCGCCGCCGAATGGCTCACCGAGCTGATGGTACGCGGCGAGCCGGCCGGGCCGCTGCGCCGCTGGCTGCTCGCCCCGCTCACCCAGCCGCCGGCCGGCCAGCCGACCCGTGGCAAGGTGGTGTGCAACTGCTTCGATGTCTCCGAAGAGGCCATCCTCGCCGCCTTCCATGCCGGCGAAAGCCTGGACCAGCTGCAAGCGCGCACCAAGTGCGGCACCAACTGCGGCTCCTGTCTGCCCGAACTGAAACGCCTTGCCAGCCGGCCGGCGTAGGGGCCGGGCGGCGACCGGCCCTTGTCCCCGGCGGGCCGATGAAACCAGGGGCGGTGCGGCGTCTCCTTGAGAGCGCAATGGTATAAAGAGGCCACGGGCGCGTGCTGGACGCGCCCGTCGGCAGCTCCCGCACCGACATCGCGGAGCCACAAGACCGCCCGCGCCGCCATGGCGAAGGGTGGCATGCGAGGAGACCCCCGATGCAATCCGTCGCCACTTTTGCGGCCCTGCTGGCCGTGGCCGTGCTGCTGGTGCCCGTGTTCAAGCGGGCCGGGCTGGGCACCGTGCTCGGCTACCTGGCCGCCGGCGTGCTGATCGGCCCCTCCGGTTTCGGCGTGGTGCACGACGGCGAGAACCTCTTGCACACGGCCGAGCTGGGCGTGGTGCTGCTGCTCTTCATCATCGGCCTTGAGCTGCAACCCTCGCGCCTGTGGGCACTGCGCAAGCCGGTGTTCGGCCTCGGCGGCCTGCAGTTCTTCGGCGTCGGCGCCCTGCTCATCGGCGGCGCGTATCTGCTGGGCTTCGACTGGCCGGTGGCGATCCTGATCGGCCTCACCCTGGCGCTGTCGTCGACCGCCTTCGTGCTGCCGACCCTGGCCGAGCGCCACGAGATGCACAGCCGCTACGGCCGCGAAACCTTCGCCATCCTGCTGTTCCAGGATCTGATGGTGATCCCGCTGCTGGCCCTGCTGCCGCTGCTGGGCGTCGCCGGTGGCGAAGACGATGTGTCGCCGCTGGTCGGCCTGGGCTTTCTGACCGTGGTGCTGCTGATCGGCCGGCCGGCGCTGGATGCAGTGTTCCGCCATGTCACCCGCATCAACAGCCGCGAGATGTTCACCGCTGCCGCCCTGGCCACCGCGCTGGGCCTGGCGCTGCTGCTGCAGGCCGGCGGACTGTCGATGTCGCTGGGCGCCTTCGTGGCCGGCGTGCTGCTATCGGATTCGGACTTCCGCCACGAGCTGGAGGCGGCCATCGCCCCCTTCCAGGGCCTGTTGATGGGCTTCTTCTTCATTGCCGTGGGCATGACCATCGACCTGGGGATGATCGTCGCGCACCCGCTCAACGTGCTCGGCCTGACGCTGGCCCTCATCCTGGTCAAGGGCTTCGGCCTGTACGGCCTGCGCCGCCTGGTGCGCGGCAGCCGCCAGGTGTCGCGCATGCAGGCGCTGGCGCTGGCGCAGTGCGGCGAATTCGCCTTCGTGCTGTTCGGCGTGGCCCAGGGCAGCCGCTTGCTGGAGGCCGAAGTGGTGGCGCAGCTGAACCTGTCGGTGGCCTTGTCGATGGCGATCGCGCCCTTGCTGTTCATCCTCGCCGACCGGCTCAACGCGCGCGAGGCGGCGGCCACCCCGCCCGCCGAGCCGGAAACCGACGATCTGCCTGACCTGCCCAACCCGGTGGTGATGGCCGGCTTCGGCCGGGTCGGCCAGATCGTCGGGCGCATCCTGCTGGCGCGCAAGGTGCCGTTCACGGCGCTCGACATCGACCATGAAGAGGTCCAGACCATCAAGCGCTTCGGCATCCAGGCCTACTACGGCAACGCCGCGCATCTGGACGTGCTGCACGCGGCGCGCGTCGGCGAGGCCAAGGTGTTCGTGCTGGCCATCGACAACATCGAGACCTCGCTGCGCACCGCCGAGCTGGTGCGCAAGCACTTTCCCGACGTGACCGTCATCGCCCGCGCGCGCAACCGCTTCCACGCCTATCGCCTGATGGACCTGGGCGTGGAGCTGATGATGCGCGAGACCTTCCGCTCCAGCCTCGACATGGCGCGCATGGTGTTCGAGGCGCTGGGCAAGGCGCCGGACAAGGCGCAGCAGATCGTCGACCGCTTCGCCGAGCATGACGCCGAACTGCTCGGGCGCGAGCAGGCGCTCTATCATGACGAACACCAGCTCATCCAGACCTCCCGCGAGGCCAGCGAGGAGCTGATGCTGATCCTCGAGCAGGAAGTGGGCGACGCCCGGCCCGCGCCCGACACGCCGGACGACGCCCCCACACCGCCCGCCACGGCCGGCGAGCGCTGAGCCCCGCATCCGCCACCACCCGAGACGGGTGGCGGCAACGCTGGTCGGACGCCCCTCAAGTTCGCGGCAAGGGGTCCGTAAGGGAGGGCATACGTCTCATCCGGACGATCGTCGATGACTCAACCTGATTCCTCCGCCGGCGTCGGCACGGTGCTCTTCGTAGACGACGAGCCCAACATCCTGAACGCCCTCAAGCGCCTGTTCCGCCCCACCGGCCTGCGCGTGCTGACCGCGCCCGACGGGCCGGCCGGGCTCGATGTGCTGGCGGCCGAAGCGGTCGACGTGGTCGTCTCCGACATGCGCATGCCGCAGATGGACGGCGCCACCTTCCTCAAGGCCGTGCGCGAACGCCATCCGCAGATCGAGCGCATCCTGCTGACCGGCTTCGCCGACATGGACTCGACCGTCTCGGCGGTCAACGAAGGCGGCATTTCGCGCTACCTGAACAAGCCGTGGCAGGACCAGGACATCCTCACCGCGGTGAAGGACGCCGTCGAGCGTGGCCGCCTGCAGGCCGAGGTGGCACGACTGCATGCGCTGACCGCCGAACAGAACGCCCAGCTCAAGAACATGAACGCCGAGCTCGAGACCCGGGTGCAGGCGCGCACCCGCGACTTGCAGACGGCCATCGGCAAGATCAAGGACGCCAACGAATCGCTCAAGCAGAACTTTCTCACCACGGTGCGGGTGTTCAGCGAGCTGGTCGAGATGCGCAGCGGCCACATGGCCGGCCACAGCCGGCGTGTCGCCCAACATGCCCGCGAACTGGCCAAGGCGGCCGGTCTGGACGAGGCGGCCACCCAGAACGTGATGCTCGCCGGCCTGCTCCACGACATCGGCAAGATCGGCCTGCCGGACGAGCTGCTGGCCAAGCCCTACAACAGCCTCAAGCCCGAGGAGCGCAGCGTCTACATCCGCCACACCGAGCGCGGCGAGGCGGCGCTGACCGCGGTCAGCCAGCTCAAGGCAGTCGGCAAGCTGGTGCGCCATCACCATGAGCTGTGGGACGGCTCCGGCTTTCCGGACCAGCTGGTCGGCCTGGCCATCCCGATCGGTGCGCAGATCCTGGCCATCGCCAACGACTTCGACGGCCTGCAGCAGGGCCAGCTCACCGCCCGGCCACTGCCGCCGCGCGAAGCGCTGGTGTACATCAGCCAGAACGCCGGCAAACGCTACAACCCGGAGCTGGCCAACACCTTCGTGCGCATGGTCTCCGAGCGCAACGGCAATCGGCGCGAGAGCGGCCTGAGCCTGCGCCCCGGCATGCTCAAACAGGGCATGCGCCTGGCCCAGGACCTGCTCCACCCCGACGGCTATCTGCTGCTGCCGCGCGGCCATGTGTGCGACGAAGACAGCATCGTCCAGTTGCGCCGGCTCGAGGCGTCGAGCAATCGGCATATCGTCGTCCAGATCGAGGACACCCAACGAGGGCCGGACGCATGAGCGAGACCTCCATTCATCAGCCGGCACTGCTCTTGGTCGACGACGAGCAGAACATCCTCTCGGCCCTGCGTCGCCTGCTGCGCGGCGAAGGCTATCGCATCTTCACCGCCAACAGCGGCGCCGAGGGCATCGAGGTCCTCAAGACCGAAAGCATCGACGTGGTGATGTCCGACCAGCGCATGCCGGGCATGTCGGGCGTGGATTTCCTGCGCCAGGCCAAGGACATACAGCCCGACTGCGTGCGCATCGTGCTGTCCGGCTACACCGAATTGCAGGCCGTCACCTCGGCCATCAACGATGGCGCGATCTACAAGTTCCTGTGCAAACCCTGGGATGACGGCCACCTCAAGGCCAATATCGCCGAAGCCGTCGAGCGCCGCCGCATGGTCGAGGAGAACCGCCGGCTGACCCAGGAATTGAGGGCCAAGAACGCCCAACTCCAGGTCCTGCTGGCCGAGCGCTCGGGCCAGGTGCAGATCCGCTCGGAGGCGCTCGGCGTCTTCCACGAGGTCCTCGACGCCCTGCCCGTCGGTGTGCTGGGCATCGACTCCGAGGGCCTCATCGCCTTTTGCAACGGCATGGCGATGAAACTCCTCGACAGCCATGCGATCGAACTCGGGCAATCTGCCGACACCGTGCTGCCCGCCGAACTGCTCGGCTCGGCACCCTACTTCCAGGCAGGCACCACCCGGCTGCGCGTCTCGCGCACACCGCTCGGCCAGCACTCGACGAGCCGCGGCCGCCTGATCGCCTTGCTGCCGCCCGACAGCCTGCCCGCGGCCGAGGACTGAATCATGCGCAGCACGGCCGAAGACATCATCCGCGACACCCCGCAGCTGCCCCCGCCGCCCCAGGTCATGACCGACCTGCTGGTGCTGTTCGCCCGCCCGGAGGTGGACGCGCGGCGCATCGCCGACGCCATTGCCGGTGATGTGGTGCTCAGCCTGCGCACGCTCAAGGTCGCCAACTCCCCCTTCTACGGTCTCAGCAAGCGCATCACCTCGGTGCACGAAGCCATCGCCATTCTCGGCTTCCGCTCGGTGCGCCTGCTGGTGCTGGCGGTCGGCGCCGTCGGCCTGATGCAGCTGCCGCCCGGGCTGCGCACCTCGCTGGGCGAGTTGCTGCGCCACAGCACCCGCTGCGCGATGCTCGCCCGCCTGCTCGCCGAACGCACCGGGCATTCCCCCGAAGAAGCCTTTACCGCCGGGCTGCTGCACGATGTCGGCAAGATGGTGTTGGTCCAGGCAACGCCGCGGGCGGGTATCGATGCTTCCACTCCGCACCGGTGGGTCGAACACAGCGACCTGCCGGCCGAGCGCGAAGCCTTCGGTACGGATCATGCCGAGCTGGGCATGGTGTTGCTCGAACGGTGGCAGTTTCCCGACGCTTTGTGCGAATCGACCGGGAAGCATCATGAAGCCCCGGACACGCTGTCGCCCCTGAGCGCGCTCGTGGCCCTGGCCGACGGCCTGGCACACACCGACCTGGAGCGCGCCGACCCCTTCCCACCCGAACGGCTGGCCCCCTGGATCGCGCGCGCCATGGGCGCATCGCCCTTGCCCGATGCCGCCGAACTGGCGGCGGCGATCGACGAAGCCGATGCACTGGCCCGTGTGCTCGAACCCGACGCCTGACATGCCGCCCGCCCAGCCCCCATCGGCCCAGCTGTGGCAACAGGCGATGGCCCTCGCCGGCCACGGCACCCTGATGCACCGCGGCGCACAGCCTCAATGGGCCGACGCCGTGCTGGCCCGGCAACTGGGCTGCGATCTGGCCACGCTGTATGCGCGCCCCTTCCACGCCCTCGACCATCCGCCGAGCGCCGAGCGCCTGCGGGCCCAGGGCATGGCCTGCCTGACCGGCGAGAATCCGGCACCGATCCAGATCACCGTCACGCCCCCCGACGCTGCGCCGCGCAGCGTCGAAGTGCGCGCCAGCCGGGTCGAAGACGACGACGGCCCCTGCGCGCTCCACGTGTTTGTCGACATCCCTCCGCTGCGCGCGCCGGATCATGCCCTCGGCGCCTTGTTCGACGACATCGTCGACGACCTGCCGATCGCCACCTTCATCATCGACAGCGCACATCGCGTCACCCACTGGAACCGGGCCTGCGAACGCATCTCCGGCGTGCCGGCCGCGCGCCTGCTGGGCACGTGCGAGCACTGGTCGGCCTTTTTCGATGCGCCGCGGCCGCTCATGGCCGATCTCATCCTCGACCAGGCCGACGGCGACACCGACTTGATGAACCACTACTACGGCAACCGCTGGCGGCGCTCGACGCATACGCCCGACGCCGTCGAGGCCGAGGGCTACTACCCCAAGCTGGGCCAGTCAGGGTGCTGGATCTACTTCCTTGCCGCCCCGCTGCGCGACCCGCAAGGCCGGACCATCGCCGTGATCGAGACCGTGCAGGACATCACCGAGCGCAAGCGGGCCGAAGACGCGCTGGCGCGCACCAACCAGGATCTCGAAGCGCAGGTAGCCGCCCGCACCACGCAGCTGGCCGAGGCCAACAACCGCCTGGCCAACGACATCGCCCAGCGCCAGCAGGCCGAAGCGGAGCTGCTCAAACGCTATGCGGAGCTGACCGAATTGAACTGCCAACTCCACGATGCCCAGGAACAACTGGTGCAATCCGAAAAACTCGCCTCCATCGGCCAACTCGCCGCCGGCGTGGCGCACGAGATCAACAACCCGATCGGCTACGTGCTGTCCAACATCACCAGCCTGCGCAGCTACATGGACGACCTCTTCCGCCTGTTCGACGCCTTCGAGACGCTGGAGACCAGCCGCCCCGCCGACGATCCGGCACGGCGCGCCATCACCCGCCTCAAGCAGGAGGTCGATTTCGCCTTCCTCAAGGCCGACCTGCCCGCCCTGCTGCGCGAGAGCGAGGAAGGGGCCTCACGGGTACGCAAGATCGTCGCCGATCTGAAGGATTTCTCACGCGTCGACCAGGCGCAGGAATGGGTGTGGGCCGACATCACGGCCGGCATCGAAAGCACGCTCAATGTGGTGAACAACGAGCTCAAGTACAAGGCCGAGGTGGTGCGCGACTTCGCCGAGCTGCCGGCCATCCAGTGCATGCCCTCGCAGCTCAACCAGGTGTTCATGAACCTGCTGGTCAATGCCGCCCATGCCATCGCCGAGCGCGGCACCATCACCATCACCACCGGCCAGCCCGATCCCGAACACATCCAGGTGAGCATCCACGACACCGGTTGCGGCATCCCCGAAGCGATCAAGGCACGCCTCTTCGAGCCCTTCTTCACCACCAAGCCGGTCGGCAAAGGCACCGGGCTCGGGCTGTCGCTGTCCTACGGCATCGTCCAGCAGCACCGCGGCCGCATCGACATCGACAGTCCGCCGGGGAAGGGCACGACCTTTCATGTCATCCTGCCGGTGCGGCAAACCGCCACCGAAACCACCGCCCCGGCGGATCCGTCATCGCCGCAATGACGGCGCCGCCTACAGGCCCAGCCCCTTGCGCAAAGCCAGCAACACCCCCATGCCGGCGATGAAGGGCAGCCACGGGTTCTTCCAGCGCAGCGTCACCACCAGCACCGCGATGGCCGCAGCAAACTTGGGGTTGAAAGGCTGCACCGCCCCCTCGACGACGAACACACCCGGCGCCACGATGGCCGCCAGCGCGGCCGCCGGCGCATAACGCAGCGCCCCCAGCACCGCCGGCGGCAGGCTGGCGCGCTGGCCAAGCACGATGAAACTGCCGCGCGGAATATGCGTAGCCATCGACACCAGCGCGAAACTGATCCACAACCAGATGCCTTCCATCATCCTAGATACCGTAGTTGGACGCGCCCGAGTGTGCGTCTGGCGAGATGAGCGCAGGCCCCCACGCTCACTTCGTTCGCTGCCCCCCGAGGGGGCTGTACCCGCTCTTGGGGCGGCCCGGCGAGCGGGTGGGCAAGGCGCGACGACGCACAGCCTGCACGCTGTAAGGAGGAGCAACACGGCCAGGCGGCCCGCCAGGCGTGCAATCGGGTGCGTAGCACTGTCACCCACCGGGTGATCGGCCTCGAAGCCGAAAAGGTTCGCATGTTCAATACCTTGTTCATGAGCTCAAGCGGTCAACTGCGGTTTCTAGGATCATGCCTCCTTGTGTTCGGCCAGCGCCCGGCTGGCCACGAAGCCGGCCACGATGCCGAGGAGGATGGCGACAATCACGCCCAGTTTGAGCGGGATGTCGCGCAGCAGCACCGAGGCCACCCCGCCGGTCAGCGCCGCCACCAGCATCGAGCGGTTTTTCGACAAGGGCACCAGGATCATCATCAGCGCAATGGTGGCCATGAACTCCAGCGACCAGCCCTGCGGCAGCGCGCCGGCACCGAGCACCCCGGTCAGCACGAAGACCTGCCACAACACCCAGCCCCACACCGACGGGGCCACGAAGTAGCCGAAGCGCCAGTGCCGGTCGTGCACCTTGAGCAGGCGCTCGGTGCACAAGGCGAAAACGCCGTCGATCAGCAGGTAGCCGGACGGGATGCGCAGCCGCAGCGGCATGCCGCGAAAGCCACGGGCGATCGCCGCGCTGAAGATGAGGAAGCGCAGATTGAGCGCCAGCCCGGTCAGGCCGATCAGCCACAGCGGCGCGCCGCCCATGATCAGCGGCAAGGTGGCGATCTGCGCCACCCCGGCATACACCATCAGGTTCATGCCCATCGCCTCGACCACGCTCAGGCCGCCCGAGGTCAGCGCCACGCCGGTCACCAGCGCCCACGGAATCAGGCCGATCGACAGCGGCAGGAAGGTACGGAACCCCGAGCGCGCGCCGGCCAGAAAACGTCGGTTCATGGAGAGGCCGCCGCGCCCGGCGCCAACCACACGCCGCCGTCCTCGGCACGGCGCAGCTGCAGGCCGAGCGCGGCGAACACCGCCTGCACGCTGCGCTGCAGCTCGCCGCGGGCCGCTTCCAGCGTAGCCGCGTCGGGCGCTTCGAAGGTGGCCGCCAGTTGCGCCGGCAGCGCCGCCCAGTGCGGGCCGAAGAAGCTGGCCGCGATGGCCGCCGCCATGTCGGGGCTGATGCTCGCCATCGAACGCTCCAGCCCGGCCAGAGATCCCTGCGCATGCGCCGCGGTCTGCATCAGGTGGGCGATGCGCCCGAGGCTGCGCACGAACAGGCCATCGACATCAGCGGGGTTGGCCGCCACGTCCTCGGTGGTTGCCGCCGGCAAGGCGTCGATCACATCGAGCAGATGTTTGAGCATCAGGTCGGCATCGGCCGGCAACGACCACACCGTGCACCGGCTCACCGCGTACTCGCTACGCATCGCCTCGACCACCGGGCGCAGCTGGCTGTCGAACACCGAATCATGCCAGGCGCCAAGGCCGGCCTCGCCGGCGGCCAGTGCGTCGAGGTGCAGGCGGATGCGCCACAGCTCGCCATGCAGCAAATGCACGAAGCGCGCCATGGCATCGACCTCGCTGCCCAGCGCGGCGGCCACCTGTGCGCCCTCCAGCACCAACACCGGGCCGGTCTCGCGATACAGCGTGCGCGCCACGGTCGGCACGATCGCCCCGGCCGGCGCCGGCGGCTCGCCCAGCGCCTGCAGCGCCGCCGGGAAGTCGTCGGCCACCACCACTTCGTCGAGCACCCCGGCCAGCGCCGCATCGCGCGCCACAATGCGCCGCGCCAGCTCCTTGAGCACGATATCGACGGTCGGCGCCACCGCCTCGATCTTGTCGCCCAGACATCTCACCTGCTTGATCACAGCTCACCTCGTCGGTTCTGCCGACACCCCCGGCATCATGCAGGCATTCTAGCCAAGCGCCGGCCGCTTGCCCCGCCACGCCTTGGCCGCCGCCGCCGTCGCATTGGGCCTTGATTTCTTCGGCCGCGCCTGCTCCACCGCGGCGCGACACGGCCGGCGGCTGCGGCGCCTTCGCAAAACATCACACACGACGGGTAGAGCCGACGGCGGACGCAGGGCACAATCGGGCCTCGTTCTCACGACCGTGATTTGCCATGCGACGCCTCGTCAAAGCCGAAGTCCCCCTCTTCCTCGCCGCCGCCGTGCTCGGCGCCGGCGTGACACTCGAACATGGCGCAGTCGGCCACGGCGGCGCGCTGCTGTGGGGCCTGCTCGGCCTGATCCTCGCGGCCATCATCGCCGTTGCCGTGCGCATCAGCCATCATGCCGAAGTGCTCGCCGTGCGCTGGGGCGAACCCTACGGCACGCTGGTGCTGACCC
The DNA here is from genome assembly GCF_018524365.1 of Denitromonas iodatirespirans. Lineage (GTDB taxonomy): Bacteria > Pseudomonadota > Gammaproteobacteria > Burkholderiales > Rhodocyclaceae > Nitrogeniibacter > Nitrogeniibacter iodatirespirans. The sequence goes on from NZ_JAEKFT010000006.1 coordinate 17,685, forward strand.
TCGCCGCGGTGTCGGTGGAAGTGGTGATCCTGGTGGTGCTGCTGCAAGGCGCACCCAATCCCACACTGGCGCGCGACACCGTGTTTGCCGCCCTGATGCTCGACATCAACGGCATCCTCGGCCTGGCCGCCATCATCGGCGGGCTCAAGCACGGCATCACCCGCTACAACCTGGATTCGGCCAACTCCTTCATGGCCATGCTGATCGTCGCCATCGGCATCGGCATGTTCATCCCCGACTTCGTGCCCGACGAACACTGGAAAGCCTATTCCGCGTTCAGCGTCGGCACCATGGTGCTGATGTACGCCGCCTTCCTGCGCCTGCAGACGGTCGAGCACCGGACCTTCTTCGAGCATGTCGCCGCGGTCGACGAAGAAGCCCACGACACCGCCCACAGCCCCTCCTGGCTGCATGGCGCGATCATGCTCGGCGCCATCGTGCTGGTCGGCCTGCTCTCGGAAGTGCTGTCGGTACTGCTCGACGCCGGCCTGGCCGGCAGCGGCCTGCCCAAGAGCCTGCCCGCCGTGCTCGTCGCCCTGCTCTCGGCCAGCCCGGAAATCCTCACCGCCGCCCGCGCCGCCGCGGCCAACCGCATGCAGACCACGGTCAACATCGCCCTGGGCGCCTCGCTGGCCACGGTGCTGCTGACCCTGCCGGTGATCGAAGGCATCGCGCTCTTCACCGGCGACCGCATCATCATGGCGCTGACGCCAATGCAGGGCGGCATGCTGCTGCTGACCATGCTGGCGGTGATGAACAACCTGCACAATGGCGAGACCAACGCCATCGAAGGGGTCAGCCATCTGGCGCTGTTCTTTGCCTTTGCCGGGTTGGTGGCGATCGGGTTGCTGTAGGCGCGACGCGGCTTGCGGCATCCGGGCGGCGCTGGGGTGTGCTTTGCCCGATTCCGCGGGGCGTGGCTTCGGGAAGGGGACGTTGGCCGGGTCTCGCCCCGGCGGGCGACTTACTTTCTTGCTCGTGCAAGAAAGGTAGGCAAAGAAGCACGCCCCACTGTCGTGGCCCTTCGGGCTTCCCTCCCTCCGCAAGCACGGGGCGGGCGACTTCGCAAACTCGCCCTTCGGGCTCAAACAGCGAAGCCGCTTTTTCCGCCCCGCACTTGCTGCGCTCGGCACGACAGAGGGGGATGGGGTGCCCATAGGCACGGCATTCGGTTCTTGCGTGGGCAACGGCGAAGCCGAGCCCGCGTACCCGTCCCCTTCTGTGCCGCCGAACGGAGACCGGCGACGGCGGGAATTGTCGTGTCGCCTGTTTGAGCCCGTAGGGCGAGTTCGCGACACGACCCGCCGGCGCCGGGCGTAGAGAGGGCACCGGCGAAGCCGGCGGCACAGTGGGGCGCGTTTTCTTGGTTACTTCTTTGTCGCGCGACAAAGAAGTAACTCGCCCGCCGGGGCGAGACCCGGCCAACGCACCTCCGCCGAAGGCAACAAACCCCAAGCGTGGCAACGCTCATGCCCCCTCACCCCGTCAGGGCGAATTCCCGCAGGGATGCCGATCCGCCCCGCACTGGTCGAAATTCCCCAGCGGCCGATTGAAGGTGTATTCGAGCGGCCGCCCGATCCATGCCTCGGCCGTCTCGCCCACCGAGCCGCTGGGCACGGTGAAGGGTAGCGCCAGCACGAAGCCGACCGTGCCGACCACCGCGCCGACGACACCGAGCGGGCGCACCACCACGAGGTCGACGGCCATGTCGGTGGCCTTGTCGCCGGAGACCGAACCGCGCTCCTGGGCATACACCGGCGACATGCCCAGCGCCACGATCAACAAAAACATCCCGCCGTACGACTTCATGGCAAACCTCCTTCACGAACTCAATGACGGGCGAACACCGTCGCGCCGCCATCGGTGTTGAACTGCACCACCTCATAGCGGTCCGGCGTGCCGCCTTCCATGCCGGGCGAGCCCATCGGCATGCCCGGCGCGGACAGGCCGCGGGCGCCGGCGGGCTGCTCGGCGAGCAGCCGTTTGACGTCGGCCGCCGGCACGTGGCCTTCGATGACGTAGTTGCCGATGCGCGCAGTGTGGCAGGAGCCGAGCGCTTCGGGGACGCCAAGCTGGGCCTTGATACGGCCCATGTCGGCGCTGGGCACTTCCTTGACGGCGAAGCCGGCGGCGCGCATGTGTTCGGCCCATCGGCTGCAGCAGCCGCAGTTGGGGTCCTTGTACATGGTGGCGGCGGGCCCGGCGGCGAGGGCAGTGCCGGCCAGCAGGGCCATGGCGGCGGTCAGTGTCGCCTGGCGAATCGTTTGAATGAAGTTCATGGGTGAGTCCTTTTATCTTGGCCGGACGCTCTGCGCCCGGAAGCTTTGAATCGTTGGGCGCGCATTTGTTTCACCTCATCGGGCCATTGGCTTTCGATAAAGGCGAGGATGGCGCGGATCTCGTCGTCGGAGAGCGTGCCGCCGAAGGCCGGCATGTCGCTCTGGTAGCCCTCGGGCGCCAGCGGCGGCACCAGGCCGTCGCGGGTCATCTGGAACAGCATCTCCATCGGGTGATGCCAGGTGTGGCCGCTGGCGTCATGCGGCGGGGCCGGCAGACGCCCGTCCGGCTTGCGCTCGCGCCAGTTCGGTTGGCCTTCCAGATTGGCGCCGTGGCAACTGGCGCAGTGCGTCGCGTACAGCACCGCACCGTTGGCGGCAGGCGCCGACGGCGGTTCGCTGCAGGCAGCCAGCAGGGCGCTGGCCGCGACGGCCAGGGCGAATGTCTTCATGCGGGAGGCTCCCAAATCTCGACAGAAACGGCAGGGCAAGGTTTGCCCCGGACGGATCGGATTCAGGCGGACGGGATCGGGGGTCGGTCGTGGCGCGCGGGCGCCGGGTCGGATCGCACCGTCGGGGTCCGGGCCACCAGCACATGGGTGCGGGCAACATTGTCGGCGAGACGCACCGGCAGGGCAAGATGCGCTGTCACGGCGGCGCAGTCGGCCTGGGTGCAGCCGCCGGCCTTGCCGGTGTCGGGGCAGCACGGGGCGGCGGCGTGTTCGTCGGCATCGGCCATGGCATGCATGGCCGGTGCCTCCATGCCGCCGCCGGCCGGCGCGCAGCCGTCACCGCGCCACGCGGCCAGCGAAGGCAGCGGCAAGGCCAGCATCAGCAGGAGGATCACCCAGCGGCGCCACATGCGGTGCATGCTACGCCATCGCCGGCGCCGAACCTTGATCCAGATCGACCTCGGGCGTCGGCGCGCGCATCACCAGCCGGTAGAGCAGCGGCACGGCGAACAGCGTGAGCACGGTCGAGAAGCCCAGCCCCCAGACGATGCTGGCGGCCACCGGCCCCCACATCAGCGACTTGCCGCCGAGACCGACGGCCAGCGAGAACAGGCCGCCGATGGTGGTGGTGGTGGTGATGAGGATCGGCACCACGCGCCGGCGCGCGGCATACACCGCGGCATGCAGCACGCTCATGCCGCGCGCGAGGCGGTCGTTGGCCGCGTCGATGAGCACGATGGCGCTGTTGACCGCGATGCCGGTCAGGGCGATGACGCCATACAGGGTGTACAGCGACATCGGGTTGCCCGAGACGAACAGGCCGAGCACCACGCCGGTGAAGGCCAGCGGCACGGTCACCAGGATCAGGATCGGCTGCCAGTAGCTGCGGAACTGGGTGGCGAGGATCAGGTAGATCAGGCCGATGCCGAAGGCGAAGAGCCTGACCATCGAATCCAGGCTTTCCTGGATGTCGTCGAGCTCGCCCGAGAAATCCAGCGCCACGGTCGGGAAGCGCGGCTGCAGCTCGGCCCAGGCGGCCTTGAGCAGGTTGTTGGCGGTCACGGTGTCGGTGGTGTCGGGCGCCAGATCGGCCTCGACGGTGATGGCGCGGCGCAGCTGGTAGTGGCGGATGTAGCCCTTGGAGATGCGCATCTGCGCGTCCACCAGCTCGCTCAGCTGCACCTGGCGACCGTCGTCCAGCGGCACGGTGCGCTGGAGCAAGGCGTCGATGTCGGTCAGGGTCTGCGGCTGGGCGCGCACCACGAGGTCCACTTTCTCGCCGTCGATGCGCACGCTGGCCAGGGTTTCGCCCTCGCCGTAGAGGCGCAGCACGCGGGCCACGGTGGCCGGTTGCACGCCGGCGCGGGCGAGCTTTTCGCGGTCGAGCGTGAGGCGCATCTCGGTGCGGCCGGGCACGTCGTCATCGGTCAGGTCCTTCACGCCGGGGATCTTCGCCACCTCGGCCTTGAGCGCATCGGCCGCCTCGCGCAGCACGGCGTAATCGTCGGCCTTGACCTTGACGCTGATCGGCTTGCCCGAGGGCGGCCCGCCCTTCATTTCGAGGAAAGAGAGCTTCGCCTCGCCGGTCAGGCCCATCACCGGTTCGCGCAGGCGTTCGATGATCTCGCCGGTGAAGGCACCGTCGGGCTGACGCGGCGCCAGCGACACCAGCACCTGGCCGTACTGGTCGCCGTAGAGCGGTTCGGTCTCGGTGAACTTGATACCGGCGTAGGCGGTCACGGTGCGCATTTCGGCCGGGTCGAGCCGGGCACGGACAGTTTCGGCCACCTCATCGGCACGTTGCAGGGTGCGCTCCAGCGACATGCCGGCGGGCATGTCGACGTTCACATAGAACAGGCGCATCGAGTCGAAGGCGAAGAACTGCTGCTTGACCACCCCGCTGGCGACCATTGCGCCGGCGCCGACCACCGTCAGCAGCACCACCAGCAGCGCCAGCTTGGGCCAGCGCATGACGCGGATCAGCGCGCGCGAGTAGCGCACCCGCACCCAGTGGGTGAAGCGCACCCGGCGCGCCTGCCCCGCCCCGGCACGCGTACCGGCCTTGGCGCGGATGCTCAGCACATGGGTGGGCAGGATCCAGAAGGCCTCGAACAGGCTGACGCCGAGCGCCACGGTGACCACAAACGGCACCACGAACATGAACTTGCCGAGGATGCCCGGCAGCAGCATCAGCGGCAAAAAGGCGGCCATGGTGGTGAGCACCGCACTGGTCACCGGCGCGGCCACTTCGAGCACGCCGTTGATCACCGCCTCGCGCGCCGGCTCGCCACGCTGCATGCGGTAATAGATGGCCTCGACCACTACCACCGCGTCGTCCACCAGCATGCCCAGCGCGATCACCACGCCGAGCAGCACGGTGAGGTTGAGCGTGGAGCCGATGGCATTGACCACCAAAAAGGTGCCGGCCAGCGAGAAGGGCACGCCGAGCCCCACCAGCAACGCCATGCGCGGACCGAGGAACAGCCAGCACATCACCAGCACCGCGATCAGGCCCAGCAGGGCGTTGGATTCCATGATGCCGATGGCGTTGCGGGTCATGTCGGTCTGGTCGTCGAGCATCACCAGCTGCACACCCTGGTGCTGCAGCAGTGGATTGCGCGCTTCGGCAAAGGCGCGCAGTTCGTCGACCAGCGACAGGGTATTGACCCGGCTCTGCTTGGTCACCGACAGCATCACCGCCGGCTGGCCGCGCACGCTGACCCGTTGGGTGGTGCGCTCATGGCCGCGGCTGACCTCGGCCACCTCGCCCAGCGCCACCCGCCCCTCGGGGGTGATCAGCGCGGTGGCGGCCAGCGCGTCGGGGTCGTCGGTCTTGCCCTCGAGACGCACCAGCCATTCACGGTCCTGCACCCGCACCCGGCCGCCGAGCGTGTTGCGGAACCAGCCGAGCACCGAGTCGGCCACCTGCACCGGCGACAGCCCGCGCGCCGCCAGCGCTGCTGGGTCGAAATCGACATGCAGCTCCGGATCGTCCATGCCGGCGGCGATCACCTTGTCCACCCCGGGCAGGCGTTCGAGGTCTTTCTTGAGGTCGAAGGCGGCGCGGCGCAGGCGCTCGTCGAGCGCCGGGCCATAGACGGCCAGGATGGCGGTCGGGAAACCGTTGGAGGTAGTGATCTCGACCACCTGCGGGTCGGTGGCCTCCTCGGGCAACTCGTCCGAGGCCTTGTTCTGGATTTCGCGGCGCAGGTCGGCGATGCGTTTGTCGAAGTCGCGTTCCGACAGCTCGTTGAAGCGCACCAGGATCGACGACAGGTTCTCGCGGCTCGACGAGGACACATACTTGATGTCCTTGACCTGGGCGATGGCGTCCTCGAGCGGCGAGGTCAGTTCCTGCTCCACATCCTCGGCCGAGGCGCCGGGCAAGGTGGTGATGATGTTGACCCAGTTGAAATTGATCTCCGGGTCCTGCGCGCGCGGCATCAGCAGATAAGTCAGCGTGCCGCCGATGAGCACCAGCGCGAAGGCGATGTTGGCCAGCGGGTGGTTGTCGATCAGGCGCCGATAGAAGCCCATCACTGCACGGCTCCCACCGGTTTCAAGCCGATCTGGAAACGGCCTTCGTCGATCACCGCCAGGCTCGCCGGCCAGTCGGCCGGCACCGGCACCGGCCGGCCCTGCTGCGCCTCAGGCAGCGGGCGAAAGCGCGGCGCCTCGCCGTCCATCACGTACACCCCGAAGACGCCGTCGCGCTTTTGCACATAGGCCGGCGGCAGCATCGGCTGCCCGCCCTGCCAGCGCACCTCGCCGGCCAGGCCGATGGGCATCGGCCGGGTCGGCGCGAAGATCACGTCCTGCGCCTGCGCCGCGCGGTCGACCAGCGGCGAGACCCGCTTGAGCGCCAGCGGCACCTCCAGCCCGGCGGCGTCGAGCACCCAGGCCTTGGCCGCGCGCAGGCTGGCGATCTGCGACACCGGCACGCTGGCGCGGATCTCGGGCGTGGCGCTGGCGGCCAGCACCAGCACCGGCGCACCGGCCGCCACATAGTCGCCGACACTGGCCAGGCGCGCCTTGACCACGCCGTCGAAGGGCGCACTCAGCACCGTGCGGGTCAGCGCCAGCTCGGCCGCCGCCAGCGCCTGGCGCGCCGCGGCCAGCTCGTTCTGGCGCACCGCCAGCTCGGTCTCCTTGACCCGCAGCGCGTCGGGGCTGAGGAAGTTGCGATCGGCCAGCGCCCGGTTCTGCGCCAGCTGGCTTTCGGCCAGCTTGAGCTGGCTGGCCACCAGGTCGGCCTGCGCGCGGGCGCGATCGCGGGCGATGCGGTATTCGCGGTCATCCAGCGCCACCAGCCGGCTGCCGCGCTTGACCGTCTCGCCGATGCGCACCGGCAGCGCGTCGATGCGCCCGGCCACCGCCATGCCCAGCTGCGCCTCGTCCACCGCATTGGCCGAGGCGTTGACGCGATAGGTCGGATACACCGCCAGCTCGGACAGCGGGCGGGTGGTCAGGTCGGCGGCCTGCACCGTCAAGGGCAACAGGGCGCACAGGGCAAGGCGTCGGAAGGCTGTCATGGGGAGAGCATCTCGTGAAAACCGCCCGCACATCGGTGCGGGAAAGCGCAGAGTTTAACGCCATGGCATGACCGGCGCAGTGACAATCACGGCGCCGGCCGCCAGCCCAACCCCCCGGCCGTATCGGCCAGCGGCCGGTATTCGCAGCCGATCCAGCCGGTGTAGCCGAGCGCGTCGATGTGCCGAAAAAGAAAGGGAAAGTGGATCTCGCCGGTGCCCGGTTCATGCCGGCCCGGCGTGTCGGCCAGCTGCATGTGGGCGATCTGCGGCAGGTAGCGGGCAATGGTGTTGGCCAGCTCGCCTTCCATGCGCTGGGCATGGTAGATGTCGTACTGGATGAACAGGTTGTCGGCGCCCACCGCGGCGAGGATCTCGGCCGCCTGCGCGGTGCGATTCAGGAAGAAACCGGGGATGTCGAAGGTGTTGATCGGCTCGATCAGCAGCTTGAGTCCCTCGGCCGCCAGCGCCGTCGCGGCGAAGCGCAGGTTGTCGATGAAGGTGGTCAGCGCACGCGCCGGATCCACGCCCTCGGGCCGGATGCCGGCCAGGCAGTTGAGTTGCGGGCAGCCCAGGGCCTTGGCATAGGCGATGCCGTGGCCGACGCCGTCCTGGAACTCGCCGATCCGGTCGGGGTGGCAGGCAATGCCGCGCTCGCCGGCCTCCCAGTCGCCCGGCGGCAGGTTGTGCAGCACCTGCACCAGGCTGTTGGCCTGCAAGGCCTCGGCCAGCTGGTCGGCCGGCCAGCCGTAGGGAAACAGGTATTCGACCCCCTCGAAGCCAACCGCCCGGGCCGCGGCGAAGCGACTCAGGAAAGGATGCTCGTTGAACAACAGCGTCAGGTTGGCGGCGAATTTCGGCATGGCGGGGCTCCCGGGCAACAGCGCTCAGCATAGCGAGGCAGGCGGCGCGACGAAACCGTCGCTCAGCGGCGTCGGGCCTTGGGGCTGGCAAGCGCCTCCGCGGCGCCCGAGGCCGCGCTGATCGCCACGATGGCCGGATGGGTGAGCTTGCGCTCGGTGGTGATGCCGTAGATCTGCTCGGTGAGGCCCGGGATCTCGCCCACCGGCACCACGCCGTACTGGGCCTGCACGTCGGGCACCACCGCGCTGGGCGCGCAGAAGAAGCCGGCGCCCGCGCCGCCGAAGGCCTTGAGCAGCGCACTGTCGTCGAACTCGCCGACGATCTGCGGGCGCAGCCGCTCGGCCTCGAACCACTGCATCAGGGGCACACGCACCGCCACGTCCTCGCCCGGCAGCAGAAAGGGCGCTTCGTCCAGCAACGCCGGGAAGGCGCCGGCAATGCGCGCCAGCAAGGCCGGTGCCGCCATCACCGTCAGGCCGCTCTCGCCCAGCAGATGGCTGTAGGCGCGCACGTTGTAGCGCGCCGGCATCGGCCGGTCGGCGATGACCATGTCGAGATGGTGCACCGACAGCTCCGCCAGCAGCGGCGTCAGGCGGCCCTCACGGCACACCAGGCGCACCGGGTCGTCGAGCGAAAGCGTCGGCGCCACCAGCCGGTAGGCCATCTGTTTGGGCACCGAGTCGGCGATGCCGACGCGAAACGGCGGTGCCTGGGCGGCTTGGGCGTCATGCAGCACCTCGATCAACTCGTCGCCGAGGGCGAAGATCTCCTCGGCGTAGCGCAGGATGCGCTGGCCCGCCTCGGTCACCACCAGCCGGCGCCCGGTGCGCTGGAACAGCGGCACGCCGAGGCGCTGCTCGAACGCGGAAATCTGCCCGCTCACCGACTGTGGGGTCAGATGCAACTGGGCGCTGGCACGCGCGATGCTGCCGGCCTTGGCCACCATCCAGAAATAACGCAGGTGCTTGTAGTTGAGTGCAGCCACGGCGCCGAGACCTCGAAATTTTCGAACACCCCATGAACTTTATTCGATTTGTTCGTACCAAACACTACGACTACACTGCAACGCGTAGAAACGGCTTTAATCTACGGGCTCGCCTTGGCCGAGCCAGCAAGCCGGCAACACTCTCAGAGACTTTACGGAGCGCACCATGAACCGCACGTCCCCCTTCCCCACCGATATCGGTCGCGGCCAGCAAACGTCCGTACTCGCGACCAACAAGGTGATCCGCAACACCTACATGCTGCTGTCGGCCACGCTGCTGTTCTCGGCACTGACCGCCGGCATGTCGATGGCGCTGAACCTGCCGCATCCGGGCCTGATCATCACCCTGGTCGGCTACTTCGGCCTGCTCTTCCTGACCTCCAAGCTGCGCAACAGCGCCGGCGGCATCCTGGCCGTGTTCGCGCTGACCGGCTTCATGGGCTACACCCTCGGTCCGATCATCAGCCACTACATCAACCTGCCCAACGGCACGCAGACCGTCATGACCGCGATGGCCGCCACCGGCGCCATCTTCCTCGGCCTGTCGGGCTACGCGCTGACCACCCGCAAGGACTTCTCCTTCATGGGGGGCTTCCTGATGGTCGGCATCCTGGTCGCCTTCCTGGCCGGCCTGGGCGCGATCTTCTTCAGCATCCCGGCCCTGTCGCTGACCGTGTCGGCCGCCTTCGTACTGCTGATGTCGGGCCTCATCCTGTATGAGACCTCCAACATCATCCACGGCGGCGAGACCAACTACATCATGGCCACCGTGACGCTGTTCGTGTCGATCTTCAACCTCTTCACCAGCCTGCTGCACCTGCTGGGCTTCATGAACAACGACTGATCGCCGCGAATCGGGAGAACACGCATCGGGCAGCCCACGGGCTGCCCGATGTGCTTTGGGCGCCCACCCAAGGCCGCATGCTGCGACATGAGGTCGCAAGCACGATTTTCGACACGGGGACGACCGTATAGTCCGGGCGCCTTTTGCCCCGACGCATTCGTCGCCCCTTTCCAGGAAATCCGCTCATGCCCGTCCGCCTGTCCGCACCCCGCTTCCGCCGCCATGCCATCGCCGCCGGTCTGCTCGCCGCCGTCGGCGCACCGGCGGCGGCCGACAGCGCCCCGGCCGCAGCGGACACGCAGCGCATGGCGGACGTCGTGGTCAGGGACACGGCCGTCATCCCCACCCACTTCACCAGCCCGTCGGTGCTGATCGGCCCCGAACAGGCCGAGCAGGTCAATGCCACCACGGTCGAGGATGTCTTCAAGCACGCGCCCAGCCTGATCATCCGCAAACGCTACATCGGCGACTCCAACGGCACCGTCGGCATGCGCGGCGCCAACATGTTCCAGACCGCGCGCACCATGGTTTTCGCCGACGGCATGCCGCTGCATTCGCTGCTCGAAACCCGCTGGTCGGGCGCACCGCGCTGGGGTCTGGTGGCGGCCGACGAGCTGGAATCGGCGGAGGTCATCTATGGCCCGTTCTCGGCCGAATACAGCGGCAACGCCATGGGCGGCGTGGTCAACATGAAGACCAAGCTGCCCACCCAGCGCGTACTGCATGCCGAGGCCGCGAGCTTCCATCAGCAGTTCGACCACCTCGGCGCCGACCAGACCTACTCGGGTCATCGCGAATACCTCGCCTTTGGCGACGCCTTCGGTGACCTGCGCCTGTTCGTGTTCCACAACCATCTCGAAAACAAGGGGCAACCGCAGACCTTCCGCAGCCGCAGCGTGGGCGCGCCGGCCGGCGGCGCCACCGTGATCGCCGATGGCGCCGTCCGTGGCCGTGACAGCCAGAGCAACGACGTGATCTGGGTGGGCGACTCCGGCCCGGCCGCCACCCTCACCGATCTGACCAAGTTCAAGCTCGGCTACACGCTGGGCGAATGGCAGGCCACCGCCACTGTCGCCTATGAAGACCGCGACTGGCGCACCCGCCCCACCAACTACCTGCGCGACGCCGCCGGCAACACGGTGTGGAGCGGCAACGCGGTCTACAACGGTGCCGGGTTCAGCGTGAGCTCGAGTCACTTCGCGGTCAGCGACCAGATCCGCCAGACCCTGCAACTCGGCGTCGGCCTGGAAGGCCCGCTCGGCGCCAGCGGCTGGACGCTGGAAACGAACCTGAGCCATTTCGACGTACTCAAGGACCACACCCGCAGCTCCAACAAGAACCCCGACGACCCGACCTACACCACCGCCGGCTCGGTGTCGGACTACGAAGACACCGGCTGGCTGTCGCTGGACGTGAAGGCCCGCACCGAACGCTTCGCCGGCCGCGACGACATGAACTTCGTCACCGGCTACCACTTCGACCGCAACAGCCTCGCCATCGACAGCTACGACTCCACCGACTACACCGTCGGCGCCAAATCGGTGCATGACCAGACCACCGGCGGCAAGACCCGCACCCATGCCGCCTTTGCGCAGTGGGGTTGGGATTTCGCCCCGCAGTGGGACGTGGCGCTCGGCGCGCGCTACGAGCAGTGGCAGACCTACGACGGCTTCTACTACAAGCACAAAAGCGCCGCCCTGCTCGACTTCGACGACCGCGACGCCACCGGCTTCTCGCCCAAGTTCTCGCTCGGTTTCCGGCCTGCCGACGCCTGGCAATTGCGCTACTCGCTCGGCCGCGCCTACCGCTTCCCGATCGTCGAGGAGCTGTTCAGCAACGAAGAGAAGATCAACAGCAGCACCATCGCCAACGCCCATCTGCGCCCCGAGGTCGGCATCCACCACAACCTCATGGTCGAGCGCCTGATCACCCACGGTTTCGTGCGCGCCAACCTGTTCCACGAAACCGTCAAGGACGCCATCTGGAGCCAGACCGACGTCATCAACAGCGTGAGCACCTTCCTGCCGGTCGACAAGGTGCGCACCACCGGGCTGGAGCTGGTGCTGCAACAGAACCGCGTCTTCGCCCTGCCGGTCGACGTGAACGCCAATATCACCTGGACCGACAGCAAGATCGTCAAGAACGGCGCCGACCCAAGCACCGAGGGCAAGCGCTTCCCGCGCATGCCGCGCTGGCGTGCCAACCTGCTGACCACCTGGCATGCCGGCGACACGTTCGACACCTCGCTCGGCATCCGCTACGCCAGCAAGAACTATGGCAATCTCGACAACTCGGACAAGGAGACGAATGTGTATGGGGCGCAGGACGACTACCTCTTCGTCGACCTCAAGGCGACCTGGCGCGCCACCCGCAACGGCCATCTTGCGGTGGGCATCGACAACCTCTTCAACGACGAAGCCTTCGTCGCCCACCCCTGGCCGCAGCGCACGCTGTATGTCGAAGGCAAGCTGAGCTTCTGATGCGAACACCCGCCATCCTGGGCCTCGTCGCCCTGCTTCTCTTGCCGCCGATGAGCGGCACCGGTCTGGCCGCCACTCACGGCGGTCATGGGGACGCGCCGAGCGGGCCCGTGCTGCCGCAATGCCAGGACGCGGCAGCGCTGCCCTCGCCCCATTGCGGCCGCACGCCCACCCCCGCCTTCGATGCGCTGGGCCGCCTGTGGCTGGCCTTCGTCCAGGGCGGCCATGTGTACGTCACCCATGGCGCCGATGGGGAAAACACCTTTGCCCCGGCCGTGGCGGTCAACGCGCAGGCCGAATCGATCTACAGCGACGGCGAGAACCGCCCCAAGATCGCCTTCACCCCCACCGGCACCCTGGTGGTGAGCTGGACGCAGAAGATCCCCGGCGCCTATGCCGGCAATATCCGCTTTGCCCGTTCGACCGACGGCGGCCAGCGCTTCGAGGCGCCGCTCACCATCAACGACGATCGCGCGCCGATCAGCCACCGCTTCGAGTCGTTGGTAGTCGACGCCGCCGGGCGCATCACCCTGGCCTGGATCGACAAGCGCGACCTGGCCGCCGCCAAACAAGGTGGCTCCGACTACCCCGGCGCCGCCATCTACACCGCCACCTCCAGCGACGACGGCGCCCGCTTCGCGCCCAACCGCAAGCTCGCCGACCACAGCTGCGAGTGCTGCCGCATCGCGCTGGCCGCCGACGGCGACCGCCCACCGCTGGCGCTGTGGCGCCATGTGTTCCCGGTCAATGTGCGCGACCATGCCATCGCCCGCCTCGACCCGGCCGCCCCGCCGGTGGCCGAGCCGATGCGCGCCACCGACGACGGCTGGGTGATCGACGGCTGCCCGCACCACGGCCCCGACCTCAGCGTCGACGCCGACGGCCAGGCGCACATGGTCTGGTTCGCCGGCGGCGGGCCGACGCCCGGCCTGCACTACGGCCGCATCGACCCAGCCACCGGCGCGCGCAGCGCGAGCTTCCGCCTATCCCATCAACCCGGCGCCGGCCGCGCACAGGTGCGGGCACTCGGCGGCGGCCGGGTCGTCGTCGCCTGGAAGGCGCTGCAGCCCAACGGCACGGCCCTGCTGAGCCGCCAGTCGACAGACGGCGGACAGCACTGGTCGGCCGAGCGGACGCTGGCCGTCACCACCGGCGGCTCAGACCACCCGCTGATGATCGTGCGCCAGGGCGAGCCGTTCGTCTCCTGGCAGACCCAGGCCGACGGCTATCGGCTGATCCCGGTCCCGGCCCCATGACGCGCCTCGCTGTCCTGCTCGCCGGTCTGCTCCTGCTCGCGCGGCCGGCGCTGGCCGACTTCAACGCCTTCGGCGCCGACAGCCTGACGCAGATCGAGGCGCGCCGCGCGGGCAGCGACTTCGTGCTGGTGCTGTGGTCGACAGACTGCCCGCCCTGCCTCAAGGAACTGGCGCTGTTCGGCACGCTCAAGGACGCGAATGCGCGCCGGCGCCTGGTGCTGATCGTCACCGACGATCCCGAGCGCCATGCCGAGGCCGAGGCCCTGCTGACCCGCTTCGGCCTGGGCGACCTGGAGCACTGGGCCTTCGACGCCACCGAGCCCGAGCGCCTGCGCCAGCGCATCGACCCGACCTGGTTCGGCGAGCTGCCGCGCAGCTACTTCTACCGCGCCGGCCAGCCCCGCCAGGCGCGCAGCGGGCTGCTCGACGCCCCGACGCTGAGCCGCTGGCTCGGCACCGCGGACATCCGCGCCCGACACGACTAGCCCCGGGGCGTAGAATCGGGGCCTCCGCCCGCGACACGCCCCGCCCATGTTCGACCACCCCGGCGAATTCGTCACCTTCCGCCCGGCGCCCTTTCTGCCGGGCGTGGAGCTATACAACGCGCGGCTGATCGAGCACGCCTTTTCCGCCCATGTGCACGAGGGCTTCTCGGTCGGCGTGATCGCCAGCGGCGTCGAGCGCTTCCACTATCGCGGCAGCGGCCATATCGCCGATCCGGCCACCCTGGTGCTGCTCAACCCGGACGAACCGCACACCGGCGAGGCCGCCGACGAGGGCGGCTGGCACTACCACATGGTGTATCTGCAACCGGCGGCGATGAGCGCGATTGCCGGGCCGCAGGTGTATTTCCCGCAGGCCGCGGTCAAGGACGCCGCGCTGTCGCAGATGCTGGCCATCGCGTTCCGGCGCATGTGGCAGGCTGACGAGCCGATCGCCGCGCAGACCGCCCTGACCGATGCCATCGCCACCATCGCCGAACGCCACGGCCGCCATGCCCGGCCGGCGAGCGATGTCGCCATGCAGCGCTTCGACCGGGTGGTCGACTACATCGAAGCGCATCTCGACCAGGCGCTCGACCTCGAACGCCTCGCCGCCGTGGCCGGGCTGTCGATGCACCACTTCGCCCGCGCCTTCGCCGCCCACTTCCACCTCAGCCCGCACCGCTATGTGCAGGCCCGCCGCGTGCTGCGCGCCAAGCAAGGGCTGGCCGGCGCACAGCGCCCGCTGGCGGTGGCGCTCGACGCCGGTTTCACCGACCAGAGCCACCTCACCCGCTGGTTCCGCCAGGCCTACGGCGTGACGCCGGCCGAGTACCAACAGCAAATCGGTACAAGACCGCACAGCCGCTGAGGGCTACCCTGCAGGCTCACCCATTGCCTGCAGGCCCCGCATGTTCCACCGCACCACCTCCTCGGAGTCCCCATGCTCGGCGGCCTGAGCGCCGCGCTCGGCGCCGGCCTGATCTGGGGCATGGTGTTCATCGTGCCGCTGATCCTGCCCGACTACCCGGGCGTGAGCCTGGCCGCCGGCCGCTACCTGGCCTTCGGCGTGCTCGCGGTGTTTCTCGCCCGCGCCGACCGCGCCGCGCTCAAGCGCCTGACGCGCGCCGACTGGATCGAGGCGGCCAAGCTGGCGGTGGTCGGCAACCTGGTCTACTACGGCACGCTGGCCAGCGCCATCCAGCTGGCCGGCGCGCCGGTGCCGACCATGATCATCGGCACCTTGCCGGTGGCCATCGCCATTGGCGCCAAGCTCACCAGCCACGACGAGGCCGATCACGGCCTGCCGTGGAGCCGCCTTGCCCTGCCGCTGGGCGTGATCGCCGCCGGCCTGGTGCTGGTCCATGCACAGGCCGACACGGCGGGCGAGGTCGAGCAGAACGCACGCTACTGGCTGGGCCTGGGGCTGGCGGTGGTCGGCCTCGCCTGCTGGACTTGGTATCCGCTCACCAACAGCCGCTGGCTGCGCCGCCAGGGGCCTGGCCTGGCCCGCCCTTGGGCCACCGCGCAGGGCCTGATGACGCTGCCGGCGGCGCTGATCGCCTTCGCGGCCATCGCGGCATGGCAGCAGGCCACCGAGGGCGCCGTCGACCTCCTCGGCCCGCGCCCGGGTCTGTTCGTCCTGCTGATGCTGCTCACCGGCCTGCTCGCCTCGTGGCTGGGCGCACTGCTGTGGAACCACGCCAGCCACCAGCTACCGGCGGCGCTGACCGGCCAGCTGATCGTCTTCGAAACCCTGGCCGCGCTGACCTATGCCTTCGTCTGGTATCAACGCTGGCCAACGCCGGCCGAGGGCGGCGGCATCGTCCTGCTGATCGCCGGCGTGGTGCTGGCCGTGCGGGCCTTTCGCCGGCCACGGCCGGCGGTGCCGAGCCCGGCCCGGCGCTGAGCCGGTGTCGCGGGCCGGTCAGCACCGCTCCGCGGGAACTTGACCGCCGCCGCCCCGTCTGAAGAGCGGTACCCAAGCCGGGCTGCTAGAATCCGCCCCAACCTTTTTCCGCCAGCGATCCCCCATGCTCAGCCTGCTCGACCGCCCCCGCCTGCCGTTCTTCGCCCTCTTCCTGGTGGGCAGCGGCCTGCTTGGCTTTGGCCTGTACCTGCAGCATGTGGTCGGCCTCGAGCCCTGCCCCATGTGCATCATGCAGCGCTATGCCTTCGCCGTGGCCACGCTGTTCGGTCTGGTCGGCGGCCTGCATGGCAGCACCGGCAGCGGGCGCAAGGTCTATGGCGCCCTGATCACGCTGTTCGCGCTGGCCGGCGGCGGCGTGGCCGCCTGGCAGAGCTGGATGCAGCGCTTCCCGCCGAACCTGGCCGAATGCGGCCCCGGCATCGAATACCTGATGGAGAGCTTTCCGCTCACCGAACTGCTGCCGATGATCTTCCGCGGCGCTGGCGACTGCACCGCCATCGACTGGACTTTCCTCGGGTTGTCGATCGCCAACTGGTCGCTGCTGTCCTTCACCGCGGTGCTGGCTTTCGGTTTGCATGTGATTTTCCGGCGCGTCGCACCGCGCTGAGCCACGCATGCCTTGCGGCGGTGCGCAACGCACCGCCATGGTGCAGTTTTACCCCCTCTTTCGGTGCCGATGCGGCACTGCAGCATCCAGAACAGTGCATCTGAGCCACTGGCACACCCCTTGCTAACAGGCTGTTGAAGCGACGCACCACCGCGTCGCACCGACAACCGGACGACCGGGCCACAACGGCCGGGGCCGCAGCAAGGGGCAAGACATGCGCAAACTGAAACTGGTGATGGTGGGCAACGGCATGGCCGGCGTGCGCACGCTGGAAGAGCTGATCAAGATCGCGCCCGAGATGTACGACATCACGGTGTTCGGCGCCGAGCCGCATCCCAACTACAACCGCATCCTGCTCTCCCCGGTGCTGGCCGGCGAGATGACGATCCAGGACATCATCCTCAACGACAAGCAGTGGTACGCCGACAACGGCATCGACCTGCGCCTGAACAACAAGGTGGTGAAGATCGACCGCCGCGCACGCAAGGTCTTCGCCGCCGACGGCAGCGAATGCGAGTACGACCGCCTGCTGCTGGCCACCGGCTCGAATCCTTTCATGCTGCCCGTCCCCGGCGCCGACCTGCCGGGCGTGATCGCCTATCGCGACATCGCCGACACCGACGCCATGATCGAAGCGGCGGCCCGCCACAAGCATGCGGTAGTGATCGGCGCCGGCCTGCTCGGCCTGGAAGCGGCCAACGGCCTGGCGCTGCGCGGCATGGACGTGACCGTGGTACACATCGCCGACTGGATCATGGAGCGCCAGCTCGACAAGACCGCTGCCGACATGCTGCAGAAGTCGCTCGAAGCCAAGGGCATGAAGTTCCGCCTGCCGGCCTTCACCGCCGAGCTGCAGGCCGGCGAGTCGGGCCGTGTCTCGAAAGTGGTGTTCAAGGACGGCGCCACGATTCCGGCCGACCTGGTCGTCATGGCCGCCGGCATCCGCCCCAACACCGCGCTGGCCGAATCGGCCGGCATCCACTGCGAGCGCGGCATCGTGGTCAACGACACCCTGCAGACCTACGATCCGCGCGTGTATGCGGTGGGCGAATGCGCCAACCACCGCGGCACGGCCTACGGCCTGGTGGCACCGCTGTTCGAGCAGGCCAAGGTCTGCGCCAACCACCTGGCGATGTTCGGCATCGGGCTGTACAAGGGCTCGGTGACCTCGACCAAGCTGAAGGTGACCGGCATCGACGTGTTCTCGGCCGGCAACTTCATGGGCGGCGACGGCACCGAAGACATCGTGCTCAACGACCCGGGTGCGGGCGTCTACAAGCGCGTGGTGCTCAAGGACGACAAGCTGGTCGGCGCCGTGATGTACGGCGACACCAAGGACGGCGCCTGGTACTTCCAGATGCTCAAGGACGGCCAGAACATTGCCGAAATCCGCGACCACCTGCTGTTCGGCAACAGCCACCTGGGCGACGCCGGCCACAAGGGCGTCAATTCCGCGGCGGCCATGCCGGACACCGCCGAGGTGTGCGGCTGCAACGGCGTGTGCAAGGGCGACATCGTCAAGTCGATCAAGGAAAACGGCCTGTTCACGCTGGACGAGGTGCGCAAGCACACCAAGGCGTCGAGCTCCTGCGGTTCCTGCACCGGCCTGGTCGAGCAGATCCTGGCCTCGACCATCGGCGGTGCCTACCAGCCGGCCGACTCCAACAACAAGGCGGTGTGCGGCTGTACCGAGCACTCGCATGGCGAAGTGCGCAAGGCGATCCGCGAGCACAAACTGCTCTCGCCGCAGGCGGTGATGGACTTCATGGAGTGGAACACGCCCAACGGCTGCGCCTCCTGCCGCCCCGCGCTCAACTACTACTGCATCTCCACCTGGCCGCACGAGGCGCAGGACGATGCGCAAAGCCGCTTCATCAACGAGCGCGCCCACGCCAACATCCAGAAGGACGGCACCTACTCGGTGGTGCCACGCATGTGGGGCGGGCTGACCACGCCGGCCGAGCTGCGCGCGATTGCCGATGCGGCCGAGAAATACCAGGTGCCGACGGTGAAGGTCACCGGCGGCCAGCGCATCGACCTGCTCGGCGTCAAAAAGGGCGACCTGCCGCTGATCTGGCATGACCTCAACAAGGCCGGCATGGTCTCCGGCCACGCCTACGGCAAGTCGATCCGCACGGTGAAGACCTGCGTCGGCTCGGAGCACTGCCGCTTCGGTACGCAGCGTTCGATGGAGCTGGGCGTCAAGCTGGAGAAGATGCTGTTCGGCATGTACAGCCCGCACAAGGTCAAGCTGGCGGTGTCCGGCTGCCCGCGCAACTGCGCCGAGGCCGGCATCAAGGACGTGGGCGTGATCGGTGTCGATTCGGGCTACGAGATCTACGTGGCCGGCAACGGCGGCATCAAGACCGAGGTGGCGCAGTTCTTCTGCAAGGTGCAGACCGACGAGGAAGTGAAGGAAATCTCCGGCGCCTTCCTGCAGCTGTACCGCGAAGAGGGCTACTACCTGGAGCGCACCGTGCATTACATCGAGCGGGTCGGCCTCGACTACGTGAAGAAGCATGTGCTCGACGACGTGGCCAACCGCAAGGCGCTCTACGAGCGGCTGCTGTTCGCGCTGCAGGACTATGTCGACCCGTGGCAGGAGCATGCCGAAAAGGCCGAGCTGCGCCGCAACTTCGAAGACGTCACGGCCTGAGGACACCGCCATGAACGAATGGGATCCCTGGTGGGCCACCGAGCCCGACACCGACGGCACGCCGCTGTGACCGACATCATTCACGCATCGAGACACCACACCATGACGACACAATCACTCGAACCCTCCGCCGATCTGAGCTGGCAGCCGGTCTTCCCGCTCGAGGAGATCCCGGTCCTCGGCTCGCGCGTGGTCAGCAGCGCCACCCATGGCGACATCGCGGTGTTCCGCAACCGCGAGGACGAAGTCTTCGCGGTGCATGACAAGTGCCCGCACAAGGGCGGCCCGCTGTCGCAGGGCATCGTGCATGGCCGCTCGGTGACCTGCCCGCTGCACAACTGGAAGATCCAGCTCGAAAACGGCGAGGCGGTCGCGCCCGACAAGGGCTGCACCAAGCCCTTCGCGGTCAAGGTCGAAAACGGCACGGTGTTCCTGCAGCTGTAAGGCACAGCCCCCCATTCCATGACGCGAACGCAGGCACCGCGGTGCCTGCGGCGGCCGCACTCAGCCCGAAGTCGGCACGCGTCCCCCGGTTCTTTTCAGCATCCAGAGGTGCACCATGTCCAACGAGAAAGGCTTCAACCTGTTCTCCTTCACCGGAAAGATGAAGATCCTCCACCTGTCGTGGATGGTGTTTTTCATCACCTTCTTCGTGTGGTTCAACCATGCCCCGCTGCTCGGCGCCATCGCCGAATCGCTGGGTCTCGAAAAGGGCCAGGTCAAGACGCTGCTGATCCTCAACGTGGCGCTCACGATTCCGGCGCGCATCCTCATCGGCATGCTCACCGACAAATACGGCCCGCGCATCACCTATGCCGCGCTGCTGTTCATCTCCAGCGTGCCCTGCTTCATGTTCGCGCTGGCCGACACCTTCACCCAGGCTGCCATCGCCCGCTTCCTGCTCGGCTTCATCGGCGCCGGCTTCGTGATCGGCATCCGCATGGTCAGCGAGTGGTTTCCGGCCAACGAGCTGGGCACGGCCGAGGGCATCTACGGCGGCTGGGGCAACTTCGGCTCGGCTGCAGCGGCCATGCTGCTGCCCACCATCGCCCTGGTGTTCGGCGGCGACAACGGCTGGCGCTACGCCATCGGCATCACCGGCGCGCTGAGCCTGCTGTTCTCCTTCATCTGGTATTTCAACGTCAGCGACACGCCCAAGGGCTCGACCTATTTCAAGCCCAAGAAGAGCGGCGGCCTGGAAGTGACCAGCAAGGGCGACTTCGTCTTTCTGCTGGCCATGAAGGTGCCGATGTACCTGGCCCTCGCCCTGCTGGCCTGGAAGCTGTCGCCGGCCGGCGTGAAGATGATCACCGACTTCGCCGCCAACGCCATCTACCTCGGCCTGGCCGCCATCTACGTGTATGACTGCTACAGCGCCTATCGCGTCAATCACGAGATCTTCGAGAAGCCGGTGCCGGAGATGCACCGCTACAAGTTCAAGCAGGTCGCGGTGCTCAACATCCTGTACTTCGCCACCTTCGGCTCCGAGCTGGCCGTGGTCTCGATGCTGCCGCTGTTCTTCGCCGAAACCTTCAACCTCGACCCGGTCTATGCCGGCCTGGTGGCCTCGGCCTATGCCTTCATGAACCTCATGTCGCGCCCCGGTGGCGGCTGGATCTCCGACCGCTTCGGCCGCAAGAAGACGCTGCTGATCCTCACCGCCGGGCTGGCCGCGGGCTACGCCCTGATGGCGGCGACCAACGCCAGCTGGCCGCTGTGGCTGGCAGTCGCCGTGGCCATGGCCTGCTCCTTCTTCGTGCAGGCCGGCGAAGGCGCGGTGTTCGCCGTGGTGCCGCTGATCAAGCGCCGCCTCACCGGCCAGATCGCCGGCATGACCGGCGCCTACGGCAACGTCGGCGCGGTGGTGTACCTCACCGTGCTGTCGCTGGTCAGCTACGAGATCTTCTTCAGCGTGATCGCCCTCACCGCGGTCGTCGGCTTCGTCACCCTACTGTTCATGGAAGAACCCAAGGGCCACATGGCCGAAGTGCGCGAAGACGGCACGGTCGAGCTGATCAGTGTGAGCTGAGCGCGGCGGTATGATTGCCCTTTGATTGACGGCTGCATTGGCGGGTTGAAACCCGCCCTACGAGCATCCAACGGGTGGCGTAGGGCGGGTTTCAACCCGCCTTGCCGCCCCCGGAGCCCCAACCGCCCATGAGCACACGTCTTGAAGTCCGCTTCGGCGGGCATTCCGTCGAGGGGCGCAAGAGCGTCAACCAGGACGCCTTTGCCGCCCACCTGCCCGAGGGCACCGAGCGCGACCTCAAGGGCGCCGCCGCCGTCATGTGCGACGGCGTGAGCAGCGCGGCCGACTCCGAGATCGCCAGCCAGATGGCGGTCACCGGCTTCATCAACGACTACTTCTCCACCCCGCCCACCTGGAGCGTGCGCAAGGCCGCCAGCTCGGTGCTCAACGGGCTCAACCAGTGGGTGTACCGCCAGAACGCCGCCCGCCACGGCGTGCGCGACAGCCTGCTCACCACCTTCTCGGCGGCGGTCATCAAGTCCAACACCCTGCATGTCTTCCATGCCGGCGACAGCCGGGTGTGGCATCTGCGCGGCGACACGCTGGAGCAGCTCACCCGCGACCATGTGATGAGCGAGGGCGGGCGCGAATTCCTGGCCCGCGCGCTGGGCGCCGACACCCGCCTCGAAGTGGACTACCTGACCCGGGAGCTCAACGTCGGCGACCGCGTGCTGCTGACCACCGACGGCGTGCACGGTGCTCTGCCGCCGGCGCGCATCCGCGACATCGTCACCGGCACCGACGGCGACCTCGAAGCACTCGCCCGCCAGCTGGTCGACGAAGCGCTGGCCGCCGGCTCGGACGACAATCTCTCGGCGCTGATCGTCAGCATCGACACCCTGCCGCTCGAAACCCTGGAGGAGACCCACCGCCGCCTCACCCAGCGGCCGATCCCACCGGTGCTGGCCGCCGGCCACAAGATCGACGGCTACGAAGTGCTGGATGTGATCTTCTCCGGCACGCGCAGCCACATGTACCTGGTCAAGGACTGCGACAGCGGCCAGCGTTACGTGCTCAAGGCGCCGTCCGAAAACTTCGCCGAGGACGCGGTGTATCTCGACGGCTTCATCCGCGAGGAGTGGGTCGGCCAGCGCATCGACCATCCCAACGTGATGAAGACCTACCCCGGCCGGCCCGACAAGCAGTTCATGACCTACCTGGGCGAGCACATCGAGGGCATGAACCTGCGCGAATGGATGCAGGACAACCCGCGGCCCTCGCTCGATGCGGTGCGCGACATCATCCGCCAGGCGGTGGCCGGGCTGCGCGCCTTCCAGCGCGCCGACATGGTGCACCAGGACCTCAAGCCCGAAAACATCATGATCAACCGCGACGGCCGGGTGAAGATTCTCGATTTCGGCACGGTGATGATCGCCGGCACCGACGAGATCGCCTCGCCGCTCGACAAATCCGTGCCGCAGGGCAGCGTCAACTACGTAGCGCCCGAATACCTGATGGGCGAGCGCGGCAGCTTCCGCTCCGACCTGTTCTCGCTGGCGGTGATCGCCTACGAGATGATCACCGGCACGCTGCCCTTCGACGAACCGGCGGTCAAGCGTGTCAGCCTCAAGTCCTACACCGAGCTGGCCTACATCCCCGCGCGCCACCGCCGCCACGACCTGCCGCTGTGGATCGAAGGCTGCCTGAAAAAAGCCTTGCAACCCAACCCGGCCGACCGCTACGACGCCTTCTCCGAGTTCCTGCAGGACTTCACCGTCCCCAATCCACGGCTGGCCGCCGACATCCGGCGCCAGCCGCTGATCCAGAAAAACCCGGTGGCGGTGTGGCAGGTGCTGTGCGCGATCCTGTTCCTGCTCAATCTGTGGCAGCTGGCGCGTTAGCAGCGCCCGCGCGCCTTTCCTCCGTGCCATCCCTTGACCATACTGGGAGCACCATCGCCGTGGCGCATCGCTGCGGCAACCGCAACGGAGACAGCACCATGCGCAGGACAAGCTCCCTGCTCGCCGGCCTCGTGCTTGGCCTGACGAGCCTCATGTCGATCGCCGCCCCCGCCACCCCGGCCCAACCCCCGGCAGCCAGCACCTCGCCGGCGCCGGGCGCCCCGATGGCGAAGAAATATGTCGAACCCTGCCACTGCTCGGCCGGCGAAGCCCTGAGCCCGACCGGCGCCGTGGTGTTCAACTGCGAGTGCGGCGCCATGAAATGCGTCGTCGCCAGCGCCACCGGCAAGATCGGCAAGGATGCCCTGGCGCCCGCGCTGAGCTGCCAGTAGGCGCAGTGCCCCTAGCGCAGTACCTTGACGATCTGGACGCCCAGCACGTATTTGCCCGACTCGGCCTTGTGGCAGCGCTTGACCTCGACCCGCACATGCAGCGGTGGCCGCTCCACGCCGCCCTCGGGCTGGCGCACCAGCACGTCGAGCAACTCGGCCAGACTGGGCACGTAGTCGCTCTCCAGCGTCATGCCGCCGGGGCTGATCTCGATGCACTGCGCCTCCACCGCCGGCGCAGCGCCGGCCGGTTTGATCAGGGCGTTGCAGCCCAGGGGAATTCGCCGGGTCTGGCGTCGATCGTCATAAGGTTTCATGTCGGATTGGCCGAAATCAGGGAAATCCAGTCACTAACGGCGCCGCGTCGGCAAACCGTAGCGTTTTTTTCAGATCATCGCGTCCCAGAGCCCGAAAAAATCCGAAGACGGCGCGCAATCGAGCAGCAATGCCGACATATCGTCATGCGCCGAGGCGCCGGCCAGATGCTCCGCCAGCGCGATGCGCAAGGCCTCGATGCGCCCGTCGGCCGGATGCGCGGCAAGCAACTGCTCCAGGCGCGCCACGCCGAAGCTGTCCGCCTCATCGTTGGTCGCCTCGACCACCCCGTCTGAGTACATCACCAGCTGCTCGCCCGGCAACACCGCGCAGCGCGCCACCTGGCACCCCTCGGCCGCGGTATTCACCACCCCCAGCGGCACATGATCGGACGGGAAACGCTGCCGCACCCGGCCGTCGGTACCGATCACCGCCACCTCCGGCACCCCGCCGACCCAGATCTCGGCTTCGCGACCGTCGCCGCTCAGGCACACCAGCGCGGCGCCGACAAAGCGCCCGACCGGCAAGGAGCGATGCAACACGGCGTTGAGATCGCCGACCAGCTGCGCCAGCGGCTCATCGCGCGCCACCAGCGTATAGAACACCGGCAACACCGGCTGCACGCTGATCGCTGCCGTCAGGCCGTGGCCGGTGGCATCGGCCAGCATGGCGAACAGCCGGCCGCTGGGCGAGCGGGCCGCCACCACCAGATCGCCGGAAAAACGGCGTGCCGGCATCACCGTGAAATGGATCCGCGGATCGCGGAGCGCCTCGGCATCGATCTGGCTGCCCATGATCTGGCGGGCCAGCTCCTGCTCGCGATGCTGCTCGTCGTGATAGCGCTGCAGGCGGTAAGCATGGTCGGCCATGGCCGCCTGCTGGCTGATGCGCTCGCTGATATCGCGCAGCACACCGATGTACAGCGGCTGACCGTCCAGGTGCAGTTCGGTCACCCCCACTTCGAGCGGAAACACCGTACCGTCGGCGCGCTGGCCGTCCAGCTGATGCACCACGCCGTCCGCCCCCACCGGGCTGCCGGCCAGATCCCGTGCCAGCAGGCGGTATGGCGGGCGCTCGCCGCGGGGCGCGACAAGCTCGGTCACGCGCAGGCCGTTCAGGCCGCCGTCGGCGCAGGCGAACATCCGGCTGGCGGCCGGATTGGCCGAACGGATGATGCCGCGCTCGTCAAAAGTGACGAGGCCGTCGATGACCCCGTTGGAGATGGCCTGCATGCGCTCGAGCAGTTCGCGCTGCCGGCGCTCCATGCCCAGCAGGCGCGCCATGGTGCGCATCTTGGCGGCAAACACGGCAAAGGACACGGGTTTGACCAGGTAGTCGTCGGCGCCGGCATCGAGGCCGGCGACGATGTCCGCATCGGTGTTGAGCGCCGACATGATGATGATGGGCGCCCAGGCCATGTCCTGCCGGCTACGGAGCTGGCGGGTGGCCTCGAAGCCGTCCATGCGCGGCATCATCAGGTCCATCAGCACCATGTCCGGCCGCTGCGCGGCAAAGCATTCGAGCGCATCCACGCCGTCGACCGCGAATATCACCTCATGCCCCAGCCGGGCCAGGAATGCCGCCATCAGATTGCGGTTGGTGGCGGCGTCATCGACCACCAGGACGGTCAGCGAGGAGCTCGGATTGGCGTCGGTCATCATGCTCGCCCGATCGGTGCACTGGTGCCGGTCAGCTGGTCCGCAGCGCTGGAACATTTATATCTTTAGACATAGTGTGCCCGATTCGGGCCGCAAAGAATTGTCGGAGATCACAAATTGCGTACCGACGCGGACTTCTCACCCCGCCTTCGTGCGTTTGCGCACGGTGGCCCGTACGCTGTTGCCGCAGCCCTGATACTCCAGCGTGTCGAAGGCCAACTGCCGCGCCAGCGCGATGCCACGACCGTTGGGGGCGAAGGCGCGCTCCGGCGCCAGTTCGAGAAACTCCTTCCAGTCGAAGCCGTTGCCCTCGTCCTCGATGCAGAAGACCCAGGCCTGCGCATCGCTGGAGACGGTCAGACGCACCTGCTTGTGCTGGTTGTCGGGCTGGGCGAGACGGCGCGCGACCTCCGCCTCCCACTGGCCGGTCTCGCGCAAGCGCGACTTCTCGTCGAAGCGGATCCCCAGATTGCCGTGCTCGACGCCGTTGACCAGCAACTCCGACAGCCCCAGCACCACCACATCGGGTTCGTCGCAGATCGATGCCGCCACGGCCGCCACGCCATGCGCCTCGTCGATACTACGAAAGACAAAGACCCCCCGCTGCAGGGTCTGCAGTGCGTTGCGCTGGACCGCCAGGCGCTCGGCCAGTGCGCGCCGCTGATGCAGGTCGTCGAGCGCGGCACGGACGATGCTCTGCAGGCTCTCGGGCTCGAAGGGCTTGGTCAGGTAGTAGTAAGCGCCTGCCGCCAAGCCCTCGCGCACCTGCTCGGGGCTGGCCGCCGCGGTCTGCATGACCACCGGAATGTCGGCCAGACGCCGGTCGGCCTTGATCCAGCGCAGCAGTTCGAGCCCGTCGATGCCGGGCATCATGCGGTCGAGCACCACCAGATCGAAGGACGTCTGGTGACTGCGCAGCAGCGCCCAGGCCTCCTCGCCGCTGGGCGCCATCTCCAGCAGATAGCCCGCGCCTTCCAGGTACTCGCTGATGATGTCGAGGTTGAAGGGCTCGTCGTCGACCACCAGGATTCGGGTTTGACTCATGGTTGCAAGGGCTCCTCGGTCAGCTGGGCTGCCGGCAAAATGATATCGAAACAGGCGCCACCGCCCGGCAGGTTGCCGGCACGGATGCGCCCACCATGGGCCGTGACGATCTCGCGGCACAGTGCCAGGCCCAGGCCGGTACCGCCGGCACCGGTACGCGTCGCGCTACTTTGCACGAACGCGTCGAACACCGTCTCGAGCTCCTCGGCGGGGATGCCCACGCCCTGGTCGCTCACCCGCAGACAGACGCCGGCCGGCTCGCTGTGGCCGATGTGCACCGTGACCTGCCCACCGGCCGGGGAGAACTTGAACGCGTTGGAGAGCAGATGGCGCACCACCTGGGCGATCCGCAGCGCATCTCCGTCGACCGGCGGCACGTCGGCGTCGACGTCTATCGACAGCCGAACGTCGCGCGCCACGCGCAGGCCGTCCAGCGCCTCCGCCTCCGCCGCGACCACCGTAGGCAGCGCGAAGGCCTGCCGGTCGAGGACCATGCGGCCGGCCTCGAGCTGGGACAGGTCGAGCAGATTGTCGACCAGCTTCAGCAAGCGATCGCCGCTCGTGCGAATGCGCTGGAAGTAGTCCTTGAGCTTGTCGGGCGTGGCCTGCAGCGCCTTGTCTTCGCCCAGCCGGGCATAGCTGAGCACCGCATGCATCGGCGAGCGCAGTTCGTGCGACATGTTCGCCAGAAAGCGCGACTTGGCCGCATTGGCCCGCTCGGCGACCTCCTTGGCCTCGATCAGGCTGGCGGTCTTCTCGGTCACCAGTTCCGCCAGGTGGTCGCGATGTCGGCGCAGCGCTTCGCGGGTCTGCTTCTCGTTCGAGATATCGACGCCGACGCCGACGAAGCCGACCACCTGCCCCTGGTCGTCCACCCGCGGCTCGCCCTTGATCATCAGCCAGGCATCAGGCCCCGCCGGCCGGCGCACCCTGAACTCCATCTGATACGCCGCCGGTGCGGCGCGCGCGGCGCGGCCGGCCGCCTTGAGCGGCGCCACGTCGTCGGGGTGCACCACCTGCAGCCAGCGGGTGTCGAGAGTCTCTTCCAGCGACAGGCCGGTGAGCGTCCGCCATGCGCGATTGGCGTAGGTGATGTTCATCGACGTGTCGGCCAGCCAGATCACCACCGGCGCGGCCTCGGCCAGCAGACGGAAACGTGCCTCGCTCTCGCGCAGCGCCCGCTCGCGCGCCTTCAGTTCTGACACATTGCGCAAGACCACCAACAGCCCCCCGGTGCTCACCGGCACGGCCCGCGCCTCGTAGTCCTGCATCGCGCCGTCGGCATCGCGCGCGCGGTATTCCATGCACTGCAACTGGCCACTGGAGAGCGCCAGGCGCAATGTCGGCAACACCTGCGCCAGGCGCCTGGGCGTCACGATCGCCTCAAGCGGCTGCCCCACCACCGAGGCCTGATCGACGGCCAGGCGCAGCCCGGGCGGCACCCGCATGCCCACCAGCCGCAGATCCTCGTCGAACTGCACCAGCATGTCCGGCATGGCCTCGACGATCGAGGCATTGGTGGCATGGGCGGCGGCCAGCGCCCGTTCGGCCGCCTTGCGCTTGGAGATGTCGGCGACCACCGTCCAGATGGCCGCGCCGCCCTCGGCATCGAGCATCACCGCACCGCTGAGCACCACCTCCACCTCGCTGCCATCCGGGCGCAGGAAGGCGCGTTCGTACGGGGTCACCTTGCCCTGGCGCAGGGCGTCGATGGTCATTTCGCGGTCCAGCACCTGCATGCGCGGCGGCGTCAGATCGGCATAGCGCATGCCCGGCAGCTCGGCCAGCGGCACGCCGACGATGCGGGAGAAGGCCTCGTTGGCCCGCACGATGGTGCCATTGACCTTGATCATCGCCATACCCAGCGACGCATTGCGGAACAGCGCGTCGAGTTCGACCAGCGACTGGCGCAGCGCCTGCTCGGTGCGGCGCAGGGTGGTCACGTCAGTCATCGTCACCAGCACCACCGGCTGACCGTCCAGCCCGGCCACGCCGACCTTGTTGACGATCGCGTCGCGCTCGTTGCCGTTGTCGAGCACCAGGTGAAACTCCCGCGAACTGACGCCACCCTCGTCGAGCACCCGCCGGTCCTCGTCGGTATGCGCGGACGCCTGGCCGGGCAGGAGATCCTCGGTGCGAGCGCCGATGATGGCCTGCGGCGGCCGGTCGAGAAACTCCCCCGCCGCGCGGTTGGCCAGCACATAGCGATGGTCTTCGGATTTGAGCATCACCGGATGCGGCAGGAAATCGAGCACGCGCGCATAGAACTGGCGCGCCCGATCCAGCGCCAGCTCCCGCTCGCGCAGTAGCGACACGTCCGAAATCGCCCCGGCCACGCGGGTCGGCCGGCCGAGCGCGTCCCAGACGGCCTGGCCGCGCACCAACAGATGACGGGCACCGCCCTCGTCCAGCGGCAGGCTGACCGCCACTTCGAGCGGCTGGCGGTGCCGCAGATGACCGCGCAGCGCCAGCAGCAGCACCCGGCGCTCGGCCATCGGCAAGCAGCGCAGGATCTCGCGCAGGCCGGGCGCGGCCGGCTGTGTTCCGCGTTGCAGGAGGCCTTGGGCGCGCGGCGAGAGGTAGATGCTGCGCCGCTGCGGCATCCATTCCCAGATGCCATCGCTGGTGGCGCTGGCCGCCAGGGCGAAGCGCCGCTCCGAGTCGGCCAGCGCGCCGCTGGCCCAGGCGGCAGCGGCCATGGCGCGTTGCCGGCCTGAGCTTAGGTAGAAGGTCAGCAGGGTCAGGGCGAGCGTCAGGAAGATGCCGGCACTGCGCACCGTCACGCCGGCCAGATTGGCGCCCGTCTGCACGACCGGGTGGAACACCAGCTGCAGTTGCCGGCCGCCGACCGTGAGATTGCGCGTGCGCCCGTCCTCCACCGCCGTCCCGGCGCCGGTCGTCACCAGCGGCGTGGCCTGCGTCTGGTGGAGGTCGAACAGATCGACCCGAACCTTGTCCGACCAGCCCGCCGACACCGCCGCCAGCCAGTCGCGATACCGCAGCCCGAGCACCACCACACCGCGCACCATCTCGTCGGAATGCGCGCCCTTCATCAGGTGTGCCGCCGGGTGATACACCGGCAGGGCGAGGATGGCGCCCGGCGAATCGTCACCCGCGTCCTTGAGCACCAGCGGCGCGCTGAGCACCACATCGCCACGCTCGATGGCTTCGACGATGGCGGCACGCCGGGTCGGGTGGGACACCATGTCGAAACCGAGAATCACTTCCAGGGAGGTCACGCGCGGCGCAGCGAACTGCACGGGAAAGGCGACGCCGCTGCTCGAGCCGCGGATCGGGATGGCTCGATCGTAGGCGTAGAACATGAAGTCTTCCCAATCGGCACGGCGATCGGCCTCGACACGCGGGGCATACACCAGGCCGGCCGCCCCCATCGCGTTGAGCGGACTCAGCTCGGTGGTGTCGACATAGCGCTCCCATTCGAACAGGTTGACGCGGTCGCTGGCCGAGAAAAGGCCGGCGGCGGCACGCATGTGCGCCACGTAGTAATCGAGGCGTTCGGACAAGGCCGCGGTGACGCGGTTGATGGCATGTTCGATGTCCTGCGCATCGCGCGCCGATTCGAGACGGTCGACATAGAGCGCCCCGATCCCGGTCAGGACCGATCCGAGAAACAGCACCCCCAGGGCCAGCGGCAAAGCGCGGCGCCAGGACGCCTCGGGCGCGCTGTCCACGAGGTCCGTCAGCGAGGAGGAAGGAGACTCGGCGGGCGACGACATTCCTGCTTATCGGCCCGCATGCAGGTGGACTTGAGCGGCCCGCAGGCCGCCGGGCAGGTCAGCTGCAGCCGACGCTGTCCTTTACGCCGAACTTGCGCAGAATGGTCTCCAGCGGGCAGATGCGGGTAAAGCCGCTCTGGAACAGGTTGGCGCCGACGAAGGCAGTGAACCACAGGAAGTTGGCATTGACGAACAGCGGCGAACCCTCGACGCCGAGCGCCAGCGAGATCAGCACGAAGGCGCCGGCGAAGATGCGGACGAATTGATTGACGGTGAGATTCATGAGGTGGCCCCTTCCGACGGTCGGGCGGCCGGCGTGTTGCGCATGGCCGCGAAGTAGAGCACCGGGATCACCACCAGCGTGAGCACGGTGGACACCAGGATGCCGAAGATCAGGCTGATCGCCAGCCCGTTGAAAATCGGGTCGTCGAGGATGAAGGCCGCGCCGATCATCGCCGCCAGCGCGGTCAGGCCGATCGGCTTGGCACGCACCGCGGCCGAGGTGATCACCGCCTCGGCGAAGGGCACGCCCTCGCGCAGCTGGTGGTTGATGAAGTCCACCAGCAGGATCGAGTTGCGCACGATGATGCCGGCCAGCGCGATCATGCCGATCATCGAGGTGGCGGTGAATTGCGCGCCGAGCAGCGCATGACCGGGCATCACACCGATGATGGTGAGCGGGATCGGCGCCATGATGATGAGCGGCACCAGGTAGCTCTTGAACTGCGCCACCACCAGCAGGTAGATGAGGATCAGGCCGACCGCGTAGGCGGCGCCCATGTCGCGGAAGGTCTCGTAGGTGACCTGCCACTCGCCGTCCCACTTCACGCTGTAGCCGCTGTACGGATCGTCCGGCTGGCGGATGAACCACTCGCCCAGTGTGCCGGCCAGGCGCTCGCCCACCAGCGGCAAGTCCTTGATGCGGCTGCGGATGTCGAACATGCCGTACAAGGGCGAGTCGAGCGCGCCGCCCATATCGCCGGTGACATACACCACCGGCAGCAGGTCCTTGCGGTAGATGACCTGCTCGCGACCGGTCTCGTGCACCGTCACGAACTCCGACACCGGCACCAGCGTGCCGTCGCGCGCGCGCACCTTGAGCTGCAGCAGATGGGCCACCGACGACTGACTGGCCGGCGGCAGCTGGATGCGCACCGGGATCTCGTACTTGTTGTCGCCGCCATGCACCGGCGTGACGCTCTCGCCGGCCAGACCGAGGCGCATCAGCTCGACGATCTGCGCCTGCGCCACGCCCATCAGCGCCGCCTTGGCCTGGTTGACCCGCAACACCAGCTTGGGCGCGGTCTCGTCGATGGTGTCGTCGGCGCCGACGATGCCCTCGGTGGCCTCGAAGGCGGCGCGCACCTGCTGCGCCACCGCCAGCTGGCCGGTGTAGTCCGGCCCGTACACCTCGGCGACGATCGGCGAGAGCACCGGCGGCCCGGGCGGCACTTCCACCACCTTGGCGTTGCCGCCATGGCGGGTGGCGATGGCCACCACCGTGTCGCGCACCGCGGCGGCCACCTGGTGGCTGCTGCGCTCGCGGTGGTGCTTGTCCACCAGATTGATCTGCAGGTCGCCCTGCTCGGGCGCGCTCCTCAGGTAGTACTGGCGCACCAGGCCGTTGAAGTTGATCGGGCTGGCGGTGCCGGCATAGGCCTGCCAGTCGGTCACTTCGGGCGTCTGGCCGACCGCCTCGCCGATCTCCAGCAGCACCTGGGCGGTGCGCTCCAGCGGCGTGCCGACCGGCATGTCGAGCACCACCTGGAATTCCGACTTGTTGTCGAGCGGCAGCATTTTGAGCACCACCAGCTTGAACACCGCCAGCGACACCGAGGCGGCGATCAGCGCCATCACCAGCAGCCACAACAGGCTGCGGTTGCGCCGGCCGCGCCGCACGTCGAGCAGCGGGCGCATGATGGCGCCGAAGAAGCCGGTCAGCCGGCGGGTCATCTTGTCCTCGCCGGCATGGCCATGCCCATCGACCGACTTGAGCATCTTCTGCGCCAGCCAGGGCGTGACGATGAAGGCCACCAGCAGCGAGATGAACATGCCCATCGAGGCGTTGATCGGGATCGGGCTCATGTAGGGCCCCATCAACCCGGTGACGAAGGCCATTGGCAGCAATGCCGCGATCACCGTGAAGGTGGCCAGGATGGTCGGCCCGCCGACCTCGTCCACCGCCTTGGGGATGAGGCGCCACAGCGGCTTGTCGGGTTCGAGCAGATGCCAGCGGTGGATGTTCTCGACCACCACGATGGCGTCGTCGACCAGGATGCCGATGGAGAAGATCAGCGCGAACAGGCTGACCCGGTTGAGCGTGAAGCCCCAAGCCCAGGAGGCGAACAGGGTGGCCGCCAGGGTCAGCGTCACCGCCAGGCCGACGATGATCGCCTCGCGCCAGCCCAGTGCCAGCAGCACCAGCACCACCACCGCACTGGTGGCGAAGACCAGCTTGCCGATCAGCTTGTTGGCCTTGTCGTTGGCGGTCTCACCGTAGTTGCGCGTGACCGTCACCTGCACGCCCTCGGGGATCACCGTGCCCTTCAGGCCGTCGATGCGGGCGATCAGGTCGTTGGCCACGTCGGAGGCGTTGGCGCCCGGCTTCTTCGACACCGCCAGCGTGACCGCCGGCGACACGCTGCCGGCCGCGATGCCGCGCTCGGCCGCCGCCGCGCCGGCGCCGAACCACACATAGCGCGAGGGCTGGTCGGGGCCGTCGTCGACCGCGGCCACGTCCGACAGATACACCGGCTTGCCGGCGGTGACGCCGACCACCAGCGCACGCACGTCCTCGGCCGAGCGGATGTAGGTGCCGGTCTGCACCAGCACCTCCTGGTTGTCGCGCACCAGCCGGCCGGCCGACTGCGAGGCGTTGGCCACTTGCAGCGCGGCCTTCAGGTCGGTGGCGGTGACGCCATGGGCATTCATCCGCGCCGGGTCCATCAGCACGCGCAGCACATGGCCGGGGCCGCCGATGGTCACCACGTCGCGCGTGCCGCCGATGCGCTTGAGCTCGATCTCCACCGCGCGCGCCACCTGCTGCATCTCGAAACCGGCACGCGCCGGATCCTCGGTCCACAGCGTGAGACCGAGGATCGGCACATCGTCGATGCCCTTGGGCTTGACGATCGGCGCCAGCACGCCGAGCTCCTCGCTCAGCCAGTCGCGGTGCGATTCGAGCGTGTCGTAGAGGCGCACCAGCGCGGTCTGGTTGGGCACGCCGACCTCGAACTGCACGGTGAGCACCGCCATGTCCGGACGCGACACCGAATACACATGCTCGACGCCGGCCATGCGCGAGAGCACCTGCTCGGCCGGCCGCGCCACCAGCGCCTCGACCTCCTGCGCCGCCGCCCCCGGAAAGGGGATGAACACATTGGCCATGGTCACGTCGATCTGCGGCTCTTCCTCCTTGGGCGTCACCAGCGTGGCGAACACGCCCATGAGGAAGAGCACCAGCGCCAAAAGCGGCGTCAGCGCATTGCGCTGGAAGCCGCTGGCGATCTTGCCGGACAGGCCGAGGGGCGGTGTTGCGTCAGTCACGTCGTACGTTCAGTCTTCTTGAGTTTCATGATGCCCAGCGCATCGAGCACGATCTTTTCGTAGATCGGCTCGGTGGTGCCCTTCTTCATCTTGCGCAGGAAGTACTTCTCGAAGCCGACCTTGGCCAGATGCACCCAGCGCCCTTCCGAATACCAGTTCACATTGCGCGGCGGGATCTGCGGCAGCGCCACGAAGGCGGCGCCGGTGTCGCCGAAATCGGCCAGGCACACCGCATTCCAGGTGGCGCGCTCGGCCGGGTCCTTGCCGTCGAGCGCGGCGCGGATGTTCTTGGCGGTGGCGGTCACCATCGACTCGATCATGTAGCCGGTCTTGGGCACCCCGGTCGGCACCGGCGTCGCCTCCACCGGCGGGATCGCCACGCACACGCCAACGCCGTAGATGTTCGGATAGCGCGGGTTGCGCTGGAATTCGTCGATCAGCACGAAACCGCGCGGATTGACCAGCCCCTCGACGCCGCGCACCGCGTCGATGCCGCGGAAGGCCGGCAGCATCATCGAATACTTGAACGGCAGCTCGTGCTGGCGTTTGGGCTTGCCCTCGTCGTCATGCTCGGTGACGAACATGGTGCCGGCCTCGACCTTGTCCACCTTGGCGTTGCAGATCCACTTGATGTGGCGGTCGCGGAACATCGACTCGATCATGCCCTTGGAGTCGCCCACGCCGCCCAGGCCGAGATGGCCGATGTAGGGCTCGGAGGTGACGAAGGTCATCGGCACCCGGTCGCGCAGCTTGCGTTTGCGGAGGTCGGTTTCCATGATGCGCGCGAACTCGTAGGCCGGCCCGAAGCACGAGGCGCCCTGCACCGCGCCGACCACGATCGGGCCGGGGTCATCGACAAAGGCCTGCCAGTTCGACTCGGCGCCCACCGCGTGATCCACATGGCAGATCGACTGGGTGAAGCCCTCGGGCCCGAGCCCGGGGATCTCGTCGAAAGCCAGCTGCGGGCCGGTGGCCAGCACCAGCACGTCGTAGGCCAGGCTGCTGCCGTCGGCCAGCACCAGGCAGTTGTCGGCCGCTTGCACCTGGGTAACCGCCTGCTGGACGAAGTCGATCTTCTTCTTCGCCAAGAGCGGCGCGATCTCCAGCTCGATGTCGTCGCGCTTGCGCCAGTTCACCGCCACCCACGGGTTGGACGGCGTGAAGTGAAACCGCCCGGTATTGGCCACCACCGTGACCCGGTCCCCGGCGCGTGCCAGCGCCTTCATTTCGTAGGCCATCGGCAAACCGCCGAGCCCTGCTCCCACAATCACGATATGCGCCATCTCGTCTCTCCTCCTGGCCCATGAGTACCGGCGCCCTGCCCGCTCATCGGCCTCACCGATGCGCCATTCGGCCGCCTCGCTGCGAGTCCGCGCTATTGTGGTGATGCGTTTTGTTGGCGCGACAGACTCGCTCTGACGGGATCCAGGGCAACCCTGTCTCCCACGTTCAGTCCGGCCAGGATCTCGATCCGGCCATCCGGCAGCGCCTGGCCGGGTCGTATCTGGCGCAGGCGGAAACCCGCCTCGGTCTGGACATACACCGCCGTCACCTCGCCACGGCGCAGCACGGCAGCGGCCGGCACCGTCAGGCGCGGCGCGCTCCCCACCCGCAGGACCAGGCGGGCGAACTGCCCGGGCACCACGCCGGTCACCGTCGCCGGCAAGCTGGCGCGTACTTCCATGGTGTGGGTGCGCGGGTCGGCCGAAGGCACCAGCATCACCGCCTCGGCGGCCAGCGGCGCATCGCGCCCGGAGAGCATGATGTCGGCCGCCAGCGACGTGCCTTGCACGCCCTGTGCCACCGATTGCGGCAGCTGCGCCACGACGCGCAAGCGGGCGGGGTCATAGAGGGTCAGCAGCGGGCGGCCCGGCTGGGCCATTTCGCCGGCCTCGGCATGGCGCTCGGCCACCACCCCGGCGAGCGGCGCCACGATGGTGGTGAAGTCACGCACCGTCACCGCCTGCCCGCGCCCGGCGCGAGCGGCCTTGAGCCCGGCCTCGGCGGCGCGCATGGCGGCCAGCGACTGATCCACCACCGCCTGGCTGACGAAGCCCTTGTCACGCAGCGCGACATTGCGCGCCCATTGCGCCTGGGCATTGGTATAGGTCGCCTGTGCCTGCGCCACCGAAGCGGCGGCGCCGGCCACCGCCTGGTTGGCCTCGCTGGCGTCGATGCGCATCAGCACCTGCCCACTCTTCACCGCATCACCGGCATCGGCGCGCACATCGACGATGCGCCCCTGCACCTGGGCAGCGAGGGTGGCGCTATTGACCGCCTCCACCACGCCTTCGGCGACATGCAGCACCGCCACCGGCGCGCGTTCGACAAGCGCCGTTTCGAGATCGGCGGCGGATGCCGCGGGCTGGCCGGT
The DNA here is from genome assembly GCF_018524365.1 of Denitromonas iodatirespirans. Classification (GTDB taxonomy): domain Bacteria; phylum Pseudomonadota; class Gammaproteobacteria; order Burkholderiales; family Rhodocyclaceae; genus Nitrogeniibacter; species Nitrogeniibacter iodatirespirans. Next base: position 53,979 of record NZ_JAEKFT010000006.1, read on the forward strand.
CAGGATCACGGCGCAGGCGGCAAGCACAGGAAGGGGTCGGGTCATGGAATTCACGCATATTAGTTTATTCTTATATTGTTGCGTGTCAAGCCGCCCGCCCCGCCGCGCGGGCTATGGCGCTACGATTGGTGCGCCGAATGCGCGCCGAGCGGGCGCAGGAGGCACAAGAAGCCGCCGGTCTCGATCCGCGTCACCCCGGCTTCGATGCGTGGGGTCTCGCCGTCCGCGCCGTCGCGCTCATAGGCGATCCGTTCGACACCCCCATGGACCGCCACGCGGTGGAAGGCCTGCATCACCCGTCGCGCCGCCGCGGCGGGCAACAGGTCGGCCAGGCGCCGGCCGACGACATCCGTCATCGGCAGCCCCGAGCGCGCGTCGTCCGGCCCCTGCCGCGCGACGCAGCGCCCCTCGGCGTCGAATTCGAGGAGCGTGCCGGGCAACAGCGCCAGCGTGCCCGCATGGCAAGCGGCCAGGCGGGTCTGCGCCTCGGCCGCCTGTTGCGCCGCGCTGACGTCGGCAACGAAGCCGGCCACCCCCAGCAGATTGCCGCCGGCATCGTGGCGCGCCTGGCCGCGGGTGCGCACCCAGCGCACCGCGCCGTCGGGCAGCACCACGCGGTAGCGCATATCGAGCGGCACACCGGCCTCGAGATGCTGCGACAGCGCCAGATCGACGGTCGCGCGGTCGTCCGGATGCAGCCGGCTACGCCACACCGCCAGCAACTGGCTGGGCGGATGCGGCTCGGTCACACCGAAGATCGCCAGCGTGCGCGCCGAGGCATGCATGCCGCCACGCGCCGGATCCCAGTCCCACCCCCCTTCCCCGGCGCCATCGAGCGCCAATTGCAGCCGCCGGCTCGCGTCCTGCACCTCGGCGCGCAGCTGCTGCGCCGTGTCTCGCGCCCGGCGCCGGCCGGCCGCCAGCGACAGCATCAGGGCGGCAAAGAGGCTGCCCAGTACCAGCACCGCCCCCGCCGCGGCGGCGGCCTGCCACCCCGGCAGCTGGGCTTCGTAAGCCGGCGTCGAGGCGAGGCGAAAATACCAGCTGTGCCCGCCGACATGCAGCGCGCGCGCGGCCGTGAAGCGTGCCATGGGTTCGTCCACACCGCGCACGGCAAGCCGCTCGGCCGGGTCGGCGGCCCGCGAATCGTGCAGGTGCACCGACATCAGACGGGTCGGCCCCGACAGCAAGGATTCGAGAAAGGCGGCCGCGCGAAACTCGGCACTGATCACACCGGTTGCCGCCACCGCCCGCCCGGCCTCGCTGCTGGGCGCCTGGGCAGTGACATAGATCGGCATCAGCAGCGAAAAGGCCGGCTCGCCCTCGCCGCTGTCGCCGCGCACCGCGGTATGCGCCGACAGCGCGAGGGCGCCGCTGCGCCAGGCACGCTCGGCGGCCTCGCGCCGCACCGGGTCGGAGAGCAGATCGAAGCCCAGCACGCGCGACAGATCGGCCGGCGCCGGCGCCACCCGCACCACCGGCAGATACTGCGCCCGCTCGCCGTCCGGCCGGATGTCGAAGTACTCGCCGACCGCCCCGGCCACCCAGCGATCGAGCTGCTCGCGGCCCTCGTCATGGATGCGCCAAGCCACCGACATGCCGGAAAAGCCGGGATAGGCGCGCGCCAGATCGAGCCCGTCGACATAGGCCTCCCACGCGCTGGGCGGCACCGTGCCGGCCACCCACACCAGGCCGGCAGCGCCGCGCAACACGCGGGCGAAGCCGGTCAGTCGCGCCTCGGCCGCCGCCACCACGGCATCGGCATCGGCGGCGAAGCGGGCCTCGGCCGCCGCCAGCACGCGCGCCCGGGTCACGGCCCAGGCGGTCATCGCCAGCGACACGACGAGCACGACCGCCAGCAGCGGCCACCACCATCGCCGGTGCGACGGCGCGTCAGGCGCGTCGGACGGGATCACGTGCTCACGCCGGGAAAAGGTCCATACGGACCGCGCCAGGCAACGGGCGGGTCGTCATGCCAGGCCGAGGGCGTAGTCGGCAATCGCCTCGACCACGCCGTCGGCCTCGCCGGCCGCCGTCACCAGCCGCAGCCGGGCTTGCGGATGACGCTCGGCCGCGGTCTCCACCAGCAGCGGCACATCGCGCTTGAGATGCCCGCCCTGGGCGAGGAACACCGGCACGACGGTCAGCTCGGTGCAGCCCGCGGCCACCAGCGTGTCGACCGCCTCGTCCAGCGTCGGGCTCAGGAATTCCATGAAGGCCACTTGCACCGGCGTCTGCGGCGAACGCTCGGCGATGCGCGCCGCGACCCGCTTCATCGGGCCGGCCCATTCGGGGTCACGTGCCCCGTGGCCGAACAACACAATCCCATTTCCTGCCATGCATCACTCCTTGCAATCGCCGCGCGGCGAGGCCCGCTGCCGATCATCGGTCAAATCGTTATCATGCGCCCATGATGACATCCCTGATCCTGAAACGTTGCTGCCAAGCCGCCTTCCTGCTGTCGATGGCGACCGCGGCCCATGCCGCGCCGACCCCCGCCCTGGTGCCCGGCGGCATCGCCCATCTGCAGATCGCCCCGGCCAGCGAAGCGCGCCCCGAGGTGCGGTTTGCCGACCAGCGCGTGCTGGTGCGGCGCGAAGGCACGCACTGGGCGGCGTGGATCGGCCTGCCGCTGGATCTGCCGGCCGGGCAACAGACACTCACCGTCATCCGCCGCGGGACACAGGAGACTCGCGCACTGACCCTGGCCGACAAGGCCTATCCGGTGCAGCACATCCGCCTCAAGAATCAGCGCATGGTCGAGCCGAACCCCGCGGACCTCAAGCGTATCGAGGCCGAAGCGGCGACCCAGCAGGAGATCAAGACGCTGTTCCGCGACACCGACACGGTGCAGATCGACTTCGTCACGCCCACCGAGGGGCGTCGCTCCAGCGCCTTCGGCCTGCGCCGCACCTTCAACGGCCAGCCGCGCGCGCCGCACCGCGGGCTGGACATCGCCGCGGCCACCGGCACGCCGGTGGTGGCACCGGCGGCGGGCATCGTGACGCATGTGGGGGATTTTTTCTTCAATGGCAAGACGGTCTTCATCGACCATGGCCAGGGGCTGATCTCGATGTTCTGCCACCTGGACAGCGTGGCCATCGCCGCCGGCACACCTGTGGCCCAGGGCGCGAAGGTCGCCACCGTCGGCCAGAGCGGCCGGGCCACCGGGCCGCATCTGCACTGGAGCGTGTTCCTCAACGGCACGCCGGTCGACCCGGCGCTATTTCTGCCCTGATGTCGCCAGCCGCTCGATCGCCCGCGCCGCGGCCGTCAGGCCGAAGCTGGCGGTCACCGCCATGCTCGAGCCGAAACCCGCGCAGCTGAGCCCGGCCGGGCCGGCCTCAGGGGTGCAGCTGGCGTCCGGGTAGCGCAGCGGCTCGGTCGAGTACACCGCCTCGACACGGAAGCGCTTGGCCGGATCGCGCGGGAAACCATGGTCGCGCCGCAGCCGCGCGCGCAGCTTGGCCAGCAGCGGATCCTGCGTGGTGCGCGACAGATCCTCGATGGCGATGCGTGTCGGGTCGGTCTGCCCGCCGGCCGCGCCGAGCGTGATCAGCCCGATGCCATGGCGGCGGCAGTGCATCACGATGGCGGCCTTGGCGCGCACATCGTCGATGGCGTCGATGACGAAATCGAGCGGCGGCGCCAGCGTCGTGGCCACGTTGGCCTCGGTGACGAAGTCGTCCACGCACACCACCGTGATGCCCGGATCGATCTGGCCGATGCGCGCCGCCATGGCCTCGACCTTGGCCTGGCCGAGGGTGGCGTCGAGCGCATGGATCTGGCGGTTCATGTTCGATTCGGCCACATGGTCGAGGTCGATCAGGCGCAGGTAGCCGACACCGCTGCGCACCAGCGCCTCCACCGCCCACGAGCCCACCCCGCCGATGCCGGCCACGGCCACATGGGCCCGCCCCAGCCGCGCCAGACCCGCCTCGCCATACAAGCGCACGATGCCGCCGAAGCGCCGTGCCCGATCCACCGTCGCGGCCGTCGCCTGCTCGTTGCCCATTTCACTGAACTCCCTTGGCCCGGTGTGCTCCAACGAGAAACCCGCGGGAGCCCTCCATGCCTATTCGCCCACTTGCCCTGGCGCTTGCCCTGGCCCTCTCGTTCTCCAGTGGCGCCAACCCCACTCAGGCTCAGGCACAAACCCTTGAAACCATGCGCCTGGCACAAGCCGGCAACCACGCTTACGAAGGCGGCGATCATGCCACGGCCGCCCGCTATTTCGAAGTGGCCGGACGGCGCGGCAACCGCCTGGCCCAGTTCAATCTGGCGATGATGCTCTACCGCGGCGAAACCCAAAGCGACAACGGCAACGCCATGTGGCAATGGCTGCGCCGCGCGGCACAGGCCGGGCTGCCCCAGGCGCAATTCAACTTCGCCCTGCTCTACGACCACGGCGACCATGTCGCCCGCTCGTTCACCACCGCCGCGGAGTGGTACCGCCGGGCCGCCGCGCAAGGCCACATGGAAGCCCAGGTGTCATTGGCGACGCTGTATTTCCTCGGCCAGGGCGTGCCGCAAGACTACGCCCAGGCCGCCTACTGGTACCGCGCCGCCGCCAATGCCGGCGACGTCGGCTCGCAATACCTGATCGGTCACATGTACGAGCAAGGCTATGGCGTCACGCAGGACACACGCCTGGCCCGCCACTGGTATCTGCAAGCCGCGCTGCAAGGCGACCGCGGCGCGCAGGCCAAGTACGATGCGCTGCGCGACGCGCCCTGAGCGGCTCAGGCGCCGCTGTCGAGCCACACCTCCAGCCCCTGCGCATTGAGCTCCAGGTCCACCGCGAACACCTCGAACAACGCGTCCTCGCCGATCGTCCATTGCTGGCGCTGCGCCTCTTCGCGCAGCAAGGCGCACAACCCGGCACGGACGATCTGGTGGCGATGGTCCGGCGCATCGGCCGCCGCGCGGGCAATGGCCACATGCGCGTCGATCAGTCGGTGCAGGTCGGCCGCCAGGCGCGGCAGATCGGTGATGCGGCTGAAATGGGTCGGATACATCGCCGTCGGCTCGGCCGCCATCAGGCGGTCGATGGACGCATGCATGGCCTCGGGGTCGAACTGCACCGGCGTGGTGGACGGAAACACAAAGGCCTTGCCGTCGCGATCCAGCTCCCGGTAGGACAGCCCGAACACGTCGCCGGTGAACCATCCGCGGCTCTGCACATCGAAATAGCACACATGATGGCGGGCATGGCCCGGCGTATCGGCCACCTGGAGGATGCGGCCGTTCAAGTCGATCTCCAGCCCGTCGGTGGCCTCGAGGATGCGCTCGGCCGGCACCGGCCGGATCTGCCCGTAGCGCGCAATGGCATCCGCCTCGCCATACACCGCCACCGTGCCGGCCCACAGCTTGGACGGATCGGCCATGTGCCGCGCACCGCGCGGATGCACCACCAGCGTGGCGTTCGGACAGGCCGCCATGAAGGCGCCGGCACCGCCGGCATGATCCAGATGGATATGCGTCAGCAGGATGTAGCGCACCGCCTCCGCACCGAGACCCATCTCGCCCAAGGCGGCCAACACCCGCGGCACCGACCCGTTGTGGGCGGTGTCCACCAGCGCCACCTGGTCGCCGCTGCGGATCACATGGATGGCGGCCAGTTGCGGGCGCATGTAGTCGGCATCGACGGCGTAGATCTCGTCGGGCCAGGCAATCAACAAGGACATTCACTTCTCCATCTCGGGTGACCCCCGCATTTTAGCCGGCGACGCTCCCGCGATTGCCACGGATCAATACTTTGCAACGATGGCGGTGTTTCACTGTCATTGAAACATCACGACGCCGCACGGCCCCGCCGACGCGTCCACGCCTCGGCGGCCCGGCCGGCAGCGCAGCTTTCACTGTGGAGGGAAAAGCCATGCTGACCATCCAGGACTGCATCGAACTGTCCGAACTGAGCGAGGAAGAGATCCTCGCCATCGCCGAACATGAACACCTGCCCGAAATGGTGGCGGTGGAGCTGGGCAACTACCTGACCCACACCGCCCGCGGCGAAAAACGCATCAAGCGCATGATCTGCGACGACATCGAAGCCGCCCGCGCCAAGGGCGACATGCATCGGGTGACCATGCTGAAGATGGTGCTCAAGCACTTTGTGGAGCATCACGGCGGCGGTATATAGAAGGCCCCCACGCTCGCTTTGCTCGCTGCCCCCCGAGGGGGCCGCGCCCGCCTTTGGGGCGGCCCGGCAGGCGGGCGGAGGCCCCCACGCTCGCTTTGCTCGCTGCCCCCCGAGGGGGCCGCGCCCGCCTTTGGGGCGGCCCGGCAGGCGGGCGGAGGGCCCCCACGCCCACTTTGCTCGCTGCCCCCCGAGGGAGCCGCGCCCGCCTTTGGGGCGGCCCGGCAGGCGGGCGGAGGGCCCCCGCGCCCGCTTCGCTCGCTGCCCCCCGAGGGGGCCGCGCCCGCCTTTGGGGCGGCCCGGCAGGCGGGCGGAGGGCCCCCACGCCCGCTTTGCTCGCTGCCCCCCGAGGGGGCCGCGCCCATCCTTGGGACGGCCCGGCGGATGGCCAAGGCCCCCACGCTCGCTTTGCTCGCTGCCCCCCGAGGGGGCGGCGGCCATCCTTGGGACGGCCCGGCGGATGGCCGGGGCCCCCGCCCGCAGCGTTCGACCGGGGCAGGACATCGTAGGGCCGGTTTCAACCGGCCACTGCGTGGCGTTCGGACGCCTCCGCTCGATCGGGCGCGGATATGCGCGTGACAACGGGGACGTCCTCTCCCTAGACTGATGAGCACTTCGTCCGACGCCCATTCCTTATGACCACCCCGACCTTCGACTTCGACACCGTCATCGACCGCCGCGCCATCCCCGACGAAAAGTGGGCGCGCTACGCGGGCCGCGACATTCTGCCCATGTGGGTGGCCGATATGGACTTCGCCACCCCGCAGCCCATCCTCGACGCCCTGCATGCGCGCATCGACCAGAAAGTGTTCGGCTACGCCGGCCCCTGGCCCTCGCTGGTCGACACCGTGGTGCACAGCATCGAGCGCGACCACGACTGGCGCATCGACGCCGACTGGCTGGTGTGGCTGCCCGGCGTGGTCACCGGCTTCAACGTCGCCTGCGCCATCGCCGGCGAACCGGGGGATGGTGTGCTCACCGCCACGCCGGTGTACCCGCCCTTCCTGCACGCGCCCGCCAACACCGGGCGCACGCTGCAGACCGTCGCGCTGGTCGAAGCGGACAATCACTGGGGCTGGGACTGGGATGCGGTCGACGCCGCCCTCAACACGCGCACCCGCATGCTGCTGCTGTGCAATCCGCACAACCCGGTCGGCCGCGTGTTCACCCGCGACGAGCTGACCGCCCTGGCCGAGCGCGCCGAACGGCACGACCTCATCGTGTGCTCCGACGACATCCACTGCGGCCTGGTGCTCGACGGCACCCACACCCCCATCGCCGCCCTCGACGAGCGCATCGCCCGGCGCAGCATTACCCTCATGGCACCCAGCAAGACCTGGAACATCGCCCCGCTCTACGCCAGCTTCGCCATCATCCCCGACGCCCGGCTACGCCAACGCTACCAGCGCGCCATGCGCGGCCTCATCCCGCATCCCAACGTGCTCGGCCTGGTCGCCACGGAAGCGGCCTACCGCGATGGCGAGCCCTGGCGCCGCGCCCTGATCGACTACCTGCGCGGCAACCGTGAGCGCGTCGTCGATGCCATCGCCGCCATGCCCGGCCTGCGCACCACCCGCCCCGAAGCCACCTATCTGGCCTGGATCGACTGCCGCGACGCCGGCCTCGACGACCCCGCCGCCTTCTTCGAAGACCACGGCGTCGGCCTCTCCGACGGCCGCCACTTCGGCGCCCCGCCGGGCTTCGTGCGGCTCAATTTCGGCTGCCCGCGCCAGACGCTGGACGAAGGCCTGCGGCGCATGGCCGCCGGCTTGGCGGCGCGCTGAACCTCTTCCAGCGGGGAGACGTAGCCCGGGTGCAGCGCAGCGGAATCCGGGGTTGGCAGTTGAGCGGGCAAGAACGTCAGGAATCAAAGCGCGGTGGCGAATCAACCGCTGCTCCCGGATTCCGCTTCGCTGCATCCGGACTACGCACCCAGCGACAACGGTCGCCTATCCGCTATCGACGTCTTGAGGTCGGCGGCCCGGGCGGGGGCGACCGCATGCAACAAGTCAATGCCCGGCCGATCCCACAACGAAAAACGGAGTCCTCAAGGGACTCCGTTTTTCGTTGCCAGGGCCGCGAGGCCCCGCGCAGGACAGACCTCAGAACGGAATATCGTCGTCGAAATCCCCGAACCCGCCACCCGAGCCGCTCGCCGGTGCCGGGCGGTTGCCGCCACCTTGCTGCGGGCGCTGTTGTTGCGGTGCGGGGCGGCTGGCCGGGCGCTGGTCGTAGCCGCCGTCGTCCATCGGCGCGTCGCCGCCGCCACCGCCGCCTTCACGGCCGCCGAGCATCTGCATTTCGTTGGCGCGGATTTCGGTGGTGTAGCGGTCCTGGCCGTTCTGGTCCTGCCACTTGCGGGTCTGCAGGCGGCCTTCGACGTAGATGGCGCGACCTTTCTTGAGGTATTGGCCGGCGATTTCGGCGAGCTTGCCGAAGAACACCACGCGGTGCCATTCGGTCGATTCCTTCTTCTCGCCGGTTTGTTTGTCCTTCCAGGTATCCGTGGTGGCGATGCTCACGTTGCAGATGGCGTCGCCGGACGGGGCGTAGCGGATCTCCGGGTCGCGGCCCAGGTTCCCCACCAGAATCACTTTATTGACCGATGCCATTCAGACTTCTCCTCCTATCAATTGACGCAGGCGGGCTTCGTCCCACCGGTCCAGATTAACCTTGAGATGCGCCATGCGCGCATCATGTTCGATGACGGCTTCGCGCACGCCGGGCAAATCGAGAATCTGCCGACGAACGGCGTCGATGTCCACTGTTGCAGCGATCGGGTAGCTGCGCGCGGCCACCTTGGGCGGCGGCAGCATGGTCAGCGCCGCGCCCAGCCACAGCAGGGCGGCCAGGGTGGTGACGACGAACACGCTGTCGGCGCCCACATGCTGGCTCAGCCAGCCGCCGAGCGTTGCGCCGAGGAACAGGCCCAGCGCCTGGCTGGTGTTGTACACGCCAAGCGCCGCGCCCTTGGAGGCCGGCGGGGCGACGCGCGAGACCAGCGAGGGCAGCGTGGCTTCGAGAATATTGAAGGCGACGAAGAAGGCCACCAACAGCGCGCCCATCTGCCACACCTGTTCGCGGCCGAAGAGCAGGCCGAACTGGGTGAGCGCCAACAGGACGATGGCCGCCAGGAAGATGGGCTTGAGGCGGTTCTTGCGCTCGGCCACGATGATGGCCGGAATCATCAGCGCGAAGCTGACCAGCACCGCCGGCAGATAGATTTTCCAGTGTTCGGCGACCGGCAGGTTGCCGCGCGCCACCAAGGCGGCCGGCACCACCACGAACATGGCCATCTGCACCAGATGCAGGGTGAAGATGCCGAGATTGAGGCGCAGCAGCTGGGTGTCGCGCAGCACGCCGGCAAAGCGCACCGGCTTGGCCTCGACCTGCGGGGGGTTGGGCACCACGCGGCGCAGCACGACGATGGCCAGCAGGGCGAGCCCGGCGGTCATCCAGAAGATGCCGGGCATGCCGATGGCGGCATACAGCAACGGCGCAGCCACCAGCGAGACGGCGAACATCAAGCCGATGGTCGAGCCGATCATGGCCATCACCTTGGTGCGGTGCTGCTCGCGGGTGAGGTCGGCCGCCAGTGCGGTGACCGCGGCGGAAATGGCCCCGGCGCCCTGCAGCGCCCGGCCGACGATGATCCACTGCACGCTATGGGCCATGGCGGCCAGGGCCGAGCCGGCGGCGAACAGCAGCAGGCCGACGATGATCACCGGCTTGCGGCCGAAGCGGTCGGAGGCGATGCCGAAGGGGATCTGGAAACAGGCCTGGGTGAGCCCGTAGATGCCCAGCGCCAGCCCGACCAGCGTGAGGTTGTCGCCGCCCGGCAGGGTGTGCGCGTAGACCGCGAACACCGGCAGGATCAGGAACAGGCCGAGCATGCGCAGGCCGAAGATGCCTGCCAGCGACGCGCCGGTGCGCCGCTCGGCGGATGTCATGGAATCAGTGTCGGCCATGGGAGGCGAAACTTGGTTCGGGCGAAGTGAATTGCGTATATTAGCAGGTTGCGCCGGGCAGGCCGTGCGCGGCGATGGCCCGATCCGTCAGGCCCGGGCGCCGCACATCGCTTCGCCCACTTGCGACCCACTTTCGGTGACGAACTGCCCGCCATGGACCACATTCGAATTCGCGGTGCCCGCACCCACAACCTGAAGAACATCGACCTCGACCTGCCGCGCAATCGCCTGACGGTGATCACTGGCCTGTCGGGCTCGGGCAAGTCCTCGCTGGCCTTCGACACGCTCTATGCCGAGGGGCAGCGCCGCTATGTGGAGTCGCTGTCGGCCTACGCGCGGCAGTTTCTGCAGCTGATGGAAAAGCCGGATGTGGATCTCATCGAGGGCCTCAGCCCGGCGATCTCGATCGAGCAGAAGGCCACCAGCCACAACCCGCGCTCGACCGTGGGCACGGTCACCGAGATCCACGACTACCTGCGCCTGCTCTTCGCCCGCGCCGGCACGCCCTACTGCCCCGACCACCCCGAGCATGCGCTCGAGGCGCAGAGCGTGAGCCAGATGGTCGACCATGTGCTGGCGCTGCCCGAAGACACCAAGCTGATGATCCTCGCGCCGGTGGTGGCCAACCGCAAGGGCGAACAGGCCGATCTGCTCGGCGAGCTGCGCGCCCAGGGCTTCGTGCGGGTGCGCATCAACGGCGAGGTGGTGGACCTCGACGCCGCTCCCAAGCTGGACAAGAACAAGCGCCACAGCGTGGATGTGGTGGTCGACCGCCTCAAGGTGCGCGCCGACGCCCGCCAGCGCCTGGCCGAATCCTTCGAAACCGCGCTGACCCATGCCGAGGGCCGCGCCATTGCGCTGGAGATGGACAGCGGCGTCGAGCATCTGTTTTCCTCGCGCTTCGCCTGCCCGGTGTGCAGCTTCGCGCTGGCCGAGCTGGAGCCGCGGCTGTTTTCCTTCAACAACCCGGCCGGCGCCTGCCCCAAGTGCGACGGTCTGGGGGCGATGGAGTTCTTCGACCCGCAGCGGGTGGTGGCCCATCCCGACCTGTCGCTGGCCGGCGGCGCGATCCGCGGCTGGGACCGGCGCAACCAGTTCTACTACCAGATGCTGACCTCGCTGGCCAAGCACTACAAATTCGACATCGAGGCGCCCTTCGACAGCCTGCCGGAGCCGGTGCGCGAGGTGGTGCTGCACGGCAGCGGCAAGACGGCGATCGCCTTCCGCTACCTGTCGGACAGCGGCCGCGCGGTGCTCAAGGAGCACCCCTTCGAAGGCATCATCCCCAACCTCGAACGGCGCTATCGCGAGACCGATTCACTGGCCGTGCGCGAAGAGCTGGCCAAGCTGCGCGGCACCCAGACCTGCCCGGTGTGCGCCGGTGCCCGCCTGCGCGCCGAGGCGCGCCATGTGCGCATCGGCACCCGCACCCTGCCCGAGCTGAGCCACCTGCCGCTGGCCGATTGCGCGCACTACTTCGAGACCCTGCAGCTGACCGGCCACCGCGCCCAGATCGCCGACAAGATCGTGCGCGAAGTCACCAACCGCCTGCACTTTTTGATCAACGTCGGCCTCGACTACCTCACCCTGCAGCGCTCGGCCGACACGCTGTCGGGCGGCGAGGCGCAGCGCATCCGCCTGGCGAGCCAGATCGGCTCGGGCCTGACCGGCGTGATGTACGTGCTCGACGAACCCTCCATCGGCCTGCACCAGCGCGACAACGACCGCCTGCTCGGCACGCTCAAGCGCCTGCGCGACATGGGCAACACGGTGATCGTGGTCGAGCATGACGAAGACGCGATTCGCGCCGCCGACCATGTGGTCGACATGGGCCCCGGCGCCGGCGAGCATGGCGGCCAGGTGGTGGCCGAGGGGCTGCCCGAAGACATCGTGCGCCATGCCGACTCGCTCACCGGCGCCTACCTGTCGGGCCGGCGCGCGATCGCCATCCCGACCCAGCGCGTCGCCCCGCGCGAAGACCGCCAGCTGGTGCTGCGCGGCTGCCGCGGCAACAATCTCAAGGGCGCCGACCTGCAGCTGCCGGTGGGCTTGCTCACCTGCGTCACCGGCGTCTCGGGCTCGGGCAAGTCGACGCTGATCAACGACACCCTGTACGCCGTCGCGGCGCGCCATCTGTACGGCTCGAACGCCGAGCCCGCCGCCTATGACAGCGTCGACGGGCTGGCCTTTTTCGACAAGGTGATCAATGTCGACCAGTCGCCCATCGGCCGCACGCCGCGCTCCAACCCGGCCACCTACACCGGCCTGCTGACGCCGATCCGCGAGCTGTTCGCCGGTGTGCCCGAGGCACGCACCCGCGGTTACGGGCCGGGGCGCTTCTCGTTCAACGTCAAGGGCGGGCGCTGCGAGGCCTGCCAGGGCGACGGGCTGATCAAGGTCGAGATGCACTTCCTGCCCGACATGTACGTGCCCTGCGACGTATGCCACGGCAAGCGCTACAACCGCGAGACGCTCGACGTGCGCTACAAGGGCAGCACCATCCATGACGTGCTGGAGATGACCGTGGCGCAGGCGCTCGCGTTCTTCGCCCCGGTGCCGGCCGTGGCGCGCAAGCTGCAGACGCTGGACGACGTGGGCCTGGGCTACATCCGCCTTGGCCAGAGCGCCACCACGCTCTCGGGCGGCGAGGCGCAGCGGGTCAAGCTCGCGCTGGAGCTGTCCAAGCGCGACACCGGGCGCACGCTGTACATCCTCGACGAGCCGACCACCGGCCTGCATTTCCAGGACATCGAGATGCTGCTGGCGGTGCTGCACCGGCTGCGCGACCACGGCAACACGGTGGTGGTGATCGAGCACAACCTGGACGTGATCAAGACCGCCGACTGGCTCATCGACCTCGGCCCCGAAGGCGGCAACGGCGGTGGCACCATCCTGGCCGCCGGCACCCCCGAGACCATCGCCGCCACGCCCGCCAGCCACACTGGCAAATATCTCGCGCCCATACTCTCGCGTATCCCGTAGAACCCTTTTGGTGTGCGCCTTCCAGGCGGATGTACGCGAATATTTGATCCAACGCAAATCCATCCCCGGGCAAGCCGCGTAGCGTTGAATTCCCTTTCTCCGCCCACGGCCGCCCATGAGCATCCGCCTCTTCATTTTGCTGACCTCGGCCGTTGTCGGGCTCGTGTTCGTCGGCGGTAGCTGGTATGCCGTCACCAGCGGTTTCGAGGAGACGCTGGCCCGTCATGCGCGCAACCAGGCCGAGGAGAGCGCCCGCCTGACCCAGGCCATGCTCTACGAGGTGATGAACACCGGCTGGTATCCGGAGCAGGCCCAGGCCTTCAACGCGGCCCTGCGCGCCAGCAACCCCGACATGACGATCCGCATCCACAATGCGGCCGCCCCGGGCGCCACGCCGGCCGACCGCGCTAGCGACCCGTTGCTGCGCGAGGTGCTGGAAAGCGGTGCGGTGCGCGAGCAGACCGTCAAGGGGAATCTACGCAGCGTCTTCCCGCTGGTCGCCGAGGCGCGCTGCCTGAGCTGCCACAACCTGGCGCAGGAAGGCCAGGTGCTCGGCGCCATCGAGGTGCGCACGCCGCTCGCCCAGGTGGTCGCCGAGGCGCTGTGGGCCTTCTTCTTCAGCGCCATGCCGAGCATCCTGCTGGGCATCGGCATCGCCTCGGGCGGCGTGTGGTGGGTCAGCCGCCGCATCGGTCGCAGCGTGGAAGCGGTCGAGGAGCAGGTCGATGCCATCAGCAGCGTGGCCGACCTGAAGGCGCTGAGCAATCCGGCGGAGCAACCGTTCGCTGAAATCGCCCGCATCCAGCAGGCGCTGGGCACCCTGGCGATGCGCCTGCGCTCGATTGCGGTGGACAAGGACATCCTGCTGTTCGAGATCGGGCTGCTGGAGAAATTCGTCATCACCTCGGAGGTGATCCGCGACTGGCGCGAGTACGTCAACCAGCTGCTGACCGACATCAACGCAGTGATCGACGTGCATGTGCTGTTCTCGGTGTTCCAGATCGGCGACGAGGCTTTCGAGGTCGAGGTGTTCTGGCACGGCCGGCCGGACGATGCGCTGCGCTCACAGATCGAGGCGCAGATCGCCGAGGCGGTGAAGGACCATCCGCGCCTGTCGGGCCCGGCCGAGATCACGCTGCGCCATCACCACGACAGCGACGCTGCGCTGTCGACCGCGCTGGACGCCGCCGAGCTGGCGCTCAGGATCAAGTCGCTATTCGTCGAGCAGCCCAAGATCGGCGGCATCGTCGGCATCGGCGTGCATGCCGACACCCTCGCCGACCAGACGCACATGCTGGTGCTCGAGAGCATCCTGTCCACCCTGCTCAACGTGGTCGGCTCGATCAAGGCGATCCACAAATACACCCGCGACCTGGAGTACTACGCCACCCGCGACCCGCTCACCGGGCTCTACAACCAGCGCGTGTTCTGGGAGCTGCTGGGCTACGAGGTCGGCCGCAGCCAGCGCCACGCCAGCCCCTTCACGCTGCTGTTGCTCGATCTGGACAACTTCAAGCTGATCAACGACCACTACGGCCACGCGTGCGGCGACCGCTTCCTGCAGCAGTTCTCCGGTGCGGTGGCCGCAGCGCTGCGCCCGGGCGACATCTTCGCCCGCTACGGCGGCGACGAGTTCGTGGTGGTGCTGCCCGAGGCGGACATGGAACAGGGCTACACGGTCGCCCAGCGGGTGCTGGACGTGGCGCGCGGGGTCGAGATCGAGGCCAAGAACGGCGATCGCATCCATGCCTCGGCCTCGATCGGCGTCGCCGTCTTCCCCGATCATGCGGCCGACCCGAAAGACCTCTTCCTGTTTGCCGACACCATGATGTATCGCGCCAAGGCGGAGGGTAAGGAGCGCGTGCGCCTGCCCACCAATGCGGACGTGATGACCGTTTTCCGCGACCTGTCGGAGATGGGCGTGGCGGTGCTGGCGGCGGTCGAGGAGAAGCGCATCACCCCCTACTTCCAGCCGATCCTGGGCATCGCCGACAAGCAGGTGGCGGCGGTCGAGGTGCTCTCGCGCATCGAGATCAACGGCGAGGTGATCCGCGCCGACCAGTTCATCGAGATCGCCGAAAAGGTCGGCGTCATCCACCGCCTCGACGCCATCGTGATCGAGGCCGCGCTGGCCAAGGTGGCCGGCACCGATTACGACGGCTACCTGTTCTTCAACCTGTCGCCGCGCGCGCTGGTGCTGTCGGAATTCACCACCACGCTGCGCACCATCGTCGCCGCCTCGGGCTTCCCGCCCGAGCGCATCGTGTTCGAGATCACCGAGCGCGACACGGTCAAGAACCTGAGCCTGCTGCAGCGCTTCCTCTCCGAACTGCGGGCGGAGGGTTTCAAGCTGGCCATCGACGACTTCGGCTCCGGCTTCTCGTCCTTCCACTACCTGCGCAATTTCACCTTCGACTTCCTGAAGATCGAAGGCGATTTCGTCGCCAACATGCTCAGCAGCGAGCGCGACCAGGTGTTCGTGCGCAGCATCACGGCCCTGGCCCGTCAGCTGGATATCAAAGTCATCGCCGAGTTCGTCGAGAATGCCGAAATCCTCGCCTTGCTCGACGAGATCGGCATCGACTACGCCCAAGGCTATCTGATCGGGCGCCCCACCCAGGAGGCGCCGGGCACGCGGCTGGCGCTCTGCACCCGCTGATTCGGCCGGCTCAGGCTGCGGCGGCCGTCTCGTCGGAGGGCGTTTCGCCGCGGCTCAGGTAGATGGTGCAGGCGACCCGCAGCAGTGACGAAAAATTGCCCACGTCGCCATGCCGGTTGAGCAGCTCGTCATGCAGGCGCGCCAGGAACTGCGCCAGGCTGAAGCCTTCGGTCGCCGCCAGGCGTTCAAGGATGTCCCAGAACTGGCGCTCCAGCGCCACGCTGGTGACATGGCCGTTCAAGCGGATCGACCGCTTCACCGTCTCGTAACTGGCCGGATCCTGGCCTGAATACAGATTGCACATGATGCCTCCTTGTAGCAGTGCACTACTACCCCGACGACGGGTCGACTGCCTACAGTGTAGATGTCCGCCCGGCGCTGTCACCGTCGCGCGGCAACCACCCTCTGGAGGAGACGACAATGACACGTAAGATCCTGATGCTGGTCGGCGATTTCGTCGAAGACTACGAAGTGATGGTGCCCTTCCAGGCCCTGCTGGCGGTCGGCTACACGGTGCACGCGGTGTGCCCGGACAAACAGGCCGGCGAGCAGATCGCCACCGCCATCCACGACTTCGAAGGCGACCAGACCTACACCGAAAAGCGCGGCCACAACTTCACCCTCAACGCCAGTTTCGACGCCATCGACCCGGCCGACTACGACGGCCTGTGCATTCCCGGCGGCCGGGCGCCCGAATACATCCGCCTCAACCCCCGCGTGCTCGACATCGTGCGCCACTTCGACGGCGCCAAAAAGCCGATCGCCGCCGTCTGCCACGGCCTGCAGGTGCTGGCCGCCGCCGATGTGCTGCGCGGCAAGCACTGCACCGCCTACCCCGCCTGCGGCCCGGACGTCAGCGCGGCCGGCGGCCACTACGAGAGCATTGCGGTCGATGCCGCGATGACCGACGGCCACCTGGTCTCGGCGCCGGCCTGGCCCGCCCATCCGCAGTGGATCGCCCAGTTCCTCGCTCTGCTCGGCACCACCGTCCACCACGCCTGAAGGGGCTCCGCCTCCGGCCGGCGCCCCGCGCCGGCCGCACGGATCGCCGGGCGTCGGCGGACTACCGCTTTTGTGCTAGCGTCAGAGCATCACAGACCGGTCGTTGAAACACCGCCCAGCGACCGGCCGCCGACGCCCCGGAGGCCGCCATGCCACAGCCCACGCCGACCACATCCCAAGACCCGCAAAGCCGGTATCTGCGCCGGGTCGAACGTCGCATCAAGGTGCTCGAAACCCTCGAACAGGCCGGCCTGGCCGTCTTCCTGCCGGGCGACAGCGAGCAACGCCGGCACCATATCGAAATGCTCGCCCGGCTCATCGCCCGCCAGAGCGAACTGCCGGTGCTGAACCGCGCCACCTTCGCGCAGGCCACTCAGATGCTGGAGCGCCACCTCGAGGCCATGCAGAAGCTGCTGCCCAACGACGTCCAGCACCGCAACCGCATCCGCCGCAACTGGTAAGCCCTCAGTCCGGCATGCGCGGCCGGTCGGCGGGCGGCGGCGTCGGTACCGCCGGCGCTTGTGCCGGGCGCGCATCGCTCGCCGCATGGCGGGCCTGCCGCGCCGCCTGACGCGCCCGCAGCGTCGTCGGCAGCAGTGTCAGCACACCGATCACCACGCCCAGCAGCAGCGCCCACAGCAAGGCCATCGCCACCGAAGTCTCGATCTGCCAGACGACGAAGCTCAGCGCCACCGGGTGGACGTTCTGCAGTGCGAACACCGCCGCCAGTACCACCGAGACGGTCAACAGCACATTACGCATCCTTGCCCTCCATCACCGACGGATCGCCGCTAGCGGCGGCGTCATCGGGCACCTCGGCATCCGCGGTGTTTGCCGCGCCATCCTCCGGCACCTCGCCACTGCGCTTGAGCGCGTACTCGGTGAGCACCGGCCCCACCGTTTCCAGGATCACGATGGCACCGAGCACGATGGCCGACAAGGTGGCGGCGAACTCGGGAAAACGCGCCGCCGTCATCTGTGTGAGCCCGATCGCCATGCCGGCCATCGGCACCAGCGTCAGCCCCATCAGCGCAGACTGGCGCATGTCGAGCCCGCCGCGCATCAGGATCATCACACCGGCGCTCTTGCCGACAAAGCGCGCCGCCACGAAGGCCACCGCCGCGAACCCGGCCGAACTGAGGTCGGACAGATGCAGCCGCGCCCCGGCCACCACGAACAGGATGACGAAGAACAGCTCGCCGCCGCTGCCGAAATCGACCGGCAGCACATGCGAGTGGCGGTCGAGATTGCGCGTCATCACGCCGAGGGCCAAGAGGCTCAGCAGCATCGAGCCATTGGCCAGCTGGGCGACCCCGACGGTGCCGACGATCATGCCGATCAACAAGGCGAACTGCGTCGTTTCGTCCTTCGGCAACAGGCGCGCCAGTTGCAGCAAGAGCCAGGCGAAGCCGCCGGCAATGCCCACCGACACCCCGAGCACATACAGCGGCTCAAGTACCGCGATCTCCCAGCCGGCGTTGTGCGCGTAATGGATGAAAGGCAGCAGCGCGGTGTAGGCGAGAAAGGAGAAGATGTTGTTCATCGCCACCAGCATCAGGCTGCGGTCGGTGAGCGGGCCTTTGGCGCCCAGCTCGCGTACCACCAGCAATACCACGGCGGGCGATGAAGAGATGCCGATGGCCGCGGCCACCGCGGCCTGGATGAGCGGCACGTCGAACAGCGTGAGCACGGCGAACACGGCGAGGAAGGCCAGCCCCGCCTCGGCCAGGGCCGCGACGAGCAAGGATCGCTCCTGGCGGGCCAGCGACAGATCGAGCAGGCGACCGAGCTGGAACAGGATCAGGCCGAGGGCGACATCGACGAAGACCTGGGCACCGTCGAGCATCTCCGGCGTGAGCAGGCCGGCCACGCTGGGGCCAAGCACGAAACCGATGGCGATGAAGCCGGTAATGCGCGGCAGGAAGCCACTGCGGTGCGCCAACTCCCCCCCGACCAGCCCGGCCAGCATGAGCAGGCCAAACAGGACGAATCCATTGAAATCGGGCGGCCACGCGGGCAGAAAGGGCCAGTTCATCGCCTCACCTGCTCGGCCAAACGCTTAAAGATCCGAAAACGGACGGCCGGCGGCATCGTCCTGCACCGACATTTGCGTGGCGAGCAGCTGCAGGTCACCGCTCAGGCGCGACAGCACCTCCTGCGGCAAACGGGCCAACGCGTCGGGCAGCAGGCCGGCCACCGGCTCGGGCGCCTTCGCCAGCGTGTCGCGACCGGTGTCGGTCAGGTACAGCTTGACCACCCGCTGATCGGCCGTCGACCGCTCGCGCCGGAGCAGCCCGGCCTTTTCGGCCTTGGCCAGCAGGTTGCTGGCGGTGGACGGATGGATGGCCATGGCACTTGCCAGCTCGGTGACCCGCATGCCGGGCTGGCGCGCCAGCAGAGCCAGCGCCCACACCTGGGCACCACTCGCACCGCAGCGGCGCTCGATACTCTGAAGGTGATGGCGCACTGCCGCGTAAATGGCGCGGAACAGACGCAAGGCGTCATGGGTGGTCGGGTTGCTCACGGATGCGCTCATGATTTAGTTTTGTGCAAAACAAACGCATCATAAGCGGAGCCCTTCGGTGGCGTCCAGCGCCGCCACAGTACGACATCAATCACCATAACCCTCCGGGTTGGCCGACTGCCAGCGCCAGGCGTCGGTACACATGTCGGCCAGATCATACGCTGCCCGCCAATCCAGTGCGGCCTGCGCTTGCGCCGGATCGGCATAGCATTGGGCGATATCGCCTGCGCGACGCGGAGCAACGCGGTAGGGCACCGGACGGCCGGATGCCTGCTCGAAGGCCTTGATCACGTCGAGCACGCTGTAGCCCCGGCCCGTGCCCAGGTTCAAGGTGAGGACGCCGGCCCCGTCGATCAGGCGCTCGACCGCCCGCACATGCCCGACCGCCAGGTCGACCACATGGATGTAGTCGCGCACGCCGGTGCCGTCGGCCGTGGGGTAGTCGTCGCCAAACACGCTCAGCTGCGCCAGTTTGCCGACGGCCACCTGGCACACATAGGGCATCAGGTTGTTCGGAATCCCGTTGGGATCCTCGCCGATCAGGCCGGACGGGTGCGCACCGACCGGGTTGAAGTAGCGCAGCAAGGCGAGCTGCCAGTCCGGGTCGGTGGCGGCGACATCGCGCAGGATGAACTCCAGCATCCACTTGGTGCGCCCGTACGGGTTGGTCGGCGCGGTCGGAAAATCTTCGCGGATCGGCACGCTGGCCGGGTCGCCATACACCGTCGCCGAGGAGCTGAAGACCATGCGCTTGAGCCCGTGGGCGGCCATCACCTCCAGCAGCACCAGCGTGCCGGAGACATTGTTGTCGTAGTAGGCCAGCGGCTTGGCGACCGACTCGCCAACCGCCTTGAGCCCGGCGAAATGAATCACCGCATCGAAGCGATGCGCACCGAATACCGCCTCGAGCCCCGGACGGTCGCGCAGATCGACCTCGTGCACCGCCGCCACCGGCCGCCCGGCGATCTGCGCCACACGCTGCAGCGCCAGGGGCTTGCTGTTGCTGAAGTTGTCGACAACCACCACTTGGTGCCCGGCCGCCATCAGCGCAACGCAGGTATGCGAGCCGATGTAGCCCGCACCACCGGTGACGAGAATGCATGCCATGCCAGAAACTCCCGAGGATGAAATATCGCCCGGATGATAACCGCTTCGCACGACATGACGTCGGCGGACGCAAAAAAGCCGCCCGCAGGCGGCCTGGCATCGACTGGGGCGGCGCTCTCAGTGCATGCCGTGTTTCATCGGCGCGGCGGTCAGCGCACGCACAGGGGCCTCGACGTCGACCGTCTCGCGCGCGCCATCAGCCGCTTCGAAAGTCAGCGTCATCGGCACCGTCATGCCTTCGGACAGCGGCTTGGCCAGCCCCATCAACATGATGTGATACCCGCCCGGTTTGAGGTCCACCTTGGCGCCGGCGGGCAGATCGAGCGCCGCGACCGGGCGCATCTTCATGACGTCGTTCTCCATCGTCATTTCATGCACCTCGACCTGCGCCGCGGCCGGGCTGCTGGCCCCGACCAGGCGCGTCGGGGCGCTCGCCGTCAGCCCCATGAAAGCCCCCGTGGCCTTCTGCGCGGCCACCGTGCCGCGCACCCAGGGGTCACTCACCGACACACCGCCGGCGCACGCAGCGGTTACGGTACAGGCCGACAGGATGGCGGCGATCAACTGACGGGTGTGCTTCATGGCGCGGTAACTCCGGTCGTTATGTCGCTCAAAAGGGTACCCCAAAGCGCGTGCGCACCACTGCGTCAGTTCGTCGCACAGCGGCTGCGCGCTGCCGCTTGCGCCATAATGGCGGGCGATGTTCGACCACCCCGCGCCCTCTCTCGACGACTCCCGCCCGGACGCCCGCCAGAGTCATGTCGCCCGCCTGATCACCCTGCGCTGGTATTCGGTGCTGGCGATGATTGCGCTGGCCGTTGGCGCCGCGCCGGCACTCGACATCCACATCCCCGCGGTCCCCATCGTGATGATTGCCGGCGCCCTCGGCCTGTGGAACCTGCTGCTCCTCAAGGGCCTGTCCGCCCCGAACCCACCCGGGCCGTGGAGCATCCTGCTCGAACTGGTGGTCGACCTGGCTGCCTGGAGCGGCGTGCTCTATCTCACCGGCGGGGCCACCAACCCGCTCATTTCCTTGTTCCTGCCCTTGATCGCGGTCGGTGCCGCCGTGCTGCCGGTGCTGCACACCTGGCTGCTGTCGGCCCTGTCGATCGGAATCTACTCGTGGCTGTGGGTGCACCATCAGCCCCTCGGCCTGGCCGACCCGACCCGCGCCATCGACTGGCATCTGGCCGGGATGTGGGGCACCTTTGCGGTGTCCGCGCTGGTGATGACATGGTATGTATCGCGCATGACCAGCGCAGTGCGCGCCCGCGACCACGCACTGGCCCAGGCCCGCGAGCGCCGTCTGCGCAACGAGCGCATCGTCGCCATGGCCAATCTCGCCGCCGGCGCCGCCCATGAAATGGGCACCCCACTGGGCACCATGCGCCTGATCGTCGACAGCCTGCGCATGCAGTGCGACGACGACGGCGAAATTCATGAGGATCTGGTGGTCATGGAGCAGCAGATCGCCCACTGCCGGTCGATACTCTCGCGGCTGACGGCCTCCGGCGGGCAGGCGCGGGTCGAGGCCGGCGGAGCCATCGCGGCAGCCGATTGGCTCGGGGGCGTGCTCGCCACCATCGAATCCCAGCGGCCCGACGTCACGATCGACCGCGCGGGCATCGACACACTCGCCGGTCTGCGCATGATCGCCGACCAGTCGCTCACCCAGGCCATGCACAACCTCGTCAACAACGCGGCCACGGCATCGCCCGACCGGCATGTCGCCGTCAGCGCCGGGCAAACGCAAGGGCAGCTCGAGATCCGCCTGGCCGATCGCGGCCCCGGCATTGCGCCGGACATCCTCGACGCCCTGCACCGCGCCCCCGCGGAGCGCCCGACCAGCAGCAACGGCCTCGGCATCGGGCTGCTGCTCAGCCTGGGCGCCATCGAATCCTTTGGTGGCACGCTACGCTACGCCCCGCGCGACGGCGGCGGTACCATCACCACCGTCACTCTGCCTTTGCTCAACCCATGACAACTTCAGGCATCCGCACCGTTCTGGTCGTCGACGACGACCCCGCCTTCAACCGCATTCTGTGCCGCACCCTGTCGCATCGGGGGCTCGAATGCATCGGTGCGCTCGACGGCAGCATGGCCCTGCAGGAGATGCGGCGCGTGCGACCGGATGCGGTCATTCTCGATCTCAACCTGGCAGGCAGCTCCGGCCTGCCCCTGATCGCCCCCCTGCGCGAGGTGCGCGCCGACACCCGCATCCTGGTCCTCACCGGCTACGCCAGCATCACCACCGCGGTCGACGCCATCAAACTTGGCGCCCATCAGTATCTGGCCAAGCCGGCCGACGCCGACAGCATCCTGCGGGCTCTCACCGACGCTGTCACGGCCCCGTGCGACACGGCGCCCGTCGAACCGATGTCCGTCGACCGCCTGGAGTGGGAGCACATCCAGCGCGTGCTGGCGGAACACCAGGGCAACATCTCCGCTACCGCCCGCGCGCTCAAGATGCATCGCCGCACGCTACAGCGAAAGCTGGCCAAACGCCCGGTGAAGGAATGAGCGCCGACGGCGAGCGCATCGACAAGTGGTTGTGGGCCGCGCGCTTCTACAAAACCCGTAGCTTGGCAAAGGCCGCCGTCGACGGCGGCCATGTGCATGTGAACGGCACGCGGGTCAAACCCGCACGCATGCTCCACCCGGGCGACACACTGGAAATTACGCTCGGCACGCGCAAGGTGACCTTGACGGTGGCCGGGCTCTCCGAGCGCCGCGACCCCGCCCCGGTCGCCCAGCTGCTCTACGCCGAAACCCCCGAGAGCCTTGCCCGCGCCGAAGCCGAACGTGCCCAGCGCCTGGCACAAGGTCCAGCCCGCCAGGGCGGGCGACCGACCAAACGGGACCGGCGCCTGATTCACCGCTTCAACGAATCGGGCGACACCTGAATCAAGACGGTCACGCGGACTGGGCCAAAGCACGCAACACTCGCCGAGTGCGCCTTCCTGGCAATCGATGAGGGCCGGCCCACAAGCCACCAAACCCGGGCCTACCGGAGCCGGTGAGCGCGCCGGAAACAAAACGCCCCGCTTGAGCGGGGCGTTTTGCTGATCGGGATCATGGTCGGGTCTAGGCCCCGACCGGTCGCGTTCAAGCGGCTTTTTCTTCCGCCGGTGCGTCGATCGGCTCAGCGGCCTCCTCAGGACGATCCAGCAACTCGACCAGCGCCATCGGTGCATTGTCGCCGTCGCGGAAGCCGTACTTCAGGATGCGCAGATAGCCGCCGTTGCGGGCAGCGAAACGCGGGCCCAGCTCGTCAAAGAGCTTGACCACCATGTCGCGGTCGCGCAGACGGTCGAAGGCCAGACGGCGATTGGCTACCGTGGCTTTCTTGCTCAGCGTGATGAGGGGCTCGACCACCCGGCGCAGTTCCTTTGCCTTGGGGAGGGTCGTCTTGATGACTTCGTGCTGCAGCAGCGCATTTGCCATGTTGCGGAACATTGCCTGGCGGTGTGCACTGGTGCGGTTCAGCTTGCGAAGACCGTTACGGTGACGCATGATCTCGTTCCTTTATCCCTGCCGAATCAACCGAGCTTCTCGAGCCCGGCCGGCGGCCAATTTTCCAACTTCATGCCGAGCGTCAGGCCGCGCGAAGCGAGCACTTCCTTGATCTCGTTCAGCGACTTGCGACCGAGATTCGGCGTCTTGAGCAGTTCGGTTTCCGTCCGTTGGATCAGGTCACCGATGTAATAGATGTTTTCTGCCTTCAGGCAATTCGCCGAGCGGACAGTCAGCTCCAGATCATCGACCGGACGCAGCAACACGGGGTCGATCGTCGGCGCCTGTGTGGCCTCGACTTCGATCGGCGTGCCTTCCAGATCGGCAAACACGGACAGCTGATCAACCAGCACGCGAGCCGCAAAGCGGATCGCCTCTTCCGGATCGACGGCACCGTTGGTCTCGATATCGATCACCAGACGGTCCAGGTCGGTACGCTGCTCGACCCGTGCGCTTTCGACCTTGTAGCTGACACGACGCACCGGGCTGAACGAAGCGTCCAGCACGACATGGCCGATCGACTTGGATTCGCCATTGGTCGGACGCTGGTTAGCCGGCTGGTAACCACGGCCTTCCTCGACCTTGATCTCCATGTCGAGCTTGCCGCCGGGCGCCAGATGCGCGATCACGAAGTCGGGGTTGATGACTTCGACGTCGTGGGTGGTCTCGATGTCCGCCGCCGTCACGACACCTTCACCGGATTTGGCCAGGCGCAGCACCGCATCCGAGCGGTTGTGCATCTTCAGCACGACCCCTTTCAGGTTCAGCAGCAGGTCGACCACGTCCTCGCGGACACCGTCCAGTGTCGAGTACTCGTGCAGCACGCCCTGGATGCTAACTTCGGTCGGTGCACACCCCGGAAGCGACGACAGCAAGATCCGACGCAGGGCGTTACCGAGCGTGTGTCCGAATCCGCGCTCGAACGGCTCCATCGTCACTCGTGCATGCACGGTCGACAGGCTTTGTACGTCAATGATGCGCGGTTTCAGCAGTACATTGCTTTGCATCAGCAGTCCTTGTTTCGCAAATTACGTCAGAAACCGCAATCAGCGGGAGTAAAGTTCGACGACCAGACCTTCGTTCAGCGTGGCAGGCAGTTCGCTGCGCTGCGGGTAGGCCTTGAACACGCCCTTGCCGGCTTTCACATCCACTTCGATCCATTCCGGGAATCCGCGGGATTCCGCAGCTTCCAGCGCCGCCTTGACACGCAGAGTGCCGCGGACGCTTTCGGTGACTTCAACCACATCACCCGGACGAACGTTGTAAGACGGGATGTTCACACGCTGACCGTTGACCAGGACGCCGTTGTGGCGAACGACCTGACGCGCTTCAGCACGGGAAACACCAAAGCCCATGCGGTAGGCAACCGAATCCAGGCGACCTTCCAGCAGTTGCAGCAGGTTCTCACCCGTCTGGCCGCGGCGGCGATCAGCCTCGGAATACACTTTCCGGAACTGGCGCTCGAGCACGCCGTAGAGGCGGCGGATCTTCTGCTTTTCGCGCAGCTGAACGCCGTAACCGGACATGCGCTGACCGGAACGCTGACCGTGCTGACCAGGCGCATAGGCGCGGCGCTCGATGGCGCACTTATCGGTAAAGCACTTCTCGCCTTTCAGGAACAGCTTCTCGCCTTCACGGCGGCACTGGCGGCACTTGGGATCAAGATTGCGGGCCACGTTTTACTCCTTGTTAGATACGGCGCTTCTTGGGCGGCCGGCAACCGTTGTGCGGGATCGGCGTGATATCGGTGATGCTGGTCACCTTGATACCCAGCGCATTCAGCGCACGCACCGACGACTCACGCCCCGGGCCAGGCCCCTTGATGCGCACTTCGACGTTCTTCACGCCACACTCCTGAGCGGCCTTGCCAGCCGCTTCCGCGGCCACCTGGGCGGCGAACGGAGTGCTCTTGCGCGAGCCCTTGAAGCCGGCACCACCCGAAGTCGCCCACGACAAGGCGTTGCCCTGACGGTCGGTGATGGTGATGATGGTGTTGTTGAAGCTCGCATGAACATGAACAATGCCTTCGGCAACGTTCTTCTTGACCTTCTTGCGAACTTTGGTTGCAGTCTTAGCCATATCTCGTCTCTATCACTTCTTGCCGGCAATTGCCTTGCGCGGTCCCTTGCGGGTGCGGGCGTTCGTGCGGGTCCGCTGACCACGGCACGGCAGACCGCGACGATGGCGCAGCCCACGATAGCAACTCAGGTCCATCAGGCGCTTGATGCTCATCGTGATTTCACGACGCAGATCGCCTTCAACCGAGAACTTGCCCACCTCGTCGCGCAGACGCTCCATATCCGACTCAGTCAAATCCTTGATCTTTGCCGAACGTGCAACACCGGCTGCGTCGCAGATTTTCTGCGCGCGCGTCCGGCCAACCCCGAAGATCGCCGTCAATGCGATTTCCGCGTGTTTGTGATTGGGAATGTTTACCCCAGCAATACGGGCCATCCGATCACCCCAGAAAGTTAAACCTTAAATTATAGTTCTGATAACTTTCGTTATCAACCCTGGCGCTGCTTGTGACGCGGATCGGTGCAAATCACACGAACCACGCCTTTGCGGCGAATGATCTTGCAGTTTCGGCAGAGGCGCTTCACTGAAGCCTGAACTCTCATTTCTATCTCCTGAAGATTCTGTTACTTGGAGCGGAACACAATCCGCCCCTTGGTCAGATCGTATGGCGTCAATTGCACTGTGACGCGGTCCCCAGGCAGGATCCGAATGTAGTGCATGCGCATCTTCCCGGAAATATGGCCCAGTACCGTATGGCCATTTTCCAGGCGAACCTTAAACATCGCATTGGGAAGGGTTTCCAACACCTCCCCCTGCATCTCGATGCCGTCTTCCTTCGTCATGGTGCTCTTACCGCATCGGCATTCCCGCACCCTTGAAATTGGCCTTCTTGAGAAGGCTTTCATACTGGTGCGACATGATGTACGCCTGAACCTGTGCCATGAAATCCATCGTCACGACAACGATGATCAGCAACGAGGTCCCCCCGAAATAAAACGGCACGTTCCACTTCAGAATCAGAAACTCAGGAAGCAGACACACCAGCGTGATGTACACCGCGCCCGCCATGGTCAATCGCATCAGGATGCGATCGATGTAGCGCGCCGTCTGCTCGCCCGGACGAATCCCCGGAACAAACGCACCGCTCTTCTTCAAGTTATCTGCCGTTTCCCGCGCATTGAACACCAGCGCGGTATAGAAGAAGCAGAAAAACACGATCGCAGCGGCGTACAACATCACGTAAATCGGCTGCCCGGGGGCCAAGGTGGCGGAAATGTCCCGCAACCAGGTCATGCCCTCGGAAGCACCAAACCATTGCCCCAGCGTAGCGGGAAACAGGATGATGCTCGACGCGAAGATCGGCGGAATGACGCCAGCCATGTTCAGCTTCAAGGGCAGGTGCGAACTCTGTCCGCCATACACCTTGTTGCCGACCTGACGCTTCGCGTAATTGACCAGAATCTTCCGTTGGCCACGCTCGACAAACACCACCAACGCGGTCACCAGCACCACCAGGATGCAGATGAACAAGGCCGTGAAGGGATGCATGCCGCCGGTGCGCACCAGCTCGAACAAACCACCGATCGCGCTCGGCAGGCCGGAGGCGATGCCGGCGAAAATGATCAGCGAAATGCCGTTGCCCAGTCCGCGCTCAGTGATCTGCTCACCCAGCCACATCAGGAACATGGTACCGGTCACCAGCGTCGCCACGGTCACGAAGCGGAACATCAAGCCAGGGTCCAGCACCAAGCCCGGCTGGCCTTCCAGCGCCACCGAGATACCGACCGCCTGGAACAACGCCAGCGCCAGCGTGCCGTAACGCGTGTACTGAGTGATCTTGCGACGGCCCGCCTCGCCTTCCTTCTTCAGCGCCTCGAGTTGCGGCGACGCGACGCTCATCAATTGCATGATGATCGACGCCGAAATGTACGGCATGATCCCGAGCGCGAAAATGGTGAATCGTGACAGCGCGCCGCCGGAAAAGAGGTTGAACACCCCAAGAATTCCGCCTTGCTGCGTCTGGAACAGTTCCGCCAGTTTCTGCGGATCGATCCCGGGCACAGGAATGTGCGCACCGATGCGATACACCACCAACGCCCCCAACAGGAACATCAGTCGGCGACGCAGGTCGCCGAACTTGCCCTGATTGCCAAGGGTCGCGGGTTGTTTTGCCACGATCTGACGCCTTACTCTGCGACGCTGCCGCCGGCCGCCTGAATCGCCGCAAGCGCGCCTTTGGTCGCGCCAACACCGGACAGGACAACCTTGCGGGTGATGGCACCCGACAGAATCACTTTCGCTGACAGCGCGTCAGCGGGCACCACGCCGGCCTGCTTCAGCACCAGCAGGTCGATCTGATCGACCGGCAGCGCTTCCAGCTCGGACAGGCGAACTTCGACATTACGGCCGCGCACCAGGGAGATGAAGCCGCGCTTCGGCAGACGGCGTTGAATCGGCATCTGACCGCCTTCAAAGCCGACTTTGTGGAAACCGCCCGAACGCGACTTCTGGCCCTTGTGACCGCGACCGCCGGTCTTGCCAAGCCCACTGCCGATACCGCGCCCAACGCGCTTGCGAGCGTGCTTAGCACCTTCGGCTGATTTGATGGTATTGAGTTGCATTTAGCCCTCGCACTTCACCAGATAGGCGACCTTGTTAACCATGCCGCGCACCTCGGGGGTGTCCTGGAGCTCAACCGTGTGGTTGAGGCGACGCAGACCCAGCCCACGCACGGTCGCGCGGTGGGACTGCTTGGTTCCGATGACGCTCTTGATGAGCGTGACTTTCAGTTTTTTGTCCGCCATGACCTCACCCAATCACTTCTTCGACCGACTTGCCGCGCTTGGCAGCGATTTCCGCCGGCGTACGCACTGCAAACAGGCCGTTCAACGTGGCGCGAACCACGTTGTAGGGGTTCGAGGAGCCGAGGCATTTGCAGATGATGTCGGTCACACCCATGACTTCGAACACTGCGCGCATCGGGCCGCCGGCAATGATGCCGGTACCGGAGGGCGCCGGCTGCATCAGCACCGTCGCAGCGCCATGCTTGCCCACCACCGCATGGTGCAGGGTGCCGTTCTTCAGGGACACCTTGGCCATCTTGCGACGTGCCTCGTCCATGGCCTTTTGCACGGCCACCGGCACTTCACGCGACTTGCCCTTGCCCATGCCGACGGCGCCGTCACCATCGCCAACCACCGTCAGCGCTGCAAAACCGAGAATTCGACCGCCTTTGACCACTTTGGTGACGCGATTGATCGCCACCATCTTTTCGCGGAACGAATCGTCGCGTTCTTCAGCTGCCGGGGCGCGTTTGGTTTGCTGTTTCGCCATTGCTAACCTCGCTTAGAACTTGAGGCCGGCTTCGCGAGCCGCCTCTGCCAGCGCCTTGACGCGGCCGTGATAATGGAATCCAGCACGATCGAAGGCGACGGTCTCGACGCCGGCGGCTTTCGCACGCTCGGCGATCGCTTTGCCGACGGACACCGCCGCGGCAACGTTTCCGCCATTGGTCGCATCGCCACGAACAGCAGCCTCGACAGTCGAAGCCGCTGCCAGAACGCGAGAGCCACACCCGGAAATGATCTGGGCATAGATATGCAGATTCGAGCGGAAGACCGTGAGTCGAACTGCTTTCAGCTCGGAGATTTTGGCTCGGGTTTTGCGAGCCCGACGCACGCGCGTCGCTTTTTTGTTCATCATGACAAACGGCCCTTACTTCTTCTTGGTTTCGCGGATGACGACAACCTCGTCCGCGTAACGAACGCCCTTGCCCTTGTACGGCTCCGGACTCCGGTAGGCACGCACTTCAGCGGCAACCTGGCCGACCTGCTGCTTGTCGACACCCTTGATCAGCACTTCGGTCTGCGTCGGCGTTTCCACCTTCACACCGGCCGGCATCTGATGCGACACCGGATGCGAGAAACCAAGGCTGAGGTTCAGCTTGTCGCCTTGAGCCTGAGCACGATAACCGACGCCCACCAGGGTCAGCTTGCGCTCGAAACCCTTGGTCACGCCGACCACCATATTGGCGACCAGCGAGCGCATCGTGCCGGACATCGCACGGCCATCGACTTTCCCTTCCACGGCGGTGCATTGAATGGAATCACCGTCCAGCGCAACCGACACCGACGGATGCAGCGCACGGGTCAGCGAGCCCAGCGGGCCCTTGACAGTAATGCTGCTCGCATCGAGTTTGATATCCACACCCTTCGGTACGGAGATCGGATTCTTTGCTACACGCGACATGTCCGCCTCCTTACGCCACGATGCAGATGATTTCGCCGCCAACACGACTGGCGCGAGCAGCACGATCGGTCATGACGCCCTTCGGCGTCGACACGATGGCCACACCCAGGCCGTTCATGACGCGGGGCAAATCCTGGCTGCCCTTGTAGACTCGCAGACCCGGCTTCGAAATACGTTCAATGCGCTCGATCACCGGCGCGCCGGCATAGTACTTGAGCGCCACGTCCAGCTCGGGCTTGCCACCGGCTTCGCGAACCGAGAAGCCATCGATGTAACCTTCTTCCTGAAGCACCTTGGCAATGGCCACCTTCAACTTGGAAGAAGGCATCACCACGGTCGACTTTTGCGCCTGTTGACCGTTGCGGATGCGGGTCAACATATCGGCGATTGGATCAGACATACTCATCTTCGTCTCTCCTTACCAGCTCGCCTTGGTCATACCCGGCACCTCGCCACGGAAAGCGACTTCCCGAAGCTTGTTGCGACACAGACCGAATTTACGGAACACACCCCGCGGACGACCCGTCAGGCTGCAACGATTACGACCGCGCGTCGGGTTAGCGTTACGGGGCAGTTGCTGAAGCTTCAGCCGAGCCGCCATACGCTCTTCATCCGACAGACCGCTGTCGTTGATTTGCGCGACCAGCGCAGCCCGCTTGGCGGCGTACTTCGCCACCAGCTTGCGACGCTTCTCTTCGCGATTGATCAGAGCCAGTTTCGCCATATCGCCCTCAATTCTTGAACGGAAACTTGAACGCCGCCAGGAGCGCTCGCGCCTCTGCGTCAGTCTTCGCGGTAGTCGTAATACTGATGTTCATGCCGCGCAGGGCATCCACCTTGTCGTACTCGATTTCCGGAAAAATAATCTGCTCTTTGACGCCGACGTTGTAGTTACCACGACCGTCGAAGCCTTTCGAGGCAATGCCGCGGAAGTCACGGACGCGCGGCAGCGCCACCGTCACAAAGCGATCCAGAAACTCGAACATGCGGGGACCGCGGAGCGTCACCATGCAGCCGATCGGGTACCCGTCACGAATCTTGAAGCCAGCGATCGACTTGCGAGCCCGGGTCACAACCGGCTTCTGACCGGCCACTTTAGCCATGTCACCCACCGCGAACTCCAGAATCTTCTTGTCGCCGACTGCTTCACCCACACCCATGTTCAGGGTGATTTTCGTGATGCGCGGAACCTCCATCACCGACTTGTAGCCAAACTGCTTGACCAAGCCCGGGACGACGGTTTCCTTATAGAAATCTTGCAAGCGTGCCATCGCGTTTCCTTATGCGTCGACCAGTTCGCCGTTCGACTTGAACACGCGCACCTTGCGACCGTCCTCAAGCACTTTGATCCCGACACGATCGCCCTTCTGGACGGCAGGATTGAACAGCGCAACATTGGAAACATGGATCGGCATGTCTTTCTCGACGATGCCACCCACCTCACCCTTCATGGGGTTCGGGCGCACGTGCTTCTTGACACGATTGACACCCTCAACAACCACCAGCTCGGCATCCACCCGACGCAGGACAACCCCGCGACGGCCACGATCCTTGCCAGCCAGAACGACGACTTCGTCGCCGGTACGAATCTTGTTCATGACCGCTCCTTACAGAACTTCCGGCGCGAGCGAAACGATCTTCATGAAGCGCTCGGTACGCAACTCGCGCGTCACCGGCCCGAAGATACGCGTCCCGATCGGCTCCAGCTTGGAGTTCAGCAAGACCGCCGCATTGCCATCAAACTTGATGAGCGCGCCATCCGAGCGACGAACGCCCTTGGCCGTACGCACCACCACCGCACTATAAACATCGCCCTTCTTGACGCGACCACGAGGCACCGCCTCCTTGATCGCCACCTTGATGATGTCACCCACCCCGGCGTAGCGACGCTTGGAGCCGCCCAACACCTTGATGCACATCACCGAACGCGCGCCAGAGTTATCGGCGACGTTCAGCACCGTTTGCATTTGAATCATGAGTTTTACACTCCAACTTGGCCCGCCATGCGGTCAGTCTTGGAACCCGTACGGGTTTTATGCTCGAAAGAGCAAAGAAGCGGAATTATAGTGGCTTGCCAAATACTTGACAAGCCACTTTCAACACTTTTTTAGATGATGCGTGCTTTCTCGAGAACCTTGGAAACTTTCCAGTTCTTCGAGCGGGAGATCGGGCGGCACTCTTCGATTTCCACCAGATCGCCGGCACCGGCCACGCCATCTTCATCGTGCGCGTGGTACTTCGCCGAGCGCATGATGATCTTGCTGTACAACGGATGCTTGACGCGACGCTCGACCAACACCGTCACCGTCTTCTGCATCTTGTCGCTAACCACTTTACCCACCAGCGTGCGGCAGGTTTTCACAGTTTCCTGAGTCATTACTGAGCCGCCTTTTCACGCAGAAGGGTCCGAATGCGCGCGATATCGCGACGCACCTTGCCAAGCTGGCTGGTATTGGTCAGTTGCTGGGTTGCCAGCTGCATGCGCAGACTGAACTGCGCCTTGAGCAATTCCAGCATTTCCGTATTGAGTTCTTCGACGCTCTTCGCGCGGAGTTCACTTGCTTTCATGATTACCCCACATGACGAGTCACGAACGTGGTCGCAAACGGCAGCTTTGCTGCCGCAAGGCGGAAGGCCTCACGCGCCAGGGATTCGTCGACACCGTCCATTTCGTACAACACTTTGCCCGGCTGAATCTCGGCCACGTAGTACTCCGGATTCCCTTTACCCGAGCCCATCCGCACTTCGGCGGGCTTGCGGCTGATCGGCTTGTCCGGAAACACGCGAATCCAGATCCGTCCGCCACGCTTGATGTGACGGGTCATCGCACGACGCGCCGACTCGATCTGGCGTGCCGTCAGACGGCCACGACCGGTGGCCTTGAGGCCGTACTCGCCGAAGCTCACCTTGGCGCCGCGGGTCGCCAGGCCGGTGTTACGGCCTTTCTGTTCTTTGCGGTACTTTCTTCTTTTCGGCTGAAGCATTATTCACTCCTGCTCTCAGTAGCCGCATCGCCACCGGTTTCGGCGCGGCGCGGTGCGCGACGCTGACCACGATTGTCACCGTCATTGCGACCGCCACGACGAGCGCGACGCGGTTCGTTCTCGGGCTCACTCACGGCGGGCTGCTCATTGCGGCCAAGCATTTCGCCCTTGTACACCCAGACCTTGATACCGGAGACGCCGTAGGTGGTCTTGGCTTCGGAAACGCCGTAATCGATGTTGGCACGCAGCGTATGCAGCGGCACGCGGCCTTCGCGATACCACTCGGTACGCGCGATTTCTGCACCGTTAAGGCGCCCGGAGCTCATGATCTTGATGCCCTGGACACCCAGACGCATGGCGTTCTGGATGGCACGCTTCATGGCACGACGGAACATGATCCGGCGCTCGAGCTGCTGCGCGATCGAATCGGCGATCAGCTGAGCATCGGTTTCCGGCTTGCGCACTTCTTCGATGTTCACATGAACCGGCACGCCGACCATTTTCTGCAGATCAGCCTTCAGGCGCTCGATGTCCTCGCCCTTCTTGCCGATCACCACGCCAGGACGTGCGCTGAACAGCGTGATCCGGGCGTTCTTCGCCGGACGCTCGATCAACACGCGGCCGACCGAGGCGTGCGACAGACGCTTTTTCAGGAAAGCGCGAACCGCCAGATCATCCGCTAGAGTCTTGGCGAAATCCTTTTTCGATGCATACCAGCGGGCGGTCCAGTCGCGGGTAACCGCGAGGCGGAACCCGGTAGGATGAATTTTCTGACCCATGAGTTCCCCTCAGTTCCCGACCGTCACGAACACGTGACATGTCGGCTTCAGAATGCGATTGCCCCGACCTTTGGCGCGCGCAGTAAAACGCTTCAGCGTCATACCTTCTTCAACGTGAATGGTCTTCACCTTGAGCTCGTCAATATCGGCACCGTCGTTGTGCTCGGCGTTCGCAATCGCGGACTCGACCACCTTCTTGATGATCTGCGCGCCCTTCTTGGGGGAAAACGCCAGAATGTTCAGCGCCTGCTCAACCGGCTTGCCGCGGACCTGGTCTGCCACCAAGCGCCCTTTCTGAGCGCTGAGGCGGACGCCGCGGAGGATGGCTTTAGTTTCCATTACCCAGACTCCTTAACGTTTCGCCTTCTTGCTGGCGAGATGGCCCTTGAACGTACGCGTCAGGGCAAATTCACCGAGCTTGTGGCCGACCATGTTTTCCGACACATACACCGGCACGTGCTGACGGCCGTTATGCACGGCGATCGTCAGACCGACGAAATCCGGCAGAACCGTCGAGCGACGCGACCAAGTCTTGATCGGGCGCTTGTCGTTGCTACCCCGCGCCGCGTCCACCTTTTTCAACAGGTGAGCGTCGACGAACGGGCCTTTTTTCAGAGAGCGAGTCATCCGTTACCCCTTAACGCTTTTTGCGGCGCTGAACAATCATCGAGTCGGTGCGCTTGTTGTTGCGCGTCCGATAGCCCTTGGCCGGCGTGCCCCACGGGCTGACCGGCACACGGCC
Source organism: Denitromonas iodatirespirans (assembly GCF_018524365.1). Classification (GTDB taxonomy): domain Bacteria; phylum Pseudomonadota; class Gammaproteobacteria; order Burkholderiales; family Rhodocyclaceae; genus Nitrogeniibacter; species Nitrogeniibacter iodatirespirans. The sequence continues at coordinate 88,645 of NZ_JAEKFT010000006.1, forward strand.
TTCGCCCGTACGACCTTCACCACCGCCGTGCGGGTGATCCACCGGGTTCATGACCACGCCACGAACCGTCGGACGGATACCGCGCCAGCGATTGGCACCGGCCTTGCCGATCTTGCGCAGACCGTGCTCGCCGTTACCCACTTCGCCGACCGTCGCACGGCACTCGACGTGCACACGACGAATCTCGCCGGAGCGCAAGCGCAGTTGGGCATAGGAGCCTTCGCGCGCCAGCAACTGGACGGAAGCGCCGGCCGAGCGGGCCAACTGAGCCCCCTTGCCAGGCTGCATCTCGATGCAGTGGATCACGGTACCGACCGGAATATTCCGGATCGGCAAGGCATTGCCGACCTTGATCGGCGCCTCGGAACCACTGACCACTTCCTGACCCACTTCGATGTTGCGCGGGGCAATGATGTAGCGACGCTCGCCATCGGCATAGCACAGCAGTGCGATGTGCGCCGTGCGGTTGGGGTCGTACTCGACACGCTCAACCTTGGCCACGATACCGTCCTTGTTGCGACGGAAATCGATCATGCGATAGTGCTGCTTGTGACCACCGCCCTGATGACGAACCGTGATACGACCTGCATTGTTGCGGCCAGCCTTTTTCGACTGCTTCTCAATCAAAGCACCGTGCGGGCGACCCTTGTACAGATCCTTGTTGACCACCTGAACAACCGCACGACGACCGGCGGATGTCGGTTTAACTTTTACCAACGCCATAGCTCAGTCACTCCCCTGCCGCGAAGTTGATTTCCTGGCCGGGCTGCAGGCAAACGAACGCCTTTTTCCAACCCTTGCGCTGACCGGTGATTTTCCCGAAGCGCTTGACCTTACCCTTGACGTTCGCGATCTGGACCGACTTCACCTTGACACTGAAGAGCGACTCGACCGCCGCCTTCACTTCCGGCTTGGTCGCATCGGACACGACGCGAAACACCACCTGTTCATTCTTGTCGGCGATATAAGTCGCCTTCTCGGAGATCTGCGGGGCCAACAAGACCTTCAGCAGACGCTCTTGTTTGAGCTGACTCATTGCCACACCTCCTGCATCTTCGCCAGCGCACCCTTGGTCACGACGACCTGCGGGAAGCGCACCAGCGACACCGGATCCGCCTCGGTCACCTCCAGCACCAGCACGTCACGCAGATTGCGCGATGCCAGGAAGAGGTTTTCGCTCAGCTCTTCGGTAATCACCAACACCGAATCCGCAAAGCCCATACCCTTCAGCTTGTCCGCGAACAGTCGGGTCTTCGGCGCTTCCAGGGCGAAATCCTCCACCACCGAAATGCGGCCTTCACGCGCCAGTTGCGACAGGATCGACGCCACGCCGGCGCGATACATCTTGCGGTTGATTTTCTGCGAGAAGTTCTCGTCGGGCGAGTTCGGGAAAATCCGACCACCCCCGCGCCACAGCGGACTGGACGCCATACCGGCACGCGCACGACCGGTACCCTTCTGGCGCCACGGCTTGCGGGTCGATTTGGCGATCTCGGAGCGACCTTTCTGGGCACGATTCCCCGAACGGGCGTTGGCCATATAGGCAACCACGACCTGGTGAATCAGCGCCTCGTTGTACTCGCGCCCGAACAAGACGTCGGACACCTGGACCGTCTCGGCAGACTGACCCTGATCATTGAGAAGCTTAAGTTCCATCACGCCCCCTTGACTGCCGGCCGAACGACCACATCACCACCCCGAGCACCCGGGACAGCACCCTTGACGAGCAACAGCTGACGCTCGGCATCCACACGAACCACTTCCAGGTTCTGCATGGTGCGACGAACATCACCCATGTGAGCCGCCATACGCTTACCCGGAAGCACCCGCCCCGGATCCTGCGCCTGACCGATCGAGCCAGCGGAGTTGTGAGACACGGAGTTACCGTGAGAAGCGCGGTTCGACGAGAAGTTGTGACGCTTGATGGCGCCAGCAAAACCCTTACCGATGGACGTCCCGACGACATCGACCTTCTGGCCGACACCAAAAATGTCCACAGTCAGCACATCGCCCGGCTTGACGCCATCGAGCGCTGCTGCATCGACACGAAACTCCTGAAGCAGCCAGCTTGCCTCAACACCTGCTTTGGCAAGGTGACCCGCGAGCGGCTTACCCACCCGGCTAGCGCGACGCTTGCCGAAGGCAACCTGGACGGCGGTGTAGCCGTCGGTCTCAGCGGTCTTGATCTGGCTAACGCGGTTGTCGGACATGTCAAGCACCGTCACGGGGATGGTTTGACCATCGTCCGTGAAAATGCGAGTCATGCCGACCTTGCGACCTACAAGGCCTAGACTCATTTTATTCTCCCAAATCCCGGTTGCGATTGACCGGGGCCGTAAAGAGTTTTTTGCGCGAAAAACGCAAAGGCCGGATTATACCGGCCTCGGCGCTTAGAACACAAGCCAAGAATTACTGCAGCTTGATTTCCACATCCACACCTGCGGGCAGGTCGAGTTTCATCAATGCGTCGACCGTCTTTTCGGTGGGATCGACGATGTCCATCAGGCGCTGATGGGTACGAATCTCGAACTGATCGCGCGAGGCCTTGTTCACATGCGGCGAACGCAACACATCATAGCGCTCGATACGCGTCGGCAGCGGCACGGGGCCACGGACGACTGCGCCGGTGCGCTTTGCCGTCTCGACGATCTCAAGCGCGGACTGGTCGATCAGGCGGTAATCGAAGGCCTTCAGGCGGATACGGATTTTTTGGCTTTGCATGATGTTGTCCAAAGAGCGAGGGCGGTGCAAAGGCACCGCCCGGGGAGGGTTGATTACTCGATGACCTTGGCCACGACGCCGGCACCGACGGTACGACCGCCTTCACGGATGGCGAAGCGCAGACCTTCTTCCATGGCGATCGGGGCGATCAGCTTGACGGTGATCGACACATTGTCGCCCGGCATGACCATCTCGGTGCCTTCGGGCAGCGAGATCGAACCGGTCACGTCCGTGGTGCGGAAGTAGAACTGCGGACGGTAGTTGGCGAAGAACGGGGTGTGACGGCCGCCCTCTTCCTTCGACAGCACGTAGATCTCGCCCGTGAAGTGGGTGTGCGGGGTAATCGAACCCGGCTTGCACAGCACCTGGCCACGCTCGACGTCTTCACGCTTGGTGCCGCGCAGCAGCACGCCGACGTTGTCGCCAGCCTGACCCTGGTCGAGCAGCTTGCGGAACATTTCCACGCCGGTGCAGGTGGTCTTGACGGTCGGCTTGATACCGACGATCTCGATTTCCTCACCCACCTTGACGATTCCGCGTTCGACACGACCGGTCACCACAGTGCCGCGGCCGGAGATCGAGAACACGTCTTCGATCGGCAGCAGGAAGGGCTTGTCGATGGCGCGCTCGGGCGTCGGGATGTAGGAATCCAGGGCGTCGGCCAGTTGGAAAATCGCCGGCTCGCCGATCGGGCTCTGGTCGCCTTCGAGGGCCTTCAGGGCCGAACCCTTGACGATGGGCACATCGTCGCCCGGGAAGTCGTACTTGGAGAGCAGCTCGCGCACTTCCATCTCGACCAGCTCGAGCAGCTCTTCGTCGTCGACCATGTCGCACTTGTTCAGGAAGACGATGATGTACGGCACGCCGACCTGACGGGCCAGCAGGATGTGCTCGCGGGTCTGCGGCATCGGGCCGTCAGCGGCCGAGCACACCAGGATCGCGCCGTCCATCTGGGCAGCGCCGGTAATCATGTTCTTGACGTAGTCGGCGTGACCCGGGCAATCCACGTGGGCGTAGTGACGGGTGGCCGTCTCGTACTCGACGTGTGCCGTGTTGATCGTGATGCCGCGCGCTTTTTCTTCCGGCGCGCTGTCGATCGACGCGTAGTCCTTGGCTTCACCGCCGAACTTCTTCGACAGAATCGTCGTGATCGCCGCCGTCAGCGTGGTCTTGCCATGGTCAACGTGACCAATCGTGCCGACGTTGACGTGCGGTTTCGTCCGCTCAAACTTACCCTTAGCCATTGTTTCGTTTCCTTAGTCTCGAAAATACGAAATTACTTGCTCTTGATCACAGCCTCGGCCACGTTCTTCGGGGCCTCGCTGTAATGCTTGAATTCCATCGAATACGTTGCGCGACCCTGGGTCAGCGAACGCAGCGAGGTGGCGTAGCCGAACATCTCGGCCAGCGGCACTTCGGCACGAATCCCCTTCATGTCGCCGGCGATGTCGTCCATGCCCAGCACGATACCGCGACGACCGGACAGGTCGCCCATCACGTTGCCCATGAAGTCTTCCGGCGTCTCGACCTCGACCGCCATCATCGGCTCAAGCAGCACCGGATTGGCTTTACGCATGGCGTCCTTGAAGGCCATCGAACCGGCCATCTTGAACGCGTTTTCGTTCGAGTCGACATCGTGGTAGGAGCCATCGAACAGCGTGACCTTGACATCCACCACCGGGAAGCCGGCCAGCACACCGCTCGGCAGCGTGTCGCGAATGCCGCGATCGACCGCCGGGATGTATTCACGCGGCACCACACCACCTTTGATGGCGTCGACGAACTCGTAGCCCTTGCCCGCCTCGTTCGGCTCCAGCTTGATCCAGACGTGGCCATACTGGCCGCGACCGCCGGACTGCTTGACGAACTTGCCTTCCTGCTCGACAGCCGAACGCACCGCTTCACGGTAGGCCACCTGCGGCGCACCGACGTTGGCTTCCACGTTGAATTCGCGCTTCATGCGATCGACGATGATCTCGAGGTGCAGCTCGCCCATGCCGGAGATGATCGTCTGGCCGGATTCTTCGTCGGTGCGCACGCGGAACGACGGATCTTCCTGGGCCAGACGGCTCAGGGCGATACCCATCTTTTCCTGGTCGCTCTTGGTCTTGGGCTCTACGGCCACGTGAATCACGGGATCCGGGAACTCCATGCGCTCGAGAATGATCGGCGCATCGGGGGAGCACAGGGTTTCACCCGTAGTGACATCCTTGAGACCCACGCAAGCAGCGATATCGCCGGCGCGCACTTCCTTGATCTCGATCCGGTCGTTGGCGTGCATCTGCAGCAGACGGCCGATACGTTCTTTCTTGTCCTTGACCGAGTTCAGCACGGTGTCGCCGGAATCCAGAACACCGGAATAAACACGAATGAAGGTCAGCTGACCAACGAACGGGTCGGTCATCAGCTTGAACGCCAGGGCCGAGAACTTCTCGTCGTCCGACGACTTGCGCGTCAGCTCATTGCCATCTTCATCGGTACCTTGCACGGCCGGCACTTCGGTCGGCGAGGGCATGAATTCGATGACCGCATCCAGCATGCGTTGAACACCCTTGTTCTTGAACGCGGTACCGCACAGCATCGGCTGGATTTCGCAGGCGATGGTGCGCTTGCGCAGACCGGCCATGATCTGGGCTTCGCTCAGATCGCCGCTCTCCAGGTACTCGTTCATCAGCTCTTCGGTGGCTTCGGCAGCCGCCTCGACCATCTGCTCGCGCCAGGTCGCAGCCTCTTCGGCCAGGTTCGCGGGAATCTCGGCGTAAGAGAACTTGGTCCCCTGCGACGCCTCGTCCCAGACGATCGCCTTCATCTTGATCAGATCGACCACACCTTCGAAGTGCTCTTCTGCACCGATCGGCAGCACCACGGGCACCGGATTGGCCTTCAGGCGACTCTTCATCTGAGCCACGACCTTGAAGAAATCCGCACCAGAGCGATCCATCTTGTTCACGAAGGCCAGACGCGGCACACGGTACTTGGTTGCCTGACGCCACACCGTCTCGGACTGCGGCTGAACACCACCCACCGCGCAGTAGACCATGCAGGCACCGTCGAGCACGCGCATGGAGCGCTCGACTTCGATCGTGAAGTCGACGTGCCCCGGAGTGTCGATGATGTTGATGTGATGCTCGGGATAGCTCAGATCCATCCCCTTCCAGAAACACGTGGTCGCCGCGGAGGTGATGGTGATGCCACGCTCCTGCTCTTGCGCCATCCAGTCCATGGTCGCTGCGCCGTCGTGAACTTCACCAATCTTGTGGTTCACGCCGGTATAAAACAGGATTCGCTCGGTCGTCGTTGTCTTGCCGGCGTCGATGTGAGCCGAAATACCGATATTGCGGTAACGCTCAATAGGTGTCTTGCGAGCCACGGTAGCAACCCTTCCCAATCACGCCAAGGCGCGATTTTTTCTTTCAGTCGATTACAAAAAAACGAGCCCTGACGGGCTCGATCCACGTCGCTTTCAAATCAGAAGCGATAGTGCGAGAACGCCTTGTTGGCCTCGGCCATGCGGTGCACTTCTTCGCGCTTCTTCATCGCCGCACCACGACCTTCAGCCGCTTCCAGCAACTCGCCAGCCAAACGCTGGGCCATCGACTTCTCGGCACGCTTGCGGGCGGCCTCGCGCAGCCAGCGCATCGACAGCGCCATGCGACGAGAGGGACGCACTTCCACCGGCACCTGGTAGTTGGCACCACCGACGCGGCGGCTCTTCACCTCGACCACCGGGCGCACATTGCCCAGAGCAGCCGTAAACACTTCCAGCGGATCCTTGCCGGATTTGCTGGAGATGTGATCAAAGGCACCATAGACGATGCGCTCAGCCACGGCCTTCTTGCCGGCCTGCATGATCACATTGATGAACTTGGAAACATCCTGACTACCAAACTTCGGATCCGACAGGACCTCACGCTTGGGAACTTCGCGACGACGCGGCATATCAACCCCTTCCGATTCTCATTGAGCCAACAATCAGGCTTTCTTCGGGCGCTTGGCACCGTACTTGGAGCGCGACTGCTTACGATCCTTGACACCCTGCAAGTCCAGCGACCCGCGGACGATGTGGTAACGCACACCCGGCAAGTCCTTCACCCGGCCACCGCGAATCAGGACCACGGAGTGCTCCTGCAGGTTGTGCCCCTCACCGCCGATGTACGAGATCACCTCGAACCCGTTGGTCAGGCGCACCTTGGCCACCTTACGCAACGCGGAGTTCGGCTTCTTCGGCGTCGTGGTGTACACACGGGTACACACGCCACGCTTCTGCGGGCAGGCTTCCAGCGCCGGCACCTTGCTTTTGAGTACGGCGGATTTCCGCGGTTTGCGGACGAGCTGATTAATTGTTGGCATAGCTTGAGAATTTCCCAAAAAACCGAGGCAGCCCCCTGGGCCGCCTCGGGCGGTGTATTCCGGCTGCGACTGACTACGATTGGTCAGTCTACAAAAAGAGGCCGGATTTTACCCCCGTTTGTTTTAAAAGGTCAACGCGTTGACACATCTTCCTGCGGCAGATCCAGGAGCTCTTCGGCCGCCGCGGGCCAGGCGTGCTCCCCGCCCAGGTCCTGTCCTTCGGACTGGGCACGGCGGTTACGGTGGTACGCCATCCCGGTACCGGCCGGGATGAGTCGGCCGACGATGACGTTTTCCTTGAGACCACGGAGTTCGTCACGCTTGCCCATGATGGCCGCTTCGGTCAGCACCCGGGTCGTTTCCTGGAAGGACGCGGCCGAGATGAAGGAGTCGGTCGACAAGGAGGCCTTGGTGATACCGAGCAGCACGTTTTCGTAGCTGGCCGGCAACTTGCCTTCGGCTTCGATCCGGTCGTTCTCGTCCAGCACTTCGGAGCGCTCGACCTGCTCTTCACGAATGAAGCGGGTGTCGCCCGAATCCGAGATCACCACACGGCGCAGCATCTGACGCACGATCACTTCGATGTGCTTGTCGTTGATCTTCACGCCCTGCAGACGATAGACGTCCTGCACTTCGTCGATGATGTAGCGGGCCAGCGCCTCGATGCCCTTGAGGCGCAGGATGTCGTGCGGTTCGGCCGGCCCGTCGACGATCGGCTCGCCCTTGTTGACCACCTGGCCGTCGTGCACCATGACGTGCTTGTCTTTCGGAATCAGGAACTCGTGCGCCGTGCCGTCCAGCTCGGTGATCACCAGACGTTGCTTGCCCTTGGTTTCCTTGCCGAAGGACACGGTACCGGTGAACTCGGCCAGCACGCCGGCATCCTTCGGGGAACGTGCTTCGAACAGCTCCGCCACCCGCGGCAGACCGCCGGTGATGTCGCGGGTCTTGGCCGATTCCTGCGGGATGCGTGCCAGGATGTCGCCGACGTTGATCTGCTGACCATCCTTGACGGTGATGATCGAGCCGACCTGGAAGGTGATAGCCACCGCATGATCGCTGCCGGCGATCTTCACTTCATCGCCCTTCTCGTCGAACAGCTTGACCTGCGGGCGCATGCCCTTGGTAGAAGCGGAGCCGCCACGACGCTTGGCATCGATCACCACCAGGGTGGACAGACCGGTCACCTCGTCGATTTGCTTGGCGACGGTCGCCCCTTCCTCGACGTTCTCGAACTTCACCGTACCGGCGAACTCGGTCACGATCGGGCGGGTGTGCGGATCCCAGGTGGCCAGTTGCTGGCCGGCCTTGATGGCATCGCCATCGCTGACCAGCAGCATGGCGCCGTAGGGCACCTTGTGACGCTCGCGCTCGCGGCCCATATCGTCGGCCACCAGTACTTCCGCCGAGCGGGCGATGATGATCTTCTCGCCCTTGGCGTTGGTCACATAACGCATGTTCTGGGTGAAGCGGATGCTGCCGGCCGACTTGGCTTCGACCGAACTGGCCGCTGCCGCCCGCGACGCCGCACCACCGACGTGGAAGGTCCGCATGGTCAGCTGGGTACCCGGCTCACCGATCGACTGCGCTGCGATCACACCGACCGCCTCGCCGACGTTCACCAGTGAGCCTCGGCCCAGGTCACGACCGTAGCACTTGGCGCACAGACCGTAACGGGTTTCGCAGCTCAGCGGGGTACGCACGGCCACTTCGTCGATGCCGAGGCTTTCGATCAACTCGACCGCGTTCTCGTCGAGCAGTTCGCCGGCGGCGATGACGGTTTCCTGGGTGTCCGGATTGACCACATCGTCGATGCACACGCGACCGAGGATGCGCTCGCGCAGCGGCTCGATGACCTCGCCGCCCTCGATCATGGCCTTCATGTTGAAGCCGTTGCGGGTACCGCAATCGTCTTCGGTGACCACCAGATCCTGTGTCACGTCGACCAGGCGGCGCGTCAGGTAACCCGAGTTCGCCGTCTTCAGTGCGGTATCGGCCAGGCCTTTACGCGCACCGTGCGTCGAGATGAAGTACTGAAGCACGTTCAGGCCTTCACGGAAGTTGGTGGTGATCGGCGTCTCGATGATCGAGCCGTCCGGCTTGGCCATCAGGCCCCGCATACCGGCCAGCTGGCGGATCTGTGCGGCAGAACCCCGCGCCCCGGAGTCGGCCATCATGTAGATGGAGTTGAAGGACTCCTGATCGACTTCCTTGGCTTCCGGCGCCTTCGCGCCCGGCATATACACGGCCTGCCACCAGTTGTCGCGCGGCGTCGCACCGAAGCGGTCCTCGATCTTCTGCTTGCCGAGCTGATCCATCATCGCCTTGGCGACCTGGTCACCGGTGCGGCCCCAGATATCGACCACCTTGTTGTAGCGTTCGCCATCGGTCACCAGACCCGACGCGTACTGCTGGGCGATCTCTTTCACTTCGTTTTCGGCAGCGCGGATGATCGGCTCTTTCTGATCCGGCACCAGCATGTCCTTGACCGCGATCGACACCCCGGCACGCGTCGCCAGACGGAAACCGAACTGCATCAGCTGGTCAGCGAACACCACCGTCGCCTTCAGGCCGCAACGGCGGAAGGAGGCGTTGATGAGCTTGGAAATTTCCTTTTTCTTCAGCGGCTTGTCGATCACGCTGAACGGCAGACCGGCCGGCAGGATTTCCGACAGCAGCGCACGGCCGGCCGTCGTGTTGTAGCGGGTCACGCGCTCGATGCGCTCGCCATCCGGACCGAGATCGGCTTCTTTCAGGCGCACGGTGATGCGCGCATGCAGCGACAGGTTGCCCGACTCGTAGGCGCGCAGCACCTCGGAGACGTCCTGCAGCACCATGCCGTCGCCCTTCTCGCCGATGCCTTCGCGGCTAGCGTAGTACAGGCCCAGCACAATGTCCTGCGACGGGACGATGATCGGCTCGCCGTTGGCGGGCGAGATCACGTTGTTGGAGGCCAGCATCAGGGTGCGGGCTTCCATCTGCGCTTCGAGCGACAGCGGCACGTGGACGGCCATCTGATCGCCGTCGAAGTCGGCGTTGAACGCGACGCAGACCAGCGGATGCAGCTGGATCGCCTTGCCTTCGATCAGCACCGGCTCGAAGGCCTGGATACCGAGGCGGTGCAGGGTCGGGGCGCGGTTGAGCAGCACCGGATGTTCGCGGATCACCTCTTCGAGGATGTCCCACACCACCGGCTCCTGGCTCTCCACCATCTTCTTGGCCTGCTTGATGGTCGTGGCCAGCCCCATCAGCTCCAGCTTGTTGAAGATGAAGGGCTTGAACAGCTCCAGTGCCATCAGCTTGGGCAGGCCACACTGGTGCAGCTTGAGCTGCGGGCCCACCACGATGACCGAACGGCCGGAGTAGTCGACACGCTTGCCCAGCAGGTTCTGACGGAAACGACCGCCCTTGCCCTTGATCATGTCGGCCAGCGACTTGAGCGGACGCTTGTTGGCACCGGTCATGGCCTTGCCGCGGCGACCGTTGTCGAGCAGGGAGTCGACCGACTCCTGCAGCATGCGCTTCTCGTTGCGCACGATGATCTCGGGCGCCTTGAGCTCGAGCAGACGCTTCAGACGGTTGTTGCGGTTGATGACGCGACGGTACAGGTCGTTCAGGTCGGAAGTGGCGAAACGGCCGCCGTCCAGCGGCACCAGCGGACGCAGGTCCGGCGGCAGCACCGGCAGCACCGCCAGGATCATCCACTCCGGCTTGATGCCGGACTGCTGGAAGGCCTCGAGGATCTTCAGGCGCTTGGAGAACTTCTTGATCTTGGCGTCGGAGCTGGTCGCTTCGAGTTCGCCGCGCAGCTTCTCGATCTCCTGATTCACGTCGAGCGTGCGCAGCAGCTCGCGCACGCCTTCGGCGCCCATCGAGGCTTCGAACTCGTCACCGTATTCTTCGACCTTGGCCAGGTAGTCGTCTTCAGTCAGCAGCTGGCCACGGGTCAGCGGGGTCATGCCCGGCTCGACCACCACGAAGCCTTCGAAGTACAGCACGCGCTCGATGTCGCGCAGGGTCATGTCGAGCACCATGCCCAGACGGCTGGGCAGGCTCTTCAGAAACCAGATGTGCGCCACCGGCGAGGCCAGTTCGATGTGGCCCATGCGCTCGCGGCGCACTTTCGACAGCGTCACTTCGACGCCGCACTTTTCGCAGATCACGCCGCGGTGCTTGAGACGCTTGTACTTGCCGCACAGGCACTCGTAGTCCTTCACCGGGCCAAAGATCTTGGCGCAGAACAAGCCGTCGCGCTCGGGCTTGAAGGTGCGGTAGTTGATGGTCTCCGGCTTTTTGACTTCGCCATAGGACCAGGACCGGATTTTGTCCGGCGATGCGAGACCGATGGTAATCGCATCAAACTCTTCCTCATTGGGAAGGGTCTGTTTGAACAGATCAGCGAGCAGGCTTTTCATGTGTCACTCCATCCGATTGAGCGTTGGACTCAGTCGGCTCAAATACGATCCAGGTCGATGTCGATGGCCAGCGAGCGAATTTCCTTCACCAGCACGTTGAACGACTCGGGCATGCCCGCATCGATCTTGTGCTCGCCCTTGACGATGTTTTCGTACACCTTGGTCCGGCCGGTCACGTCGTCGGACTTGACCGTCAGCATTTCCTGCAGCGTGTAGGAGGCGCCGTAGGCTTCCAGGGCCCACACTTCCATTTCGCCGAAACGCTGACCACCGAACTGCGCCTTGCCGCCCAGCGGCTGCTGGGTCACCAGCGAGTACGGGCCGGTGGAGCGGGCGTGCATCTTGTCATCGACCAAGTGGTGCAGCTTCAACACGTGCTTGTAGCCCACCGTGACCTTGCGCTCGAAGGCTTCGCCGGTGCGGCCGTCGAACAGCGTGACCTGGCCGGAGGTCGGCAGACCTGCGATTTCGAACATCGCCTCGATCTCGCTTTCCTTGGCACCGTCGAACACCGGCGTGGCGAAGGGCACGCCCTTGCGCAGGTTGTCGGCCAGCTCCAGCACTTCCTCGTCCTTGAAGCTGTCGATGTCCTCGCTCTTGCCGTGACGGTTGTAGATCTCGCCGAGCAGGCCACGCACTTCCTTGACGGCGGCGTTGGTACGCAACATGGTGTCGATCTTGTTGCCCAGACCCTTGGCGGCCCAGCCCAGGTGGGTTTCGAGAATCTGACCGATGTTCATCCGCGAGGGCACGCCCAGCGGGTTGAGCACCACGTCGACCGGCGTCCCGTTTTCCATGTACGGCATGTCTTCGACCGGCACGATGCGCGAGACCACACCCTTGTTACCGTGACGACCGGCCATCTTGTCGCCCGGCTGCAGGCGACGCTTGACCGCCAGGTAGACCTTGACCATCTTCTGCACGCCCGGGGGCAGCTCGTCGCCCTGGGTGAGCTTCTTCTTCTTGACCTCGAAGGCCAGCTCGAAATCCTTGCGGGTCTTCTCGAGACCTTCGCGGACCGCTTCGAGCTGGGTCGCGATCTCTTCGGCCGCCATGCGGATGTCGAACCAGTGATACGGCTCGAGGCTGTCCAGGTAGGCGTCGGAGATCTCGGTGCCCTTGGCCAGCTTCTTCGGCCCGCCGTTGGCCTTCTGGCCCACGATCATGCGACGGATACGGGCGAAGGCGTCGCGCTCGACGATGCGCATCTGGTCGGCCAGATCGGTCTTGAAGCTGCGCAGCTGGTCGTCGATGATCGACTGGGCGCGCACATCGCGCTCGATGCCTTCGCGGGTGAACACCTGCACGTCGATGACGATGCCGTTCATGCCCGAGGGCACGCGCAGCGAGGTGTCCTTCACGTCGGAGGCCTTCTCACCGAAGATCGCGCGCAGCAGCTTCTCTTCCGGCGTCAGCTGGGTCTCGCCCTTGGGCGTGACCTTGCCGACCAGCACGTCACCGGCTTCGACTTCGGCGCCGATGTACACGATGCCGGACTCGTCCAGGCGGCCCAGTTGGGCTTCGCCCAGCGATGCGATATCGCGGGTGATCTCTTCGGGTCCGAGCTTGGTGTCACGGGCCACGACGGTCAGCTCCTCGATATGGATCGAGGTGAAGCGGTCGTCGGCCACGACACGTTCGGAGATGAGGATCGAGTCTTCGAAGTTGTAGCCGTTCCACGGCATGAACGCGACCAGCATGTTCTGGCCGAGGGCCAGTTCGCCCAGGTCGGTCGAGGCGCCGTCGGCGATCACGTCGTTGCGGGCGATCACGTCGCCCACCTTGACGATGGGACGCTGGTTGATGTTGGTGTTCTGGTTGGAACGGGTGTACTTGATCAGGTTGTAGATGTCGACACCGACTTCGCCCGCCAGGGTTTCGTCGTCGTTGACCCGCACCACGATACGGTTGGCATCGACATAGTCGACCACGCCGCCGCGGGTTGCCTGCACGGCGGTACCCGAGTCGACCGCCACCAGGCGCTCGATGCCGGTGCCGACGAAGGGCTTCTCGGGGCGCAGGCAGGGCACGGCCTGACGCTGCATGTTGGCGCCCATCAGCGCGCGGTTCGCGTCGTCATGCTCAAGGAACGGAATCAGCGAGGCAGCCACCGACACGATCTGGCCCGGCGCCACGTCCATGTACTGAACGGAGTCGGCCACGGCCAGCGAGAATTCCCCCTTGTGACGGCAGGACACCAGTTCGCCGCTCAGCCGGCCTTCGGCGTTGATCTGCGCGTTGGCCTGGGCGATCACGTACTGGCCTTCTTCGATGGCCGACAGGTAATCGATCTGGTCGGTGACTTTCCCGTCCTCGACCTTGCGGTACGGGGTTTCGAGGAAGCCGTAGCGGTTGGTGCGCGAGTACACGGCCAGCGAGTTGATCAGACCGATGTTCGGACCTTCCGGCGTTTCGATCGGGCACACGCGGCCATAGTGGGTCGGATGCACGTCGCGCACTTCAAAGCCGGCGCGCTCACGCGTCAGACCACCCGGACCGAGCGCCGAGACACGACGCTTGTGCGTGATCTCGGACAGCGGGTTGGTCTGGTCCATGAACTGCGACAGCTGGCTGGAACCGAAAAACTCCTTGATGGCGGCGCTGATCGGCTTGGCATTGATCAGGTCATGCGGCATCAGGTTGTCGGATTCGGCCTGGCCCAGGCGCTCCTTGACGGCACGCTCGACACGCACCAGACCGGCGCGGAACTGGTTCTCGGCCAGCTCACCCACCGAACGCACACGGCGGTTGCCGAGATGATCGATGTCGTCGATCTCGCCACGACCGTTGCGCAGCTCGATGAGGATGGCGATGACCGCCAGGATGTCTTCGTTCGACAGCGTCCCCGGACCTTCCTCGGTCTTCGGGCCAACCGCCTCGAGCATCCGGCGATACCATTCCGGCGCCTTGTCGTCGATCTTTTCGGGATAGGCGCGGCGATTGAACTTCATGCGGCCGACGGCCGACAGGTCGTAGCGCTCTTCGGCGTAGAACAGCCCCTTGAACAGGGCTTCGACCGCGTCTTCGGTGGGCGGCTCGCCCGGACGCATCATGCGATAGATGGCGACCTTGGCAGCCCACTCGTCGGTGGTTTCGTCGATGCGCAGGGTCTGCGAGATGTGCGCACCGCGATCCAGATCGTTGATGTACAGCGTCGGCAGCTCGACCACGTTGGCGTCGCGCAGCTGCGCCAGCACCTCTTCGGTGATCTCGTCATTCGCACGGGCGACGATTTCGCCGGTCTCCGCATCGACCAGATCCTTGGCGATCACGCGGCCGAGGAGGAAGTCGTCCGGCACGTCGATCGCCGACACGCCGGCATCGGCGAGTTGACGGATATGACGCGCGGTGACGCGCTTTTCCTTCTCGACGATGACCTTGCCGTCGGCATCGAGGATGTCGAATTTGGCCACTTCGCCGCGCAGGCGCTCGGGCACCACAGCAAACGAAGCGCCATCAGCCTTCAGCTCGAAGCGGTCGAAGTCATGGAAAGTCGCCAGGATCTGCTCGGTTGTCATCCCGATGGCACGCATCAGGATCGACACCGGCATCTTGCGGCGACGGTCGACGCGGAAATACAGGTAGTCCTTCGGGTCGTACTCGAAGTCCAGCCAGGAGCCGCGGTAGGGAATCACCCGCGCCGAGAACAGCAGCTTGCCCGAGGCATGCGTCTTGCCGCGGTCGTGCTCGAAGAACACACCCGGCGAACGGTGCAGCTGGGACACGATGACCCGCTCGGTACCGTTGATGACGAAGGAGCCGGTGTTCGTCATGAGCGGAATCTCGCCCATGTAGACTTCCTGCTCCTTGACTTCCTTGACGGTCTCCTTCGGCGCTTCGCGGTCCATGATGACCAGGCGCACGCGCGCGCGCAGCGGGGCCGCAAAGGTCAGGCCGCGCTGCTGGCACTCTTTCACATCGAACGCCGGCTCGCCCAGCAGGTAGTGCACGAATTCGAGGCGTGCATTTCCGCTGTGGCTGCTGATCGGGAAGATCGAGGTGAAGGCGGCCTGCAGGCCCTGGTTGGCCCGCTGCGCTGCGGAGGTTTCCGCCTGGAGGAAGGATGCGAAGGACTCAATCTGCGTCGCCAGCAGAAAGGGCGCGTCCAGCACAGCCCCGCCTTTGGCAAAGCTCTTGCGGATACGCTTTTTCTCGGTGTAGGAGTACGCCATAGATGCTCCGGGTAGCGTTCAGACGTGGGAAGACAGGAGACAATGAGCCGTCAGGGACGATCTCGTTCTCTTCTGGCTTCGAAAAGTACGAAAGGGCTGGCGCCCACTTTCGGGTGCCAGCCCTGCCTGGGACCGAGAAATTACTTGATCTCGACCTTGGCGCCGGCTTCTTCGAGCTGCTTCTTGAGGCCTTCGGCCTCGTCCTTGGCCACGCCTTCCTTGACGGCCTTCGGAGCACCGTCAACCAGGTCCTTGGCTTCTTTCAGGCCCAGGCCGGTGGCAGCGCGCACGACCTTGATGACTTCGACTTTCTTCTCGCCGACAGCGGCCAGAATCACGTCGAATTCGGTCTTCTCTTCAGCGGCGGCGGCGGCTTCACCAGCCACGGCGGGGCCGGCCACGGCCACGGCGGCAGCGGCGGACACACCGAACTTCTCTTCCATTTCCTTGATCAGTTCGGACAGTTCCAGAACCGACATGGACGCGATTGCGTCGAGGATTTCTGCTTTGCTAACAGCCATTTGAGTTACTCCTGATAACTGAACTAACGCCGCTTCCCAAGAAACGGCAATTACTCGGGAAATTACGCAGTCTCTTTCGAATCACGAACCGCTGCGAGCGTACGCACGAACTTTCCGGGCACCTCGTTGAGCGTCTGGACGAACTTGGCGATCGGTGCCTGCATCGTGCCGAGCAGCTTGGCCAGCAGCTCTTCACGACTCGGCATGGTGGCCAGTGCCTTGACCCCAGCTGCGTCCATGACGAAGTTGGGCATGACACCGGCTTTGATCACCAGCTTGTCGTTGTCCTTCGAGAACTGCTGAAGCACCTTGGCCGGCGCCACCGGATCTGCGGAAATACCGTAGATCAGCGGCCCCACCAGCTGGTCAGACAGCCCTTCGAAGTGCGTGCCAGCAATGGCACGCCGCGCAAGGGTGTTCTTCAGTACGCGCAGATAAACGCCCGCTTCACGCGCCTTGGCGCGCAATTCGGTCACTTGACCCACTTCGAGACCACGGTACTCAGCGACAATGATCACCTGCGCGTTCGCCACTTCGGCGGACACGTCGGCGACAACTGCCTTCTTACCTTCAAGATTGAGACCCACGGTCATCTCCCACTGAATGGTTACGCCTCACCTGGGTAGCACGTACCCGGGATCGGACCACTTTCGGCGACCGTCATTCAGGAGATCAAGAGCTACTCGGCAGGGCCGATAATGAATCCTGATTCGGGCTTCGCCATCTACGCTGGGCTCGCGCCCGACACAGGGGTCGGACTCGAATTTGAGACTCGCTCCGGCAGGCCGGATAAAGAATCCCCAGCGGTCTTTGACAACCTGCGGCGTCACCGACACCGCAGCCCAAAGACCCGACCACCCCTTCCGGGGTCGCCGGGCAAACTCGCATCAAGCGTTGATCACGCTCGACGGCTCGACGCGCACACCGGCACCCATGGTGCTGGACACGGCGACGCGACGCAGATACAGGCCTTTCGACGTGGCCGGCTTGGCTTTGTTCAGCGCGTCGACCAGCGCAGCGGCATTCTGCTGCAGCGATTCGACCGAGAACGATGCACGACCGATGGTGGCGTGCACGATGCCGCCCTTGTCGGCGCGGTACTGCACCTGACCGGCCTTGGCGTTCTTCACCGCCGTCTCGACGTCCATGGTCACCGTCCCGACTTTCGGGTTCGGCATCAGGCCACGCGGGCCGAGAATCTGGCCCAGCTGACCGACCACGCGCATGGCGTCCGGCGTGGCGATACACACGTCGAAATCCAGATTGCCGGCCTTGACCTGCTCGGCCAGATCGTCGAAACCGACCACATCGGCACCGGCCGCCTTGGCGGCAGCGGCCTTGTCGCCCTGGGCGAACACAGCCACGCGCACGCTCTTGCCGGTACCGGCGGGCAGCACGACCGAACCGCGCACCACCTGATCCGATTTACGCGGATCGATACCGAGATTGACGGCCACGTCGACGGACTCGTCGAATTTGGCGCTGGCCAGATCCTTGATCAACGCCAGCGCGTCGGCCATGGAGTACACACGATTGCGATCAACCTTGGCGCGGATCGCCTGCACGCGCTTGGAAACTTTTGCCATGATCAGAGCCCCTCAACCGTCACGCCCATGCTGCGCGCAGAACCTGCGATGGTCCGCACAGCACCTTCCAGATCCGCCGCCGTCAGGTCGGGCATCTTGGTCTTGGCGATTTCTTCGATTTGCGCACGCGTCACGCTGCCGACCTTGTCGGTATGCGGGCGGGGCGACCCTTTCTGCAGACCGGCCGCCTTCTTGATCAGGACCGACGCCGGCGGCGTCTTCATGATGAAGGTGAAGCTCTTGTCGCTGAAGGCAGTGATGACGACAGGGATCGGCAGACCCGGCTCAAGGCTCTGCGTGCGGGCGTTGAACGCCTTGCAGAATTCCATGATGTTCAGGCCGCGCTGACCCAGCGCGGGACCGATCGGGGGGCTCGGGTTGGCTTTCCCCGCCGGCACCTGCAGCTTGATATAGCCGATGATTTTCTTAGCCATGAAGGCTTGCTCCTATAGTGAGTGCGAACGCACCAGCCTGCGGCCGGCGCTCCTCGATCCCGCCAGCGGCGGGCTCAGGCTCAGGTCTTTTCGACCTGGCCGAATTCCAGCTCGACGGGTGTGCCGCGACCGAAGATGGTCACCGACACCCGCAACTTGCTCTTCTCGTAGTTCACGTCTTCGACCGCCCCGTGGAAATCGGTGAACGGACCTTCCTTGACGCGAACCACTTCGCCGACCTCAAACAGAACCTTGGGACGCGGCTTCTCCACACCCTCCTGGATCTGACTCATGATCTTGGCCACTTCCTTCTCGGAAATCGGCGTCGGCTTGGTCCCGGTGCCACCCACGAAGCCGGTGACCCGCGGTGTCGACTTGACCAGATGCCAAGTCTCCTCGTTCATTTCCATCTCGACGAGCACATAGCCCGGAAAGAACTTGCGCTCCGAAATGCTTTTCTGGCCGGATTTCATCTCGACCACTTCTTCCACCGGCACCAGAACCTGACCAAACAAGTCCTGCATGCCTGCGCGCGAGATGCGCTCGATCAGCGCACGCTGAACCGATTTTTCGAAGCCCGAATAGGCGTGAACCACATACCAGCGTTTGGACATAATCACTTCCAGTTCAGCACGAGGTCGTACAACACCCACTCAAGGCTCTTGTCGGTCAGCCACAGGAACAATGCCATGGCGACCATGAAAGCGAAGACAACGCCCGTCATCTGGACCGTTTCCTTGCGGGTCGGCCAAACCACTTTTTTGGTCTCGGCCACCGTCTCGCGAACAAAAACGGCAAAGCGCTGGCCGGGCTCGGTGAACCAGGCAACGGCAGAACCCGCCGCCACGCCCGCCAGGACGACCAGAACGCGCAGCACCAGCACCTGCTCGGAGAGCAGGTAGAATCCAGCCACGCCAGCAGCCACCAGAAGCAGCGCCAGCACAAACTTGAGCTTGTCAGCCATTCGGGTCTAACAGTCCAGAAAATATGGCAGGGGCAGAGGGAATCGAACCCCCAACCTTCGGTTTTGGAGACCGACGCTCTGCCAGTTGAGCTATACCCCTGCAGCAGAGACTACAGGGCGCCACGATGCCGCAGCGCCCTTCGGAAAACAACAGTCAGCCGTCGATTACTCGATGACCTTGGCCACGACACCGGCGCCGACGGTACGACCGCCTTCACGGATGGCGAAGCGCAGACCTTCTTCCATGGCGATCGGGGCAATCAGCTTGACGGTGATCGACACGTTGTCGCCCGGCATGACCATCTCGGTGCCTTCGGGCAGCGAGATCGAACCGGTCACGTCCGTAGTGCGGAAGTAGAACTGCGGACGGTAGTTGGCGAAGAACGGGGTGTGACGACCACCTTCTTCCTTCGACAGCACGTAGATCTCGCCCGTGAAGTGGGTGTGCGGGGTGATCGAACCCGGCTTGCACAGCACCTGGCCACGCTCGACGTCTTCACGCTTGGTGCCGCGCAGCAGCACGCCGACGTTGTCGCCAGCCTGACCCTGATCGAGCAGCTTGCGGAACATTTCCACGCCGGTGCAGGTGGTCTTGACGGTCGGCTTGATACCGACGATCTCGATTTCCTCACCCACCTTGACGATGCCGCGTTCGACACGACCGGTCACCACAGTGCCGCGGCCGGAGATCGAGAACACGTCTTCGATCGGCAGCAGGAAGGGCTTGTCGATGGCGCGCTCGGGCGTCGGGATGTAGGAATCCAGGGCGTCGGCCAGTTGGAAAATCGCCGGCTCGCCGATCGGGCTCTGGTCGCCTTCGAGGGCCTTCAGGGCCGAACCCTTGACGATGGGCACATCGTCGCCCGGGAAGTCGTACTTGGAGAGCAGCTCGCGCACTTCCATCTCGACCAGCTCGAGCAGCTCTTCGTCGTCGACCATGTCGCACTTGTTCAGGAAGACGATGATGTACGGCACGCCGACCTGACGGGCCAGCAGGATGTGCTCGCGGGTCTGGGGCATCGGGCCGTCAGCGGCCGAACACACCAGGATCGCGCCGTCCATCTGCGCAGCACCGGTAATCATGTTCTTGACGTAGTCGGCGTGACCCGGGCAATCCACGTGGGCGTAGTGACGGGTGGCCGTCTCGTACTCGACGTGTGCCGTGTTGATCGTGATGCCGCGCGCTTTTTCTTCCGGCGCGCTGTCGATCGACGCGTAGTCCTTGGCTTCACCGCCGAACTTCTTCGACAGGATCGTCGTGATCGCCGCCGTCAGCGTGGTCTTGCCATGGTCAACGTGACCAATCGTGCCGACGTTGACGTGCGGTTTCGTCCGCTCAAACTTGCCCTTAGCCATATCGATACCTCTGTTCGAAATCAGGAATACGCGCTACACAATCCAGGCTGGCCACACCAAGCGAAGCTTGGTGCCCATGGGCAGGATTGAACTGCCGACCTCTCCCTTACCAAGGGAGTGCTCTGCCACTGAGCTACATGGGCACGCCACACACAACACATGGAGCGGGTGAAGGGAATCGAACCCTCGTCGTAAGCTTGGAAGGCTTCTGCTCTACCATTGAGCTACACCCGCACACAACGAAGCGACAATCCACACCGCCCGCTTCACCGGATTTCAAGCCTCGGCGCCAATCTATCTAACTACGTACATCCAAAAACCTGGTGGAGGGGGAAGGATTCGAACCTTCGAAGGCTGTGCCGTCAGATTTACAGTCTGATCCCTTTGACCGCTCGGGAACCCCTCCAGCGAGAAGCCCCGCACTATAGTCGGAGCCACTTTTCGTGTCAAACCTTTTTTGCGCCCGACGGTGACGCCGGCCCTGCCTGTCGCGCAAGGCCCTCCAGCGGCAGTGCGGTGGTGTGCTTGACGGTCTGCAGCACGAAGCTGGACTTCACGTTGGCGACCCCGTCGAGCTTCAGCAGACGATCCATCAGGAAGCGGGAAAAATGCTCCAGATCCTCGACCACCACATGCAGCAGATAGTCCATCTCGCCGGTCAGTGCAAAGCATGACAGCACTTCGGGCCACGCACCGACGGCGGCATGGAAGGCCCGGATCTGCGTGTCGCCGCGCTTGTCGAGCGTCACCGTCACATAGGCCTGCAGGCCCAGACCGACTCGCCATGGATCCACCAGCGCGGCGTAGCCGCGGATCACGCCCTGCGCTTCGAGCTGACGCACCCGCCGCAGGCACGGCGACGGCGACAAGGACACCTGGTGGGCCAGATCGGCATTGGTCATGCGTCCGTTGCGCTGAAGCGTCTCCAGAATGCCGAGGTCGATACGGTCGAGCGGGTCCATACAGGGCTCCGAAATGGCGTTCAGGCGAAGTGTGCGGCAAACACCGATTGCCGGCAATTTGGCGAACCCAGCCATCCGAGCACGCAGGGCAGACGTGCGCAGACGGCCACGGAGGCGGGCGCCAAGGCGCCTGACGCAACCTTCCGGGCCGGCCGGCATCCAACCCACTAGCCGCCGCCCCGACCCCGGGCTAGGCTAGGGGCGGGTATTCACAAGATTTCGCCCTGCAGCCCGACCTCGTGTTGCCACACCCCAAAAATCCGATTTTTGAGGAGGAACCCCATGGCCGACAGCACGCTTGCCCCCTCGCCCGCCCACGCGCCCAGTCTCGACGACAAGTACACCTTGAAGAAAGGCCGCGTCTATCTCACCGGCTATCAGGCCCTGGTGCGCCTGCTGATGATCCAGCAGGAGCGTGACGAGGCGGCCGGACTCAACACCGCCGGCTTCGTGTCCGGCTATCGCGGCTCGCCGCTGGGCGGCCTCGACCAGACGCTGTGGAAGGCGCGCCCGCATTTGAAGCAGCGCCATATCGTTTTCCAGCCGGGCATCAATGAAGACCTGGCGGCCACGGCGGTGTGGGGCTCGCAGCAGGTCAATCTCTCGCCCGAAGCCACGTTCGACGGCGTGTTCGCCATGTGGTACGGCAAAGGCCCCGGGGTCGACCGCAGCGGCGACGTCTTCCGCCATGGCAACGCGGCCGGCAGCTCGAAGTATGGCGGCGTGGTGGTGGTGGCCGGCGACGACCATGCGGCCAAGTCCTCCACCCTGCCGCACCAGACCGATCACTTCTTCAAGTCGATGATGATGCCTGTGCTGGCCCCGGCCGGCGTGCAGGAATACATCGATTTCGGTGTGCATGGCTACGCGCTGTCGCGCTACTCGGGGTGCTGGGTGGCGTTCAAGGCGCTGGCCGACACGGTGGAGACCTCCGCCTCGGTCGATGTCGATCCGAACCGAGTGCAGGTGGTCCTGCCCGACGACTTCGCGATTCCGCCCGACGGCCTCAACATCCGTTGGCCGGACCCACCGCTGGTGCAGGAGAAGCGGCTGCTGCACTACAAGCTCTACGCCGCGCTGGCCTATTGCCGGGCCAACGGGCTGAACCAGATCGTCATCGACTCGCCAACGCCCAAGCTGGGCATCATCACTTCGGGCAAGAGCTACCTGGACGTGCGCCAGGCCTTCGACGACCTGGGCATCGACGACGCGTTGGCCGCCGAGATCGGCATCCGGCTGTACAAGATCGGCATGGTGTGGCCGCTCGAATCGGTGGGCGTGCGCCATTTCGCCGAGGGGCTCGAAGAGATCCTGGTGGTCGAAGAAAAACGCCAGTTGCTCGAATACCAGCTCAAGGAAGAACTCTACAACTGGCGCGAAGACGTGCGCCCGCGCGTCATCGGCAAGTTCGACGAAAAGGGCGAATGGGCCCTGCTGCCCAAGGGCGACGGCAAGGTCGATCATGGCGAATGGCTGCTGCCGGCCGCCGGCGAGCTGACCCCGGCGATGATCGCCCGCGTGATCGCCGGCCGCATCGCCCGCTTCTTCACCTCCGACCGCATCCAGGCGCGCCTGGCCTTTTTGGAGGCCAAGGAAGCGGCGCTCGAAAAACGCGTGTTTTCCATCGACCGCGTACCCACCTTCTGTTCGGGCTGCCCGCACAACACCTCGACCCATGTGCCCGAGGGCAGCCGCGCGCTGGCCGGTATCGGCTGCCACTACATGGTCACCTGGATGCCCGAGCGACGCACCGGCACCTTCACCCAGATGGGCGGCGAAGGCGTGCCCTGGGTCGGCCAGGCGCCCTTCACCCGCGAAAAGCACATCTTCGCCAACCTGGGCGACGGCACCTACTTCCACTCCGGCCTGATGGCGATCCGCCAGGCGGTGGCCGCCGGTGTCAACATCACCTACAAGATCCTCTACAACGACGCGGTCGCCATGACCGGTGGCCAGCCGCATGACGGCCAGCTCACGGTGCCGATCATCGTCCGCCAGCTGCAGGCCGAAGGCGTCAACAACATCGTCGTGGTCACCGACGGCACGGCGCGCGCCTATGGCCCGTCCGACATTCCGCATGTACCGATGCGCCATCGCGACGAGCTCGACGCCATCCAGCGCGAGCTGCGCGACTCGGGCGGCGTCACCGCGCTGATCTACGACCAGACCTGTGCCGCCGAAAAACGCCGCCGGCGCAAGCGCGGCAAATACCCCGACCCGGCGCGGCGGGTGTTCATCAACGAGGCGGTGTGCGAGGGCTGCGGCGACTGCGGCGTGGTGAGCAACTGCATGTCGATCGTGCCGGTGGAAACCGAGTTCGGCCGCAAGCGGCAGATCGATCAGTCCTCCTGCAACAAGGACTACTCCTGCCTCAACGGCTTCTGCCCGAGCTTTGTCACCATCGAAGGCGGCGCGCCGCGCAAGGGGCGGGCGATCGCCGATGCCGACGCGCACTTCCCCGAGCTGCCCGAGCCGGTGGTGCCCGACACCACACGGCCCTTCGGCATCATGGTCACCGGCGTCGGCGGCACCGGCGTGGTCACCATCGGCGCGTTGATCGGCATGGGCGCGCACCTCGACGGCAAGGGCGTGACGGTGCTCGACATGACCGGCCTGGCACAGAAGGGCGGCTCGGTGTTCAGCCACATCCGTGTCGCCGACCGGCCCGACGATCTGCACGCGGTGCGCATCGCGGCCGGCGAAGCCAACGCCGTGATCGGCGGCGACGTCGTGGTCTCGGCCAGCGTCGAGGCCCTGGCCAAGATGGCCGCCGGGCGCACGCGCGCGGTCATCAACTGTGCCGAGATGCCCACCTCGGACTTCACCAAGAACCCCGACTGGCAGTTCCCGCTCGACAAGATGGAACGCACTGTGCGCGAGGCGGTCGGTGCCGACAATGTCGACTTCTTCGACGCCCAGGCGCTGGCCACGGCGCTGATGGGCGACGCGATTGCCACCAATCTGTTCCTGCTCGGCTACGCCTGGCAGAAGGGCATGGTGCCGGTCAGCCACGAGGGCTTG
Organism: Denitromonas iodatirespirans; assembly: GCF_018524365.1. Taxonomy (GTDB): domain Bacteria; phylum Pseudomonadota; class Gammaproteobacteria; order Burkholderiales; family Rhodocyclaceae; genus Nitrogeniibacter; species Nitrogeniibacter iodatirespirans. The sequence continues at coordinate 113,147 of NZ_JAEKFT010000006.1, forward strand.
ATGAAGGCCATCGAGCTCAACGGCGTCGCCATCCCGATGAACAAGCAGGCCTTCCTGTGGGGGCGGCGCGCCGCCTGCGACCTCGAGGCGGTCACTCGCATCGCCAATCCGCCGCACGCCACACCGCTGCACCCGCCCACGCTCGACGAGATCATCGAGCGCCGCGTGGCCTATCTGACCGACTACCAGGACGCCGCCTACGCCAAACGCTACCGCCATCTGGTCGAGCGCGTGCGCGCGGCCGAGGCCCCGCTGGGCACCGCCGGACTGAGCGAGGCGGTGGCGCGCAACTACTTCAAGCTGATGGCCTACAAGGACGAGTACGAAGTGGGCCGGCTGTATAGCGACCCGACCTTCTGGTCGCAACTGGAGGCCGCCTTCGAAGGCGACTACGAGGTCAAGTTCCACCTCGCTCCGCCCTTCCTCGCCAAGCCCGACCCGACCACCGGACGCATCGCCAAGCGGGTCTACGGCGAGGGCATGAAGCGCATCTTCCGCCTGCTGGCGCGGCTCAAGGGCCTGCGCGGCACGCGCTGGGACATCTTCGCCCGCACCGAAGAGCGTCGCGCCGAGCGCGCCCTGATCCGGCAATACGAACAGGATGTGGCCGAACTGCTCGATTCGCTCAGCTTCCTGCGCCACAAGCTGGCGGTGGAGATCGCCTCGATCCCCGACGCCATCCGCGGCTTCGGCCATGTCAAGGCCCGCAACATGGCCGAGGCAGAGAAAACCCGGCAGCGCCTGCTCCAGCAATGGCGCAAGCCTGCCGACCCGGCCAGCACGGCGCGCGCCGCCTGAGCCCGGCGCCGGGCGGCGGGGCCGTCGCCCGGTGGATATTTGGGCATGAAATCACCGGCTGATCGTCGCTTGCCCGGCGAGGCCGGCGGCTATCATGGCGGCAATCCGGTCTCGCGACTCTTTCATGCCACTGCTTCGCTTCCTGCTGGCCCAGGGCATTGCCTGGGCGCTGGTGTTCGCCGCCCTCAAGCTCGGCGCACCGCTCACCGGCCTCCTGCTGGCCGCCACCCAGGGCGTGCTGGCCGCCCTGGTCAGCCACCAGCTGCGCGCGGCGCGCTGGTGGCATCTCATTCATCTCGGCTTCACCCCGCTGGTCTGGGCGGCCAGCCAGTTCGGCGTCTCGGCGAGCTGGTATCTGGCTGCCTTCGTGGTGCTGGCGCTGTTCTACTGGACCAGCTTCCGTACCCAGGTGCCCTTGTTCCTGACCAATGCGCGCACGGCACGCGCCGTGCTCGCCCTGCTACCGGACACCTCCGCCCGGATCCTCGACGCCGGCGCCGGCACCGGCTCTCTGGTCCGCCCCCTCGCCGCCGCCCGGCCGGATTGCCAGGTGGTCGGTATCGAAGCGGCGCCCGCCCCGTGGCTGATCGGCCGTCTGCAAGCGGCCGGCCTGCGCAACCTCGACTGGCGTCGCGGCGACTTCTGGGCCGAGGACTGGTCCGACTACGACGTGATCTACGTCTTCCTCTCCCCAGTGCCGATGGCGCAGGTATGGGCCAAGGCGCAAGCACAGATGAAGGCCGGCAGCCGCCTGATCAGCAACAGTTTCGCGGTGCCCGACGCCACCCCCGAGCGCATCGTGCCGGCCGAAGCGGCCGGGGGCCGGACGCTCTATGTGTACGCGCCGACGGCGGCACCGAAGAACCGAGATAAGGGGAGAAAAAACCGGTCAGTTCCGCCGGATGCGCACGCGGCCGAGCATCGATAATTCGAACATGCGGCCTTTGCCGCGCATCGGAAACACCGTCATGGCTGACATCATCTGCGTGATCGGGAACAAGGGTGGCACCGGCAAGACCACCCTGTCGCACATGCTCTGCCAGGGGCTCGGCCTCCTCGGCCAGCGCTCCGCCTGCGTACTTACCGACACCTCCCGCGAACCTCTTGCCCCCAACGGCCGGCGCTATGTCACCGCTGACGCACGTACCCCCGAGAGCCTCACCAAGGTGGTGGACAAGCTGCGCACCATGGACGGCTGGCTGGGCGTGATCGACGGCGGCGGCAACCGCCCCGAGGTCGACCGGCGTCTGTATGCGCTGGCCGACATCGTGCTGCTGCCGTTCCGCGAATCGCATGAAGACATCCGGACGGTGATCGCCGACCTGGAGCGCTTTCCGCGCGCCTACGCCCTGCCCTCGCAGTGGCCCACCAATCCCTGGGCCCGCGAAGCCGCCGACCGCAGCGTGGGCCAGTGGATGAGCGCCTACCGCCACCGCATCCTGCGCCCGGTCAATGGCCTGTCATCGACCAAACTGCTGCTGCAGCGCGAAGTGCCGGACCAGTTGCCCACGCAATTGTCCAACGCCTGCCGCGCGATAGCGCGGCAGATGCTGGATGTGCTGGAAATCGAATACCGGGACACCAAGGACCCGGAAGAAGATGTCATGTCGGAGGACGCCGACATGGAAGCAGCCGGCCACCTGCCGCACTACGCCACCGGACTGTCGCGCTGAACCCGGCGCCAGGCCCATCCGGGCCGGGTTCAGGGCGGAGATCTTCCGGAGCCCCCGCTTAGACGCGCGCGCCGTGGCGGGTGATGACCAGCACCGCCTGGGCACGGTTGGTGACGTTCAAGGCGCGGAAGATCGCCGACATGTGCACCTTGACCGTCCCTTCCGACAAACCCAGCAGTTCGGCGATTTCCCGGTTGGTGCGGCCCTGGGCGAGCAACTCCATCACCCGGGTCTGCGCCGTGGTCAAGCCGAAACGGTCCTGGACCGGTGCACCGCTGCGCCGGCGCGCCACGCCAGCGGCATCTTCCTTGGGCGTATAAACGCCGCCGCCGAGCACGATGCGGATGGCGTCGAGCAATTCCTCGCTCGAGCACGACTTGGGCACGAACCCCGACGCCCCGGCCTTCAGCGCCCGCTGGATCGAGGCACCGTCATCGAGCGCCGACACCACGATCGCCGGCAGGTCCGGGAAACGCTTGGCCAGAATCGCCAGCAGCGAAAAACCGTTCATGTCCGGCAGCATCAGGTCGATAACCGCCAGGTCCCACTCGGAGTCGCGCTCCAGCTCGGCCAAGGCCTCGTCCGCCGCCTTGAACCCCACGCACTGCACGCCATCCTCCAGGCGCATCAGCGTCTGTGACATGGCTTCACGCACCAGAACGTGATCTTCAACCACCAGAATCTTCGTCACGAACTCTTCTCCAATCACTCTCTCGAGCGCTTTGCGCATCCCGACGGGATGGCGCGCCGACCATTCCAAAAGGATAGCATGGTGCCACATTGCCCAGCGTCGCGCCACGGCGCCGCGCCCGGCGGCGGATTGTCGGCATTGTGCCCGATTTCACCCGCGCTTTCGACGCAGGCCGGCGTCCCCGGCACCGGTCTCACGAATGGCCTATGCGCCTGTCGTCAATACAGCGACAATACCGGCAACCCCTTTTCGTGTCCGGTATCGCGCCCGCCCGACTCAGGCAACCACATAGCGCCATCTGCCATGCCCAACCGAACCGTCCTGTGGCTCACCGTCCTGTGCCTTGCTGCGGCCACCGCCACCAGCCGCGCAGCGCCCGACGCGGTGTCGACCGAGATGAGTTTTCTGGACGACATCCCGGTGGTGCTCTCGGCCGCCCGCCTGATCCAGCCGCTCAAGGATGCCCCCGGCGCCGCCACCGTCATCGACCGGGCCATGATCCGCGCCTCCGGCGCACGAAACCTGGCCGAACTGCTCGCCTGGGTGCCCGGCTTCCAGCTCGGACACAAGAATGGCGCCACGGCCCTGACCACCTATCACGGGCTGTCCGACGATGCGCCGCGGCGCATGCTGGTGCGGGTGGACGGGCGCTCGGCCTATTCGCCCTATTTCATCAGCGGCATCGAATGGGCCAAGATCAGCGTGGATATCGACGACATCGACCGCATCGAGGTGTTTCGCGGCTCCAACGCGGCGGCCTACGGCAGCAACGCCTTTCTCGGCGTGGTCAACATCATCACCCGGCCGGCGGCCGACACCCCACGTTTTCGCCTGCGCATCACCGAAGGCGAAAACGGCATCCAGGAGCGCGTGCTGTCCACCCGCCAGCAAGCCGGCAACGTCTCCGCCCGCCTGACCGTCGGCCGACAGGGCGACAACGGGTTGGAGCTGCTGGGCGACACCTATCGCAACCAGCGGGTCGATGCCCGCATCGACTGGCAGCTGGCACCCGACCAGGAGCTTGAATTCCACCTGGGCTTCGTCGACAGCCGGGCGCGCACCGGTCTGTCGAACGACGTCACCGACCCCGCGCGAAGCATCGACAGCTACAGCGGTTTCGGCCAGCTGCGCTGGCGCAAGCAGCTTGGCCTGGGCGATGAGATCAAGGCCACCTATTTTCATCAGGAAGAGCGCGCCGTCGATGCTTTTTTTGTACCAATCGGTGGAGGCAACGGCGTCCAAGTCGACTACGGAAACCGTGCGTTGCGTGACGATTTGGAATTCGAGCATCTACGCCACCCACGCAGCGACCTACGCTTAGCCTGGGGCGCGGGATGGCGCGAGGACAGGGTCAGTTCTGAGCAGATATTCGCCACCGACGAAAACATCGTGGTTCGCCAAGCGAGGCTCTTTGCCAATACTGAATGGCAGGCCACGCCCGAATGGACGTTCAATGCTGGCGCCATGCTGGAGAAGACCAACGAAACCGGCCCCCGCCTGTCGCCGCGTCTGGCCGCCAACTTCCATGTCCTGCCGGACACCACGCTGCGCGCCGCCTTCAGTCGTGCCTATCGCAATCTCACACCCTTCGAGCGATATGCCGACGTCCGATTTACCACCGTGACTGGTGGCGTATTGTTGCGCCAAAGCTTTCAACCCTCGCCTGGACTCAAACCGGAACGCGTGACGACACGCGAAGTTGGGGTGCGTCAGGAATGGCGAGGTGGGCGCAGCTCCGTTGACCTTCGCCTGTTCGACGAGCGCGTAGAAGATATGCTCCGCCGAGTAACTGCTCCCTCAAATGTCACCCCAGCCCCTGCACTCAACAACAACGGGGAGACCCCGCGTTATTTCAACGGCGGCTATGCCCGAATCCGTGGCGCCGAATTGAGCGGTCTATATCGTCCGACACATGACACCTGGGTCGGTGGGCATTATGCTTCGCTGGATATCAACAGCAACGACGAGTTTGCTGACCGGTCTGCCCCGAACGAGCAATTCTCGGTTTTCGCGGCGGCAGAGGTCTCCCCCGGATGGCATATGAGCGTATCGCACCATTTTGTCGGCAGCATGCAGTGGTACACGCAGGACAAACACCGGCTGAAAGCCTATCGTCGCACCGATCTGCGCCTTGCCCGCCGCATCGCCGCCGGCGGCGTGCGCGGGGAGCTGGCCGTCGGCGTGGAGCGGTTTACCGACGAGGTCTCCGACTACTTGCCCACCTTGACCCGCCCCACCCAAGCGTACGTGACGCTGCGCGTGGAATACTGAACCGCTCATGAGGCTGCCAGGCGCCTGCCTTCTGCGTGCCCTTGCCGTGCTGCTGTGCTGCACGGCGGGTCCGCTGATCGCTGCGCCCACCATCCATCTGGTGCTCAGCGGCGACGCCGACGCCTATCAACGCACGGCGCAGACGGTCGCCGACGCGCTGCAGGCCGAGCAACCGCGGATCGCGACCGTGCGCACCGAGGTCGGCGACTTCGATGCCAAAACCCTGGCGCCCGACGACATACTGATCGCCATCGGCACCCGTGCGGCCCAGGAACTGTCCCAGCACAACGGCAGCCACCCCCTGATCTGCACGCTGCTCACCGAGCAAAGCTATGCCGAGTTGCCGCCCGCCGCCCGTGGCAAGCGCTCCGCGGTGTTCATCGACCAACCCGTCTCCCGCCAACTGGCCCTGATCCGCGCGGCGCTGCCCGACTGGAACCGGATCGCCATCGTGCACGGGGCGCAGTCGGCCGGCTTCGTCAAGGCGATCCACGCCGCCGCACCGGCCCAGGGCCTGACGGTGCGTGCCGCCGAAGTCTCGGACGACCAGACGCTCTACAGCGCCTTGCAGGCGGTGCTGTCGCGCCCGGCCATCCTGCTGGCCGTGCCCGACCCCAAGGTGTTCAACAACTTCACCATCCAGAACGTGCTGCTCACCGCCTACCGCCACCGCGCCCCCGTCGTCGGCTTTTCGCCGGCTTATGTGCGCGCCGGCGCCGTCATGGCGGTCTATTCGACCCCCGAACACATGGGCCGGCAAGCCGCCGAACAGGCCATGCTGGCGGTCCGCGGCGCGCCGTTGCCCGAGGCCAGCTACCCGACGCAGTTCTCGGTCAGCGTGAACCCCCATGTGGCCCGTTCGCTGTCCATCGAGCTCCCCGACGCCGCCACGCTGGAAGCCAAGCTCCGCCGCGCGGAGGCTGCCCCATGATGTGGATACACGCCTGGGGCATCCGCGCGCGCGTGCTGCTGGTCGCCGTCATCCCGGCCATCACGCTGGCGGTCTTCATGACCGCCTACTACACCCACTCGCGGATCTCCGACCTGGAAGAGGCCTACCGCGACCGGGGTCGGGCCTTCGCGCGGCAGATCGCCGCGGCCACCGAGTACGCGGTCTTTTCCAACAACCGCGAAGACCTGCGACGCCTGCTCGACGGCGCCCTCTCCGAAGAAGACGTGCGCGGCATCCTGATCGACGACGCCGCCGGCCGCGAATTGGCCCGCAGCGGCATCATCAGCAGCGAAGTGGCGCTGCGCAGCCGCCAGCAGTCCTTCGACGAGGTGTTTGGCCATACGCTGCGCTTCTACGAACCGATCCTGCCCACCCGCCTCGATGTCGACCTGCTCGCCTTCGACGACGTCCAGCAAGGCACCAGCACCCGACAGCTGGGCACCGTCATCGTCGACCTCTCCCGCACCCGGCTCGACGCGCGACGCAACACCTTGCTATGGACGGGGCTGGTGGCGCTGCTGCTGGTGCTGGTCGGCAGCGTGCTGCTGGCCATCCGCATGAGCCAGGGCGTCAGCCAGCCGATCCGCAATGTCGCCGAGGCGGTCGGGCGCATCGGTGCCGGGCGCCTGCACGAGCGGGTCGCGGTGCGCGGCGGCGGCAGCCTGAAACGGCTGGCGATCGGCGTCAACGACATGGCCGAGCGCCTGCAGGGCGCCCATGAGGACATGACCCGGCGCATCGCCGAGGCAACGGCCGAACTGCGTGCCCGCAAGGAAGAGGCCGAACGCGCCGACATTGCCAAATCGCGCTTTCTCGCCGCGGCCAGCCATGACCTGCGCCAGCCGATGCACGCCCTCGGCCTGTTCATCGCCGAACTCAGCGGCCAGGATCACCCACCGGCCACCCACCGCCTGGTGCGCCAGATCGCCGCCTCGGCCGAGGCCATGGAAAACCTGCTCGACAGCCTGCTCGACATCTCCCGCCTCGATGCCGGCGCCCTGCAGCCCAACATCCAGCCCACGCCGCTCCAGCCCATCCTCGACCGCATCGTCAACGACTTCCACATCTGGGCCGAGGAGCGTCATCTGCGCCTGCGGGTGCGGCCGTGCCAGCACTGGATCGACACCGACCCGCTGCTGTTCGAACGCATCCTGTCGAACCTCGTCAGCAACGCCATCCGCTACACCGACCACGGCAGCATCCTCATCGCCTGTCGGCCCGAGGGCGAGGGCGACCGGCTGCGTGTCGAAGTGCGCGACAACGGCCGCGGCATCGAGGCCGACGCGCAGGAGCTGATCTTTCAGGAGTTCGTCCAGCTCGACAATCCCGAGCGCGCCCGCAGCAAGGGGCTCGGCCTCGGGCTGGCCATCGTCAGGCGACTCACCCAGCTGCTCGACCATCGCCTCAGCCTGCGCTCGCGGCCCGGGGTCGGCTCGGTGTTCGGCGTCAGCGCCCGCCGCGTGGCGCCCGAGGCGCCGGCCGTCGTCATCCCCGCCGACCGCCAGCCGGGCAGCCTGCAGGACGTCTCCGTCGCCGTGCTCGACGACGACCCGCTGGCGCTCGACAGCCTCACCAGCCTGCTGAGCGCCTGGGGTTGCCAGGTCACCGCCGCCGCCATGCCCTCGGCCCTGATCGACGCGCTCACCGGCGGCGCCCGGCCCGACATCCTGATCACCGACTACCGCCTGCAGGAACACCACACCGGCCTGGAGGTCATCGCCAACCTGCGCGGCGCCTTCGGCTACCAGTTGCGCGCCATCCTGATCAGCGGCGACACCGCCAGCGAGCCGCTCGAGCGCGCCCGCGCCGCGGGCGTGCCGCTGCTGCACAAGCCGGTCCGCCCCGCCAAGCTGCGCGCCTTGATGCAGCGCATGCTGACCGCCGAAGAACCGGACGACGAGGCTTGACGCCCGCGCCGCCGGCGCCGGATGCTGCCATGCACCATGCATTTGGCCGCTGCGTCAGCTAAGATCCTGAGTCCCAACGTACTGCACGGAGCCCTGCCATGAGCCACGATTCCTCGTCCGACCCCCTCGAATTTGTGCGCAACATGTGGGGCAACATGGGCTTCTCGCTGCCCGGCATGGTCACCCCGACGCTGGATGTGGACGAACTCGACAAGCGCATCGAGGACATGAAAGCCGTCGAAGGCTGGCTCAAGATGAACCTCAACATGCTGCAGATGAGCATCCAGGGGCTGGAGATGCAGCGCGCCACGCTCTCGGCCATCAAGGCCATGGGCGAGGCCACCCGCCAGAAAGGGCCGGAGGCTTCCGAAAGCAGCGGCACCGGCGGCGCCTTCAACAATGCCGCGCTGTGGTCCTGGCTGCAGGCCATGAGCGGTGGCGCGGCCGCCAGCGAACCAGCCGCTGCCGAGCCGGACGAGGCCGCGGCCGAGGCGCCCGTACCGGAGAACAGCGGCAATCCCTTCGTCGACGCGGCCACGGCCGCCACCAATGCCGCGGCCAGCGCCGCGATGTGGCCCTGGCAAATGATGTCCGAAAAATCGCCGGAATCCCCGGCCACGCCCGCCGCCGCGCCCGCCAAGAAACCTGCGGCGAAGAAGCCGGCCACCCGCAGCCGCAGCAAGACAGCGACCGGCACCGCCGCGCCGCGCAAGCGCAGCACCACCGCCAAGAAAGCCCCGGCCGCGCCCTCGACCCGCAAGAAGGCCTGAGCGTCTGAGGCGGCCGACCGGTCAGCCGCGCAGCAGGCTCAGCCAGTAGGTCATGGTCGGTACCGCCAATACGGTGGTGGCCGAAATCAGCCAGGCCACCCCGGGGCCGTCGCCGCCCATGCGCATGGCCAGGATGTAGGCCGAGGACGCCGACGGCAGCGCCGCGAACATCACCACCACGTCGCGCGCCACGCCGGTCAAGCCCAGCCAGGGGGCGACGAACCAGATCACGGCCGGCAGGCAGAGCAGCTTGACCGCCATGATCCACCCCATCCCCAGCCAGCGCCCGCCGGCCTGCCCCCAGCGCAGGGCCGCACCCACCGCCAGCAGACCCAGCGCAATCGAGGCGTCCGCCAGGCGACCGAGAAAGGCCTGCGCCGGCGTCGCCAGCGTAGCCCCGGTCAGGTTGAAGGCCAGCCCCGCCAGGGTGGCCAGGATCAAGGGGTTTCTCGCCAGCTCGCGCCATACCCCGCCCTGTCCATGGCGCGCCATCAGGCTGACCGCCATGACGTTGGCGAAGGGCACCATGGTGCCGCACAGCACGCCCATGGTGGCGATCCCTTCGGCGCCGTGCACCTTGCCCGCCACCGCCATGCCGATATAGGTATTGAAGCGAAAGGCGCATTGCACGCGCGAGGCAAAGGCCATCGCCGACAGCCCGGCCAGCGCGCGCCCGGCCAGTCCGAGCGCAAAGCCGCTGCCCATCACCACCAGCCCGGCGAGGAACAGCGGGAGCGTCGTGTCGACATCGATTTGCGCCCGCGCCAGCGCGCCGAACAGCAGGGCCGGGAAGAGCACGAAGTAGACCAGCTTTTCCAGACCGCTCCAGAACCCGTCGACAAACCCGCCATAGCGGCGCAAAACCGTGCCGAGCAGGATCAGCGAAAAATCGGGCAGGAGGAGCAGGAAGGTATCCATGCGCACGAGAATACCCGCCCCACCGGTGGCTGGGATATCCGTAACGAACGCATTCGTCGTCGCTGCTGCATCCAATTGGCCGGCTGCGCCGTACAGGTAGCACGGGCGGCATCCTGCCCCCTGTCACCTCAACGGAGCACACCATGGACACGACCCTCATCGATCTCTCCCCCACCCGCCTCGAACGTCGCCGGTTGCTCGCCGCCGGCGGCCTGTTCGCGCTGGGCGCCACGGCAGCCATCGGCCTGGCAGCCCCCGGCCGCGCCCTGGCCGGCAAGGCGACGATGACCGACGCCGACGACCTGGCCATCCTCAATGTGGCCCTCGGGCTGGAATACCAGGCGATTGCCGCCTACCAGGTCGGCGCCGAATCCGGCCTGCTGACAAAACCGGTGCTCGACGTGGCGCTCAAGTTCCAGGGCCATCACAAGGCCCATGCCGAGGTGCTGGCCGGCACCGTCGGCAAGCTCGGCGGCACGCCGGCGATGGCGATGCGTACCGAGGACTACCGGTTTCCGGTCGACACGCTGAAGGATCAGGCCGACGTGCTGCGCTTTGCCGCCGGGCTGGAACAGGGCGCCGCCAGCGCCTACCTGGGCGCGGTGCCGCAGTTTTCGAATCGCGCACTGGCCCGCGCCGCCGCCAGCATCCTGGGCGACGAAACCATGCACTGGGCGATCCTGCTCAACGTGCTGGGCGAAGACCCGGTACCGGCCGCCTTCATCGGCTGACACCGCATCTGACGGGCTGCCGGGGGATCGCCGCGAGGGCGGCCCCCCCACCACCGGGGCCATTGAACGCAACCGCCTCGCCGCCGGCAGGGCCTGCCTCACACCGCGCCGATGGCGCCGACCAGGATCACCGGGCCGGTCGGCGCGCCGGTGGGCGAGCCGCCGGCCGGTTCGACCGAAACGGCCAGTTTTGCCCCTGCCTGCAACCGGCCGACCAAGGCTGCGGGCACCGGCAGCTGCGTGCCCAACTGTCCCATCACCGCCACCGACACCGGCGCGCTGCCATCGGGCGGCAGCAACCACAGCTCGTAGCTCTGTTGCGGCCCGGCCTCGACTGGGCGCGCCGGCGCCAGTGCCAGCCAGCGGCCGTCGTCGGACAGCGAGGCCACCACCGCCGCCCCGCCCTGGCCGCTGGCCAGGGTGGCGATCGGGCGCATGGCCGGTGCGGGCGCCGACCGGTCGATCATGACGACGCCGACCCACACAGCCAACGCGGCGCTCGTCGCCAGCGCCCAGCCGCGCCACACGCCCACCCGCGCATACCAAGGTTGGCGGTAGCGGCGCAGGTCGAGGTCGCGCGCGATGCGCTGCCAGGTGGGTGGCGTCGGCGGCATGCGGAAGGCCTCGCTCGGCTGTGGCGTGAACCGGTGCTGCCAATGCTGCAGGCGCAGCGCCACGCGCGGCTCCTGGGCGCAGGCGCGCTCGAAGCGCGCGCGTGCCGGCCCGCGCAGCGTGCCGAGCAGATACTCGCCGCACAGGGCATCCAGATGAGGCGACTGACCAAGCTTCATGACACCCCCATGCAGCTGTCGACGCAGTGCTTGAGACTTTGCAGCCCCCGTCGCACCCAGGATTTGACGGTGCCCAGCGGCGTGGCCAGATGGTCGGCCAGCTCGCCGTGGCTGAGCCCGTGCAGATAGGCCAGCACCAGCGCCTGACGCTCGCGGCCCTTGAGTTCGTCGAGGCAGCCGCGTAGCCAGTGACGCATCTGCGCCTGATCGGCCTCGTCCTCGGAGGAGGCCGACCAGTCGAAGAGCCGGTCGAGCGCGCCCTCGCTGTCGTCGAGCGTGCTCACCCGCGCCACGTCGGCACGGCTCACCGTGTCGATGGCGCGGTTGCGCACGATGGTCGCCATCCATGCCACCGGCCGCGTGGCCACCGGATCGAAGCGTGTCGCGGCATGCCAGATCTTGATGAAGGCGTCGTGCAGCACTTCCTCGGCCAGCTCGCGCCGGCCGGTGATCTTGAAGGCCACGCCCAGCAGCACCGGGGCGGTGCGCTGGTAGAGTTGCTCGAAGGCCGCGGCATCGCGCGCGGCGCTGAGGAGAATCAATCGTCGGATGTCGATGTCGTCGAGCATGGCCTCGTCCCGGCGCGCCCCATGCGCCGTCTACGCCCTGTACGCCTATCCGCCCGATCTGGATGCACGCGCGCGCAACTCGGCCGCGTCGGCATCGGCCGCCGGCGCGGCGGTCGCCTCACCCAGCGAAAACTCGCTCAGGCCGAAGGGCGGGGCGAACTGGCGCATGCCGCCGACCTCGACGACCATGCCGCGCGCCTGGATCTGCGGATGCTGCAGGCTCTCGTGCAGGCGCAGCACGGGCGTGACACAACAATCGACGGCATCGAACACCGCCGTCCATTCGGCCAGCGTACGGCCGCGGAAGATCGCTTCGAGCTGGGCGCGGGCATAGCGCCCCTGCTCGCCGACGCTCAAGTGATACGGCTTGAGATCGGGCCGGCCGAGAGTGTCGCAGGTCAGTTGCCAGAACTTCTCTTCGAGCGCGCCGACGGCCATGTGGCGGCCGTCCAGGGTCTCGTACACACCATAGCAGGGCACGCCGCCGGTGAGCAGGTCGTCGCCGCGCGGCCGGGTCTGGCCGTGGGCCAGCACTTCGGCCATGGGAAAGATGGCATGGGCCAGCGCGGCGTCGGTCATGGCCACGTCCACATGCCGCCCGCGGCCGTTGGCGCGCGCATCGATGACGGCCGCCAGCAGCCCCACCAGCGGGGTCAGCGTGCCGCCGAGCAGGTCGGCGATCTGCAGGTTGCTCAGTGCTGGCGGGCCGCCGGCGCTGCCGATCTGGTCGAGCACGCCGGCGTAGCCGAGGTAGTTGATGTCATGGCCGGCGCGCTGGGCATAGGGCCCGGTCTGACCGTAGCCGCTGATGCTGCCGTAGACCAGGCGCGGGTTGCGCGCGCTGAGCGTGGCGTAGTCGAGGCCGAGTTTGGCCATCACGCCGGGGCGAAAGCCCTCGACCAGGATGTCGGCCGTATCGACCAGGCCGAGCAAGACGGCCTTGTCGGCCGGGTCCTTGAGGTCGAGCACCAGGCTTTTCTTGTTGCGGTTGACCAGCTGAAAGAAGTAGCTGGTGTCGCCATGCATGGCGCCCATGCGGCGGGCGTAGTCGCCCACGCCGGGGTCTTCGATCTTGATCACCTCGGCACCGAGGTCGGCCAGGTGCAGGGTGGCCAGCGGGCCGGGCAGCAGGCGGGTGAGGTCGAGGACGGTCATCCCGGCCAGGGGTTTATTGCGTTCGGTCATGGGCTCATTCCGTGGGGCGGCGCGGGCGGGAGCGCTGGACCTGGATGCGACCGGATTCCATGTCGTACACCCAGCCGTGCACCGCCAGTTTGCCGGCATCGGCCGCGCGCGCCACGAAGGGGTAGGCGAGCAGGTGTTCGAGCTGCAGGCTGACGTTTTCTTCGACGATCAGGCGCAGGCGGGCGTCGGCATCGAGCTGCCGGCCCTCGGCGGCCAAGCGGGCATCGACCCGGTGCGCCGCCTCGCGCGCACTGTTGAGCCAGATCGGCACGTACTGGTCATGCTCGCTGGCGGCGTCGAGCGCCTGGATGCCGCCGCAACCGTAGTGGCCGCAGATGACGATGTCGGGGATGTTGAGGTGGTTGATGGAAAACTCGAGCACCGCGGAGAGATTCCAGTCGGCACCGGCGACGATGTTGGCGACGTTGCGATGGACGAAGATCTCGCCCGGGCGGGTCTGGGTGATGGTGTTGACCGGCACCCGCGAGTCCGAGCAGCCGATCCACAGCACCGTGGGGTGCTGCGCCTTCGACAGCTCGGCGAAGTAGTCGCGCTCGCGCTCGAAGACGGTGTCGACGAAGCGCTTGTTGCCTTCGAGCAGATCGCGGATCACGGCAGTCTCCTGCAGGGGTTGGAGAGGTCCTTCACGCCCCTATCCTCGGCACGGCGGGCCCGCGTGTCTACTCGTAGCTGCGGATGTCGTCGATCACCTTGCCGTCGTTGGGCAGCGTGCCGGCCGCGCAGAAGGCCACTTCGCCGCGCAGCTTGGTCGTCTCGCGCAGGGAGGCGACGATCTGCTCGCGCAGCGCCGCATCGTCGGCCGCCTCGCAGCACAGCGTCATGCGATCGGTCAGGCCGGGGTTGTCGACCACCAGGCGCGCACGGGCGATCTCGGGGTGGCGCTTGACCACCGCGGCGATCTGGCCGGGGTGCACGAACATGCCCTTGACCTTGGTGGTCTGGTCGGCCCGCCCCATCCAGCCCTTGATCCGCCGGTTGGTGCGCCCGCAGGGGCTGGCGCCGGGCAGGATGGCGGAGAGGTCGCCGGTGCCGAAGCGGATCAGCGGGTAGTCCGGGTTGAAGGTGGTCACCACCACTTCGCCGACCTCGCCGTCGGCCACCGGGTCGCCGGTGCCGGGGCGCACGATCTCGACCAGCACGTCCTCGTCGATGACCAGGCCTTCGCGCGCCGGCGTCTCGTAGGCGATCAGGCCGATGTCGGCCGTGGCATAGCCCTGGTAGGCGTGGATGCCGCGCGCAGCCAGGGCGTCGCGCTGGCTCGGCGGGAAGGCTTCGCCCGACAGGAAGGCCTTGCTCAGGTTGAGCGTGATGCCGGCCTCGTCGGCCTTGTCGAGCAGGATGCGCAGGAAGGACGGCGTGCCGGTGTAGGCCACCGGCTTGAGGTCGACCATCGCTTCGAGCTGCTGCTCGGTCTGGCCGACACCGCCGGGGAACACCGTGCAGCCGATGGCATGGGCGGCGGTCTCCATGATCGAGCCGGCCGGCGTCATGTGGTAGGAGAAGGTGTTGTGCACCAGGTCGCCTTCGCGGAAGCCGGCGGCGAACAGGGCGCGGGCGACCCGCCAGTAGTTCTCGCGCGCGCCTTCCGGCTCGTACAGCGGGCCGGGCGAGGCGAACACGCGGGCGCAGGCGGCGCCCCAACCGACGGCCGAGAAGCCGCCGAAGGGCCGCGCGGCCTTCTGCAGGTCGAGCAGTTCCGACTTGCGGATCACCGGCAACGTCGCCAGCGCCTCGCGCGTGGTGATGCTGGCCGGGTCCACCCGGGCCAGCAAGCCGGCGAAGGCGGCCGTGTTGGCCTTGGCATGGGCGATCTGGCGGGGCAGGCGGGCCAGCAGATCCCGCTCGCGCTCGGCGGGATCGCGGTGCTCTCTGGCGTCGAAGAAGTTCATGACATTCCTTGGTTCGATCGAAACGGATCGGGTGCGCCGCTCATGCGCCCCGACCGGCCGTAGTCGCGGCTCCGGCCGCGAAGGCAGCGCTCAGGACAGCCAGCGCTTGCGGCGGCGGTAGTGCTTGACGTCGCGGAAGCTCTTGCGCCCTTCGCCCGACAGGCCGAGGTAGAACTCCTTGACGTCCTCGTTGGAGGCCAGGTACTTGGCCTCGCCTTCCATCACGATGCGGCCGTTTTCGAGGATGTAGCCGAAGTCGGCATAGCGCAGCGCCACCATGGTGTTCTGCTCGGCGAGCAGGAAGCTGACGCTTTCCTTCTTGTTCAGGTCCTTCACGATCTCGAAGATCTCTTCGACGATCTGCGGCGCCAGGCCCATCGAGGGCTCGTCGAGCAGCACCATCTCGGGGTTGGCCATGATGGCGCGGCCGATGGCGCACATCTGCTGCTCGCCGCCGGAGGTGTAACCGGCCTGCGAGCTGCGGCGCTCCTTGAGGCGCGGGAAGTACTGGTAGACCATGTCCAGCGAACGCTTGATGCCGGCGCTGCCGTCGCCGCGGGTGTAGGCGCCGGTGAGCAGGTTCTCTTCGATCGTCAGGTGGCCGAAGCAGTGACGGCCTTCCATCACCTGGATCACGCCGCGCTTGACCAGGTCGGCCGGCGTCATCTGGTCGATGCGCGCGCCCTTGAATTCGATGTTGCCCTTGGTCACGTCGCCGCGCTCGGCGCGCAGCAGGTTCGAGATCGATTTGAGCGTGGTGCTCTTGCCGGCGCCGTTGGCCCCGAGCAATGCGACGATCTTGCCCTTGGGCACTTCAAGGGACACGCCCTTGAGCACCAGGATGACGTGGTCGTAGATGACCTCGACGTTGTTGACGCTGAGGTAGGGTGCGGCCTCGGTGGCCGCGGCAGTGTTCTGCATTGTCATTGTCATGTCTCTGCCGACTTGGTGGTGTCCCCTCCTCCCCCGCAAACTTCTCAAGAGAGGGTCCGCCGAACACACCGCGATGCGCTCGGCGGACCTTCCCCGCTGGGGGAAGGCCGC
The DNA here is from genome assembly GCF_018524365.1 of Denitromonas iodatirespirans. Taxonomy (GTDB): domain Bacteria; phylum Pseudomonadota; class Gammaproteobacteria; order Burkholderiales; family Rhodocyclaceae; genus Nitrogeniibacter; species Nitrogeniibacter iodatirespirans. The sequence goes on from NZ_JAEKFT010000006.1 coordinate 129,357, forward strand.
GCACGACCGGCGAGCCGGCCGTGCGTGCCCGTGCGATTACATCTCTTTCGAGCAATCGCGCGGGGTGATGCCTTTTTCCTTGGCGTAGGCCGCCGCGGACTCTTCGATCATGCCGCGGACCATTTCCTTGTCGGCCTCGATCCAGTCGGTGACGACGTTCCACTTGCTGCCGTCCCACTGCTGGTACTTGACCCTGCCGGAACCTTCGTGGTCCATGCAGCTGGTCTTGAGCGGCGGCAGGAAGCCGGTGGCACCCAGATCCGCCAGGCGCTTGTCGTCGAGGTCGAGGTTCTCGAAGCCCCAGCGCACTTGCTCGCCGGTCAGGGCCTTGCCCTTGCCGTACTTCTCCTGCGCCTTGCGGATCGCCTCGACGGTGATCAGGCCATGGACCACACCGCGGTTGTAGTACACGCTGCCGACACGGGACTTGTCTTCGAGGTTGCCCTTGCCCTTGGCGTAGACATGCGTCTCGATGTCCTTGATCACCGGGTAGTTGTCACCTGCCACGTTGTAGCCCGCGGCGGTGAAGCCCTTGGCGGCGCTGCCGGCCGGCACGGTGTCTTCCTCGGCACCGGACCACCACACGCCGAGCATCTTCTCGCGCGAGAAGCCAGTCTTGGCGGCGGACTTGAGCGCGGTCGGGTTCATCACGCCCCAGCCCCACAGGATCACCCAGTCAGGCTTCAACTGGCGGATCTGCAGCCATTGCGACTGCTGCTCGTTGCCCGGGTGGGCCACCGCGATCTTGGTCAGCTCGTAGCCGTAGCGCTCGGCCATCTTCTCCAGCACGGCATGCGGCTCCTTGCCGTAGGCCGAATCGTGGTACAGCAGGGCGATCTTCTTGCCCTTGAGCTTGTCGGTACCGCCTTCCTTGCCGGCGATGTACTTGATCATGGTGGTCGCCTGCGACCAGTAGGTGGTGATCAGCGGGAAGACATAGGGAAAGACCCGGCCGTCAGCCGCATCGGTGCGACCGTAGCCCATGGTCACCAGCGGGATCTTGTCTTTGGCGACCTTGTCGAGCACCGAGTAGGTGATGCCGGTGGACAAGGGCTGGAACACCGTGTTGCCGGTCTCGCCCTTTTCCTTCAGACGCTCGTAGCACTCGACGCCGCGGGCGTTGTTGTACTCGGTTTCGCACTCTTCCCAGGCCAGCTTGACGCCGTTGATGCCGCCGTCGCGCTCGTTGATCATCTGCATGTAGTCGATCCAGCCGCCGAAAATCCCGGAACCCCCGGCAGCGTACGGACCCACGCGATAACTCGGCAGACCGATGAACTGCTCAGCCGCGATCGCCAGGGACGAGCCCAGCAAACCCGCGACAGCAGCGCCGAGAATGACTGTCTTCTTCAGATTCATGTGTCTATCTCCTCTCTTTTTGATGTTGCCTGGGTAGATCGACCTGGCCGGCCGACCGGATTCCAGTTTAGTGCGGGAACGGCCACAGCCGCAGCTTCTCCTTGCCGATCTGCCACAGGCGCGCCAGCCCGTGCGGTTCGACAATCAGGAAGAACACGATCAGCCCGCCGAAGACGATGAGCTGAAGATTGGATACGAAACTGGCCGACACCAGATCGCCGAGCAGCACCGGCACCGTCACGTCGAGCGCGATCGGCAGCAGCACGATGAAGGCCGCCCCGAGGAAGGAACCCATGATCGAGCCGACCCCGCCGATGATGATCATGAACAGGATCTTGAACGACAGGTCGAGGTTGAAGCCCTCGGGCTCCACCGTGCCGATGTAGGTGTAGGCATACAGCGCGCCGGCCACACCGCAGTAGAACGAGGACACGGCAAAGGCGGTGAGCTTGGTGCGCATCAGGCGGATTCCGATCACCTCGGCGGCCACGTCCATGTCGCGCACCGCCATCCACATCCGGCCGGTGGTCGAGCGCACCATGTTCTTGGCCAGCAAGGCCATGACCACCACCACGAACAAGGTCAGCAGATACTTGGACACCGGTCCGTCGAAGGCGAAGCCGAGGATCTCGATCTCCTGCGCGGTGATCACGCCGGAGGATGAGTAGTTGGAAAACCACTCGATCTTGACCAGCGCCCAGACGATGAAGAACTGCGCGGCCAAGGTGGCCACCGCCAGGTAGAAGCCCTTGATGCGCAGGCTCGGCAGGCCGAACAGCACGCCCACCGCCGCGGCGCACAGACCGCCGAGCAGGATCGCCACCAGGAAAGGCATGCCGTCGATGCGCAGCATGAAGTTGTAGGCGCCGAAGGCCCCCACCGCCATGAACGCCGCCGAACCGAGCGACAGCTGGCCGGCATAGCCGGTCAGGATGTTGAGGCCGATGGCGGCCAGCGAGAAGATCAGCACCGGGATCAGGATCGCCTTGAGCCAGTACTGGTCGGCGAACAGCGGCACCGCCAGGGCGAAGAACCCGATCAGCAGCAATACGCCGACACGGTCCTGCAAAATCGGGAAGATCTGCTGATCTGCCTCATAACTGGCCTTGAACTGGCCGGCTTCACGGTAAAGCATGCGTTGTCTCCAATGTTGCCGCTCTCGTTGTTCGTATCCATCGCCCGGCGCCGGGGCGCCCCAAGGCGGGCGACGGCCCCCTCGGGGGGCAGCGCAGGGGCCTTGGCCCCAAGCGTGGGGGCTCACACTCTGTCAATATGTCTTTCGCCGAACAGGCCTTCCGGACGAATCAGCAGGAAGCCCAGGGCCAGGATGTACGGGAACCACGATTCGATACCGCCGCCGACGAAGGGGCCGACATACACCTCGGCCAGCTTCTCGGAGGCGCCGATGATCAGGCCGCCGACGATGGCACCCGGCACCGAGGTGAATCCGCCGAGAATCAGCACCGGCAGCGCCTTGAGCGCGGTGAAGGTGAGCGCGAACTGCACCCCGTTGCGCGCGCCCCAGATCATCCCGGCCACCAGTGCCACGAAGCCGGCCACGGCCCACACGATGACCCAGATGTGGCGCAGCGGAATGCCGATCGACAAGGCGGCCTGGTGATCGTCGGCCACCGCTCGCAGAGCGCGACCGATGCGGGTGTATTGGAAGAACAGCGCCAGCGCCGCCACCAGGATCGCCGCCACCGTCGCCGCGAAGACATCGAAGGACGAAATCAGGATGTTGAAGTTCTCCATCATGTATTCGATGGGTTCGTCCTGAATGCCCAGATCCAGGCCGCGCACGTTGGCGCCCCAGATGCCCTGGGCGATGCCCTCGACCAGGAAGGTCAGGCCGATGGTGGCCATGAACAAGGTGATCGGCGGCTGGTTGACCAGCGGGCGCAACACCACCCGCTCGGTGGCGATGGCCAGCAACACCATGGCCCCCAGCGAGAGCACGAAAGCCAGCCAGAACACCGCCCGGCCGCCTTCTTCCAGCCCGGTCCAGCCCGGCAACACTTCCAGAAAACCGACGAAGGTCAGCGCGGCGAAGAACACCATCGCGCCCTGCGCGAAGTTGAACACGCCCGACGCCTTGAAGATCAGCACGAAACCGAGGGCCACCAGGGCGTACAACACCCCCGAAAGCAAGCCGCCGATCAGCACTTCGAAAAAGAACTGCATGGTTAGTCTCCTCTTATCCCTTTTCGCGGCGCGCTCAGTGGCTGGTGCCGAGGTAGGCGGAAATCACGTCCGGGTTGTTCTTCACCTCGTCCGGTTCGCCGTCGCCGATCTTCTTGCCGTAATCGAGCACCACCACGCGGTCGGAGATGTCCATCACCACGCCCATGTCATGCTCGATGAGCACGATGGTGGTGCCAAACTGGTCATTCACATCGAGGATGAAGCGGCACATGTCCTGCTTCTCTTCCACGTTCATGCCGGCCATGGGTTCGTCGAGCAGCAGCAGGCTCGGCTCGGCGGCCAGCGCGCGGCCCAGCTCGACCCGCTTCTGCAGGCCGTAGGGCAGGCGACCCACCGGCGTCTTGCGGATGCTCTGGATTTCGAGGAAGTCGATCACCTCCTCCACTTTGCGGCGGTGCTCGATCTCCTCCTTGCGCGCCGCCCCCCAGTGCAGGGCGTGCTGAAAGAGGTTGCATGTCATCTTCAGGTTGCGCCCGGTCATGATGTTGTCGAGCACGCTCATGCCCTTGAACAGCGCGATGTTCTGGAAGGTGCGGGCAATGCCCTGCTTGGCCGCCTTGTGCGGCTCCATGTCGCGACGCACCTCGCCGCGGAAGGTGACCTGCCCTTCCTGCGGGTGATAGACGCCGTTGATGACGTTGAGCATCGAGCTCTTGCCGGCGCCGTTGGGGCCGATGATCGAGCGGATCTCGTGCTCGCGCACGTCGAAACTGATGTTGGTGAGCGCCTTGACCCCGCCGAAGGAGAGCGAAATGCCCTCCATCTTCAGGACGACGTCGCCGATTTCCCGTGCCATGTTGTCTCCTCGCGCTCAGGCGGCCGTCTTTGCGGCCTGCGGGGCGAAGGTCTTCGCCTCTTCGATCTTCAGGTCGGCAGCGATCTTGCCCTGACGACCATCCTCGTATTTCACTTCGGTCTCGATGTGCTGCTCGGTCTTGCCCGAGTACAGCGCATCGATCAGCACCGCATAGCGTTCCGAGACGAACTTGCGACGCACCTTGCGGGTGCGGGTCAGCTCGCCGTCGTCGGCGTCCAGCTCCTTGTGCAGGATCAGGAAGCGCTTGATCTGCGAGTCGGCCATCATCGGGTCGGCCGCCAGTTGTGCGTTGATCTCCTCCACGCACTCCTTGATCAGCTGCATCACCATCGGCTGGGCGGCCAGATCGGTATAGCCCGAGTAGGCCAGGCCGCGGCGCTCGACATAGTTGCCCACGGCTTCGAGGTCGATGTTGATGAAGGCGGTGACGAAGTCGCGCTCGTTGCCGAAGGCCACGGCTTCCTTGACGTGCTGGAAGAACTTGAGCTTGTTCTCGATGTAGTTGGGCGCAAAGATGCTGCCGCTGTTGAGCTTGCCCACGTCCTTGGCGCGATCGATGATCTTCAGGTGGCCGTCGTCATCGAAGAAGCCGGCGTCGCCGGTGAGGAAGTAGCCGTCCTCGTTGAGCGACTCGGCGGTCGCATCCGGGCGCTTGTAGTAGGCCTTGAGCAGCATCGGGCCCTTGACCAGGATCTCGCCGTTCTCGGCCAGCTTGACCTCCACGCCCGGCGCCGGCTTGCCCACCGAATCGAGCTTGATCTGGCCGTCCGGCTGCAGGCACACATAGGCGCAGGTTTCGGTCTGGCCATAGAGCTGCTTGAGGTTGATGCCGATCGAGCGATAGAAGCGGAACAGGTCCGGCCCGATCGCCGCGCCGGCGGTGTAGGCCACGCGGATGCGCGAGAAGCCCAGCACGTTCTTGAGCGGGCCGTAGACCAGCAGGTTGCCCAGCCAGTACTGGAAGCGATCGGCGGTCGACACCGGCAGCCCGTCGAGGATCTCGGCGCCGCAGCGCTTGGCCACCTCCATGAAGTGCCCGAAGATCTTGCGCTTGATCCAGCTGGCGTCTTCCATGCGGATCAACACCGTGGTGAGCAGGTTCTCGAACACCCTCGGCGGGGCGAAATAGTAGGTGGGGCCGATCTCGCGCAGATCGGTCATCACCGTCTCGCCCGATTCCGGGCAGTTGATGGTGAAGCCCGACACCATCGCCTGGGCATAGGAGAACAGGTGGTCGCCCACCCAGGCCATCGGCAGGTAGGAGAGGATGTCCTCGCTCTCGGTGAGCTTGTCGAACTGGCAGCCGCCCTTGGCCGACTGGATGAAGGCGTCGTGCGTCTGGCACACGCCCTTCGGCTTGCCGGTGGTGCCCGAGGTGTACAGCATCACCGACACATCGTCCGGCTGGCCCTTGCGGATCTCGCCGTCGAGGAAGTCCGGCTGCGCCTTGTCATGCGCCGTGCCCATCGCCTGCAACTCGTCCAGACCGAGCAGGAAGGTCTCGGCGTAGTGGCGCATGCCGCGCGGATCGTCGTAGATCACATGCTCGAGCAGCGGTGCCTGCTCGCGGATCTCGAGCATCTTGTCGACCTGCTCCTGATCCTCGACCACCACGAACTTGATCTCGGCATCCTGCAGCACATAGGCCATTTCCTCGGCCACCGCGTCCTGGTACATCATCACCGGGATGCCGCCCAGGCACTGGCAGGCCGCCACCGACCAGTACAAGCGCGGCCGGTTGTCGCCGATGATGCCGAGACGGTCGCCGCGCTTGAAGCCCAGCTCGGCCAGACCGCAGGCGATGGCGCGCACGTTCTGCGCCACTTCCGCCCAGCTATAGGTCTGCCAGATGCCGTATTCCTTCTCGCGCATCGCCGGCCGGTTCGGCCGCTGTTGAGCATGCTGCATCAACAGGCGCGGAAATGTGTTCAGTTCATCCTGCCCACGGGGGTCCGACATGCCCGTCTCCTCCTTTGGTGTCTCTTGTCTTTTTGCCGCGGCGCCGTGGTGTTGTTGGCGTCCGGGGGGCCGGGGGCCCTTTTCGAGGCTGGAGTCTCGCAGCGCATGTTTGCGCAACTATTTTCAGAATGTACGCAATTGTGACAATTGCGCCCCGCCGTCACGACAGCTGCCACACGGCATACGCAAGCGGGTTAAAGTAGGCACTCCATCCGCCCGACCGACGACGACGCCCGTGACCCGCCTCACCCGTTTTCTTCGCTACGCCCTGGTGCCCTGGCGCGCCGCGCGCAAATGGGGCGACGACCGCTGCGCCACCTATGCCGCCGCGCTCGCCTACTACTCCGCCTTCTCGCTGGCCCCGGTGCTGGTCATCGCCGTTTCGGTGGCCGGGCTGATCTTCGGCGCCGACACCGCCAGCGAGCGCATCGTCGGCGAACTCGAAGCGCTCATCGGCGCCGACGGCGCCCGCCTCATCGCCCGCCTAGTCACCGCCAGCCAGCAATCCGGCCAGGGCGGACTCGCCGCGGCGGTCAGCACGCTCGTCACGCTGATCGGCGCCACCGGCCTGTTCGTCCAGATGGGCCACGCCTTCGAAGCCGTCTTCGGCCATCCGTCCCGGGATCGCAGCGCCTGGATGAAGCAACTCATCGGCCGGCTGCGCGGGCTCACCGTGGTCATCGGCATCGGCTTCCTGCTGATGGTCTCGCTGGTCGCCAGCGCCGCCATCCTGGCCGTGGGCGAATACGCCACGCGCGGCATCCAGGCGCTGCTGTGGCTCGCCACCGCGCTGCAGATCGGCATCTCGCTGGCCCTGCAAAGCAGCATGATCGGCATCATCTACAAGGTATTGGTGCCCACCCGGCTGTCGACCCGCGCCCTGATGATCGGCGCCGTGCTCACCGCCGTCCTGTTCGAGGTCGGCAAATGGGCCATCGGCCTGTACCTGGGCCGCAGCAACACCGCCGCCACCTTCGGCCCGGCCGGCTCGCTCGCCATCGTGCTGCTGTGGGTGTACTACGTGTCGCTGATCCTGCTGTATGGCGCTGAGATCACCTTCCAGCTCAACCGCATCGACCATGTCGGCGACCGGCATTTCCGGCGGCAGAAGAAACAGAAAAAGGCGGCCGCACCGCGAGAGGCGCCGGAGGCGCTAGTCGAGACGCCCGCCGCCGAGGCCACCCCCGCCCTGCTCAAACCCCCCGCCACCGAAGGGGCGCCCAGCCGGTAGCCCGGTCGAGGGCCGAAGGCCCGACACCGGGATCACGGCCCACGCAACCACCGACCCCGGATGTCGCGGCGCGCGACCCGGGCTACGCCCCGATTCAAACCGCCGACCGGCAAAGAGCCGCCTGCATAACAAGGCGCGACGCCCTCAACTTCTCGGCGACTCGAAACACCGCGCCCGCGCGATCTCGTAGTCGAGACGCACATCCTTCGCACCACGCATCGCCGCGGCAAACGCAGCATCTTCCGTCGACTCAGTCGCCGAGCGCGCCATCACAGCCTGCCGCGACGCCTGCATCGCCCGCACCAACTGCTCGCCCACCCGTGCCGCACAGCCCGACGCCGGCACCCGGGCCACCGTCTGTTCGGCCTCGGCCATTTCGCGGATCGGGCCGGCCGCCGCCTCGCCCGGCGCCTTCAGTGCGGCATCGAGGGCGCGTGCCCAGCGCCGATCCGCGCGGTCGTACTCGGCAAAGGCCGCCTGCACCCGCGCCATGGCCTGGCGCTTGTCGTAGATGTCGTAGCCGGTCCGCCCCATGAACGCCAGCACGAAGAGCACCACGCCGATCAGCACCCACGGTATCCGGCGTCGCTTCGGCACGCCTGCTCGATCTGTCATCATTGCCCTCATGGCCATCCATTCGCCGACAGTCTGACAGCATGTCGGCCGGCGGCGGGCAAAAGGACGGTTTCCGGCGCGGTGCAAGATCGTCCGACGGCGCCCGGATGGCGCTGCGCTGCATCCCCTCGGCCCCCAGGAGACCCGCATGCTTCTCGACACCCCGATCTGCGACTTCGGCTGGCAAGCCCCCGATTTCACGCTGCCAGACCCCGACGGCATGTCCTACACCCTGTCCGAACAGCTGGGCGACAAGGGCGTGCTGATTGCCTTCATCTGCAACCACTGCCCCTATGTGCAAGCCATTGCGGACCGCCTGGCCGACGACGCCCGCACGCTGCAGGCCGAGGGCATCGGCGTGCTGGCCGTGATGTCGAACGACGCCACCCAGGTGCCGCTCGACAGCCCGGCGAACATGAAGCGCTTCGCCGCGGAACACGGCTTCAGCTTTCCCTATCTGGTCGATGCGACCCAGCAGGTCGGTCGCACCTACGGGGCGGTGTGCACGCCGGACTTCTTCGGTCTGAACAAGGACGGCGAACTGCAGTACCGCGGCCGCCTGGACGATGCCGGCCGGGGCAATCCGACCAAGCGCAACCGCGAACTGGTCGACGCCATGCGGCTGATCGCTGCCACCGGGCAAGGCCCGCGCGAGCAAACGCCCAGCATGGGCTGTTCGATCAAGTGGCGATGAGCCCGCCCGCGGAAGCCGCCAGGCGGCATCCGGGGGCGGTGCGGGCGCGCATCACAGCTTGAAGGCGGCGAACTTCTCCATCGTGCTGCGCGACACCAGGGCCACCTGGTCCACCGTCTTGCGCGCTTCGCGCAGGGCGGCATCGGTTTCCTGGACCCGCCCGGTGATGCCCTCGGTGTTCTGCGCGATGGACGAGGTGGCGCTGCGCTGTTCGTTGATCGACAGGGCAACCTCGCTCATGCGGTTGGCCACGGCGGTGATCTTGCTGCCGATCTCCGAAATCTTGCCGCGCGCGTCTTCGGTCAGGCTGACGCTGCTCTCCACCGTCGCGACGGTCTGCTCCATGAAGCCGACGGCCTGCTGCGTTTCGTCGCGCATGCCGTCGAGCATGGTGGTGATTTCCAGCGTGGCCTTGCCGGTGCGCTCGGCCAGCTTGCGCACTTCGTCGGCCACCACGGCAAAACCGCGCCCCTGTTCGCCGGCACGGGCCGCTTCGATGGCGGCATTGAGCGCCAGCAGATTGGTCTGGTCGGCGATCTCGCGGATCACCCCGACAATGCCGGTGATGTCGCCCGAGCGGCGGTCCAGGCCGCCGAGCACGTCGGCCAGCTCGCGCACCCGCCGGGCCGCTTCGACAGCCTGCGCGGCAATGGTGGTCACGCCCTCCGCGGTGGCCACGGTCAGCTCACCCGTGCTGTGCGCCAGCGCTTCGGCATCGTTGCTGTTGTCGGCGATATGGGAGACGCTCACCGTGATCTGCTCGACGCTGGCGGCGTTGGCGGTGGTGATATCGGCCAACGCCTCCGAGCGATCGGAGATGTCGTTGATGCTCGCTTCAAGCTTTCGCACGCCATCGGTCAGCTTGTCCGCATCGCCGAGCAGCTGACGGAACATCCCGCCCAGGCTGTCCAGCAGCTGGTTGAAACTGGCCGCCATCTGGCCCAGTTCGTCCTTCGAATTGATCGGGAGACGAACCGTCAGGTCACCCCCGCCAGCCGACAATTCCTTCAAGCGCGCATTCAGGTTGCGCAGCGGCGTGAGCACCAGCTTGGGCATCAACAGCAGCACCGCGAGTATCGTGGCCACCACGACCGCGCTGATGACCAGCGTGCCGACATAGGCGGCATGGGCCGAGCTTTCTGCCCGCGCTTCGCTGGTCGTGGCCCCATTGACCACGATTTCGGACAACTTGTCGATCTGGTCGCGCATGCTGTCGAACTGCTTGGCGGCCTCGCCAAAGCTCAGGCTGCGCGCTTCGGCAACGGCGGCCTCGTCGCCGCTTTTGAGCAAGGTGACGATCCGGTCGCTGCTGGCCTCCCAGGCTCGCCGATCGCTTTCGTACTGTTTGAGCAGCGGGGCGGTCGCCGCAGCGGTGGCCGGCAACTGCGCGACGATGGCGGCGAACTTTCCGACACGGGTCGCGGACTGCTGTCGGTTTTCGTCGATTTGCGCCTGCCATTTGGCGTGCTGCCCATCGTTGCCGGAGCTCAGCCAGGAGCGTTCCGCCACGAGCACCTGGTAGAGATCCCGATCGGCTTCGAGCAGCACCGAAATGGCCGGCAAGTAGCGGGCACCTACTTCAATGGTGAGCGCCTCGGCGTTTCTGGCGCTGTGGATCCCGAACACGCTCAGCACGAGGGACATCGCCCCCATGAAGAGGATCGGGCCAATGATCTTCCAACGGACGGACAGGTTCGAAAGCATGGCGGTTGTTCTCCTGGTGGCTCATGGGCGCACGCGGTGTCTGGGCGGATCGTTCGGCGGTGACACGCCAAACGCCCTGCGCACCACGGCGTGCTTTTTTATTTGATTGCGACGCCCCCGGAAGCAACTGAAGGGGTTATCTATACCGTTCGTCGTATATCGGTGACGCATCGGCACCCGCCTACGCCCCACCCGGACGGGCAGCGAGCGCACGTCGCCACCGCGAATCGCTTTGCCCTCATCGTCCCCGTTTACCGCCAACCTGACAGACAGTCTTCCTGGATTCCACCGCGCGGCATCCGGGCGACGAACCTGATTCTTCACCCATGACGCGGGTCCAGCACACACGCCTTTTGAGATGCCCCACAAACCAATATCAAGGACGCCGCCGGACCACCCACAACCCCACAACCGTCATCAGCGTCACGACCGGAATGCTCACAGCAAGCCCGATCAAGATTTCAAGGTCAGCCACATCCTCGGCATTCTGGGCACCGTATGCGTCAAGCAGATAGCTGACCCAAGGCCCGGGCAGCGCGGGAAAGATGTCGGGATAAGCAAACCATAGACGCGTCAGGGCGACGGAAGCAGCCGCTATCCACGCGAGCACGGCCAGGACCAGGAACAGGCGCTTCACGAGACCACCACCTTGCCGTATGCCTTCAAGAGAGTCCCCGGAACAGGCACCGGTACTGAGCCCCGGATGAGCGCCTGAAGATGCTGAAACCCAGACGCCGAATCGACCGTGATGCAGCCTTCACTGATGCCAAGCGGTCCTTTCGGATGCAATCTGAACTGGCCTCTCTTCACTGCATCGCAATAGGTTTCGTCATCAATGCGACCATCGTTGGCATAGAGCGCAAACCACATCTTCCGGTCACTGAAGAGATCCCGGAACGCACCGAGCAGGCCGCCCGACTGGCGATCGAGGATGAAGTAGGTACCTGGCGGGATTGGGCCGACACCGGAATGACAGGCGAACTCCCGCCTGTTCGCATGGTCGCCACGGCGGAGAAGGCCGCAAAGGCCTGCCCCCGACAACGCAGTTCGCTCATCGGCTCTCCATTCAACGCAAATGTGCAATCGATCAACGCCATCGTCCTTTAAAGGCTCTTTCTGGTCACAACCCTCATTGCGCCACCACCCAGGTGCTACGGGCATTCTGGGCGACGCACCACAACGAATCCATGGACGACATTAGCATAATTTCGAGCCATGGCCTGAAGCGCCGGTTCCAGCCTTTACTTGCAATCTCTGATTGCCTTGGACAAAATAACCAAGCGCTTGCTTGCTTAAAAATTAATCGAAAAACGGAGACCCGATGACCGCCCCCGCCACGCCCCCCTACCCACACCTGCTCGCCCCGCTCGACCTGGGCTTCACCACCTTGCGCAACCGCACGCTGATGGGCTCGATGCACACCGGGCTGGAGGAGGAGAAAAACGGCTTCGAGCGCATGGCCGCCTTCTATGCCGAGCGTGCGCGCGGCGGCGCGGGGCTGATCGTCACCGGCGGGTTTTCGCCGAATCTGGCCGGGCGGGTGTATCACTTCGGCTCGCAGCTGAGCTTTTCGTGGCAGGTGAAAAAGCATCGCATCGTCACCGACGCGGTGCATGCTGAGGGCGGCAAGATCGCGCTGCAGATCCTGCACACCGGCCGCTATGGCTACCACCCGCTGTGCGTGGCGCCGTCGGCGCTGCGTGCGCCGATCAACCGCTTCAAGCCACGGGCACTCACCGGCTGGGGCATCCGCCGCACCATCGCGGCCTACGCCAAGTGCGCCAAGCTGGCGCAGGACGCGGGTTACGACGGGGTCGAGATCATGGGCTCCGAGGGCTACCTGATCAACCAGTTCATCGCGCCGCAGACCAACCACCGCGCCGACGAATGGGGCGGCAGCTTCGAGAACCGCATCCGTTTCGCGGTCGAGACGGTGCGCGCCACGCGCGCCAAGGTGGGGCCGAACTTCATCATCATCTTCCGCCTGTCGATGCTCGACCTGGTCGAGGGCGGTAGCAGCTGGGACGAAGTGGTGGCGCTGGCCAAGGCCATCGAGGCGGCCGGCGCGACGATCATCAACACCGGCATCGGCTGGCATGAGGCGCGCATTCCGACCATCGCCACCATGGTGCCGCGCGCGGCCTTTGCGTGGGTCACGCAGCGGCTCAAGGGCGAGGTGACGATCCCGCTGATCACCACCAACCGCATCAACACCCCGGAGGTGGCCGAAGAGGTGCTCGCTTCGGGCTGTGCCGACATGGTGTCGATGGCCCGCCCCTTCCTCGCCGATGCCGACTTCGTGAACAAGGCGGCGGCCAACAAGAGCGACGAGATCAATACCTGCATCGCCTGCAACCAGGCCTGCCTGGACCATATCTTCAACGGCAAGCTGACCTCCTGCCTGGTCAACCCGCGTGCCTGTCACGAGACCGAGCTGGTCATCGAGAAGACCACCGCGCCGAAGAAGGTGGCGGTGGTCGGCGCCGGCCCGGCCGGCATGGCCTGTGCCACCACCGCCGCCGAGCGCGGCCATGCGGTGACGCTGTTCGACGCGGCGGACCGCATCGGCGGGCAGTTCAACATCGCCAAGCGAATCCCCGGCAAGGAAGACTTCAACGAGACCCTGCGCTACTTCGGCAAGCGCATCGAGACCACCGGCGTGGCGCTGCAACTGAATACGCGGGTCGCCCCCGAAACGCTCACGGCCGCCGGCTTCGACCATGTGGTGCTGGCCACCGGCATCACCCCGCGCACGCTCGACATCCCCGGCGCCGACAGCGACAAGGTGGCGAGCTACCTGGACATCATCGAGGGGCGCAAGACGGCCGGCGACACCGTGGCCATCATCGGCGCCGGCGGCATCGGCTTCGACGTGGGCGAGTTCCTCACCCACAGCCATGACGCGCGCAGCGAGGCCGAGCGCTTCAACCGCGAGTGGGGCATCGACCCGAGCTATGCCAACCGCGGCGGGCTGGCCGAAGCGGTCGATGAAAAAGCCGCGCGCCAGGTATTCCTCCTGCAGCGCAAAGCATCGAAAGTGGGCAACGGGCTGGCCAAGACCACCGGCTGGATCCGCCGCACCTTGCTCAAGAAGCGCGGCGTGATGATGATCCCCGGCGTGAGCTACGAAGCCATCACCGACACCGGACTCAACATCACGGTCAATGGCGAAGCCAAGACGCTGCCGGTGGACACCATCGTGGTCTGCGCCGGGCAGGAGCCGCGCCGCGAACTGCTCGCCCCGTTGGAGGCGGCCGGCATTCCGGTGACGTTGATCGGCGGCGCCGACGTGGCCGCCGAACTCGATGCCAAGCGGGCCATCGACCAAGGCACCCGCGTCGCGGCGGCGCTCTGAGCATGCCGCGACGCAAGACCGAACCGGCCGCCGAGGCCAACCGCCGCACCGAGGTGCTGCGTGCGGCGGCCCGCTTGTTTGTCGAAAAAGGCTTCGAGGCCACCACCACGCGCGACATCGCCGAAGCCGCCGGCATGCGCTCGGGCAGCCCCTTCTACCATTTCAGGAGCAAGCTCGATCTGCTCAAGGCGGTGATCCTCGAAGGCCTGGCCGCCAGCGAGGCGCGCCAGCAGGCGGCAATTGCCGGCGTCGACGATCCGCTCGACCGCCTGCACCGGCTGGTACGCGCGCACCTGGGCAGCCTCTTCGAGCATGACACCAACGCCCCGCTGCTGATCGGCGAAACCCGCGCCCTCGACGCCGCCGCCCGGCGCCAGATCGCCGAGGCCTTCGACCGCTACCAGATCCCCTGGCAGCAGACGCTGGACGCGCTGGTGGCGCAGGGCACCCTCACCAGCGCCGCGCCGCCGCTGCGGCTGTGGCTGTTCGGCATGCTCAACTGGAGCACCCACTGGTACCGGCCCGACGGCGCCATGACCCTGGACGCGCTGGCCGACAGCGCCGTGGCGATGCTGCTCGGGCAGGCGCCGGGCTGAAGCGCCCTCCCCCGCGATCCGGGCCAGGCTGGCCGCCGCTGCGACATGCGTCACGCCGCAGCACGCCGGCCGCGCTTCGGCTTGGGCATGGATGCGGGTTAGACTGGGAGCGTCCGAGCCCCGCCCGATGAGGAGCCGATGCCCATGACACCCAAGGCGTTCACCCGCCCAGCCCATGCCACCACCTGGATGAGCCTGTTCCTGGCGCTGGTCGCCGTGCTCGCGGCCTTTCTCGCCCCACAACTCGAACATGCCTTTCGCGCCAATGCCGCCTTCAACGGCGTGATCCTCCTGGTGCTGGCGGTCGGCATCGGGGTCAACCTGCGCCAGGTGTGGCGATTGCAGCGCGAAGTGCTGTGGATCGAAGCCTTCGAACCGCGCCGGGACGGTGGCGAAGGTGGCAACGCCGGCACCTCGCGCCCGGTGCTGCTGGCGCCGATGGCCCGCCTGCTGACCAGCCGCGACAACGGCCGCGTCCACCTCTCGCCGGCCTCGATGCGCAGCATCCTCGACAGCGTGCAGATCCGCCTCGAAGAGCAGCGCGACTTCTCCCGCTACCTGATCGGCCTGCTCATCTTCCTCGGCCTGCTCGGCACCTTCTGGGGCCTGCTGGCGACCATCCGCTCGGTGGGCGACATCATCGGCGGCATGAGCGTGGGCACCGACCCGGTGGCCATGTTCGACACCCTCAAGACCCGCCTCGACGCGCCGCTGTCGGGCATGGCGACCAGCTTCTCCACCTCGCTGTTCGGCCTCGGCGGCTCGCTGGTGGTGGGCTTCCTCGACCTGCAGTCGGGCCACGCGCAGAACCGCTTCTACAACGAGCTGGAAGAATGGCTGTCGAGCATCACCCGCCTGCCCGCCTCCGGCCTCGGTGGCGACGAGGGCAGCGTGCCGGCCTATGTGCAGGCCCTGCTCGAGCAGACCGCCGAGTCGCTGGAGCGCATGCAGCGCTCGACCGCCGACTCCGAACGCGAGCGGCGCGCCACCGGCGAGCACCTGTCCGAGCTCAACACCCAGCTGACGCGCCTGTCCGATCTCATCTCGCGCGAGTCGCGCGACTTCACCGCGCTGGCCAGCAGCCAGGATGACCTGGCCGGGCTGGTGCGCCACCTCGCCCACCAGCCCGACGCCAACGCCCAATTCACCGAAGAGCTGCGCGCCGAGCTGCGCCTGCTCTCGCGCACCATCGCCGCGGCGCTCGACGGCCGCCGGGCCGACTGAGCCATGGCCACGCTGGCCCGTCGCCGCCGCGGCATCGACTTCTGGCCCGGCTTTGTCGACGCGCTCGCCGCGTTGCTGATGGTGATGGTCTTCGTCATCCTGATCTTCACCATCGGCCAGTTCGTGCTCACCGATGCGGTCAGCGGGCGCGACCGCGCACTGGCTCGGCTCAACGCCGAGCTGGCGCAACTGGCCGACCAACTGAGCCTGGAGACCGATGCCCGGCGCCAGACCGAGATCCGCCTCGGCGAACTGGCCGCCTCGCTCGAGCGCAGCGACGCCGCCCGCCAGGCGCTCGATGCGCGCCTGCAATCGAGCGAGACCGCACGCAGCGCTGCCGAAAGCGAAGCAGCCCGGCTGGCCGCCGATATCGCCGCCCTGCAACGCCTCAAGGCCGAGCTCGAAGCCGAAGCCGCGCGCCTGGCCAGCGAGCTGGACACCACCGGTACCGCGCTCAAGCAAAAGACCGAACTGTCCGAACGCTCGATCGCCCAGGTCGAGCTGCTCAACCGCCAGCTCGCCGCCCTGCGCAGCCAGCTCGAACAGCTCAACGAAGCGCTCGGCGCCGCCGAGCAGGCGGCCCGCGACAAGGATCTGAAGATCGAGGAACTGGGCCAGAAGCTCAACGTGGCGCTGGCCAGCCGGGTGCAGGAGCTGGCGCGTTACCGCTCGGAATTCTTCGGCCGCCTGCGCGCGGTACTCGGCCAGCGCGAGGACGTGCAGATCGTCGGCGACCGCTTCGTGTTCGCCAGCGAGGTGTTGTTCGACAGCGCCTCGGCCGAGGTCAGCGAGGCCGGCAAGACCCAGCTCGCGCGCCTGGCCGGCGCACTCAAGGACATCGCCCGCGAGATCCCCGCCGACCTGCCCTGGGTGCTGCAGGTGGACGGCCACACCGACCGTCGGCCGATCTCGACCGCGCGCTTCCCCTCCAACTGGGAGCTGTCGACCGCGCGTGCGCTGTCGATCGTCAAATACCTGCGCGCCCAGGGCATCGACCCGCAGCGCCTGGCCGCCACCGGCTATGGCGAATTCCACCCCATCGACCCGCGCAACACCGACGCCGCCTACGCCAAGAACCGGCGCATCGAGCTCAAGCTGACGAGTCGCTGAGCGCCGCCTCGCCGCGCACCTGCGCCAGCCATTCGCGCGGCGCACAACCGATGCGCGCGCGGAAGGCCCGCGCCAGCGCATTCGGGCTGCCGTAGCCCACCTGGTCGGCCACCACCGCCACCGGCCGCCCCTGCTTGAGCAGGGTGCAGCTCACGTTCATGCGCCACTCGGCCAGGTAGTCGCCCGGCGTGGCGCCCACCGTGTCGCGAAAGGCCGCCGCAAAGCGCGCGCGCGACATGCCCGCCCGCTCGGCCAGCGACGCCAGCGTCCACGGCGCCTGCGGCGCGTCATGCATGGCGGCGATGGCGCGCGCCAGTTTCGGATCAGCCAGGCCGGCCAGCAGCCCGGTGGGCGCCAGGCGCCGGTCCATCAGGTAGCGCAGCAACTGGATCAGCAGCAATTCGCACAGGCGGTCGATGGCCGCCTGACGGCCGCAATGGTCGGCCAAGGCCTCAGCCACCAGCAGGTCCAGCGTCGGCCCCAGCCCCGGCACCTCGGCCAACGGGATCAGCAGCACCGGCGGCAGCGCCATGGCCAGCGGGTTGCCCGCCGAGGCCCCCAGCTCCACCTCGGCGCAGAACAGCTCGGCCGTCTCGCTCGGCGGCACCAGCAGGCGATGCGGCGCCACGCGCGGATAGAACAGCACGCTCGGCTCACTGATCTGCAGATCGTCATGAATCGCGGCACGCGCCGTGACCGGCCCACGTTTGACCAGATGCACATAGCCATGCGGCGCGGCGAAGTGGTGATGGCCGCACAGCGGGCCGCTGTGGAACATGCGTGCCGACAGCGAATAGTGCTGGAGCAGGCCGGCAAGTCGATCGGTCATGGGCGCCTCACTCAAGACTTTGGGTTACGAATTTGATACGTAGTGTGCCATATCGTATCCAACAAAGGCCGATCATCCGTCACGTGCATTCCCGCACCCCCAACGAACGGAGATCCTCATGCCCCATATCGCCCCCCTGTCCATCGACACCGCCGACGCCACCACCGCCGCCACGCTCAAGGCCGTCAAGGCCAAGCTCGGCATGGTGCCCAACCTGTTCGCCACCCTGGCCCATGCCCCCGCCGCGCTCAATGGCTACCTCGGCCTGTCCGAAACCCTCGGCACCGGCCGCCTGAGCGCCGCCCAGCGCGAAATCGTCGCCCTCGCCGCCGGCCAGGCCAACACCTGCCAGTACTGCCTGAGCGCCCACACCCTGATCGGCAAGGGCGCCGGGCTGTCCGAAGATGCCATCGTCGCTGCCCGCAGCGGCCGCGGCAGCAACCCGCTCAATGCCGCCATCGCCGGCTTCGCCCGTGCCCTGGTCGAGGACCGCGGCCGCGTATCCGCCGAGGCCATGGCCGGCTACCGCCAGGCCGGCCTCGACGACAGCCTGATCCTCGAAGTGGTGGCCAACGTCGCCCTCAATGTGCTCACCAACTACACCAACCATGTCGCCGACACCGAGGTGGACTTCCCGGTGGTGGCGGTCTGAGCCCCCTGCTTGAAGAAGGAGACGCACAATGAAACCCGCATTCTCCCGCGCGCTGCTCGCCAGCGCCCTCGCCCTGCCCCTGCTCGCCATGGCAGGCGATTTCTCGCCCTATGTGAACGGCCAGGGCCACATCAGCCGCCCCACCGAGGTGCGCGACCGCTTCGTGCATCTGGGTTCGTGGGCGGTGCTGGATGAAAAGTCGCCGGCCCGCGGCCTGCACGATGTGTACACCGAAAAGACCTCGGCCGAGCACTACCGCAAGACCGGGCAATTCCCCGACGGCGCCACCCTGGTGAAAGAAATCCGCAAGCTGGAGACCGGCGCCATGACTACCGGTGACCCGGTGGTATGGGGTTCGGACGCCGCGGTATGGTTCGTGATGGTCAAGGACGCCAAAGGCCGCTTCTCCGGCAACCCGCTGTGGGCCGACGGCTGGGGCTGGGCCTTATTCAAGGCCGACGCCCCCGCCACCAACGCCGCCGTCAGCTACGAGGCGGACTGCAAGGGCTGCCATGTACCGGCGGCCAAGACCGACCGGGTCTTCATCCAGGGCTATCCGACCCTGACGGCCCGCTGACTTGCCCTCGGCCGCCGTGTCGCGCAGGATGCAGTGCTCGATCCTGCGCGACACCCCGCCCGCCCCGATGACGTCGCTTGACGCCTTTCTCACCGAGGTCCGCCGCTGCAACCGCTGTGCGGCGCACTTGCCGCACGGCGTGCGCCCGGTGTTCCAGTTCGACCCGCGTGCACGCATCCTGATCGCCGGCCAGGCGCCGGGGGCGCGGGTGCATGCGTCGGGCGTGCCCTTCGACGACGCCAGCGGCGAGCGCCTGCGCGCCTGGCTCGGCATCGACCGAGACACCTTCTACGACGCCACGCGCATCGCCATCCTGCCGATGGGTTTCTGTTACCCCGGCACCGGCAAGCGCGGCGATCTGCCGCCCCGCCCCGAATGCGCTGCCGCCTGGCGCGATGCCTTCATGCAACGCTTCGAGCGCCTGTCGCTGACGATCGTGCTGGGCGGCTATGCCATGGACTACCACCTCGGCACCGGCAAGACGCCGCTCACCCGCGTGGTCGAGCACTGGCGCGAACACTGGCCGCATGCCCTGCCGCTGCCGCATCCCAGCCCGCGCAACAACCGCTGGCTGGTGCGCAACCCCTGGTTCGAACAAGACGTGCTGCCCATGCTGCAAGCACGCGTCCAAGCCGTCCTCACCGCCAACCCCAAGGAAACCCCATGACCGACGACACTGCCGCCATCACCGAACTGCTGCACAAGTACTACGACGCCCTGGTGCGCTGCGACACCGCGCTGCTGGCCGAGGTCTTTCACCCCGAGGCGCACTACTTCACCGCCAGCGACGGCAAGCTGCTGCACCTCGACATGCCCACCTATTTCCCTATCGTCGCCGGGCGCACCTCGCCCGAGAGCACCGGCGAGGCCTGCAGCTACAGCATCGACAGCATCGAATTCGCCGGCCCGGTCACCGCGCTGGCGCGCATGCGCAGCACCATGATGCACAAGCATTTCGACGATCTGCTCAGCCTGATCCGCCTCGACGGCCAGTGGCGCATCATCGCCAAGGTGTTCCATTTCGATCCGGTGGCTGACAGCGTGCCCTGAGCTCGGGTGGGGTCTACTCCCGCTCGCCGTCCCAGCGAATCGTCACCTCGCGCCGCCCCCAGGCGCGGGCTTTCTTGACGTTGTCGCCCATGTAGATGTCGATCTTCTGCGTCCAGCGCGGGTGCATCTTGTCGAGCACCACGTATTCCCCGTCGAGCCCCTCGATGGTGACCTCGGCGCCCTGCACCAGGCCGAGTTCGAGCAGATCGCGCGACACGGCGATGACTTTCATGCCGGGCGCGAGGGTGTCGCCCCAGGCGGCGAGGTCGGGCGTGTCGTCGGTCTCGCCGGGCGAGGAGGTGTAGGCGGTGGCCGTCACGGTCATGCTTTGGCGCTCATCGCCGCAGGCGGTGAGCAGTAGTGGCAACAGCAGCAGGAAATAGCGTCGCAAACGGGCGGTCATGGGCAGGTGCGCCGCGCATCGGGCGCGACGCAACCACACCCTAGGGTCTGTTGACAATCATTCGGGGGATCGCGTTGTGTCCAAATGGCTTCGCGACAAGGCGCAGGAGGCAGCCAAGGGTGGCCCCCTTGGCAACGAGTGCAACGCAGTGGCGAAGCCATTTGGACACAACCCTGCGGGCGCGGGCCTGTTTGGCCGCATGGCGGCGTTGCGCCTCCTTGGCTGGGGGCCACCCAGACTGCGTCGGCGCGCCTTGCCCTGCGACCAAACAGGCCCGCGCGCGACCCCCGAATGATTGTCAACAGACCCTAGCGCAGCACAGCGCCGCCCGCCAAGACCCGCCGGCAATCCTCAGTCGGGATGGAAGTTCAGCAGGCGCCGCTTGTTGGGGATGCGCACATAGCGGCCGCTCATCTCGATCAGCCCGGCCTCGCTCAATTGCTGGAAGGTGCGCGACAAAGTCGGCGGGGTGAGGTTGAGGTAGGAGGCGATGACCTGCTTTTGCGCCGGCAGCACGGCTTCGAGCACGCCGGCGGCGTTGATGCGGGCATGCTGCAGCAGATGGTCGATGACGCGTTCCATGCCGGTCTGCAAGGCATAGGCTTCGAGATCCCAGGCCACGTCCTGGTAGCGCTTGCCGAAATGCGCCACCAGCGCCCGCGAGAACGGCAGGCTGCGCGTCAGCAAGTCCTGCAGCGGGGCCAGCGGAATGAGCAGCAGCACGGTGGCCGCCAGGCTTTGCGCCAGCACGGTGTGGTTCACGCCGGTCAAGGCGTCGATTTCGCCGAACACCTGCATCGGCCCGGCAAAGCCCATCACCTTTTCCGCGCCGCGGGCATTCGACACCGCCAGCTTCACCTGGCCACTGATCACCAGGTACACGCCAAGCGGCGCATCCAGCTTGTGGAACACCACCTTGCCGCGGGGCACGCGGATCAGGCGCGCGGCGGCGTCGAGCTGATCGAGCTCCTCTTTTGGCAGATCGTGGAACAGCGCATGGCGCGACAGCACCGAGCCGACGACCGCCGGCTGCTCGACCGGCACCACCTCGCGCCCCGCGATCGGCGCCGCCTCGGGGCGCAACAACACCAGCAGCACCGTCTGCCCGTGCAGCGCCAGATGCGTCACCCGGGCGCGCACGCTCTGTTCCTTGCCCTCGGCGTCGCGACAGCGCAACGGCCCCTCGAAGCGCCCGGCCATCAACACTTCGCCGACCAGCACCGGGAAGCGCGCCACCTCGTCGGCACTGAGCTGATCGGCCAGGGCATGACGGCACAGGATGTCCGCCGGCTGGCCGAAGAAGTCCGCAGCCGCCGCGTTGGCATGCAGAATCGTGGCCGGCATCAGGGCCGCATCGAGCGACACGATCAGCGCCGGCACCTCGCCATGGGTGCACAGATCGACCACGCCGGCCTCGCTGGCCAGCAAGGCCGCGCTGTGGCGCGCCACCACGGCCGAAAAATCCGGCTCGGCATCGGCCAGCTGCGACGCCGCCAGGGCCTGGGCGCGCGCCTCCCAACTGCCGAACGCATCGCCCGCGCCGACCGCCCCCGGCGCCCCGCCCGGCGAGGTGGCGGCCATGGCGGCTCGCAGCGAACGGGCAATCACCTGGTCTTCACCCTGGATGTGGTCGATCAGCCAGTCGCCCAGAAACATCAGCAGGCGCTGGCCATCGAGCACCCCGTCCTCGCCCAGCGCCTCGACCATGTCGCCCACCTGCGCCAGGAAACGCGCATGGCCTTCGTGATGGGCATCGGTCTGTCGCGCCTCC
The DNA here is from genome assembly GCF_018524365.1 of Denitromonas iodatirespirans. Classification (GTDB taxonomy): domain Bacteria; phylum Pseudomonadota; class Gammaproteobacteria; order Burkholderiales; family Rhodocyclaceae; genus Nitrogeniibacter; species Nitrogeniibacter iodatirespirans. The sequence goes on from NZ_JAEKFT010000006.1 coordinate 151,508, forward strand.
AGCCCGCACAAGGCCATCAAGGCCTCTTCGGTACTGAAGTGCACCTGCGCGTAATCGGTCAGATAGCCGAGCAGCAGGCGCACCTCGTCCGCCGACAGCTCGGGCGCCTGGGCCAGCTTGGCCGCCGTGGCATTGACCAGCTCGACCAGCCCGCGATGCTGCTGGTCGACCACGTCGATGTCGGTTTTCAGGGAATCGTTCCAGGCCACAATCTGCATGTTTCGCTACCTCGGACGCCACCGGTGGCGCTGCGCATCAGCCCTCGATTGTCCGGAACGGCTCCGCAGGCGTGTTGATGGAAATCAATTGCCCCCGCGCAAAGCCCGTCGCCACAGGCGTTTTTCCTTTCAAAACGGCAAGGCCGACTCGCCGGCGAGCGCCGTCTACACTGAGGCCTATACACCGGCTGCGAGGAGACGCCATGACGCTCGGATTGAAGTACGACAACGACTACCTGGTCGGCGGCCCCAAGCGCGCCTGGGTCACCCCCAACTTCCGCCTCGCCGAATACACCCGCGCCGACGGCAGCGTCCGCATCCATCGCGAACTGGTCGGCGCCGTCCAGCAGCTGCGCCACGCGCTGGGGCGCAGCGTCGACATCGCCTCGCTGGCACCCGCCGACGGTCTGGGCCAGGGGTTGGACGGCCGCTTCGTGTGGGTCGAGGCCGGCGATCCGGCCACGGTGGCCAACGCAGCCGAGCGCCTGGCCCGCGAGGGCAGCTTCGCGCGCATCGAGGCCCACGGCCCGCGCGTCTATCTCGAAATGCCCGACCCGGACCACCTGCCGCCGCTGCCGGCCGAAAACGCGCTGGCGCGCGCCATCGAAGTCACCGCCGCCTTCGAAACCTCGGGCGACCCCTATCTGCAGGTGACCGGCAATTTCGACGGCGCGGGGCTCTCGTTCGGGCCGATCCAGGTGAATTTCGGCACCGGCACGCTGCAGGAGATGTTCCGCCGTTTCGAAGCGCGCGACGCCGCCGCACTGCGCCGCGCCTTCGGCCCGCGCTGGCCGGCCTGGCAGGCCGTGATGGCCCTGCCCTCGCGCCGCAAGCAGGTCGAATGGGCCGACGAACTCAGCCGTGGGCGCAACAAAGCCGACTTCGAACCGGCCTGGAAGGCAGCGCTGCAGGCGGTCGGCAACACACCGGCCTTCCGCGACGAAACCCTGCGCTACGCCTACGATGTGTATGGCCGCAAGCTCATCGCCGCGCTGTCATGGCTCGACGGCGTCTGCCCGATCCCCATCCAAAATTTCCGCTGCCTGGCCGCGCTCTACGACCTGTGCGTGCAGCAGGGCAGCCTCAACAAGGCGCATGACGCCATCCGCCGACGCATCGCGGACGAATCGCCCGACGACGAATTCCACCTCACCCGCATCGCCGTCGAAGAGCGCGGCCGCAAGGCCAACGCGCAGTGGCGCGCCGACTGCATCAGCCGCCGCCTGTGCATCCTCGAACGCGAACCGGTCGCAGTCAGCGAAGCCGGCCAGCGCGCCCAGCGCGACAACCCCAACCTCTACCTGCTGCGCAACGCGCCGGTGCGGCAGATGGAACGGTATTTGTTGTGAGCGGGGCGATGCGCGCGGACCGAAAATGACATTCGAATCCATGCTGCGCTCCGGCGCTCATGGCATTGCCGACTCGCCTCCTGCCCCTGCTGCTCGCCGGCTGCACCCACCTCGCGCCGCCAGCCCAGATCGCCCCCGACGACCTGAAGGCCGCCCTGGCCTACGGCCAACGGATCGACCTCGACGCGCGCGATCCGGCCATTGAGAAGAACCTCAGCCTGCGTCTCTACGCCGTGCCACAAGTCGGCGGCGACTGCTTCGTCGAGACCCATGGCGTGTGCGCCAACACCTATTACCTGAGCGTTTCGACCTTTGATGAATATCCGCTCGCCAACGTCTTCCGCCTGACGCACGAGGGCGAAGTCCGCGATGTCCGCTGGCGGGAAGACGCCACGGTGGATCAGGCTACGATCGACGTGACGATGGATCGCTACACCGCCGCGGCACGCAAGAACAATCCCGCCTTGCCCGATATCCGCCACGGGCTGGTGCTGACGGTCACGCCGACGGCGCTGATCGAAACCGTCCGGTAGCCGCCCACCCTGGCCGGACGGGCGGCCACCGGCGAACGTCACTTGGCGCCATCCGACCCGCGACGCTCGCGGGTCGCCTCCTCGCGCCGATCGCGCCGGGTCTCGGTCTTCATCACCTTGCCGGTCATCGGATCGACGCTCAGTTCGACGCGCCGGCCGTCGGCATCGCTGGCTTTGACCTCGTAGCGATTGCGTTCGCGTTCGATGGCGTTGATGTTGCGGTAGCCCGCGGCGGTGAGCGCGTCGTGGATCTGGGGCATGCTCAGACCGTCGTCCTGGCGCACGGCGGGCGCTGCGTCGCTCTGGGCAAACACGGGAGCCACGGCGGCGGCACCGGCCAGCAGGCCGCCACCGAGGGCGAGGGTCAGAATCAAAGTGCGGGTTTTCATGGCGCATCTCCTGTGAAGGTTTGTCGCGATCGCCGTTGCGACCGTGAGGTCATTCTTGCGTCCGCGCGCTGAACCCGCGCTGAACCGGGCGTTAACGCTTCGTTCACCCTGCCGGCTGCCGTCATCACGGATTCGTAGCCCGGATGCAGCGAAGCGGAATCCGGGGACAGTGGTCGATCAACCGACGAATCCCGGAGGCGGCCCTACGGGCCTTGTCCGGGCTACGCTTGCTGTGGCACCTGAAGGACGGCCCGGTGCGCTTCAACGACCTCGCCCGCCAGCTCGCGTAGGACGGAAAAGCGAGGCGCCTTCCGCCGCATGCAGTGATTGGAGCGGAGGCCTTCGGCGGATGACGCTTCGCTGATCCGCCCTACATTGGCTGAACCGGGCGTTAGCGCTTCGTTCACCCTGCCGGCTGCCGGCATCACAGATTCGTAGCCCGGATGCAGCGAAGCGGAATCCGGGGACAGTGGTCGATCAACCGACGAATCCCGGAGGCGGCCCTGCGGGCCTTGTCCGGGCTACGCTTGATCAGCGCTCCAACCAAGCAGTCCATCTGTCATGTCATCCAGCGAAGAGCCCCTGCCTCACCGGACCAGGATCAGCCCCCACACCACTACGCCGTTGACCAGCGCGACGAACACCGCGGCGCTTCCAATGTCCTTGGCGCGCTTGGCGAGCTGGTGGCTGTCGAGCGAGACGCGGTCGACAGTGGCTTCGACCGCCGAGTTGAGCAGCTCGACGATGAGGATCAGCAGCACGCTGCCGATCATCAGGGCGCGCTCCAGGGCGCTGACCTCGAACCACAGCGCCAGCGGGATCAGCACGGCGGCGAGCAGCACTTCCTGGCGAAAGGCGTCTTCGACACGGAAGGCGGTCGCCAGGCCATTCATCGAGTAACCGAAAGCGTTGATCAGGCGGCGCAGGCCGGTCTTACCCTTGAACGGGCTTTCCATTCAGATCTCCGGAGACGGCGCGCACGCCGGGGACGGCAAGCTGCCGGTAGAGGGTGGCGAGGCGCTCGGCCATGGCGGCGTCGGACCACTCGGCGGCATGGGCGCGCGCCGCCTCGGCCAAGGTGGTCTCGCGCGCCGGATCGGCGAGCAGGTCGACGAGGGCCTCGGCAAAGGCGCCGGGCTCGGCCGGCGGGGTGCGTGCCGCCGGGCAGCCGGCGACCACGTCGCGCACGCCCATCTCGGCCAGGCACACCACCGGCACGCCGGCGGCCATGGCTTCGAGCAGCACCAGGCCCTGGGTTTCGGTTTTGGAGGCGAAGACGAAGGCGTCGGCCGCGGCATAGCAGTCGGGCAGTTCGTCTTCGCGCGACAGGTAGCCGACGAAGCCGACGCAATCGCTCAGGCCACGGCGTTCGACCGCCGCGCGCAGCGGCGCATTGGCCGGGCCATCGCCGGCCAGCAGCAGCTGCACCGGGCTTTGCCGCTGGCGCGCTTGTTCGGCCACGTCGAGCAGAAAGTGCAGGTTCTTCTCAAAGGCCAGGCGTCCGACGTAGAGCGCCAGCGGCCGCACGGGGTCGAGGCCGTGGCGGGCGCGGAAACGGGCACCGTCGCCGTTCGCGTAGTGCGCCACCGGGATGCCGGTCGGCAGGATATGGATCGGCGTGCGCACACCGTAGTCGCGCAGGCGTGCGGCCATGGCGGAGGACGGGGCGATCACCGCGTCCACCGCATTGCACTGCCGGCATGACAGCTGCCGCGCCAGCGCCCGCAGCCCGGCCTTGGGCAGCCATGGCGCGTAGTGGTGCAGGTAGTCTTCGAACAGGGTGTGGTAGGTCACCACCGTGGGCAGGCCGTGGCGCCGGCGCAGGCGGGTGCCCAGGTAGTGCGCCAGGAAGGGCGTCTGGATGTGGATGGCGTCGTAGTCGCCCGGCGGCAGGCGGTCCACCACCCGGCAGGCCTCGCGCCAGCGCATGAGGCGGTCTTCCGGATCGCCCGGCACCGGGCGGCCCTGTATGCGCAGGATATCGACCTCGTCGACCGGCTCGCCGCCATAAGCCGGCGCCAGCAACTCGGTGGCGATGCCCTGCGCCGGCAATTGCCGGCGGAAGGTTTCGATCGACGTGGACACCCCGTTGATGCGCGGGAAGTACACATCGCTGAGCATCAGGACACGCACGCGGAGTCCTCTTCCGGGGCCGGCGCTTCGAGCGCCGGGCGGCCCATGCCGGGCTGCCAGCGCACCACATGCAGGGTGCCGGCGGCGTCCTCGACCAGCCCCGAGCAGGAGTCGACCCAGTCGCCGCAGTTGGCGTACAGCACGCCGTCGCAGTCCTTGAGCGTCGGCCAGTGGATGTGGCCGCACACCACGCCGTCGAGCCCACGGTCGCGTACATGGTGAACCACCGAGTCCTCGAAATCGAAGACGAAGTCGATGGCCTTCTTGACCTTCTGCTTGGCGTAGCCGGCCAGCGACCAGTAGCCGCTGATGCCCAGCAGGCGCCGCACGCGCGACAGCCAGATGTTGAGGCGCACCAGCGTGTTGTAGGCGATGTCGCCGAGCACCGCGACCCAGCGGTGATGGCGCGTCACCTGGTCGAAAGCATCGCCATGGACGATCAGCAGACGGCGGCCGTCGGCGGTGGTGTGGACATCCTCCTCGCGCAGCTGGATGCCGCCGAAGTCGGTGCCGCAGTAGTCGCGCAGGGCTTCGTCATGGTTGCCGGGGATGAACACCACCTGGGTGCCGTGCCGCGCCAGGCGCAACAGCTTCTGCACCACGGTGTTCTGCTCGGCCGACCAGTGGATGCCGCGCGACATCGCCCAGAAATCGATGATGTCGCCGACCAGGTAAAGCTTGTCGCAGGGGTGGTGGCGCAGGAAGTCGAGCAGCCGGTCGGCCTGGCAGGCCCGCGTGCCCAGGTGAATATCGGAGAGGAAGACGGTTTTCCAGCGCATTGCGGCGCAGTGTGGGTCGGCGGCGTGTCTGCCGTGTGACGAACAGGCTACGGCCATGTGACACGCTGCCCCTGCAAGCATCGGACCCGCGAAACCGCCGAGCGCGCCGGTGCCTCGTGGCCCGGTGTGGTTCGTGGCCCTCCGACCGATACGCAGTGACTATGGCATTCATGAAATCAATTCGATAGAAACATGAGCCATTCGCAACTAAGGTGATTAGCGAGAGTTCCCATCCCGGGTTGACTGTCAGAGGAGAACATCATCATGAGCACCGAAGGCAAATGCCCGTTTTCGGGCCACAACGCGGCCAGCGCCACCACCGGCGCCCAGTCGAACCGCGACTGGTGGCCCAACCAGTTGAACCTGAACATCCTGCACCAGCACGCCCCGGCATCGAACCCGCTGGGCACGGACTTCGACTACGCCGAAGAATTCAAGAAGCTCGACTTCGCCGCCCTCAAAAAGGACCTGTATGCCCTGATGACCACCTCGCAGGACTGGTGGCCGGCCGACTGGGGCCATTACGGCGGCCTGTTCATCCGCATGGCCTGGCACAGCGCCGGCACCTATCGCACGGCCGACGGCCGTGGTGGTGGCGGCACCGGCAACCAGCGCTTCGCGCCGGTCAACAGCTGGCCCGACAACGGCAACCTCGACAAGGCGCGCCGCTTGCTGTGGCCGATCAAGCAGAAATACGGCAACAAGATCTCCTGGGCCGACCTGATGATCCTGGCCGGCAACTGCGCGCTCGAATCGATGGGCTTCAAGACCTTCGGTTTCGGCGGCGGCCGCCCGGACATCTTCCAGCCCGAAGAGGACATCTACTGGGGCGCCGAGAAGGAATGGCTGGCCACCAGCGACAAGCCCAACAGCCGCTACTCCGGCGAGCGCCAGCTGGAAAACCCGCTGGCCGCCGTGCAGATGGGCCTGATCTATGTGAACCCCGAAGGCCCCGACGGCAACCCCGACCCGGTCGCCTCGGGCCGTGACGTGCGCGAGACCTTCGCCCGCATGGCCATGGGCGACGAGGAAACGGTGGCCCTCACCGCCGGTGGTCACACCTTCGGCAAGGCACACGGCGCGGGCGACCCGGCGCTGGTCGGCCCCGAACCCGAAGCCGCCCCGCTCGAAGCGCAGGGCCTGGGCTGGTTCAACAAGCATGGTACCGGCAAGGGCGGCGACACCACCACCAGCGGCATCGAGGGCGCCTGGAAGCGCAACCCCACGCAGTGGGACCACGGCTACTTCAATACGCTGTTCGGCTACGAGTGGGAGCTGACCAAGAGCCCTGCCGGCGCCAACCAGTGGGTGGCCAAGGACGTCAAGCCGGAAGACATGATCCCCGATGCGCACGACCCGTCGAAGAAGCATCCGCCGATGATGACCACGGCCGACCTCAGCCTGCGCTTCGATCCGATCTACGAGCCCATCTCCCGGCGCTTCCACAAAGACCCGGCGGCCTTCGCCGACGCCTTCGCCCGCGCCTGGTTCAAGCTCACCCACCGCGACATGGGGCCCAGGGCCCGCTATCTGGGCCCGGAAGTGCCGGCCGAAGACCTGATCTGGCAGGACCCGGTGCCGGCGGTCGATCACCCGCTGATCGACGCCAAGGACATCGACCACCTCAAGGCCAAGATCAAGGCCTCGGGCCTGTCGATCGCCGAGCTAGTGTCCACCGCCTGGGCCTCGGCCTCGACCTTCCGCGGCTCCGACATGCGCGGCGGCGCCAACGGCGCGCGCATCCGGCTCGCCCCGCAGAAAGACTGGGCGGTGAACCAGCCGGACCAGCTGGCCCGCGTGCAGGGCACGCTCGAAGACATCCAGCAGGCCTTCAACAGCGCGCAGAGCGGCGGCAAGAAAGTGTCGCTCGCCGACCTCATCGTGCTGGCCGGCTGCGCGGCGGTCGAAACCGCGGCCGAAGCGGCGGGCCATCCGGTGAGCGTGCCCTTCACCCCGGGCCGCACCGACGCCTCGCAGGACCAGACCGACATCGAATCCTTCGACGTGATGGAGCCCGAGGCCGACGGCTTCCGCAACTACCAGAAGCAGGTGTATTCGGTGCCCGCCGAGGCCATGCTGGTCGACCGCGCCCAGCTGCTCACCCTGAGCGCGCCCGAAATGACGGTGCTGGTCGGCGGCCTGCGCGTGCTCGGCGCCAACTCGGGCGGCTCGAAGCATGGCGTATTCACCAAGCGCCCCCAGGTGCTGAGCAACGATTTCTTCGTGAATCTGCTCGACATGGGCACCGTCTGGAAGGCGACTTCGGACGCCAGCGACAGCTTCGAAGGGCGCGACCGCAAGACCGGTGAGCTGACATGGACCGGCACACGGGTCGACCTGGTTTTCGGCGCCAACTCACAACTGCGCGCGCTGGCGGAGATCTATGCGCAGGAAGACGGGCAGGCCAAGTTCGTGCGCGACTTTGTCGCGGCCTGGGCCAAGGTCATGGACCTCGACCGCTTCGACGTGAAGTAAGGCCTGCCACTTCGTTCCGCAGCTGCGCGCAACGAAGCGGTCATTGCCTCGACGACGGGCCGCCCGGCGGGCGGCTCAGCCGCCGACCGCCGCGCGAATCGGCCGTCCGTTGAATCAGAGCGCCTTGAAATAGCTGCTGCTCGGATCGCATGCCAAATGGGATGCGATATGACTCCAGCCCCCCGATGACACGACCCCCTCGATATGCGCCTTGTGGGCACTTTCAGACTGCCAGGTTTCCACCAGGGTGAAGACGCACGGATTGGCGGTGTCATTGAAGACATCCACCGCGATACAACCGTCAACCTTCGGCAGCTCCGTCTTTACGCTCTGGAGGATGTCGGTGAATGCCGCCAGTTTCTCGGGCTTTGCAGTAAAGGTGATGATGACATTCGTGGTCATGAAGAGTCCTTGTTTTATTCATTACGGGACGAAATGTCCGTCACAGGATACCAATCGCATACGCAAACTGGCAGGGCCGACCCTATCACATCGACTGCGGCGAAGGGTCAGGCCCTAGGAGGAGACCAGTGCTGGCCCATGGTGACGAGCAGCGTGACGGGGTTCGCCGCCCCTGAGGGCGAGCGCTCCGTCATTGCGCCCGGCATCCACCGAACGCGCCCGGCCGGTCAGCCCTAGCCTCGCCGCTTGCGTGCGAACCGCGCCGCGTCCTCGATGATCAGCATCTGGGCCTGCGCCGCCGTCACCGGCCGCGAGTACAGGTAGCCCTGCGCGTATTCCACGCCGAGCTCGCGCAGCAGCGCTTCCTGCTCGGGCAGCTCCACGCCTTCGCAGACCACCGGGCGGCCGAGCTTTTGCGCCAGGTTGACGATGGTTTCGACGAAGCTGCGGTCTTCGCTGCGTTCGTGCATGTGCATGACGAAGGAGCGGTCGACCTTGAGCACGTCGATGGGCAAGCGGTGCAGGTAGGAGAGCGAGGAGTAGCCGGTGCCGAAGTCGTCGAGCATCAGCTTGAGCCGGGTGCGCTTGAGGGTTTCGAGCAGTTCGATGGCGCGCTCGGCATCTTCCATCATGGCGCTCTCGGTGATCTCGAGCTTGAGGTGGCGGGCCGACAGGCCGGTCTGGCGCAGGGTGCGGCGGATCTCGGGGAGGATGTCGGGGTGCAGCAGCTGGCGGGCCGAGAGGTTGACGCTGACGGTGAGTGCCGGACGCCGCGGAAAGGCCAGCTGCCAGGCGCGCATCTGCGCGCAGGCCTGGTGCAGCATCCAGCGGCCGATGTGCACGATCAGGCCGCTTTCTTCGGCCAGCGGGATGAAATCGGCCGGCGAGATCAGGCCGCGTTCGGGGTGGTTCCAGCGCACCAAGGCTTCGAAGCCGATCAGGCGCCGGTCGGCCACGCGGACGATGGGCTGGTAGTAGGCCTCGAACTGGTCACGTTCGAGCGCCCGGCGCAAATCGAGTTCGAGGTCCAACCGCCGCAGCGCAGTCTCGTGCATGCCGCGGTCGAACAAAACGTAGCCGCCGCCGCCCTGGCCCTTGGCCCGGCCCATGGCCATGTTGGCGTCGCGCAGCATGATGTCGGCCTCGGCATAGGGCTCGCCGGACAGCGTGATGCCGCTCGACAGGCTGGAGAACACTTCGTGCTCGTGCAGGCGGAAGGGCACGACCAGGTGGTCCTGCAGGCGCTTGATGACGCGCACCGGCGAGGTGGCGTCGCGGATGTCTTCGAGCAGGATGCCGAATTCGTCGCCACCGAGGCGGGCCACCATGTCGGTGGGCCGGGTGGTGCGGCGCAGCAGGTTGGCCACTTCGATCAGCAGCAGGTCGCCGATGCGGTTGCCGAGGCTGTGGTTGATGACGCTGAAGCGATCGACGCCGCAGTGGATGACGGCAAAGCTCAAGTCCTTGCGCCGCGCGGCGCGCTGCATGGCATGGCTGACGCGGTCGAGAAACAGGCCGCGGTTGGGCAGGCCGGTGAGCCCGTCGACGAAGACTTCGGGCAGGCGCGCCTCGTGGTGCGAGAGGTGGATGCCGGTTTCGTGCGCGGCGGCATAGAACAAGCCCTGGTCGGGGTCGTGGCTGACGCTCCAGGCGAGGCCGACATAGTGCCCGTCGGCCTTGCGGCAGCGGCAGGAGAAGCGCACCGTCGTCAGCACATCGCCGATGGTGGCGAGACGGTCGGTGACGTCAACGCGGTCGAGCGGATGCAGCAGGTCGGGGAAGCGGCGCCACCGCAGGGTGTCTTGCCCCATGCCCAGCACGTCGCGCCACGACTCGCTCATCATCTGGATGATCCAGTCGTCGTCGAGGATCATCAGCAAGGCGCCGGGGAGCCGGAAGAAGGCGCTCTCGGCGGGCAGGGCCTGTGGCGGCTTACGGTAGATCTGCATCATGGAAGGCGAGCCTCGGGGGCCTTGAAAGAGAGGGGCGCGCGACGGTGGGCAGCAAGGCGTCAGCTCTGCGCATCGACCGGGTCGGGCAGCTTGGCAGTCTGCGAGCCGCCGGCCGGTGTCGGCGATGCGCTCTGGCGCACGGGCAGGCAGATGCGGAAGCTCGTCCCGACGCCGAGTTGGCTGTCGACCTCGATCCGGCCGCCGTGGCGATTGACGATGCCGTAGGAGACTGACAACCCCAGCCCGGTGCCCTGTCCCACCGCCTTGGTGGTGAAGAAGGGATCGAAGATCTTCTTGAGATGCTCGGGCGCGATGCCGCGGCCGGTGTCGGCCACCGCGATCCATACCCAGTCGCCCTCGACGCCGGAGGACAGCGTGATGGTGCCGTGGCCGTCGATGGCCTGAGCGGCATTGACCAGCAGGTTCATGAACACCTGGTTGATCTGCGACGGCAGGCATTCCACCTCGGGCAGCGTGCCGAATTCCCGGACGATCTGCGCCTTGTACTTGATCTCGTTCCACACCACGTTGAGCGTGCTTTCGAGCCCCTGGTGCAGATCGGCCAGCTGCCAGCCACCGTCGCCCATGCGCGAGAAGTCGCGCATGTCCTGCACGATGCGGCGCACGCGCGCGGTGCCGTCGATCGATTCGTCGATCAGCGTGCCGATGTCCTCGCGCAGGAAGTCGATGTCGACGGCTTGGCGGATGGCGTCGATGTCGGCCCGCGCGTCGGGCGCCTGCGGCGCCTGCTCGTAGGCCGCCAGCAGGCGCAGCAGGCCGGCGGCGTAGTTCTTGAGTGTCGACAGATTGGAATTGACGAAGCCGATGGGGTTGTTGATTTCATGTGCCACGCCGGCGGCCAGCTGCCCGATGGAGGCCAGTTTTTCGGATTGCAGCAGTTGGTTCTGAGCGCTTTCGAGCTTCTGGATGAGGGCCCGCTGCGCTTCCTGCGCGCGGCGCCGCTCGTCGATCTCCTCGGCCATGCGAGCCCGCGCGGCGGCCAGGTTCTGGTTGATCTTCTTGTTTTCGAGCAGCGCGGTTTCGAGCTCGACGGTGCGCTCGCGCACCTGGTTCTCGAGCATCACGGTGGTCTGGAAGCGGCCGTAGTCGGAGCGCTGCGCATCGGCCTCGCGCTCGATGCGGTTCATCAGCACACGGATGATCTTCTGCTGGCGCGCGATCTCCTGCCGCAGGCTGTGCTCGTCGGCCGAGGCAGGCGGCGTTTGCTCAGGCATCGCCGGTCTCCAGCGAGCGCCCGATGGCGATGCCGGTCAGCGTCTGGTTGATGTGCACCCCGCCGTACTGCTCGCCATAGGTGCTGAAACCGATGGTGTTGTTGCGTATCAGCAGCTCGGCCACGGCATCGCGCTGCTGGCGCGCCTCCATCTCCAGGTGGCGCAGGATGCAGTCGCAGCTGAAGATGAACTCGGGCGGGCCGATCACCTCGCGGATGCGCGCCAGGGTGGTGTCGAGATCGTCCACGATGTCCTGCCCGCGCGCCACGCGCAGCACCAGCCCTTCCTCGATGGCGCAGTAGAAGGTGAGGCTGCCATCGGCGTTGACCTTCTGGATCGAGCGCACATAGTCGGTGCCGTCGATCAGCACCACGATGGGGTGCGCGGCGAACTGATCCGGCCCCAGGCCTTCTGCCGTGGTGCCGACCAGCCGGGCGTACTCCTCGGCGGCCGGCAGGCCGTTGATTTCATACACGATGCGCCGGTCGGCGTCGGCCTCGGTCACCACCAGACGCTCCTCTTCGGTGACGAAATGCTGCGTCTTGAAGGCCATGAACGGCAGCTCGGTATTGACCAGCGCGAGCACCGCGCAATCGGTGTGGAAGGCGCCGTCATGATAGATCCAGGTGCGGCTGAACTTGAGATCGTCGCCGGCCGAGCCACCGACGATGGAGATGCTGCCCAGCGCCGACTGCAGGGTGTGCGCCACCGACTCCTCGCGGATCGACAAGCCGTCGATCAGCAGCATGCCGAAGGTGTTGGCCCCCGACGCCGCGGGCCGCTGCGCCTTGAGCTGGCCCAGCAAGTCGGTGGCAAAGTCCTGCCCGTCGGCGATGTGGAACTGCTGCAGCGCATCGACACGGCCGACGACAGCGCTGCAGGCGGCGGCCGAAAAGCTCACCCCCGACAGGCTGTGCCGGCAATAGCCGGCCGGCCCGATCTCGCCCGCGGTGGTGCAACCGATCACCGGGATGCCGGCGAACAGGCGCGCCATCTCGTCGGCCAGCGCATCGAGGTCATACAGGCTGGAGCAGAAAAACGCCACCAGCGCGGCGTCGTCCTGCGCCACCGCGGCATGGAACTCCTGCGCGGCCAGGCGGGCATCCTGCGCCAGCGAGTGACCGAGTCGAATCGCGGATTGGCGTGGCATTAACGTACGCATCCTATTGAAAAAATTGACAAAACCGCTTCCACCTCAGCACCGGGTCAGGTCAGGCACACGCTGATTCAGCGCTCTCGTCCTCCATCAACGGCCGGACGCGGCGAATTCTGAAGCGCAGATCGTGCGCCCTGCCCTCGCCCCGGCCGTCAGCGCACCGGGTCGAGCTGGTCGGCGAAGCCATGGTTGACGTCACGATGGCCGGCTTCGTCGGCCCGTACGGCGACGATCACATCCGACAACCGCGCGTCGGGCGCCAGATGCCAGTAGTCGATGGCGATCTGCGGTGCCGGCACATTGGGCTGGCGCCCGGCGTCGACATCGGCCAGATAGGCGGTGTAGCTGATCACCGCCTCCTCTTCGAAGTAGCCGACCATGCGGTGAGCCGTGCGCGGCGAGATCAGGTAGAGCAGAAAGAAGGCGTTGTAGAACACCCCCTGCGCCAGGATGATCAGCCCGCGCTCGAGCGCGTTGGGCTGGGCGATCTCGATGAAGGTGAACAAGTGCATGCGCTCGTTTTCGGCCTCGTCCATCAAGGTGCGGATCCAGCCGTGGTCGTCGGACATGTAGCGCAGCGCCTTCAGATGCTGCAGCGTCGCGCCGACCATGCCGGGCACCCCAGCCACGGTTTCGAGCACCACCGCCCGATGCCCGTAGCGCCGGGCGAAGAAGGTGTCGGCAAAAAAGCGCAGCACGGTGGTGAGACCGCGCGCAATGCGATCCGACAGCCCATTGACCGGGTGCGCGTAGTCAAGATTGGTGGGGGCGTTCATGGCCGGCACCTCGGCTCGCCCCGGGGCATCCGTCCAAACACCAGATTCCGGTTCATCATCGTCTTCTCCATTCAGGGGTCGTCGGCTGTTCGATGCGTCGATGCGCGATAAATTCATCGCCCGCACCCCCGGTCAGCTCAAGGAATCGCCCCGAGCTCTGGCATACCCTGCCTCTTTTGCCGGAACGAGCCCCGCCATGGAACTGACGCATTTCAACGATTTTCTGACCGTCGCCGCACAGCAGACCGAGCCGCAGCACCTGCTATTCGTCTTCGCCACGGCGGCCTTGCCCGCCGAGCACACCGACGAGGAGGCGCGACGCTTTGCCGAGGGTCAGGGCGGCACGCTGACACCAGTGATGTATGTGGACAAGGCGCAGCCGGAGGTGGCCGATTTCGACAGCCTGGTGGCCGAGTCGAAGCACACCGGGCGTGACTGGCAGATCGTGTTCGTGGCAGCGCTGGACGGCCACCGGGGCCAGCCGCTGGGCAGCGAGGCCGCGCAGCCGGCGCTGGAGTTGATGGTGAAGCACATCGAGAACGGCCAGATCGAGCGCTTTCTGGCCTTCGACAAAACCGGTCGGCCGGTGCGCTTCGTCTGAGAACTTGTGATGAAATCGTAGCGAGCAGGGCCGAGTGCAAGGCCGCATTTGGCAACTACGCGAGCGAACCACGAGACATATCAAATAGATAGGCGAGGAGTGAGCGAGTGAGCAACGCAGCAATCGGCACGCGCAGTAGATTTATTCACAAGTTCTGAGCGCACCGTGCCGCCGGCGTCGCCGCGCTCAGCTCGCCGCCGTGCGCCGCCCCACGCCGAGCGCGGCGTACACCGACACCATCAGCACCACCGCCGCGCCGGCCAGGGTGGTGGCGTACCAGCCCTGGTCCATGAAGGCGCCGAAGATCATCGGCGAGATGGCAAAGCCCACGTCGAGCCCCGAATACACCGTGCCATACACCCGGCCGGTGGCGCCCTTGGGCGTGGCGCGCTTGATCATCATGTCGCGGCTGGGCCCGCCGATGCCCACCGCAAAGCCGGTGGCCGCCAGCGCCGCCATGGTGCCGACACCGCCCAGCCAGCCGGTGGCGCACACCAGCAGCAGCACCGCGCCGCCGGTCATCGCCAGGGCCACCACGCGGTCGCTGTGGCGGGTGTGGCTGGCCACGAAGCCGCCCACCAGCATGCCCAGCGCCCCGCACAGCATGTAGGCGCTGATGGTCAGCGTGGCCGCCTCGACGCTGACGCTGTACAGCACCTTGAGGATCGATGGCGCAAAGCTCTGCACCACCGCCAGCGTCATGGTCGACAACAGAAAGAAGGCGAAGCACCACCAGATCACCGGCAGCTTGAGAAAATCCAGGTCCGAGCCCTTCGGCGCGTCGGGATGGCGCACCACCACCTCGGTGCGCAGCTTGTCGCGCTGCCAGAACAACACCGCCAGCACCGTGGCGTACAGCCCGGCCGCCGCCAGGTAGGCGGTGCGCCAGTCGGTCGCGGTGGAGATGCCGACCAGGAAGGCCGGCGCCAGCGCCCAGCCCAGATTGCCAGTCAGCCCGTGGGCGCTGAAGGCATGCCCCAGCCGCGAGGTCGATACCCGCTGGTTGAGGATGGTGAAATCGACCGGGTGAAAGGGCGCATTGCCCAGCCCCGCCAACGCCGCCACCACCATCAGGCCGGCATAGCCGGTGGCCTGGCTGGCCACCAACGCGGCGAGGAGGAACAAGCCGATCGCCGCGAACAGCACCGGCCGGGCCCCGAAGCGGTCGACCACGAAGCCGGCCATCGCCTGCCCGCTGCCGGAGACCACGAAGAACAGGCTCATCAACAGGCCGACATCGGAAAAGCTGAGGCCGAACTCACGGATGAAAATGGGGAACAGCGGCGCCAGCAACAGGTGCGAGAAGTGCGAGGTGCCGTGCGCCAGGCCCACCAGGCCAATGACTGCGGCATCCTGCCTGAGCGTGGGCAGCGGCGGGGTGGCGGCAAGCGTTGTGGTCGTCATGCCGATGATGGTACGTTTTGCCCACCGCCGCCTGTTGGCGACAATCTGACAAGATTCATCGAATATCCGCCAATTCGACCGACGTCCGCCGCGTGCCCCCATGAACCGCCGCAGCCCCCGCCAGGCCATCCCGGTCGGCGATACCGATCCCTACGCGCCGACCCCCGCACGGCCGGTGCGCGCCCGCGCCCGTGCGCTGGGCAACGACGTGCAGTTCGAACCGCACCACCATCCGTGGGGCCAGCTGGCCTATTGCGCCCGTGGCCTGCTGCAGGTGACGGTGTCGGCGCCGCCGCTCGGCGCGGCCCAGGCGCGGCGCTGCAACCTCACCGCCATCGTCCCGCCGTCGCGCGCCATGTGGGTGCCGCCGGGCGCCTCGCATGTGGTCACGATCCTCGAGAACGCGCAGCTGTACACCCTGTATATCGACCCCTCGGTGGTGCCGCCGCACTGGCAACGGCCGCGGGTCTTGATGGTCTCGCCCCTGATGCGCGAGCTGGTGCTGACGCTGGCGCTGGCCACCCATGCGGATTCGGCCGACTGCCAACAGGCACTCGACACCTTGCTGTTGGCCGAGATGACCGCGGCCGCCACCCAGTCGCTGGCGGTGCCGATGCCTGATCCGCGCCACGGCGACCGCCGGCTGCGCGCGCTGTGCGAGACGATGATGCGCACCCCCAGCCAGCACACCACGCTGGCCGACTGGGCCCGCCACAGCGGCGCCAGCGAACGCACCCTGGCCCGCTTGTTCCGCGAGGAGCTCGGCACCAGCTTCCGGCACTGGCGCCAGCTGGTAGTGCTGGCCCATGCCCTGCCCCTGCTGAATCGCGGCACGCCGGTAAGCGCGGTCGCCGCGGCCTGCGGCTACACCAGCGACAGCGCCTTCACCGCCATGTTCAAGGCCGCCATGGGCCAGCCGCCGACACGCCTGCACCCGACCGCGCAGCGCTGAAGGGCGACCGGCGCCACACCTCGACACACGCTGAACTTCAAGCCCAGCGGGCAATTTGCCGATACCATGCACTGACCGGCACGTACGCCAGCGTGCCACTCATCGCCAGGAGTCCGTTGTCGATGTGCCCCGCCCATCTGCCGATCGCTCTGCCGATCCCCGGCCGCGCCGCCGCCGGACCCGGCACGCCATGGCGAAAAGCGCTCCCCACCCCATGAGCCAGGAATTCTCCCGCCACCGGCTGACGCGCCTGCTGTGGTCGCTGGTCCTGCTCGGCCTGTTCACCAGCGGCGGCATGACCAGCTACGTGGCCTGGCGTCTGGCCGGGATCGAAACGCGCAACACCGAGAACCACCTCACGCAGCAGACGATGCAGCTGAGCCTGGAGCAGTTCCGGCGCCTCGCCAGCGAGTCCAACAGCCTCACCGACGCCCTTCTGCGCCCGCCAGGCACCGAGCTCCCGTCATCGGAGAATGCGCCGCTGGCGGCGCTGGATGCCGCCGTTCGCGCGGCACGCCAACATGGCGACGACAGGCTGCCGCTCGACGCACTGAGCGAGCAGGTAGCCCAGATGAAAACGCTGTGGGCACAGGCCGTGCAGTGGCGCGCCGCCTACCCGCCGGTGGCGCAAGAGGCCATCGGCCGCGACGGGGCACAGGCCCGTGCCACGCTGCTGGCCGACGCCGCTCGGCTGACGGCCAGCGGCCAGCAGCTGCTCGACGCCCTGGGCGTCGTCGCCGCCGAGCAGATTGCCGCCGGGCACCGCCAGTCCGACGCGGCGCTGGACAACGCGCTGACCCGCCTGGCGCTCCTGGCCGGCACCGTGGCGCTCGCCTTTCTGGGGCTGGGCGTGCTGATCTCCACACACATCCGCCGCCAGTTCGTCAGGCTCGCCGATCTGCAGCAGGACAATGCCCTGCTGCTCAATTCGGCCGGCGACGGCGTGATCGGCCTGACCGCCGAGGGCCGCCTGCGTTTCATCAACCCGGCCGCCGCCCAGATGCTGGGCGTGCCGGCCGGTCAGATGGTCGGCCAGCCGGTCTCGGCCGTGTGGCAGCCGGCCGACGACGACGCCACGCCGGTCGCCGAGCTGGGTCGCTCGACCGAGCGCATCGTCAACCGCCATTGCCGGCTCAAACGTCGCGGCGGCACGCCGCTCATCGTCGATTATTCGGCACTGCCGATGTTCCACGAGGGCCGCCATGCCGGCGCCGTGCTGACCTTCCGCGACATCAGCGAAGCGGAGGCCACCAAGGCGGCGCTGCTCGAATCGGAACAGAAATTCCGCGACCTCTCGGAAAAGTCCCTGGTCGGCATCTACATCATCCAGAAGGGTTATTTCACCTACGTCAATCCGCACTTCGCCAACATCTTCGGCTATACCCGTGAAGAGATCGAAGGGCGGCTCGGGCCGCAAGACCTGGCCCACCCCGACGACTTCGAGCAAGTCCAGCGCAACATCGACAAACGCCTGCGCGGCGATGTCCACAGCATCGACTACCGGATCCGCTGCCGACGCAAGGACGGCACGCTCATCCATGTCGAGCTGCTCGGCTCGGCCACCCAGTACGGTGGCGAGCCGGCGATCATCGGCACCTTGGTCGATATCACCGAGCGCACGCGCGCCGAAACCCGGGTGCAGTACCAGGCCTTCCACGATTCGCTCACCGACCTGCCCAATCGCCTGCTCTGCCATGACCGCCTGGAGCAGGCGCTGAAGACGGCGCGCCGCTTGCACCAACGCGTGGCGGTGCTCTTCCTCGACCTGGACCGCTTCAAGCATGTGAACGACAGCCTCGGCCATCCGGTCGGCGACGCACTGCTGGTGGCCGTTGCCGGGCGCCTGCTGCATGCCGTGCGGCAAAGCGACACGGTGGCCCGGCTCGGCGGCGACGAGTTCATCCTGGTGCTGGAAGCCATCGACGATCACCACACGCCGGCGGCCATCGCGCAGAAGATCCAGCATGCGCTGAGCGAACCGATCCAGCTCGACGATCAGGAGCTGATCGTCACCACCAGCATCGGCATCAGCCTCTTTCCCGACGACGGCGAGGATGCGCAGACCCTCATCAAGAACGCCGACGCCGCGATGTACCAGGCCAAGCGCGGCGGGCGGTCCACCTACGCCTTCTATTCGCCGGAGCTGACGCTGACCTCGACCAACTGGCTCAGCCTCGAATCGGCGCTGCGCCGCGCCGTGCCGCGGGGCGAGCTGTATCTCGACTACCAGCCGCAGTTCGACCTCAACGACGCGCGCCTGATCGGTGCCGAGGCGCTGCTGCGCTGGCGGCATCCGGAGCGCGGGCTGATTCCGCCGGCCGAGTTCATCCCGCTGGCCGAGGAGACCGGCCTGATCCTCGAGATCGGCGAATGGGTGCTCAACGAGGCCTGCCGCCAACTGGCCGAATGGCGCGACCGCGGCCTCACGCCGCCGCGCCTGGCGGTCAACCTGTCACGCGTCCAGCTGGCCCGCAGCGACCTGCTGGGCACCGTGACGGCGGCCCTCGGCGCGCACCGCATTGAGCCCCACCAGCTGGAACTGGAGATCACCGAACACTGCATCATGGAACACGCCGAGGCCAGCACCCGGGTGCTGCATGCGCTGCGCGAGCGCGGCATCCGCGTGGCCATCGACGACTTCGGCACCGGCTACTCCTCGCTGGCCTGTCTCAAGCAGCTGCCCATCGACTGCCTGAAGATCGACCGCTCGTTCATCGCCGACATCCCGCAGGACACCAGCAACCAGGCCATCGTCAAGGCCATCATCGCCCTGGGCCAGCTGATGCAGCTGGACATCGTGGCCGAAGGCGTCGAGCGCGACGAGCAGCGCCACTTCTTGCGCGACAACGGCTGCCACAGCGCACAGGGCTATCTGCTCGGCCACCCGGTGGCACCGGCCACGCTGGAAGCGATGTTCGCCGCCGGCAGCCCGGCGACGAGCCCCGCCAAGCGCTCCTGATCCGCCTCAGTCGAGCGCGCCGGCCAGCGTCGCGCCCGACAGCGGGTTTCCTTTTTTTGGAAACGACACGCATGCCCGCGGTGTCCACTTCAACTCCGACACCATGAACAAGGACATGACAATGACGACGATCGCCATGGTTTTCTATAGTGGCTACGAGCACACCGCAAAGCTGGCCGAGGCCGTCGAAGCGGGCGCCGCCTCGGTCTCCGGCGCCACGGTCCACGTGCTGCGCCTCAGCGACGACGGCGAGCTGCCCGACGGCGGGCTCGACAAGATCGCCGCCGCCGATGCCGTCATCTACGGCACGCCCACCTACATGGGCGGACCGGCCTGGCAGTTCAAGAAATTTGCCGACGCCTCCTCCAAGCAATGGTTTTCGATGGACTGGAAGGACAAGGTGGCCGCCGGCTTCACCAACTCGGCCTCGCTCAACGGCGACAAGTTCTCCACCATCCAGTACCTGTGGACCTTGTCGCAGCAGCACGGGCAGATCTGGGTCGGCACCGGCCTGCTGCCGGCCAACAAGAAGGCCGACGGGCCGGACTCGGTGAACTGGACCGCCGGCTTCGGCGGCTTGATGTCGATCTCCCCCGCCGATGCCTCGCCCGAGGAGGCGCCGCGCCAGGGCGACCTCGACACCGCTCGCCACTTCGGTCGCCGGGTGGTGGAGATCACCGCGCGTCTCAAAGGCTGAGCCCGCCGCCCACGGTGGTGGGATCGCTGCGCCGGCACACTTGTCTGACCAGAGACGGAACCGCCCGGGGAGCCAAAGCGATGTTCTTCACAGACCGGATCGACGCCGCGCACCAGCTGGCCGCGGCGCTGGACACCTACCGCGACGCGCACCCGCTGGTGCTGGCGATTCCGCGCGGCGCGGTGCCGATGGGCGCCGCGCTGGCCGAGGCCTTGCACGGCGACCTGGACGTGGTGCTGGTGCACAAGCTGTGCGCGCAGTGGAGTCCCGAATACGCCATCGGCGCCATCGACGAGCACGGCTGGTTCTTCGTGCGCGATGCGGCCGCGGACGACGCGGCATGGATCGAATCGGAAAAGCGGCGCCAACTCGCCACGCTGCACGCGCGTCGCGCGCTTTACTCGCCGGGGCGGGCGCCGCTCGACGCGCGCGGACGCACCGCCATCGTCGTCGATGACGGCCTGGCCACCGGCGCCACCATGATCGCCGCGCTGCACGCGGTGCGCGCCCAGGCACCGGCCCGCCTGATCTGCGCCGTGCCGGTCGCCGCGCCCGAGAGCCTGGCGCGCATCGAGGCCGATGCCGACGCGGTGGTGTGCCTGCATGCGCCGCCAGGCTTCCAGGCGGTGGGCCAGTTCTACCAGCAGTTCGGTCAGGTGGAGGACGACGAGGTGGTCGACTGTCTGGCGCGCTTTCGTGCCGACCGCGACACGGCCTCATAGGCCGGGAGTCGCTCAGTCCTTCTTGTCGGCCAGCGCCTTGGCCATGCCGAGCTCGACCGACACCGGCGAGGTGGTCGGCAGATTGACGAAATGCACATGCTCGGCGTCGGGCACGGCGGCGCGCCGCGTGATCCGCCAGCGCACATAGCCGGCAAACGGCGCGGCCACGACCGCCACATACAGGAACAAGCCCTGCACGCCGCCCCACTGCATGACCGCGGCCGCCAGCGCCGGGCCGATCACCGCGCCCACGCCCCACACCATCAGCAGGCTGCTGACCATCGGCACCATCTGCTCGGGGCGCGCATGGTCGCCGGCA
This sequence comes from Denitromonas iodatirespirans, assembly GCF_018524365.1. Taxonomy (GTDB): domain Bacteria; phylum Pseudomonadota; class Gammaproteobacteria; order Burkholderiales; family Rhodocyclaceae; genus Nitrogeniibacter; species Nitrogeniibacter iodatirespirans. The sequence continues at coordinate 172,559 of NZ_JAEKFT010000006.1, forward strand.
TGCGCGACACAAATGGCATAGATCGACAGCGCCGCACCGCCGAGCAGGAACAGCAGCGGCATCAGCACCCACACGTGCGGCGCACCGAGCGCCCACAGCACCAGCGCGACGACGGCGACGACGACGTTCAGAGCGGCGATCATCCGGCGCCGGTCTCCACGGTCCGACCAGCGGCCCAGCGGCCACTGCAGCACCAGGCTACCGAGTTGCAGCACCGGAAACAGCCACACGATGTGGGCCAGCCCCAGCCCGATCCCCTCGCCATACACCGGAGCCAGCGACAGCAGCGGCGCGTTGATCAGGCCTACCGTCAGGCAGCCGACCAAGGCCACCGGCGCCAGCCGGTACAGCTCGCGCACGCCGAGGGTGCTGAAGGCGGACACCGTCGGGCTGGCGGCTCGTGTCGTGGTCACCGGCAAGAGCGACAGCGAACACAGCGCGCTGACCAGCATGAAGGCCCACGGGCCGGCCAGCTCCATCGCCCCCAGGAACAGCGGCGCGACCACCAGCGAGGCCTTGGAGCACACGGTGTAGAAACCGAGCACCCGGCCGCGCAGCAGCTGCGGGGTGCGGTCGGCGATCCAGCTCTCGGCCACCGTGAACAAGCCGGCGAAACAGGCCCCGCCGACCAGTCGCAGCCCGATCCAGGCCAGCGGTTCGCGGAAGGCGGCAAAGGCCAGCACCACCGCCGCCAGCGTCGCCGCCAGCGCGGCAAAGGCCCGCACATGGCCGACGGCGGCGATGAAGCGGCCGATGACGGCACAGCCGAGCAGGAAGCCCGCCCCATGCGCCGCCGCCACCCACCCGATCATCTGCACCGAGAACTGCTCGGCCGACATGCGCAGCGGCAGCAACACCAGCAACAGCCCACTGGCGGCTTGCAGCAAGGTCACGCCGACGATGACCGCGGTGACGGTGAGATAGGGATTCAGCATCGCCTGCCAGCTTACCCCCGGTCGCCGGCCTTGGGCGACCCGCCACGCGCTCTCGGCGCGCAAAAAAAACCGAGGCATATCGCCTCGGCATGAGAAGCCGTCACAAGGACGGCCAGGGGGCAAACGGTCGGCCTGGAAACGGCCGCGGGCGACATCGCGCGCTTGGCCGTGGGCCCAAGCGCGCATCCCCCGTGTCGGTCAGTGCAGCTTGATGGGCTGGTGGCGGGTCAGGATCTCGTTCACCTCGCGCTCGGTCGCCTCCGGTGTGATCACCTTGAGCGAGATCTGCGCGGTATCCATGAACAGCTGCTCACGCGGAATACCGACGGACAACAAATCGTCCATCGCGTTCCGCATGGCGTCTTCGGTACGAAAATCGCCTGTGATGGTTTTTCTCATCGTGGTCTCCCGGTCAGTTGAAGGACGGAATCCCACGGCCGGACAAAGCCTGCCTGCCCGGCCGCTTATCGGGTTGACCACGGCCGGCCGGGAAGATTTCGACAAATTTCCCGGCCGGCGCCGATTACATGCTGCGCCGGTACTGTCCGCCCACCTCGTACAGCGTGTGGGTGATCTGGCCGAGCGAGCAGTGGCGCACTGCATCGACCAGCACCTCGAACACGTTGCCGTTCTCGATCACGGTCTGGCGCAGCTTGGCCAGCCATTTGTCGGACTCGCCCTTGTTGCGGGCCTGGAAGTCGGCCAGGCGCTTGAGTTGACTCTGCTTTTCTTCCTCGGTCGAGCGGGCCAGTTCGATCTCCTGCTGGGCCGAACCTTTCGGGTTGAGGAAGGTGTTCACGCCGATGATCGGGTAGGAGCCGTCATGCTTCTTGTGCTCGTAGTAGAGCGACTCCTCCTGGATCTTGCCGCGCTGGTAGCCGGTCTCCATGGCGCCGAGCACGCCGCCGCGCTCGGAGATGGCTTCGAACTCGCGCAGCACCGCTTCTTCGACCAGATCGGTGAGTTCGTCGATGATGAAGGCGCCCTGGTTGGGGTTCTCGTTGTTGGCCAGGCCCCACTCGCGGTTGATGATCAGCTGGATGGCCATGGCGCGGCGCACGGACTCCTCGGTCGGCGTGGTGATCGCTTCGTCGTAGGCGTTGGTGTGCAGCGAGTTGCAGTTGTCGTAGATGGCGATCAGCGCCTGCAGCGTGGTGCGGATGTCGTTGAAGTCCATCTCCTGCGCGTGCAGCGAGCGGCCGGAGGTCTGGATGTGGTACTTGAGCTTCTGGCTGCGCTCGTTGGCGCCGTACTTGTTCTTCATCGCCACCGCCCAGATACGGCGGGCGACGCGGCCGATCACGGTGTATTCCGGGTCCATGCCGTTGCTGAAGAAGAAGCTCAGGTTGGGCGCGAAGTCGTCGATGTGCATGCCGCGCGCGAGATAGCTTTCCACGTAGGTGAAGCCGTTCGACAGCGTGAAGGCGAGCTGGCTGATCGGGTTCGCGCCGGCTTCGGCAATGTGATAGCCGGAGATCGACACCGAGTAGAAGTTCTGCACCTTGTGGTGCACGAAGTATTCCTGGATGTCGCCCATCATCTTGAGCGCGAATTCGGTGCTAAAGATGCAGGTGTTCTGGCCCTGGTCTTCCTTCAGGATGTCGGCCTGCACCGTGCCGCGCACGGTCGACAGCGTCCAGGCCTTGATCTTGGCGTACTCGTCCTCGGTCGGCTCGCGGCCGTTGTCGGCCTTGAACTTGGCCATCTGCTGGTCGATGGCGGTGTTGAAGTAGAAAGCCAGGATGAAGGGCGCCGGGCCGTTGATGGTCATCGACACCGAAGTGGTCGGCGCGCACAGGTCGAAGCCGTCGTAGAGCACCTTCATGTCGTCGAGCGTGGCGATCGACACACCCGAGTTGCCGATCTTGCCGTAGATGTCCGGGCGCGGGTCGGGGTCGCAGCCATACAGCGTGACCGAGTCGAAGGCGGTCGACAGGCGGTGCGCCGGCATGCCTTCGGAGACGCGCTTGAAGCGGCGGTTGGTGCGGAAGGCGTCACCCTCGCCGGCGAACATGCGCGTCGGGTCCTCGCCCTCGCGCTTGAAGGCGAACACGCCGGCGGTGTAGGGGAAGGAGCCGGGGACGTTTTCCTTCATCAGGAAGCGCAGCGTCTCGCCGTCATCCTCGAAGTTGGGCAGCGACACCTTGCGGATCTTGCTGCCCGACAGCGACTTGCGGGTGAGCTGGGTGCGGATCTCCTTGTCGCGGATCTTCACCACGTATTCATCTTCGGCGTAGAGCGCCTTCTCGGTCGGCCACTGCTCGAGCAGTTTGCGCGCCGCCGGGGTCAGCTCGCCGTCCTTCCAGTTGATCAGCTCGTCGAAGTGGGTGGCCGGCTTGCCGCACTGCTCGAACAGCGCCTTGGCGGTCTTCAGCGACTGGCGCTCGCGCGCCACGCGCACCTGCTGGCCGGTGTGCTTGTGGTAGTCGCGCACGGTCTCGGCGATCTCGGCGAGATAACGGGTGCGCTCGGCCGGCACGATGGCGCGGCCCTTGGACGAGGACTTGACGCTCACCTTGGGCAGCTTGCCCGACTTGGTTTTCAGGCCCGCCTCGATCAGGCTCGGCAGAATCGCCTGATACAGCGCGGTCACGCCGTCGTCGTTGAAGCGCGCGGCCATGGTGCCGAACACCGGCATCTCCTCGGTCGGCGTGCCGAAGGCCTCGCGGTTGCGTTGGTACTGCTTGCGCACGTCACGCAGCGCATCCTCGGCGCCCTTGCGGTCGAATTTGTTGATGGCCACGAAGTCGGCGAAGTCGAGCATGTCGATCTTCTCCAGCTGGCTGGCCGCGCCGAACTCGGGGGTCATCACATACAGCGACTTGTCCACAAACGGCACGATCGCCGCGTCGCCCTGGCCGATGCCGGAGGTCTCCACCACCACCAGGTCGAAGCCCGCCAGCTTGCAGGCGGCGATCACCTCGGGCAGCGCGGCCGACACTTCGGCGCCGGTGTCGCGGGTGGCCAGCGAGCGCATGAAGATGTTCTCGTGCTCGATGGCGTTCATGCGGATGCGGTCGCCCAGGAGCGCGCCGCCGGTGCGCTTGCGCGAGGGGTCGATGGAGATCACCGCCAGCTTGAGGCGGTCATCCTGGTCGAGGCGGAAGCGGCGCACCAGCTCGTCGGTGAGCGAGCTCTTGCCCGCGCCGCCGGTACCGGTGATGCCCAGGGTCGGCACCGTCAGCTTGGCCGCGGCGTCGATCAGCGCCTTCTTGGTGGCGGCGTCGTAGGCGCCGTTTTCCAGCGCGGTGATGGCGCGCGAGAGGCTACGCAACTGAGCCCGCCGGTCGCCGCCCTTGAGCTGCTTGAGCAGGTCCTTGGCTGCCGGCGCCATCGGTGCCAGGTCGTAGTCGGAGGTTTTGACCACGTCGTTGATCATGCCCTGCAGGCCGATGGTGGCACCGTCTTCGGGTGAGTAGATGCGGGTCACGCCGTACTCGTGCAGATCCTTGATCTCGGAGGGCACGATCACCCCGCCGCCGCCGCCGAAAACCTTGATATTCTCGCCACCATTGGCCTTGAGCAGGTCGATCATGTATTTGAAGAATTCGACATGCCCGCCCTGGTAGGAGGTGATGGCGATACCCTGCACATCCTCCTGCAACGCGGCATTGACGATCTCGCCGACCGAGCGGTTGTGGCCCAGGTGGATGACCTCTGCGCCCGAGGACTGCAGGATGCGCCGCATGATGTTGATCGACGCGTCATGCCCGTCGAACAAGGCGGCGGCGGTCACGAAGCGCACCTTGTTCTTCGGTTTGTAGGGCTGCAGCTTCTTGGCCACGCTGAGGTCCGTCATGTGTCTCTCCCGGTTAGGCGTTATCTTCCACATGGTAGAAGCCTGCACCGGCCTTCGCCATTGCCCCCGATGACGCATATCGTGCAAAATCGGCCAACTTCCTCTGTCGCTTTGCGCCAGAGGTCATTCGGGAGGTCCTCATGCCCCGACATGCAAACTCCGCCGCCCCGACCCCGCCTGGCGTCGGCCGGCCGCGCCGCCCACGCGCCACGGTGGCGCATGGTTTCGTCACCGGCATGCTCGCCGGCCTCGAACGCCTCGGCCGCGACCCGGCCCCGCTGCTGACGGCGGCCGGCATCGACCTGTCCGACCCCGCGCAGCGGATTCCGGTGGACCGCTATGCCGCGCTCTACAACCGCATCATCGCCGCGCTGGGCGACGAGGGTTTCGGCCTGTTCTCGCAGCCGATGCGCCCCGGCAGCTTCGAGTTCCTGTGCCGCGGCATGCTCGGCGCGCCCACCCTGGCCGAGGCGCTGGAGCGCGCCGGCCGTTTCCTGCGCCTGGTACTGCCCGACCTGCAGGTGACGGTGCGCCGTCAGGGCGACACGGCACATCTGCAGATCGCCGAAACCCGCCCGCTCGGCCCGCGCGACGATCCCGCCCGCGTCTTCGCCTTCGAATGGCTGCTGCGCCTGCTGCACAGCGTGGCCTGCTGGCTGGTCGGCCGCGGCCTGGCGCTGGAGGCGGTGAGCTTTCCCTACGCCCGCCCGCCGCATGCCGACGACTATGCGCTGGTGTATACCGAGCACTCGGCCTTCGAGGCGCCACGCCTGGATGCGCGCCTGCGCGCCAATCTGCTCGACCTGCCGATCCGCCGCGACGAGGCCGCGCTGGCCGCCTTTCTCGACGGCGCGCCGGGCAAGATCAGCATGCTCTACCGGCGCGACCGCGAGCTGGTGTTCCGCGTGCGCGACCTGCTGCGCGACGCCCTGCCCGCCGCGCTCACCGTCACCGAGGCGGCCGACCGCCTGCACATGTCGCCGCGCACCCTGCACCGCCGGCTGGAGGAAGAGGGCTCGGGCTTTCGCATGATCAAGGACGCCTTTCGCCGCGACATCGCCCTGTCGCGCCTGACCAAGACCCGCCACAGCGTCGCGCGCATCGCCGCCGACCTGGGCTATGCCGACACCTCGGCCTTCTACCGCGCCTTTGTCGCCTGGACCGGCCAGGCGCCCGACCGCTTTCGCCGCCAGGTGCAGGCCAGCGCGGAGGGCGGCACAACGCCCTTTCCGCCCGAGCCAGGCGCGCACTAGAATGGTGCTCCCGCCCACCGCCGTGTTGCGACTGCACCAGGCGCCAGGCCCCGCCGGCCAAGGCGCATGCGCGCGGCCAGCCCTGCCGCCAGCGGCCCGCGCCGTCGTCCGATTCACCCGCCCCGAGCCCGAGACACGCCCCTGATGCCGCGCAATCCCTTCGCCGCTCCGACCCCGCCGCAGCGTTCGAGCGAATCGCCCGAGCAGCTGCGCCGCTACGACCTGCTGCTGGCCGGGCTCGACCTGCTCGACCAGGCCATCGCGGTGTTCGACGCCACGCCCAAGCTGGTGACCTGGAACAAGGCGATGGTGCGCCTGCTCGACTTCCCTGAGTCCTTCGTGCGCGTGGGCACGCCCTTCGAGGCCTTCGTGCGCTTCAATGCCGAGCGCGGCGAATACGGCGAGGGCAACATCGAAAAGCAGGTGGCCGAGCGCATGGCCTCGGTGCGTGCCTTCCAGCCGCACTACGCCGAACGCGTGCGCCCAAACGGCAAGGTGCTGGCGATCCGCGGCGTGCCGATCCCCAACCTGGGCTTCGTCTCGCTGTGGACCGACATCACCGAGCAGCGCCGCTACGAGACGCTGATCCAGCAGCAGAACGTGCTGCTCGAAGCGCGCGTGCGCGAGCGCACCGCCGAGTTGCTGTCGGCCAAGACCGAGATCGACCAGATCGCCCAGGCGCTGGGGCGCAGCGAAGCCCGGCTGCAGATGATCATCGACTCGATCCCGGCGCTGATCGCCTATGTCGACCGCCAGCGCAACTACCAGTTTGCCAACAAGGGCTACGCCGAGTGGTTCGGGCTGACCAAGGAGAACATCGTCGGCCGCTCGATCCGTTCAGTGTTCGGCGACGAGGCCTATGCCCAGATCACCGGTTACCTCGACACCGCCTCGGCCGGCGAGCGGGTCACCTACGAGTACGCGCGCAAGACCGACAAGGGGCGCACCGTGTACGCGCGCAGCGTGGTGGTGCCGGAATTCGGCGAGGGCGGCACGGTGGTCGGCTTCTTCGTGCTGTCGATCGACATCACCGAGCAGCGCGCCAGCGAAGCGGCGCTGGTGCAGGCGCAGAAGATGGAGGCCGTCGGCCAGCTCACCGGCGGCCTGGCGCATGACTTCAACAACCTGCTGACCATCATCATGGGCAACCTCGAAGCGGCGCGCGAGCGCTGCGACCCGGCGCTGGCGACCGATTATCTCAACCCCGCCCTGCATGCCGCCCAGCGCGGCGCCGAGCTGATCCGCCGGCTGCTCACCTTCTCGCGCCGGCAGACGCTGGAGCCCTGCGCGGTCGAAGTCGGCCAGCTGGTGCACAACATGACGCAGCTGCTGAGCCGCTCGCTGACCGAGTCGGTGCGCATCCAGACCCATCTGCCCGAGGCCCCGCTGTACGCCATGGCCGACCCGCACCAGCTCGAAAGCGCTCTGCTCAACCTGGCGATCAACGCGCGCGACGCCATGCCCGGCGGCGGCGCGCTGACCATCCGCGTGCACGAGCGGCACATTCCCTCTAGCCTGGCGATGTTGATCGAGCTGCCGGTGGGCGACTATGTGCAGATCGATGTCGAGGACACCGGCAGCGGCATTGCCCCCGAATTGCTGCCGCGGGTGTTCGAGCCCTTCGTCACCACCAAGCCCTTCGGCCGCGGCTCGGGCCTTGGCCTGTCGATGGTGTATGGCTTCGTGCGCCAGTCCGGCGGCAACATCCGGGTACGCAGCACGCTCGGCAAGGGCTCCACCGTCACCTTCGTGCTGCCGCGCACCGAAGCGCCGGCGCCGGTCGCCGACGAGGTGCGCGAAAAGGCCGCCGACACCGCCACGCCGCGCCCGGCGGTACTGCTGGTCGAGGACGAACCGGAGGTGCGCAAGATCATCCGCATGCAGCTCACCGAGCTGGGCTACCCGGTGCTCGAAACCGACAACGGCGAAGCCGCGTGCGAGATGCTGCAACACATTCCCGACATCGGCCTGCTGGTTTCCGACACCGTCATGCCCGGCGCCATCGGCGGCAAGGAGCTGGTGCAGTTCGCCCGCGACACCCGCCCCGACCTGCCGGTGCTGCTGATCACCGGCTACGCCAGCGGCAATGCCATCAACGAAGTCCAGGAACTCGACGTGCCGGTGTTGCGCAAGCCCTTCGACCGCCAGCTGCTCGACCGCACCCTGACTCAACTCCTTCAGGACACCGACGCATGACCCATGACGCGACCCACCCCCGCATCCTGGTGCTCGAAGACGAGGCGGAGATCGCACGGCTGATCTGCAACGCACTCGACGTCTACGGCTTTCGTTGCGAGCACCACCAGACCGGCCGGCGCTTCCTGCAGGTGGCGCGCCAGAGCCCGCCCGAACTGGCCATCGTCGACCTCGGCCTGCCCGACATGGACGGCATGCAGGTGATCCGCGAACTGCAAGAGCACTCGCCCTGCGCGGTGCTCATCCTCACCGGCCGCAACGACGTCACCGACCGCGTGCTGGGCCTGGAGCTGGGCGCCGACGACTACCTCGTCAAGCCTTTCGAGCCGCGCGAACTGGTCGCCCGGGTGCGCTCCATCCTGCGCCGCTACCTGCGCAGCGCCGAGTCCGCCGACACCCCGGCCGCACCGGGCACGGCGGTCTTCTCCGGCTGGCGCTTCGACCTGGGCCGCCACATGCTGGTCACCCCCGACGGGCGCGAAGTATCGGTGTCGGCCACCGAGGCGAGCATGCTCACCGCCCTGCTCAAAAGCCCCAACCGCATCCTCACACGCGAGCAACTGATCGGCGAGCGCGACATCGACCCCTTCGATCGCAGCGTGGATGTGCGCATCTCGCGCCTGCGCCGCAAACTCGAGGACGACCCGCAGAACCCCGCGCTGATCAAGACCGTGTATGGCGCCGGCTACCTGTTCTGCAGCAGCGTCAGCTGGGAATGACCCCGCCGCCCTCGACACGGCACGCCCTTCTCTCCATAATTATGGATTATTAATCCACGGAGACTCCCATGACGCAACGCCCGTTCAAGGTCCTCGGCATCCAGCAAATCGCCATCGGCGGCCCGAGCAAGGACCGCCTGAAAACCCTGTGGGTCGACATGCTCGGCCTTGAAGTGACCGGCAACTTCGTCTCCGAGCGCGAGAACGTCGACGAAGACATCTGCGCCATCGGCAGCGGCCCGTTCAAGGTCGAGGTCGACCTCATGCAGCCGCTCGACGCGGACAAGAAACCGGCGGTGCATGCCACCCCGCTCAATCACATCGGCCTGTGGATCGACGACCTGCCGACCGCGGTCGACTGGCTCACCGCCCAGGGCGTGCGCTTCGCCCCCGGCGGCATCCGCAAGGGCGCGGCGGGTTTCGACATCACCTTCATGCACCCCAAGGCCAACGACGAGTTCCCGATCGCCGGCGAAGGCGTGCTGATCGAACTGGTGCAGGCGCCGCCCGAGGTGGTGGCGGCCTTCGCCAAGCTGGCGGGCTGAACCGGCAACGCGCAAGACAAAGGGCGCTCGACGAGCGCCCTTTGTCGATTCACCGTGCGCGGTGGCCACGGACAGCATGCCGGGAGATGCCGTCTCAGAGGGCCTTGGCGGCGAAGGTATCGCAGCTTTTCAGCGCGCCGGTCTCGAGCCCGCGCTTGAACCAGCGCACCCGCTGCGCCGAAGAGCCATGGGTGAAGCTGTCGGGCACGGCATAGCCCTGCGCCTGCTGTTGCAGACGGTCGTCGCCGATGGCGGCGGCGGCGCCGAGCGCTTCGTCGACATCGCCGGCTTCGAGCACTTGCCGGGCGCGGTCGGCATGATGGGCCCACACGCCGGAAAAGCAGTCGGCCTGCAGTTCGAGCCGCACCGACAAGGCATTGCCTTCGGCCTCGCTCACCCGCTGGCGCATGGTCTGTACCTTGTCGGAAATGCCGAGCAGGTTCTGGACATGATGGCCGACCTCGTGGGCGATCACGTAGGCCTGGGCGAAATCGCCCGGTGCGCGGAAACGGGTGCGCAATTCGTCGTAGAAAGCCAGGTCGATGTAGACCGTCCGGTCGCCGGGGCAGTAGAACGGCCCCATCGCCGCCTGCCCCATGCCGCAGGCGGTGCGCGTTGCGCCGGTGAACAGCACCAGCTTGGGCTCGACATAGCGCCCGCCGCCCTGCTGGAAGAGGGCATGCCAGGTATCCTCGGTATCGGCCAGCACCATCGACACGAAGCGCGCCTCGGCATCGTTGCCGGGCGGCACCCGTGCCGGGGCCTCGGTCGCCACCGGTGCGCCGGTCAGCGCCGAGTTGAGCACCAGGCTCGGATCGACGCCGAAATACATGGCCACCAGCGCCAGCACGATGGTGCCGATGCCGATCTTGCCGCGCCCCATCCGGATGCCGCTGCGTCCGCCGCCGGCACCGCGGCGGTCTTCCACATTGTCACTCTGCCGCCCGTTGTCGAAGCGCATGGCTCACCTCCTGCGATTGTCCGCATCCGCGGGAATCCGGATTGTGGCACACCCCCTCCGCCAGATCCGGCATCGATCCGCCTGCCGCCGGCCGCTGTTGCATCAATTGACGAAAAAGCCCGCCACCAGGGCGGGCTTTCGGGACTGGAACGGCGTGCCGCTCAGGCCTGGATGGCGTCGAGGCGATCGTGACGGATGGCCTCGTATTCGTCTTCGAAGAAGAACTTGGCTTCGCCGAAGGCGGGCTCCAGGTGGTGCAGCCAGGTCGCCTCGGGGTTGTACTTGGCGAAGAAGGGGCGCTGGATCCAGTCCGGATTGCGGCCCTGGATGAAGCGCAGCACGAAGACCTTTTCGCCATTGATTTCGGTCACGCCCTGGACTTCGACCTTGCCGGGGCTGGCCGACATGGACGGGCCGCGGGCCGTGCGCGCCAGACCCGAGACCTGCTGGATGGCCTCGCGGTAGATCTGCCAGGCGCGCTCGAGCGGCACTTCGAAGTAGCCCCGGGCGCCGGTGTCGCGCTCGACGAACATGTAATACGGCACGATGCCGAGCTTGACCTGCATCTTCCACATCTTGGCCCACACGTCCGGGTCGTCGTTGATATGGGCGATCAGCGGGCCCTGGGCGCGGATCACCGCCCCGGTGCTGCGGATGGCGCGGATCGCCGCACGCGCGGCTTCGGTATCCAGCTCCTTCCAGTGGTTGTAGTGCGCCATCACCGCCACATGCTTGCCCGCCTGCACCATGCGCGTCAGCAGGTCGATGAGCTCGCCGGCGTCTTCGGCGCCGAGGAAGCGGTGCGGCCAGAAGGTCAGCGCCTTGGTGCCGATGCGGATGGTCTGGATATGGGCGAACTCGGGTTCGAGCAGCGGCTCCAGGTAGGCCTTGAGGTGATGGGTCTTCATCACCATCGGATCGCCGCCGGTGAACAGCAGGTCGGTGACCTCGGTGTGCGACTGGAGGTAGTTGTGTAGCGTGCTGGCCTCGGAGGCGGCGATGCGCAGCTCCTTGTCGCCGACGAACTGTGCCCAGCGGAAACAGAAGGTGCAGTAGCTGTGGCAGGTCTGCCCCTGGCTGGGGAAGAACAGCACGGTCTCGCGGTACTTGTGCTGGATGCCGTCGAGGCGGTTGCCCTCGTCGTCGAGCGGCATGTTCATTTCCATCTGATCGGCCGGGTGCGGGTTGAGCGCCAGCCGGATCTCGTTGACCGCGGCATTCAGCGTCGCCTTGTCGGCGCCCTCTTCGAGCAGCTTGGCGATGGTGTCGAAATGCTCGGGCGAGAGCATGCCGCGCTGCGGAAAGGTGAGCTGGAAGATCGGGTCGGCCGGGATGTTGTTCCAGTCGATCAACTCGTCGATCACGTACTGGTTCACCCGAAAGGGCAGTACCGAAGACACCACTTTCATCTCGAAGCGCATCGCTTCGGACAGTTTCTGCAAGGGTTCGATCTTGTCCAGATCGCGCTGTGTATAGACCTTGAAGGGCACCATTTCGTAACCTCCATCGACAGCATGCAGGGGCCACTGGTTCACTACGGTTTCGGCATGTTGAGCCATTGATGGTCTCCTTGAATAGAGCCGCTCGTCTTTCGACGCGCACAGCGGCAGTCCGGCGATGAGGAGCGCCAAGGACGTATTGCCAGAACAGCGGGGCGGCGGCTTGACTTGGTTCCGGCGCGTTGGGGTGGCGCCTACCGCAGCCAACAGAATGCGTCGTGGACGTTCTCCACGCGCATGGATCAGGTTAAGTGTTGAACATGAACGCCCGAATACTATTGCACAAAACATTTTTGCGCAAATCGGCCGCGCCTGGGCTTGTTTCAATTTACGACAGGCACATGGCGACGGCGGTTCCACAGCGGAGTGCGAACCGGCAGAAAAAAGGGGCTCACTTGCGTGAGCCCCGATGCGCCGACAGGCGCTCGCCAGCAGGTGTGGCGAGCCTCCCTCCCTATCGATTCGCGAAACCGGCTTATTCGAATTCGATGATGACTTCGTCCACCGTCAGGCTGGCGCCCGGATGGGCGACAACCTTCTTGACCACGCAGTCCTGCTCGGCCTTGAGGACGTTTTCCATCTTCATGGCCTCAATGACGGCCAGCTTCTCGCCGGCCTTCACCTCCTGGCCCGGCTGCACCGCCACTTCGCGCAGCAGGCCCGGCATCGGCGAGAGCAGGAGCTTGGACAGATCCGGCGGCAGCTTCTCGGGCATGCGCTCGAGCAGGCTGGTGGCCACCTCGGTCATCACCATCGGCTGCACCTGCAGGCCGAAATGGCTGATGTGGTAGCGCAGGCCGCGGCGCTCGATCTGCAGGCACACCGGGGCGCCGTTGACCGAGCCCTTGAACAGCCGGTCGCGGAAGGTCCAGTCGGAGACGATGTCGTAGGTCTTCTCGCCCTGACGGATACGCAGGCCGCCGTCGAGGTCTTCCACCGACACCGGATACTTGTCGGCCCCCATCAACACCACCAGCTCTTTGTTGACGCGCCGGCCATGGCCGGCCATCTGCCCGGAGATCTGCACCGCCCGCTCGATGTAGCGCATGCGGGCAAAGGTGGCCACCGCCGCCAGCAGGCCCGGATCGTCATGCGGCACCATCGAGGCGTCGAAGCCCTGGGGATACTCCTCGGCGATGAAGCCGGTGTTGAAGTTGCCCGAGCAGAAGCGCGGGTGCTCGAGCAGTGCGGCCTGGAAGGGGATGTTGGAACTGATGCCGCGGATCACGAACTCGTTGAGCGCGTCGCGCATCTTGCGGATCGCGTCGGCGCGGTCGGTGCCGTGCACGATCAGCTTGGCGATCATCGAGTCGTAGTACATCGAGATCTCGCCGCCGTCGTACACCCCGGTGTCGACACGCACATCCTCGCGCTCGACCGGCGGCTCGAATTTGACCAGCCGGCCGGTGGAGGGCAAAAAGCCGCGGAAGGGGTCTTCGGCGTTGATGCGGCATTCCATCGACCAGCCGTCGAGCTTGACCTCGTCCTGACCGAAACCCAGCTTCTCGCCGTAGGCCACGCGGATCATCTGCTCGACCAGATCGATGCCGGTGATGTACTCGGTGACCGGATGCTCCACCTGCAGCCGGGTGTTCATCTCCAGGAAGTAGAAGCTCTTGTCGGCGCCGACCACGAACTCGACCGTGCCGGCCGACTCGTACTGCACCGCGCGCGCCAGCGCCACGGCCTGCTCGCCCATGGCGCGGCGCATGTCCGGGTCGACGAAGGGGCTCGGCGCCTCTTCGATGACCTTCTGGTGACGGCGCTGGATCGAGCAGTCGCGCTCGTTCAGGTACACATAGTTGCCGTAGGCGTCGCCGAGCACCTGGATCTCGATATGGCGCGGCTCGAGCACGTATTTTTCGATGAACACGCGGTCGTCGCCGAAGGCGTTCTTGGCTTCATTGACGCAGGAGGTGAAGCCCTCGAAGGCCTCCTTGTCGTTGAAGGCCACGCGCAAACCCTTGCCGCCGCCGCCGGCCGAGGCCTTGATCATCACCGGATAGCCGATGTCCTTGGCGATCTCGACCGCCTGCTCAGGGCCGGAAATGGCGTCGTTGTAGCCGGGGATGGTGTTGACCTTGGCCTCGAGCGCCAGCTTCTTGGACTCGATCTTGTCGCCCATCTTGGCCACCGAGTAGTGCTTGGGGCCGATGAACTTGATGCCTTCCTCTTCCAGCCGACGCGAGAACTCGGCGTTTTCGGACAGGAAACCGTAGCCCGGATGCACCGCTTCGGCACCGGTCTGTTTGCAGGCGGCGATGATCTTGTCGGCCACCAGGTAGGACTGCGCCGAGGGCGCCGGCCCGATGCACACCGCCTCGTCGGCCAGCTCGACGAACAGCGCGCGCTTGTCGGCCTCGGAGTACACGGCCACGGTCTGGATGCCCATGCGGCGGGCGGTCTTGATCACCCGGCAGGCGATTTCACCCCGGTTCGCGATCAGAATTTTCTTGAACATATGTCGATTTCCTCCGGCGCTACGGGCGGCGGGGCCGCCGCGCATCACCCATTCACCAATCACGAATCACCGATTACAAAGGAATGTTGCCGTGCTTGCGCCACGGGTTTTCAAGTTCCTTGTCCTTGAGCATGGCCAGTGACCGGCACACGCGCTTGCGCGTCTCGTGCGGCATGATCACGTCGTCGATGAAGCCGCGCGCGCCTGCCACGAAGGGGTTGGCGAACTTGGCCTTGTACTCGGCTTCGCGTTCGGCGATCTTCTCGGGATTGTTCTTTTCTTCGCGGAAGATGATCTCCACCGCGCCTTTGGGGCCCATCACCGCGATCTCGGCCGTCGGCCAGGCGAAGTTCACATCGCCGCGCAGATGCTTGGAGCTCATCACGTCGTAGGCGCCGCCATAGGCCTTGCGGGTGATGATGGTGACCTTGGGCACGGTGCATTCGGCGTAGGCATAGAGCAGCTTGGCGCCGTGCTTGATGATGCCGCTGTATTCCTGCGCGGTGCCCGGCATGAAGCCCGGCACGTCCACCAGCGTCACCACCGGGATGTTGAAGGCGTCGCAGAAGCGCACGAAGCGCGCCGCCTTGATCGAGCTCTTGATGTCCAGGCAGCCGGCCAGCACCAGCGGCTGGTTGGCGACGATGCCGACCGGCGCGCCTTCCATGCGGCCGAAACCGATGACGATGTTCTTGGCGTAGTCGGGCTGCAGCTCGAAGAAGTCGCCGTCGTCGACCATCTTGGTGATCAGCTCCTTCATGTCGTAGGGCTGATTGGGGTTGTCGGGCACCAGGGTGTCGAGCGACATGTCGAGGCGCTCGGCCGGATCCTGGCACGGCACCACGGGCGGCTTCTCGCGGTTGCTGGCGGGGATGAAACCCATCATGCGGCGGATCACCATCAGCGCTTCGACATCGTTCTCGAAGGCCAGGTCGGCCACGCCGGACTTGGTGGTGTGCGTCACCGCACCGCCGAGCTCCTCGGCGGTCACGTCCTCGTGGGTCACGGTCTTGACCACTTCGGGACCGGTCACGAACATGTAGGACGAATCCTTGACCATGAAGATGAAGTCGGTCATGGCCGGGCTATACACCGCGCCACCGGCGCAGGGGCCCATGATCAGCGAGATCTGCGGCACCACGCCCGAGGCCATCACGTTGCGCTGGAACACGTCGGCATAGCCGCCGAGCGAGGCCACGCCCTCCTGGATGCGGGCGCCGCCCGAATCGTTGAGGCCGATTACCGGGGCGCCAACCTTCATCGCCTGGTCCATCACCTTGCAGATCTTCTCGGCATGCGTCTCGGACAGCGAGCCGCCGAGCACGGTGAAATCCTGCGAGAAGACGAACACCAGCCGGCCGTTGATGGTGCCGTAGCCGATCACCACACCGTCGCCCGGCACCTTTTCGGACGCCATGCCGAAATCGGTGCAGCGGTGCTCCTTGAACATGTCCCACTCTTCGAAGCTGCCGTCGTCGAGCAGCAGATCGATACGCTCGCGCGCCGTCAGCTTGCCTTTGGTGTGTTGGGAGGCGATGCGCTTCTGCCCACCACCGAGGCGGGCCTTCTCACGCTTCTCCTCCAACTGGCGGATGATTTCATGCATAACTCAGGTCTCCTGAAAGGCACTTCTTTGCAGGCGGCGCGCCGATGTTCCGGTCACGCCGCTCAGTGTTCGTTCAAATGGTGCAACAAGCGGTGGGCCGCCGCCGCCGGGGTGGTGTCGCCACGCGCCACCGCCGCCTGCAGGCCGGCCAGCTCGGCGCGCACCCGGGGATGCTCGCGAAAGCCCTGCCGCAGGCCGCTGTCGATCAGCTCCCACATCCAGGCCTCGGCCTGGTGGCGGCGCTTTTCGTCGAATTCGCCGCTGCCGCGCATGGTGTCGCGATAGCGCAGGATCTCGTCCCAGAACTGGGCGATGCCTTCCTTCTTCAGCGCCGACAAGGTCAGCACCGGTGGCACCCAGTTGGGCGAGGTGTGGCGCAGCATGCCCAGCGCGGTCTTGATCTGGCTCTTGGCCACCGCCGCCTGGCGCGGGTCGATGTCGGCCTTGTTGATGACGATCAGGTCGGCCAGCTCCATGATCCCTTTCTTGATCGCTTGCAGGTCGTCGCCGGCATTGGGCAACTGCAGCAGGCAGAAGATGTCGGTCATGCCGGCCACCGCGGTCTCGCTCTGGCCGACGCCGACGGTCTCGACGATCACCACGTCGAAACCAGCCGCCTCGCACACCAGCAGCGTCTCGCGCGTCTTGCCGGCCACGCCGCCGAGACTGCCGGCCGCGGGGCTGGGGCGGATGAAGGCCTCGGTCCGCTGGGACAGCATCTCCATGCGCGTCTTGTCGCCGAGGATGCTGCCGCCGGTCACCGACGAGGACGGATCGACCGCAAGCACCGCCACGCGCAGGCCCTGCTCGATCAGATACAGGCCGAGCGCCTCGATGAAGGTCGACTTGCCCACCCCCGGCACCCCGGAGATCCCCACCCGCATGGCGCCGCCGGTATGCGGCAGTAGGGCCTCGAGCACCCGGCGCGCACGGGCGCGATGATCGGGCCGCAGGGATTCGATCAGGGTGATGGTCTTGGCCAGCGGGCGCAGCTGTCGCGCGATCACACCGTCGACCAGATGCTGGTCGACGGTGTCGAGTTCGGCGGGCGTGTGGGACATGGGCATGGAAAGGCGGGGGTCCTGTCGGGGTGGCCGAAGCCCCCCGGCAGCAGCGCCGCTCAGGCCGCGGCGCGCGCCTGGCGGATCTGCGCCAGCACTTCGCGGGCGGCGGTCTGGATCGGTGTGCCGGGACCGAAAATACCCTTGGCGCCTGCCGAGCGCAAGGCGTCGTAGTCCTGCGCCGGGATCACGCCGCCGACGAAGACGATGATGTCGTCTGCGCCCTGCGCCTTGAGATGTTTGATGATCTCGGGCACCAGCGTCTTGTGGCCGGCCGCCAGGCTGGAGCAGCCCACGGCGTGCACATCGTTCTCCACCGCGTGGCGTGCGGCCTCTTCGGGCGTCTGGAAGAGCGGGCCGATGTCGATATCGAAGCCCAGATCGGCAAAGGCCGAGGCCACCACCTTGGCGCCGCGGTCATGCCCGTCCTGGCCGAGCTTGGCGATCATGATGCGCGGGCGGCGGCCCTCGTCGGCCACGAAGGCCTCGATCTCGGCCTTCAGCGCTTTCCAGTCATCCTGTTCTTCAACCACCTTGGCATACACTCCGGAAACGACTTGCGGATTGGCACGGAAGCGGCCCCACTCGGCCTCGAGTGCATCGGACACCTCGCCCACCGTGGCGCGCAGGCGCACCGCCTTGACGGCCAGATCGAGCAGGTTGCCCTCGCCGGTCCGGGCGCACTCGGTGAGCGCGGCCAGCGCGGCCTCGACGGCCGCCTGATCGCGCGTGGCGCGGATCTTCTTGAGGCGCGCCACCTGCGATTCGCGCACCGCATGGTTGTCGATGTCGAGGATCTCGATCGGGTCTTCCTTGGCCAGCTTGTACTTGTTGACGCCGACGATCACATCCTTGCCCGAGTCGATGCGCGCCTGCTTCTCGGCCGCGCATTCCTCGACCTTCATCTTCGCCCAGCCGGCCTCGACCGCCTTGGTCATGCCGCCCATGGCCTCGATCTCTTCGATCAGCGCCCAGGCCTTGTCGGCCATCTCCTGGGTCAGCGATTCCATCATGTAGGAGCCAGCCCAGGGGTCGACCACGTTGCAGATGTGGGTCTCTTCCTGGATCACGATCTGGGTGTTGCGGGCGATGCGCGCCGAGAACTCGGTGGGCAGCGCGATGGCTTCGTCGAGCGCGTTGGTGTGCAGCGACTGGGTGCCGCCGAACACCGCGGCCATGGCCTCGATGGTGGTGCGCACCACGTTGTTGTATGGATCCTGCTCGGTGAGCGACCAGCCCGAGGTCTGCGAGTGCGTGCGCAGCATCATCGACTTTTCGCTCTTCGGGTTGAACTGCTTCATGATCCGCCACCACAAGAGGCGCGCCGCGCGCATCTTGGCGATCTCGAGGTAGAAGTTCATGCCCACCGCCCAGAAGAAGGACAGGCGGCCGGCGAACTTGTCCACATCCATGCCGCTGGCGATGCCGGTGCGCACATATTCCAGGCCGTCGGCCAGCGTGAAGGCCAGCTCGATGGCCTGGTTCGCGCCCGCTTCCTGGATGTGATAACCGGAGATCGAGATCGAGTTGAACTTCGGCATGTGCTGCGCGGTATAGCCGAAGATGTCGGCGATGATCTTCATCGACGGGGTGGGCGGATAGATATAGGTGTTCCGCACCATGAATTCTTTAAGGATGTCGTTCTGGATCGTGCCCGAGAGCTTGTCCTGGCTCACGCCCTGCTCCTCGGCGGCCACGATGTAGCCGGCCAGGATCGGCAGCACCGCGCCGTTCATGGTCATCGACACCGACACCTTGTCGAGCGGAATGCCGTCGAAGAGGATCTTCATGTCCTCGACCGAATCGATCGCCACGCCGGCCTTGCCGACGTCACCGGTCACACGCGGATTGTCCGAATCGTAGCCGCGGTGGGTGGCCAGATCGAAGGCCACCGACACGCCCTGCCCGCCGGCGGCCAGCGCCTTGCGGTAGAAGGCGTTCGACGCCTCGGCGGTGGAGAAGCCGGCGTACTGGCGGATGGTCCACGGCCGGCCCGCATACATGGTGGCCTGCGGCCCGCGCACGAAGGGCTCGAAGCCCGGCAGCGTGTCGGTGTATTCGAGCCCCGCCACGTCCTCGGCGGTATACAGCGGCTTGACCACGATGCCTTCCGGCGTGACCCAGTTCAGGGCGGCCGGATCGTTGCCCGGCGCCGTCTTGGCCGCGGCCTTGTACCAGTCGTCCAGCGAGAACTTGGGGGTATCGGGCGCCTTCGACATGCTTACCTCTCTGATCAACGGAGCGGGCCCGAACAGGGTCGAGCCCGCGTGTTATCTGTATGGAATCGTGCGGCGACTGCGCCGCCCGCGAAAGACGCGGGCGGCCGTCGGCGCCCTGTACGAGCATCCCTCCCTCTCCGTCGCCGAAGCGACGCCCTCTTTGTGACTGGACGCTGTACAGGATAGTGACCTGCGACGGGCGGATAATACTTTATCCATAATTATGAATGCAAGAGGAACCGGATTCGCGGTATCATGCTACCCGCAACCCGGACGCGCGTTAACCGCCCCCGGCAGCGATCCGCCCGACGGACCGCCGCGCCGCACGCGCCGCGCCCGACCCCATCGTCACCCGTGAGGAGACCGGTTCCGCATGAACGCAACTCGCATTGCACCCATGGCGCTGTACCAGGAAGTGGCCGAACGCCTGCGCGAGCGGATATTCGCCCACGAACTCAAACCGGGCGCCTGGATCGACGAACAAGCCCTGACCGAGCACTACGGCATCTCACGCACGCCCCTGCGCGAAGCGCTCAAGGTGCTGGCCTCGGAGGGGCTGGTCACGCTCAAGCCGCGGCGCGGTTGCTACGTGACCGAGATCTCGGAGCGCGATCTCGACGAGATCTTCACCGTCATGGGCTTGCTCGAAGGCCAGTGCGCGCGCGACGCCACCGTGCAGGCGAACGCGGCCGACCTGAAAGCGCTCGAACGGATCCATGCCGACCTCGAAGCGGCCGCCGCCGGTGGCGACATCAACGGGTTCTTCGAAGCCAACCAGTCCTTCCACCACCAGGTGCAGACGATTGCCGACAATCGCTGGCTGCTGCATGTCATCGACGACCTGCGCAAGGTGATCAAGCTCTCGCGCCATCACTCGCTGTTCAGCGAAGGCCGGCTGGAACAGTCACTGACCGAACACCGCCGCATTCTCAAGGCCATGCTGGCCCGCGACGCCGACGAGGCCGAACTGGCCATGCGCGAACACATCGCCAGCGGCCGCAAGGCGCTGGCGCGCATCGCCGCCGCCCGCACCGAAGCCGCCTGAGCGGCCGGCCGTCAGTACGGCTGGCCGAACTGCAGATAAAAGCGCCACTCGTGGATCTCCGGCGACATGCCGGCCCCCAGGTAGAGCGGCCCGAGCACCGTGTCGGCGCCGACGAACAGCGAGCCTGAGCGGAACGTCCCCGCGTCTGCGCCGGCCGAAGCATAGGCACGCAAACGCGCCCATTCGTAGGTCGCCCCCATATACACGCCGCGCCCCAGCGAGTCCGGCAGCTTGCTGATGCGCCGGTACCAGGCCCCCCGCAGCAAGAACACCTGATCGGCCGTCAGCTCGCCGTAGCGATAGCCCGAGAGCAGGAACGGGCCGCCCAGCGGCGTGCGCGCCACCGCCGGCAGATCGCGGTCCGGGCTGCCGGCGAACAACACGCCGAGCTGGGCGCTATGCGCTTGGTAGGACATCGCCAGCGAGGCGTTGAGCGCGCTCGTGGTGTAGTCCAGATCGCTGCCGAAGCGCGGAAGATGCCGCGCCACCTGGAGCCGGGCCGCGTAGCCGCGCGTGGCGAAGAACGGGCTGTCGAGCCGGTCCAGCGTGGCCGAGGCCTGCAGCGCGCCGTCGTCGATGTCGATGGCCGGATAGAGCGCCTGGCCGGCCAGCACCTCGGCCCGCTGGGTGCCCCGCCGCAGCCCGACCCGCAGCTCGCCCCATTCGCCCATCTCGTAGCCCAGGTCGAGCCCCAGCGTGCGCTCGCGCACCTTGTAGTCGGCCAGCTTCCGGCCCTTGTCGTAGACCGGCGTGGCGCGGCTCTGGAATTCGATCGACGGCGCCACGAACCACGCCGCGTTCAGGCCCAGCGGCTGGTACAACTCGGTGCGCAACCGGTTGGTGGTGCCCAGCTGGACATCGGCATCGAGCCGCGCGCCCCAGCGGTTCAGCCAGCGGCGCGACACGCCGGCATACAGCCCGACCGCGCCGTCGCCCTCGAAGTCGGCCGACAGCCCACCACCGAAGCGCAGGTAGGTCGGCCCCCAGGATTTCTCGGCGGCCTCGATGCGCAGGTCGGCCACGGCCCCGTCGCGCACCAGGCTGTAGCGCAGGCGTTCGAAGTCGCCCGAACTGTAGAGGCCGTCGATATCCCGCTCCAGCGCCTCGCGGTCCAGCGGGCGATCGCGCAAGGCGTCGAGCCGCGCCCGGATCGCTTCGGCCGGCACATACCGCATGCCGTCGACCACCACCTGGCGGATCACCGGCTCGGGCTGCGTCCAGCGTGCCTGGCGCTGCCGCTGCCACAAGGCGAAGCTTTCGGCATCGACACTGAAGCGCGCCAGCACGCCGGCGGCATTGCGCGCCGCCGCCTCGCCCAGCGGAATCGTCTCGAGCACGCGGTCGAAGTCCATCGAGGTGATGCTGCCCAGATCCACCTGCACCAGCGCGTCGTCCGCGCCGAGGCGCGCCAGCTGCTGGGCCACGTTCTGTTCGAGCGCCAGGTTGATGGCCTGCAACACGATGTCGGTGGCCGACTGCAGGCGGTCGCGCGCCATCGGCGGCGTGCCCAGATTCACCGCGATCACGCGCGTGCCGCACAGCCGACGCCCCTCGTCGACCGGCAAGTTGAGCACCAGGCCGCCGTCGACCAGCAACCGCCCGTCCTGCGCGATGGGCAGGAACACGCCGGGCACGGCCATGCTGGCGCGCATCGCCCGCCACAGCGGACCGTCGTCGAGCACCACCAGCTGACCGCTCTCCAGATCGGTGGCCATGGCGCGAAAGGGCAGCGCCAAGGCGTCGAAATTGGGCAGATCGTCGGCCGAACCGATCAGGCGCTGCAGGAAGCGATCCAGCTCCTGCCCGGCAATGGCGCTGTGCGGCAGCAACACCCGGCCGTCGCCATAGCCCATCGACAGCGCGCTGCGGTTGCGCGAGGCGTCTTCCTTTTCGCGAAACGGCTGCCGATCGCGCGGCACGGTGTTGGCGAAGATGGCGTCCCAATCGGCCGAGCGCACCTGGCGCTCCATCGTCGCCAGCGGCACGCCGGCCGCATAGGCGGCGCCGACGATGGCGCCCATGCTGGTGCCGACCACGCAATCAACCGGGATGCGCATCTGCTCCATCACCTTGAGCACGCCGATGTGCGCCACGCCGCGCGCCCCGCCACCCGACAGCACCAGGGCCACCCCGCCCTCGGCCAGCGCCGGCAGGTGGGTGAGCCAGCCGGCAAGCAGGAGAATCAACAGACGGCGCACGGTGAGGCCTTGCAGTCGTAAACAGCCCGCCAGTCTAGCGACGGGGGCGGCAAACAAAAAGCCCCGACGCCGAAGCGCCGGGGCCTTGCGTGCTGCGCCTGCCGGCCGCAGCCGGCAGGGTCGATCAATGGGCGGCGGCGGTCGCCGCGCCGACACCCGTCTGGGCGCGCACATACTGGTCGCCGAAGGCCTGGCGCTCGGCATCGGCCTCGGCGCTGCGGTCGAGCATCGACACGACAAACGCCGCCAGGAAAGCCACCGGCATGGAGAACAGCGCCGGCTGGGTGTAGGGGAAGATCGGCTCAGCATAGCCGAACACCGCCACCCACACCGACTTGGACAGCACCACCAGCGTCACCGCGCTCAGCAGGCCGAGGTAGCCGCCGGCCAGCGCGCCGCGCGTGGTCAGGCCTTTCCAGTACATCGACAGGATCAGCACCGGGAAGTTGGCCGAAGCGGCCACGCCGAAGGCCAGCGCCACCATGAAGGCCACGTTCATCTTCTCGAAGGCCAGGCCCAGCACCACGGCGACCAGACCGAGGCCGATGGTGGCGAACTTGGACACGCGCAGCTCGGCGCTTTCGCTGGCCGTGCCTTTCTTGATCACCCGCGAGTAGATGTCGTGCGAGATGGCCGACGCACCGGCCAGCGCCAGCCCGGCGACCACCGCCAGGATGGTGGCGAAGGCCACCGCCGACAGGAAGCCGAGCAGCAGGTCGCCGCCCACGGCCTTGGCCAGGTGCATGGCGACCATGTTGCCGCCGCCGATGATCTTGCCGCCGATCTGCCCCTCTTCGAAGAACTCGGGGTTCTGGCCGACGATGATCACCGCCGCCAGGCCCATCAGCGCCACCACGTTGAAGAAGTAGGCGACGATGCCCGAGGCGAACAGCACCGACTTGCGCGCCTCCTTGGCATCGGTCACGGTGAAGAAGCGCATCAGGATATGCGGCAGGCCGGCGGTGCCGAACATCAGCCCGAGGCCGAGCGAAATCGCGGTGATCGGCTCGGCCAGCAGGTTGCCCGGCGCGAACAGCTTGGCGCCCAGCGTGTGCACCGACATGGCGCGCGCGCTCAGTTCTTCGAAGCTGAAGCCGAACTGGGAGAGCGCCAGCACCACCACCACGGTGCCGCCAAACAGCAGCATGCAGGCCTTGATGATCTGAACCCAGGTGGTCGCCACCATGCCGCCGAAGGTCACATAGACCATCATCAGCGCACCGACCAGCACCAGCGCGATGCCGTAGTCGAGGCCGAACAGCAGCTTGATCAGCTGGCCGGCGCCGACCATCTGCGCCACCAGGTAGAAGCACACCACGATCAGCGAGCTGACCGCCGCCATGGTGCGCACCTTGCCCTGGTTGAGGCGGTAGGAGGTGATGTCGGCAAAGGTGAACTTGCCCAGGTTGCGCAGACGCTCGGCCATCAGGAACAGGATCACCGGCCAACCAACGAAGAAGGCGATCATGTAGATGTAGGCATCGACGCCCTGGGTGTACATCATCGCCGTGAGGCCCAGCAGCGTGGCGGCCGACATGTAGTCGCCGGCGATCGCCAGGCCGTTCTGGAAGCCGGTGATGCCGCCGCCGGCGGTGTAGAAGTCGGCGGTCGACTTGGTGCGGCTGGCCGCCCAGTAGGTGATCCCCAGCGTCAGCAGCACGAACACCACGAACATGCCGATAGCGTTGAGGTTGATGGCCTGCTTGGTGGTCTGCGAAATGGCGTCGCTGGCGATGGCCGAGGTCGCCAACAGGCTGGTCGCCGCCAGGGCGAGGCGGGCAAGAAGAGTCGGACGCATCATTTCCCCTCCTCCCAGGCCGCAGCCACGATCTGCTTGTTCAGCGCATCGAATTCGCCGTTGGCCCGCCGCACATAGATCAGCGTCAGCACCCAGAAGACAATGAACTGGAACAGGCCGGCAAGGATGCCGACCGTCACGTGGCTACCCGAAAAGGGCTGCATCGCCACCAGATCGGGGGCGAAGGCCACGGCCATCACGAAGCCATAGAAGACGACGAACACGATCGCCGACAGGAACCAGACAAAGCGCCCGCGACGCTTGACGAGTTCCGTGAACTGCGGATTGTTGCGTATGCGGGCATACACCGAACTGGACATGAGGCCCTCCCTCATCATGATGCTACGGTTGTCGAATATTGATTTTGTGCGCGCAACCGCCCCCGCCTCTGCGGTGGGCAGTCGGCGCGGGTATCTTATATGATCTACATGTTTCCATACTCATTGGTATGGAAAAAATATTGCATCGCACGCATCGATAAACCCGTGAAATAAAGGAATACATCCAATTTATGCCTCACCGCACCACGCTTTACGGAGATCAATGCCATGCCCGGCACGATACGGCTCGAGATCAATGACGGCTTCGCCACCATCACGCTCGACAACCCCGACCGGCTCAACGCCATCGACTCGCACATGTGGCGCCAGCTGCATGCGCATCTGGCCGCGGTGGACGCCGAGCCCGGCCTGCGCTGCGTGATCCTGCGCGGCGCCGGCCACCAGGCCTTTGCCGCCGGCGGCGACATCGAGGAATTCCTCACCGTGCGCGCCACGGTCGACGACGCCCTGCACTACCACGACACCCTGGTCGCCTCGGCGCTGGACGCCATCCGCCACTGCCCGATCCCCACCGTGACCGCCATCCAGGGCGCCTGCATCGGCGGCGGGCTGGAGATCGCCGGCTGTTGCGACATCCGCATCGCCGGACGCAGCGCGCGCTTCGGCGCACCGATCAACCGGCTGGGCTTTTCGATATATCCGGGCGAGATGGCCGGCCTGCTCGCGCTGGTCGGCCCGGCCGTGCTGCTCGAAATCCTGCTCGAAGGGCGCATCCTGGGCGCCGACGAGGCACTGGCCAAGGGCCTGCTGAGCCGGGTGGTCGAGGACGATCAGGTCATCGACGAGGCGCTCGCCACCGCCCGGCGCATCGG
The DNA here is from genome assembly GCF_018524365.1 of Denitromonas iodatirespirans. GTDB lineage: Bacteria > Pseudomonadota > Gammaproteobacteria > Burkholderiales > Rhodocyclaceae > Nitrogeniibacter > Nitrogeniibacter iodatirespirans. Next base: position 198,007 of record NZ_JAEKFT010000006.1, read on the forward strand.
CGCCGGTGCGCCGCTCGTCGCCCGCGCCCACAAGCAGTGGGTGCACCGGTTGATGACCGGCGCGCCGCTGACCGATGCCGAAAAGCGCGACGCCTTCGCCTTTCTCGACACCGCCGACTACGCCGAGGGTATGCAGGCCTTTCTCGCCAAACGCGCCCCCCGCTTCGACGGCCGCTGAACGGTGCGCGGCGCGATATGCCGAAAGGACTAGTTTTTGGCCTCACCGAGCGCCACGTGAGTTAACGCGCCTGCAGAACACTGGACATCCTCACCCCAACGGAGCGATGTTCCATGACTGCAAAGCACGCCCTACTGGCGGCGGCGCTGGCCTTCGCCGGCACGCAGGCCGCCCTCGCGGCCGCCCCCAGCTATGACGGCCACCTCACCAGCGGCAGCTTCGCCGGCACCGTGGCCGCCGAAAGCGGCCCGTGGTCGGATGGCGCCAACTGGTCGCTGTGGACCTTCAACGCCGACTTCCTCGCCGAGGTGTCGATCACCGTCACCCCCACCAACGCCGACCTCGATCCCTACATCGCGGTGTGGTACGGCACCGAGAGCGACACCGCCAACTACTTCGACATGGGCTCGGACGCGCTGTCCTCGCTGTTCATCGCCGGCGCCGACGGCCTGAACCCGTGGAGCGCCGACGGCGCCGGCGAACCGGCCGCGCTGTCCTTCACCAACACCTACGGCAGCGGCCCCTTCGTGCTCGCCATCGCCGACTACGCCGACGGCCTCGGCAGCGGCCAACTCGCCTACACCATCGCCGCCAGCGTCCCCGAACCCGAAACCTACGCCATGTTCCTGGCCGGTCTCGGCCTGAGCGCCGCACTACGCCTGCGTCGCCGCACCTGACCCCCGCCCCCCAACCCCAAAAACACTGGAGAGAACAATGAGCCTGCGTCATGACGACCATCTCGACATCTTCCGCGAACTGACCCAGGGCGAGTCCGCCGGCCACATGGACCCGCACTGGAGCTTCAGCCGCCGCGGCTTCCTCAAGAGCAGCGTGGCCGGCAGCGCCGCACTGGCAATGCCTTTCGCCGCGCTGTCCGGCAAGGCCAACGCGGTATCGCTGCCCTACAGCCCCGACTACGGCCCGCTCGCCCCGGTGGCCGACGAAGCCACCGGCCTGCCGCTGCTGCAACTGCCCGCCGGCTTCAAATACTGGTCCTTCGGCTGGACTGGCGACATCATGTCCGACGGGCGCCCGACCCCGGCCGTGCACGACGGTATGGCGGTGGTCGCCTCCGATGCCAACAAGATCGTGCTGGTACGCAACCACGAGCAAGGCGGCACCAGCGGCTCCTTCGCCTCGCCCAAGGTGACCTACGATGCGGCCTGTGACGGCGGCACCACCACCCTGATGTTCGCGCCACGCCTCGAGCAGTGGGTCGGTGCCTACGCCTCGATCAGCGGCACCATCCGCAACTGCGCCGGCGGCCCGACGCCGTGGAATTCCTGGATCACCTGCGAGGAGACCAGCAACGGCACGCACACCGGCAGCGCCTACACCAAGCAGCACGGCTACTGCTTCGACGTGCCCGCCGTCGGCGCCGCCCGTCCGGTGCCGCTCACCGACATGGGCTGCTTCAGCCATGAAGCGGTCGCCGTCGATCCGGTCACCGGCATCATCTACGAGACCGAAGACAGCACCCCGTCGGGCTTCTACCGCTTCATCCCCAACATGCCGGGCAACCCGGCCGCCGGCGGCCGCCTGCAGATGATGCGCCTGGCCGCCGCCCACAACGCCAGCATCACCCTCCTCGGAACCAGCTACGGCTACTTCAACACCGGTGCCGCCGGCATGGTCGCCGGGATGAGCTGGGATGTGGACTGGGTGGACATCGACGAGCCCAACAAGCCCTTCGTCTCCGGCACCAGCTACGGTGGCGTGCGCGCCCAGGGCCTGGTCCAGGGCGCCTCCAGCATCGTGCGCGGCGAAGGCTGCTGGTACGGCAACGGCGTGATCTATGTGTGCTCGACCAGCGGCGGCAGCGCCCGCCAGGGCCAGATCTTCGCCTACGATCCGCGCCGCGAGACCTTTACGCTGGTGTTCGAATCGAGCGGGGCGAGCGTGGTCAACAACCCCGACAACATCGCCTGGAGCCCGCGCGGCAGCCTAATCCTGTGCGAGGACGGCAGCCGCAGCCCGCAGATGCTGCATGGCCTGACGCTGGACGGCACGGTCTTTCCGTTCTGCGCCAACAACATGAACTTCAGCGCCTCGGGCATGGGCAGCTACACCCGCCCCTCCGGCCGCGTGTTCGGCAACAACTACACCGGCAGCGAAGTGGCCGGCGCCACCTTCCACAACGAGTGGTTGTTCTTCAACATCCAGTCGCCTGGCGTGACCTTTGCGGTCACCGGCCCCTGGGACAACGGCGCGCTCTAAGCCGGCCCGTCACGCAAGGCCCCGCCTGCCCGGGCGGGGCCTTGTCTCATCCAAACACGCTGTGCAGCATCTTCACGCACAACAGAATCAGCACGCCGGCGAAGACCTTCTTCAGCGTCGCCACCGGCAGACGATGCGCCAGCTGCACACCCAGCGGCGCAGTGAAGGTACTCACCAGCGTGATCAGCACCAGCGCCGGCAGGTAGATGAAGCCGGCGGTATAGGCCGGCGTGCCCTCGGTGCCCCAGCCGTTGATCACGTAGCCGGCCGTGCCGGCCAGCGCAATCGGCAGGCCGATGGCCGCGGAGGTGCCGATGGCGTTCTGGATCTTGAGGTTGCACCAGGTCATGAAAGGCACCGACAGGGAGCCGCCGCCGATCGCCACCAGCGCCGAGACGCCACCGATCCCGAGCCCCACGCCGGTCATGCCCAAGGGCCCGGGCAGCGCCCGGCTCGGCTTGGGCTTGATGTTGAGCAGCATCTGGGTCGACACATAGGCCATGAAGCAGGCAAAGAAGATGGCCAGCGGCCGGGAGGCCACGTGCGAGGCAATGAAGGTCGCGCCGAAGGTGCCCGCCAGGATGCCCGGCGTGATCGCCCGCACCACGTCCCAGCGCACCGCGCGATGCCGATGATGCGCCCGCAGGCTGGCCACCGAGGTCATCACGATGCCGGCCATCGAAGTGCCCAGCGCCATGTGCACGATCTTGTCGGCGGGGAAACCCTGGGCCACAAACAGGCTGGTCAGCACCGGCACCATGATGCCGCCGCCGCCCACCCCGAGCAGCCCGGCAAAAAAGCCGACGAAGGCCCCGAGCACGGGGTAGGACAACCACCATAGCTCAAAGCTCATCAGGATCCAGTTCCAGCATCGTTGTCAGGATGAAACGCCATTCGTCGGGATCGACCGGGGTGATCGACAAGCGGTTGGCCGGCGCCAGCACCCGCATGTTCGCCAGCGCCGGCTGCGCCCGCAACTCGGGCAGCGGGATCAGGCGCGTCTTGCGCACGAAGCGCACATCCACATTGAACCAGCGCGGCCGCTCGGGCGCCGACTTCGGATCGAAGAAGCGGCTCGCCGCATCGAACTGGGTGGCATCCGGGTAGGCCGGCGAGGCCACGCGCGCGATCCCCGCGATGCCCGGCGCCGGGCAGCTCGAATGATAGAAGAACACCAGATCGCCCACGGCCATCTGGTGCATCATGAAATTGCGCGCCTGGTAGTTGCGCACCCCATACCAGGCCACGGTCTGATCCGGCATCGCCGCCAGATCGTCGATCGAACAATCGTCCGGCTCGGATTTCATCAGCCAGTAACGCATGTCAGGCGCCTCCTCGTCAGCGCGCTACTTTACCAGCGCGCCGCTTGAACCGATGCCTTCAAGCCACTACAGTGCGCCGATGCGCCGCTTTCTCCCCCTGCTCGCCGCGCTGCTGCTCGGCGCCTGCGCCCATCCGCCCATCGCCCCCGCACCGCAGCTGTGCCTGAGCAGCGACGGCCTGCTGCGCCATTTGCCCGGCACGCAGCTGACCGTGTCGTGGATGCACTCGATCGAAAAAATCCGCTGGGAAGAAGACTGGCAGCTCGACGACGGTCAGCTGGTTCTGGTCGAAGCGCGGGTGCGCGGCTCCGGCGCCGGCATGGAGCCGGCCCCCGGCGCACGCCTGATCGACGGCGTGTGGCACTACCGGGTGCCGCGCCGCGAAGACCGGCTGGCACTGACCCACTCGCCCTTCACCGCCGGCTACACCCTGTGCGCCGCCGGCCAGTGCCGCCCGCTGGTGGACTGGCTACCGGGCCTGCCCGAGATTGCCTGGGTGGATGTTCGCGCCTGTGCGCCGGCCGTGAACAAATAAAAAGGGTGTGGCCAATGCCACACCCTTTTGAAGAGGTCCCCCGCAGTGCCGACCCGACCGGGCATCCTGAACCGAGGGTTCAGGTGGTCGCGTACCCGACGCTTCAGGTGCATCCGGCTTTGGGATGCGCACAACGGCTATCTTAACGGCTCGCAACCATGTCGCTAGACATTGGTTCAAGGAATCTACGGCCGACGCGAACACCGCAGGGGATTGATCTTGCTGTGCGCCCAAAAGGCACTCGGGACGCTCAGAACAGCTTTTCCTGCTGCGCCAGGACATCGTCCAAGCGCGAATTCATGGCCTCGATTCTACGCTTCATCCCCGGCATGTCAAACCCGCCGGAGCGCTGAAACTGGAGGTATTCATGGGCGATATTCAGGGCCGTCATGACCGCCAGTTTTTCGCCCGTTGCACCGGTTTTTCCACCGAGCTCGGAGAGCTTTCCCTCGAGTACCTGTACCGCGGCTTCCAGCCCCGCGCGCTCCTCCGGCTGGCAACCCACCCGGTATTCCTTGCCCAATAGAACGATGTCCAGGGTATCCATATGACTTAACTCTCGGGCAGGGTTTCAAGCACGGCGCTGACACCGCGGACGGCCGCATCCACCTTCGACGCCAGCCGTTTGTTCTCGGCCTGCAGCGCGGCGATCCGCGATTTGAGCTCGCGGTTCTCCTGCTTCTGTGCCTCGAAGTGGCGGATCAGTTCTTCCAGTTGCTGCTGGAGGTGGTCGAGTTCGGCGTCCATGAGCGAAATGGTAGTGAGCGCATGCGGGCCAGGTCAAGCAAGCTGTGCACGGATGGCGGCCGCATGCGTGTCGCCGAAGCACTGCGCCAGGCGATCGAGGTCGAGATATTCGGCCAGGCAGTCGGCCAGACGGTCCAGGTCGGCCTGCCGCCGCGCCGCCACGTCGACGGGCTGCGCGCCCGATACACCGGCCCAGCCGAGCAGTGCGTGCAAGGCCTCCGGCGCATCGAAGAGGCCATGGGCATAGCTGCCGAGCACTTGGTCGTCGGCGCTGATCGCCCCGTCGTCGCGCCCGTCGTCGAAGCGCACCGCCGGCCGTGCCAGCGCCGCGCCGCGGCTGACGCCCATGTGGATTTCGTAACCGCGCACGCCGGCGTCACCGGTCAGGCACAAGCGGCCGGTGACATTGGCCAACTGCTTGCTCGCCGCCAGCGTGGTCTCCATGTCGAAAATGCCCAGCCCGTCGCTGCTGCCCGGCGTCCCTTCCACCCCGCGCGGATCGTGAATGTGCGCGCCGAGCATCTGAAAACCGCCGCAGATGCCGATCACCTTGCCACCATAGCGCAGATGCCGGGCAATGGCGTCGTCCCAGCCCTGCGCCGCCATCCACGCGCGATCCGCACGCACGCTCTTGGAGCCCGGCAGCACGATCAGGTCAGCCGGCGGGATCGGCTGCCCCGGCCCGACCCAGCGAAAATCCACCTGCGGATGCAGGCGCAGCGCATCCAGATCGGTGTGGTTGGAGATGCGCGGAAAGGCCGGCGCCACCACCCGCAGCGCGATCTCGCCCTTCTCGGCACGGGCATCGCCGAGCGCATCTTCGGCATCGAGGAAAAGGCCGTGCAGATAGGGCAGCACGCCGATCACCGGGCGGCCGGTGCGCGCTTCGAGCCAGTCGAGGCCGGACTGCAACAGGCCGATGTCGCCCCGGAAGCGATTGATGATGAAGCCCTTGACCCGCGCCTGCTCACTCGGCGAGAGCAGCTCCAGCGTGCCGACCAGGTGCGCGAACACGCCACCGCGGTCGATATCCGCCACCAGCACCACCGGGCAGTCGGCGGCCTCGGCAAAACCCATATTGGCAATGTCACGGTCGCGCAGGTTGATCTCGGCCGGGCTGCCGGCCCCTTCGACCAGCACGCAGTCGTAGGCCGCCGTGAGGCGCCCCCAGCTTTGCATCACCGCGGCCATCGCGGTCGGCTTGTAGTGGTGGTAGTCCTTGGCCGACAGCGTCGAGGTGACCTGGCCATGGATGATCACCTGGGCGCCGATGTCGGTCGCCGGCTTGAGCAGCACCGGGTTGAAATCGGTATGCGGCGCGACGCCGGCGGCCAGCGCCTGCAGGGCCTGCGCCCGGCCGATCTCGCCGCCGTCGGCCGTCACCGCCGAATTGAGCGCCATGTTCTGCGGCTTGAACGGCGCCACCCGGCAACCGCCGCGTGCCAGCAAGCGGGCCAGTCCCGCCACCAGCGTGGTCTTGCCGGCATCCGAGGTGGTGCCCTGCACCATCAGCGTCGCGCACTCAGGCATCACGTACAATCCCGTCTTCGAAAAACCCCGGATTATCCCGCAAGCGCGCCGACGCCGCCCGTGTTTCGCCCATGCCCCCCTTCACCCAACTGGCCCTGACCCTCGCCGCCGGCGTCCTGCTCGACCGCCTCATCGGCGAGCCGCGCCGCTATCACCCGCTGGTCGGCTTCGGCCGCCTGGCGGGCGCGCTCGAGCGCCGGCTGAACCGGCCGGCGTTCGGCATCGCGCGCGGCGCGCTGGCCTGGTCGCTGGCGGTGCTACCGCTCGTGCTGATCGCGCTGTGGCTGCGCCAGCAGGGGGGCGGGGTGGCGCTGGCGACCGACGCCATCCTGCTGTGGTTCGCCCTCGGCGCGCGCAGCCTGGTCGAACATGCGCAGGCGGTCGCCACGCCCTTGCAGGCGGGTGATCTGGCCGAGGCGCGACGCCGTGTCGGCTGGATCGTCTCGCGCGACACCGCCGCGCTGACGCCGGCGCAGGTGGCCGCCGCCGGCACCGAGTCGGTGCTGGAGAACGGCAACGACGCCATCTTCGGCACGCTGTTCTGGTTCCTCGTCGGCGGCGGCCCGGGCACCCTGCTGTTCCGCTTGGCCAACACGCTGGACGCGATGTGGGGCTACCGTACAGAACGCTACCTGCACTTCGGCCGCCTCGCCGCCCGCATCGACGACGTGCTCGGCTGGCTGCCGGCCCGGCTCACCGCCCTGAGCTACGCCCTGCTCGGCCACACCCGCAGCGCGCTGCACAGCTGGCGCCACCAGGCGCCGGCCTGGAAGAGCCCCAACGCCGGGCCGGTGATGGCCGCCGGCGCCGGTGCGCTGCAGGTGCAGCTCGGCGGCGAAGCGCCCTATCACGGCCAGATGACCCAACGCCCGGCGCTGGGCACCGGTGCCGCCCCGGATGCCGCCAGCCTGGTCGCCGCCATCGCGCTGGTCCGGCGCGCGCTGGTGCTGTGGGTGGCGCTCGCGCTGCTCGCCGGTGGCCTCGTGTGGGGGCTGGCGCATGCTTGAGCATGGCGGCGGCCTGCGCGCTGCGGCGGCGCAGTACGGCATGGCGCCAGCGCACTGGCTGGACCTGTCCACCGGCATCAACCCCGTCCACTATCCGGTGACGGCGCCGCCCGCTGGCGCCTGGCACCGCCTGCCGGAACCCGATGCCAGCCTGCTGGCGGCGGCCGCCAGCTACTACGGCAGCGACCAGCTCCTGCCGGTGGCCGGCAGCCAGGCCGCCATCCAGGCCTTGCCGGCCGTGCTACCGGCCCGGCGCATCGGCCTGCTGGCGCCGAGTTATGCCGAACATGCCCATGCCTGGCGCGGGCGCGAGGTCGTCGACCTCGACGCCGAGGCCATCGATGCCACCATCGACACCCTCGACGCGCTGCTACTGGTCCACCCCAACAACCCGACCGGGCAGCGCGTTGCCCGCGCGCAGCTGAGCGACTGGCTCGGCCGCCTGCAGGCACGCGGCGCCACGCTGATTCTCGACGAAGCCTTCATCGACACCGATCCGGCCGACAGCCTTGCGCCCCTGGCCGGTCAAGCGGGGCTGGTCATCCTGCGCTCGCTGGGCAAGTTCTTCGGCCTGGCCGGTGCACGCGTCGGTTTCGTGCTGGCGCCGGCCGACCTGCGCCGCGCACTCGCCGAGCAGCTCGGCCCGTGGACGCTCAGCGGCCCGGCGCAGGACATCGCCCGGCAGGCGCTGAGCGACACGCCCTGGCAACTGTCCGCCCGCCGCCAGCTGGCCGAGGCCGGCGCCCGAATGGGCGCGCTGCTGACCCGCCACGGCGCGCGGCCACACGGCCCGGCCCTGTTCAAATACGTGCCCACGGCCTCGGCGCGCCGCTGGCAGGACGCCCTCGCGCAGCACGCCATCTGGGTGCGCGCCTTCGACACCCCGGCCGCCCTGCGTTTCGGCCTGCCGGCCGACGAGACGGGCTGGACGCGCCTCGACACCGCCTTGCATCATGCCCGCTCGACCGGCCTCACCCTGGAGTAAGCTCGACCCATGATCCGCCGCTTCGCCCTCCCCGTACTCGCCCTCGTGCTGTGTCTGGCCGGCCCAGCCGCCCGCGCCCAGATCGTGGTCTCCGACGATGTCGGCCAGACGGTACGCCTGCCGGCGCCGGCCAAGCGCATCGTCTCGCTGGCACCGCATGTGACCGAAGTGATCTACGCCGCCGGTGCCGGCGAGGCGCTGGTCGGCGTCGTGGCCTACAGCGATTACCCGCCCGAAGCACGCACGGTCGCGAACGTCGGCAGCTATGTGCGCTTCGATCTGGAAGCCATCGCCGCCCTCAAGCCGGACCTGGTCATCGGCTGGCGCAGCGGCAACCCAGCCACGCAGATCGAGCGCCTGCGCGCCCTCGGCCTGCCGGTGTACATCAACGAATCGCGCAGCCTCGAGGCGGTGGCCCACACGCTGCGCCAGATCGGCATCCTGGCCGGCACGCAGCGCGCCGCCAATGCCGCCGCCGACGCCTTCCTGGCCCATCGCAACCACCTGCACGCGCAGTACGCCGACCGGCCGCCGGTGCCGGTGTTCTACCAGATCTGGAACCAGCCGCTGATGACCATCAACGGCCACCACCTGATCTCGGACGTGATCCGCCTGTGCGGCGGGCGCAACGTGTTCGACAGCCTCAGCGTGCTGGCCCCCAAGATCGGCATCGAAGCGGTGCTCGCCGCCGACCCGGAAGTCATCGTCGCCAGCGGCATGGGCGAGGCGCGCCCCGAATGGCTGGACACATGGCGCCGCTGGGACCAGCTCAAGGCGGTGCAGCGAGACAATCTGTTCTTCGTGCCGCCGGACCTGATCCAGCGCCACACACCGCGCATCCTCGACGGTGCCGACCTGATGTGCCGCCACCTCGACACCGCGCGCGAGCGCCGTCAATGAGCACCTCGCGACTGCCCCAGCGCATCGTCTGCCTGTCCACCGAAACGGTGGAGGTGCTGTATGCCCTGGGCGAAGAAGACCGCATCGCCGGCATTTCCGGCTTCACCGTGCGCCCCGCCCGCGCGCGCAAGGAAAAGCCCAAGGTCAGCGGCTTCTCCAGCGCCCGCATCGATCGCATCCTGGCCGTGCGTCCGGATCTGGTGCTGGCCTTCTCCGACCTGCAGGCCGACATCTGCCGAGACCTGATCCGCGCCGGTGTGGCGGTGCATGTGTTCAACCACCGCGATGTCGAGGGCATCCTGGCGATGATCCTCACCGTCGGCCGGCTGGTCGGCGCGACCGAGCGCGCCGAGGCGCTGGTGGCCGATCTCGAAGCACGACTGGCGACCGCCCGTGCCGCCGGCGAGGCGCGCCTACAGCGGCTCGGACGACGACCGCGGGTGTATTTCGAGGAATGGGACAGCCCGATGATCTGCGGCATCCGCTGGGTCTCGGAGCTGATCGAGGTGGCCGGCGGCGAGGACATCTTTGCCGACCGCGCGCATTGCCACAGCGCGGGCGAACGCATCATTGCCGACGGTGGCGAGGTGCTGGCGCGCACGCCGGACATCATCCTCGCCTCCTGGTGCGGCAAGAAGCTGCGCGCCGAACAGATCGCCGCGCGCGAGGGTTGGGCGGCGCTCGAGGCGGTGGCCCGGCAACGGATTCACGAAATCAAGTCGCCGCTGATCTTGTCGCCCGGCATGGCGGCCATCGAGGCCGGCCTGCCCGCCATCGCCGCGGCCCTAGACGCCTTCGAGGCGCGCTGACGCGAAACGCCGCTCAGTCGGTCGACTGCGGAGGACTGGCCAGCACCGAGACGCGCGCCTCGGCATAGTAGCGACGCCACTCCCGCCGGGTGCCGCGCCACCAACGGCCGTCGAACACGCGTGACAGTCGCGGCAAGGAGCGCTGCAAGTAATGCGTGGCGGCCGAATGGGCGCCCGGTTGCGGCATCCGCGGCGCGATACCGAGCGCCACCAGGCGATCGGTCAGCGTCGGATGAAAGCTCAAGCCCCCCTCTTCGCACACCAGGGAGCGCAACACCCGGTGCTGCGGCGCCGCGTGAAAACCCGCCGCCACGCCCATGCCCATGTCGCGGAACGGCCGCAGGCTGGGCCGTGGCATCTGCGCGGCCTGGGACATCACGGCGTCCCAGTAGTCGGTTTCGATGAAGTTCGCCTTCATCGCCACCTCCACCAGCGTATCGCCCAGCAGCTTGGGGCCGATGACACGCGCGGCCACACGATCGGCTTCGTATTCTTCCAGGTGGTTGAGGCGCACCGCGGCCATCAGATCGGCCTCGGCCCAGCCGGACAGTGCCCGGTCGAGCAGACGGGCCGGCGCGCTGTCGTCGGCGGCGATGCGCTCGCACACCCGATGCCACCAGGCCCGCACATGCGCCCCCCAGGCACGCCACCCACCACGCTGGCGCTGCAGATGCGCCAGCTCATGGGCCAGGATCGCGGCCAGCTGGCGCGGCGACACGCTGTGCACCAACGGCAGGCCGATGATCAGCGTGGTCTCCATGGCGCCCCACACGCCGCGCCGCGGCCGCTGGAAGACGGCGGCGTTCATTTCGGCCGAAATCCGGATATTGCCGATGGACTCGGCGCCCATGCGCTCGGCCAGGTTGTCGACCAGGCGATACAGGGCCGGCGCCGCCTCACGCCCCACCCGCACGCCCTCGGCCTGCGGCGGCGGCGCGATCAGCCAGCGCACGATGCTCACCGCGAGCCACGCCAGGGCGCCGGCCAACACCACCATGCCGCCTTGCACCGGACCCGACTCGGCCGAGCCGGCCGCCACGACCAGCCCCAGCGCCGCCGCGGCGCATACTCCCGCGACCAGCAACAGCAGCGCCAAAGCCCCGGCAGCCCGCCACGACAAACGGCGGGCCAGACGGCGCACGGTGGCGGCAGAACGGGGGCGGATTCGAGTCATGGCAGACGGGTAAACCGGGGAGGACACACTGTAAACGATTGAAATGACAATAAAAATACAACTTTGGTCATAAGCTTCGCCAGATCTGCGGACGGCATATGACATTCTACTTGCAGCACTGCGACATCCCATACCCCGACTGGCCTCATGCCGGAGACATTTGTCGCAGTGCACGAAAAAGAAACGGGCGACCCAAGGCCGCCCGCCCCTCCCTCTGACCTGCCTCAGGCAAGTTTTCTGGAATTATCCGCCTGCCCGGCACGCACGCCGAGCTGATTGACCGCCGACACCAGCGCCTTCACCGAGGCGGTGACGATGCTGCCGTCGATCCCCACCCCGAAGACCGAGCCCGCCGGGCCTTCGCCCTGCAGTTCGATGAAGGCCACCGCCCTGGCGTCGGAGCCCTCGCCGATGGCGCGCTCCTCGTAGCCGAGCAGCTTCGCCTCCGGCGCGAGGGCATGCAGCGCCGCATCGATGGGGCCGTTGCCGATACCGCGCAGTACCTGCGGCTGACCGTCGCGGACCACACTCATGTGGATCCCCTGCTGCTCGCCATGCTCGAACAGATGATGTTCAGCATAGGCCACTACGTCGCGGTTATCGAGGTAGGTGGCGGCGAAGATGGCCCACAGGTCTTCGGCGCGCATCTCGCGGCCGGTGTCGTCGGTCACTTCCTGCACCGCATTCGAGAAGGCCACCTGCAGGCGGCGCGGCATCACCAGCCCATACTCGGTCTCGAGCAAATAGGCGATGCCGCCCTTGCCCGACTGGCTGTTGACGCGGATCACCGACTCGTAGCTGCGGCCGAGGTCGGCCGGATCCACCGGCAAATAGGGCACGGTCCACGGTGCATCGGCACGCTGGACCGCAAAGCCCTTCTTGATGGCGTCCTGGTGCGACCCGGAGAAGGCGGTGAACACCAGATCGCCGGCATAGGGGTGGCGCGGGTGCACCGGCAACTGGGTGCAGTGCTCGACGGTGCGTGCGATTTCGTTGATGCGCGAGAAGTCCAGGCCCGGATGCACGCCCTGGCTGTAGAGATTGAGCGCCAGCGTCACCAGGTCAACATTGCCGGTGCGCTCGCCATGGCCGAAGAGGCAGCCTTCGACCCGGTCCGCCCCGGCCATCACCGCCAGTTCGGCTGCCGCCACAGCGGTGCCGCGGTCGTTGTGCGGATGCACCGACAGCACCACCGCCTCGCGCCGGTCGAGATGGCGGCTCATCCATTCGATCTGGTCGGCGTAGACGTTCGGCGTGCTCATCTCGACCGTGGCCGGCAAGTTGATGATGCAGGGCCGCTCGGGCGTCGGCGCCCACTCGGCGATCACCGCATTGCACACCTCGACGGCAAACTCGAGCTCCGTGCCGGTGAATACCTCGGGGCTGTACTGGAAGACGAACTCGGTGTCCGGCTGCTCGGCGGCCAGCTCGCGGATCAGCCGCGCATGCTCGACGGCGATCTGCTTGACGCCGGCACGGTCCTGGTCGAACACGATACGACGGAAGTTGGGCGCCGTGGCGTTGTAGAAATGGATGATCGCCCGGCGCGCACCGCGCACCGCCTCGAAGGTGCGGCGGATCAAGGGCTCGCGCGCCTGGGTCAACACCTCGATGGTCACGTCATCGGGAATCTCGTCCGCGTCGATGAGATGGCGGACGAAGTCGAAATCGGTCTGGCTGGCCGAGGGGAAGGCCACCTCGATCTCCTTGAAGCCGATCGCCACCAGCGTCTTGAACATGCGCAGCTTGCGCTCCGCATTCATCGGTTCGAACAACGCCTGGTTGCCGTCGCGCAAGTCGGTGCTCATCCACACCGGCGGGCGGCTCAGCGTGGCGTCGGGCCAGGTCCGGTCGGCGAGCGGCCGGCCACCGGGGAAGGGGTTGAAGGCAGGGTACTTCTTGCTCGGATCGTTCAACATCGGAGGGACTCCTCGATTCTGGTCAGTTTTTCATTCGCATTCGGGTGGCCGTCACGGCAACCGGGCGGCCACGGCATCCAGGCCCGGTCACCGGTCGGCAGTCGCAGGAAAAATCGAAGAATCGGAAACATGGTCGCTCCACAGGCGCAATGCGCCACGCATGGCTTCACACCGCGGGTTGCGCGGCGGGGGATCACAACAGGAGGGGGAAGGAATTAGCTGCGCGGGGCGCGCAGCAGCAGACCCAGACCGTTGAGAGCGGTCAGGCGGGCGGCCATCAGGGCGATGGCGGAGCGGGTCTGGTGCGAAATCATGGGTGCAAAACTAACGGGCCAGGGCGTCGGCTGTCAACACCCCGGCGCGAATCCGCGATTAAACGGCGGTGATGCCGGGATACCAGGCATCCACCAGCTCGCCCACACGGTAGCTCTTCAGGCCCTTGGCCGAGGACAGCCATTGCTCGACGGCAGCGCGCTGCTCGTCGGTCACCGAACCGCGGCCGGCACAGCACACGAAGCCGCTGTCGTCGCCACCGCCGTAGATCAGCCCCAGCGGATCGATGGCCTGGGTGAAAAAGGCCTCGTAAAAGGCTTCGATCGACGCCTCATCGGCCTCTTCGGGGAAACTCAGGTCGATATCGAACCCCAGTTCCTTGAACTCACCCACGCATAGTTTCTTGCGCAGGCGCGCACTACGCCGCTTGCTCATTCGGACAGACTCCTGAATCCAGACACCAGAAAAAACCGGCTCAGGCCGGTTGCAGCCTTGGCGTGACCGGCGCTTCGCGGATGGGCAGATTGGCCACCGCCGCCAGCGCCGCCAGGGCGATGTCAGCGTACCACATCCACTGGTAGTCGCCGGTCTGGACGATGGCGATGCCGCCCAGCCAGGCGCCAAGGAAGCCGCCGACCTGGTGCGACAGCAGGGTCAGCCCGAACAAGGTGGCCAGGTAGCGGGTGCCGAACAGCTTGCCGACCACGCCAGCGGTCGGCGGCACGGTCGCCAGCCAGGTGAAGCCGAGGCCGGCGGCGAAAATGTAGAAGGTCATGGCCGTTTTCGGCGCCATCAGATACAGCGCCACCAGCACCGCGCGCGAGCCATACATCCAGGCCAGCACATACTTGCTGCGGTAACGCTGCACGCACCAGCCGGCGTACAGGCTGCCGGCGATGTTGGCCAGGCCGATAATGGCCAGCGACCAGCTGGCCACCTCCACCGGCAGGCCGCACAGACTCACCTCGCCCGGCAGATGCGTCACCAGAAAGGCGATATGGAAGCCGCAGGTAAAGAAGCCGGCATGCAGCAGCAGGTAGCTGCGGTCGGCGAAGGCCGCGCGCAAGGTGTCGCGCATGCCGCGTTCGGCAGGCGGCGCCTCGGCCGTGGTAGACGCGCTAGCCGGTGCGGGCCGGGCGCGCAGGGCGCGGGCCATCGGCAAGGCCGCCAGGGTGATGAGCGCCAGCGAGTACATCGCGCCGACCCAGCCGAACAGACTGATCAGCTTCTGCAGCAAGGGGGCGAAGACGAACTGCCCGAAAGAGCCGCCGGCATTGATCACCCCGGCCGCGATGCCACGACGATGCGCCGGCAGGCGCTGGGCGGCCGCGCCGATCAGCACCGAGAAACTGCCCGCACCGGAACCGGCGGCCAGCAGGAAACCGATGGAAAACACCAGCCCGAGCCCGGAGTCCATCATCGGCGTGAGCGCCGCGCCCAGCGCCATCAGGATCACCCCGGCGGCCAGCGCGCGCCCTGGGCCCCAGCGGTCGGCCACCGCCCCGGCCACCGGCTGGATCGCGCCCCACACGAACTGTGCCACCGCCATGGCGAAACTGATGGTGGTGATGCCCAGGCCGGTGGAGGTGTTGATCGGCGACATGAACAGGCCGAGCGTCTGCCGCCCGCCCATGGTGATCGCCAACAGGCCGGCGGCCAGCAGGATCAGGCCCCAGTGCCTCATTTCAGGATCGTCGCGCCAGCGCATGGTCAGTTGTCCTCGGGCAGGGCCGGCTTGAGACGCACCAGCGCCTCTTCCAGCGTTCGGTTGAGATCGGCAACGAAGGCGCGGTCCATCACCGCCTCCAGGTCGCGTTGTGCGTCCGCCCACACGGCCTGGGCGATCTCGCGTTGCGCGACACCGGCGGGAGTCAGGGCCAGCAGGCGCTGGCGCGCATCCCGCCCCGTGCTCTGGCTGACCCAGCCGGCCGCAAGAAGCGGCTTGAGGCCACGGGTGAGCGTGGTGCGGTCCATCTCGAGCCGCTCGGCCAGGGCCAGCAGGCTCTGCGGCTCGGGCGCGAGATGGGCCAGCAGCGAGTACTGGGTCAGGCGCAGCCCGATGGTGCGTAGATAGTGCTCGTAGAACACCGTGACGCGGCGCGTCAGCCGGCGCAGCCGGGCGCCGGTGCAAGCCAATGGCGGAAGAACGGGCGCGGATGTCGGCGGGTTCATGGCAGGCGGCCAATTACGTGTATATGCACGTTATAGCCCCGTCACCCCCTCGGAGGCGAGGACAATTCCTACGCGATGGCGCGCCAAGTGTCCGGTTCGACGCTCACACAACCGTGATCACCGGAAACCATCAGCACGCCGTCCTGCACCATCACCTGCCAGGCCGTGGTGCGGGCCACGGTCGCCGCCAGCGCCTTGACCTCGGCCTCGGGGAAGGCGATCACCTCAAGCTTGCGCAGGCGTGTCAGCTCACGCTGTGCGCCCTGCCACCACAGCAGGGATGACGACCCGGCGTAGGGATGCACGGTGACGCGATCGGCCCGCCCGGCGGCCTTGATGATGCGCCGCGCCTCCGGCTGGCCGACATCGATCCAGTGCTCGATGCGCCCGTCCAGGCTGGCCAGGCACAGGTCCGGTTCGTCCGGCTCGCATAGTGCACTGGTCATGGCCAAACGCTCGTCGGCCTGACGGGCGAAGGCCAGCACCCGCGCCACCAGGCGCTGATCGGTTTCGGACGGATGGCGCGCCAGGGTCAGCGCATGGTCGGCGTAGTAATGCCGGTCCATATCCGCAATCTGCAACTGGAACTTGAACACCGTGGACTTGAGAGCCATGCCTGCGCCGCCCGGAAAAAGGCGACATGGTACGCACAAGCGCCAGGGATGGGATGGCGCAGCGCAAAATAATCTCCTGCGCCGGAACGATATCCGTTATCATCCGGCCTCCCGTACGCGTCGACCAATCAGCGTACCGGCCAGAATCATTCAACCTGGGCAGTGCGACACCTGTTCGCCCGCCCACTTCCCCCGCCAGCCTTGATTGGTGTCGCTCGATCTGAGCGACAGGCCGTCGCTGGAGCAGAACACAATGCAATCCGAAAACACCTTTGCCGCCCTCGGGCTGGCAGAACCCCTGTTGCGCGCCCTGAACGACGCGGGCTACACCACCCCCACCCCGATCCAGACCAAGGGCATCCCCGCCGTGCTCGCCGGTGGCGACCTGCTCGCCGCCGCCCAGACCGGCACCGGAAAGACCGCCAGCTTCGCGCTGCCGATCCTGCACCGCCTGATGGAAACCGCCCAGCGCACCCGCACCGGTCGCCCGCGCGCCCTGATCCTGACCCCGACCCGCGAACTGGCGGCCCAGGTCGACGAATCGGTGCGCACCTACGGCCAGCATCTGCCGCTGCGCTCCTTCGCCGTCTATGGCGGGGTCAGCGTGTTCGGCCAGAGCAAGGCCCTGCGCCGCCCGGTGGACATCCTGGTGGCCACGCCCGGCCGCCTGCTCGACCACATCAGCCAGGGCAACCTGAGCCTGTCGGATGTCGAGATCCTGGTGCTCGACGAAGCCGACCGCATGCTCGACATGGGCTTCATCCGCGACATCCGCAAGATCATGGACAAGCTGCCGGCCAAGCGTCAGAACCTGCTGTTCTCGGCCACCTTCAACGACGAGATCCGTGGCCTGGCCAACAGTCTGCTGACCAACCCGGCCAGCGTCGACGTGGCACCGCGCAACACCACCGCCGAGCGGGTCGACCAGTCGCTGATGATGGTGCCCCAGAGCAACAAGCGCGACCTGCTGATCCACCTCATCCAGGAACAGCAATGGTTCCAGGTGCTGGTGTTCAGCCGCACCAAGCACGGCGCCGACCGTCTGGCCGAACAGCTGACCCGCGCCGGCATCCCGACTGCCGCCCTGCACGGCAACAAGGCCCAGAACGCCCGCACCCGCGCGCTCGACCAGTTCAAGCGCGGCAAGCTGCAGGTGCTGGTGGCCACCGACATCGCGGCCCGCGGCATCGACGTCGATGCCCTGCCGATGGTGGTGAACTTCGAACTGCCCAACGTGCCCGAAGACTATGTGCATCGCATCGGCCGCACCGGCCGTGCCGGCGCCGAAGGCAAGGCCGTGTCGCTGGTCTGCCCGGACAACGAGATGAAGCAGCTGCGCGCCATCGAGCGTCTGATTCAGACGCCCATTGAGCGCATCGTGGTGGCCGGTTTCACGGTCGATGAGGCACGCGCCTCGCGTCAGCGCCCGCCGCGCGACGCCAACGCGCCGGCCCAGCGCAACGGCCATCGCCACCGCCGCGAGAATCCGGAGCAGTCGCCGGCCGCCCGCAGCACCGACGGCAAGCGCGGTCTGCATCCGCAGCGCGCCCCGCGCGACGCGCAGGGCCAGGGTCGCGGCAAACCGGCGGCACGCCCCCAGGGGTCGGGCCAGGGTCGCGACACCCGCGCGCCGCGCCGCTTCGGCAATTCGGACTGAGGCACGGGCGACTCCCGCCCTGCCCCAATGACAAACGCCGGCAATGCCGGCGTTTGTCTTTTCGGGCGGTCGAACCGAAGGCTCAGTCGCGTTTGGGCACCATGATCTCGGCCTCACCGGTGAGCACGACGGTCTCGCCGACGGTGCACACGGTATCGAACAAGGCCTTGCGCTTCTCCGGCGTGAGCGACTTGACCGTCACCCGCGCCACCACGGTGTCACCGATGCGCACCGGCGCCTTGAACTTGAGGGTCTGCGACAGATAGATGCAGCCCGGCCCCGGCAGGCGCGTGCCGAACACGGTGGAGATGAAGCTCGCCGACAACATGCCGTGGGCGATGCGCCCGCCGAACATGGAGGCGGCCGCCAGCTCCTCGTTCATGTGCACCGGATTGGTGTCGCCCGACACCCCGGCGAACAGCAGGATGTCCGCTTCGGTCACGGTATGGCCGTAGGCGGCGCTCATGCCCACCGTCAGATCTTCGAATCGGTGCCCGTAGAACTCTTCGAATTGCGTATCGCTCATCCGGCTGCTCCTGTTGAGGGGGGTGGGCTATTCATACCACGGACGGAAGATCGCTGCCCACCGCATGCACCAGCAAGAAAAAACCCGGCCGAGGCCGGGTCTTTCTGAACAACGTAATCGCTGGGATTACTTGCCGTTGACGGCGGCTTTCAGCGTAGCGCCTGCGGAGAACTTGGGCACGCTCGAGGCAGCGATCTTGATGGTCGCGCCGGTCTGCGGGTTGCGGCCGGTACGGGCAGCGCGCTTCGACACTTCGAAGGAGCCGAAACCCGTGAACGCCACTTTGCCGCCCTTGGCGAGCTCTTCCGCAATGATGTCGAGCATGGCGGACACGGCGCGGTCAGCTTGAGCGCGCGAAACGTCCATACGGTCGGCCAGCGCTTCGACGAATTCACCTTTGTTCATGTTGATCCTCGGAGTGGAGAGTGGGAGGGGTGTTTCCTAGCCGCCGATTCTAGCACCGAATATCCGCGCTTTGCGTGGCCGAATGCAAGTATTGACGGGGTTTCTGGGATTTGGGTCGCATATTTTTACCAGTTCTGCGAGAAGGTCAACCCGGCGCGGAGAATTATTTTTTCGATGCTGCGCCGCAGCACTCCTTTCTACACGTTCGCCAAACGGTCCTGATGCTTGCCGCCCAACCCCAGGTAGGTTTCGATTACACGCGGGTCGTCGGCCAGTTCATGGGCCGGGCCGCTCATCGCGACCTCGCCGGTCTCCAGCACATAGGCATGATCGGCCACTTGCAGCGCAGCACGGGCATTTTGCTCGACCAACAGGATCGAAACGCCCCGTTTTCGCAGCTCGCCGATGATGCGAAAGATCTCCCGCACGATCAGCGGCGCCAGTCCGAGGCTCGGTTCGTCGAGCATCAACAGCTTGGGGCGGGCCATCAAGGCACGGCCGACGGCCAGCATCTGGCGCTCGCCGCCGGACAGGGTGCCGGCCATCTGGGTCCGCCGCTCCTTGAGCCGCGGGAACAACGCATACACCTCTTCCATGGTCTGGCCGTGGTCGCGCTGCCCCATGCGATAGCGCTGGAAAGCGCCGAGCACGAGATTGTCCTCGACGCTCATCTCGCCGAACAGCTCGCGCTTTTCGGGCACCAGGTTCATGCCGCGCGCGACCATGCGCTCGACCTCGGGCACACGCTCGACAGCACCGTCGAAAGCGACCTCGCCCGTCGACGGCAGCACGCCCATGATCGCCGACAGCAGCGTGGTCTTGCCGGCGCCGTTGGGGCCGATGACGGTGACGATCTGCCCTTCGCCGACGCTCAGATTGGCGTTGTGCAGCGCCTCCACCTTGCCGTAGGACACGCACAGGTCCTTCACTTCCAGCACATTCGCCATCACGCCACCCCGCCCAGATACGCTTCGAGCACCGCCGGATTCTTCTGCACCTCTTCCGGCAGGCCTTCGGCGATCTTCTCGCCGAACTCCATCACCACCACCCGATCGACCAGGCCCATCACGAAGTCCATGTCGTGCTCGACCAGCAGGATCGCCATGCCCTCGCCGCGCAGCTTGCGCAGCAACTCGGCGAGGATCTGCTTCTCGCGATAGCGCAGACCGGCGGCCGGCTCGTCGAGCAGCAGCAGGCAGGGGTCGGAACACAGCGCACGGGCGATCTCCAGGATGCGCTGCTGGCCCAGCGCCAGCGAGCCGGCGGCGTCGAACATGTGCTCGGCCAGGCCGACGCGCTCGATCTGGCGTGCCGCCTCGGCGAGCAGGCGCGCCTCCTCGGCCCGGTCCAGCCGCCAGGCGGCGGGCAGCACCGATTTGCTGCCGCGCATGTGTGCGCCGATGGCTACGTTCTCCAGCACGCTCATCTCCGGCAGCAGGCGCACATGCTGGAAGGTGCGGCTCATGCCCATGCGCGCCACCTCGCGGGCGGTCTTGCCGGCCACGTCCTGGCCGCGGAACAGCACCTCGCCCGAGGTCGGCGTATCGACACCCGAGACCTGGTTGAACATGGTGCTCTTGCCCGCACCGTTGGGGCCGATCAGGGCCAGGATCTCGCCGGCGGCGACCGACAGGTTCATGGTGTTGTTGGCCACCAGCCCGCCGAACTTGCGTGTCACGTCGATGGCCTGCAGCAGCACCTCGCCGGCGGCCGGCATCTGGCGCCGCGGCAGGGGGGCGGCACCGGCATCGACCTTGCGCTTGCTGGCGGTATCCGGCCACCAGCGCGCCAGGATCGGCCAGATGCCATTGGGCGCGCGCTGCAGGATCAAGACCATCATCACGCCGAAAACGATCACCTCGAAGTTGCCCGAGGCGCCGAACAATACCGGCAGGATGTCCTGCAGCCACTGCTTGAGAATCGTGATCACCGCCGCGCCGATCACCGCCCCCCACACATGGCCGGCACCACCGACCACCGCCATGAAGAGGAACTCGATGCCGATGTGCAGGCCGAAGGGCGTGGGGTTCACAAAGCGCTGCATGTGCGCATACAGCCAGCCCGAGGCGGCCGCATGCAGGGCGGCGATGACGAAGATGATCATGCGCGAGCGCGAGGTATCCACGCCCATCGACTCGGCCATCACCCGCCCGCCCTTGAGCGCGCGGATCGCCCGCCCCTCGCGCGAATCGAGCAGGTTGCGGGTGGTCAGGATGGCCACCAGCAAAAAGGCCCAGATCAGGTAGAAGATCTCTTCGCCCTCGTTGAGCACCCAGCCGAACAGGCTGATCGGCGGAATCCCGCTCAGGCCGGTGTGGCCGCCCAGCACCTCCATGGTGCCGAACAGGAAATACAGGCTGATGCCCCAGGCGATGGTGCCCAGTGGCAGGTAGTGGCCGGACAGCTTGAGCGTGAGCGAGCCGAGCACCACGGCCACCACGGCCGTCAGCAACAGCCCGATGATCAGCGCCAGCCAGGGCGAGCCGCCCGCCCAGGCCAGCCAGGCCGGCAGATGCTCGCTGGTGGTGAGCACCGCGGTGGTGTAGGCCCCGAGCCCAACGAAGGCCCCCTGGCCGAAGGACGTGAGCCCGCCAACACCGGTGAGCAGCACCAGGCCCAGCGCCACCATGGCGTAGAGGCCGATGTAGTTGAGCAAGGTCACATAGAACGGCGACAGCGTCACCGGCACGAAGACCAGCAGCACCAGCAGCAGCCACGGTAGGGCACGCACCAGCGGCACCTTGCCGGTGACCGGTGCCGGCACGGCGGAGGAACGGGGATTGCTCATTCATCTTCCTCCACGTGATGGCTGGTCAGCGAGCGCCACACCAGCACCGGGATGATCAGGGTGAACACGATGACTTCCTTGTAGGCACTGGCCCAGAAGGACGAAAAGGCTTCCAGCACGCCGACCAGGATCGCGCCCAGCGCCGCGATCGGGTAGCTGGCCAGGCCGCCGATGATGGCGGCGACGAAGCCCTTCAGGCCGATCAGGAAGCCGGTGTCGTAGTAGATGGTGGCGATCGGTGCGACCAGCACGCCCGACAGCGCACCGATCAGCGCCGCCAGCATGAAGGTCAACCGCCCAGCCAGCGCCGGCGAGATGCCCATCAGGCGGGCGCCGGCACGGTTGATGGCGGTGGCGCGCAAGGCCTTGCCGTAGATCGTTCGGTTGAAGAACAGGGCCAGCGCAATGATCAGCCCCAGCGAGGTGCCGATCACCCACAGCGACTGGCCGGAGACCATCATCGGCCCCACCGTGAAACTGGCATCCGAAAAGGACGAGGTCCGCGAGCCTTCGGCGCCGAAGAACAGCAGGCCGAGGCCGACCATGGCCACATGCACCGCCACCGACACGATCAGCAGGATCAGCACCGAGGCCTCGGCCACCGGCTGGTAGGCGATGCGGTAGATCATCGGCCCCAGCGGCACCACCACCGCCAGGGTCAGCAGCACCTTGGCCGCCAGCGGCCAGGTGTCGGTGCTCGTGGTGCGCATCAGCAGCAGCAGCGCCAGCGGATAGAGGATGTTGGCGGCCACCACCTGCAGCAGCCGCGCCATGCCGCCGCGACGCAGCGCATCGAGGCCGTCGAGCGCCACCACCAACACGCCGGCACCGAGCAGCAGCCACAGCGTGCCGGGCAGGCGGCCCGCTTCGATCATCGCCAGGGTCAGCGCGCCATAGGCGACGAACTCTCCCTGCGGGATGAAGATCACCCGGGTCACCGCGAACACCAGTACCAGGGCCAGGGCCAGCAGCGCGTAGATGGCGCCGTTGGTCACCCCGTCCTGCCCGAGCAACATTGCAATTTCCAGATCCATGGGACGAACCCCGTGTGCCACCGACCGCCGGCGCGCCTGCGCCGCCAAGCCTCGGCCTGACTCGACTCGACCCCGCGCCGATGGCGCGGGCATCCCGGCCCTCACGCACGGCAGCGCCGTGCGCGAGGGGTATCGGCACTTACTTCACCATCTGCCAGCTACCGCCCTTGATCTGCACCATCACACGCGAGCGCTGATCCAGGCCGAGGTGGTCGGTCGGGCTCATGTTGAAGATGCCGTGGGCACCGGCCACTTCCTTCAGGCCTTCGAGCGAATCGCGCAGCGCGGCACGGAATTCCGGCGTGCCAGGCTGGGCGCTCTTGAGTGCGCCGGGCACGGCATTGACCAGCAAGGTGCCGGCATCCCAGGCATGCGCGCCAAAGGTCGACACGCTGCCCTTGCCGAAGGCCGCCTCGTACTTGCTCACGTAGTCCTGGGCGGTCTTGCGCACCGGGTTGTCGGCCGGCAGCTGGTCGGCCACCAGCACCGGCCCGGCGGGCAGGAAGGTGCCTTCGCAGTCGGCGCCGCACACGCGCAGGAAGTCGTTGTTGGCCACGCCATGGGTCTGGTAGACCTTGCCCGCGTAGCCACGCTGCTTGAGGGTCTTCTGCGGCAGGGCGGCCGGCGTGCCGGAACCGGCGATGAGAACGGCGTCGGGCTTGGCGGCATACAGCTTGAGCACCTGGCCGGTGACCGAGGTGTCCGAGCGCTTGTAGCGCTCGTTGGCCACGATCTTCAGCTTGCGCGCTTCGGCAATCGCCGAGAACTGCTGCCACCAGCCTTCGCCGTAGGCATCGTCGAAGCCGATGAAGCCGACCGTCTTCACGCCGGCATCGACCATGTGCGAGACGATGGCGGTGGCCATCTGCTGGTCGTTCTGCGGGGTCTTGAAGACCCAGCGGCGCTTGTCGTCGACCGGGTCGACGATCTTGCTCGAGGCGGCCATGGAGATCATCGGCGTCTTCGACTCGGCCGCCACATCGATCATGGCCAGCGAGTTGGGGGTGATGGTCGAGCCGATCACCACGTCCACCTTGTCTTCGGAGATCAGCTTGCGGATGTTCTTGACCGCCGTGGTGGTGTCCGAGGCGTCGTCGAGGACGATGTAGTTCACCTTCTGGCCAGCGATGGTCTTCGGCATCAGGGTGAGGGTGTTCTTTTCCGGAATGCCCAGGGAAGCGGCCGGGCCGGTGGCCGACACCGACACGCCCACGGTGATGTCGGCCCAGGCTGCGCCGCTTGCGAAAGCCAGCCCGAATGCGGCCGCCATGATGGTCTTGTGCTTTTTCATGTTGTCTCCTCCTGGTTGTCATCGGCGGGCCCGCTTACCGCATCGGACCGCCGTCAAAAATTACCACATAGCAAATCGATTTGCGGTTATTAAATTCGCTCGATCACCAGGGCGATGCCCTGCCCCACGCCGATGCACATCGTCGCCAGCCCATAGCGCCCGCCGCTCGCCTCCAGCTGGCGCAGCGCCGTCAGCGCCAGCCGTGCGCCCGAAGCGCCCAGCGGATGACCGATGGCGATCGCTCCACCATTCGGATTGACCTGCGCCGCATCGTCGGCCAGCCCGAGCTGGCGCAGCACCGCCAGGCCCTGGGCGGCAAAGGCTTCGTTGAGTTCGATCACGTCCATCTGATCGATCGTCAGCCCGGCCAGCGCCAGCGCCTTCTTCGCCGCCGGCGCCGGGCCGATGCCCATGATGCGCGGCGCGACCCCGGCCGTGGCCATGGCCACCACCCGGCCGCGCGGCGTCAGCCCGTATTGCTCGGCGGCCGCGCGATTGGCCAGCAGCAGCGCCACCGAGCCGTCGTTCACCCCCGAAGCGTTGCCGGCGGTCACCGTGCCGTCAGGGCGCACCACGCCCTTGAGCCGGCCGAGCGCTTCGAGCGAGGTCTCGCGCGGATGCTCGTCCACGCTCACCACCACCGGGTCGCCCTTTTTCTGCGGGATGGTCACCGGCACCAATTCGCCGTCGAAGAAGCCGCGCGCGGCCGCCCCGGCGTAGCGTTGCTGGCTGCGCAGGGCGAAGGCGTCCTGGTCGGCACGATCAATGTCAAATTCGTCGGCCACGTTCTCGGCCGTCTCGGGCATCGAGTCGATGCCGTACTCGGCCTTGAGCTTCGCGTTCACGAAGCGCCAGCCGATGGTGGTGTCCTCGATCTTGGCGCTGCGCGAGAAGGCGCTGTCGGCCTTGGCCAGTACGAAGGGCGCGCGGCTCATGCTCTCGACACCGCCGGCGATCATCAGCTGCGCTTCGCCGCAGCGGATGGCGCGCGCCGCGGTGCCGATGGCGTCCAGCCCCGAGCCGCACAGGCGGTTGAGCGTGGCACCGGGCACGTCCACCGGCAGTCCGGCGAGCAGACCGGCCATGCGGGCCACGTTGCGGTTGTCTTCACCGGCCTGATTGGCGCAGCCGTAGTAGATATCGTCCACCGCGGCCCAGTCGACGCCGCGGTTGCGCGCGATGAGCGCACGGATGGGGATCGCCGCCAGATCGTCGGCACGCACGCCGGACAGCGCGCCGCCGTAGCGGCCAAAGGGCGTGCGAACGCCGTCACAGATCAACACGTCATGCAGCACATCGGTCTCCCGCGATGTGCCCGACGACGTGTCGCCACCGGCCTGCGGGCCGGTGCGCGCCGCGTCAGGCGGGCACGTTGTTGTGTTTGTGCTCGCCGAGCGTGCCGTGCACCCCGTTGAGCAAAATGCCGGTCACCAGCGGCGCCATGTCCTCGTAGGTCAGCGGGCCGTTGGCGCGCAGCCAGGTGAAGGTCCAGTTCATCATGCCGAACAGGATCATCGCCACGACCTTGTCCAGGCCCTTGTCGCTGACCCCCGGCTCGACCGCCGCCACCGCCCGTGCGAAGGCCGCAACCACCGCCCGTTCCTTGTCGGCCACCTGCTGGCGCGGCGCCTCGTCCAGATGACGCACGTCCTGCACCAGCACCCGGTGATGGCTGTGCGCGGTGGCGTAGGTCTCGAGAAAGCGGGCGATCAGCCGGCGCAGATGCGCTTCGGGCGGCAGCGCCTCGGATTCGACCTCGTCGACCAGGTCCACCAGGGTGTCCATGTAGCTGTCGGCCACGCTGAACAGCATCTCCGCCTTGTCCTTGGCATAGTGGTAGAGCAGCGGCTTGGAGACGCCGCAGGCGGCCGCCAGCTGGGACATCGAGGTGGCGTGGAAGCCCTTGTCGGCAAACAGCTCCGCCGCCTTCGAGAGGATCGCGTTGCGTTGCTGGTCGTGAGTCGCTGCTTTGGTTCGTGCCATGAGTGTGCTGCCCGTTCGAATGCAAAACGCTCACCGGCCGGGGCGCCATCTCAACGCTCGTCAAAACTGATGACGACCCGCTCGGTGAGCGGATGGGCCTGACAGGTGAGCACATAGCCGGCGTCCACATCGGTCTGCTCGAGGGCGAAGTTCTTGTCCATGCGGACACGGCCTTCGAGCACCTTGGCGCGGCAGGTGCAGCATACCCCACCCTTGCAGGCATACGGCAGGTCCATGCCGGCGCCCAGCGCCACGTCGAGGATCGACGGATCGTCCTTGCGGAAGGCCACCTCGCGGCGCAGGCCGTCCTGGATCAGGGTGATGGTCGCCGCCGCGGCGTCGCCCGGCTCGGCATGATGGGTGGGCGCCGCGTCGGGCACGCCGAAGCGCTCCAGATGAATGTGGCCGGCGTCCATGCCGGCGGCCAAGAGCGCCGCCTCGACCTCGTCGATCATCGCGCCGGGCCCGCAAATGAAGGCCTCGTCGATGTCATCGACTGGGATCAGCGTGTCGAGGAAGGCGGCCACCTTGTTCCGGTCGAGCCGACCGTTGAACAGCGGCACGTCCTGCGCCTCGCGCGACAACAGCGAGTAGAAGGTGAAGCGGGTCAGGTAGCGGTTCTTGATGTCCTCCAGCGCCTCGCCGAACATCACGCTCTTGGTGCCGCGGTTGCCATACACCAGGGTGAAGCGGCTGCCCGGCTCGCGCGCCAGCGTGGTCTTGATCAGCGAGACGATCGGGGTGATGCCGCTGCCGGCGGCGAAGGCCACGTAGTGCTTGGCGTTGGCGGCGTCGAGCGGGGCATGGAAGCGCCCTTCCGGCGTCATCACCTCGACGGTGTCGCCGGCCTTGAGCGCGCCGCTGTTGACCCAGCTGGAGAACAGCCCGCCCTTGACCTGCTTGATCGCCACGCGCAGCTCGCCGTCGTCGACGCCGGCGCAGATGGAGTAGGAGCGGCGTACGTCCTGGCCGTCGACACGGGCCTTGAGCGTCAGGTGCTGACCCTGCACGAAGCGGTAGTCCTCGGCCAACTCGGCCGGCACATTGAAGCGCAGGCTCACCGAGTCGGCGGTTTCGCGGCGCACTTCGGCAATCTTGAGGGGGTGGAATTTGGGGTTCATGCGGTCTCTCCCGAGCTTTTTTAGATCGGTTTGAAGTATTCGAAGGGCTCGCGGCAGTCTTCGCAGCGATACAGCGACTTGCACGCGGTCGAGCCGAATTCGGACAGGCGCGTGGTGCGCATCGAGCCGCAGCGCGGGCAGGCCAGGGTGCGCGACATGAAGCGCACCACCTGGGCGCCGCCCGGCGCGGCCGTCTGCGGCGGCACGATGCCGTAGGCGCGCAGCTTTTCGCGTGCGCCCTCGGCGATCCAGTCGGTGCTCCAGGCCGGCGACAGGCGGGTTTCGACCGTCACCGCGCCTGCGCCGGCGGCCTTGAGCGCATCGACGATGCTCTCGGCGATCAGCTCGGTGGCCGGGCAGCCGCTGTAGGTGGGGGTGACCACCACGCGCAAGCCGTCGCCCTCGGCGACGACCTCGCGCACGATGCCCAGCTCGGTGACCGAGACCACCGGAATCTCCGGGTCTTCCACCGCGTCGAGCGCCTGCCAGGCCTGGGCTTCGGTCAGCATCGCGACGCTCACCACTTGGCGCCGGGGAAGCTGCGCGGCAGGTGCTGCATGTGCGCCAGCAGATGGCCCATGTATTCGCTGTGGCGGCCGAACTTGCCGGTGCTCTGGAAGGGTGTGCGCGCCGGCACGGTGAGCGTGGCGTGCTGGAGCACCGGCAGCACGGCGGCTTCCCAGTCCGCGGCCAGCTCGCTCCAGGCCGGGCCGATGCCGGCAGCGGACACCGCGTCGTCGGTGGCGTTGGGGGCGAACAGCTCGTTGGTGTAGGGCCACAGCACATCGAGCGCGGCCTGGGCGCGCCGATGGCTCTCCTCGGTGCCGTCGCCGAGGCGGATCACCCAGTCGCCGGTGTGCTCGGCGTGGTAGCGCGCTTCCTTCAGGCTCTTGGCGGCGATGGCGGCCAGCTCCAGATCGCCCGAGCCGCCCAGACGATCCCACAGCAGCAGCGAAAAGCTGCCGAGCAGGAAGGCCTTGAGAATGGTGTGGGCGAAGTCCGTGTTGGGCATCTCGCACAGCGTCGGATTGCGGTACTCGCCCTCGTGGCGCAGGAAGGCCAGCGCATCTTCGTCGCGCCCCTGGCCTTCGAGCTTGCCGGCGTGGCTGAGCAGCAGGCGCGCCTGGCCGATGAGATCGAGCGCCATGTTGGCCATGGCCATGTCTTCTTCGAGCACCGGCGCGTGGCCGCACCATTCGGACAGGCGCTGGCCGTGGATCAGCGCGGCATCGCCGAGGCGCAGCACGTACTCCAGGTGCTCGGGGGTGGTCTGCATCGTCATTTGCGCCCCCATCACATGTGGTCCACTTCGTCGGGCAGCTTGTAGAAGGTCGGATGCCGGTAGATCTTGTCTTCGGCCGGGTCGAACAGCTCGGGCTTGGCGTCCGGGTCGGAAGCGACGATGTCCGAGGCCTTCACGGCCCAGATCGACACGCCTTCCTGGCGGCGGGTGTACACATCACGCGCAACCTGCAGGGCCATGCGCGCGTCGGTGGCATGCACGCTGCCACAGTGCTTGTGATCGAGGCCGTTCCTGCTGCGGACGAAGATCTCCCACAGCGGCCATTCCTTGCGTTCCATAGTGTTCTCCATTGTCTTAGTCAGGCCGCGGCCTTCTCGCGGGCCGCCTGTTTTTCGGCATGGGCGATCGCCGCCTCGCGCACCCAGGCGCCGTCTTCCCAGGCCTTGACGCGGGTCGCCAGGCGGTCGACGTTGCACTGGCCGTGGCCATTGACCACGTTCCAGAATTCGTCCCAGTCGATGGTGCCGAAGTCGTAGTGGCCACGGTCCTCGTTCCACTTGAGATCCGGGTCGGGCAGCGTGACGCCGAGCACCTTGGCCTGGGGCACCGTGGCGTCGACGAACTTCTGGCGCAGCTCGTCGTTGGAGATGCGCTTGATGCCCCAGCGCATGCTCTGGCCGGAGTTGGGCGAGTCGGCGTCATGCGGGCCGAACATCATCAGCGACGGCCACCACCAGCGATTGACCGCGTCCTGCACCATCTCGCGCTGCGCCTCGGTGCCGCCCA
This sequence comes from Denitromonas iodatirespirans, assembly GCF_018524365.1. GTDB lineage: Bacteria > Pseudomonadota > Gammaproteobacteria > Burkholderiales > Rhodocyclaceae > Nitrogeniibacter > Nitrogeniibacter iodatirespirans. The sequence goes on from NZ_JAEKFT010000006.1 coordinate 227,223, forward strand.
TCATCGCCAGCAGGGCGTCGAAGCCCTGGCGCTGATGGAAGGACTCCTCCTTGCACACCCGCACCATGGCGCGGGCATAGGGGCCGTAGCTGCACTTGCACAGCGGGATCTGGTTCATGATCGCCGCGCCGTCGACCAGCCAGCCGATCACGCCCACGTCGGCCCAGGTCAGCGTCGGGTAGTTGAAGATCGAGCTGTACTTGGCCTTGCCCGAGAGCAGCGCCTCGGTCAATTCATCGCGCGACACGCCCAGCGTCTCGGCGGCGGCATAGAGGTAGAGGCCGTGGCCGCCTTCGTCCTGCACCTTGGCCAGCAGGATGGCCTTGCGCTTGAGGCTGGGCGCACGGCTGATCCAGTTGCCCTCGGGCAGCATGCCGACGATCTCGGAATGCGCATGCTGGCTGATCTGGCGGATCAGCGTCTTGCGATAGGCCTCGGGCATCCAGTCCTTGGCTTCGATGGTCGCGCCGGCGTCGATGCGCGCGTCGAACTCGGCCTGGTAGGCGGCGTTCTCGACCGCATCGGGCTTGCCCTTGGGCTGCTGGCCGGGGATGTCGAGTGCTTGGGTATACATTGAGCGCTCCTTAATCAAATTTCAGCGGAGTGTGTGAAGAGACCGTCGCGAGCGGTTCGAGTCCGTTCCGAGAAGCGCAGCCGTACGGGGAGTACGGCGAGCATCGCAGGGGCGGAATCGAGCCGCGCAGTAGGTCTATTCATACACTCAGTCCTTGGGGCGGCGATCGATGACTCGCTTGGCCTTGCCGACCGTCACCCGCTCGATGCTGAACGGATCGCCGACGATGACCTTGGCGGACACGCCGATCAGGCTCTTGATGTGGTGGGTCAGCTCCTTGGCCAAGGCTTCCTTCTGTTCCGGATGACGGCCGACCGGCACCTCGGGGTTGGTCTCGACCTTCACCGTCAGGGTGTCCATGTGGCCCTGCTTGTCGACCTCCAGCAGATACTGGGGCGCGAGCTTGGGCATCTTGCAGATCAGCTCCTCGATCTGGGTCGGGAACACGTTCACGCCGCGGATGATCAGCATGTCGTCCGAGCGCCCGGTGATCTTGGCCATGCGGCGCATGCTGCGCGAGGTCGGCGGCAGCAGGCGGGTGAGATCGCGGGTGCGGTAGCGGATCACCGGCAGCGCTTCCTTGCTCAGGGTGGTGAACACCAGCTCGCCCTCTTCGCCATCGGGCAGCACTTCGCCGGTGATCGGGTCGATGATCTCGGGGTAGAAGTGGTCTTCCCAGATCACCGGGCCGTCCTTGCTCTCGATGCATTCGTTGGCCACGCCCGGGCCCATCACTTCGGACAGACCGTAGATGTCCACCGCGTCCATGCCCGAGCGCTCCTCCATGGCCTGGCGCATCGCGTGCGTCCAGGGCTCGGCGCCGAAGATGCCGATCTTGAGCGAGGTGCTCTTCGGGTCGATGCCCATACGCTCCATCTCGTCGAGGAGGGTCAGCATGTAGGACGGCGTCACCATGATGATGTCGGGCTTGAAGTCCTGGATGATCTGGATCTGCTTCTCGGTCTGCCCGCCGGACATCGGGATCACCGTACAGCCGAGCTTCTCGGCGCCGTAGTGCGCGCCCAGGCCGCCGGTGAACAGGCCATAGCCGTAGGACACATGCACGATGTCGCCGGCCCGCCCGCCCGAGGCGCGGATCGAGCGCGCCACCACCCGGGCCCAGGTGTCGATGTCGCGCGCGGTATAGCCGACCACCGTCGGCTTGCCGGTGGTGCCCGACGAGGCATGCACCCGCACCACCTTCTCGCGCGGCACGGCGAACAGCCCGAACGGGTAGTTGTCGCGCAGGTCCTGCTTGCCGGTGAAGGGAAACTTGGCCAGATCCGCCAGCGTCTTCAGGTCGCTCGGATGCACGCCTGCTTCGTCGAACTTGGCGCGGTAGTGCGGCACGTTGTCGTAGGCATGCTGCACGCTCCACTGCATGCGTTTGAGCTGGGTGGCTTGCAACTCGTCGCGACTGGCCGTTTCGATGGCTTCGAGCTCGCCCGGCGCGGGCATCTTGCAGGTCATGGGGTGTCTCCTCTTCCCTGTGTCTGGTGTCGGCGGCGCCTGGTTTTTTTATGTCGCGCCGCCGCGCGTTTGCTTACTGCGGGAACACCGCCCGGCCCTTGAGCCGGTAGCTCTTGCCCCGCATCACGGCAATCGTGGTGCCGTGCTGGTTGGTGACGGTGATGTCGTACACCCCGGTGCGGCCCGACAGCGCCACCTCACGCGCCGTGGCGGTGAGCACATCGCCCTCGCGCGCCGGCGCGATGAAATCCACGCTGATGCCCGAGGCCACCGTCTGTTCGTTGTAGCTGTTGCAGGCGAAGGCGAAGGCCGAATCGGCCAGCGTGGTGACGAAGCCGCCGTGGATGATGGCGAAGCCGTTGAGCATGTCGGCGCGCACGGTCATGGTCAGCGTGGCGCGGCCGGGGCCGACTTCGATGAATTCCATGCCCAGGCCGCGCGAGGCCTGGTCGTTGGCGAACATGGTGTCGCGCACCTGTTCGGCGATCTGCTGGGGGGTGAGGGCTGTCGTGTCCATGGGGCTCTTGTCAGTGGGCATGAAAGGTGGCGCCGGTCAGCGCCTTGCGTTGCAGCAGCGGCGAGAGGCGGTAGCGGGTGTCGACATAGTGCGCGCGCAGGTGGTCGAGCACCTCGGCGACAAAGGCCGGGCCGAGGCGGTCGGCCCAGGCCAGCGGGCCGAGCGGGTAGTTGGTGCCATGGCGCATGGCGGTGTCGATGTCGGCCGCCGAACCGATGCCGGCGAGCACCGCATCGGCCGCTTCGTTGGCCAGCATGGCCACGGTGCGCAGCGCCAGCAGGCCGGCCACATCGTCCAGCTGGGCCACTTTGAAGCCGGCCGCCTGCAGGGTGCCGACCACATCGGTGAGTGCGCCGCGACCGCATTGGTCGGCAGCGCTCAGGGTCAGGCGCGGGGTCTTGGCGAAGTCCAGGCACAGGTCGAACAGCACCACATGCTCGAAGCCGCTGTCGACCGCGCGCCGGGTGGCGGTGCGCCCGTCGCTCAGCATCAGCCGCGCCGCGCCGATTTCCAGCCAGCCGTGCCCCGTGCCGGCCGTGCGCTCGACGGTGAGGCCGGCCTGCTCGAGGCGGCCGATCAGCGCCGCGGCGGGGCCGAGGTCGCCCACCGCCCGCACCCGCCGCGCCGCCGAAACGGGCGCCAGATCGGCCGGGGCCGGTAGCGTCGTGCCCTCGCCATAGGCATAGAAGCCCTGACCGGTCTTGCGGCCGAGGCGCCCGGCATGCACCAGCTCCTGCTGGATCAGCTGCGGGGTGTAGCGGCTGTCGTTGAAGCAGGCGGCATACACCGACTGGCTGACCGCGTGATTCACATCATGGCCGATCAGGTCCATCAGCTCGAAAGGCCCCATCGGAAAGCCGCAGCCCTCGCGCATCACCGCATCCAGCGTGGCCGGCGTGGCGGCCTGCTCGGCCAGCACGCGCAGCGCCTCGCCGTAATAGGGGCGCGCCACACGATTGACGATGAAGCCAGGCGTGGACTTGGCGAACACCGGCACCTTGCCCCAGGCCTGGGCCGTGGCATGCACCGTCTGCGCCACGGCCGGCGCTGTGGCAAGACCCGACACCACCTCCACCAGCTTCATGCGCGGCGCGGGGTTGAAGAAGTGCATGCCCACCACGTTGCCGGGGCGCGCCAGCGGCGCCGCCAGGGCGGTGATCGACAGCGACGAGGTGTTGGTGGCGAGGATCGCCTCGGGCGCGAGGATGCCCTCGAGCTCGGCGAACAGCGTCTGCTTGACGTCGAGCCGCTCGACCACGGCCTCGACCGCCAGTAGCGCATCCTGCGCATCGGACAGATTGCCGATCGGCAGCACCCGCGCCAGCGCCGCATCGGCGACCTCGCGGCCAAGCTTGTCGCGGCTGACCAGGACGTCCAGATCCTTGCCAATGCCGGCGCGGCCGCGTTCGACCGCCTCGGCCTGCATGTCATACAAATAGACGGTGTGGCCGGCCACGGCCGCCACATGGGCGATGCCGCTGCCCATGGCGCCGGCGCCGATCACCAGCACCTTGTCGGAGGTCTTGAGGGCGGCCATCGCTCAGCGCCCCGTGAAGCGCGGTGCGCGCTTTTCCATGAAGGCGGCCACGCCCTCGCGGTAGTCGTCCGACTGGCCGCAGGCGCGCATCATGTCGCGCTCCATGTCGAGCTGGGTGGCAAAGTCCTGGGTCGAGCTGGCCCAGATCGCCTTCTTGGTCTGGGCGAAGCCGAAGGTCGGGCCGGCAGCCATCTGGCGGGCCAGCGCGCTCACCGTGGGCATCAGATCGGCGTCGTCCACACACTTCCAGATCAGGCCCCAGGCCTCGGCCTGTTCGGCCGGCAGCTTGTCGCCGAGCATGGCCAGGCCCATGGCGCGCGCCGGGCCCAAGAGGCGCGGCAGACTCCAGGTGCCGCCGGTGTCGGGGATCAGCCCCAGCTTGCAGAAGGCCTGGATGAAGCTCGCCGAGCGCGCGGCGAACACCAGATCGCAGGCCAGCGCCAGGTTGGCACCGGCGCCGGCGGCCACGCCGTTGACGGCGGCGATCACCGGCATGTCCATCTCGCGCAGCGCCATCACCAGCGGCTTGTAGTTCTTCTCGACCGAGGCGCCCAGGTCGGGCGCGGCATCGCCGGCCGACACGCTGCGGTCCGACAAGTCCTGCCCGGCGCAGAAGCCCCGGCCGGCGCCGGTCAGCACCATGGCGCGCACCGTGCCGTCGGCACGGCCGGCGCGGATCGCGTCGAGCGCGGCGCGCACTTCGGCATGCATGGCGTCGGTGAAGCTGTTGAGCCGGTCGGGCCGGTTGAGGGTCAGGGTGGCCACGCCCTCGGAAATCTCGAGGGTGATCGTGTCGAAAACATACGCCATGGCATCGTCCTTCGGGGCAGCCGGGTCTGCGCCCGGTGATGTGTCTCCTCCACCGCTCGCGTCGCTGCCTGCTCGGCACCGCGCATTCGGCAACCTATACTGCGGCGGTCGGAATCATGCTTTTTCTTTGTTTGACCGACCGGTCGATCAACAGTAAAATTGATCTACGTCAAAAAAGCAAGCCCCGGATCAGAAAACGACCGCCACCCTCGCAGCCCCCGCGTGGCAGGCCGCCGCCCTGAAGGAGACACCATGTCGCACCCGCTGTTCGAGAAGCACCAGGCCACCCTGGAACAGGCGCTCGGCGCCATCCGCTCGCGCGCCTACTGGACGCCGTTCAACGAAATGCCCAGCCCGCGCGTGTATGGCGAAACCGCCGACGCCGACGGCAAGGCCGCGGTCGAGGCCTGCGTCGGCCGCGAGTTCACCCTCGACCAGCCCGGCCAGCACGGCTGGAGCGCCACCGAGCGCTCGCCCTACGGCGTGCCGCTCGATGTCAAATACCCGGTATGCGACACCGAGGCGCTGATCGCCGCGGCGCAGGCCGCCATGCCCGCTTGGCAGAAGCTCGGCGCCGCCGGGCGCACCGGCGTGTGCCTGGAGATCCTCGACCGCCTCAACAAGAACAGCTTCGAGATCGCCCACGCGGTGATGCTGACCACCGGCCAGGGCTGGATGATGGCCTTCCAGGCCGGCGGCCCGCATGCGCAGGACCGCGGCCTCGAGGCCGTGGCCTACGCCTGGGACGAGCAGTCGCGCATCGTGCCCGAGGCCACCTGGAACAAGCCGCAGGGCAAGAACCCGCCGCTGGTGATGAAGAAGCATTTCGAGATCGTCGGCCGCGGCGTGGCGCTGGTGATCGGCTGCGGCACCTTCCCCACCTGGAACACCTACCCCGGCGTGTTCGCCGCGCTGGCCACCGGCAACCCGGTGATCATCAAGCCGCACAGCGGCGCCATCCTGCCCGCCGCCATCACCGTGCGCATCGCGCGCGAGGTGCTGGTCGAGGCCGGCCTCGACCCCAACCTGATCAGCCTGGCGGTGGTCGACAAGCGCGCCGACACCCAGGCGCTGGCCACGCACCCGGCGGTCAAGTCGATCGACTTCACCGGCAGCAACGTATTCGGCCAGTGGCTGCTCGACAACGCCCGCCAGGCCCAGGTGTATGCCGAGCTGGCCGGGGTGAACAACGTGGTCATCGAGTCCACCGACAACTACAAGGCCATGCTGCGCAACCTGGCCTTCACGCTCAGCCTGTACTCGGGCCAGATGTGCACCACCACCCAGGCGATCCTGGTGCCGGCCGGCGGCATCGACACCGACCAGGGCCATAAATCCTTCGACGAAGTGGCGCATGACCTGGGCGCGGCGATCGAGAAATTCCTCGGCGACATCAATGTGGCCACCGCGGTGCTCGGCGCGATTCAGTCCGAAGCCACGGTCGACCGCATCAACGAGGCCGGCGCGCACGGCACCATCGTGCTCGACTCGAAGAAGCTGGTGCACCCGCAGTTCCCCAACGCCGAGGTGCACACCCCGGTGCTGCTGACCTGCGACGCCGCGGACGAGAAGCGCTATATGGAAGAGCGCTTCGGCCCGATCAGCTTCGTCGTCAAGGTGGCCGATGGCGCGGCGGCGGTGGCGCTGTCGGAGCGCATCGTGCGCGAGCACGGCGCGCTGACCGTCGGCCTGTACTCGACCAAGCAGGACGTGATCGACGCCATGACCGACGCCACGCTGCGCGCCGGGGTGGCGCTGTCGATCAACCTCACCGGCGGGGTCTTCGTGAACCAGTCGGCGGCCTTCTCCGACTACCACGGCACCGGCGCCAACCCCTCGGCCAACGCCAGCTACTCGGACGCCGCCTTCGTCGCCAACCGCTTCCGGGTGATTCAGCGCCGCTATCACATCGCTGAGTAAGTCGTGATGGGTGATGGGGTGATTGGACGCCGATGAGCACCGTCCAATCCCCCATCACCGGATCGGCCCATTCCACCCCGTCACGAGCTCCCGCCATGCCCTGCTATGAAATCGACGGCCTCAAGCCGGTCATCCACCCCACCGCCTTCGTGCATCCCGATGCAGTGCTGATCGGCGACGTGATCGTCGGCCCGCACTGCTACGTGGCCCCGCTCGCCTCGCTGCGCGGCGACTTCGGCCGCATCGTGCTCGAAGCCGGCTCGAACGTGCAGGACACCTGCGTGATGCACGGCTTTCCCGGCACCGACACGGTGGTGGAAGAAGACGGCCATGTCGGCCACGGCGCCGTGCTGCATGGCTGTCGCGTGGGCCGGAACGCGCTGATCGGCATGAACGCGGTGATCATGGACAACGCCGTGGTCGGCGAGGCCACCATCGTCGCTGCCTGCGCCTTTGTGAAGGCCGGCATGGTGCTGCCCGCCCGCCACCTCGTGGCCGGCATGCCGGCCAAGGTGGTGCGCGAGCTGTCCGACCAGGAAATCGCCTGGAAGAGCGACGGCACCCGCACCTACCAGCAACTCACCGAGCGCTGCCTGGCCACGCTCAAGCCCTGCGCGCCGCTCACCGACATGGAACCGGGCCGCGAACGGCTCAAGTTCGACGACAGCGTGGTGCCGCTGGTGGATCTCAAGAAGAACGGCTGAGCCCGCCGGCGCGGGTCAGGGCTGGCCCAGCGCCGCCACCCCGGCGCACGCCACCTGGGCGTCCTCGCCGGCCGTGACGCCGGAGACCCCCACCGCGCCGACAACCACGCCATCGACCACGATCGGCTCGCCGCCTTCGAGCGGCACCACCGGCATCGACAGGGCGGCGGTGCGGCCCTGGTTGACCATGTCTTCGAACACCTTGCTGGGCTTGCCGGTGAGCACGCAGGTGCGCGCCTTCTCCGGCGCCACCGCGGCGCTCATCAGCGGCGCGCCGTCCATGCGCTGCAGCCACAGGGCGTGACCACCGGCATCGCAGATGGCGATGCTCACCGCCCACTGGTTGGCCACGGCTTCGGCCTCGGCGGCCGCGGCGATGCGTTTGACGTCGTCCAGCGTCAGCATGTGGATCGTTTTCATGATGTGCTCCTCCGTGTTCTCGTCGCTCAGCGCTCGCCCAGATCGCTGAAGCGAATCGCCTGCGCCCCCTGCCACAATACCCGCCGCCCCATGTCCATCAACTGCTCGCTGCCCTCGACCACCGTCAGGAAGTGGTTGCCGGCCAGCTGCCCCATCTTGCTGGCGAAGCAGCTGCTGCCATAGGCGAACAGGATCTCGGTTTCGGAAAAACCGCCCGGGTAGAGCAGCACGTCGCCACGCGAGGGGTGGCTGGTGTGGTTCTCGAAGCCCAGCCCGGTGTCGAAATCGCCCAGCGGCACCCACACCGCCTCGCCGCTCCAGCGCGAGTGGATGGCCTGGTTGGCGAAGGGCAGCAGCTTGAGGAAGGCCGCGCAGGTTTGAGGTGCCGCCGTCTCTTCCAGGCGGGCGATGAAGCGGTGAGGGCCGACCTCGATGGCCAGATGACGCATGGCTTTCTCCTGTGATCGCGACGTTGTCGCCCGACACCGTCCGGGCGGGTTAAAGTTCGACGCCGCCATACCGTTGAGTATGGGCTGCCGGGGCGCCGGCAAGGCATCCGCATCGGCACCACGAGAGGGCATTTCATCACGAACTGACATCCACAGCGCGAAAACCAAACCATTCACAACACGGGCAGCCGTCAGGCCCGATCGCGCGACACCATGAGAGGAGACAAGAGATGAACTGGACCGCACGCGGGCTTCGCGCCTGCACGGTTTTGTGGCTGACGCTTACCGTCGGCAGCGCGCTGCATGCGCAAACCATCCGCCTCGGCCAATCGGCCGACCAGAGCGGCCCGGTGGCCGCCCTGACCCGCGAATACAACAGCGGCATCGCGCTGTATCTGGACGGCGTCAACCGCCGCGGCGGCGTGCATGGCCGCAAGATCGAGCTGCTCAAGCTCGACGACGGCTACGCGCCGGATCGTGCCAAGGCCAACGTGGCACAGCTGATCGCAGACCCGGCCGTGGTCGGCCTGCTCGGCGTGCTCGGCACCGGCGTCAACATGGCCGTATCGCCGCTGATCGAGGCGGCCGGCATCCCCTCGGTCGGCCCCTTGAGCGGCTCGCCCGACTTCCGCGAGATGCCGGGCACGCACGCCTACCATGTGCGCGCCAGCTACGGCGACGAAGTGCGCGCCATGATCCGCCACCTGAGCAACTCCGGCGTGACGCAGATTGCCGCGGTCTACATGGACAACGCCTTCGGGCAGTCGGCGCTCAAGCACTTCGAGGCGGCCATGCGCGAGCGCCAGCTCACCGCCGTGGCCGCGGTGCCCATCGGCGGCCCCGACTTCAAGGGCGAGGCGGCCGTCGCCGCCCTGGCCAAGGCCGGCCCCGGCGCCGTGATCCTGCTCACCGCCGGCAAGGCCTCGGTCAATTTTCTCAAGGCCGCCGTGGCCGGCAACTTCAAACCGATGTTTCTCGGGCTGTCGGTGATCTCGGTCGACGAGCTGCACCAGGCCATCGGCAGCGAGGTGCGCGGCCTGATCGTGGCGCAGGTCGTGCCCTCGCCGGCCAGCGGCAAGTTCGGCATCGTGCGTGAGTTCCAGCAGGCAGTGGCCGAGGCCGGCACGCCCATGGCCTCGCATGTGGCGCTGGAGGGCTACATCGCCGCCAAGGTCATGGTCGAAGGCCTGCGCCGCAGCCCGCCGGCCATCACCCGCGACAGCCTCGCCCAGGCACTGGATGGCATCAGCCGCCTGGACCTGGGCGGCTACAGCATCGCCTACAGCCCCGCCTCGCGCCTGGGTTCGCAGTTCGTCGACCTGTCGATGGTGCGTGCCGACGGCAGCTACGCGCAGTAGCTCGGGCCGGCGCTCAAGCGGCGGCGGCTTTCTTGCGCCGCTTGCTGCGCGGCGCGAGCGGGTTGTAGTCCAGGCAACGCTGCACCCAGGCGCCGAGGGCATCGTCATCATCGATGCCCTCGCCCTCGACGAACAGGAAACCCTTCATCGGCCGGCCGGTGAAATCCATCTCGCGCGCGCCGGGCAAGGCCAGAAAACGCGCGTAGTGGGCCGGATCGGTGCGCACCATCAGCCGCTCGCCGCTCACGCCGAGGCACATCTTGTCATTCACCATGAAGCACAGGCCGCCCATCATGCGCTTCTCTTCATGCGTCACATGGCGCTCGGCCAGTTGCTGGCGGAGGCGGTCGGCGAGGTATTCGTCATAGGCCATGGTCGACGCCTCCCGGGGCCCGCTCAGCGCCCGACCTGACTCATGTCGACCGCGGTCGCCTGCCAGTGCGCGTCGGCGCACATCCGGTCGTAGTAGGCATTGATGCGCGGATAGGGCGACCAGTCGAAGGGCATCATGTCCTTGAACGTTTCGATGTGAATCAGAGCGTAGTCGGCCAGCGTCACACCGTCGCCAAGCACCGTCCGCCGCCCGTCCAGGTGCGCTTCGAGCACCGCGGCATAACGGTTCAACTGTTCCGTGGCCCACGCGGCGACGGCTTCGTCGGTGGGCAGACTCATGAACCCGGGCTTGGCCACGGTCTCCCACGCCAGGGTGCCGAAGGCCTGGTTGTAGTGCGCCAGCTCCCAGGCGAGCCACTGATCCACGGCGGCCCGCAGGCGCGGATCGTCAGGATAGAGCGTGTTGCCCGGCACCTGACTGCACAGGTAGCGGTTGATGGCGTTGCTCTCCCAGAGCACGAAGTCGCCATCGACCAGCGTGGGCACCTTGCCATTGGGGTTGAGCGCGAGATACCGGTCGCTCTTGTGCGTCCCCTCGGAAAAGCTCAGCCATTCCATCTGCAGCGGCAGGTCGAGGGCATGCGCCACGGCCTGCACCTTGCGCACATTGCCCGAGCCATACAGTCCATAGAGTTTCATGTTGCGATCTCCAACAGAGGGAAAAGAGGACCTCGACGACGGCTGCGCGCGCATCTGCGCACACCGCCCCATCCAGCCGAAAAGCTTCATCCGCCGCAACTCGATCCGGTGGGTCTGCCCGGCACACAAGCCGTTGCGGCCGGTGCATCGCACCTGATGCCGATCTGCTTGTCGCGCAGCCATTCGGCAACCTCCGTGCGCAGGCAGTGCGGATCAACAGCGCCCATCGTCGAGACGCCGGGCCAGCTTGTCGAAGGTGCCCGCCCAGCCCGCAGCATGCATGTCGCACACCGCCTGGGTGGCAAAGCGCAGATGGCGCAGATGCACCAGGGTGCCCTCGGGCACCTCGGAGAAATCGACGATCACCGTGGTTTCGGTCCCGGCATCGGGCACCGGCGCCGACCAGCTCCAGGTGAACATCAGGCGCTCTGGGCGACGAATGGTGAGGTAGGTCCCCTGCACCCATTTGTCGGGTTCGCCGGCCTCGACGAAACAGATGCGGTAGTTGCCGCCCTCACGAAAATCCATGCTCACCGGCCCGGCAACGATCGATTCCGACGGCCCCATCCAGGCCATCAACGCCTCCTCGCGGGTCCAGGCATCGAACACCCGCTCACGTGGATGGGCGAACACTCGGCGCAATTCCATCTGCAGCACACCGGTATCGACGGTGTCATCCATCGGACGTCTCCTGTTGGTTCAGATAGGCATCGAGCGCATCGAAACGCCCAGATCAGAAGGCCCGGTGGCGGGCCACCCAATCCATCGCCTCATCCAGCGGCGCGGCCTCGAAATGGAGCCGATGCACCCGCCCCTCCTTGCGCCGCACCAGCAAGCCCGCCTCTTCGAGAATGCGCACATGCTTGGTCATCTGCGCCGGGCTGTGATCCAAGCCGCGCGCCGCCTCGCCCACCGTCAGATCACCGGCGGCGATACGTTCGAGCAGCAGACGCCGCACCGGATGCGAGAGCGCAAAGAAGGTCTTGTCCATGCCATTCGATTCAATACACCTTGAGGTGTATGGTAGAGGATCGACGAGACACGTCAAGCCTGTCGATGAAAATTCCGGATAACCGCCTGCTACGGGATTCGTCGGCGCGCGACGACGCGTCCGCCGCTCACCGCTTCACCGGAACCTGCGCGGCGCCTTCCCATGCCCCGCCGGTGCACAGCGTCTGCGCCAGCCCCACGGTCAATTGCAACACCGCCGTGGCCGCGGCCGACAGCGGGATGTGGCGCGACGCGCAGAGCACCAGCCGGCGCGTCAGAGGCGGCGCCACCGGCACGGCGCACAGCGCGCCGCTGGCCAGATCGTGCTGCAGCGGCATCACCGACAGCAGCGTATGCCCCATGCCGGCCAGCAAGGTGGTGCGCAGGATGCTGATCGAGCTGATGTCGGCCACCACGTTGGGCGCCGGCAGCCCATGCTCGCGCGCCGCCGTCTCGATGATCGGGCGCACGCCGTGCGGGTGCGCCGGCAGGATCAAGGGCAAGGCCAGCGCCTGCTTCAGGCTCACCGCCGCCTGCGGCCGGTCGGCCGCGGTCGCCGACGAGATCAGCGACAGGTGTTCGTCCAGCAAGGGCGTCTGCTCGAATTCGCCCAGCGAGCCGTCATCGAACAGCACCGCCAGATTGATCTGCCCGCTACGCAGCTGCGGCACCAGGTTGCCGGTCAGCTCCTCGGTCAGCTCCAGCTCCACCTTGGGCAACTGCCGGCGCACCGCCTGCAGCAGCGGCAGGGCCAGGGCGTTCGACGCGCTGTGCGGCACGCCGAACACCACCTTGCCGCTCGGCTCGCCCGCCACGTTCATCACGCTCGCCCGGGCATCGTCCACCTGCCGCAGAATGGCTCGGGCATGCGCAAGAAACGCCCGCCCCGCCTCGGTCAACTCGACCCCACGGCGCGAGCGATGCAACAACTGCGCCCCCAGCTCGGCCTCCAGCTGCGCCAGCTGATGACTGAGCGCCGACTGCGCCACGAACACCTGCTCGGCCGCCTTCGAAAAGCTGCCGTGCTTGGCGATGGCGGAGAAGTAGCGAAGCTGGCGCAATTCCATGGCCCCGATCATACGCCAGCCATCTCAATTCAAGATACACGCATCTTGAATCAGTGTTTTTCAGATGACTCGCTTTCGGGTCAAATAGCCCCAACAGATCGACGCGAACACCGGCAGCCACCCGCCGCCGGCCCCCCAGGCCCACCCCGCCACCGTTCGTGAAGATCGCATTTCGACCCGAAATGGCAGCGCGCCCGTTCAACACCCCCGAACCGGCTCACCGAACAAACCGAAGGCCCGCACACTGCGGGCCTTCGGTTTTTTGGCTGCTCATCCAGACTTTGTCGACGTCCTGCCCAGGCGCCACGTATAGCGCCCACAAAAATTGACGATGGCATATTCGCAGCCTACGATGAGCGCGCCGCACATTTCCAATGCGCCACGGCCCACAAAGGAATTGCAGTGAAACTCAGGTCACTTGCTGTGCCAGCCTTGCTCTTGTTCCCGCCCCTGTCAGCCGTCGCCGCGTGAGAGGTGCCGCACTTCGATACCCTCGTGCCCGGCTCCATCCATCGCGCCGATCCGTAGCCACCGGCATCGTGCTCGACCAGATCGACAAGCGATTCGGTGCCACCCAAGCGCTGATTGACGCCTATCGGCGCGCAGGCGTTCGTCTCGATGAAATCACCTGGGAAATCCATCGCAATCTCGATTTTCTCGAGCGGAATCCGCAGTACATCCCCTGCCTGTTCGGTCCGTGCTCCGTTGTCAGAGGCTATTGATGCGAGCGCGCACCGCCCAGGCGATCATTTATGTCCTCGATGTGCTGGCGGTTCCGGCGGTCGCCTACTGTATTTACGACAGTGTCCGCGTGCAGCGCGCCATCGCAGCGGCAGCCCCCGAGATCGGCTTCGACAGCGGCATCTACTATCTTCTGCTCGCGTCGGTGATGTGGGTCCTGACGGCCATTCAGATCGTTGGACTCAAGCGCGGCGCCGCCTTCCGCCCGCACAGGGCCGGCATGGTGCTCGTGATCTGGTTCGTGACCTGCCTGAGCCTGGCCAACGTCCTGCCCTATCTCATCACCCGGACACTCGAAGCAGCCGGCTATCAGCCATGCCGGGACACCCGCGAGGTATCGCGCGTATCGCGAGGCGTCGGTCGGGTCTATCGATTGAACGGATGCGAGGACCACAGCGTCGCGCCGATTGGATCTGTGAGGCGTTCGCAGGGATCCCCCCCCTTGAACGATCACGCCCCCGGCTAGCTGTTTGCGGCGGGTCGATCGGCCCGGCGGCGCGAGCCATGCGCCTCGCGGCGGCGCAGCACGCCTCCTATACTGCCCAAAGCGAGACCTAGCAGGAGACGGGCACCATCTTGCACACCCACGCCAGTTGCGGGGTCGGTGCCCTCGTCGATCTGTCCGGCCACGCCACCCATGCCCTGGTCGCAGACGGCCTGCAGCTGCTGGCCAACCTCGACCATCGCAGCGCCCGTGGCGCGGAGGAGGAAAGCGGCGACGGCGCCGGCATCCTGCTGCAGATTCCCCACACGCTGTACGCCGACGAGGTGGCCGACCTCCCGGCGCGGGGCGGCTACGGCCTGGGGCAGGCCTTCATGCCGCGCGACGACGGCCGCCGGGCGCGCGTGCGCCGTCTGGTCGAGGTGGTGTGCGCCGCGCGCGGATTTGATCTCGTGGCCTGGCGCGAGGTGCCGGTCGACCCGGGCGGGCTGGGGCGCACCGCGGCCGACTCGCGGCCCGCGGTGTGGCAGTTCTTCGTCGCTCCGCGCAATCCCGCCGTGCAGGCGGAGGCGCTCGACCTACAGCTCTACGTGCTGCGCCGCGCGCTCGAACGCGATGCCGACCTCCATGGCCTCGCCGGTGCCGGGCGCGAACTCTTCTACCTGTGCTCGCTCGACCGCCGCACCGTGGTCTACAAGGGCCTGCTCACCTGCCCGCAGCTCGCCCGCTTCTACCCCGACCTGACGGACGCGCGCACCGCCTCGGCGCTCGCCCTGCTGCATGCGCGCTTTTCCACCAACACGCTGGGCGCCTGGCAGCTCGCCCATCCCTACCGCTGTCTGGTGCACAACGGCGAGATCAACACCCTGCGCGGCAACCTCAACTGGCTGCGCGCGCACGAGGCCGAGATGGCCTCCGAGCGCCTGGGCGCGGACATCGACACCGTGCTGCCGGTCACCGGCGAGGGCCTGAGCGACAGCGCGGTGTTCGACCATGTGCTCGAACTGCTGGTGATGACCGGCCGCAGCCTGCCGCACGCCTTGCGCATGATGGTGCCCGAGGCCTGGCAGCATGACCGCACCATGGACCCCGCGCGGCGCGACTTCTACGCTTGGCACGCCGCGCTGATGGAGCCCTGGGACGGCCCGGCGCTGGTGGTGGCCACCGACGGCACGCAGCTGGCCGCCATTCTCGACCGCAACGGCCTGCGTCCTTGCCGCTACTGCCTGACCCGCGACCGGCGCCTGATCCTGGCCAGCGAGACCGGCGTGCTCGACACCGCAGCGGCCGACATCGTGCACCAGGGCCGCCTGCGCCCGGGCCAGCTCTTCCTCGCCGACACGACACACGGCCGCATCGTGCCCGAGGACGAGATCTTCGCCACCCTCGCCGCGCCGCCCTACGGCGCCTGGCTGCGCACCTACCAGCTGCGCCTGGGCGCACTGGCGCGCAACGTCGCACCCCGCCCGGTCGAGCCGCCCGCCCAGCTCGCCCGCCTGCAGCACACCTTCGGCTACACCGAAGAGCTGCTGCATGCGCTGCTCGAGAAGATGGCCGAAGGCGGCAAGGACCCGATCGGCTCGATGGGCGACGACACCCCGCCGGCGCTGCTCTCGGCGCGCCACCGGCCGCTGTTCGCCTACTTCAAGCAGGAGTTCGCGCAGGTCTCCAACCCGCCGCTCGACTACATCCGCGAGGCGCTGGTGACCTCGCTCGCCGCGCCGGTCGGCCGCCACCGCAACCTGCTCGATACCGCCCCGGCACACTGCCGCCAGCTGCTGCTCGAATCGCCCATCCTGGCCGATGCCGACCTGGCCGCGCTCGAAGCGCTGATCGCCGCCCCGCGCAACGGCATCCGCGCCTGCCGGGTGGACATCACCTTCGCCCCCGAGCAGGCGCTGCGCGACGCCATCGAGCGGGTGCGCGCCGATTGCAGCGCGGCCATCGAGGCCGGCGGCGAAGTGCTCATTCTCGACGACCGCGCCGCCGGCCCCGAGCGCCTGCCGATTCCCAGCCTGCTGGCCACCGGCGCGGTGCACCACCACCTGATCCGCGCCGGCCTGCGCCGCCGCGTGGCGCTGGTGCTGGTGGCCGGCGAGCCGGCGGCGGTGCACCCCGTGTGCACCCTGCTCGGCTACGGCGCCGACGCGGTCTACCCCTGGCTCGCCTACCGCAGCCTGGCGGTCATGGCCAGCGCCGGGCCGCTGGCCCGCGTGCGCGACCCGCAGGCCGCCTACCGCGCCGCGCTCGAAGGCGGGCTGCTCAAGGTGATGGCCAAGATGGGCATCTCCACGCTGGCGAGCTACAAGGGCGCACAGATCTTCGAGGCCATCGGCCTGGCGCAGGACTTCGTCGACGAATACTTCACCGGCACCGCCTGCGCGCTGCCCGCCGCCGGCCTCGAGCTGTTCGAGCGCGAGGCGCGCGAGCGCCATGCCGCCGCCTGGGCCGAAGCGCCCGCCGGCAACGCGCCGCTGAGCGCCGGCGGCGAGCTGTACTGGCGGCGCGACGGCGAGCACCACCAGTGGAACCCCTACACCATCGGCAAGCTGCAGCAGGCCGCGCGCGAGGCCGATGCCGACGCTTACCGCGACTTCGCCGCCGCCGTCGACGGCAGCCCCGAGGCGCCCGCCACCGTGCGCGCCCTGCTCGACTTCGTGCCCGCCACCGACGGCGGCGTGCCGCTCGCCGAAGTCGAGCCGGCCGCGGCCATCCTGGCGCGCTTCGGCACCGGCTCGATGTCCTTCGGCTCGCTCAGCCGCGAGGTGCACGAGACGCTGGCGGTGGCGATGAACCGCCTGGGCGGCAGCTCCGGCACCGGCGAGGGGGGCGAGCAGGTCGAGCGCTTCGGCACCGAACGCGCCTGCAGCATGAAGCAGGTGGCCAGCGGGCGCTTCGGCGTCACCGCGCAGTATCTGGCCGAGGCGCGCCAGATCGAGATCAAGATGGCCCAGGGCGCCAAGCCCGGCGAAGGCGGCGAGCTGCCCGGCGGCAAGGTGGACGCGGGCATTGCCGAGGTGCGCTTCACCGTGCCCGGCATCGGCCTGATCTCGCCGCCGCCGCACCACGACATCTACTCCATCGAGGACCTCGCCCAGCTGATTCACGACCTCAAGTGCGCCAACCCGGCCGCCGAGATCCACGTCAAGCTGGTGGCCAAGGCCGGCGTGGGCACCATCGCCGCCGGGGTCGCCAAGGCGCGCGCCGACGCGGTGCTCATCTCGGGCGATGCGGGCGGCACCGGCGCCTCGGTGAAAACCTCGATCAAGGGCGCCGGCAGCGGCTGGGAGCTGGGCCTGGCCGACACCCACCGCGCGCTGATGGCCAACCGCCTGCGCTCGCGCATCCGGGTGCGGGCCGACGGCGGCTTCCTCACCGGGCGGGACGTGGTGGTGGCCGCGCTGCTCGGCGCCGAGGAATACGGCTTCGGCACCGCGGCGCTGGTCGCGCTGGGCTGCATCATGCTGCGCAAGTGCCACTGCAACACCTGCTCCGTGGGCATCGCCACCCAGGACCCGGAACTGCGCCGCCGCTTCGCCGGTGCGCCCGAGCATGTCATGAACTACCTCGGTTTCGTCGCCGAAGAGGTGCGCACCTGGATGGCGCGCCTGGGCTTTCGCAGCATGGACGAGATGATCGGCCGGGTCGATTGCCTGAACGCACGCGCGCTCGCCCACCCCAAGGGCCTTGCGGTGGATGTCTCCGCGCTGCTCGCCCCGGTGGCGGGCGAAGACACCTCGCGCCGTACCCGCACGCAGGACCACAAGCTCGGCGAGCAGATCGACCATGCGCTGATCGGCCCGATGCTCGCCGCGCTCGACCGTGGCGAGCGCTACGCGCACCGCCTGGCGATCAGCAACCGCGACCGCACGTTCGGCACCCTGCTGAGCCACGAGATCACCCGCCGCCACGGCGCGAAAGGCCTACCGGCGGAGACGGTCCGCCTCGACTGCCACGGCCACGCCGGGCAGAGCTTCGGCGCCTTCCTGTGCCCCGGCATCCATCTGCAGCTCACCGGCGACGCCAACGACCATGTCGGCAAGGGCCTGTCCGGCGGGCGCATCGTCATCGCCACCCCGGCCGATGCCGGCTACCCGGCCGCCGGCAACATCATCGTCGGCAATGTCGCGCTGTATGGCGCCACCGCTGGCGAGGCCTACATCAACGGCCAGGCCGGCGAGCGTTTCGCGGTGCGCAACTCGGGCGCGCAGGCGGTGGTCGAGGGCGCGGGCGACCATGCCTGCGAATACATGACCGGCGGCACGGTGGTCTTCCTCGGCCCGCTCGGGCGCAACTTCGGCGCCGGCATGAGCGGCGGCGTGGCCTACCTGCTCGACACCGACCCGCAGCTGCGCCTGCGCCTGGCCGACAGCGCGCTATGCGCCGAGCTGCCCGACGAGGCACGCGACCACCCGCGCCTGCAGCGCCTGCTCGCGGCCCACGTTGCGCACACCGGCAGCGCGCTCGCCCGGGCGCTGCTCGCCGACTGGACGGCGGCCGCCGAGCGCTTTCTCAAGATCATCCCGGCCGCCTATGCCGCGCTCACCGAAGCGCGCCCCGCCCCACCGGCCCCCGCGCCGGCACCGAGCGAGAACCACCCGGACGGCTACCGCCGCTATCCGCGCATCCCCATCGCCTACCGCGCGCCCGACGAACGCATCGGCGACCACCGCGAGATCTACGCGCCGAACTGGGACGCCGGCGCGCTGCTCGTCCAGGGCGAGCGCTGCATGGACTGCGGCGTGCCGGCCTGCATGGCCGGCTGCCCGATCGGCAACCGCATCCCGGAGTGGAACGACCTGGTCGCGCGCGGCGACTGGCACACCGCGCTGGCGCGCCTGCATGCCACCAACAACTTCCCCGAATTCACCGGCTATGCCTGCCCGGCGCCCTGCGAGCCGGCGTGCACCTTGGCCATCGGCGGCGAGGCGGTGACCATCAAGAGCATCGAGCGCGCCATCGTCGACCGCGGCTGGGCAGAAGGCTGGATCGTGCCGCAGCCACCCGCAGAGCGCAGCGGGCGGCGGGTAGCGGTGGTCGGCTCCGGCCCGGCGGGCCTGGCCGCCGCGCAGCAGCTCAACCGCGCCGGCCACCATGTCACCGTGTTCGAGCGCGACGACGCCATCGGCGGCCTGCTCACCTACGGCATCCCCGACTTCAAGCTTGCCAAGGCGCGTGTCGCCCGCCGTGTCGAGCAACTCGCCGCCGAGGGCGTGCGCTTTCGCACCGGCGTCACCGTCGGCACCGACCTGCCGCTCGACCGCCTGCGGCGCGAGTATGACGCCGTGTGCCTCGCCCTCGGCGCGCTGGCCCCGCGCGAGGTGGAGGCCCCCGGGCGCACACTGGGCGGCGTGCATCTCGGCCTGCCCTACCTGATCGCCGAAAACCGCCGCCAGGCCGGCCGCCCGGCCGCGCCGCTCGACGCACACGGGCGCCGCGTGCTGGTGCTGGGCGGCGGCGACACCGGCGCCGACTGCGTGGCCACCGCGCACCGCCAGGGCGCCGCCCAGGTCACCCAGGTGAGCATCCACCCGCGCCCGCCGGATGAGCGCCCGCCCGGCAACCCGTGGCCCGCCTGGCCGCAGAGCTTCGAGCCGACCTATGCGCTCACGGAAGGCGGGCGCGCGGTGTTCGGTCTCAACTCGGTGGAATTTCTCGACGCGGACGGCGACGGCGAGGTCGATGCCGTGCGGTTCGAGCGCGTGCGCTGGCAGCGCGACGCCGCCGGCCGGCGCACCGCCAAGGAGGTGCTGGAGCGCGGCATCCGCCTGGACGCCGAGCTGGTGCTGATCGCCGCCGGCTTTGCCGGCCCGGATCTGGCGCCCTTCGCCGCCGACGGCCTGACGCCGGACGCACACGGCCGGCTCGCCGCCGACGCCGCGATGATGAGCCCGCTGCCCGGTGTATTCGTCGCCGGCGACGCGCGTCGCGGCCCCTCGCTGATCGTCTGGGCGATCGGCGAGGGGCGCGACGCCGCCCGCGCGATCGACCGCTACCTGGCCGGCACCAGCCGTCTGCCCGCCAGCCTGGCCACCGCCAATCCGCCACTGGCGGCGCGCGGGCTGTAGCGCAAGGCCTCGCGCCGACCCCGGCAAGCCCGAGGCGTCAGCGCCAACCGCTCAGGCCGACGCACCTTCCCAGTAGCCGGGCCGGTTGTAGACCGCTTCCAGGTAATCCACAAAGCACCGGATCTTCGCCGGCAGATAGCGCTGCTGCGGGTACACCGCCTGGATGGCGTAGCCGGGCGCGGCGAAGTCGTCGAGCACGGTCACCAGGGCGCCGCGCGCAAGCTCTGCCTGGATCTCCCAGGTGGAACGCCAGGCAATACCCAGGCCCTGGCGCACCCAGTCGAACAGGATCTCGCCGTCGTTGCAGTCGAGGTTGCCGTTCACCCGCACAGAGAAGGGCTTGCCCTCGCGCATGAAGGTCCAGCCGCGCTGCTGGCCGCCCTGCAGGTTGAAGGCCAGGCAGTTGTGCGCGACGAGGTCTTCGGGGGTGCGCGGCGTGCCGTGGCGGGCGAAGTAGTCGGGCGTGCCGCACACCACGCGGCGATTGGGGCCGAGCGGGATGGCGACATAGTCGGGGTCGACCTGCCCGCCGATGCGCACCGCCATGTCGTAGCCCTCGCGCACCAGGTCGACCACGCTGTCGGTGAAGTTGAACGAGAGCTTGAGCTCCGGGTATTGCGCGGCAAAGGCTGCCACATGCGGGCCGATGTGCCGGCGGCCGAAGCCGGCCGGGGCCGACACCACCAAGTGGCCGCGCACGTCCGAGCGGCCGGCGCTGACGCTGCCCTCGGCGGCGTCGAAGTCCTTGAGCAGCTGGCGGCACTGCTCGACAAACTGCTCGCCCAGGTCGGTGAGCGTGAGGCCGCGGGTGGAGCGATGCATCAGGCGCACGCCGAGGCGGCGTTCGAGCGCGTCGAGCCGGCGGCCCATGACGACCGGCGTCACGCCCTCGATAAGCGCGGCTGCGGCAAAGCTGCCTTTTTCAGCGGTGAGGACGAAGCTTTTGATCTCGGTGTAGCGGCCCATCCGATACTCCAGGTATCGACAGCAAGAACTGTATCAGGAATTCCCTTCGGCTCGCGGAGTCTCTACCCTTAGAGTCCGCCCATCGAAAAGCACCACTGCCATCGCCTCATGACCTCGCCGACACATGGCTCGCTGCTCGCCGACCTGCCCGCCCCTGGCGCGGACGAGGACTTCCGCCCGCTGTTCGCCAACGGCGCGGTGCGGATCGAGCGCATCGTCTCGCACCACCATGCCAGCCCGCCCGGCTTCTGGTACGAGCAGACGGACGACGAATGGGTGATGCTGGTCAGCGGTGCGGCCACGCTGGCCTTCGACGACGGGCGGGAGCTGCCGCTGGCGCCCGGCGACTGGGCGCTGCTGCCGGCCGGCTGCCGGCACCGGGTGGCGCAGACGGCCGCCGCGACGGTGTGGCTGGCGGTGCACGCCCGCCATCCCGATACCTGAACAAGTGTTCTATAAGACATTAGATAAACCAACCGGATCGTTCTAGAATGAGCCAACGTCTCCGGACCACCGATTTTTCGACATGACGCCGCGCTACCGGCCGGCACAGCACAGAGGCCTACTTCCATGAGCACACATACCAAGATCGGCGGCATGCAGGTCGCCAACGCGCTCAAGCAACTGCTCGAGAAAGACATCCTGCCGGGCACCGGCGTGACGGCCGACCAGTTCTGGTCGGGCCTGGAATCCATCGTCAACGACCTGGCGCCCAAGAACCGCGCCCTGCTCGCCAAGCGCGACGAGCTGCAGGCCAAGATCGACGCCTGGCACCAGAAACACGGCAAGGGCGACTTCGCCGCCTACAAGACCTTCCTCAAAGAGATCGGCTACCTCGTGCCCGAGGGGCCCGACTTCGACGTCACCACCGAAAACGTCGAACCCGAAATCGCCCACCAGGCCGGCCCGCAGCTGGTGGTGCCGGTGATGAACGCGCGCTTCGCACTCAACGCCGCCAATGCCCGCTGGGGCAGCCTCTACGACGCGCTCTACGGCACCGACGTGCTGCCCGAGACCGACGGCGCCGAGAAAGGCACCAGCTACAACCCGGTGCGCGGCGCCAAGGTGGTCGAATACGCCCGCAAGTTCCTCGACGAAGCCGCACCGCTGCTCGACGCCAGCCATGCCGACGCCACTCGCTACGGCATCGCCGACGGCGCGCTGGCCGTCAATCTGTCGGACGGGCGCACCACCGGCCTGATCGACCCGGCCCAGTGCGTCGGCCACCAGGGCAAGGGCACCGAGCCCGAATCTGTGCTGATCAAGCACAACGGCCTGCACTTCGAGATCCAGTTCGACCGCGAGCACCCGATCGGCAAGACCGACCCCGCCGGCATCAAGGACGTGCTGGTCGAGGCCGCGCTCACCACCATCATGGACTGCGAAGACTCCGTGGCCGCCGTCGATGCCGAAGACAAGGCGCTGGCCTACGGCAACTGGCTGGGCCTGATGAAGGGCACCCTGTCCGAGAAGGTGAGCAAGGGCGGCAAGACCTTCACCCGCCGCATGAACCCGGATCGCGACTACATCGCCCCCGACGGCAGCAAATTCACGCTCAAGGGCCGCGCCATGATGTTCGTGCGCAACGTCGGCCACCTGATGACCAACCCGGCCATCATCGCCGCCGACGGCCACCAGATCCCCGAAGGCATCATGGACGCCATGTTCACCGCCTGCGCCGCGATCCACGACCTCAAGGGCAATGCCCCCTTCCGCAACTCCACCTCCGGCAGCGTGAACATCGTCAAGCCCAAGATGCACGGCCCCGAAGAAGTCGCCTTCACCGTCGAGCTGTTCGGCCGCGTCGAGCAGGCCCTGGGCCTGCCCAAGAACACGCTCAAGGTCGGCATCATGGACGAAGAGCGTCGCACCTCGGTCAACCTCAAGGAATGCATCCGCGCCGCCAAGGAACGTGTGGTGTTCATCAACACCGGCTTCCTCGACCGCACCGGCGACGAGATCCACACCAGCATGGAAGCCGGCGCCTTCGCGCCCAAGGCCAAGCTCAAGACCATGAAGTGGATCCTCGCCTACGAAGACCAGAACGTCGATGTCGGCCTGGCCTGCGGCCTGCCCGGCCGCGCCCAGATCGGCAAAGGCATGTGGCCCGTGCCCGACAACATGGCCGACATGATGGCTGCCAAGATCGGCCACCCCAAGGCCGGCGCCAACACCGCCTGGGTGCCCTCGCCCACCGCCGCCACTCTCCACGCCCTGCACTACCACCAGGTCAACGTCTTCGAAGTGCAGGCCCAACTGCGCGGCCGCAGCCCGGCCAACGTGGACGACATCCTCGACATCCCGCTCCTGGGCGACCAGAAGCTCACCGCCGACGAGATCCAGAAAGAACTCGACAACAACGCCCAGGGCATCCTCGGCTACGTGGTGCGCTGGGTCGACCAGGGCGTGGGCTGCTCCAAGGTGCCCGACATCAACAACGTCGGCCTCATGGAAGACCGCGCCACCCTGCGCATCTCCAGCCAGCACATCGCCAACTGGCTGCGCCACGAGGTGTGCACCATCGACCAGGTGCTCGACACCATGAAGAAAATGGCCAAGGTGGTCGACGCCCAAAACGCCGGCGACCCCGCCTACCGCCCCATGGCCCCGTCCTACGACGGCATCGCCTTCGAAGCCGCCTGCGATCTGGTGTTCAAGGGCTGCCAACAGCCCAGCGGCTACACCGAGCCGCTGCTGCATGCGCATCGCTTGTCAGTGAAGGCGCTGTAAGCCGACCGCTTGCCGTAAAGAGAAACGCCAGCCTGGGGGTGCCGGGCTGGCGTTTTTTTGTTCACGGGCGGTTGGTCAGCGGCGGTCGTTGGTCGGCATGGCCGGCCGATGGGCTTCGGCGGGTTTCGTAGCCCGGATAGAGCGAAGCGAAATCCGGGGTCAGCGATCGTCCACCGACGAATCCCGGAGGCGGCTACGCTTGCTACATTAGCTTGCCCAGCAAGGATTCTACAGATTCTATCCTAGACACGACAGATAAGACCGGAATTCAGAAACATCTCGGAACACCCATCATGTAACATACATCGCCAATGCGATGCACACCTATAGTATTCGCTTCCTGCCCAAAGAAAATCAGAATGACTACAAACTGGAAAAATATAGAAAACTATGTTCGCGGAATAGCCTCGCTAAAATGGAGCGTTCCATGCGTACCTGAGCATATAGACGGGGTAGATTTCGATGGAGTGTGCAGAGTCTCCAGCGGAGCAAGTCAAGATAGTTGTCGCCTGATTCATGCAACTAACGTGTGTATGTCTTCAGCATGAAGTGTCGCATTGACGACAGCGTCTCGCTCTGGATTGAGCGTCACGAGGCCGATATGCGACCAATCACGCGTGTGGCGCGACCAGCGCCGCGGGTTGCGCTCGCGAGCGTGCAGGTAGGTCTGGTGACGCGCGGCCAGGATGTTGCGATCTTCACCCGCGTGGCGCTGCGCAGGGCTCACGTACCGGATGCCAC
>NZ_JAEKFT010000060.1 GCF_018524365.1 Denitromonas iodatirespirans
CTACTTCGACCGGCTCGGCGTACCTCGGCTCTCATGACCTCAACTGCTCGAACCGCCCGGTGCGGACCCGCATGCCGGGTGGTGTGGGAGGGGATCGGTCAGAATACCTGACCGCCCCTATCCCGATTCACGGCGACGCCGGCGCCGGTTCGGTGTCGTCGGCAATCCAGGCGGCCAGCGCGTCGATGGCGCTTTGGCGGCCGCTTGGGTCGAGCGTCGGGCTGGCGAGGAGGTTCGACCACTCTGGGTGGGCGCGGGCGGTGGCCACGGGGGCGGGCAGGTTGTCTTTGCGCCACCGGCGGACTTCGGTGGCGTCGAGTTCGACCGGGGTCAGTGCGGCGTGGCCGCGGCCGGTGAGGGCGCGCAGCAGTTGTTGCTGGCGGGCAGCTAGGAGCCGGAGGATGGTGTCGTCGACGGTCAGTTCGCGATGGCCGGTGAGTTTGCCGAGCAATCGGTCCCCGTAGTCGCTGAGGCTTTGCCAGGTGCCGCCGACGAGGGCGCCGAGCGCGGCGGCAGCGCCGAGGGTGAGGCCGCCGGTGATGAGGTCGATGCCGACACCGGCCGCGGCGCCCGCGGCTGCGCCTTTGCCGAGCGAGATGCCCATGGCGCGCAGGCTCTCGGGGTTGAACAAGTCGTCTTCCCAGCGTCCGTCGAGCAGCGGCAGCGGTGCGCTGTTGATGTCTTTGCGCGCAAAACCATAGAGCTCGAGCAGGGCGTCGACACAGCGCTGTTCGCGTGTGCGCACGCTGTGATGGAGTTGCTCGACCGCGCGGCGGATCGCTTCCTCGTCGGCGTCGACACGCAGGCGGGCGGCGGCGATGTCGATCAGCAGCTCGGCGATCAGCCGCGCGGCGGCGTGGTGGCGAAGATGGGCGTCGCGTTCGCGGCTGACGATCAGTCGTTCGAGTTCGTCCCGCCGATTGCCGAGTAGCGTGGCAAGGGCTTCATAGAGGCGCCGGTCGCCGCCGCGCTCCGGGGCGACGGTGTCGAAACGCACCTGGGCGTGGAGTCCGACGCGCGCCAGTGCTTCACGCCACTGGGCTTCCCGCGACTCCGTGGCGTGCACGAAATTGAGTACGGGCAACAGCGGTCGGGCGCAGTCGGCGAGCACGGCGAGCTCGTCGCGGTGTTTGGGCAGGACGGGGTCGCGCACATCCACCACGTAGAAGGCGGCATCGCTATCGAGCAGCTGGCGCAGGACTTTGGCTTCTTGCTCGTAGCGCCCGCGGGCGTCGGGACTGGCCAGGAAACGCTGGGTGCGCTCGGGGCCGTCGCTCCGGCTGCCGGCAGGCGCGAGGGTGTCGATGTAGTCGCGCAGGGCGATGGCGTCTTCCATGCCGGGGGTGTCGAACAGGGCAACGAGCGCTTCGCCGTCGGCCAGCAGGCGGGCGCCTTCGACATGGCGGGTGGTGCTGGGGCGGTCGGAGACGTCGCCGAAGCGGGCGTCGCGCAGCAGGGTTCGGAGCAGGGACGTCTTGCCAGTATTGGTGTGGCCGACGACGGCGATGCGGATCGGATCAGGCATTCGGCGCCTCCAGCCAGTCGCGTGCGGCCGCCCGGCTTTCGAACACGTGCTCGGCGGCCAGATCGATGCTGGCCAATCCTTCGTGCCAGTGCCGAACCCGACCGACGTCCGCGGGCAGGCCGTACAGCCATGCCCCGGTTGTATCGGCGTAGCGGCTCAGTTCGGCGATCAACGCAAGTGCGCCGCGATCGGGCGACAGGCGGGCGTCGATGGCGATCAGAAGGCGTCCAGCGCCGTGTTGGGCGAGCTGGTCGAGGGCTTGGTGGCGTGTTTCGCGACTGTCGATACGACCGGCGTCGTGGGCCGGCGGAAAGTCCGTCGGTGGCCAGGGCAGATCGTCTGCCAGCTCGAGCGCCATCAGGCAGCGTTGATGGTCGGCGCCGGGAGTGCGATGGCCCGCATGAAATTCGGGAAGCTTGGCCGGTGCGGCGCTGCAGATGCCGGCGGATTCGGTGTCAGGCATCAGCCGGTTTTTCAAGCGGGCATAGGCCGGGAGTGTCAGGTCCAGACGAAATCGGCGTTGTGCCTGGCGCCACTTGAAGTGGCACAGCAACAGCAGCAGTGCGCGCGGCACAATGCCATAGAGCAGGAGTGCGCTGACCAGCAGGCCAGACCAGGCATGGCGATCGGCGTCCACCGCCGTCGAGCCGCCGGCGTTGAGCACCATGGTGGCGTCGGGCACGGTGATGCCAAGCGCGGCAGGCAGGAGGGCTAGCGCCTGTGTCAGGCGAACAAACGTGTCGGCAGGCAGAATCGTGGTCTCCCAGACGAAGCCATAGCGCCGGGTCGCCAGTAGAAAAAACAACGTCAATAAGGCTGTACACAATGTCGTGAGCCAGAGCGCGTGGCTGAGGCGCCCCAGCCACCAGTAGGTGGCGCGGGCTTGTCGGGCAATCTCGAATTGGGCTTGCATGACCCACGCCAGTGGCTGGGCCTTGCTCAGGCGCTGCCGGATCCATAGCCAGAGCTGCCCAGCCAGGCTGCCGGATTGCCCGATCGGAACCCAGCGGCCGATGAGCCAGAGCAGCAAGGTCAGAACATGCAGCCCAAGCAGCCCGCTCAACGCCCAGACGATGTTGACCGGGCGGCTGCCATCACCGAGGACGGTGCCGGCGGCGCCTGAGCCAGCGCCAGCCGCCAGTAGCAGCGTGGCGACCATGAGCGGGGCCGTGTGCTGGCGACGCGCCCCCTGTGCCGTACGCAGGCGGTCGGCGGACGAGAGATTTGATGCCCGGGTGACGATGCGCTGTTCCAGATCGCCGCCTGCGGCACGCGCCGCTCTGAGCGCGGACGCATCGTCGGCAGGGCCGGCACTGTCTTCGCTCAGTCGCACTGCTTCAGCCAGCCAGCGCTGTTCGAAAGTGGCGGTCGCCGCGGGCGCCACGATGGCTGCGCGAGGCGGGGCGGCGGGGAAGGTCTCAGGGTTCGACATGCTGGCGCCTAGGATACCGTTTGGCGGCTGAAGCCGCCGCCGTGCGTTTCTTCTTGGAGGTGCGTGTTGATGGCGGATATCAATCTTGCTAGACTAGCGAGCTTTCCCTTGCTCCACCGGGACCGCATGACCGGGGGGCTACGCATAACGTAACCTTGAGGAGTGTGCATGCGCCACTACGAAATCGTATTTATCGTCCATCCGGACCAGTCCGAGCAGGTGCCTGCCATGGTCGAGCGCTATCGCTCGCTGGTGGAAACCAAGGGCGGCAAGATCCATCGCCTGGAAGACTGGGGCCGCCGTCAGCTGGCTTACCCGATCCAGAAAATTCACAAAGCGCATTACGTGCTGATGAACATCGAGTGCGACCAGGAAACCCTGGCCGAGCTCGAGCATGCGTTCAAGTTCAACGATGCTGTGCTGCGCCACCTGACCGTTGTCACCAAGAAGGCCGTGACCGAACCGTCCCCGATGATGAAGGACGAGAAGTCGCGCTCCCTGACCCGTGACGCCGACGGTGACGACGCCAAGGCAGAAGAGACCGCCGAGGACTGAGCCTGCGTGCTCAACACGTTGCAGATTGTCGGGCGCTTGATTGAGTTGAGTCCGATGCGATACACGCCAGCCGGCGTGCCGATGAGCGGTTTTGTGCTGGGGCATGAGTCCCGCCAGATCGAGAACGGAATCGAGCGCAGCGTGATGTGTGAGCTGCAGGCGGTGGCCCTGGGCGAGATGGCCAAGGCCTTGTCTGCCGCTGTCGCAGGAATGAAAGTGGAAGCCGCCGGCTTTCTGGCTGCAAAAAATCAGCGTAGCAAGATGCCGGTGTTGCACGTAACGAATATCAAATTTGTAGAAGGAATCGAAAATGGCCTTCAAGCCGAAGAAAAAAGGTGATCGTGGTAGTCGTGGGGGTGGCCTGTTCAAGCGCCGCAAATTCTGCCGCTTCACTGCCGAGAAGATCGAAGAAGTCGACTACAAGGACATCGACATCCTGAAGGACTTCGTGACCGAAACCGGCAAGATCATGCCGGCGCGCATCACCGGCACCAAGGCCGGTTACCAGCGCCAGCTGTCGACCGCCATCAAGCGCGCCCGCTTCCTGGCGCTGCTGTCGTACACCGACCTGCACAAGTAATCGAGGAGTCCAGACATGCAAATCATTCTTCTGGAAAAAGTCGGCAAGCTCGGTGGCCTGGGTGACGTGGTGAAGGTCAAGGATGGCTACGCCCGCAACTTCCTGATCCCGCAGGGCAAGGCAAAGCGTGCGACCGACGCCAATATGGCCGAATTCGAAGCTCGCCGTGCAGAACTCGAAGCGCTGCAAGGCGAGAAGCTGGCTGCTGCCCAGTCGCTGGCGGAGAAACTCGAAAGCCTGATGGTTCAGATCACCCGCAAGGCGGGCATGGACGGTCGCCTGTTTGGTTCGGTGACCAATGCCGACGTGGCCGAAGCGCTGGCCGCTCAGGGTTTCGAGATCGAGCGTAGCGCCATCCGCATGCCGGACGGCCCGCTCAAGCAGGTGGGAGACGTCCAGCTGGAAGTCGGCCTGCACGCAGATGTCGTGACCACCATCACGGTGTCGGTGCTGGGCGATCACCAGTAATTCGAATCTCGCCGATCGACAAAAGGGCTGCGTGTGCAGCCCTTTTGTTTTTGGCAAAATGCGACATGGTGCTGCGCCTGTGTCGTGTCATGATGTTGCTCCGTTTTTCGGGGTTGGCGCCTGATATTAGGTGATCGAAGTCGCCAGCCGGCCCCTACGTCGCTGTCAGGATTTTCATGCAATCAGACCCACAATTGGCCGCGCTCAAGCTGCCTCCGCACTCGCTCGAGGCGGAACAGTCCCTGCTGGGAGGGTTGCTGCTCGACAATACCGCCTGGGATCGAGTGGCGGACTTGGTGACGAGCGCCGACTTCTACCGTGACGACCACCGCCGGATTTTCAACCATATTGCCCGACTGATCGAGTTGAACAAGCCGGCAGACGTGGTCACCGTCTTTGAGTCGCTGGAAAAGAATGGCGAGTCGGATCAGGCGGGCGGCTTGGCCTATCTGGGGGAGATCGCAAACAGCACCCCGTCGGCCGCAAACATCCGTCGCTACGGTGAAATCGTCCGCGAGCGCGCCATTTTGCGCAAACTGGTGACGGTCGGCGACGACATTGCATCGTCGGCGCTGACGCCTTCTGGCAAGGATGCCAAGACGCTGCTCGACGAAGCGGAGGCCAAAGTCTTCGAGATCGCCGAGGCGGGCTCGCGACACTCGACAGGGTTTGTGCCCATCCAGCCGATCCTGGGGCAACTCGTCGACCGGATTCAGGAGCTGTACGACCGGGACGCACCGAACGAAGTGACGGGGGTGCCCTATGGTTTCGTCGATCTGGATGAAAAAACTTCGGGGCTACAGCCGACCGACATGATTGTCGTGGCAGGTCGTCCCGGCATGGGAAAGACCACTTTTGCGCTGAATGTCGCCGAGAACGTCGCGGTCGAGTGCGGCTTGCCCGTCGCCATCTTCTCAATGGAGATGCCCGGCACCCAGTTGGCCATGCGTTTCATTGCCTCGGTCGGCAAGCTTGATCAGCACCACCTCAAAACCGGCAAGCTCAACGATGACGAGTGGCAGCGTCTGACCTACGCGCTGGGCAAGCTGCACGAGGCGCCGATCTACATCGACGAGTCCCCGGGGCTGAACCCGACCGACCTGCGCGCCCGGGCGCGCCGTCTCTATCGCCAGTGTGGCAAGCTCGGCCTGATCGTGATCGACTACCTGCAGCTCATGACTTCGTTGCGTCAAAGCGACAACCGGGCGGCCGAGCTGTCTGAGATATCCCGCTCCATCAAGTCGCTGGCCAAGGAGTTGCATGTGCCGGTGATGGCGCTCTCCCAGCTCAACCGCAGCCTCGAACAGCGGCCGAACAAGCGACCGGTGATGTCCGATCTGCGTGAATCCGGAGCCATCGAGCAGGACGCGGACATCATCATGTTCATCTACCGCGATGAGATCTACAACCCGGATTCGCCCGACAAGGGCTTGGCCGAGCTCATCGTCGGCAAGCACCGGAATGGTCCGACCGGTACCGTGCGCATGACTTTCCTGGGCGAGTCCACGCGTTTCGAAAACTACGCTGGCGGAGGCTATGGCGGTGCGAACGAGTATTGAGTGAGCGCGGTCGCGGCGAAAATTTCTCCCAATGGTTGACAGTGCTTTTTGAGTGACTATAATTCGCACCTCGCTTGAACGCAGTGCGGTTGAGCGAGGCGCCCGGAGCGGGTTTCGGTAGATGGGAAGTGGCTCTGGGGGTTGACGAGGCGGGTTGGTTGTGTAAGAATTCCGCTTCTT
>NZ_JAEKFT010000061.1 GCF_018524365.1 Denitromonas iodatirespirans
AAGACCCGCTATCGAGGGATCGCCAAGAACGAGGCGCAATTGTTCTCACTGTTCGGCCTCGCCAACCTCGTGCTCGCGCATAAAAGGTTGATGGCGCCCGACACGCAAGGTGCGTCCTGAAACGGGGAAAAGGCGATGAAATCGTGCGAATCCGGCCTTCCAGAGTGCCAATTCCGTATTCCGCGAGCCGATTGCAAGCGATTCGGCGCGACTGCACACCGAGATTTTCTTGCCGTCGCCGAAACGCGATTTATTCAGCACTTCCATAGGGCAGCACCGTCTCCAGCACCGCCGCATCGACCCGCTGCACCCACAGCGTGCCCAGCGCGGCGCCGACGAAGGCGTACAGCAAGGCCCCGCGCAAGGGGCCGAGTTGCAGATGGCCGCGACGCAAGAAGTTGAGCGTGGAGGACAAGGTGCCGAACACGCTCTGGAACTTGTTGGTGGCCAACGCCTGCACCGGCGGCAGGCCGGCCCACAGCAGACAGGGCAGCACGATCATGCCGCCGGCGCCGGCGATCGAGCTGATGAAGCCGGCCACGAAGGCCACCAGCGTCAGGCCCGCCATGGCGGGCAGCGACAGCTCGGCCACACAGGCCTCGCCGAGATTGAAGCGGGCGTCCACCGGCACCTGCAGCGCGGTGGCCAGGTGGTTGGTCTTGGCGGCCAGCGAAACGATCTTGAGCAGTTCGGCGTATTGGCCGTCGTCCATGCCCTTGGCGCGTGCCGCAGCGGTGTGCGAGTGCACGCAGTAGCCGCAGTTGTTGGCCACCGAGACGGCGATATAGAGCATCTCCTTGGTCAGCGGATCGATGGCCGAGGGCGTGGCCATGACGGCTTTGACCTCGGCCCAGGTCTGCGCCAGCAAGTCCGGATCGAAGGCCAGGTAGCGCCACATGTTGTTGATGAAATCGGTCTGGCGGGTGGCACGGATATCGTCGAACACCGCTTTCACGCGCGGGTTCGCTTCCAGATCGTCGGCGGGGGCAAGCGTCGGCATGGCGTCGTCTCGGTCGAGGAAAACGCGAAAGCGTAAACCATCACAAGGTCGGTGGCATCACTGCCGACAGCGTGCGCCGGGCCTGCTAGACTCGGGCCACTTCAGTGAACGAGCCATCCGTCATGTTTTCGCGTGTCTTGCCCCTCGCCCTGCTTGCCCTGATCGGCGTCGCCTCGACCGGCTGCACCACCCCCCCGCCGCGCAAGCCGCCCGCCGCCGACACGGCCCCCGCCGCCCCGGTAACACAGATCACGCCTGCACCGGCACCGGCGGCTTCGGCCCCCGAGTCGGGAGCGGCGGACGCTGCGAGCGAGGCCCAGGCGCTCGAGATCGACGGCACCATTCCCGAGCTGATCGCCTTTCTCGAACAGAACCCCCAGGGCGCCGAGGCCACGCTGGCGCAGACACGGCTGCGCGAACGCATCGGCGCCCGCCTGATCCGCCAGGCCGGCGGTCGCGGCAACATCCGGCCGGGCGACGACTTCCCGCTCGACGCCTTCGCCACCGACGACCTGATCGCCGGCTTTGCCGACATCGGCGTGGGCTTTCGCCTGATCGGCTATGTGCGCGACAACCGCACACGCAAGACCGGCTACACCTTCGTCAGCGGAACCGACGCCTGGCGGCAACTCTATGCCAGCCATGCGCTCGCCCTGGCCGGGGCCTCCAGCGCCCGCCTGATCTACGACATCCGCATGCTGCGCATCCAGCGCCAGGTGCACAGCAGCGTCGAGAACGGCACGGTGGCGACCTTCTACCGCGACCCGGCCTACACCACCCAGACCGTGCTGCGCCTGGACCTGACGCGCTATCTCAAAAAAGGCCGGGACAACGGCGAGCGCCGCCGCCTCGCCGGGCTCGGTGCGGTGGTGCTCGAACGTCACGGCCGCAGCTCGGTGTATGCCTTCGATCTGGGCGAGCAGTCGCTGATTCCGCGCTGAGGCGCGCGCCACGACCGTTTCGGGCCCGGCTGCTACACTCTGCGGCAACACCCAATCATGCCGGGAGCCCCCCCATGTCGGACTACGATTTCGATCTCATCACCATCGGCGCCGGTTCGGGCGGCGTGGCCGCCAGCCGGCACGCGGCCGTGCATGGCGCGCGTGTCGCCATCTGCGAGGGCGATCGTGTCGGCGGCACTTGCGTGATCCGCGGTTGCGTGCCGAAGAAGCTGCTGATGTATGCCTCGCAGTTCGCCGATGCCTTTGCCGACGCCCCAGGCTATGGCTGGGAAGTGGTCCCGCCGAGCTTCGACCTAGCCGCCTTGATCGGCGCCAAGGACCGTGAGATCGCCCGGCTCGAAACCATCTACCGCAAGATGCTGGCAGACGGCCATGTGACCCTGCTCGAAGGCCATGCCCGCGTGATCGACGCGCACACGGTCGAAGTCGGCGGCCGGCGCGTGAGTGCCGGCCATCTCCTGATCGCCACCGGCGGCAGCCCCAGCCATCCGCCGATCGAGGGCCTGGAACTGGCGATCAGCTCCAACGAGTTGCTCGACCTGACCGAGCTGCCGCAGCGCCTGCTGGTGCTCGGCGGCGGCTACATCGCGGTCGAGTTCGCCGGCATCTTCGCCGGCTTCGGCAGCGAGGTGACCCTGGCCTACCGGGCCGACCTGCCGCTGCGCGGCTTCGACCAGGACATCCGCACCCGCCTGGCCACCGCCATGGCCGAGCGCGGCGTGACGCTGAGCCCCGGCTTCGAACCGGTCAAGCTCGAACGGGTGGCGGGCGGCATCCGCTGCACCGCCAAGGACGGCCGGACGGTCGAGGCCGACATGGTGTTGTCGGCGCTGGGTCGGCGCCCCAACACCGACGGCCTGGGGCTGGCCGAAGTCGGGGTCGACGTGGACACCAAGAGCGGTGCCATTCGCGTCAGCCCCGAGTCGCAAACCTCGGTGCCGTCGATCTATGCGGTCGGCGACGTCACCGACCGCGCCGCCCTGACGCCGGTGGCCATCGCCGAGGGCCGCGCCTTTGCCGACACGGTGTTCGGTGGCACGCCGCGCGCGGTCGACCACCGCCTGATCGCCACCGCGGTGTTCAGCCAGCCGGCCATCGGTACCATCGGCCTGTCCGAGTCCGACGCCGTCGCCGCGGGGCACGCGGTCACCGTCTTCGAGGCCGACTTCCGCCCCATGAAACACACCCTGGCCGGACGCAGCGAGCGCGCCTACATGAAGGTGATCGTCGATGCCGACAACGACAAGGTGCTCGGCGCCCACCTGATCGGTGCCGACTCGGGCGAAATCATCCAGGCGCTGGCCGTGGCCATCACCATGGGTGCCACCAAGGCCGACCTCGACCGCACCCTGGCGGTGCACCCCACCAGCGCCGAAGAACTAGTGCTGCTGCGCACCCCGCGCGCCGACTGACCCGGGCCTCGCCATAAAAAACGGCCGGCGGCGTCATGCCCCGGCCGTTTGTCATGGCGGCATCGCTCAGGCGTCGAAAGCGATCGTCACCCGCCGGTTGCGTTTGCCCTCGCTGCGGATCCGCGCCACCTTCATGGCGCCGATTTCACCGGTGCGCTTCACATGCGTGCCGCCACAGGGCTGCAGGTCCACCCCCGGGATATGGATGGTGCGCACGCTGCCCTGACCACGCGGCGGCTGCACCGACATGGTCTTGACCAGGCCGGGATTGGCGTCCAGCTCGGCATCGGTGATGGCGCCGCACTCGACCGCGCTGTCGGCCGCGATCAGCGCATTGAGCTTCGCCTCGATGTCCTCGGCCACCAGCTTTTCCATCTCGATGTCGAAATCCAGATGCGCCTTGTCTTCGCTCATCTTGCCGCCGGTCACCGGCGCGCCCACCACCGCACAGAGCAGGTGCAGCGCGGTATGGAAGCGCATCAGGCGGTGGCGGCGGTCCCAGTCGATGCGGGCCGTCACATGCGTGCCCACCTCGAGCGGCGCGCGCGCCTCGTCCACCAGATGGACGATGGTCTCGCCCTCGCCCTTGACGGTGCCCAGCACCTCGATCACCGTGCCGCCGGCCTGCACCAGCGCGCCGGTATCGCCCGGCTGGCCGCCGCCGGTCGGGTAGAACACGCTGCGGTCGAGCACGATGCGGCCCGGCGCCGCCTCGACCACCACCGCCTCGCATTCGCAGGCATACGCGTCATCACGAAACACCAGTTCGGTCATCAGAATCCTCTCGCTTGAGTCAGGGGAGCACGAAGGCAAGCGCGATCGGCAGGAAGACCACCGCGCCCAGATTGCCGATGAGCACCATCGAAGCCACCTTCTCGGGCTCCTGATGATAACGCTCGGCAAAGATGTAGTTGAGCACTGCCGGCGGCAGCGCCCCGAACGTCAGCACCAGGGCTTGCTGCAAGGGCGGAAAGTCGAACAGCATCAGCAGGACCCCGGCAATCGCCATGCACATCAACGGACGCATCGCCGCACCGAACACGCCCAGCCGGATCGAGGTGATCCGCGAATCGCTGAGCCGCACGCCCAGCGCGAACAGCATCAGCGGAATCGAAATCTCGCCGAGCATGCGGATCGACAACAGCAAGGGCTCCCACAGCGCCACGCCGCTCATGCCCACCGCCAAGCCGGCAAAGGTGGCCATCACCGAGGGCACCTTCCACAGCGTCATCAGGCGCACCTTGTGGTCGAGCAGCCAGGCGCCAAAGGAGAAATGCGCCAGGTTCGAGACCATGAACATCACCACCATCGGCGCCAGCGCCGCCTCCCCGAAGGCCAGCACCGCCAGCGGCAGGCCGAGGTTGCCGCAGTTGTTGAACATCAGGGGTGGCACCAGCGTCTTGGGCGCAATGCCCGTGGCCCGCGCCAACGCCCAGCCCGCCAGCCCGGAGCCGGCCACCAGCGCCAGCGTGGCCAGCAGCAGGGGGATGTCGTTCTCCGGGCGGAACGGCTTGCCGGCCAGCGCCGCAAACACCAGCGCCGGCACGAACACATCCATGTTCAGCTGGTTGGCCTGCGTCAGATCGGGCCGCTTGCGGCGCCCGACCACGAAGCCCACAGCGACGATGGCAAAGAGGGGGAACAGGATGGCGACGATGCGCAGGAGCATGGGGCTGGGGCTGGGGCTGCGTATGAAAGAGGTCGATTCTAACCGCCCTGGCGACTGACCGTGCCGGCTACCCGTTCGTTGCTCGACGGAGCAGGCTTATTCAATCGACACCGAGAAAATTTCCATATCTCATACCCCTGTTTCATGACATCATCCCGCTCGTTTTCTTTCCGACAGGATTCCGACATGCACGCCAGCCACCCACTGGTTCGCCCGCTGATCATGGGCGCGCTACTCGCAGGCCTCAGCGCCCCGGCTTTCGCTATCACCCCGAGCTTCCAGTTCGTGGTTGATCGACTCGATAACTACGGTAGCAACACGCTCGGTTTCGCCGAGGGCGTTGTCCACTATATCGGAGCCGGCGTCACGCCCAACAGCGGCTTCGGGACCCAAGTGAGTATCGAACAGAACGGCACGGCATTGCCGATGACATGGTGGAGCTCCCATGTCTCGCCGAACGAGTACTACAGCTACGTCCCCGCCAATGTCGGGACCTCCGACCCGTGGGCCATCGTCGCCGAGCATGATGGTGACATCGGCATGACATGGACCCAAGGGAGCGCCGGTGCGCAAGTGCTCGATTTCGCCCAGAACGTCCAGTTCGATGCCACCTCCAAGCTGCTCACCTGGGAGCTGCCGACGAGTGACGCGATCGAAGGCGTGCGTGTCTATGTGTGGGATCGAACCCTCGGCCTGCTGAACGATCCGAGCCAGCCGGACATTGCGAGCATCAGCTCCTATCTGCCCCCGATGACCAGCTACCAGCTGTCGCCCACCCTCTTCGCCAACGGCAAGAGCGCCGCCGACTATACGATCGAAGTCCGCCTGATGGACTTCCGCGATCCACAGCTTGGCATGAGCGGCGGCAACACGCTGAGCACCTCGCGCTACTTCTTGGACCTCGCAGCGCCGGTGCCCGAACCCGAAACCTGGGCGATGATGCTCGCCGGCCTCGGACTGATGGCACAGATTGCGCGCCGCAAGTCGCGCTAAGCGCATCCGTCCGGAATCGGGATAGGGGCGGCCAGATTACCTGACCGATCCCCTCCCACACCACCCGGCATGCGGGTCCGCACCGGGCGGTTCGAGCAGTTGAGGTCATGAGAGCCGAGGCACGCCGAGACGGTCGAAGTA
>NZ_JAEKFT010000062.1 GCF_018524365.1 Denitromonas iodatirespirans
CCGCCGACAAGACCGTCACTCTCGCCAGCACTAGCGCCAGCATCCACGCCAGCGCCAAAACCCACCTCCTGCTCACCGCGAAGGGCGCCTATCTCAAGCTCGAAGGCGGCAACATCGAGTTGCACGCGCCGGGGCCGGTCAAGCTCAAGGCGAGCATGAAGAATCTGACCGGGCCGGCCAGCGCGTCGGTGACCGGGCTGAAATTCCCGAAGGGTGGCGACCCGGCAGTCCAAAAGCATGTACGCGAGCTTTTCGACGAGCGCTTCGTGCTACGCGACAAGGTCTCGCAGCAACCGATAGCCGCCGCGCCCTACCGGATCGTCAATGACGCAGGCGAAATCGTTGATGCCGGGATGACCGACGAGAACGGGCAAACCGCTCGTGTGAAATTCAGTAAGGCCGAGAAACTCCAAGTCCTTTGGGGACATTGAATCCAGGTTGAACCGAGGCAACACGATGTACTCATCCACTGATCGCGCCGCCGTCCTGGGAGAAGGCCGGGCCAACACCACGTCTGGTAGCCGGGTCGACATTTATGTTGCACCAGCACCGCAAGCGTATCTACGTCTGGATACCGGGGAGGTGGTCGCCGTTCCCGCCGAGGATGCCATCGAGTTGAATAACGAGTTCGACCGTTGGAGCCGGCTGATGCACGACAAGTTGCTTGCCAATGAAGTGTTGGCATTGTGTGACGAGCGTTTGGCGATGATCGCCTTGGAGAAGGGGAAATTGCAGGATGTGAAGGACTCGCGGCTCGATGAGACTGAGCGCGAAGCCAAGCAAACGCAGTTGTTCGCAATCCAGTGGCGGGACGAGGCGACCGCCAAACTACGCGACGAACTCAAACCTCTGGCCAAGCTGGGAGACAGCGGAGCCCAGCTCATCGAGATGATCCCCCTCATGGAAAAGGAGGGTGACAAACCATACCAGCTCAAGGCAATCAAGGATCACGGCGAGTGGAAGCGTGACGCGCTCGACCTGAAGAAGAGGTGGGGGTTCCGGAGCGGCGCAGGGTTGCGGGACAAGATCACGCAAGAAGCGCGCTACATGGGGGTCGGGCCGCTCAAGGTCATGAACTCCGACAAGCTCAAGGCGAATTGGCCGAAACTCAAGGACCGGAAGGATTTGAAGTGGTCCGAGGTCTACAAGACCGACAGCGTGGGCAAGCGCCGCATTGACCGTAGCAAGATGCGCCAGTACCTAGGCGAACAGGTCCAGAGCCTCAAGCTGAGCAGCAAGGATTTCATCAAACTCGAGATCGAGAATTGCGGAACGCTTGGCCCGGAAGCTCTGGAGCGTTGGAACGAAAATGCCCACATCGAGCGATCCGGTGAAGTCGAAATCAAGGGCGCCAAGGTCGGCGATATCGACCTGAGCGCCGAAGCGGCCGCCATGCGCTACTTCAGCGGCGGAAGTCTGGCCGGGGAAATCTCGCCGCTAAAGGGAAACGTCTTCATCAAGGCCGAGGGCAGCGCGGAGGTCGCCTTTGCCGAAGGCCGGGCCAGCGCTGACTTCTACTTTCCGTCGAAAGACGGGCTGTTGCTGACGTTCTACGATCTGGCGCAGATCGACGCGATCGTTAATGGCAAGTCACCCGGACTGCCCTACGATCTGGGGGCGGTGCGTTTCGCGGCTGCGGCCGAGCTGTCGGGGGTGCTTGGGGTGAGCGTGGCGGGCGAAGTGTCCATCGGCATCGAGATGGTGGACATCGAAACCAAGGACGTGGACGGCAAGACCAAACCTGGCAAAGCGCCCCATATCAAGGGATCGCGCCAAAGAACGAAGCGGCGGAGTGCGGCGAACGTCACCGGCAAA
Organism: Denitromonas iodatirespirans; assembly: GCF_018524365.1. Lineage (GTDB taxonomy): Bacteria > Pseudomonadota > Gammaproteobacteria > Burkholderiales > Rhodocyclaceae > Nitrogeniibacter > Nitrogeniibacter iodatirespirans. The sequence goes on from NZ_JAEKFT010000062.1 coordinate 1,816, forward strand.
GGCTCGGACTGGACCAACAAGGCCGGGCTGGGCGCCGAAGTGAACTTTTTTGCCGGCGCGCGCGGTGGCCTGCAACTGAAGGGTGCCGTGCAGTGGCGCAATCCGCACAACAAGGCGAAGGCATTCGAGGATTTCGCGGCGGTGGCCCCGAGGCTCGAAGGCATGGCGGGGCTGGCAGGCGAGGCCAAGTTCGCTGTTGAATACATCGACGGCATTTTCCGCATCACCGCCCATGCGGGACTGTGTTTCGGCTTGGGCGCCTCCGGTGAAGTGAGTTTGGCGGTGGGCGTGAAGCAGATCGGCAGCTTTGTGTTCTGGGCGTACTACACGCTGGGGCATGCGGGGTTCAGGTCGTTGGAGTTTGTGGCCGAAAGGGCGTTTGAAGCGTGGAAATACGTGATCTATCTCGTGGTGTGCGAGGGTAGAGCCATCGACAACTATTTTGCTCGGGAACTGGATGAAGCTGTTAAAGCATGGGAAATGAAGTTTGCCAAGGCCGACGCCAACATCGCACTCGGCCAATCCATCCTCGCCAAGCCCGAGTCGGTGCGCTACGGCCCGCCCGAAACCAAGGGCATGCTGCTCTACCAACTGACCCGGTTCAGCTTTGCAAACTGGCTCAAGGACGGCACGGGCGCGCATCTGGGCGATGACTACCTGCCTACCCAGCGCAAGGCAGCGCTGATGGTGCTGCGCCAGGCGCAGACCAAAGCGGATATGGACAACATCATCCAGCACATCGGGCCATTGGGCGAGAAAGGCGATCACCAGGCCAACATGGAACTGCTCAAGCGTTTCTTCGCGGCGGAAGGGCCGCGCGGGCTGGATGTGCCGTTCAACCGGACGCAGTATCAGAACGACTTTCAGGACATGCGGCGTCGCTTGGGCGACAAGGACTTCCTGGCCATGGAAGGCGACTTCGGCGCGTGGTACGACGCCACCCATGCCGCGCTCGCGGACGAGATGCGGCGCGGCTACGCGGCGCTGGACAATTCAACGCTGGAATATGCCTTGCAGAAGGACATGGCCAGGGACCATCCGCTTTTCGCTTCCAGCGAACACGGGTTCTATGGCGACATCGCTTGAATGCAGGCGCCGGCCCTGCCGGAACGCAGGACCGGTGTGAGGGTCAATGATTGTTGATCACGCAGCGGACGGATGGAGAGAAGGCCGCGGCAGACGGCACCATTGTTGTGTTTCCATTCTCATCAGGAATGCTTTCGCGCATTGGTACAGGCAAACCTTTGCGTCGCCAGACGTTAACTCCGATCTTCAGCGAGTCGCCATAGTTCCAGCTTCGAATTACTTTCTCCGTTCCTGATTCGGGGCCTTCCGGATCGCGCTTGTCAGCATTGGCGTAGGCATCCTCTGAATACCAATCATTGACCCATTCCTTTCCGTTGTAGCTCATGTCATGCAGCCCCAACGGATTGGCGGGGAACATCCCAACCGGATAGGGCGACATGAAGCCGCTGGTTGGCGACAACTTCTTCGCCTGCGCCGCATACGGAATATTCCTCCCATACGCAATAGTCCCGTCATCCGTCGCAATCATGAAGAACTGCCCCCGGCTGCGCGCGGCGTACTCCCACTGCGCCTCGGTGGGCAGGTCGAAGGGGTAGCCGGTGAGCTTGCCCAGCCATTGGCAGTAGTCCTTGGCGTCCTGCCAGTAGGTGCCTGCCGGAATGAATGGATTGCGTCCGCTGCCCTCGTACTCCATCCCCGTGCGCTTGCGCCCGGTCGCATCGGTGAACACGTCGAATTCTGCATACGTGGTCTTGTAGCGGCTGATCCAGAAATCGCTCAGGGTGATTTCCCGAACCTCTTTATCGTCCTCGTTGTAGGTCATGCGCGTGACCCCGTCGACGCCCATCAGCCGGGCGAAGTCCCCGCGCATGAAACTGCCGCCGCGTACATAGACCAGATCCTCGACCACCTTCTTGCGCAGCTTGGCGACGCGTTCCTCGATGCTGCCCTCGGACAGACCTTCGAGCGCCGCGAGCAGCTCGGGCGGCTGCTTGCGCACCGGCAGCTTCTCCAGGTCATCCTCGCTAATGAAGTGGTGGCTGATGGTCGGCTGGCGCGGTGGTTTGACCTTGGTGAGGCTGGGCGATTCGGTTCGGGGCAACGGAGGAATTCCGTTCCCAGGTGACTTGGCGGTTGAGCATGCCGAGGCAGTACATAGAACGAACAGAGCGGCAACAGCGTGACGTAGCGGCATGGGGATAACCAAGGACGTTGGGTCGGTGGATTATAACGTTGGCATGAACCTTGGCGTGTACGAATCACGAGGCCGGCCAATATGCCTTGCAAGATCGCGCGCAAGGCGAGCGCCGGCTGCGCAACCGCCAACAGGCCATCGACGCGCTTGGTCACGTAGGGCGGCTCGGTGACGAGCACTCATCCCGCCAACCGGTACATCAATCCGGCCAAACCATGGTTCGAACCGATACCGGTGGCGGCATGAATGCCATTGCCCTACCGGGCTACAAGCGCTAGAGTGCCGCTTGGCTATACCAGTGGCATTTCTGGCGGCGCGACCATACCCGGTGCTGCTCCGATCTCCTGACCAAATTACGGTACCAACGCATGACATCTGCTGCGCAACGCGTCCGCCATCATCTTTCCGTCCTGCTGTTTGGGCTGCTGCCCGCGCTGTCCGCCAACGCCGCCTGTCAACTCCCCGACTGGCCTTCCGACAAAGCCGTCCAGGCGCCGGCGCCTGCGCCCGGTACCCGCTGGGTGTACGCTGGCGGGCAGGAGTTCCCGCCGACGCAGTTGCGTCTGGTGGGTATCGACGACGGGGTGAGCGCCTATCACGTCAATGACACGCTAGAGCTGCGCGAAACGCAGGCCACCTACACCGAGGTCAATCCCTCGCGCCGCGGCGAGCAGGTATGGCTCCGCTTTCCCCTCGCCCTCAATGATTCATGGCAGGACGACTTCCGCGAGGAGGGTGAATACCAGTCTCCCTACGAGCACTATTTCTACGACTATCACGAAAGTGCGACCAGCCATGTAGCCGCCGTCGAGGAGATCACCGTCGCAGCCGGCACCTTCAAGGCCTTGCGCATCGATCGAGTCGCCCGGTGGACGAAGGAAAATCCGCGTGCCGCCGACGAGGCGAGAGCCGGTCGCGTGTTTACCGCAACCGCGCCGGTCGTCTCGGGCGTCACCCTGACTCAGCTGTGGTACGTTCCGCCCATCGGGCGTGTGGCCCTCAAGGCACAGATGCGTGTCGGCGACGGTTACTACGCCCGCCTGTCCAGCGGTCTCCTCGACCGGCGCAACGCCGCCATCATCGAGCTGCGTGCCTTCGAACGGAACGAGATCCATTGCGAGGACGTCCCGGTGCGTCTGGCGCGGCAGCCGGAGATGTACATGCCCCAGGGCTTCCCGGCCCAACAGAACGACAGTTGGGAATGGGCGTTCCAGATGCGTAACCACCATCCGCGCCGACCGCGCTGATTCGTAGCCGCTGGCTCAAACCACGTCCGGACGCGAGCTTCGTGTAAGTCATTGAGGGTCAACGATTATTCCGGCCGGTGCGCCCGGCAGTGCGGAGTTGTATATAGGGAGGAGATTGTCAGCCAGCGGGTGCCAGCGGCCCCAGCGGATGGCGGTGCTTGCCTTCATTTTCCATCCCCGTGCGCTTGCGCCCCGTCGCGTCGGTGAATACATCGAACTCGGCGTAGGTGGTCTTGTAGCGGCTGATCCAGAAATCGCTCAGGGCGATTTCCCGAACGATCTTGTCGTCCTCGTTGTAGGTCATGCGCGTGACGCCTTCGACACCCATCAGCCGGGCGAAGTCGCCGTGCATGAAGCTGCCGCCGCGCACATAGACCAGATCCTCGATCACCTTCTTGCGCAGCTTGGCGACGCGTTCCTCCACGCTGCCCTCAGAGAGGCTTTCGAGCGCTGCGTGCAGCTCGGGCGGCTGTTTGCGCACGGGCAGTTTGTCCAGATCATCCTCGCTGATGAAATGATGACTGATGGCCGGTCGGAGCAAGTCAAGATAGTTGTCGCCTGATTCATGCAACCAACCGTTTTATGTCTTCAGCATGACCGTGGCCGCAAATGGCCGCATCGCGCTCCGGATTGAGCGTGACCGCGCCGATTGGCGTCCAGTCGCGTGTCCCGCGGGACCAGCGTGCAGGATGGCGTTCGCGAGCCTCAAGATACGTCTGATGGCGCGCGGCCAGGATCGCTCGGTCCTCAAGGGCATGGCGCTGCGCAGGCG
>NZ_JAEKFT010000063.1:2500-5535 GCF_018524365.1 Denitromonas iodatirespirans
AAACCCGGCCCTTTTAGGGTCATCCCGTGCTGAATACATAGGCACGAGGAGGCGAACGCGGCGAACTGAAACATCTAAGTAGCCGCAGGAAAAGAAATCAACCGAGATTCCCAAAGTAGTGGCGAGCGAAATGGGACCAGCCTGTACGACTAAACCAGTGATTCAACAAAACGGGATGGAAAGCCCGGCCATAGAAGGTGATAGCCCTGTATGTGAAGGGTCGCTGGCGGGTCTGAGCGTACGACAAGTAGGGCGGGACACGTGGAATCCTGTCTGAATATGGGGGGACCATCCTCCAAGGCTAAATACTCGTAATCGACCGATAGTGAACCAGTACCGTGAGGGAAAGGCGAAAAGAACCCCGGGAGGGGAGTGAAATAGATCCTGAAACCGCATGCATACAAACAGTGGGAGCCTCCTTGTGGGGTGACTGCGTACCTTTTGTATAATGGGTCAGCGACTTACGTTCAGTGGCGAGCTTAACCGAATAGGGGAGGCGTAGCGAAAGCGAGTCTGATAAGGGCGACATAGTCGCTGGGCGTAGACCCGAAACCGGATGATCTATCCATGGCCAGGATGAAGGTGCCGTAACAGGTACTGGAGGTCCGAACCCACTAACGTTGAAAAGTTAGGGGATGAGCTGTGGATAGGGGTGAAAGGCCAAACAAATCCGGAAATAGCTGGTTCTCCCCGAAAACTATTTAGGTAGTGCGTCGTACGGACACTTGCGGGGGTAGAGCACTGTCATCGTTGGGGGGGTCATTGCGATTTACCCCGCGATAGCAAACTCCGAATACCGCAAAGTGATATACGGCAGACAGACATCGGGTGCTAACGTCCGGTGTCAAGAGGGAAACAACCCAGACCGCCAGCTAAGGTCCCAAATACATGGCTAAGTGGTAAACGAGGTGGGAAGGCACAGACAGCTAGGAGGTTGGCTTAGAAGCAGCCACCCTTTAAAGAAAGCGTAATAGCTCACTAGTCGAGTCGTCCTGCGCGGAAGATGTAACGGGGCTCAAGCCATGAACCGAAGCTGCGGATGCGTACTTGTACGCATGGTAGGGGAGCGTTCTGTAAGCCTGCGAAGGTGTCTCGTAAGGGATGCTGGAGGTATCAGAAGTGCGAATGCTGACATGAGTAGCGATAAAGGGAGTGAAAAGCTCCCTCGCCGAAAACCCAAGGTTTCCTGCGCAACGTTCATCGGCGCAGGGTGAGTCGGCCCCTAAGGCGAGGCAGAAATGCGTAGTCGATGGGAAACAGGTCAATATTCCTGTACCGCTCTTTGATGCGATGGGGGGACGGAGAAGGTTAGATCAGCCGGGTGTTGGATGTCCCGGTTTAAGCGTGTAGTCGTGCCCGGTAGGCAAATCCGCCGGGCTTAGACGAGGCGTGATGACGAGGGCTCATTGAGCCTGAAGTGATTAATACCATGCTTCCAGGAAAAGCCTCTAAGCTTCAGTCAAAGAGTGACCGTACCGCAAACCGACACAGGTGGGTAGGTAGAAAATACCAAGGCGCTTGAGAGAACTCAGGAGAAGGAACTCGGCAAATTGACACCGTAACTTCGGGAGAAGGTGTGCCTCTTGTATGTGAAAGCCCTGCGGCTGGAGCAGAAGGAGGTCTCAGAGAATCGGTGGCTGCGACTGTTTATTAAAAACACAGCACTCTGCAAACACGAAAGTGGACGTATAGGGTGTGACGCCTGCCCGGTGCCGGAAGGTTAAGTGATGGGGTGCAAGCTCTTGATCGAAGCCCCGGTAAACGGCGGCCGTAACTATAACGGTCCTAAGGTAGCGAAATTCCTTGTCGGGTAAGTTCCGACCTGCACGAATGGCGTAACGATGGCCACACTGTCTCCTCCTGAGACTCAGCGAAGTTGAAATGGTTGTGAAGATGCAATCTACCCGCGGCTAGACGGAAAGACCCCATGAACCTTTACTGCAGCTTTGCATTGGACTTTGACGGGATTTGTGTAGGATAGGTGGGAGGCTTTGAAGTGGGGACGCCAGTTCTCATGGAGCCAACCTTGAAATACCACCCTGATGTCGTTGAGGTTCTAACCTTGGCCCGTGAATCCGGGTCGGGGACCGTGCATGGTGGGCAGTTTGACTGGGGCGGTCTCCTCCTAAAGAGTAACGGAGGAGTACGAAGGTCTTCTAGGTACGGTCGGACATCGTACTGATAGTGCAATGGCAAAAGAAGGCTTGACTGCGAGACCCACAAGTCGAGCAGGTGCGAAAGCAGGTCATAGTGATCCGGTGGTTCTGTATGGAAGGGCCATCGCTCAACGGATAAAAGGTACTCTGGGGATAACAGGCTGATTCCGCCCAAGAGTTCACATCGACGGCGGAGTTTGGCACCTCGATGTCGGCTCATCACATCCTGGGGCTGTAGCCGGTCCCAAGGGTATGGCTGTTCGCCATTTAAAGTGGTACGTGAGCTGGGTTTAAAACGTCGTGAGACAGTTTGGTCCCTATCTGCCGTGGGCGTTGGAAGTTTGAGAGGGGCTGCTCCTAGTACGAGAGGACCGGAGTGGACGAACCTCTGGTGTACCGGTTGTCACGCCAGTGGCATCGCCGGGTAGCTAAGTTCGGAAGAGATAACCGCTGAAAGCATCTAAGCGGGAAACTCGCCTCAAGATGAGACTTCCCCCGTGACTCGATCACGCTAAAGGGTCGTTCAAGACCAGGACGTTGATAGGCTGGGTGTGGAAGCGCAGTAATGCGTTAAGCTAACCAGTACTAATTGCCCGTGAGGCTTGATCCTATAACCTTGAGAACATGTGCTAAGCAATCGCACAAAAGCTACTTAACTCCGACTTCTTCCAGTTGCGGCGACGCAGACACACAAAGCCCTGCGACGCCAACCGTCAAGTCTGACGACAATAGCGTTCTGGAACCACCCCTTCCCATCCCGAACAGGACCGTGAAACGGAACAGCGCCGATGATAGTGCCCAACTCGGGTGTGAAAGTAGGTCATCGTCAGACTAACCAAAAGAAAAACCCCCGTAGTCATCTTGACTGCGGGGGTTTTT
>NZ_JAEKFT010000064.1 GCF_018524365.1 Denitromonas iodatirespirans
AGCTGAGCTGTTGTGCCTCTCCGATGACGGCCACAGCCTCGGGCTGCGCGAGCGCTTGGGCTTCGAACAGCGTGTGCACGCCCATATCGCGCGGGTATGGACGATCCGTCGCGTTCCACGAGACGAGTACTTGATGGCGTTCGGGGGCGGGGAGGATATCGATCCGACCCACCGGCGATCGGGGGCTGTGCGCCAGGGCGTCCGTCACCCGCTCGATCGCGCACACCAGGTAGTCGCAGATCCGATCAGCGTCGAGCGGGGAGATCGCTTGCGCGGAAATCGAGAATTCATCTCCGTAGTCGTCGATCGAAATGGTCAGCGGGTAGTTGGTGCGTTCGTGACCACCGAGCACCTGAATATCATCATCGCTGCCGACTGCCGCCGTTGCATCCGATGCGCCAGCGCCCGGACGCATGCCGCTATAGCGATAGTTCAGCAAGGAGGTAAACAATGGCGCCGGTGCGTCGACTCCACTGCAGCGCTGCGCCAGGGACAACGGCGCATGCTCATGTCGAAGCAATTGCGCGAGCGCCTCGTGCGTGCTGCGAAGTGCGGACTCAACCCCTTCGCCCCCTATGCGCAATCGCAGCGGCAATGTATTGATGAACATACCGAGAACGCGGTCGGCATGGTTCCCCCCCTGCATGCGACCGAAAAGAACGGTACCGAAAACCACGTCGCCACGGCCGGTGGTGCGTGACACGACCATCGCCCACGCCAAGTGCATGAGACTCGCGGCGCTGACGCCCAGCGCCCTCACTCGCTCACGAATTCGCGCGCCAAGCGCATCGTCGAGAACGCGATGTGCCTCGACCACATTGCTGCCATCGCCCTGAACATCCCGCAATCCGAACGGCGCCGTGGGCTCGTCGATATCACCGAGCATGTCGCTGAAGAAGCGCACCTGTTCTTCCTGGCTTGCGCCCAGTCGCGCCTGCGCCACGAAGTTGCGGAACGGAACAGGCGGCGGCAATTGGTCCACGAGCCCCTGTTCGATCATCCCCGCTTCTTCGACCAACAAGGCCAACGTGGTGTGATCGATCACGAGGTGGTGCGCCAGGATGTGCATCAACCAGCGGTCATTCGCAACATCCTGCGCAACATGACATTTGATCAACGGTGCCGTGCGCAGATCCATGCGGTAGTGCGCGGGATCGAAACGAGTCTCGAGCTGGCCCTGGACATCGCCATCGTCCGGCAACAAGGACAAAGTCTCCACGGATAAGACCGCTTTGCGCATCACCGCCTGAACGGGTTGTTCTATTCCCTCCCACACGATGGCGGTACGAAGGATGTCGTGCCGATCGATCACCTGCTGGATAGCATTGAGGAAAGTATCCATGCGTTCGCGGCGAGCAAAGCCGATCACACTTGGCACCAGGTAGGCATCGCCCGACGGATTCATCAGGTGATGGAAAAGAATGCCTTCCTGCAAGGGCAGCAGCGGGTAGATATCCTGCACGTTGGCCGCGCCACCGGGCACCTGCGCAACGATCGAGTCGATGGATGTCTGGCCGAGTTCCACCAGGGTGAGCATTTCCGGCGTGATGCAGAACGGCCGTGATCTCGGCGAACTCGGTGTCGGTCCGGGAGCGTTCGTATCGTGACGAAGCAATGTCTCGAGCAGATCGGCCTTGTGTCGCTTGAGCTCATCGAGGAGATCCCGCGTCATCGCCCCTTTGGGTGCATTGATGACCAGTTCGCCTTCATCGACACCAAACTGAATGCCTTTGGCCTCTAGCCGTTGGAGCAGGGTTTCAACAGTCACAGCCGGAACTCCTCGGTCTCAATATCGGTATCCGTCACCTCAAGGGCATCCGGGATCAGGTTTGCTGGAATCGCGATCTGGGTGTCCTGATCGCTGACGGTGTTGGCGAACTCGGCCAGACTGTTGGTGATGAACAACGCGCGCACATCCGAGAAAAGCCCGGCCTGGCGCATCCTTCCGATCATCGTCACGGCCAGCAGCGAATGGCCGCCCAACTCGAAGAAGTTGTCGTGACGCCCCACCAGCTCAAGTTGAAGCAGCTCGGCCCACAGCGCGGCAAGTCGTTCTTCTACCTCCCCCTGAGGCGGCTCATACGGTCGCTGGACAAACGCGGCACCATCGGGCGCCGGCAGGGCCTTGCGATCCAGCTTTCCATTGGGCGTCAGGGGAAAGCGCTCAAGGCTCACATATGCGCTGGGCACCATATAGGCTGGCAGCACCTGCTCGGCGTAGGCACGCAGACCTTCCGCAGCAAGCGGCTCATCGCCAATGATGTAGGCCACCAGGCGCTTGCCACCGCCGTCGTCAAGGGCAAGCACTACCACGTCGCGCACAAGTTCGTGTTGCGCGAGCTTTGCTTCGATCTCTCCGAGTTCGATCCGGAAGCCGCGGATCTTGACCTGGAAGTCGTTGCGGCCCAGGTACTCGATCGTGCCATCCGGCAGCCAGCGACCCAGATCGCCCGTCTTGTAGATGCGGCCACCGTCGACATACGGATCCTCGAGAAAACGTTCTGCGGTGAGCTCGGCTTGCTTGAGGTAGCCGCGCGCCACCCCTGCCCCGCCCACATACAATTCACCCACGACGCCGACGGGTGCGGGGCGACGGAAGTCGTCGAGAATGTAGGTCTTCAAGTCCGGAATGCGGACACCGATCGGACTCGGCCCGGGACGCTCGGTCTCGTGCGCGGCCACCGGACGATACGTCACATGGACTGTCGTCTCGGTGATGCCGTACATGTTGATCAGTTGCGTGTCTTTACCCGGATTCTGGGCAAACCAAGGTGCCAGGGTGCGCAGTTCCAGCGCCTCTCCCCCGAAGACGATGTAGCGCAAACGATGCGCGCCCGGCTGCTCCGCCTGCGCGGCCACCAGCAGCTGGAAGGCACTCGGCGTCTGGTTGAGCACCGTCACACGGCGCTCGCAGATCAGAGCATGAAAATCTTCCGGCGAGCGGGCCACATCCAGCGGCACGACAACCAGTTCGCCGCCATACAACAAGGCCCCCCAGATCTCCCAGACGGAAAAATCGAACGAGAATGAATGGAAGAGCGTCCACACATCTTCTTCGTTGAACTGGAACCAATGCTCCGTCGACCGGAAGAGGCGACCCACATTGCCATGCGTCACCATGACACCCTTGGGCTGGCCGGTAGAGCCCGAGGTGTAGATCACGTAGGCCTGGCGGCCTGGATCGGACGGGAGTTCGAGATTCTCTGTCGCTTGCTCGCTGGAGAGTTCCCCGGCGTCGAGATCATCCAGATTGATAACCGTCGTCGCCGTACCAAAAGCACACTGATCCGTGCCGATCGCGAGCACTTGGCTACCAACGGCATCGACAAGTGCCATCTTCGGCGCGCTGTTTTCGGCAATGTAGGCCAGGCGATCCGAGGCGTAAGCAGGATCTAGCGGAACGTATGCACCACCGGCTTTCAAGGTCGCCAGCATGGCCACGATCATGCCAACGCCACGGCCCATGCAGATCGCGACATAGTCGTTCGGCTGCACTCCGTGCGCCACAAGCGTACGCGCCAGCAGGTTGGCCTGCGCATTCAACTGCCCGTAGCTGACCTGCGTTTCACCAAATACCACAGCGGTCGCGCCGGGCCGTTGCGCCACCTGCGCCTCGAACACCTGGTGCAGGCACAGGGGCGCCGGCGATTCGATCTGAATGTCGTTCCATTCGTGAATCACCTGACGATGCTCTTCGGCCGGCAGGACATCCAGCAGACAAGCCGCCGGTTGGCGCTCCGCATCCAAGGCTACGACCAACGCTTGCAAGGCAGTTGCCATGAACCGACACACTCGCGCCGGTGCAATCGCCTCGACAACCTGTGCGGTCAGCATGAAGTTGCTGCCAAGATCATCCACCGACACTGTCAGCGGATAGTTAGTCCGCTCCCTCGCGCTGACGACCTGGATATCGTCCTGTGTGCAGTGCTCGAAGGGCGCAGTGTCCTGGTCGGGCGATGCGCTGTAGCGGTAGTTGAACAGCGAGGTGAACAGCGGTGCCGGTGCATCGACTCCGCTGCAGCGCTGCGCCAGCGACAGCGGCGCGTGCTCGTGGCGGATCAGATCGACCAGCGTTTCGTGGGTGCTGCGCAAAGCATCGCGGATGCCCCGCCCGTCGATGCGCAGGCGCACCGGCAAGGTGTTGATGAACATGCCCATCACACGGTCCGCTTGCGCGCCGCCTTGCATGCGCCCGAACAACACCGTGCCGAAGACCACGTCTTCCCTGCCCGTGGTTCTGGCGACCACCAGCGCCCAGGCCAGGTGCATCAGGCTCGCCGCGCTGATGCCCAGGCTGCGCGCATGGGCACGGATCTTCGCGCTCAGGACCGGATCGAGCATCTGCTGCGCTTCGCGCACATCCGAGCCGTCGCCCTGGATGTCGAGCATGCCGAACGGTGCGCTCGGCTCGTCGATGTCGGCCAGCATGCGGGTAAAGAACTCGACGTGCTCGGCCTCGGACACCCCGAAGCGCGCCTGCGCCACGAAGTTGCGAAACGGGACAGGTTCCGTGAGCGCTTCGGCTCGACCGTCGGCCAGCAACTCGGCCTCTTCAATGAGGATGTCCTGCGTGGTGTGGTCGATCGCGATGTGATGCGAGAGCAGACGCAGCAGCCAGCGATCCTGCCTCACATCGTGGGCGATGAAGCAGCGCAGCAGCGGCGCCTGACTGACATCGAGATGGTAGCGGGCCGGATCGAGCTGCGCTTCGAGCTGCGCCGCCCCCTCCCCCAGGGCCGGGTCGAGCACGATCTGCTCGCACGGCAGGCTCACTTGGCGCAACACCACCTGCATCGGCCGATCGAGCCCTTGCCAGGCGATCAGGGTGCGCAGAATGTCGTGCCGATCGATCACACCCTGCAAGGCTGCCAGGAAACTGTCCAGCCGCGCACGTGAGCCGAAGGCGAACAGGGCCCCTTCGACGTAGGCATCGGTTTGCGGTGCCAGCAGGTGATGGAACAGGATGCCTTCCTGGGCGGCGGTCAGCGGGTAGATGTCCTGCACGTTGCGCACGCCCCCGGGCACCTGGGCAACGATGCGGTCAATGGCCGATTGGCTCAGTTCGACCAAGGGCAGCAAATCGGGGGTGATCGCTTCGGTCGCTTCGGTGATCAGGTTCGCCGGCACTTCGACCTGCGTGTCTTCGCGCTTGAGCGTGGCGGCCAGCTCGCTCAAGCTCGGGGCCGCAAACACGCCGCGCACGTCGGCATACAGGCCCGCCTGGCGCAGGCGTTCGATGAGGCTCACCGCCATGAGCGAGTGCCCGCCCAGTTCGAAGAAGTTGTCTTGTCGGCCGACTTGCTCGACGCCGAGCAGCTCGCGCCATAGCTGGGCGAGCGTCTCTTCGACCTCGCCTTGCGGCGCTTCATAGGCGCGCTTGACATAGGCCGCCTCGTCCGGTGCCGGCAGCGCCTTGCGGTCGAGTTTGCCGTTGGGGGTCAGCGGGAAGGCGTCCAGGCGAACGT
>NZ_JAEKFT010000065.1 GCF_018524365.1 Denitromonas iodatirespirans
CGGCGCCGGGTGGATAGCCCAGGTGATGGCTCATCTCGGCGCCCAGTGCCCGCTCGATCAGCGCCTTCTTGAACGCCATTGAGGCTGCATTGATCGCCTCGGCACTCATCGGTCCGCTGACGAATCCGTCGATCAGCTCTTTCGGGATGGACGGCAGCGCCGCCGCAGTGCTCTTCTTGCTGGTCTTTCTTGGCATACATGCTCCTTGCCCACATGGTATGCCTCAAACACAAAATTTCTGACAGGCTCGGCCTCCTCAGGGGACCAGCATTCACTTGTCGCCGTGTTCGGATTTCTGAGGCCGGCTCTTTGTTCTCCTTGAGAACAGGCGCTCAAGATACAATCCGCAAAATGCTACTTGGTTCCTGGGCTTGTCGATGACCACTGAAAACCAGATCGAGCTGGACCTGCTCTCCAAACTGGCCGATCTCAAATACACCTACCGCCCAGACATTCGCGACCGCGCCGCGCTGGAATCGAACTTCCGCGACAAGTTCCAGCAACTCAACCGAGTCAATCTCACCGACGAAGAGTTCGCACGGCTGCTCGAAGAGATTGTCACGCCCGACGTCTTCACCGCCGCGCAAACGCTGCGCACGCGCAACAGCTTTGTCCGCGAAGACGGCACCCCGCTGAATTACACGCTGGTCAATATCGACGACTGGTGTAAGAACACCTTCGAGGTCGTCAACCAGCTGCGCATCAACACCGACTACAGCCACCATCGCTTCGACGTCATCCTGCTCATCAACGGCGTGCCGGTGGTGCAGATCGAGCTCAAGACGCTGGGCATCAACCCGCGCCGCGCCATCGAGCAGATCGTTGAATACAAGAACGACGTCGGCAACGGTTTCACGCGTACGCTGCTGTGCTTCATGCAACTGTTCATCGTCAGCAACAAGCACTCCACGTATTACTTCGCCAACAACAACGCCCGGCACTTCAGCTTCAATGCCGACGAGCGCTTCCTGCCCATTTACCAGCACGCCGCGCCGGACAACACCAAAGTCACGGGGCTCGACGAGTTCGCCGATGCCGTCCTCGCCAAGTGCACGCTCGGCCAGATGATCAGCCGCTACATGGTGCTGGTGGCCAGCGAGCAGAAGCTCCTGATGATGCGGCCCTACCAGATCTATGCCGTCAAGAACATCGTCAAGTGCATCGACGAGAACAGCGGCAACGGTTACGTCTGGCACACCACCGGCAGCGGCAAGACGCTCACCAGCTTCAAGGCCTCCACGCTACTCAAGGCCAACTTAGGCGTAGAGAAGTGCCTGTTCGTGGTAGACCGCAAAGACCTCGACCGCCAGACCCGCGAGGAATTCAACCGCTTTCAGGAAGGCTGCGTCGAAGCCAACACCAACACCGGCGCGCTGGTCGAGCGGCTCGTCTCGGACGAGGCGGCTGACAAGGTAATCGTGTGTACCATCCAGAAGCTCGGCCTGGCGCTGGACGAAAACAGCCGCCGCAACAAGAGCCGCGAAAAGCGCGGACTCGCCACCTATACCGATCAACTCGAAGCACTGCGCGACAAGCGCATGGTGTTCATCTTCGACGAATGCCACCGCTCACAATTCGGCGACAACCACCAGGCCATCAAGGCCTTCTTCCCCAAGGCTCAGCTCTTCGGTTTCACCGGCACGCCCATCTTCGAGGAAAACGCGACCTACAAGCAGATCAACGGTGACGAGAAGACGCTGAAGACCACGGAAGATCTCTTCCAGCAGCCCCTGCACGAATACACCATCAGCGACGCCATCGAAGACCGCAATGTGCTGAAGTTTCACGTCGACTACTACAAACCGGATGGCACGAATCTCCCAAAGCCGGGGGAAACGCTCGCCAAGCGCGCCATCGTCGACGCCATCCTCGCCAAGCACGACGCCGCCACCGGCGGGCGTAAGTTCAACGCCATCTTCGCCACGGCCTCCATCAACGACGCCATCGAGTACCACGCCCTGTTCGAGCAGGCTCAGGCCGAAATCATGCAGGCCGACCCGGCCTATCAGCCCCTCAACATCGCCGCCGTCTTCTCCCCGCCGGGCGACGTGAGCGCCGACGTGCGGCAGATCCAGGAAGACTTGCCCAACGAGCTCGAAGACAACAAAGAAGAGCCGGACACCAAAAAGGCCGCCCTCGCTGCCATCATCGCCGGCTACAACGCCCGCTTCGGCACCAATCACCGCATCGAGGAGTTCGACCTCTACTACCAGGACGTGCAACAACGCATCAAAGACCAGCAATGGCCCGAGGCCGACCTGCGCAAGGCCGCGCCCCACATTGCGCAGCACAAGCTCGACATCACCATCGTCGTCGACATGCTGCTCACCGGCTTCGACAGCAAGTATCTCAACACCCTCTACGTCGACAAGAACCTCAAGCACCACGGCCTCATCCAGGCCTTCAGCCGCACCAACCGGGTACTCAACGACACCAAGCCCTTCGGCCACATCCTCGATTTCCGTGGCCAGCAAGACGCGGTGGACGCCGCCATTGCCCTGTTCTCCGGCGCCAAGGGCGAGGAAGCGCGCCAGATCTGGCTGGTGGACAAGGCCCCCGCCGTCATCGACAAGCTGCAGGACGCCAAGGCCGCCCTGCAAAGCTTCATGCAGGCCCACGGCCTATCCGGCAAACCCGAAGAGATCGCCAAGCTCAAGGGCGACGAAGCCCGCATCGGCTTCGTCAAAGCCTTCAAGGACGTGCAGAAGCTGCAAACCCAGCTCGACCAATACACCGACCTCACGCCCGAGCAGCAAGAGACCATCCAGACCATCCTGCCTCCGGACGAACTGAACGCCTTCCGCGGCCAGTACCTGGAGACCGCCAAGCGCCTGCGCGACGAGCGCGCGGCAGTGGGCGATCACGCGAGCGACAGCAAGAACGAGGAGATGGAACAGCTCGACTTCGAGTTCGTGCTCTTCGCCTCCGCCACCATCGACTACGACTACATCATGAAGCTCATCGCCGACTTCTCCACCAAGAAGCCCGGCCGCGCCACCATGAGCCGCGAGCAACTGGTCAGCCTCATCGCTGCCGACGCCAAGTTCATCGACGAGCGCGACGACATCACCGAATACGTCATGAGCCTCAAGGCGGGCGAAGGCCTGCTTGAACCCGCCATCCGCGCCGGCTACCAGCAGTTCAAGGCCGCCAAGGCCGCCCGCGAGCTGGCCGAGCTTTCCGCTAGGCACGGCCTGACCATCGAGGCACTGCAAGGCTTCGTGGAGGGCGTACTGGAGCGCCGTATCTTCGACGGCGAACAACTCACCGAACTGCTGGCCCCGCTGGAACTGGGCTGGAAAGCCCGCACCCAGAAGGAACTGGCCTTGATGAGCGAGCTGGTGCCGCTGCTGAAGAAGCGCGCCGGGGGGCGGGAGATTTCCGGCCTTCAGGCTTACGAGGATTGAGGGATGGCGAAGGCGGAAAAGACAGCGATGGTGCCGAGGTTACGGTTTCCGGAGTTCAGAGAGGCTTGGGAAGAAAAGGAGCTGCGGAGCTTCCTAACGGAAAGCCGAATTCCTGGCAGCGACGGATCAATTGCCAAAAAATTGACCGTCAAACTTTGGGGAAGAGGGGTTTTCGAGAAAGCAGAAGCGATCAAGGGAAGCGCCAGCACGGTTTACTACAAGCGCAAGGCAGGGCAGTTCATCTATAGCAAGCTCGATTTTCTGAACCAGGCATTTGGCGTCATTCCTGCGCACTTGGACGGCTTCGAATCAACTGTCGACTTACCGTGCTTTGACGTGGATGCCCGTCTGAATTCGCGATTCCTTCTTGAGTACGTGCAAAGGAAGGACTTCTACAAGCGATTCGGCGAAATAGCTGACGGCGGACGCAAGGCGAAAAGAATTCAGGTGGATTCGTTTCTCTCTTTTCAGATCGTGGTTCCGAAAGAAAAGAAAGAGCAACAAAAGATCGCCGACTGCCTGGGCTCGCTGGACGAGCTGATTGCCGCGCAGGGACGGAAAGTCGAGGCCTTGAAGACCTACAAGCGCGGCTTGATGCAGCAGCTTTTCCCCCGCGAAGGCGAAACCCGCCCCCGCCTCCGCTTCCCCGTGTTCCGCGATGCGCCGGAGTGGAAAGGAAAGAAGCTCTCGGCAGTCGTTGATCTAGTATCGGGCTTGCATCTATCGCCTGATGAATACAGCACTGTCGGAGATGTGCCGTATTTCACCGGACCGTCAGATTTCACTAATGATGTTCATTTCGGGACAAAGTGGACAAGAGAGTCGACAAATACTGCCAAAGAGCACGATACGTTAATCACTGTGAAAGGGAGCGGTGTCGGGGAAGTTTGGTATCTCGAAATAACATCAGTGGCTATGGGGCGGCAATTGATGGCTGTTCGTGCCAAGGCCTGTTTAAGTCGTTTCATATTTCAGTTGCTTCTAACGAAAAGATCTCGCTTTGAAGATCTCGCTGCCGGAAATCTAATTCCTGGCCTAGCGCGTGGAGACATTCTGAACATAGTCGCGCCTATCCCTGAGGAAGATGAACAACGCCAAATCGCCGGTTGTCTTTCCTCTCTAGATGCACAGATCGCCACCGAGGCGGACAAACTCGAAACCCTCAAGACCCACAAGGCTGGTCTGATGCAGCAGCTTTTCCCGTCGCTGGAGAACAAGTAACTCATGGCCAATGTGAGCTACTTAAATTTGACTTGGTTGGCGGAACATCTCCGCGACGAGCTGAAGGCGAAGAAGACCATCCTGCTCTATGCGTATAACGGTACCGGCAAGACGCGCCTTTCGACAACATTCAAAGATTTGGGCAAGGCTGTCGACGAGAACGGCGAGGTCACGAAACGCGATACGTTGTACTTCAACGCATATACGGAGGATCTATTCACTTGGGACAATGACTTGGAGAACGATCAAGAGCGAGTGCTTGAACTCCCCCTGAGTCAGAATAGTTGTCGCCTCGATAGAATCCAAAACCCGGGGGCGATGAGAAGAGAACGAAGTGGCTCGATACGGACAAAAATTCAAGGACAAAGCGCTCGCTCGACTGTTGCCGCCGGAGGGCGCCTCAGTGGAAGCGGTTTCCCAGGAACTGAGCATTTCGGTG
>NZ_JAEKFT010000066.1 GCF_018524365.1 Denitromonas iodatirespirans
GCGGCTCGATCAGCGCTTCGAGCGCCGCCCACGGTGTCACCGCTTCGATCTGGGCAAGGAACCGGTCGCGGCGCGTCATCTTCTTCTTGGCCGCGTACTCAAGGTCGGAGAAGCTCGATTGCATCGGGATCGTCACCGTCGTGAAGGAACTATGCGTATTGTCTCAAACAGAGCCGCCCGTGGGGCGATATGCAAACGAAATAATCAGCGTTTCCTTAGTGCACTTTCCATTTGCTCCCCGAAGCCATAGTCGTTCGCGCTTTGACCGCCAGCGCTGTCGGCCAGAATAATCAAGGAACGCAAAGCATCGTCAGAGATCGACCAAAGCAGTCAATCACTCAAAACGTTGCTCACGCTGGTTATGTTCTGCCGCTTCGCGTTCTTGTTCAAAATGGATCGCTTGCTCGAGTTTAGGCAACTTAGTCCGAACCTGTGCTTGGACATCGTCATGAGGGTGATTGAGCAGCTCCCTAAATGCTTCTGTCCGAATTTCCATAACCTTTGCGCGCGACCCCGACCAACTGCAAGGGCTAATGTCCTCATAGATGGCTTCGACAACGGCTTTCTTGTCTTTTGCCACGGCTAGAAGAGACTTGATGTGTTCGCTAAGAACCACGCCATTGGGTTGGTCGCCTGAAGGTTCTGTAGGGTCCCGCACCACAAATGAATTCATCGCCCCAGCTACCTTCTGAATGCGCTCTTGATTATCACCACACCACGCCACTACCCGATCCAGCGGAGCTCCGTTTAGCGACACGACTTCCAAGCCCACTCGCTCTTTGAACAGGGAAGCCGCGACGCCCAGCCTGCCATTACCTCTTTCAAAGAGAGCGCTGAGAAAAATTTCAAGGTGGTTTTTGATTAGAACAGCGATCACATGGCTTAAATCAAAGGCGTAGAGACGATACGCCTCCACGCCCTCACATACCATTTCGATGATTTCCCCGACCTCACCGACAGGCGCTTCGGCGCCCAAACCTAACACAAGTACTTCATCAAACTCGCGCCCCGGTGCGCGCTTGACTGAACTTTCATGCTCCGCTAATAGTTTCCGGATTGTCTCTCTAATCGTTGCGCACAGATCCTCGTCTATAGGATGCTGAATCGCCCTTCCAAAGAAACGCATCTTAAGCAACTCAACTGTTGAAAGATATCCGCTGTCCAAAGCATTGATTGCTGACAGAAGGCTCGCGAATTCGCTATTTGGAATTCCTTCATGAACACGGCCGTAGCTCAGGATCTCGAAATGCCGAGCTTCCAGCTCACCGGATTGTGCAAGTTGCAGCAATTGTGCTGAAGCCCAAGCGGTGATGGGAACGGCTGCGAGTAGATAAATTGCTTGATGCTTGAAAGCTGGAATCGCCAACGCACGCTCGAGCAATTCTTGGGCTTGGGAAGGCGCGGCATCATGAACACCACGGAGGAATCTAGCGAAAACGGTCGGCTGAGTCTTCTCCGACCCGTACCTTGTGAAGGAGCTAGCCAACAGCTCAAACACCGGAACCCTGGCTTCAGTCACCTTTGCCAACCCTTGCCCAAACCAGGACAAAGCTTCGGAGCGCGCCACCCAGATTTCGTCACCGAGATCTTCGATAATTCCGAGTTCAGCCGCCGCAAGCTCTCCGAGATTTAGGACTTTCTTCCGCAAGTCGTCTACGTTTTCTTGGTATTCACCATCGCGGAAATCAATATGTCTCCAATGGTCGGGTAGCACATAGCTACGAATTTCCCCAAGCGTGTTAGATGGCGCGGTTAGTCTCTCAATAGATTGAAGCCTACAGAGCGAATCAGGAGGGAGGTGCGGGCTGTCAAGGCGTAATGTCGCCTTGATGGACAGCCACATGTCTGGCCACTGACCTTCTAAGCCGTGTGTATGGATGATTCGTTCAAGTAGGTCATGGCATTGAGCATACGTCCAAAGATCTCGGAAGTGACTCGCCAACATCGATCTTGCCCAATTACGTTCGTTGGGCTGGGACGATTCCAACGGCGGAAGCAGAAGTTTAATGAAACCTGTATACCACGAATTTTGTTCTTCATGCGTTTTTGGAATCCATCCTGGACCTCGCCTTCGTGCTCCGAAATGGAAGGGTCCAAACCCTCTCCAGTGATGCGTTCTAAATGCGGATTTCAGAAGCTCGTTTGTGATCTCCCGTTGCTTTGGGTTGCCAGAATTTATTAGTCTTTGGACAAATGCTTGCCGCCGTTTTGGAGTAGCTTCGGTACCAGAAAGATACAGCGAGAAAAGTTGTTGGCACTGACGAATGATGCTGTTGTTGTTTTCGCCAGATTCTTCTGTCTCCGCAAACTTCAGAAGTACTGTCGCCGCTCGGTCGAAGGTTTCATCCTCATAGGCAAGATGACACAAGAGCCGGACGAATCTAGCGAAGTTCTCGTTTTCACGCGAGGCAAACTCGGGATCGATTGAAGCCTGTTCGATAGACCGCAGAACCACTTCCGGGAAGACAGGCGCGACATGATTCAGGATCGCAAGATGCTGGTCGTCGCAAGTGCTAATGTTGCTCAGTGGAGCCCCATGCTGCACCCAACTGAGCGCCAACGTGCGAGCGGGCTCAAAGTCGTGAAGATAGCCCAAACGGTGTGCACAAGATTGCAGCAAACGAAGATTTTCCCGCTTGAAGAGTTCGGCATTGATGTCTTCAAGCGGGATGTTCTGGAGTGCGCGCTTTGCTAGGCGGTTAGCCAACGCATGAGGAAGGACTGCGCGCCAGTTTCCGCGCTGCTGAGCGAGTTGGCGACGGAGCAACTCTGCCTGACCATTGTGCAATGCGTGTCTGCTCAAACCGGAGAGCGTTCCGAGGACGCTCAACTCGTCACCATATTCGTTTCGGGCTACGTTGAAGGAGTACGCCAAGGCCAACACCTCTGCACGCTGGAGAAGTTCCGATGAGTTCCCTTTGCGTTGGGAAAACAGTCTCTCGAAAAGCGCCTCGTCAGAAAAATTCGCGAGCGTTTCGTCCGCATCGACACGGCTCGCAAGGGCCAGTGCAACTCGTGCGTTACCACCTGAAAATTCGGCGATTCGGTCAGTATTGATTTGACCCAATCCCGGGAAGCCTTTCTGTAGCAGTGTGGAAACAATTGCCTCGCTGGTCGGTTCCAGGTGAATGATGTCGGTCTCTTCAGGCTTGTCGTCGGAGATGTCGTATTCGATGGTGAGAAGGCGCAGTTTCGCACGGCTTGCAGCAGCCTGTTTCTGCAGGTTTCGGTGCACATCCGGCGGGCAGTTGTCCAAGACCACATAGCTGGCGAAATCGTTTGCTATAAGGTAAGTGATCAGTTCCGATGCCGTGGGGATGAGCTCTTGGCCGAGGTCGGCATAGATCACGTCGCTTTTCGGAAGTGCATCGCTTCCTACTTCGTGCTCAAAGAGAGCTTGGACGAACCGGGTTTTGCCGACACCGGAAAGCCCTGTGATTCGCACAGTGCTTCCGAACTCCTTGAACCTATCCCGTGTCAGCTGAATTCCCATTGACACAGTTTGCGTCTCCTTCAGATTGGAGTTTGCATCGGTGACGCAGGGATGGTCGTCGATCAAAAACACATCGTCTTGATCCGTCGGCGTCGCTGCCCACCGTTCGTAGGGTCTCCAACCAGCCAAAGGTTTTCCGAGACGCGAACGGGCCCAGAGGGCGACACCGGGGTGTCGTCTGAGCCACGTGGATAGCCGATCACGTCCGTAAAAGTCGATATGCAGTTGATCCTTGGCCTTCAACGGAGCAATCGCATCGCGCATTCCATCCAAGCGATCAGATAGCATCTTATCGGTGCAGTCATCCTTTCCGCTGACGATGATGTAGGCGCCACCGTGCGACGCTATTTCAGAAATCACTGTCTTGGGGTTGCCTTTGTCTTGCATCTCCTTCAGGCATGCCGATTTTCCCATAGAGTGCTTCTTCACTTGAAAGCCTGTGCGTTCTCTGGGAACCCAAGTGGGACGGGAATTGCTGGACGCGCCTATAACACTGACGTCCAGCCCTCCATCGGGGGCTTCTTGTGCCCCACCCCATCTCACGCATGATGTTGGAATTCCGCGCTGAGTAAGCTCCGCTTCACAGAGACGGGCGACAAGCTCCCGTAAATCGCTGTCATTGAGGATAGAAATGTCAGCTGCTGCAAGTTCAAAAAACGTCATTTTCGGAGAAGTTGTTGGTGTTATAGAAGTTAATCGCGATCGTATGCGTAGATTATTCTGTTATGCACTTGTGCAGTAGAGCCATTGGGTCGATCTAGTGTCAAGCAGTTTGTAGAATGCCGAAAGAGAGTAAATTTCGGGTGTGTCGACGAGATTAGATTTTGATACATCGATGGACAGTCAATCGCTCGATCTGTCTACAGATCGACGATGACGGTACGCTCTAGAGCGATTTGGCGAGCCTGTCAGAAATTTTGTGTTTGAGGCATACCATGTGAGCAAGGAGCATGTATGCCAAGAAAGACCAGCAAGAAGAGCACTGCGGCGGCGCTGCCGTCCATCCCGAAAGAGCTGATCGATGGATT
>NZ_JAEKFT010000067.1 GCF_018524365.1 Denitromonas iodatirespirans
TTGGTCGCATATCGGCCTCGTGACGCTCAATCCAGAGCGAGACGCTGTCGTCAATGCGACACTTCATGCTGAAGACATACACACGTTAGTTGCATGAATCAGGCGACAACTATCTTGACTTGCTCCGGGCCGCACGCGCGACACGTCCCCGATTGGGCCGGTCCCGCTCAATCCGGAGCGCGATGCGGCCATTTGCGACCACGGCCATGCTGAAGACATAAAGCGGTTGGTTACATGAATCAGGCGACAACTATCTTGACTTGCTCCGAGGCTTTCGCCGCGCGCGCAACTTCGGCTTCCTGCACCCGAACAGCAAGCGCCTGATCGCGCTGTTGCAGTGGCTGCTCAGGTTCATTCCAGCAGCG
This sequence comes from Denitromonas iodatirespirans, assembly GCF_018524365.1. Taxonomy (GTDB): domain Bacteria; phylum Pseudomonadota; class Gammaproteobacteria; order Burkholderiales; family Rhodocyclaceae; genus Nitrogeniibacter; species Nitrogeniibacter iodatirespirans. Next base: position 366 of record NZ_JAEKFT010000067.1, read on the forward strand.
CCACCGACAGCCCAGCGCCCGGCCGTGCCTTGCCCGTGCTGCGGCGCTGCGATGCGCATCCTGCGCACGCGCTTGAGGCCGCCGGAAGCGACACATCCCACCTCGCCACCCATCGAGCCGGCGACGGTGTGTTGATCATGTAACCGGGCGCATTCGATCGGTTTCGAGCAGGAGTTCGGCGCCCATGAGCCGAGAGACGGATTCGCCTGAAATCCGGCTCGAAGCTGCCCAAATCGACCGAATTCGATCTCAAGGACGCAGTCGGCGGCGCTGGCTGCGGGTGGAAGACGGCGCGCCCACATCAAAACCGCCCCGGTCGGGGCGGATCAGCGAGAGATATTTGCAGGGGAAGAATCGAGCGGCATCGCCCGAGGACCGGGCTCGTCCAACAAACGGTTCAGATCGTGGATCGCTTCGCGATCACGATCTAACCTTAATCGTTAGCACTCAATTCAGCACGGGAACAGGGAGGACTACGTTAGCCGCCTTAGAAATTGCATTCCAAAGAACGCCAACTACTGCGCTCCATATCTTTTCAATGGTGACCATAAGCAAACCCCGAAGGGTTTTAGCAAAGCTAAGGGCCATATCTTCAAGGCTGTCCAAAAAGAACTGCTCGGTTTCCTCAGTAATTTGCTTAGTTGCAATCCCGGTTGCAACAAGCGTGGCTTGTTGTGCAATAGCCTTGAGCTGCCTCTCTGAAAATCCACGAAACGTTGATACGTCTGCGTTCAGGATGCCACTCGCTGCCACCTTCATGTCACTGACAAGTTGGTCAAGATCAATGGCTGCCATTTTTCATGCTCCTCGTTGATTAACGCTGCAAGAAATTTTCGTAAGTAATCGCCTGATCGAAATAAATCACGAGCTGCCCCTTAATCGCTTGGGCTTCATAGGCCGTGACGCCTTGCTTCTTGTCTGTATCTCGCATTTTGGTCAGTGTTTCTGCAATTCTTTTGATTGAATGCGCGCTTGGCGGTGTAGCGTCATCTTCGTCAATTGGTTTTCCACCACGTTTCTCTAGCAATTTATTAATTGCATCTGTGACCTTATTTTTCGGCATAGGGCGGGCACCTGCGGACAACGCGAGTGCGTCAAGCTTTCCTATCAATGCGTTGTACTTCTCTTCGCGAGATGCAAACGTGCTCTTGTCCGTGCCCTGCGATGCGACAGCCATAAGCGTCATTGCTTCGGTATTTACCGTAGTCAGGCCCTCTGCCACGTTTTTGTCGTAAGGCGGGGCGAGTTGCGTTGCGCATCCGGTAATTGAGAGCAATGCGGCTACCAACAAAACTCGCAAATAGGACCATTTGGCTAATGCAACAAACATTTTGATGCTCCTTTCAACGTGGTTAAACAGGTGACTTCGCTGCTGAGTGTTAACGCCAACCATAACCGGCCACAAAAAGCAGAGTGAGGAACGAACGTCGTTTTTTGTGGTCCGAGTTTATGGCCTTGTTATGTGCTATACTCTTCATCCCTTCAACTAACCGGAGGTATACGTCATGAGCACCAAAACCGCCCGTGTCGCACTTTGCGGCTAGCTCAAAAGGGGGGTCAACTGCTTCGGCAGTTGGCCCACAAATCCCACTTGAAAGAAAACAACACTGCATCCGGGTTGGTTAAATTGGTGCATTGAAATGCGTTGTCCCCGATTACTCGACAATTCGATTGCACTGCGTCATTAAAAGGTTGTTCATATGGTGTCATGCTAACTTTATAAGGTAAAAGCACTCTTGCCGAAGCGGCAGAAAGATAGCTTTTAGACGTAATTCCAAGCATACCCACGCCCTTACCATCAAATTCGTAGTGCGAATCCCTCCAGACATATTTTATTTTTGCTTGTCGTTGTTCATTAACCGACACCAAATATGTGTTATATCTATTGCCATTGATAAACGTGGTTGTTGGTATTAGTGGTACATCTTCACTTTTCGAAATATCAAATACTGTAACAAATTGACCTGCGCTCTCAAGTGCAAAGGCTGTGTAGTAGGCAGAGTCATTTTTTAATATCACAGTATCTTGAAATACCGCTATATCTACTGGCTTGCCATCTGAATCACAGCCACTCCCACGAAAATCAGCAACTCTGTCAATTGACACCATTTGTTTGGTGATTAACTTATCCTCGACTGGCTTCCAAGTTTCGACTCCAACCATTTTTACCGTAGTCCCAAACGCAACGATGGAGAATGTGGCTAAATACCCTACAAAAACTAAATTCATTTTGTACTTTTGGAGCCGGTTCTTTGTAAGACTTTGTTTTGATTCTTGGCTACCTGATTGGACTTTACGCACATGTATATCAGCCAATGCTAGAATTACGATTACCAATGCAATCAGCGGGTGGATATACCAGGGTATTTGATTCATCTTTAGCCATGCAATGCCTAGATTTTTAAAATACAAACCAAAATCTATGGCATTGTTCAGTATTACGATACCCCAAGCCCCAACTACAGATACGAGCAAGCGGAAGTATCTCCCGATTGGATTGATGCTGAGTAAAAATAGAAATACCGCAATACCTGACAAAGGCACAAAGGACCATTTGTTCCATAAAAAAATGGCCAACCCTAGAAGCAGCATGACTGCAAAACTCACAACAGCAGCATAGATCGGCCATTCAACAAATGGGTTTTTCTTTTTATCCACAGTATCAGTTTTCTGTTGTTGTTCCGACATTCCCTTTCTACACATAACGTGCTAGCTCAGGGGCGACCGGAGCCCGAAGGGCGGAGGGAACCGAGAAGCGCAGCTTCTCGGGCGTCCCTTGGAGCGGCGGGTTAGCCACCATTTGGCACGAAGACCGAGATGAAACTTGGTGTGCGGTTGGCGACCGGTCGTTTTGACCAGCGCCCCTTTGTATCGGCCGTTTGAACGATAGACAGCAATGCTTCTGCTGCATCGTCCTCGATCCCGGGCTCAAAGCGAACTTCCAATCCGACGGGTGGATTCACCTTCTGGAGGAACGATGGATCGCTAGGGTACTTTTGGATAATCCCATTGAAGCCTGTATCCCGCAAGCGTTCTTCGATCTTCAGGGCACGCGGTATCGACGAAGGATCGCCGGAGGGATAGTAGATGCCAATCTTGTATGCACTAAGCGGTGAAACAATTTCGGCTTGAAGTCTAGCCTCATTAGCCTTGGCTACCACCGCTTGCGATATTCCCGGAGTGGTCGCTACGAGGGTGAGAAGGCTCTGGGCAAGATCAGCATCAATCAACCGTACAAGTCGGACGGCATTCATCTGACTGGCCGGATCACCACTGTTTAGATCCTTGTAGAACATCTCGATGAACTTGGCCTGCATGGACCGCCGAGATTCAAGCTTCTGATAATCGGCAGTGCTTTCAGCCAAATGGAGTTGCCCCTCAGAAATCTTTGTCGCTGCCTGACTTCCCACCCAGGCAAGGAAGCCAAGCATTACCGGGATAACCAGCTTCTCCAGGGCATGAAAAGTCCTGTCGTACAAAGATGGTGGTGATGGCTTCAGTTCCTCACGAAGCGTCTTCAACTCGGCAATCAGATCTCGGAGTTCTTCAGTCATGGTGAGCCTCGGGGAGAATGCGTACGCGATGTATGGTGGCTAACGTTTGAGCTGAGCGGCGCGCGGCGGCATGGCGCTTGGCCCGCGAGGTGCATGATGACAGCGAGCGCCTCGTGGGCCAAGTGCCTTGCCGTTGCGCGTCCGCTCGAGCGAAGGGTTGGACGAAGCCGCTACGCGGAGAATCCGCCGCTGCCGCGTCGGCGCCGGAGTGGTCACAATCGAGCCTCGCCCTTCTGCTTGAAGGGTTCCTTTGTATGACAAACATGAGGCTCGCGCAAGATGA
>NZ_JAEKFT010000068.1 GCF_018524365.1 Denitromonas iodatirespirans
ACCGGGGTGGGCAGGTGCGCGTGCCCGCCTTGGTCGATCGCTTCGGCTTCTTCGACCAGCAGCTCGAGCGTGGTGTGGTCGATCGCCAGGTGGTGCGCCAGGATGTGCAGCAGCCAGCGCTGGTTGTCCGGGTCTTCGGCCAGATGGCATTGGAGCAGCGGGGCTTGGCGGATGTCGAGCCGGTAGTGGGCCGGGTCGAAGCGCGCTTGCAGTTGGGCGTCGATCGGGCCGTCTTCCCGGTTCAGGGCGATGGGCTCGCATTTGAGCGGGGCGTGGCGCAGGACGATTTGTACCGGTTGTTCCAGCCCTTCCCAGGCGATGGCGGTTCTGAGGATGTCGTGTCGGGCGATGACCTGTTCGATGGCCGCGATGAAGCGATCGAGCCGTTCGCGGCTGCCGAAGGCCAGCAGGCTGGGCAGCAGGTAGGCGTCGCCCGTCTGGCTCATCAGGTGGTGGAACAGGATGCCTTCTTGCAGCGGGGCCAGGGGGTAGATGTCCTGGATGTTCTTCACGCCGCCGGGTACCTGGGCAACGATCCGGTCGATCGACGTTTGGCTCAGGGCAACGAGCGGGAGCAGTTCGGGGCGGATCGCTTCGGTGTGCTCGGTGATCAGGTTCTCGGGCACGTCGATCTGGTGGCTGTTCTCGCTCAGGGCGCCGGCCAGCTCGGCCAGGGTCGGGGCGGTGAAGAGTACGCGCACGTCGGCGTGCAGCCCTGCCTGGCGCATGCGCTCGATGAGGCTCACCGCCATGAGCGAGTGCCCGCCCAGTTCGAAGAAGTTGTCTTGTCGGCCGACTTGTTCGACGCCGAGCAGCTCGCGCCATAGCTGGGCGAGCGTCTCTTCGACCTCGCCTTGCGGCGCTTCATAGGCGCGCTTGACATAGGCCGCCTCGTCCGGTGCCGGCAGCGCCTTGCGGTCGAGTTTGCCGTTGGGGGTCAGCGGGAAGGCGCCCAGGCGAACGTAGGCGCTGGGCACCATGTAGCCGGGCAGTCGCTGTTGGGCGAAGCTTCTGATCGCTTCGGCCTCGAGTTCGCCCTCTCCCGTGGTGTAGGCGATCAGTTGCTTGGTGCCGTCCTGCTCGCGGGCGATCACGACCGCTTCGCTGATCTTTTCGTGTTGCGCAAGCTTCGCTTCGATCTCGCCCAATTCGATCCGGAAGCCGCGGATCTTGACCTGGAAGTCGTTGCGGCCCAGGTATTCGATGGTGCCGTCGGGCAGCCACCGGCTCAGGTCGCCGCTCTTGTACATGCGCCCGCCTTCGACGAAGGGGTCAGCCAGGAAGCGCTCGGCGGTGAGTTCGGCTTGGTTGAGGTAGCCGCGCGCGACGCCCTCGCCGCCGATGTACAGCTCGCCGGCCACGCCCACCGGGACCGGTTGGTGGTGGGCGTCGAGGATGTAGATGCGAAGGTCTGGAATACGCACACCAATCGGACTTGCGCCAGAACGCTCGGTATCCCGCTCATGCAACGGCATGTAGGTCACATGCACCGTGGTTTCGGTGATGCCGTACATGTTGACCAGCTGAGTCCGCGCAGACGCGTTGCGCGCATACCAAGGCTTGAGCGTACGCAGTTCCAAGGCCTCGCCACCAAACACGATGCATCGCAACTGGTGCGACGTGTCATGAACGGCCTGGGCGGCAACCAATTGCTGGAAGGCACTCGGCGTCTGGTTGAGAACAGTGACTCGTTGCTCGCACAGCAAGGCATAGAAATCGGCCGGCGAGCGGGCAACATCCAGAGGCACCACCACGAGTTGACCGCCGTGCAGCAAGGCCCCCCAGATCTCCCAGACCGAGAAATCGAAGGAGAAGGAGTGGAACAGAGTCCAGATATCCTGGTCGTTGAAGTTGAACCAGTGATCGGTCGACCTGAACAAACGCACGACGTTGGCGTGATCAACCATCACACCCTTGGGCTGCCCGGTCGAGCCCGACGTGTAGATCACGTAAGCTATCTGCTCAGGACGGACCGGAAGCGCGAGGTTCTGCCCATCGAGTGCCTCCTCCGCGAAGCTGCAGACGCTCAGATCGATCAACGGCGTCCCATCGGCAACCGCACATCCTTCGAGGCCGATGGCGAGCACCTCATGCCCCAAGGTGTCAAGCACAACGGCACCTGGTTCGCAGTTGCGGACGACGTACGCAAGCCGGTCGGAGGCATACGCCGGGTCTAGCGGCACATAGCTTGCGCCAGCCTTGAGGGTGGCCAGCATAGCGACGAGCATGCCGATCCCGCGGTCCATGCAGATCGCGACATGATCATTCGGGCACACGCCCGACGCGACGAGTTCACGTGCGAGACGGTTGGCACGGCCATTGAGTTGCGCGTAAGTCACGCGCAACTGGCCATGGATCACCGCGATCGCCTCGGGGCTCTGCGCCACCTGCATTTCGAAGCGCTGATGCAGGCAGACATCCGTCGCCGGACGCGTCACCACGTTCCAGTCATGAACGACACGCCGGTACTCGGAGTCATCCAAAATCGGCAAGGCAGCAACTGCCGTTTGCGCGGGCGCGTCCACCATGGCTTCGAGCAAAGCCATCCAGTAACCCAGGTAGCGCTGAATCGTGGCCTCATCGAAGAGTGCGGTCGCATATTCCAACCCGCCTTCGATACCGGCGTTCTTGCTTGGTTCGAGCGTCAATAGCAGATCAAACTTGGCCGTCGAATGAGACAGATCGAAATCGGTAACGCGGGCACCATCGAGCGTCAGCGACGCCTGTCGCGTGGCCTGCCATGCCAACGCCGCCTGGAACAAGGGTGTGTGAGACAGGCTGCGTTCGGGGTTGATCACGTCGACCACCTGCTCGAACGGCAGATCCTGATGGGCCTGCGCTGCGACCACTTGCTCCCGGGTGCGACGCATTAACTGCTCGATGCTCGGAGAGTCATCGAGATCGATTCGCAGGGCCAGCGTATTGACGAAGAAGCCGATGAGCCCCTCGATTTCCGAGCGCTCCCGGCCTGCGATAGGCGAGCCGATCACCACATCGGTCTGCCCGGCAAGTCGGCCCAACACGGCCGCCCAGCTCGCCAACAAGCACATATACAAGGTAGCACCATGCCGTTGGCTGAACGCGTCGAGGCGCTTGCGGAGCTCAGCGCTCATGCGAACCGGGACGAGCGCGCCACTGTAGTCCTGCTGCGCTGGCCTTGGCCGATCCGTCGGAACGCTGAGCAGGGCCGGAACACCACTCAGATTCTGTCGCCAGAAGTCGGCCTGGCGCTTCATCTTCGCGCCATCCAACCAGCGACGTTGCCATTGCGCGAAGTCAGCATACTGGACGGAAAGCACCGGCAACTCCGGCTGCTCGCCACGGACAAAAGCTTGATACAGCTCGCCAAGCTCCGAGATGAAAACATCGACTGACCAGCCATCGGCAATGATGTGATGCATGGTCACCAGCAACACCTGATCTCCAGGCCCGGCCTCGACCAACAACACCCGGATCAACGGGCCACGTTCTAGATCAAACGGCTGCGCCGCCGCCGCAAGGCAGACTTCCCTGATCGTGGGGTCGTCCCTATCACTGGCCCTCAGACCTTTCAGCGCCAACTTGAGCCCGACATCGGCAGGCGCGATCACCTGCCTTGGTTCCCCATCAATCCGAGTGAAATGCGTGCGCAATGATTCATGCCGCGCGGCCAGTGCATCTAGCGCGGCCTGCAGGGCTGTCAGATCCAGGCTGCCCTGAATACGGACAGCCTCGGACATGTGATATGCCTCACTGCCGCCAAACATTTCGCTCAGGAACCACAGTCGTTGCTGCGACAGCGACAACGGCAGCGGAACGGAGCGATCAACGCACTCGATGGGCCGCAGGTCTGCAGCATCCGCAACGGAAACCCGCGCGGCGAGCAAAAACAGATTCGGATACGCAAAAAAATCGTTGAGGCCGATTTCGACGCCCAGCGCCTCGCGGATCCGGGCAACCACGCGCACCGCCATGAGCGAGTGCCCGCCCAGTTCGAAGAAGTTGTCTTGTCGGCCGACTTGCTCGACGCCGAGCAGCTCGCGCCATAGCTGGGCGAGCGTCTCTTCGACCTCGCCTTGCGGCGCTTCATGGGCGCGCTTGACATAGGCCGCCTCGTCCGGTGCCGGCAGCGCCTTGCGGTCGAGTTTGCCGTTGGGGGTCAGCGGGAAGGCGTCCAGGCGAACGT
>NZ_JAEKFT010000007.1 GCF_018524365.1 Denitromonas iodatirespirans
ATTTCGGGATCTGGACGCGCCGCACGGCGTGGGGCCGATAACTGCCATCCAGTAAGGATTCCCGAATCCGGGGCCAGTGCGTCCTCAGGTAGTCCGCCGTCTCGGCGATCGACAACCCATCCACCCCAGCACTGCCACGATTGGCTTTGACGCGTCTCCACGCCGCCACCATGTTCGCGTTCGCGAGCGCCTGCGCAAGCAGCTCGCCTCGCCCTGGGCTTCCAATTTCATGCCGCGCCCTCCGTGCTTCATCACACAGCACTTCGGGCGCGGCTTCACCTCGCACTCCCGCGTTGCGCCCCGGCTCGCCGGGCTTCTGATGCACTGCACGTCCGAGCGACATGGCCTTCGGCCCTCCTACTCGTTCGGCCCTTCGCCCGCAACCGGCAGCTACTACGGCCTCTGCTGACTTCTCGCTCCGGCTCTTCACCGTCGCCCTTTCAGGCATGAGGCGAGATCTCCCCAGGTAAGAACGCACTCCTTCGCTGCACAACCGCCGGATTTACGCCACCTCGCCTTGATCACGAGAGCTTCGCAGTCCTTTGCCCGCTCGCCCTGCTCGGCAACGCCTTCTATCCGGTTCTTGTCCATCGGCTCGCAGTTTATGCTCCACGCTTCCTTCCCACGCTCGGTCGCCCTCGCGCAGTTGCGCTTCACTTCGTTCGCTGTGATCAACTTACGGCGGGACTTGCACCCGCAGGAGTGCGCCCATGCTGGGCGCACAAAGGAAAAACGCCGACCCTCACGGATCGGCGTTATTTTGCATTCAGGGTGGCGAGCCTGACCCTCGGCACTTGCAGGGAGCGGCTGTGGCTGCTGCCTTCCGGCCCTGACCAGGTTCACCGCGCTGCAATGCGAGGAGACCCGCCACGGCGGCATTGTATCAGCTTCTCCCGGCAGTGGGCGCGAGCTCTGCCGCACTGCATCACGGGCAGCCGGAATCGCCCCCTACTTGAGATCGGGGAAATCCTCCTCGAAGAACTCCATCGCCCCCTTCTCGCCGCGCGCCGCTTCGTGCTTGCGCAGTTCGACCCGACGGATCTTGCCCGAGATGGTCTTGGGCAGGTCGGCAAACTCGAGCCGGCGGATGCGCTTGTAGGGCGCCAGATTCTCGCGCGTGAAAGCGAAGATGTCGCGGGCCAGCTCGGCGCTCGGGGTCTGCCCCTCGACCAGGATCATGAAGGCCTTGGGCACCGCCAGCCGCACGGGATCGGGGCTGGGCACCACGGCGGCCTCGGCCACGGCCGGATGCTCGATCAACACACTCTCCAGTTCGAAGGGGCTGATGCGGTAGTCGGAGGCCTTGAACACATCGTCGGCGCGGCCGACATAGGTGATGTAGCCCTCCGCGTCGATCTGCGCCACGTCGCCAGTGTGGTAGAAGCCGTCGCGCATCACTTCGGCAGTCTTGGCCTCGTCGCCGGCATAGCACAGCATCAGGCCCATCGGGCGGGCGGACAGGTCGAGGCACACCTCGCCCTCCTCGGCGCGCTTGCCGTCACCGTCGATCAACGCGATCTTGTAGCCCGGCAACGGACGCCCCATCGAACCCGGCTTGAGCCGCTGGCCCGGCGGGTTGCCGATCTGGGCGGTGGTCTCGGTCTGGCCGAAACCGTCACGGATGGTGATGCCCCAAGCCTTTTCGACCTGCTCGATCACTTCCGGGTTGAGCGGCTCGCCGGCGCCGATCAGCTCGCGCAGCGAGGTCTTGTAGGCGGCCAGGTTCTGCTGGATGAGCATGCGCCAGACGGTGGGCGGCGCGCACAGGGTGTTGATCTCGTATTTGACCAGCACATCGAGCAGCGCTTTGGCGTCGAAACGAGTGTAGTTGTAGAGAAAGACCGTGGCGCCGGCATTCCAGGGGGCGAAGAAGCAGCTCCAGGCATGCTTGGCCCAGCCCGGCGAGGAGATGTTCATGTGCCGGTCGCCCGGCTGCAGGCCGATCCAGTACATGGTCGACAGATGGCCGATCGGGTAGGACTGGTGACTGTGCTGCACCAGCTTGGGTTTGGAGGTGGTGCCCGAGGTGAAGTACAGCAGCAGCGGATCGGTGACCCGGGTGACGCCCTCGGGCGTGAAGCGCTCGTCCGCCGTCTGTGCATCCGCGTACGACAACCAGCCTTCGCACGGCGCGCCGACCACCACCCGGGTGAAGCCGGTCTTGCCTTCGAACTTGTCGACATGGGCATGGCCGATCACCGCATGCTTGACCTCGCCGCGCGTGATGCGGTCATCCAGGTCGTCCGGCGTGAGCAAGGTGGTGGCGGGAATCACCACCGCGCCCAGCTTGATGGCGGCGAGCATGGTTTCCCACAGCGGCACCTCGTTGCCAAGCATGACCAGGATACGATCGCCCCGCGACACGCCCTGAGCGCGCAACCAGTTGGCCACCTGGTTGGAGCGCGCCGACATCTGCGCGAAGCTGCGCTTCGACTCGCTGCCGTCCTGCTCGACGATCCACAAGGCGGGCGCGTCGTTGTCTTTGGCCATGGCGTCGAAGTAGTCGATCGCCCAGTTGAACTCGCTCAACTGCGGCCACTGGAACCCGGCGTAGGCCGCGTCGTAGTCGGTACGATGGGCCAGCAGAAAATCGCGGGCCTTCAAAAATTCGGTGACAGCGCTCATTCAGACGTCTCCCTCTCCTGTGTATCCGTGGCTGAAGCTCCCGACGGCACCATACGCTGCCGTACAGGTAAACCCGCATTCATACCGTTGACGTCAACGTAATGCAAGCCCGGGCCGGCAATTCACAGGAAGACGTGACGCAGATCAGGTGTGGCGCTGTCGCGCGGCCTCGAACAGGCAGATGCCGCTGGCCACCGATACGTTCAGGCTATCGACCGAGCCATGCATCGGAATGCGTGCGAGCACATCGCAGGTGTCGCGGGTCAGTCGGCGCAAGCCGTCGCCTTCGGCGCCCAGCACCCAGGCGATCGGACCGGTCTGGTCGACGGCGTACAGATCCTGCGCCGCCTCCCCCGCCGCGCCGATGACCCACACCCCGGCCTCCTGCATCTGGCGCAAGGCGCGCGAGAGATTGGTCACCGTCACATAGGGCACGGTGTCGGCCGCGCCGCTGGCCACCTTGATGGCCGTGGCGTTGAGGCTGGCCGAGCGGTCCTTGGGGGCGATGACGGCCTGCGCCCCGGCGGCATCGGCCACGCGCAGGCAGGCGCCCAGGTTGTGCGGATCGGTCACGCCGTCGAGCACCAGCAGCAGCGCCGGGCCTTCGAGCGTGTCGAGGATGTCGTCGAGTTGCAGCACCTTGTGGCGCGCATCGACCCGCGCCACCACGCCCTGGTGCACCGCGCCACCTGCCATGCCGTCGAGACGCCCGGCGTCGGTCGGAATCACGCGCACGTTCTGGCTTTCGGCCAGCGCGATCAGATCGCGTGCGCGGCCGTCGTTGCGCTGCGCGGCGACATGGATCTCGACCACGCCGTCAGGATCGTTTCGCAGGCGCGAGCGCACCGCATGAAAACCGAAGATGAAACGGGTCTCGCGCCCGGAAGGATTAGCCACGTCGTTTGCCTTTCTTGGGTTTGCCCGCGCTCGCACCGGCCGAGGGCTCGGTCACGAGGCGGAAATCGATCTTGGTGGTTTCCATGTCGACCCGCATCAACTGCACGGACACTCGATCGGACAGGCGGAAGCGCTTGCCGCTGCGCTCGCCGAGCAACTCGTGACGCGATTCGTCGTAGTGGAAATAGTCTTCGCCTAGCTCGGAGATGTGCACCAAGCCTTCGATGAACACATTGTCCAGCGCCACGAAGAGGCCGAAGGGTACCACCGAGGACACACTGCCGGTGAACACCTCGCCGACCCGATCCTGCATGTAGAAGCACTTGAGCCACGACTCCACATCGCGCGAGGCTTCGTCGGCGCGGCGCTCGGTCTGCGAGCAGTGCATGCCGATCTGCTCCCAGTCGCCGGGGCGATACTGCTGACCGGTGAGCACCGCCTTGATCGCCCGATGCACCAGCAGATCGGGATAGCGACGGATGGGCGAGGTGAAGTGGGTGTAAGCCTCGTAGGCCAGGCCGAAGTGGCCGACGTTGTCGGGGCTATAGATGGCCTGGCGCAAGGAGCGCAACATCACCGTCTGCAAGAGCGGCATGTCCGGCCGGTCTTTCACCTGCGCCAGCAGCGCGGCGTAGTCCTTGGCCTTGGGATCGTCGCCGCCACCCAACTGCAGGCCGAATTCGCCCAGGAAGCTGCGCAACTGGTCGAGCTTTTCCGGCTTGGGGCCTTCGTGCACCCGATACAGCGCCGGATGCTCATTGGCCTGCAGGAAGTCCGAGGCACACACGTTGGCCGCCAGCATGCACTCTTCGATGACCCGGTGGGCGTCATTGCGCACCTCCGGCACGATGCGCTCGATCTTGCCGTCCTCATTGAAGATCATGCGTGTTTCGGTGGTTTCGAAGTCGATCGCGCCGCGCTTGGCCCGCGCCTTGAGCAGCACGCGGAACAAACGGTCGAGATCTTCCAGTTGCGGCAGGCGCTCGGCCAGCGCAGCGCGCACGTCGGGGTCCTTCTGATACAGCGCGGCAGCCACCTGGTTATAGGTGAGACGTGCATGCGAGTACATCACGGCCGGGTAGAAGCGGAACTGCTTGATCTCCCCGCTCGCCGAGATGCTCATGTCGCAGACCATGCACAAGCGGTCGACCTCGGGATTGAGCGAACACAGGCCGTTGGACAGCTTTTCCGGCAGCATCGGGATCACCCGGCGCGGGAAATACACCGAATTGCCACGATCGAACGCGTCCGAATCGAGGGGCGAGCCCGGCTCGACATAATGCGAGACATCGGCGATGGCCACCAGCAAGCGATAACCCCGGCCGACCCGCTCGCAATACACCGCGTCGTCGAAGTCCTTGGCGGTCTCGCCATCGATGGTCACCAGCGGCAGATGACGGATATCCTCGCGCCCTGCCATGTCCTTCTTGCGCACCGTCTTGGGCAGCGCGCGCGCCTGGGCCTTGGACTCGGGCGAAAACTCGAAGGGCAACTCGTGCTTGCGCAGCGCGACCTCCACCTCCATGCCCGGATCGGCATAGCGCCCCAAGGTCTCGACCAGCCGGCCGACCGGCGGCGCATGCTTGCTGGGCTGCTCGACCAGCTCGACCACCACCACCTCGCCGGCCTCGACCTTCTTCTTGCGCCCGCCGGGCGCCAGCAGGATGTCACGGGCGATGCGCCGGTTCTCCGGCACCACGACCAGCACCCCGTGTTCATTGACGACGCGACCGACAACACGCGTGTTGGCGCGCTCCAGCACCTCGACGATCTGCCCTTCGGGCCGCCCGCGGCGGTCGATGCCCGAAATGCGCACGATGGCGCGATCGCCGTGCAGCACTTCGCGCATCTGGCGCGGGCCGAGAAAGACATCCGGTGACCCGTCGTCGGGAATCAGGAAACCGAAGCCGTCCGGATGCCCTTCGACCCGGCCGCGGATCAGCGCTGCCTTGTCGGGAATGAGGAAGGCCTCGCGCCGGTTGCGTACCAGCTCGCCCTCGCGCTCCATGGCGCGCACCCGGCGCTCGAAAAACGGCATCTCGTCCGGCAGGATATCCAGCGCCTCGGCCAGCTGCGGCAGCAGCATGGGACGCCCGGCCTCCGTCAGCGTCTGCAAGACATACTCGCGGCTCGGCAGCGGAAACTCATAGCGCTCGGTTTCGCGTGCGAAGAACGGATCGGCGCGGCGAACCGCGCTGAGTTTGCGCCGGGATTTCTGCCGCGGCACGGGAGCGGACACGGCCGCTTGAGGTTTTACCTTTCTGGCCGGAGCCTTTGTTTTTTTTGTGGGTCGGTTCATTGACAACCTTCAATTAATCGATATAATGCGCGGCTTCTTGCCCAGATGGCGGAATTGGTAGACGCGCTAGCTTCAGGTGCTAGTATCTTTACGGATGTGGAGGTTCGAGTCCTCTTCTGGGCACCAAATCCGGGAAAGCCAGTCAGATTTCTGACTGGCTTTTTCATTGTCGGGCACCGTTTGAAAGAACACCAGAGACCTAGAAATAACATTTGCACTTTTTACGGCGAGAGCTATAATCCTCGCTCTTGCCCAGATGGCGGAATTGGTAGACGCGCTAGCTTCAGGTGCTAGTGTCCTTACGGATGTGGAGGTTCGAGTCCTCTTCTGGGCACCAGTTTCAAGAGCCGACCGAAAGGTCGGCTCTTTTCGTTTACCCAGGGCAAAGCCCTGCGGCTGCAGCGGCGAGCACCGCTGCAGCCCGAGGTGACGCTTACTTGAACGGATGACGCAGGACGATCGTCTGATCGCGATCCGGCCCGGTCGAGATCATGTCCACCGGCACGGCGCACACTTCCTCGATCCGCTTCAGATAGGCACGCGCGGCAGCCGGCAAGGCATCGAGCTCCTTGACGCCGACGGTGCTCTCCTTCCACCCCGGCAGGGTTTCATAGACCGGGATGCAGCGGGAGGTCTCCTCCGCGCCGGCTGGCAGGATGTCGCACAGCTCGCCGTCGAGCTCGTAGCCGGTGCACAGCTTGACCTCCTCCACCCCATCGAGCACATCGAGCTTGGTCACGCACAGGCCGGACACGCCGTTGATCTGGATCGCCCGCTTGAGCGCCGCCGCATCGAACCAGCCGCAACGACGGGCGCGCCCGGTGGTGGCACCGAATTCGTTGCCCTTGGTGGCCAGATGCTTGCCGACCGGGTCGAGCTTGCTTTCGGCGTCATACAGTTCGGTCGGGAACGGCCCCGAGCCGACCCGCGTGGTGTAAGCCTTGGTGATGCCCAGCACATAGTGCAGCATGCTCGGCCCGACACCGGCGCCCGCCGCCGCCGCACCGGCCACGCAGTTGCTGGAAGTCACGAAGGGATAGGTGCCGTGGTCGATGTCGAGCAAGGTGCCCTGAGCGCCTTCGAACAGCAGGTTGGCGCCTTCGCGATGCGCGTCGTAGAGCGCCCGCGGCACGTCGGCGACCAGCGATGCCAGGCGCGGCGCCATCGCCAGCGAGGCGTCCAGCGTTTGCTGGAAATCGACCGGCGCAGCGCGGTAGTACTGGGTCAGCATGAAATTGTGGTAGTCGAGCAGCTCGGCCAGTTGTTCGGCAAAACGCTTCGGCCGCATCAGGTCCTGCACGCGCAGCGCACGGCGGGCGACCTTGTCTTCATAGGCCGGGCCGATGCCGCGACCGGTCGTGCCGATCTTGTTGGTACCGCGCGCGGCCTCCCGCGCGATGTCCAGCGCCTGGTGGTAGGGCATGATCAGCGGGCAGGCTTCGGAAATGCGCAACCGTTCGCTGACATTCACCCCGGCCGCCTCGAGCTTGTCGATCTCCTTGAACAGCGCTTCGGGCGAGAGCACCACGCCGTTGCCGATGTAGCAGGCCACGCCTTCGCGCAGGATGCCCGACGGAATCAGGTGCAGCACCGTTTTCTGGCCGCCGATGACGAGGGTGTGCCCCGCATTGTGGCCGCCCTGGAAACGCACCACGCCCTGCGCATGGTCCGTCAGCCAGTCGACGATCTTGCCCTTGCCTTCGTCGCCCCACTGCGTTCCGATGACGATTACGTTCTTACCCATGTCCTGCACCCTCTCCCTCGAGCGATACGACCAGCCATTGCCCGTCGTGCCAAATCATTTGACGGTCACACCCCGTCTCCGCCCACGAGCCCTCATGGCCCGGCAAGGCTTCCACCACGATCTCGCCGCGCGCGCGCAAGTCGCGCACGGCGTCATCCAAACCTGCAGCCCCGGCGACGGGTGCCAGAATGGCGCCCGGCAGATCCGGTGCGGGCAGCCGCTGCGCCAGTTCGCGCAAGTCGAGGCTGAATCCGGTCGCCGGCCGACCACGGCCGAAGGCCTGGCCGACGGCGTCGTACCGCCCGCCCAGCGCCAAGGCACTCGGCGAATGGGCACCATAGGCCGCAAACACCACGCCGCTGTGATAGTGATACCCGCGCAAATCGGCCAGATCGACACTGATCGGCAATCCCGGCAGCGCAACCGCAATGCGGTCGAGCTCGTCCAGCGCCGCGACCACATCGGGCCAGTCTGGCAGCACGCGGCGAGCTTCGCCCAATACCGACGCGTCGCCATAGAGGCGCGGCAAGGCCAGCAGCGCGGCCCTCACGGTGGCGTCCAGCGGGGCCAGGCGCTCGGACAGCGTCGGCACATCCTTGGCCTGCAACAGGCCGAACAGCTCGCGTACCGTCTCGTCATCGAGGCCGGCGCGACCGACCAGGGCACGGAACAGGCCCACATGGCCGAGGTCGATCCGCGAGGTCGGCACTTCGGCGATACGCAGCACTTCGGCCAACAGACGGATGATCTCGATATCCGCCTCGATGCCGGCATGGCCGTAGACTTCGGCGCCGAGCTGGAGGGGCTCGCGGCTGGCCGTCAGCGACGCCGGCAGGGTGTGGGCCACCGCACCGCAATAGCACAGACGGCTGACGCCCTGACGGTTGAGCAAATGGGCGTCGATCCGCGCCACCTGCGGCGTCATGTCGGCACGCACTCCGAGGGTCCGGCCGGACAGCTGGTCGACCAGCTTGAAGGTGCGCAGGCGCAAGTCCTGACCCGCGCCGGTCAACAGCGAATCGAGGTACTCCACCAGGGGCGGCACCACCAGCTGATAGCCATGCAGACGGAAGACGTCGAGCAACTGACGACGCAGCCGCTCGAGCTTGTCAGCTTCGGGCGGCAGCACGTCCTGAAAATATTCGGGCAATACCCAGCGCATCACGCTTGCCGTTTAGTCATAGAACACCAGAAGGAGAATGAGCCCGATCAGCATCGAGCTCAATCCGATGAAGCGAATCTGCCCGTCTTCGAGGAGTACGGCCTTTTTGAAGAGCTCCCGCCAGCGGGCGGGCGCGATGAATGGCAGCGCCCCCTCGATCAGCAGCATGAGCGCAAAGGCCGTAATCAGCGAGGACTTCATTCGCTCGCGCTTTTGCGCAGCGCCCCGCCGCTTTTCAGATACTTGAAGAAGTCGCTGTTCGGCTCCACCACCAGCACATCGTCCTTGTTCGCGAAGCTCTGACGATAGGCCTGCAGGCTGCGGTAGAAGGCATAGAACTCCGGATCGGCGCCGAAAGCCTCGGCGTAGATGGCGGTCGCCTTGGCATCGCCTTCACCCTTGATGTGCTGCGCGTCGCGATACGCGTTGGCCACGATGATCTCGCGCTGGCGATCGGCATCGGCCCGGATCTTTTCGGCCTCGGCGGCACCCTCCGAACGCAATTCGTTGGCCACCCGCTTGCGCTCGGCCTCCATGCGGCGATACACCGACTCGGAGACTTCGGTCGGCAGATCGACCCGCTTCAGGCGCACGTCGAGGATCTGCACGCCGATCTTGCGGGCATCCTGGTCGGCCTTGGCACGCATCTGCTCCATGATCTCGTCACGCTGACCGGAGACCACCTCATGCACGGTGCGCTTGCCGAACTCCTCGCGCAGACCGGAGTTGACGGTCTGTTCGAGTCGGGTGCGGGCGCGGGTTTCGTCGCCGCCGACGGATTCGAGGAACAGGCGCGGATCGGAAATGCGCCACTTGACGAACAGATCGACGAGCACGTTCTTCTTCTCGGAGGTAATGAAACGCTCCGGCTCCGGCGTATCCATGGTGAGGATGCGCTTTTCGAAGAAAGTCACGTTCTGAACCAGCGGGATCTTGAAGTTCAAGCCCGGTTCGCTGATCTCACGCTTGATCTCGCCGAACTGGCGGACGATCGCAAACTGGCGCTTGTCGACCGTGAACATGGACATCGAAACCAGCGCCAATGCAAACAGGACGACGCCCAGAAAGATCGGTGTACGCTCGCGCATCAGCGGCCTCCCACTTCACGGCTGTTACGAAGGAAATCGCGGCTGCGGACATCGTCGCCGATCGCGGCCGATCGCGGCACATCGGAAATCGGCGCACTGCTGCTCGCGGCGGATTCAGCGCGTGACGATGCGCCGGCGCCGGTCGCCTGGAGCAGCTTGTCCAGCGGCAGCATCAGCAGGTTGCCGCTCCCCTTTGCATCCACCATGATCTTGGTGGTATTGGAATACATCTCCTGCATCGCCTCCAGGTACATGCGCTCACGCGTCACCCGCGGCGCCTTGCGATATTCGGTCAGCACCTGCCCGAAGCGACTCGCATCACCCTCGGCGTTGGCCACCACACGTGCGGCATAACCCTGTGCCTCTTCGGCCAGGCGCGATGCCGTACCCCGCGCTTTCGGGATCACGTCGTTGGCGTAGGCCTGCCCTTCGTTCTGCTGGCGCACCCGGTCCTGACCGGCCTTGACCGCATCGTCGAAGGCGGCCTGCACTTGCTCGGGCGGCTGGGCGTTGCGCATGGTGACCTGGCTGACCTGAATGCCGGTCTGGTAACGATCGAGGATTTCCTGCATCAAATCCTTGGCGCGCACGGCGACTTCCTCACGGCCCTCGTAAAGCACGAAGTCCATGCGATTCTTGCCAACGATCTCGCGCACCGCGGTCTCGGCCGCCTGAGACACGGCCTCGTCGGGATGGCGATTGTTGAACAGGTAGTCTTCGGGGCTTTTCAGAATGTACTGAACGGCGAACTGGATGTTGATGATGTTCTCGTCGTCGGTCAGCATCAGCGCTTCGCGCAGCACCTTGTTGCGCTCCGAGCCGCGGTAGCCGACCTCGATGGTCCGCACCCCGGTCACATCCACCAGCTCGTGGCTTTCGATCGGGAAGGGCAAACGCAGATGCAGGCCCGGCATGGTGGTCTCGATATAGTCGCCGAAACGCAGCACCACGCCGCGCTGGTTGGCGTCGACGATATAGAAGCCGCTCGCCCCCCAGACCAGCAGCGCCAGCACGATCAGCGCGCCGAGCCCGCCGCCGAACTGGCGCGGGCTCAGCGAGGGCATGTTGCCGCCACCGTTGCCACCGCCACCACCACTGCGGCGGCCAAAGAGTCCGCCCAGACGGCGATTGACATCGCGCCATAGTTCATCGAGATCGGGCGGGCCGTCCTTGGGACGGTCCCGCTCCTGATCGTTCCCCTGGTTACCCCAGCGAGGATCATTCAGCGACATGAGAGTTTCCATTAGGAATGGAGTGGATCGAAATGAGAAGACGGCTGATCATCATCAGCCCTCAGGCCTGCAGCAAAGCGCTCCGCTTCCTCGGCAAGCGCCAACCGCAACAGGTCCAATCCTTCTCCCGTCTTGGCGCTCGCAAAAACGCGGCAGATTCTATCACAGCCGTCCCGCTCGAACCGGGCCGGCGTACCGCTACCGTCGATCTTGTTCCAGACCAGAATCTGGGGAATCTTCCCCGCTCCGATCTCGTTCAGGACCTCATTCACGGCAGCGATCTGCGCATCCCGGTCGTCGCTGCCCGAATCGACCACATGCACCAGCAAATCGGCATTGACCGTTTCTTCGAGCGTGGCGTGGAAGGCGGCGACCAGACTGTGCGGCAGATCACGGATGAATCCGACCGTGTCGGACAGCACAATGTTCCCCGCCTCGCCCAGAAACAGGCGGCGCGAGGTGGTGTCCAGCGTGGCGAACAACTGGTTCGCCGCGTAGCTGCCGGCCTTGGTCAGCGCATTGAAGAGCGTCGACTTGCCGGCGTTGGTATAGCCGACGATGGACACCGACAACACGTCCCGGCGCTCCCGGGCGCGACGACGCACCCGGCGCTGGTTTTCGAGCTTTTCGAGGCGGCCGCGCAGGGTCTTGACCCGTGCACCGATCAGGCGGCGGTCGGTTTCCAGCTGGGTTTCCCCCGGGCCGCGCAGGCCCACACCACCTTTTTGCCGTTCCAGGTGGGTCCAGCCGCGGATCAGGCGCGTGGCCAGATGCTCGAGCTGGGCCAGCTCCACCTGCAACTTGCCCTCGTGGCTGCGCGCCCGCAGGGCGAAGATGTCGAGGATCAGCGCGGTCCGGTCGATCACCCGGCATTGCAGCACACGCTCGAGGTTGCGCTGCTGGCCCGGGCTCAACTCGTGATTGAAGATGACCAGATCCGCCTCATGGCTACGCAGCAGATCGCCGATCTCCTGCGCCTTGCCCTTGCCGACGAACAAGGCCGGATCAGGGGCGCGCCGCTTGGCACGCACCACGGTCTCGACCGTGGCGCCGGCACTTTCGGCCAGCAACACCAACTCGGCCAAGCGCTCTTCGATGGCGTCCTGCCCCAGATCGATCTGCACCAGGACTGCGCGCTCTCCCGCCTCGGGGCGATCAAACATGACAGGCCCCCTCCAGAGCGCACATCCGCAGTATCGACACCTTAGGCAGCAGGCTCACCCGACTCCTGTTGCTGGAAGTTGACCGGGCGCGCCGGCACGACGGTCGAGATCGCGTGCTTGTACACCATCTGGGTCACGGTGTTTCGCAGCAACACCACGTATTGGTCGAAAGATTCGATCTGGCCCTGCAATTTGATCCCGTTGACCAGGTAGATGGACACCGGCACATGCTCGCGACGCAGTGCATTCAGGAACGGATCCTGCAGGAGTTGGCCTTTGTTACTCATGTTTGAGCCTCTATCGTTATGTTGGCGTAATTTAATGGATTCTGCGCTGCAACACCAATCAGGCGTCCCGGCGCAGCGGTATGGAGATTACTTTCGATCGCTGTACGGATTGGTCGACGAGCGGAACTGGATGCGCAAGGGCGTGCCCTGGAGTTTGAACGCCTCCATGAAACAACGCTCCAGATACCGCGTGTAGCTGGCCGGGATCCCTTCCAGACCGGTACCGTGGATCACGATGATCGGCGGGTTGCTGCCGCCCTGGTGCGCATAGCGCATCTTGGGCCGGAACATCCGCACCTTGGGCGGCGCCTGTTTGACCACCGCTTCCTGCAGCAAACGGGTCAGCTTCGGGGTGGACAACTTGGCCATCGCCGCGGCGTAGGCGCGATCGACCGAGTTGAGCACGGCGCCAATGCCTTGCGACTTGAGCGCCGACACGTAGTGACTGCGCGCAAAGCTCAGGAAAGGCAGCTTGCGCGCCACGTCGTTCTTGATCTGCTCGCGGCGATAGTCGTCGACGCTGTCCCATTTGTTGATCGCCAGCACCAGTGCCCGCCCGGTCTCCAGCACGAAGCCGGCGATATGGGCATCCTGGTCCGACACGTCCTGGCTGGCGTCGAGCACCAGCACCACCACGTTGGCCTGCTCGATCGCCTGCAGCGTTTTGATGACCGAAAACTTCTCGACCGCCTCGAACACCTTGCCGCGCCGGCGCAGGCCGGCGGTGTCGATCAGCTTGTATTCGCGGCCATTGCGCGAAAACGGGATGCTGATCGCGTCGCGGGTGGTGCCCGGCATGTCGAAGGCGATCACCCGCTCTTCGCCCAGCAGCGTGTTGATCAGGGTCGACTTGCCCACGTTCGGCCGGCCGACGATGGCCACCCGCGGGCCGGGGGCGTCGCCCTCGGGCTCGGGCGTTTCGGGCGGCAGCACCTCGAACACTTCGTCGAGCAGCGGATGCACGCCATCGCCATGCGCCGCCGAAATCACCAGCGGCGCGCCCAGGCCGAGCGCATGGAATTCGGCGCCGACCACGGCACGGTTCATGCCCTCACCCTTGTTCACCACCAGGAACACCGGCCGGTCCACCCGGCGCAGGCGATTGGCGATCTCCTGGTCGTGTGGCGTCAGCCCGTTGCGGCCGTCGACCATGAACAGCAGCACATCGGCTTCGGCAATGGCCTGCTCGGCCTGCCGAGCCATCTCGTGCATGATCCCGTCCTTGGCGACGGGATCGAAACCGGCGGTATCGACCACCAGATAGTCGCGCGAGCCGACCCGGCCCACGCCGTAGTGGCGATCCCGGGTCAGGCCGGGTTGATCCGCCACCAACGCGTCCCGCGTCTTGGTGAGACGGTTGAACAAGGTCGATTTGCCGACATTCGGCCGACCGACCAGAACCAGCGTAGGTATCACTTTCGGCCTTTGTCAGCGCGGCTGAAACACATGGATGCCACCGGCGCGCGTCTGCACCACGACCAGATCGCCAAGCGGGCGCGGTGCCACGTCGATGCCGCTGCCATCCGCCTGAGCGCGGGCGATGAAGGCGCCGTTCTCGCGGCTGAGCAGATGCACGTAGCCCTCCGCATCGCCCACCACCACGCCGGCCTCGACGGCCAGCGGCGCCGACAGGCCGCGGCGTGCCAACTGGTCCTGGCGCCACATGCTGGCGCCACTGAAGGCGTCCAGCGCGGACACGGCATCGGCGTCCTCGGTCACATAGATCTGACGCACATCGCGGCTGATGCCGCCGCGTGCCGACAGCGGGCGGCTCCACAGCGTCTTGCCATTGGTGATGTCGAAGCAGCTTACCCGACCCTGGAAGGCCGCCGCGCACAGCGTCTGGCGATGCAGCACCGGATCGCCCACCACGTCGGCGATGCGCTCCAGTTCGGTGGCACCGGCCGGCAGCGCGACCGACAGCTCCCAGATCAGGCCGCCGTTGTTCAGGTCGAAGGCGGCCAGTTTGCCGCCGGGGAAGCCCAGCACCGCCACGTTGTTCTCGATCAGCATGCCGGACGGATTGCGCAGGGTCAGCGCCGGCGTGGTGCGCTTGTAGGTCCACAGCACCTTGCCATCCTTGCGGTCGAGGCCGAAGACCCGGTTGTCGCTGCTGCGCACGACCACGAAATCCTTGGCCACGCCCGGTGCGGCCAGCACTTCGGCATTGACCTGGCTGCGCCAGCGCTCGCTGCCGCTGGTGGCATCCAGGCCAATGACCTCGCCACGGCCGTCGGCCACCACGGCCAGCGCCGCATCGGCGCCGACGCCGGCGGTCAGGCCGCCGTCGATGCGCACACGCCAGCGGGTCTGCCCGCTCGCCAGACGGGCCACCTCGCCATTGGCACCGGCGGCGATCACCTCGCCGTCGACCACGGCGGGTTCGAAACGATAGATATCAGCCTCGCCGACCTTTGCCGACCAGGCCGGCGTCAAGGTGGCCGTCGGATTGAATGCCGGCAACGGCGCCATTTTCGGCGCGGGCGTGGAAAACGGGTTGAGCATGTCGAGCGAGCTGCACCCGACCAGCAGCGAGGTGGCGGCCAGCGCCGCCATCAGACGGAGCGAACGCATCAGCGGGCACCTCCCATGAGCGCATCGAGCTTGATGCGAATGATCTCGGCACTGCGATCGCCCGGCACCACCACCGCATTGGCCGCGTCGAGCGCTTTTTGATAGGCGGCACGCGCCTCGTCGATCTTGCCGTCGACGACCAGCGCATCGCCGCGCAGATCGTAGTAGCGCACGTTCAGCGTCTCGGACGGCGGCTCGGCCAGCAGCGCCAGCGCGGCAGACGCATCGCCCGCGTCCAGGCGCACGGCGGCCAGCCTGAGCCGGGCGATGTCGCGCATCACCGGCTCCGCGGCATTCTGGGTGACCCATTCGAGCGGCAGGGCCGCATTGCTGGCGTCACCTGCCGCCTGCTGCACCTTGGCAGACATCAGCGCCGATAGCGGCGCATAGACGGTACCGCTGAAGTTTTCGAGAATCTGCCCGGTGGCCTGGCGCGCGGCGGCGGCATCGTTCTCCACCACAGCCTTTTGCACCACGCTGTAGAGCGCCGCAGCCTCGGCCGACTGCTTGCGCTGATACCACTGCCAGCCCTGCCAGCCGACCGATGCCACCGCTGCGATCACCGCCACGGCGGTCACGATCCCGCCGTACTGTGCCCACCAGGCCTTCAGTTCGGCGAGTTGTTCCTGCTCTTCAAGGTCATAGACTGCCATCGTCGTCTTCCACGGCAAAAAGGAGATCGGCCAGCACTTCGGCCAGTTGGTCGGCGGCGACACGGCGTTGCTCGCCGCCGTCGCGCAAGGGTTTGAGGGTGACTTCGGCCGCCGCGGCTTCGTCGTCGCCGATGATCAGGGCGCAGGGCGCACCGCTGCCGTCCGCCTTTTTCATCTGCGCCTTGAAGCTGCCGCCACCGCAATGGAAGAGCACGGAAAAACCGTGCGCCCGCATGTCTTCGGCGATGCGGAACGCAAAACGCAGTGCCACGTCGCCCTGATGCACCACGTAGAGATCGGGCACTTCGCGCTCCGGCTCGCCGCCACAACTTTGCCACAGGGCCAGCAATCGCTCGACCCCCATGGCGAAGCCGGCCGCCGGCGCGGGTTTTCCGCCGAGCTGCTCGATCAGGCCGTCGTACCGGCCACCGGCGCACACCGTGCCCTGCGCGCCGAGCTGGTCGGTCACCCACTCGAACACGGTGCGGTTGTAGTAGTCCAGCCCGCGCACCAGGCGCGGGTTGATGCGATACGGCACGCCGGCGTCCTTGAGGATGGCCTGCACGCCGTCGAAGTGGGCCTGCGATTCCTCACCCAAGTGGTCCATCAGCCGCGGCGCGGCCTCGACCAGGGCTTGCATGTCGGGATTCTTGGTGTCGAGGATGCGCAGCGGGTTGGTGTACAGGCGCCGCTTGGCTTCTTCGTCCAGCTGATCGACATTCGCTTCGAAATAGGCGATCAGTGCCGCCCGATGGGCCGCGCGCTCGTCGGCCGAGCCGAGCGAGTTGAGCTCGAGGCGGATGTCGGTCAGACCGAGGTCGTCCCACAGGCGGGCGCACATCAGGATCAGCTCGGCATCGATGTCCGGGCCGGCAAAGCCCAACGCCTCGGCACCGATCTGGTGAAACTGGCGATAGCGCCCCTTCTGCGGACGCTCGTGGCGGAACATCGGCCCGTAGTAGTACAGGCGCTTGGGGCCGCTGTGCAGCAGGCTGTGCTGCAGCACGGCGCGCACGCAGGAGGCCGTGCTTTCGGGCCGCAGGGTGAGGTGTTCGCCGTTGAGCGCGTCTTCGAAGGAATACATTTCCTTCTCGACGATGTCGGTGACCTCACCGATGGCGCGCCGGAACAGCGGCGTCGGCTCGACGATGGGAGTGCGGATCGGCCGGTAGCCATAGCTCTTGAGCCAATCACGGATCAGCGATTCGAACTGCTCCCAGGTCTCCGCTTCGTCGAGGAAAATATCGTTCATGCCACGTACGGCACGCAGGCTTTGACTCATGTCTGCTGTCTTTCTTCTGTTCTGCGCGGGTCAGCCCGCTTTTCTTTGGTAGCGTGTCGCCACGTAGTCGTCGACGATGGCCTGGAATTCGGCGGCGATGTTGCCGCCCCGCAGCGTAACGGTTTTCTGGCCGTCCACAAACACCGGCGCGGCCGGCGTCTCGCCAGTGCCCGGCAGCGAGATGCCGATGTTGGCATGCTTGCTCTCGCCGGGCCCGTTGACCACGCAGCCCATCACCGCCAGCGTCATGTTCTCGACGCCATCGTATTGCTCGCGCCAGATCGGCATCTGCTCGCGCACATGGTTCTGGATACGCGAGGCCAGTTCCTGGAAAAAGGTGCTGGTGGTGCGGCCGCAGCCCGGGCAGGCGGTCACCATCGGTGTGAAGGCGCGCAGGCCCATGGTCTGCAGGATTTCCTGCGCCACCACGACTTCCTGGGTGCGGCTGCCGTTCGGTTCGGGGGTGAGCGAGACACGAATGGTGTCGCCGATGCCTTCCTGCAACAGCACGCCCATGGCGGCAGTGGAGGCGACGATGCCTTTCGAGCCCATGCCGGCCTCGGTCAGCCCCAGGTGCAGCGGGTAGTCGCAGCGGCGCGCCAGGTCGCGGTACACCGCGATCAGGTCCTGCACGCTCGACACCTTGGCCGACAGGATGATGCGGTCACCCGGCAGGCCGTAGGACTCGGCCTTGGCGGCCGATTCGAGCGCTGAGGTGACCAGCGCCTCGCGCATCACCGCGGTGGCGTCGAGCGGCTCGGCACGGCCGGCGTTCTCGTCCATGATGCGCGCCAGCACGGACGGGTCGAGGCTGCCCCAATTGACCCCGATACGCACCGGTTTGTCGTACTTGCAGGCGATCTCGATGATCGAGGCGAACTGCGGGTCGCGCTTGGTGCCGGCGCCGACATTGCCTGGATTGATGCGGAACTTGGCCAGCGCCTCGGCGCATTCGGGCACATCGGTCAGCAGCTTGTGGCCGTTGTAGTGGAAATCGCCCACCAGCGGCACATCGACATTCATGCGCGCCAGTTGCTCGCGGATGGCCGGCACGGCGCGCGCAGCCTCTTCGTTGTTGACGGTGATCCGCACCACCTCCGAACCGGCCCGCGCCAGTTGGGCCACCTGGATGGCGGTAGCGATGGCGTCGGCGGTGTCGGTATTGGTCATCGACTGCACCACCACCGGCGCGTCGGAACCCACCAGCACCTTGCCGATGCGCACTTGCCGACTGCGCCGGCGCGGCGCGGCCTGGCCGCAGATCGAATCGCTCATCGAGGCCCTCATTCCAGCGTCAACCGGGCCACGCTGACCTTGGTATGCGGCGCAAGGTCAACCGGCTTGCCGCCGTATTCGACGGCAACACTTTTGGCATTTCCAACCACCAGTTGATAGGGCGGCTTGCCGGAAACCTCTTGGACCGAACCGGGGCGGTTGGTACGAGAGAAGATGATCTCTCCGGACGCATCGCGCACTTCGACCCACGACTCCTTCTCGAAGCGAAACACCAGACGGTGATCCTGGGCCGGGGCCGCCGGCGTGCTTGCCGCGGGTTTGGGCGCTTCAGCTGCGGGCGCCGTGATGGCCGGCGCCGGTGGCACGTTGGTGTTCGCCGGCGGCACCACCGCCATGGCGGGCGGGTTGGTGACCGTGCCCAACGGCGCGGGCATGGTGTCGCCGCGCACGGCGGGCGTGTCCGTGCTCTCGGTCGCGCTGCCGGACGGCGCATCGTCGGGGATGACCAGGGGGGCGTTGTCTGCCGGCGGGATCACCGGCGTCAAGGCCGCCGGGGCCACCGGCATGTCCACCGTGGCCGTCTCGCCGGCGGGCGTTTCACTGCCCTGGAACCAGTCGAAATACCAGCCGGCCACCACGCCGAGCAATATCACCAGGGCGATCAGCGCGATCGGCAGCGACGACGGCCGCAAACTGCCGTCGCCGTTGGGCAGCGTGCCCTGGGCATTGGAAATCGGTGCCAGCTCGGCCGGCGCGCCCACGCCGCTGGTCTGCGACAGCGCCTGGATCAACGGCTCGGGGTCGAGACCCAGCAAGCGTGCGTAGTTCCGCAAAAAACCGCGCGCAAAGGCGGCCCCCGGCAAGGTGTCGAAGCGTTCGGATTCGAGGGCCTCGACCTGGCGCTGGGTGAGCTTGAGCGCCTGTGCCACATCGACCAGCGTCAGGCCCAGGCCTTCGCGGGTGGTGCGCAGCATCTCGCCGACGCCGACGACCGCAGCGTCCGCCTCGGCCGAATTCTGGAGCTGGTCTGCGTTCTCGCTCACTCGTAGTTCCCTTCGATCAGTTTCTGGTATTGCGGCGAGGTGGGGAAACGGCTCTTGAGCTGGCTGCTGTAACTCGCCTCCGTCTCTTTGTCATTGCGCGCGCGCTCGACCCGCACGCCGAGCCACAGCGATTCCGCGGTGGGCTGACTCTTTTGATGCACGGTATTCAGGTACGCATGGGCGGCTTCGGGGTTGTTGCGCCGGTAGGCGATCGCGGCCAGATTCAGGATCGCCTGGATATTGTTGCCGTCGAGCTCCATCGCGCGCCGGAAATAGCCTTCGGCCGCCTCGAGCTGTCCCTGCGCCATGCGGCACAGGCCGGCATTGGTCATGGGACGGGTCGGGGTGGTGTAGTACGGATTGCGGGCCGACTGTTCGAGCATCCGGAGGCCAGCGTCGAACTCGCCCTGGACGCACAGGAACCAGCCGTAGCTGTTGTTGATCTCCGGGTCGCCCGGTGCCAGCGCATCGGCGCGGGCGAAGGCGGCGCGAGCCGATGCGGCGTCGTTCAGCGCCATCAGCACCAGCGCATGCAGATGATGGGCCGGCGCGTAGCTGTCGTCGTAGGCCATGGCGATGCGCGCCTCGTCCAGCGCCACGCCGGTGCGCTGCGCCGACACATAGGCCATGCCCAGATCGGTATGGATCTTCGCCCGAGCCTGGTTCTCGCTGGTCACCGGCCGCTCGGAAGCCGGCCGCAGATCCAGCGACCCGGAGCTGCCGGGGCCGGCCGGATTGGTGGTGCACCCCGACATCAATGTGCCGACGATGCCCAGGATGGCGAGAAGCGAAACTGTCTTCATGAACGGGGCGTCCCTGTGAAATGAAGCGTCTGGGTGCGGCGGGTCTTGTCCTTGACCTGACCGGCCAGCTGGCCGCACGCGGCGTCGACATCATCTCCCCGGGTCTTGCGGGTCGTGGCGACGATGCCGGCGTCCTGCAGGATACCGGCAAAGCGCCGGATGCGCTCCGAGGGGGAGCGCCGGAAGGGGGAATTCGGGAAGGGGTTGAACGGAATCAGGTTGTACTTGCACGGCACTTCGCGCGCGATCGCCACCAGCTCGTGCGCATGGGTGTCGAGGTCGTTGACCCCGTCGAGCATCACGTACTCGAAGGTCACGAAATCACGCGGCGCGGCAACCAGATAGCGGTTGCAGGCGGCCAGCAGTTCCTTGAGCGGGTATTTCTGGTTGATCGGCACCAGCTGGTCGCGCAGCGCGTCGTTGGGCGCATGCAGCGATACGGCGAGCGCCACCGGACAGGCGTCGCGAAGCCGATCCATGGCCGGCACGATGCCGGAGGTGGATACCGTCACGCGCCGCCGCGACAGCCCGTAGGCATGGTCGTCGAGCATCAGGCGCAGCGCCACCAGCACGTTGTCGAGATTGGCCAGCGGCTCGCCCATGCCCATCATGACCACGTTGCTGATCACCCGTTCGCCGTCGGCGGTGGCGCCGAGCAGGCGGTTGGCCAGCCACAGTTGGCCGATGATCTCGGCCGCCGAGAGGTTGCGGTTGAAGCCTTGCTTGCCGGTGGAGCAGAAGGCGCAGTCGAGCGCGCAACCGGCCTGGGAGGACACGCACAACGTGCCGCGGTTGGTCTCGGGGATGAATACCGTCTCGACCGCATTGCCCTGCCCCACGTCGAGCAGCCACTTGCGCGTGCCGTCGGCGGACACCGAGTCGCGCGCCACCTCGGGCGTACGCACACAGGCCACCTCGCCCAGACGGGCACGCAGGCTCTTGGCGACATCGGTCATCTGCTCGAAATCGCTCACGCCGAAACGGTGCAGCCAGCGCAGGACCTGCCGCGCACGAAAGGGCTTCTCGCCCTGTTCGGCGAACCAGTCGACCAGTCCGTCGACATCGAAATCCAGCAAGTTGACCTGTTTCGTCATGGGGTGCGCGCCTTTGGCGAAAATGCAATCGGCCCGGGAGCCGGGCCGATGCGGATTCAGCCTCGGCCGGAATCAGCGGCTGTAGACGTTCATGCCGGGGAAGAAGAAGGCAATTTCCACGGCCGCGGTTTCAGCGGCGTCAGAGCCGTGGACCGCATTGGCGTCGATGGATTCCGCGAAATCGGCGCGGATGGTGCCCGGCGCGGCTTCTTTCGGGTTGGTGGCGCCCATCAGCTCACGGTTCTTGGCGATCGCGTTCTCGCCTTCCAGCGCCTGGATCATCACCGGGCCGGAGGTCATGAACGTGACCAGATCCTTGAAGAAGGGGCGTGCCTTGTGCACGGCGTAGAACTGGCCGGCCTCTTCGGCGGACAGATGCACCATCTTGGCGGCGATCACCTTCAGGCCAGCGTCTTCAAAGCGCTGATAGATCTTGCCGATCACGTTCTTGGCGACGGCGTCGGGTTTGATGATGGACAGGGTGCGTTCGATTGCCATGAGACTTTGCTCCGAAGATTCCGGGTTGGAGGTAAAAAGAATAACGGAGCATTTTAACAAGAATTTGTCGCCGCTCCCATCTCCCGACGGTAAGTAAAAAAAACCCGGCCACACGGGCCGGGAACAAAGGACACGGGTTGCATCAAGATCCGCCGGCGTGCGGCAGACCACAGGGAGATGCTCGGGCGCCCATCGCCGGGCAGGTTCAGAGTCTGTCGGGATCGAATCCGGTCTCTTCGTAGATGGCGTCGATCAGATCCTTGCCGATGCGCGGCGCCATCGCCGCGTGCACCGGCAGCAGCGCCTTCTTGAAGGCGAGCCGTTCCTCGGCCGTCGGCACATGCACCTCGGTCGTGCCGGCAGTCCGGATCGCGGCCAGCGCCTTGTCGTTCTCGGCTTTGGCAATCTGGTTGGTGTATTCGGTGGCCTCGCGCATGGCCCGCGCCAGGGCCTCGCGCACGGTGCCGGGCAGGCCATCCCAGAACTTCTTGTTGGTGATCACCGCATAGCCGAGGTAGCCGTGATCGGTCAGCGTCATGTGCGACTGCACCTCGTGCATGCGCTGGGTGTAGAAGTTGGAGTGCGGATTTTCGGTGCCGTCGACCACCCTGGCCTTGAGCGCGGCATAAACCTCGTCGAAGGCGGTCACCTGCGGCAGCGCGCCCAGCGCCCGCATCTGCGCATCGAGCACCTTGGAAGACTGGATGCGCATTTTCTTGCCGCGCAGATCGCCGGGCGCGCGGATCGGCGTGTTGGCCGAGAAGGACTTGAAACCGTTGTCCCAGAAAGCCAGGCCGGCAATGCCGCGCGGCTCCAGCGAGGCGAGCAGGCGCGCCCCGAGCGGTCCACCGGTGACCTTGTGCAACTCAGCGTAGCTATCGAAGATGTAAGGCAGATCGAAGGCCTCGAAGACGCGCAGCCCCAGCGGGCCGAACTTGGCCAACGACGGCGCGATGATCTCCACCGCGCCCAGCTGCAGCGCCTCCATCTCCTCCTTGTCCTTGTACAGCGTACTGTTCGGATAGACCTCGACCACCACCGCGCCGCCACTGTAGCGCTCGGCCAGTGCCTTGAATTTCTCCGCGCCCATCCCCTTCGGGGTGTTGGGCGCCACCACATGGCTGAACTTGACGACGATCGGCTCCGCCGCCTGAACCGTCCAGGCCAAAGTCAGGCTCAGTGCGGCGACCAACAGCGCTCGCAATGTCATCGTCAACTCCTTCTGGATTCTTCAGAATGCCGTCTTGCCGCGGCATCGCGATCGGCCATGCCCCCGGCGATCACCCTTGGTACAGTGTCGACCGAGCGCAGCACGCGCCGCTATTGTGGATGACCGCAACCTCTCTCATGCCCGCGCGAAAAAACCGCCCGCTCCCCCCCACGCCCGCCTGGTACTGGCGCCTGCCGTCGTTGACCCTGGTGCTGATGCTGATCGCCATCATCGCGCTGGTGTGGATGACCCGCCACTTCGACGACGAGAAGCAGCACGAGGTCCTGATCAACGACGTACTCTGGATGGAGCAAGACCTGCGCTTCCGGCTCGACCGCAACGAGGAGCAACTGTCCCAGATCGGTAGCGAATTGCTGACCGAAGCCACCTTGTCGCCGCGCACCGAAGCGAGCCTCGAACAACTGCTCAAACCCGATAGCGGCCTGGTGCAGATCCTCTGGCTGGACGGCGCCGACAAGGTCGTTGCGGCCCGCCCCTACACCGCCGACGACGTGCTGGTCGGTGAGGCGCGCGGCGCCATCCCTTCCAATGAAACCAATCGCCTGGCGCGCGCCGTCGGCCGCCCCATCTACGGCCCCGCCTATCCGGTGATCGGCGACAACTGGCGCTTCAACGTGCACGTGCCGATCTTCGTCGGCAGCCGCCATGTCGGCACCGTGGTCGGTGTGTATTCGCTGCAGCAACTGGTGGTGCGCGAGCTGCCCTGGTGGTTTTCGGAACGCTACCGGGTCAGCGTGCACGACCCCGACGGCAAGGAGATCGCGGCCAAATCCAAGGTCGCCGCCGAAGCCAGCCACCAGCAGTACACCATCCCCTTCGACCCGCCCGGCTACGGGCTGACACTGAAAGTCACCGCCTACAAGGCGCCGACCCGCTGGGTGCCGGTGCTGCTGATCAGCGCCATGGTCTTTCTCGGCGGGGTCATCATCTGGAGCCTGTGGCAGTTGCGCCAGCACACCCTTGGCCGCCAGGCCGCCGAACAGGCCCTGCGCGGCGAAATGGCCTTTCGCCGGGCGATGGAAGGTTCGCTCTTGACCGGGCTGCGCGCCCGTGACACCGAGGGCCGCATCACCTATGTGAACCCGGCCTTCTGTCGCATGGTCGGCTATTCGGAGCAGGAGCTGCTCGGTGCCACGCCGCCCATGCCCTACTGGGATCCGGACCAGCTCGAGCGCACCCAGGCCATCCACGACAACATCCTGGCCGGCAACGTGCCGCGCGAGGGCGTGGAGGTGCGCTTCCGCCACAAGGACGGCCATTTCATCGATGCGCTGATCTTCGAAGCCCCACTGATCGACGCCAGCGGCGAGCAGACCGGCTGGATGGGCTCCTTCCTCGACATCACGGCGCAGACCGCCGCCGAGGCCCTGGCCCGCCAGCAGGAAGAGCGCCTGCATGCCACTTCACGCCTGATCACCATGGGCGAGATGGCCTCCACCCTCGCCCACGAGCTCAACCAGCCGCTGGCTGCGATCTCCAGCTACGGCTCCGGCTGCCTCAACCGGCTCGACGAGGGGCAGGTCGACACCGGCGAGCTGCGCGACATCATCGGCAAGATCACCCGCCAGGCCCGGCGCGCGGGCGACATCATCCGCCGGGTGCACGATTTCGTCCGCCGCAGCGAGCCCAAGCGCGAAACCGTCGACCTCAACGCCGTCATCTCCGAAGCCATCGGCCTGATCGAGCCGGACGTGCGCAAGCGCGGGGTCGAATTGCAGACGCAGCTGGCCGAGCAGCCGCTGCCGGTCAATGCCGACCCGGTGATGCTCGAACAGGTCGCGGTCAACCTCATCCGCAACGGCATGGACGCCATGCGCGATGTCGCCAGCGCGCAGCGCATCATCCGTGTCGAGACCTTCGCCGACGGCGACACGCTGATTTTCCGCGTCAGCGACCGGGGTCGCGGTATCGATGAAGACGCCGCACGCCGCATCTTCGACCCCTTCTTCACCACCAAGGACGAAGGCATGGGCATGGGCCTCAACATCTGCCGCTCGATCGCCGAGCTGCACGGCGGCCGCCTGGGTTTCGAGCCGAATCCCGACGGTGGTACGATCTTCACCTTCTCGCTGCCGCTCGCCTCATGACGACAGACACCACACCGCTGACCCACATCGTCGACGACGACGAAGCCATCCGCGACGCCCTGTCCTGGCTGTTTCGCACCCGCAACGTACCCTGCGCCACCTGGGAATCGGCCGAGGCCTTTCTCGACGCCTGGCAACCGCACTGGCGCGGCTGCATCGTGATGGACATCCGCATGGGCGGCATGAGCGGGCTGGATTGCTCCACCGCCCTGCGCCAGCGCGGCAGCACGGTGCCGATCATCTTCATCACCGGCCATGGCGACGTACCGATGGCGGTCAGCGCGCTCAAGCGTGGCGCCTTCGACTTCATCGAAAAACCCTTCGACGACAACGCCCTGGTGGACATCGTGCAGTCGGCGCTCGAAGAAGACGCCCGCAACCAGGCACGGCGCACCGCGCGCGTGGACGTCGCCGCCCGACTCGAACAGCTCACCAGCCGCGAGCGCGAAGTGATGGGCCTGATCCTGGCCGGCAAGTTCAACAAGGTGATCGCCGACGAACTGAACATCTCGATGCGCACCGTCGAGGTGCACCGCGCCCGGGTGTTCGAGAAGATGGGCGTGCGCTCGGCCGTCGAGCTGGCGCAGCAGCTGACCCTCGCCGGGCTCTACAACACCGCCACGCCGTCCGCCGAATAGGCCGCCGGCCGACGCCATGCAAACTGCCAGCCCGGCTCGTCGCCGCGGCAGGCAAAGACCGCGGCCACGCCCAGACCGGCGATCCAGGCCACCTGGCCATCGACCCGCAAAATGGGCACCCGGTCGCGATCCACCGGCGCCAGCGACGCGCCTTGGCTGAGGCTGCGCACATCCTTGCGCGGCCGCCCCACCAGCGCCACCCGGCAACCCGGCCAGCGCGCCATGATCTCGCAGCGCGCCGCCTCGGCCAGCCGCGCCTGCGACACCCCGGCGCCGACCGTCGGTACCGCCTCGACCACCCCTTCGCCCCAGGCCACCGCTCCCCCCTGCCAGGGCACGCCGTCTTCGGGCAGGGGCGGATAGGTCGGCGACAGCCACACCACCTCGCGGTAGGCATGCAGCACCGCCCCGCCCAGCGGCAGCATCAGCGGCCGCTCGTGGCTACATGACTGCAATTGGCGCATGGCCTCGTGCAGCCGCGCCTGGTCGGGCACCGGCAGTGCCAGCGCGCGCAGGCGCCAGCGCAGCAGATTGGCCAGCCGCGGGCCGCTCAGGGCACGGATCGCACTGCGCGACCACGGCCAACCGCAGGCCTCGGCATCCTGCACCGCCAACTCGTCGAGCAGGCCGGCGGCTTCGTCGAAATTGCCGGCGGCACGGGCCAGCGTGGTGGCCGCCGACGGCCACCGGGCGGTGATCGCCGGCATCACCGAATGGCGCAGGTAATTGCGTGAGAAGCGCGGGTCGGCATTGCTCTCGTCCTCGACCCAGCTCAGCGCCTCGGCATTTGCCGCCGCTTCGATCTGGGCGCGCGAGAAGGCCAGCAAGGGGCGCAGGCGACCGCCGCCTGCCACCGCCGGCTCGATCGCACGCATCGCCGCCGCGCCATGCACGCCGGCGCCGCGCAACAGGCGGAACAACACGGTTTCGGCCTGGTCGTCGAGATGATGGGCACTCACCTGCCAGTCGGCCACCTCAGACGCCAGCGCCGCATGACGCAGGCGCCGCGCCGCTGCCTCCCAGCCTTCGCCGGCCTCGGGCTGCACGTGCACCCGCGAGACGGTCAGCGGCACCTTGAGCGCCGTGCAGCAGGCCTCGCAGAATGCTGCCCAGTGGTCGGCATTCGGGCTCAGGCCGTGGTGCACATGATGGGCACGCAGCACAAAGCCGAAGCGCTCGCGCAAACCGGCGAGCACCTTCAGCAAGAGCATGGAGTCGACGCCGCCGCTCAAGGCCAGCTGGAGCGTCTGGCCGGGACGGACGCCGGCCTCGGCGATGACGCCGGCGACCCCGCGCGGGATCGCCGCCTGACGCTTAGTTCGCACCGTCCTTGAACTTCCCGTAGCTCATCAGGCGGGCTTGACGCTGTTCGACCAACTGGCTCGGACTCAGATCGGCGAGCTGGCGCAGCGAATCGGCCAGTGCCCGCTTGAGCGACTGTGCCATCGCACGGTGGTTGCGATGTGCGCCACCGATCGGCTCGTTGACGATCTTGTCGATCAGGCCGAGCGCCTTCAGGCGTGCCGCGGTGATGCCCATGGTTTCGGCCGCCACCGAGGCCTGGTCGGCGCTCTTCCAGAGGATGGAGGCGCAACCTTCGGGGGAAATCACCGAGTAGGTGCCGTACTGCAGCATCAAGAGCTGATCGGCCACCGCGATGGCCAGCGCGCCACCGGAGCCGCCCTCGCCGATCACCGTCGAGATGATGGGCACCTTGAGCGAGGCCATCACGAACAGGTTGTGGCCGATCGCCTCCGACTGGCCGCGCTCCTCGGCGCCGATGCCGGGATAGGCGCCCGGCGTATCGACGAAGGTGAACACCGGCAGCGAGAATTTTTCGGCCAGCTTCATCAGGCGCAGCGCTTTGCGGTAGCCCTCGGGACGGGGCATGCCGAAGTTGCGATGGATCTTTTCCTTGGTGTCGCGCCCTTTCTGGTGACCGATCACCATGCACGACTGCCCGTTGAAACGCGCCAGACCGCCGACGATGGCGTGGTCGTCGGCAAAGCTGCGATCGCCGTGCAGCTCCTGGAAATCGGTGAAGATGTGCTCGACGTAATCGAGCGTGTAGGGGCGCTGCGGATGGCGCGCCACCTGGGCGATCTGCCAGGGCGTCAGTTTGGCGTACAGATCCTTGGTCTGGGCCTGGCTCTTGGTCTCGAGGCGCGAGATCTCTTCGGAGATATCGACGGCAGAATCGTCCTGCACGAACCGAAGCTCTTCGATCTTGGCTTCAAGTTCGGCGATGGGCTGTTCAAAATCGAGGAATGTGGTCTTCATCGAACCCGTCTTTTGCGTCATTTAAAGCGCGCTATTGTACTCCTTCCTGCCCCGGCGCAAGCCCGCCCCCGGCCATCGGCACCGCCCTCGCCGAAAACGCGCACCACCACCGGCTTCCGGAGGAATCGCCGGATGCGAAAAAGGCGATCTAGATCAAATGTCGGCCCGTCTGACGGCGATAGAATCGAATCGTAGTGACAACAATTCTCGTTTCGATCATGTGCGCGCTCTCTGAACTGGAAACCGGCCGGGATGCCCAAGTCGTCGGACTGCGTGCCGACCACGATTTCGCCCAACGCCTGCACGCCCTCGGCGTACGCATCGGCCGCACCGTGCGGATTGTCCGGCGCGGCGCGCTGAACGGGCCACTGCAACTGCGCATCGGCACCACCGACATCATGCTGCGCCGCACCGAGGCCGCCCTGATCGACACCCACCCTGCAACGGTCGGCGTGTGAAGCGCATCGCGCTCTTGGGCATGCCCAATTGCGGCAAGTCCTCGCTGTTCAACCGCGTCACCGGTGCCTCGGCGCGCATCGGCAACTGGCCGGGCATCACCGTCGACCTGATGCGCGCGCGCCTGCTGATCGGCGCCCACATGGTCGAGATGGTGGATCTGCCAGGCATCTACGACCTGAACGGCTACACCGACGACGAGCACGTGGTGCGCGACTTTCTCGGCAGCCAGCCGGTGGACCTGCTGGTGCTGGTGGTCAACGCCGCCCAAGCCGAGCGCCAGCTGCGCCTCTTCCTGCAGGCGCGCACGCTGGGCCTGCCGATGGTGGTGCTGTTCAACATGGCCGACGAGGCCCGCCGCCTGGGCATCGGCATCGACACCGCCGCCTTCACCGCACACACCGGCATCGCCGCCCACCGCATCAGCGCCAAGTTCGGCGACGGCGTACCCGCCGCGCTGGCGCGCATCGGCCACCAGCTGGGCGATGCCGACGCCGGCATGGCCCGCTTCGACACGCTGGCCGACGCCGATCTGGAACACCCGCTCGACCAGCTCGCCCACCACGCGATCCACGCCCCGCCGACCCTCTCGGTGCAACACAGCGACCGCATCGACCGCGTCGCCCTGCACCCGCTGCTCGGCCCGCTGGTCTTCATCGCGGCCATGGCGCTGGTCTTCAACGCCGTGTTCCTGCTCGGCGCGCCACTGCAGGAAGGCATCGGCAGCGTCTTCGACTTCTTGCACAGCGCCGTGCTCACCCCGCTGCTCGCGCCGCTACCCGACTGGGCCCGCGGCTTCCTGATCGAAGGGGTCTATAACGGCGTCAGCACCGTGGCCACCTTCGTGCCGCTGATCGTGCTGTTCTTCTTCCTGATGGCGCTGGTCGAGGATTCCGGCTACCTGTCGCGCGCCGCCTTCCTGATGGACGCGCTGATGTCGCGCCTCGGGCTCGACGGGCGCAGCTTCGTCATGCTGGTGATGGGCTTCGGCTGCAATGTGCCGGCGCTGATGGGCACGCGGATCATGCGCGCACGGCCGCTGCGCCTGCTGTCGATGCTGATCATTCCGCTGTCGCTGTGCTCGGCACGGCTGCAGGTCTTCCTGTTCATCGGCGCCGCGGTGTTCCCGGCCAAGTGGGCACCGTGGGCGCTGCTCAGCCTCTATCTG
Source organism: Denitromonas iodatirespirans (assembly GCF_018524365.1). Lineage (GTDB taxonomy): Bacteria > Pseudomonadota > Gammaproteobacteria > Burkholderiales > Rhodocyclaceae > Nitrogeniibacter > Nitrogeniibacter iodatirespirans. The sequence goes on from NZ_JAEKFT010000007.1 coordinate 29,541, forward strand.
TTCAGCATCGCCGCCGCCGTGCTCACCGCCTGGCTGTTCCGCAAGCGCTTCGCCAGCCGCGAGCCCTTCGCGCTGGAGCTGCCGCCCTACCGCCTGCCCACGGCGCGCCATGTGCTGCTGCGCGGCTGGCACGAGGTGCGCCATTTCGTCCATCGGGCCAGCCGCTTCATCATCGCTGGCGTGGCGCTGGTGTGGCTGCTCACCCATCTGCCGGTCGGCGTCGACGCCGCGGGCACCGCCTCCTGGGCCGGCCAGATCGGCAGCTGGCTCGAACCGCTGCTCAGCCCCATCGGCATCGACGTCCAGCTGACCCTCGCCCTGCTCTTCGGCTTCGTCGCCAAGGAGGTGATGATCGGCGCCATGGCCGTCATCTTCGGCCAGGAAGGCAGCGCCCTGGGCGACACCCTGGCCCAGCACCTGAGCCTCGCGCAGGCCTACAGCTTCATGCTGTTCACCCTGCTCTACACCCCCTGCCTGTCGACCCTGGCCACCCTGCACAGCGAGTCGCGCAGCCTGCGTTTCACCGCCTTGGCCGTGGTGTGGCCGCTGGCGCTGGCCTGGGGGACCGCCTGGATCGCCTACCAGGGGCTGCGCCTCGTCGGCGGCTGAGGCCAGGTCGACGAAAAAGGCCTGCCGGAATCCGGCAGGCCTTGGTGTTGGTGGTGGAGAGGAGGAGGATCGAACTCCCGACCTTCGCATTGCGAACGCGACGCTCTCCCAGCTGAGCTACCCCCCCACGTAACGCGGAATTATAGTCGCGCGATTACGCCTTGGGAAGTCCCTCGCCCGCCGCCGTCGCGTCGGCGGCAGCGCGCCGCAGGCGGTCGTTGACGGCTTGCCATTCGATGCTCCGCGGCGGCGCTTCGACCAGCAACACCTCGGCGCCGCACTGGTCGAGCCGTCGCAGGTCGCGATACAAGCCGTGCGCATAGCCGACCGGATCGTTGGGCAGCTGGAGCCACACCGAGCCGTGGGCCGGCGCATCGTCGATCAGGGTGCGCGACAGCACACCGATGCGTCGTCCGGCCTGTGCGGCAGCCACCGTTTCGGCGAGCAGCGCCGGCACATCGAGCAGGCGCACCGGGGTGGTCGGCGCATAGTGCGAGGCCAAGGTGCCGGAGGCACGTGGCGCGCTGCTGTCGAGTGCATCGGCGGCGAACACCGGCGCGCCGAGGGCGCGGCTCATCTCGTCGACCGACACCCGTCCTGGGCGCAACACCACCGGCACGCCGCGCGACAGGTCGACGATGGTCGATTCGATGCCGACTTCGCACTCGCCGCCGTCGAGCACCATCGCCACCGAGCTGCCGAGCTCTTCGCGCACATGCGCGGCCGTGGTCGGGCTGATGCGGCCGAAACGGTTGGCCGAGGGCGCGGCCAGGCCGCCGCCGAAGGCGCTGAGCACAGCGTGGGCCACCGGATGCGCCGGCACGCGCAGGCCGACGGTGTCCTGCCCGCCGGTGACGGCGTCGGGCACGCCGCGCTGGCGTTTGAGAATCAGGGTGAGCGGGCCGGGCCAGAAGGCGGCGGCCAGGATGCGGGCGGCCTCGGGGATCTCGCGCGCCCAGTCGTCGAGCTGCTCGGCGGAGGCCAGGTGGACGATCAGCGGATGGTTCGCCGGCCGGCCCTTGGCGGCGAAGATTTTCGCCACCGCGTCGGGGTTGCGGGCATCGGCCGCCAGGCCGTAGACGGTCTCGGTCGGCAAGCCGACCAACTGGCCGGCGCGCAGGGCGTCGACCGCGGCGGCGATGTCGCGCGCGTGCTCAGTCATCTACGATGCCGATCGCCGCCCGCGCCGCCAGCGCCACGCTCAGCGCCGCCTCCACGTCGCGATCGACCACCGTGAAATGCCCCATCTTGCGACCGGCCCGCGCGTGATGCTTGCCATACAAGTGCAGGCGCAGGTTGGGCACTGCGTGCAGCACCGACCAGTCGGGCTCGTGCGAGCGCTCGTCGCCGGCGCGATACCACAGATCACCGAGCAGATTGACCATCACCGCGGCGCTGTGGGCGCGCGGCTCGCCCAGCGGCAGGCCGCACAGGGCGCGCACCTGCTGCATGTACTGGTCGGTGATGTTGGCATCAATGGTGGCATGACCGCTGTTGTGCGGGCGCGGCGCCATTTCGTTCACATACAGCGCCCCGCCGCTGACGAAGAACTCGACCGCCAGCGTGCCGACATAGCCGAGACGCTCGGCGATGTGGCAGGCCACCTGGCGTGCCTGCGCGGCCAGCGCATCGCTGACCCGCGCCGGGGTGATCGACACATCGAGAATGCCATGACGATGACGGTTCTCCGCCACCGGGAACACCTGCACCGCCCCATTCGCCTCGCGTGCCAGCACCACCGACACTTCGCAGTCGAGCGGCAGGCGTTTTTCGAGCACGCAATGCTCGCCGCCGAAACCGTTGAAGGCATGCAGCGCCTCGGTAGCATCGTGCACCGTGGCCTGGCCCTTGCCGTCATAGCCGAAGCGCGCCACCTTGAGAATCGCCGGAAACAGCTCAGCCGGCAGATCGGCCAAGTCATCGACGCCGTGCAGGGCGCGGAACGGCCCGTGCGGCAGGCCGTTGTCGGCGAGGAAGGTCTTTTCGGCGATGCGGTGCTGGCACACCGACACCGCGGCCGCGCCCGGGCGCACCGGGATGAACTTGGCCAGGTACTCGAGAGTGCCGGCCGGCACGTTCTCGAATTCGGTGGTAACTGCCGCGCACTGCCCGGCCATCAGGTCGAGCGCGGCGAAGTCTTCGTACTCGGCCTGCAGATGACGGTCGGCCACGCGGCCGGCCGGGCTGTTGGCGTCCGGATCGAGCACCCACACCTGGTAGCCCATCTCGTGGGCGGCATGGACGAAAAAGCGGCCGAGCTGGCCGCCACCGAGCATGCCCAGCGTGGCGGGCGGAAGAATCGGCGCAATGGTCTGCATGGCCGGCCTCACCCCTGATCGAGCGGCGACAAGGCCATCGCCAGCACGGTGTCGGTCTGCCGCTGGCGGAACTCGGCGAGCTTGTCGGCCAGCGCGGCATCGTCGTTGGCCAACAGGGCCACGGCGAACAGCGCGGCATTGGCGGCGCCGGCCTCGCCGATGGCGAAGGTGGCCACCGGCACGCCCTTGGGCATCTGCACGATCGACAGCAGCGAATCCTGCCCCGACAGCGCACGCGACTGCACCGGCACGCCGAGCACCGGCAACGTGGTCTTGGCCGCCACCATGCCGGGCAGATGCGCCGCGCCGCCGGCGCCGGCGATGATCGCCTTGAGGCCGCGACCGCGCGCCGTCTCGGCGTATTCGAACATCAGATCGGGTGTGCGATGCGCCGAGACCACGCGCGCCTCGTAGGGCACGCCGAAATCCTCCAGCACCCGCGCGGCCGCCTGCATGGTCGGCCAGTCGGAATTGGAGCCCATGATGATGCCGATCTTGACCTGCTCGCTCATGCCTCAGACTCCCTGGCGCTCGGCCTGACGCTCGGCGGATTCGAGCGTGTTGGCCAGCAACATGGTAATGGTCATCGGGCCGACGCCGCCGGGCACCGGGGTAATCGCACCGGCCACTTCGCGGGCGGAGTCGAAATCGACGTCGCCGCACAGCTTGCCTTCGTTGGGCAGGCCGGCCGGCACCCGGTTCATGCCCACGTCGATGACCGCCGCGCCGGGCTTGATCATGTCGCCGGTGATGAACATCGGGCGGCCGATGGCAACGATGAGGATGTCGGCCCGGCGGGTGTGGGACGCCAGATCGCGCGTCTTGGAGTGGCACACGGTGACGGTCGCACCGGCCTGGGTGAGCAGCATCGCCATCGGCTTGCCGACGATGTTGGAGCGGCCGATCACCACCGCATCCGCCCCGCTCACCTCGACCTTGCCGGCCTCGAGCAGCTTCATCACGCCATGCGGCGTACAGGGGAAGAAGGCGCGCTGACCCTGCGACAGGCGACCGACGTTCTCGGCATGGAAGCCGTCCACGTCCTTGTCGACCGAGATGGCCTCGAGCACTTCCTTTTCGTCGAACTGCGGCGGCAGGGGCAGTTGCACCAGGATGCCGTGCACGCCGTCGTCGGCGTTGAGCTCGGCGATCTTGTCGAGCACCACCTTGGGATCGGCATCGGCGGGGAAGTCGAAACGCAGCGACCGCATGCCGGCCTTTTCGCAGCCGATGACCTTGTTGCGGACGTAAACGGCCGAGGCCGGATTGTCGCCGACGAGGATCACCGCGAGGCAGGGCGTGACACCCCGCGCCTTGATTTCCTTGACGCTTTCGGCCAGTCCGGCGCGAACATCGGCAGACAGGGCGTTGCCGTCGAGAATGCGTGCAGACATCGAAACTGCCCCTCGGGAAAAACCCGTGATTCTATCGCAGGATCAGGGGCTTGTGCGAAGCGGCATGCGCGCTTTTCGGTGCCTGGCGTTCAGGGCGAGGTGCGTGCTGCGGCCACCGCTGCGCGGCCGCGTGCAAAGGCTTGGCGGTTGGGTTCGAGCAGTTGCGGTTTGCGCTGCGCGAAGCGGGCGAGCACGGCCTGTTCGAGCTCGCCTTCCGGAAACGGCAAATGCCCGGCCACGGCCCCCAGCATCACCGTGTTGCCCAGGCGGATATCACCCAACTCGCGGGCGATGGCGGTGGCGTCGATAGCGTGCACATTGAGGCCCAGTGCGGCGATCTGACCGACCGGATCGTCCGGGTAATCGAAGCGCCCGCTATTGACGATGGGCGGCACGATGCGGCCGACGTTGGTCAGCACCGTCGCGCCGGGGCGCAACATGTGCACCCAGCGCAGCGCCTCGGCCGCCTCGAAGCCGACCAGCAGGTCCGCCTCGCCCGGCGCAATCTGAGGCGACAGCACCCGCGCGCCGAAGCGCAGGTGCGAGGTGACCACCCCGCCGCGCTGGCTCATGCCGGCCACCTCGGTCTTCTTCACATCGAAACCGAGCGCCAGCGCCGCCTCGGCGAGGATCTCGGTGGCCGTCATCACGCCCTGGCCGCCGATGCCGCAGACCAGGATATTGGTGATCGCATCGCTCATGTCGCACTCCCGTTCTGACGGATGAAGGACAGCGGTTGCACCCGCTGCGCATGCACGATGGCCTCGGGCGCGCAGGGCTGCACGCACAGCCCGCAGCCGGTGCAGGCGGCGGTGTCGATGCGCACGAAGGCCAGATCCACCACTTTGCCGGAGGGCTTGCTCTGCTGGCCGCGGCGCGTCACATGGATGGCCGGGCAGCCAACGTCGAGGCAGTTGCCACAGCCGGTACAGGCGTCGTCGATGACGCGGTAGGCCGGCGTGGGTTTGTAGTCGCCGATCAGCACGCAGGGCCGGTCGGTGATGATCACCGAGGGCTCGTCGATCTTCGTCTCCTCACGCAGTGCTTTGAACAGCGTCGGCAACTCGTAGGGATCGACCTTGCGGATGCGCTCGCGGCGCACGCCGAGCGCCTCGCACAGTTGCGCGAAGTCCACCCGTGGCGCTTCGTTGCCGTGGATGTCCCGGCCCGAGCCGGGGTTGTCCTGGCCCCCGGTCATGCCGACCGTGCGGTTGTCGAGCAGCAGGACGGTAACGTTGCCGCGGTTCCAGGTGATGTCGAGCAGGCCCTGCATGCCCATGTGCATGAAGGTCGAATCGCCGATGACGGCGACGATCTTCTTGTTGGCGTCCTGCGCGCCGCGGCCCTTGTCCATGCCCAGCGCCATGCCCATCGAGGCACCCATCGAGATACAGGTGTCGAGCGCGTTCCAGGGGTGGCCGGCGCCCAGGGTGTAGCAACCGATGTCACCGGAGATCAGCACGTTGCGCAGCTGCGACAGGGTGTAATAGACGCCCAGGTGCGGGCAGGCTACGCACAGCGTGGGCGGGCGCGGGAACACCGTCTGGGCCGGCGGCGACGCGGGCAGCTCGGGCGCCTCGCCGGCCAGCAGACGGCTGACGGCCGGTTTGAGGATATCGGGCGACAGCTCGCCCAGCCGCGTCAGGATGTCCTTGCCGTGGCAAGCGATGCCGGCGGCGCGCAACTCGGTCTCGAGCAGCGGCTCGGTCTCCTCGACCACCACCAGCCGCCCCACCGTGGCGGCCAGCGCGCGGATGCGCTCGATCGGCACCGGACACGAGAAGCCCAGGCGCAGCACCGGCGCGTCGGGAAAGGCATCGAGCACATGCATGCCGGCCGGGCCGGCGGTGACGAAACCGACACGCATGTCGCTGCCGGCGTCGAGCACATTGAATTCGGAGACCTCGGCCGCCGCCCGCAGCGCCGCCTCGCGCTCGAACATCAGCGGCAGGCGCGGCTTGGCATGGCCGGGCACCATCACCCAGCGTGCCGGGTTCTTGTCGAAACCGGTGGGCGCATGCGTCTCGCGCTCGCCGGGTGTCACCAGCCCCTTCACATGGCAGACACGGGTGGTCAGGCGCACGATGACGGCGGTCTGGAACTGTTCGGACAGTGCGAAGGCGGCGCGGGTGAGCGTGTAGGCTTCCTGCGAGTCGGCCGGCTCGAGCACCGGCACATGGGCGAAGCGCCCCCAGTAGCGCGAGTCCTGCTCGTTCTGCGAGGAGGACATGCCCACATCGTCGGCCACCACGATCACCAGGCCGCCCTCGACGCCGGTGACGGTGAGCGTCATCAGCGCATCGGCAGCCACGTTGAGGCCGACATGCTTCATTGCGCACAGCGCGCGGGCGCCGACCATCGAAGCGCCCAGCGCCACTTCGAGCGACACCTTTTCGTTCACCGACCATTCGGTGTAGAGGTCGGGATAGCGCGCCAGCACTTCGAGGATCTCGGTCGACGGCGTGCCCGGGTAGGCCGCGGCCACACGCACGCCGGCATCCCAGGCGGCCCGGGCGACAGCTTCGTTGCCAGAAAGGAATTGCCGGCTATGGGCCGGCGCGGGGGTTGCTGCTGCCATGCGCGCTGTCTCCGGATCCGGCGTAGGGAAACGCACCGAACCCGGCAACGCTACCGACCGCCCCTGCATCGCAATGCGATGCGTACCGTCGGGATTGACGGCCGGAAATTAATTTACCGATCGGTCAGTCAATTACAGTTGATCTGGATCAATCGCGCGAAAACACCTGTCGCGCACTCGCCGGCAATGCCTACCCCGGCCTCGGCGCCTGAGCGTTTGTCGGGCGTGGCCGAGTGGCGCTCCAACGACGGGCTGATCCGGGCACGAAGCACAGCCATAGCTCGGGTTTTAGCGAGCACTTGCAACGACGAGCAGCTCGTCCTGGGGGGACGAGCTGGCATGAACGAAAGGCGCTCAGGCCATCAGGTCACGAAGCGCCCGCGCGCCGCCTCGCAGGTCATCACCGACTGCACCAGTTCGGCCAGCGAATTGGCTTCCATCTTTTCCATCACCCGTGCGCGATGCACCTCGACGGTCTTGATGCTGATGCCCAGGTCGTCGGCGATCTGCTTGTTGAGCCGGCCGGCGATGATCAGTTCGAGCACTTCCATCTCGCGCTGGGTGAGTTGGTCGAGTCGGCGCGCCACCACCGCGTCCTGGCGCAGGCGGCTGCGGCTCTCGCGCTCGGTGGCCAGGCAATGTTCGATGAGCTGGAGCATATCGCGGTCGCTGAAGGGTTTCTCGATGAAATCGACCGCGCCCTTCTTGAGCACCGACACCGCCATCGGCACATCGCCATGGCCGGTGATGAACACCACCGGCAAGGTGGCGTGGCGGTCGCGCAGGCATTCGTAGAGTTCCAGCCCGCTCATGCCCGGCATGCGCACATCGAGCACCAAGCAACCGGCCATGTCGGGATGGTAGGCCGCGAGAAAAGCCTCGGCCGAGGGGAATTGGGCCACGCGGTAGCGGTTGGATTCGAGCAGCCACACCAGCGAATCGCGCAAGGCCTCGTCGTCGTCGACGATGTAGATGGTCTGTTCAGGCGCTTCGGACGGTCCGTTCACCGGCAATCTCCACGGGCAGCGTAAATCGGAAAACGGTGCCGCCCTCCGGATTGGCTTCGGTCCACAGGCGCCCGTCGTGAAACTCGATGATCGAGCGGCAGATGTTCAGCCCCATGCCCATGCCTTCGGACTTGGTGGTGAAGAACGGCGTGAACAGGCGTTCGGCGTCGTCTTCATGGATGCCGTGACCGCGATCGGCCACCGACACTTCGACCAGCCCTTCGCGCACGACCCGCGCCGACAGGGTCAGCACCCGGCACTCGTCGGGCGTATCGACCATGGCGTCCATGCCGTTCTTGACCAGATTGAGCAGCACCTGCTCGATCATGATCCGGTCAGCGTAAACCGGCGGCAGGTTGGGCGCAATATCGCGGCGCACGCGCACCGCCGCCTTGCGCGCATCGATCTCGGCGAAACCGAGCGCATCGTCCACCACCTCGTCGAGCGAGACGGCGGCGCGGCGCGGTTCGCTCTTGCGCACGAAATCGCGGATGCGGCGGATGATCTTGCCCGCCCGCTCGGCCTGGAAGCTGGCCTTCTGCATCGCCGCCAGCACTTCTTCCTGGCGATAGTCGCCCGACTCCATGCGCTTCACGCAGCCCATGGCGTAGTTGGAGATGGCGGCCAGCGGCTGGTTGAGCTCGTGCGCCAGGGTCGAGGCCATCTCGCCCATGGTCACCAGGCGCGCCGTGCGCTGCAGGCGCTCTTCCTGGTGGCGGCTCATCTCTTCCATCTGGCGCCGGTCGGTGATGTCAGTGGCGATGCCCATGCGCACCACGCGGCCGTCCACCCAGCGCGTGGCCTGCTCGCGCACGTGATACCAGTGGCCTGACAAGGGATTGCGCAGCTCGTCGTCGAACAATTCCATCGGCACATCGGCCGGCTGCAGTTTGCGCGGGTCGACCCGGTAGTCGCCCAGCTCCGGCTGCGGCTGGGTCACCACCCGCGCGCGCCGGCCGATCACGTCGAAACCATGCAGGGCCATGAAGGCGCGGTTGGCATAGAGGATCTCGTCGCTGTGCGCGTCGGCCACGAACACCGCCGAATCGAGGCCGTCGAGCACCGCTTCGAAGCGCTTGTGGGCGGCCTCCAGCGCGGCACGCACCCGCTTGGGCTCGGTGATGTCGGTGACCGAGGCCATCCAGCCGGTCTGCTTGCCGGCGCCGTCGATCAGCGGCGACAGGTAGAAACGCGCATCGAGCCGCTCGCCGCTCTTGCGCAACACCCGCATCTCGAACCCCGCGGCCGGCGCCTGGCCGGCGAGGGTGATTTCCAGGTTGTGCTGGCAGCGCGGGATGTCTTCCTCCGGCCAGTAGGGGAAAGGCGGCATGGCGCCGACCAGCTCGTCGGCCGATAGCCCGACCATGCGGCAGAAGGCCGAATTCACATAGATGATGCGGCCGCTCAGGTCGATGGCACGCAGACCGGTCACCACGGATTCTTCCATCGCGCGGCGGAAGGCGGACTCGGCACGCAGCGCCTCTTCGGTCGCCTTGCGCCCGGTGATGTCATGCGCTACGGCATAGAACAGCTGCTCTTCCGATACCGGGTTGATGCTCCACACCAGCCATTTGTAGCGCCCGTCGGCACAGCGGCATCGGTTCTCGAAACTCACCGGTTTGCCATTGGCCAGCAAGCGCAGCTGCTCGATGGTGGCAACGATGTCGTCGTCGTGCACGAAATCGAGCAGTGGCCGGCCCGGCATCTGCTGCGCCGGGTAGCCGAGCAACCGCTCGAAGGCCGGGTTGCAACGGCGGAAGGTGCCGTCGGCACTGAGGATGCTGAGGATGTCGAGCGACAGGTTGAACAGGCGGTCGCGCTCCTTCTCGACCCGCACCCGTCGGCGCATGTGGCTGCGCAGCAGCCACAGGCTCCATAGCATCAGCACCGACAAACCGACGATCATGATGGTCGGCAGCGCGCGCGGAATCGCCCCCACGGTGCGGAAGGCCGTGGCGCGCAGCATCAGGCCGTTGGCCGGAGGATCGAGCGCGACGGCATAGGCCACCGACTCGTCCAGCGCCTGCACCGACGAATTGACGGCCAGGGTGTCGCCGCGCGGACCGATCAACGCCAGGCGGTACTTCTCGGAAAACCAGGACGGCACCAGGTGGCGCACGATGCGGTCGATGGCATACACCCCCACCATCGCGCCGACGAAGCGCCGCCCGTGGCGTACCGGCACATAGAGTTCGAGCACCGCTTCGCCGCGCGGATTGACGTAGGGATCGCCATAGGTGGGCCGACCGAGCTCCCGCGCACGGAAGAAGGCCACGGTCTGGGTACTGGTCAGCACATCGCCGGCCAGCCAGTCGGTGGTGTCGTAGGGCGCGCTCCAGCGCACCACTTCGCCCGGCTCGACCCACACCAGGTTGACCAGTTGCGGGTTGTTGGCGATGTGCTGGTTGGCACGCAGCTGGAAGTTGTCCAGGTCGAGCGAACCGGCGGCCAGGTCGCGGGCCAGCTGGGTCAGGAAGTCTTCGGTGCCCTGCATGTGCAGGCGCATGGTCTGCTCGGCCCACTGCACATCCCGCGCGATGGCGTTGCGCTGCACCTCGGTTTCCTGGCGCTGCAGCACCCACACCAGCACCAGCATGGCGACGGCGAACACCACCACCGCCACATACGGGACGGTCCAGTACAGTTCGGTACGCGCCTGAGCGCGCGCAGTGCTCATGATTGCCTTGGCCTCCGGCCGGACGTCCGCCCCGGGGCCCCCGGAGCAGACTGGATTCGCAAATGCTGCCATGCATTGTGGCGCCCCGTGTGCGGCGGCGACATCGGGTGATTCCCTATGGCGTGTTCTTGGCGGCCCCGTCCGTCCCGCGCGTCGCCGGCCGGCCGCGGAAATAGCCACCTCTCATACGTCATCGCCCCGCTCTAGGGGTTTTCGCCAATGTCGCGTCGCTCGGCACGGGTCTTACAGTCGGTGGCAAAACGGGAGGAGACCCCAACTTGTTGCGCGCATGCCTGGCTGCCTTGCTGTGCTCGGTGCTGGCTTGGCCGGCGTGGAGCGCCGAGCCGATCCGGATCGGCGTCACCGGCCCATTCACCGGCGGCTCGGCCCCGATGGGGCAGTCCATGCGCGACGGCGTTCGCCTGGCCGCCAAGGAAATCAACGCCTCGGGCGGCATCCTCGGCCGCCCCGTGGTGCTGCTCGAACGCGACGACGAGTCGCGCAACGAACGCGGCGCCCAGGTGGTGCAGGAGCTGGTCGAAAAGGAACAGGTGGTCGCCGGCCTGGGCATGGTCAATACCGGCGTCGCGCTGGCGTCGCAGCAGATTTACCAGCAGGCGCGCATCCCGGTCATCACCAGCGTGGCGACCGGGACCTTCCTCACCAAGCAGTTCCAGCCGCCGCGCTACCCCGACAACTATGTCTTCCGCATATCGGCCAACGATCGCATCCAGGCCGAGATGATCGTCGAGGAGGCGGTCGACCGCCGCGGCTTCACCCGGATCGCCATCTTTCACGACGCCACCAACTACGGTCAGTTCGGCAAGCTGGATCTGGTGCATTCGCTGGCCATCCGCGGGCTCGGCCCGGTCGTCATCGAGCGCTTCAACCTGCGCGACGTCGACATGACGGCGCATCTGCGCCGCGCCCGCGCCGCCGGCGTCGAGGTCATCCTGACCTATGGCATCGGGCCGGAGCTGGCGCATATCGCCAACGCCATGGCAGTCCTCAACTGGCGCGTTCCGCTGATCGGCAGCTGGACGCTGGGCATGTCCAATTTCATCGACGAGGCCGGCCCCAACGCCGAGGGCGCACGCATGCCCCAGACCTATATCGCCGAGGACACGACCGCCCGCCGCAGCGCCTTCCTGACCCGCTACCGGGAAACATACGGCAGCGAACGGATTCCTGTTCCCCCTGCCGCGGCACAGGGGTATGATTCGATGCTTGTGCTTGCAGCGGCGATTCGGCAGGCAGGCGACACCGAAGGTGAAAAAATCCGCGAGGCGCTCGAAAGCCTTAAAGAACGGGTTGAAGGTGTCGTTATGACCTACGAACGACCGTTCACGAAAACCGATCACGAAGCGATCGACGACGCGTCCATACCGTATATGGGCGAAGTCCGGAACGGGCGGGTAGTCTTTGCGTACGAACGCGACCGCCTGCGCGCCGCAGGCCAATGAGCTCCACACCAGAGCCAATTTCACGATCGGTCGGGGGGTTTCTCCCTCCCTCCCTCACCCCCGACCGATCTTTTTCTCTCCCGCGTCACCTGCCCGCCCCCTGTCCGCGGTGCCCTCGCCTATCCAGCGCGTGGCCGCCGACGGCTGACCGCGCCGGCGCGGCGTCCTCCTCCGCCTCGTGAGCCTGCGCCCGGTTCGAGCCCCCTTGCCGGCGCGCTCGATGCCGAGCCGACACACTCCGTCCCCTTCAGTCTCAGTCCCTCCGTCGGGGCTGCGACATGACATCCCGTCGACCGGCCCGGCGAGCCCCCGCATGGACTTGTCGTATGCCATTTTTTTGAAGACTGTGGCTATCCCGTATTGCGCATCCTGAAATTGCATTTTATAGTGCGCAAAGGTCGAAACTCGGCCAGGAGTGTAATCGTCGACATCGCGCGGTACAGTGTCGGGCGATGGATTGACTTCAGCGATCTTCACGAGGAGAGGAGAGAAGCATGAGCGCCATAACAAACAGCACCGTGCAACCGGATCCGGATGCGCAAGAAACTCAGGAATGGCTTGACGCCCTTGGCGGTGTCATCGCCAACGAAGGCCCCCAGCGGGCACACTTCCTGATCGAAAAGCTGATCGAAGAAGGCCGCGAAGAAGGGATCGACATCCCCTATTCCGCCACCACCCAATACATCAACACCATCCCCGCCGACCAACAGCCCAAGTACCCGGGCGACCCGGACATGGAGATCAAGCTGCACTCCTACATCCGCTGGAACGCCATGGCCATGGTGGTGCGCGCCAACAAGCACACCAACGTCGGCGGCCACATCGCCTCGTTTGCGTCATCCGCAGCCCTCTACGACGTGGGCTTTTCGCATTTCTGGAAGGCCCTCGACCATGAATCCGGCGGCGATCTGATCTACTTCCAGGGGCACTCGGTGCCCGGCGTCTACTCGCGCGCCTACATGCTCGGCCGCCTCACCGACGAGCAGATGGACGGCTACCGCCAGGAAGTGAACGGCACTGGCATTTCGTCCTACCCGCACCCGTGGCTGATGCCCGACTTCTGGCAGTTCCCGACGGTGTCGATGGGCCTCGGCCCGCTGTGCGCGATCTACTCCGCACGCTTCATGAAGTACCTGGCCAGCCGCGGCCTGATCGATGCGACGAAAGCGGCCCAGCGCAAGGTCTGGGCCTTCCTCGGCGACGGCGAAACCGACGAGGTCGAATCGCTCGGCGCGATCGGCATGGCCGCCCGCGAGAAGCTGGACAACCTGATCTTCGTCATCAACTGCAACCTGCAGCGCCTCGACGGCCCGGTGCGCGGCAACGGCAAGATCATCCAGGAGCTGGAAGCGGAATTCCGCGGTGCCGGCTGGAACGTGATCAAGCTGATCTGGGGCACCCACTGGGACGCCCTGTTCGAGCGCGACAAGAAAGGCCTGCTCAAGAAACGCATGATGGAACTGGTCGATGGCGAGTACCAGACCTTCAAGGCCAAGGACGGCGCCTATGTGCGCGAGTACTTCTTCAACACGCCGGAACTGAGGGCCCTGGTGGCCGACTGGACCGATGAAGAGGTCTGGCAACTGAACCGCGGCGGCCATGATCTGTTCAAGATCTTCGCGGCCTACCACGCGGCGGTGAACCACAAGGGTCAGCCGACCCTGATCCTCGCCAAGACCATCAAGGGCTTCGGCATGGGCCAGTCCGGCGAGGCGATGAACATCTCGCACCAGCAGAAGAAGCTGGACAAGGACTCGATCGCCCGCTTCCGCGACCGCTTCGGCATTCCGGTGTCGGACGACAAGCTCGAAGAGCTGCCCTACCTGAAATTCCCCGAGGATTCGGCCGAATACAAGTACATGCGCGAACGCCGCATGGAACTGGGGGGATTCCTGCCCAGCCGTCGCCAGAAGGCCGAAGCGCTCGAGGTGCCGGGTCTCGAAAAGTTCGACGCCCTGCTCAAGGCCTCCGGCGAAGGCCGCGAACTGTCCACCACGATGGCCATCGTGCGCATCATGAACACGCTGCTCAAGGACAAGCAGATCGGCAAGCGTGTCGTGCCGATCGTGCCGGACGAGTCGCGCACCTTCGGCATGGAAGGCATGTTCCGCCAGTACGGCATCTGGAACCAGGAAGGCCAGAAGTACGTGCCCGAAGACCATGACCAGCTCATGTTCTACAAGGAATCCGAAACCGGCCAGGTGCTGCAGGAAGGCATCAACGAAGCCGGCGCCATGTCCGACTGGATCGCCGCCGCCACCGCCTACTCGGTGCATGGCGTGCAGATGATCCCGTTCTACATCTGCTACTCGATGTTTGGCCTGCAGCGCACCATGGACCTGTGCTGGGCGGCTGCCGACCAGCGCTCGCGCGGCTTCCTGATCGGCGGCACCGCCGGTCGCACCACGCTCAACGGCGAAGGCCTGCAGCACGAGGACGGCCACAGCCTGATCCTGGCCAACCTGATCCCCAACTGCGTCAGCTACGACCCGACCTTCCAGTACGAAGTCGCGGTGATCGTGCAAGACGGCATGCGCCGCATGTTCGCCGAGCAGGAAGACGTCTACTACTACCTCACCGTGATGAACGAGAACTACGAGCACCCGGAGATGCCGGCCGGTGCCGAGGCCGACATCCTGAAGGGGATGTACGCGTTCAAGAAAGGCGGCAAGGGCAAAGGCCCGCGCGTCCAGCTGATGGGCTCGGGCACGATCTTCCGCGAAGTGATCGCCGCCGCCGACCTGCTCAAGGCCGACTGGGGTGTCGAAGCCGACATCTGGGGCTGCCCGAGCTTCAACGAACTGGCCCGCGACGGTCAGGACACCCAGCGCTGGAACCTGCTGCATCCGCTCGAGACGCCGCGCCTGTCGCATGTCGAGCAGAAGCTGGCCAAGGCCCAGGGCCCGGTGATCGCCGCGACCGACTACATCAAGATGTTCGCCGAGCAGATCCGCCCCTTCGTCAAGAACCGCTACGTCACGCTGGGCACCGACGGCTTCGGCCGCTCCGACACCCGCGAGAAGCTGCGCCACTTCTTCGAGGTGGATCGCCACTGGGTCACCCTGGCGGCGCTCAAGGCCCTGGCCGACGAAGGCACGATCGAGCGCGACAAGGTGGCGGCTGCCCTGGTCAAGTACAACCTTGACCCGTCCAAGCCGAACCCGATGTCCGTCTGAACGCCGAGGAGACCAAGAACATGAGCCAACTCATTGAAGTCAAGGTGCCGGACATCGGTGACTACGCCGACGTGCCGGTGATCGAACTGTTCGTCAAGGTCGGCGACACCGTCGCCGTCGATGATGCCATCGCCATGCTCGAATCCGACAAGGCCACCATGGACGTGCCCTCCTCGGGCGCCGGTGTGGTCAAGGAAGTGCTGGTGTCGGTCGGCGACAAGGTGTCCGAGGGCAGCGTGCTGATCAAGCTCGAAGCCGCCGGCGCCGGCGCCACGGCAGCCCCCGCCGCAGCAGCACCGGCCCCGGCCCCGGCCGCAGCCCCCGCAGCCGCTCCGGCAGCCGCCGGCGGTGGCCTGGTCGACGTCAAGGTGCCGGACATCGGCGACTATTCCGACGTGCCGGTGATCGAGCTGTACGTCAAGGTCGGCGACACCATCAAGGTGGACGACGCCGTGGCCACGCTCGAATCCGACAAGGCCACCATGGACGTGCCCTCCTCGGCCGCCGGCGTGGTCAAGGAAGTGCTCGTCAGCGTCGGCAGCAAGGTGTCCGAAGGTGTGGTGCTGATCAAGGTCGAAGCGGCCGGTGGCGCCGCAGTGATGGGTAAAGAGGAATTGGTGAGTGAAAAACCCGCAGCCGCGACCACGGCTCCGGCGCCCATCACCAATACCCAATCACCCCTCACCGCGACAGCAGCCCCTGCTGCTGTCGCCAGCGCGGTCAAGCTCGGCGGCAAGGTGCACGCCAGCCCGTCGGTCCGCGCCTATGCGCGCGAACTGGGCGTCGATCTGGCGCAGGTGAAGGCCACCGGTCCGAAGAACCGCATCACCCAGGCCGATGTCACCGCCTTCGTCAAGGGCGCCATGCAGTCCGGCGTCGTCCCGGGCAAGGCTGCCCCGGCAGCCGCCGGCGCCAGCCTCGGCGGTGGCCTGGATCTGCTGCCCTGGCCGAAGGTCGACTTCGCCAAGTTCGGCGAGGTCGAGGTCAAGCCGCTGTCGCGCATCAAGAAGATCTCTGGCCAGAACCTCGCCCGCAACTGGGTGATGATCCCGGCCGTCACGTATCACGAAGACGCCGACATCACCGACCTCGAAGCCTTCCGCGTGGCGATGAACAAGGAGCACGAGAAGTCCGGCAAGAAGCTCACCATGCTCGCCTTCATCATCAAGGCCTCGGTGCGCGCGCTGCAGGAGTTCCCCGAGTTCAACACCTCGCTCGACGCGAGTGGTGGTGAAATGAGCCTGGTCTTCAAGAAGTACTTCAACATCGCCTTCGCCGCCGACACACCGAATGGTCTGGTGGTGCCGGTGGTCAAGGATGCCGACAAGAAGAGCGTGTTCGAGATCGCCGCCGAAACCGGCGCGCTGGCCAAGAAGGCGCGCGACGGCAAGCTCGGCCCGGCCGACATGTCCGGCGCCTGCTTCACCATCTCCTCGCTGGGCGGCATCGGCGGCACCTACTTCGCGCCGATCGTCAATGCGCCCGAAGTGGCCATCCTCGGTGTCAACAAGTCGGCCATGAAGCCGGTGTGGGACGGCAAGCAGTTCGTGCCGCGCCTGACCCTGCCGATGTCGCTGACCGCCGATCACCGCGTGATCGACGGCGCGCTGGCCACCCGCTTCAACGTCTACCTCGCCCAACTGCTGGCCGACTTCCGTCGGGTCATGCTCTAAGGAGGCCACGACATGAGCCAAGTTGAAGTCAAAGTCCCCGACATCGGCGATTACGCCGATGTGCCGGTGATCGAACTGTTCGTCAAGGTCGGCGACACCATCGCGGTCGATGACGCCATCGTCACGCTCGAGTCCGACAAGGCCACCATGGACGTGCCCTCCGAGGTCGCCGGCGTGGTCAAGGAAGTCAAGGTCGCCCTGGGCGACCGCGTGGCCGAGGGCAGCGTGCTGATCGTGGTCGACACCGCGGGCGCCGGCGCAGCTGCGGCACCTGCCGCCGCCCAAGCCCCGGCACCGGCAGCAGCCCCCGCGCCGGCACCGGCGGCCGCACCGGCGGCAGCCGGCGGGGGCGTGGTCGAGGTCAAGGTACCCGACATCGGTGACTATTCCGATGTGCCGGTGATCGAGTTCTTCGTCAAGGTCGGCGACACCATCGCGGTCGATGAGGCCATCGCCACGCTCGAATCCGACAAGGCCACCATGGACGTGCCCTCCTCGGCCGCCGGTGTGGTCAAGGAAGTGCTGGTCGGCGTCGGTGACAAGGTCTCCGAGGGCTCGGTGCTGATCAAGGTCGAGGCGGCTGGCGCTGCAACCAGCGCGGCCCCGGCCGCTGCCGCCGCGCCGGCGCAAGCCGCCGTGGCCGCCCCCGCGGCCGCCTCGCATGCCGGCGGCGCCGACATCGAGTGCGACATGCTGGTGCTCGGCGCCGGCCCGGGCGGCTACTCGGCCGCCTTTCGCGCCGCCGACCTCGGCCTCAAGACCGTCATCGTCGAGCGCTACGCCACCTTCGGCGGCGTGTGCCTGAACGTCGGCTGCATCCCCTCCAAGGCCCTGCTGCATGTGGCCGCGGTGATGGACGAGGCGCAGCACATGGGCGGCGCGGGCATCGGCTTCGCCAAGCCCGAGGTCGATCTGGACGCGCTGCGCAAGCACAAGGAAGGCGTGGTCGGCAAGCTCACCGGCGGACTGGCCGGCATGGCCAAGGGCCGCAAGGTCGACATGGTGCGCGGCTACGGCCACTTCCTCGATCCGAACCATGTCGAGGTCGAAGTGACCACCGGCGAGGGGCAGGACAAGACCGGCGAGAAGAAGGTCATCCGCTTCAAGCAGTGCATCATCGCCGCCGGCTCGGCCGCGGTGCATCTGCCCTTCATCCCGAAAGATCCGCGCATCGTCGATTCGACCGGCGCGCTGGAGCTGCGCCAGGTGCCGGGCAAGATGCTGGTGATCGGCGGCGGCATCATCGGCCTGGAGATGGCCACCGTGTATTCCTCGCTCGGCGCGCGCATCGACGTGGTCGAGATGATGGACGCGCTCATGGCCGGGCCGGACCGCGATGCGGTCAAGGTGTGGGAGAAGCAGAACGCCCACCGCTTCGACAAGATCATGCTCAAGACCAAGACCACCGCCGTCGAGGCGAAGGACGATGGTCTGTATGTCACGTTTGAAGGGGAAGGTGCGCCAAGCGAGCCGGTCAAGTACGACATGATTCTTCAGTCGGCCGGGCGCAGCCCCAACGGCAAGAAGATCGATGCCGACAAGGCCGGCGTGATCGTCACCGATCGCGGCTTCATCCCGGTCGATGCGCAGATGCGCACTAACGTGCCGCACATCTTCGCCATCGGCGACATCGTCGGCCAGCCCATGCTGGCGCACAAGGCGGTGCATGAAGCCCACGTGGCCGCCGAAGTGGCCGCCGGCGAGAAAGCGGCCTTCGACGCCACCGTGATCCCAGGCGTGGCCTACACCCACCCGGAAGTGGCCTGGGTCGGCTACACCGAGGCGCAGGCCAAGGCCGAGGGCAAGAAGGTGGAAACCGCCAAGTTCCCCTGGGCGGCCTCCGGCCGGGCGATTGCCAACGGCGCCGACTACGGCTTCACCAAGCTGATCTTCGACGCGGAAACGCATCGGGTGATCGGCGGCACCATCGTCGGCCCCTCGGCGGGCGACATGATCGGCGAGGTGTGCCTGGCCATCGAGATGGGCGCGGACGCGGTCGATATCGGCAAGACCATCCACCCGCACCCGACCCTGGGCGAGACGGTGGGCATGGCCGCCGAAGTGGCGCACGGCAGTTGTACGGATGTGCCGCCGGCGAGGAAGAAGAAGTAATCCTGCTTCGGCACCAGCAAAGAAAAACGGCGACCTTGCGGTCGCCGTTTTTTCGTCTGCCATAGCCCGGCCGAGGGCCAAAGGCCCGACGCCGGAAAACCCGCCCGAGCCACCGATGACCCCGGGTTTCGCTATCGCTCTACCCGGGCTACGCGTGGGATATCGACATTCAGGCCAACTCGATGGGCAATGCCGTTTTGTCCTTGACCTGCTTGAACGCTGATGGGAGTTCCCACCGAAGGACAAAGCGCGCACCGCCGGAAATGTCGGGGAATTTTACGATCCCATCGCGCCTCCAGCGAAAAAGCCAGCGAGAAATCACGTTTTCACACATAAAAACAATCGCTTGCAAACTTTGGCCCGGGACTTGCACGACTTTCGCCGTAGCTCACTCGATTACAGCCCCAAGCGAACAAGAGAGGAGGACACCCATGTCAAAGATGAAATTCATCGCCCTGGCACTGACCATGCTGGGGACAGCTACGGTCGCGGAGCGCGTCTCCGCACACGCAACATCCATCGGTTACGAAGGTGGCGGCACACCTGGCTCGGTCATCGTCTGGTTGGGCACCTATAACCACGGCACCTCATCGCACCACCTCGAAGGCAGCATGAATCTGGTGGGGGTGAACGGCAATCCATTTGCCTCGACCACCGTCGCCTTCACACTGGGTGCCGGCGTTGGCCCCAGCCCGACATTCACCGGTGGCAAGCCAGCAGGCTTGGTCGATGGCGTCACCAACTTCTTCACCACATGCTCCCCATTCCCCAACCCGGCGTCCCAGCCGTTGGTCGGCACCGATCCGATGTGCTTCGGTGGCGTGGATCATTGGCAGGGCGCATTGTTCACCGGACTGACCCCCGGCGACTATCAGTTCAGCTGGACGCCGATTGCCAACCCCTCGGCCGAATGGTCGCTCGGCAACCCCAACATGGACGGCATCTTCACGATCACGGGCGACGTTCTTGGCTGCGGCCAACCGGGCGCCCCGGCCTGCGACGTACCCGAACCTGCCAGCATCCCGCTGGTCGGCCTCGGCCTGCTGGGCATGGCCGTCATGCTGCGCCGTCGCTGGAAAGCCGACTGACACCAACGATCGTCTTCCTCAGCACACCGGAGCCCGCGCAAGCGGGCTCTTCTTGTTCGAACCCAGCCCATTTCTCCACGCGCCGACGCCTGTCCGCTCGGCGCGGTCATCGGTGTAAACTCGGGGCCCCACCGGATACGCCGAGATTTCCGCCATGCGCAAACGCGACACCACCCTCACCACCGACCAGAAAGCCCTCTCCATCAACCTCGACAAGCTCAAGTACGGCTCCATCGTGGAGATCGGGGCGGGCCAGGAAGTGGCGCGGCGCTTCTTCTCGGTGGGCGCGGCGGCGGGGACCATCGCCAAGACCATGTCGGCCTACGACATGGCGGTGAGCGATGACATCTACGGACATGTCGACCGCTACGTGAGCCGCGCGCGGCTGCTGCAGATGCTCGACAAGGAATTCAGCCAGGTGGTGGCGCGGCTGGCCCATGTGCGGGCCAAGAACACCACCTTCTTCGCTTATGCGGCGACGGTGACGGCGCGCAGCTTCAAGCAGAAGAACGAGTGCCACGGCTGGGTCGGCATCCGCCTGCAGCTGCATCCGGGCGCCGAGCCGAGCGACGTGATCATGCATGTGCGCATGCTCGACAACGACAACGCGCTGCAGTCCGAGGCGCTGGGCATCCTCGGCGTGAACCTGATCCACGGCGCCTTCAACCACTTCCAGAACCCCGAGTGGATCGTCGAGAGCCTGGCCGACGGGCTGGGCTCGGAGCGCATCGAGGTGGATGTGATCCACTTCTCCGGCCCCTACTTCGAAGAGGTGGAGAACCGCCTCATGAACCTGCACCTGATCCGCAGCTGGCTGACCCGCGCGGTGGTCTTCAACCCCGCCGGCGAAGTCGTGGTGCCGGGCGAGCTGCTGTACCGCAAGCCGGTGATGGTGATGCGCGGCAGCTTCAAGCCGGTGACGCTGGTGAACGTGGACATGATGTGCGCCGGCCAGAAGCAGTTCAGCCAGCTGGCGGCGGTGGACGAGGCCGAGATCGTGTCGCTGGCCGAGATCACCATGAATTCGCTGGTGACCGGCGACAACGTGGATGGCGCCGACTTCCTGGCGCGCATCGATCTGCTCGCCTCGCAGGGCTACACGGTGATGATCTCCGACTACCTGCGCTTCTTCCGCCTGCGCGCCTATCTGCGCCGCTACACCCAGAAGCCGATCGGCATCGTGCTGTCGGTGCGTGACTTCGCCTTCCTGTTCGACGAGCAGTACTACGAGGGCCTGGAGGGCGGCATCCTGGAAGCCTTCGGCAAGCTCTTCCCGGACAACACCCATGTCTATGTCTACCCCTCGCGGCCGCGTGGCAGCGAAGCGGCCGATCTGGTGACGCTCGATAACGTGGCGGTGCCGGCCAAGCTGCGCCATCTGCTGGCCCACCTCAAGGAAAACGACAAGCTGCTGGCGGTGCAACCCCATGACGACAGCCATCTGCACATCGACGTGGCCGACGTGCTGGCCGGGCTGCGCAGCGGCCGTGGCGCCTGGGAAGGCGACGTGCCGGAGACGGTGGCGCAGCGCATCATCGAGGAGCGGCTGCTGGGGTTCGATACCGAGTAGCACCGCGCCCTCAGCGAACCCGCACGGCGCAGCAGCCCCTGTTTGCGCCAACCACGCACACCACCGCGCGCGCCCCTCACCACGGCGTGTTGCGGAAGCGCTCGACCAGATAGTCCAGCAACGCGCGCACCGCCGGCGACAGGTGCCGGCGCGAGGCATAGAGCGCATAGATGGTGAGTTCCGGCACCTGCCAGTCGGGCAGCACCTGCACCAACCTGCCGTCCGCCAGGTACGGACCGACCAGATAGACCGGCTGCAAGGCAATACCGCCGCCGGCAATGGCCGCCTGCAACAGCACGGTCGCCTCGTTGGCGGTAAAGCGCGTACGCACGCTGACCGCTTCGCGCTGTGCGCCACGACTGAATCGCCAAGTGCTCTTGCCGAAGTTGGTGTAACTGAGGCCCGCGTGCGCGGCCAGCGCAGACGGCGTGTCGGGCAGGCCGTGGGCGGCGATATAGCTTGGTGCGGCCACCAGCATTGACCGGCAGCGCGCCAATGGCCGGGCCACCAGGCCGGGGGCGGGGTCGGCGGTGATACGGACGGCCAGATCGATGCGTTCATCGATCAGGTTGAGCGCTCGGTCGGCCACGTCCAGATCGATCGTCAGTCGCGGATGCTGCGCCAGAAAATCGGCCACCGCCTGCGCCAGATGCGCGATGGCGAAAGACATCGAACAGGTCAGCCGCAACTGCCCGTGCAATTCGCCGGCAGCCGGTTGCGCCGCCGCCTCGACCTCGTCGACCAGTTCGAGCACCTGCAGGCAACGGCGCAAACACTGCTCACCGGCATCGGTCAGCGTGACACGGCGCGTCGTTCGCTGCAGCAGGCGCGCCTCCAGCCACTGCTCCAGCGTCGTGACATAGCGCGTCACCATCGCGCGCGACATGTCGAGCCGATCGGCCGCGGCGGTGAAGCTGCCGCTCTGTGCCACTTCGCGGAACACCCGCATCGCGGTCAGTCTATCCATGGATATGTTCGCCATTTGAAACAGTCATGGCCATTTTATGCGGTTTATTCGTCCGCTTCACGACCCTATAGTGCGTCTCATCCGACCCATCATGAGCCCGCCCCCGGGCTTCACCCCAAAAGGATCAGAGACATGCAACGCAAGCTCATCGCCACCGCCCTGCTGACACTCGGCATCACCGCCGCCCACGCCGACGAACCGCTCCAGCTCAAGGTCTACAACGCAGGCCCGGAAAGCTTCAACGTGAATTCGGTGCTCATCACCGGCACCACCGAAGCGATCGTGATCGACGCGGGCTTCACCCGCGCCGACGCCCTTCGCATTGCCGCCAACGTGCTCGACAGCGGCAAGCGCCTGACCACCATCCTGGTCAGCCAGGCCGATCCGGACTACTACTTCGGCGTCGAGACGCTGAAGTCGATCTTCCCCGACGCGGCGGTGGTCGCCGCGCCCGCCGTGCTCGACAAGATCAAGGCCAAGCTGCCCGCCAAGCTGAGCTTCTGGGGGCCGAAGATGGGCACCAACGCTCCGCAGCACCCGGTGCTGCCCACGCCCTTGAGCGGCAACACGCTCACCATCGACGGCCAGACCATCGCGTTGCGCGGCGCCAGCGGCAAACTGGCCCACCGCCCCTACTACTGGGTGCCGTCGTTGCGCGCTGTGGTCGGAAACATCGCCGTCGTCGGCAACGAACATGTGTGGACCGCAGACACGCCGACCGTCGCTCAACGCCAGGCCTGGGTGGCACAACTGGACGAGATGAAAGCCCTGCAGCCGGCCATCGTGGTGCCCGGTCACATGGCCGCCGGTACGCCGATCGACTCGGTGGCCGCCATCGACTTCACCCGCGACTATCTGCTGCGCTTCGACGCTGAAGCCCAACAAGCCAAGGACAGCGCGGCGCTGATCGACGCGATGAAGCGTGCCTACCCGACGCTGCCGCCGAGCATGTCGCTCGACATCGGCGCCAAAGTGGTGATTGGGGAAATGAAGTGGTGACCCTGCACTACTATTTCGACCCGCTGTGCGGGTGGTGCTATGGCGCCGCCCCGCTCATGCAAGCAGCGGCCGGGCTGCCCGGCATCCGGCTGCGCCTGCATGCGGGCGGCATGATGAGTGGCGCGCGGCGCCGCCCGGTCGATGCCGCGTTGCGCGCCTACGTCTCTGTTCATGATCAGCGCATCGCGGCCCTCACGGGGCAGCCGTTTGGCGATGCGTATGTCAACGGCTTGCTGTGCGACAACACGGCAGTGCTCGACTCGACCCCGCCGATCCAGGCCATTCTCGCGGCCGAGCTGGCCGGCGTCGCCCCGCTGACCATGCTCGCACGGCTGCAACAGGCGCACTATGTGGCGGGCGAACGCATTGCCGATGCCGCCGTGCTGCGCCGGATCGCCGCCGATCTCGGCCTCGACGCGGCGGATTTCGAGGCCAAGATGCACCAGGCCGCGGCTCAGGTCGCCCCCCATATCGAAGCGACACAGCGTGACATGGCGCGCCTCGGCTTGCGGGGTTACCCCTCCGTGGTGCTGGCGCGAGACGGAAGCTTGCGGGTCATCGACATCAGCGCCCACTTGGGCGATCCGGCCGGTTTTGCCGACGCCGTCCGTACCGGACTCGATACCCCGAACGCGACCGACGCCGCCAGCCTGTGCCGTATCGACCCCGCCTCGGGCAACACCTGCTGACGACCGGCGGCCATCCGCCGGCCCGCCGCAGACTCAAGCCGGGGGAATCGGAATGCTGCGCGTGCGCTTGATCGACTTGAGCGAAAAGCTCGAGTAGATCTCCTTCACCCCCGGCAGCGTGCGCAGCACATTGCGGGCGAATTCGCCGAAGGCCTCCAGGTCGGGGGCCACCACTTCGAGCATGAAGTCGTAACGGCCCGACACGTTGTGGCAAGCCACCACCTGCGGGATGCCCTGCACCGCGATCTCGAACGAGTCGCCCAGATCCGCGCGGTGATTCTCGAGCATCACGTTCACGAAGGCGGTCACGTCGTAGCCGAGGCGGCGCGGGTCGAGCTCGGCATGGTAGCCGCGGATCACCCCCGTCTCTTCCAGCGCCTTGACCCGCCGCCAGCACGGCGACGAGGTCAGCGCCACGCGCTCGGACAACTCGGCGACGGTCATGCGCGCATCGTCCTGCAGGGCAGAGAGGATCTTTGCATCGACCTTATCCATGGGTAAATCCTTCCACGACAAACTCCATTCGATGTGTTTTCGTGCGCACACTAAACCATACGGCGCACGATTTCGGCAATTTTCGACAGTCGCGGGTAGCTAAAGTAGACGCATGGCCAGCCGGCCCCCCGAGTCCACAGGAAGCCCCCATGCCGCATTCGACCCGCCCCCAAGGTTTTGCCACCCGCGCCATCCACCACGGCTACGATCCGCGCGATCATCACGGCGCGCTGGTGCCGCCGGTCTATCAGACCTCGACCTTCGCCTTCGACAGCGCCGAATACGGCGCCGCCTGCTTTGCCGGCGAGGCCGGGGGGCACATCTATACCCGCATCTCAAACCCCACCCTGGCGCTGCTCGAGCAGCGCATGGCCACACTGGAAAACGCCGAGGCGGCCGTGGCCTTCGGCTCGGGCATGGGCGCCATCACCGCCACCTGCTGGACGCTGCTGCAACCGGGTGACGAGATCATCACCGACCGCACGCTGTACGGCTGCACCCACGCCTTCTTCATGCACGGCCTGCAGCGCTTCGGCGTGACGGTCACTCGCATCGACATGACCGACCCGCAGGCGCTGGCGCGGGCCATCTCGGCCAAGACACGGCTGGTGTATGCCGAAACCCCGGCCAACCCCAACATGCGCCTGATCGACATCGCCGCCTGCAGCGAGATCGCCCATGGCGCCGGCGCCCTGATGGTGGTCGACAACACCTACTGCACGCCCTATCTGCAGCAGCCGCTGATGCTGGGCGCCGATGTGGTGGTGCATTCGGCCACCAAGTACCTCAACGGACATGGCGATGTCACCGCCGGCATCGTGGCCTGCAACGCCGAGCTGGCCGGGCGCATCCGCCTCGAAGGCCTGAAGGACATGACCGGCGCGGTGCTCTCGCCGAATGACGCGCAGCTCATCATGCGCGGGCTCAAGACGCTCGCGCTGCGCATGGAGCGCCATTGCGAGAACGCCGAGCTCATCGCCCGCCGCCTCGCCGCCCATCCGGCCGTGGCCCGGGTGTATTTCCCCGGCCTGGAGAGCGATCCGCATCACGCGCTGGCCTGCCGGCAGATGACGCGCTTCGGCGGCATGATCGCCTTCGAACTGAAGGGCGGCCTGGAGGCCGGGCGGCGCTTCATGAACGGCCTGCAGCTGATCGCCCGCGCGGTCAGCCTGGGCGACGCGGAGACCCTGGCCCAGCATCCGGCCAGCATGACCCACTCCACCTACACCCCCGAAGAGCGCGAGGCGGCGCAGATCCCCGACGGGCTAGTGCGTCTCTCGGCCGGGCTCGAAGACATCGACGATCTGCTCGCCGACATCGACGGCGCGCTTGCCGCGGCCCAGCTGCGCGCCGCCGCCTGAGCACGGGCGCGCCGGCCGGGCGCGCTTGATCGTCTCGCCCCCGTGTGTATCCTGAAGGCATGTCATTGCCGGCCCGACCATGCCTTCAGAACGCGAACTGAGCCTGCGCGCCCTGCTCACCGGCCTGCTGCTGGGCGCCGCGCTGACCCCGTGCAACGTCTATGCCGGTCTCAAGATCGGCTGGTCGTTCAATATGTCGATCATCGCGCTGCTGCTCGGTTTCGGCTTCTGGCGCTCGCTCACCGCTGCCACCGGCGGCCCGGACTGGTCGATCAAGGAAAGCAACATCAGCCAGACCACCGCCTCGTCGGCGGCCTCGATCATCTCCGGCGGGCTGGTCGCACCGATCCCTGCCCATGCGCTGATCACCGGCACCTCGCTGCCGATGGGGCCGATGATGGCCTGGGTGTTCGCGGTGAGCTTTCTCGGCATCTGGGTGGCCTGGTATCTGCGCCCGCTGCTGGTGGTGCGTGCCGGGCTGCGCTTTCCGGCCGGCGTGGCCACACTGGAGACGCTCAACGACGTCTTCGGCCATGGCCGCGAAGCGCTGCGGCGGATCGCGGTACTGGGCATTGCCGGGCTGGGCTCGGCGGCGCTCAAGGCGGTGGACGCCTTCGTGACCACCCTGCCCAAGTGGGCGCCAACCCCGTGGCTCGGCCAGCTCACCTTCGCGCTCGAACCCTCGATGCTGCTGCTCGGCTTCGGCGGCATCATCGGCCTGCGGGTCGGTCTGTCGCTGCTCGCCGGTGCGCTGCTGGCCTGGGGGCTGATCGCCCCCGGGCTGCTTGCCGGCGGCCAGGTCGTGGCCCCGCCCGGTGCGACCAGCAGCCTCTTCGGCCCGCTGGTGGAATGGCTGCTGTGGCCCGGCGTGAGCCTGATGGTGGCCGCCAGCCTGAGCAGTTTCGCCCTGCAGGGTGTCGGCGCACTGCGAGCCCTGGCAAGCCAGCGCGCCGCATGGACCGGCCCCCCGCTCGGCCGGCCGCACTGGGGGCCGCTGAGCGGGCTGGCACTGGCCGCCGTGCTGACCGTGACGCTGCAGATCGCGCTCTTCGACATTCCCCTGCCGCTGGCCGTGCTGGCGGTACCCTTCGCCATCTTGCTGGCGACGGTGGCCACGCGGGTGGTGGGCGACACCGGCATCCCGCCGATCGGCGCCATCGGCAAAGTGTCGCAACTGGGCTTCGGCGTGCTGGCGCCCGGCCAGGCCGTGACCAATCTGATGGCCGCCAATGTCGCGGGCGGCGCAGCCGGCCAGTGCGCCGACCTGCTCAATGACTTTCGCACCGGCTACGGCATCGGCGCACACCCGGGCCGGCAGGCCATTGCCCAATGCGTCGGCGTGCTCACCGGCAGTGTGGTCGGGGTGGTGGTGTATCTGTCGCTGATCCCCGATCCAGCCTTGCTGATCAGCGAGCAGTGGCCGGCCCCGGCGGTGGCGACCTGGAAGGCGGTGGCCGAAACCCTGGCCGGCGGACTCGATGCCGTCCCCGCCAGCGCGCGGCTGGCGATGCTCTACGGCGCCTTGGCCGGCATGGCCATCGGCACGGCCGAACACGTCTTGCCGGAGGGCCTGCGCCGCTGGCTGCCGAGCCCGGTGGCCCTCGGTTTGGCCTTCGTGATTCCGGCCTCGGTGTCGATCATGATGTGTCTCGGTGCGCTGCTGGTGGCGCTGCTCGGCTGGCTCCGGCCGTCGCTGGCCGCTCGCTTCGCCATCGCCGCCTCGGCGGGCCTGATCGCCGGCGAATCGCTGGTCGGCGTGGCAGCCGCGCTGCTCTCGATGGCCGCCCCCTGATGGCCGGGCAGAGCGTCGCCACCGTTGTCCGATGCCATCGCTTGATCCAGGACATTGCATGTCCGGGACAACGCCGCATCGCCGGCAAACCGCCGAAAAGTCCGCTATACCTCGTAAGTGACATTACGTATTCACCTGCGAGGCGCTTTGCACCACTATGCTCGGGCCCAATGCTTCAAAGCGGGCTTGGCGTGACCCGAGGTGGTCACCAGCCTTGGTGGCAGGTCCGGACGGGTTCAAAAAACGATCCGGGCATGACCTAAATAATGTTGTGGAGGAGTACAAATGCGCAAACATCTCATCGCAGTAGCTGCAGCCGCTGTCATGGCGGGTCAAACGGGTTTGGTCCAGGCCGAAGGCGCGTGCGATCCGGGCGAAGTCGTCATCAAGTTCAGCCATGTGACCAACACCGACAAGCACCCGAAGGGCATCGCCGCCGAGTTGCTGGCCAAGCGTGTCAATGAGGAGATGAACGGCAAGGCCTGCATGCAGGTGTATCCGAACTCCAGCCTCTACAACGACGACAAGGTGCTCGAGGCGATGCTCAGCGGCGATGTGCAACTGGCCGCGCCGTCGCTGTCGAAGTTCGAGAAATTCACCAAGAAGTTCCGTCTCTTCGATCTGCCCTTCCTGTTCAAGGACATCGACGCGGTCGACCGCTTCCAGAACTCGGCCGACGGCCAGAAACTGAAGGAGTCGATGAGCCGCCGCGGTCTGACGGGGCTGTCCTTCTGGCACAACGGCATGAAGCAGCTGTCGGCCAACAAGCCGCTGATCAAGCCGGAAGACGCCAAGGGCCTGAAGTTCCGCGTGCAGGCCTCCGACGTGCTGGTGGCCCAGTTCGAGCAACTCGGTGCCAACCCGCAGAAGATGGCCTTCAGCGAAGTGTACGGCGCGCTGCAGACCGGCACCATCGACGGTTGCGAAAACCCGTGGTCCAACATCTACGGCCAGAAGTTCTTCGAAGTGCAGGACGGCATCACCGAGACCAACCACGGCGTGCTGGACTACCTGGTGGTCACCTCGACCGAATGGCTCAAGGGCCTGAAGCCGGACGTGCGCGAACAGTTCCTGAAGATTCTCGGCGAAGTCACCACCGAGCGTAACGCCGCGGTGAAGAAGGTCGACGAGGAGAACCGTCAGAAAGTCGCCGACACCGGCACCGTGATCCGTACCCTGACCGACGCCCAGCGTCAGGCCTGGGTCGATGCCATGAAGCCCGTGTGGAAGAAATTCGAGGGCGACATCGGAGCCGACCTGATGGAAGCGGCGCAGAAGGCCAACAAGGGTTAAGCCCGCCGGGGCACGACGGTGCCCCATTCTTGCGCCATCCGTATGCGCGGCGAGCCTCGCTCCCCGCGCATATTTTTGGCCCAACCTTGAGAACAAACGGAGAGGGAAATGACTGGAGAACCGAGCCGATTTTCCCAGATGGTGGAAAACGTCGAAGAGACGTTCATCGCGGTCATACTGGGATTCATGACACTGATCACGTTCGCCAACGTGGTCGCGCGTTATGTCTTCAACAGCAATATCTTGTGGGCACTGGAGGTCACGGTTGTCCTGTTCGCCTGGCTGGTGCTCGTCGGTGCCGCATACGGTGTAAAGAAGACCTTTCACATCGGGGTGGACGTCGTCATCAACCTGCTCCCGCCACCCGTGAAGAAAGTCTTCGCCGTGCTCGCGGTGGCCTCCAGCCTGCTTTTCGCGTTGCTGCTGCTCAAGGGCGCCTGGGAATACTGGTATCCGTTTGCCACCGAGCGGATCTGGATGGAAACCGATGACATCCCGATGCCAAGCATCCTGGCCTGGATCGGCCCGATCATCAACGAGGGCGAGGCCTACGAGAAGATGCCGCGCTTCGTGCCCTACTTCGCCCTGCCGCTGGGCATGGCCCTGCTGGTGTTGCGTCTACTGCAGGCCGGCTACCAAGTGCTGACCAACCAGCGCGACTCGATCATCGCGGCGCATGAAGTCGAGGAAATGATCGAAGAAGCGGCCGACGCCCATTCCGACGGCCACCATCACAACTCGGATCGCGCCATCGCCAAGATGAGCAGCGCGGCACAGAACAATAAAAAGGAGCACTGACCGATGGATATCGCGATCCTCTTTGGCATGGTCATCGGCTTCATGCTGATTGGCGTGCCCATCGCCATTTCGCTCGGTCTGTCGAGCGTCCTGTTCCTGATGTATCACTCCGACGCCTCGCTGGGCTCGGTTGCGCAAACGCTGTTCACCACCTTTGACGGGCACTACACGCTGCTGGCGATTCCGTTCTTCATCCTCGCCTCCAGTTTCATGTCGACCGGTGGCGTAGCGAACCGCATCATCCGCTTTGCCATCGCACTGGTCGGCTCCATCCGTGGCGGCCTGGGCATTGCCTCGGTGGTGGCGTGCATGATGTTCGCGGCCTTGTCGGGGTCCTCGCCGGCCACCGTCGTCGCCATCGGCTCGATCGTCATCGCCGGCATGGTGCAGGCAGGGTACAAGAAGGAATTCGCCGCCGGCCTGATCTGCAACGCCGGTACGCTGGGCATCCTGATCCCGCCGTCGATCGTGATGGTGGTGTATTCGGCCGCCACCGACGTGTCGGTCGGCCGCATGTTCCTGGCCGGTGTCGTTCCGGGCCTGATCGCCGGTCTGATGCTGATCATCGCCATCTACATCGCCGCCCGGGTCAAGAACCTCCCCGCGCAGCCCTTCCCCGGCTGGGGTGAAGTCGGCGAGGCGGCCAGGGATGCCTCCTGGGGCCTGTTCCTGATCATCATCATCCTCGGCGGGATCTACGGCGGCATCTTCACCCCGACCGAAGCGGCCGCGGTGGCAGCGATCTACGCGTTCCTGATCGCCAACTATGTCTACAAAGACATGGGGCCGTTCGCCGACGAAAACAACCGCCGCAACCCGCTGCTGAAGGCCGTGCAGGTGTTCTGGCATCCGGACACCAAGCACACCCTGTTCGAAGCCGGCAAACTGACCATCATGCTGATGTTCGTGATCGCCAACGCGATCATCCTCAAGCATGTGCTGACCGAGGAGCGCATCCCGCAGGCCATCACCGAGGCCATGCTGTCGGCCGGCTTCGGGCCGATCGCCTTCCTCATCGTGGTCAACGTGATCCTGCTCATCGGCGGCCAGTTCATGGAGCCGTCGGGCCTGCTGATCATCGTCGCGCCGCTGGTCTTCCCGATCGCCATCCAGTTGGGCATTGATCCGATCCACCTGGGCATCATCATGGTGGTGAACATGGAGATCGGCATGATCACGCCACCGGTCGGCCTCAACCTGTTCGTGACCGCGGGCGTGGCCCAGATGTCGGTGATGAGCGTGGTCAAGGCGGCCATGCCGTGGGTCGCCATCATGTTCCTGTTCCTGATCATCGTCACCTACGTGCCCTGGGTCTCGACCTGGCTGCCGACCTTGATGATGGGTCCGGAGATCATCACCAACTGATCGCCTCCGGGCGGACTGTCGGGGCCCCGGCATGCGCATCCGCGCGGCCGGGGCCCCGCTTTTTTTGGTCGGATGCCGGTGCGCACGCGCGGTATAGTGTGCCGTCGAATCGCAGCCCCATCCTTCCCATGCCGCCTTTGCAAAGAAAACTGACCGCCGCGCTCCTGGTGACCGGTCTGGCCTCCACGCTGTCGCTCGGCGGCATCGCCCACTGGATGCTGATGCGCGATTTCCAACAGTCGGTGATGGACGAAGCCTTCGCCCACTTCAGCGCCGACGCGCTCGCCTACCTGCAGCGCTACGGCAGCTGGGCGGAGGCCACACGCTACCAGCCCTTCCCCGAGTTCGTCCGCCAACGCCACCGCCCGCCCATGCCGGGCGATGCCCCGCGGCCACGGCAGGGCTTCGATCGCCGCGGCGCACCGCCCTTTCACTTTTTGATCATGGACCCGCAAGGCCGCATCCTGAAAGGCCTGGACGGTCTGCCCGAGGGCACGCTGGCCCCGCCGGAAGTGCGCGCCACGGCGCGGCCGATTCGTGTGGGCGACCGTGTCGAACTGCTCGCCTCACCGCAGGGCGAACCGGTGCTCACCCGACGCGACGAAGACTACCTCGCCGCCATGCGCCAGGCGCTGCTCACCGGCATGGCGGTCGCCGTGGTCCTGGCGCTGGCGCTCGGTCTGCTGATGGGCCGGCGCATGAGCACCAGCCTGCAACTGCTGACACACGCCATCCGCGGCATGCAGAAAAATCGCGAACTGCCGCGCCAGGTGACGGTTCGCTCGGGCGATGAGATCGGCGAACTGGCACAGGCCTTTAATGCCATGAACGCCGAACTGACCCAGGCGCACCGGGACCTGCGTGAATATGCCGAACTGACCGCCAGCCAATCCGCCCGGCTCAAGGAATTGAGCATCCGCGATCCGCTCACCGACCTGTTCAACCGCCGCCATTTCGACGAGCAGGCCAACAGCCTGTACCAGCAGGCGATGCGCTACGGCCATCCGCTGTCGGTGATGGTCGGCGACCTCGATTTCTTCAAGCAGATCAACGACGACTTCTCGCACGCGGTGGGCGACGAGGTGCTGCGCCGCGTGGCTGTGCTGCTGCGCGACGGCACGCGCAAGGCCGACCTGGTGGCACGCTACGGCGGCGAGGAGTTCGTCATCCTGTTTCCCGAATCCACGCTCGCGCAGGCCGCCCACTGCTGCGAGAAGCTTCGCCTGGCGATCGAAATCCATCCGTGGCACGAGGTGCATCCGCAGCTGCGCGTGACCATGAGCATGGGCTTGAGCGACACGCTCGCCGCCGGCAGCGTGGAGAAGATGATCGCCGAAGCCGACAGCTACCTCTACCAGGCCAAGCACGGCGGCCGCAACCGGGTGCTGCCGGCCGCCTAGGCCCCCGTCACGGCGCTGGGCGCACGCAGCGCGCGTAGTTGCGGATTCTCACCTCGTCCTGCTGGCCGCCCCGCCCCGCGCGATAGCGCGACGCCTCTCCCGCCTTGGGGTCGCTGCGCTGACCGCCGGCGCCGTGCACGTCCACACCATCGACGCTGGTGCACTTGCCGAAGCACACATACACCGCCTCGCTCGGCTGCTCGCCATGGGTGGTCGACGTCCAGAACCAACCGCGCGGATCGGCGATGCGGAACACTGACGTATCGATGGCCGGCGCCGGGCGGCCGTAGTCGACCAGGCTTTGCAACTCCTTGGCGTTGGGCAGCCGCCAGTCCTCATGGCCGGCCAGGCGCAGGGTCTCGCAGTAGGCCAGCGCGGCGCGCCAGTCGCGCGGCTGCCCGTCATCGGCCTGCTGCCACATCAAGCCGAAGGCGCGGTCGCTCACCGTGCCGTCGCCATTGGCCGCAAAGTCGTTGTCCCCCCAGGGCGCGCCACGCACGCAGCGGTAGAACAGGGCCGGGCCACCGGCAGCCGTGGGGGCCTGCTTGATGCGCCCGTCGAGAAAGTTGAAGAAGAAAGCCGCCTCTTCACCCGGCCGGTCCCAGTGATCGCCGCGGTAACGCGTGGCGGACCAGGTCTGCCCCATCATCTCGGGCCGGTGCGTGGCGGCGAAACGGTCGCCGCGCAACACATCGGCGCTGGGGGCGGAAAGCGCAAAGCGCGGATCGATGAAGGCGCGCCGGCCGGTCACCCCGGCAAAGTCGGCCAGCGAGAACAGTTCGGTGATGTTCGGCAGGCGCCAGTCATCATGCCCGCCCAGGCGCAGCGCCGTGCAGGCGGCCTGGGCCGACGGAAAATCGCGCCGCTGCGCGTTGTGCCCCTGCTGCCACATCAGACCGGTGACACGATCGCTCAGCGTGCCGTCGCCGTTGTCGCGATAGTCGCGCGGCGCACCCAGGTAGTGGGCATCCTGGCCGTAGTAGGCGGCGCCTGGTGGCGGACAGGGAATCGGGCGGGCGTCGTCGAAGCAACTGCCCTGGCCGGTATCCGGCAGACGGCCGCTCACCCGCGTGGCGCCTGCCGCACGGCTGGCGATCACGAGCTCCGGAGAAGAACCGCCCGGCGAGGAGGCCCCCGGCGGCCGGCCGGCGGTGCCATCCGGGCGCATCGCGCCGCGCGGCCCGTCGCCCGGCACGCACACCAGTGCCGGCTCGCGCATGCGGCGACAACTGCCGCGCACCTCGCCGTGCGGCGCATCGAAGGCACACGCCGCCCCGGCCGGCTGGTTCACGCAGGCGGCGAAGGCCGCCGGCGGCGGCCCTCCCGCCGGCCCCTGCGCCGACACGCAGAGGGGTGCACCGGCGATCAACAGCACACCCAGGCGGCACATTGCGGGCTTACTTGGCCTTCAGCGGGAAGAACAGCTGCTCGCCGTTGAGCTTGAAGTCGGCGATGGCCTGATGGCCGGCATCGGAGGTGATCCAGTCGATGAAGCGCTCAGCCGCCGCTTTCTTGACATGCGGATGCTTGGCCGGGTTGATCAGGATCACGCCGTAGGGGTTGTAGAGTTGCGGGTCGCCCTGGAAGAGGATCTTCAGATCCTGGCGGTTCTTGAAGTTGGCCCAGGAGCCGCGGTCGCTCAGCGTATACGCCCCGACGCCGGCCGCCATGTTGAGCGTGGCGCCCATGCCGGAACCGGAGGCCTTGTACCAGGGCTTGCCCTCCGGGTCCTTGCCCACGGCTTTCCAGAAGCGCAGCTCGGCCGCGTGCGTGCCGCTGCGGTCGGCGCGCGAGGCGAAGGTGCTGCCGCTGTCGGCGATTTTGGCAAAGGCCTCGTCGGCCGTCTTGGCGCCGGCCACACCGGCCGGATCGGCGGCCGGGCCGACGATGACGAAGTCGTTGTACATCACGTCCTTGCGGTAAGCGCCGTAGCCCTCGGCGACGAAGGACTCTTCCTTGGCGCGATCGTGCACCAGCAAGGCATCGGCATCGCCGCGCTTGCCCACGTCGAGCGCCTGCCCGGTGCCCAGCGCCACCACGTTGACCTGGATGCCGCTGGCCTTCTCGAAGATCGGCAGGATGTAGCCGAACAGGCCGGAGTTCTCGGTGGAGGTGGTCGACGCCAGCGTGATGGATTCGCCCGCCTGCACGGTCAGTGCAGCCGCGCTGAGTGCCAGCGCAGGAATGAGGCGCTTCAGAACGCCAGATGCCATGGGAGTTCTCCTTGGATGAACTGCCGCGCCTCTGCCGAGGCCGGCTGGGAAAAGAAGCGGCGCACCGGCACGTGTTCACGCACCCGCCCATCGGCCAGAAAGACAATATCATCCGCGAGGCGGGTTGCCTGTCCCAGGTTGTGCGTCGTCATCAAGATTTTCGTCCCCTCGGTGCGTATCTGCCGCACGATCCGCTCCACCGCTTCGACCGCCGAGGGGTCGAGACTCGAGGTCGGCTCGTCGAGCAGCAGCAGGCGCGGCCGGGTCAGCCACACCCGCCCCAGCGCCAAGCGTTGCTGCTCGCCGCCCGACAGCTGCCGGGCGTTGTCGTTGGCACGGTCGGCCAGACCGATCTGCTGCAACATCGCCATCCCTGCCAGGCGCCGCTCGCGCGCGCCCACGCCGCGCGGCACCAAGCCCAGCGCGATGTTGTCGATTACCGAGCTGCGCAGCATCACCGGGTGCTG
Organism: Denitromonas iodatirespirans; assembly: GCF_018524365.1. GTDB lineage: Bacteria > Pseudomonadota > Gammaproteobacteria > Burkholderiales > Rhodocyclaceae > Nitrogeniibacter > Nitrogeniibacter iodatirespirans. The sequence goes on from NZ_JAEKFT010000007.1 coordinate 65,045, forward strand.
GAAGACCATGCCGACGGCGAGCGGGTCGAAGGCGCCGCCGCCCCAGTCCAGCGTCCCGCCGGTCGGCGGGATCAGCCCGCACAGGGTGCGCAGCAGCACGCTCTTGCCCGCCCCGTTGGGACCGAGCACCACCGTGATGCCTTCGCCCGAGAGGGTCAGGTCGACCCCGTCGAGCACGGCACGCCCGTTGGGGCGGAACGTCACATCGCGCAGCTGCAGCGGAAACAGGCTCATTCGAAACGTCGCATCACGGTGGTGCGCAGGGCGAAGGCCCCCGCGTTGAGCAGCAGGATCAGCACCAGCAGGACGATGCCCAGCGCAATGGCCAACGGCAGGTCGCCCTTGCTGGTCTCCAACGCGATGGCGGTGGTCATGACGCGCGTGGCGCGATCGATGTTGCCGCCGACGATCATCACCGCGCCCACTTCGGACATCGCCCGGCCGAGCCCGGCGAGCACCGCCACCGACAGCGAGAAGCGGCAATCATGCAGCAGCACCCGCACGGTGTCCCACCAGCCGAAGCGCAGCGCGGCCAGTTCCTCCTGGTAGTTGCGCCAGGCATCTTCGACCACCTGGCGGGCGATCGCGGCCATCAGCGGCACCACCAGCACCACCTGGGCAATCACCATCGCCGATGGCGTGTACAGCAGGCCGAATTCGCCCATCGGCCCGGAGCGCGACAGCGCCAGATAAACCACCACGCCCACCACGACCGAAGGCAGACCCATGAAGCCATTGATGATGACCGCGGCGGTCTGCTTGCCGGGAAACTGCCCCACCGCCAGGCAGGCGCCCAGCGGCAGGCCGACGGCGGTGCCGATCAGCACGGCCAGCGAGCTCACCTGCAAGGAGCGCAGGACGATCTCGAGCACCTGCGCGTCGAAGCGCCACAGCAGGACGAAGGCCTCGGCAAAGGCCTGTGAGAATCCGCCCAAGATGGTTCAGCCTCCGCCGCGTTGCATGGCGCGGTCGAGCCGCGCGATGAGCGCTGCCCGCGCCTCCCGCGCGCCCGACAGGAACCGGAAATGGGTCTGCAGTACCGGCAGCGCAAACAGGCCGATGCGCCGCGGCGCCTGTGGCGCGGCCGTGATCTCCAGGCAGACATCGCCCGAGCTCACCCGAAAGCTGCCGTTCCCCAGCGATTCGACCCCGCCGGGCAAGGCGGCATGCAGGCTGCGTTCGAATTCTTGCGCACTGGCGCCCACTTCGCGTGAGAACTCGTCCAGTGACGGCGGCGTAAAGGCCAAACTCAGCCCCCCGCGACCGGTGGCCAGATGGCCAGTTCGTCGTTGTCTTCGAGCACATGCGCCGGCCGCTCGGCGGGAGGGATGAAGCGACCGTTGACCAGCACCAGGTGCGCGCACCTTTCGGGCACCTGGTGCTGCTCGATGACGGACTGGATGGTGGTCCCGGCCGGCAGGTCGAGCTCCACGATATTGCCCTTGCGCTCGGGTGGCAGATAGTCGACCAGCGAAGCGAAGAGCTTGAACTTCAATTTCATGCCACCGCCCGCAACAGACTCGTCGATTGGGTCGCCGACACATAGGCTTCGAAGAAGGCCATCGGGTTGGCCAGCAGGCGATCCTTCCAGTGACGCAGATGCAGTTTGCCCTGGATCATCCCGCGCAACGCACCGACATGGTCGGTGAGGCCGATGGCGGTGGCGCCGATCAGCACATCGCCCTTGAACTGCAGGCTGATGTAGCGGTAGGCCGCCTCGTCGCAGCGCTCGACGCCTTCGCCGTCCTTGTCGCCCCACCACTGGCCGAAGGAGGTCGAGATCAGGCCCAGCGTGTCGAGCACGTTGATGGCCAGCACACCGGGCAGGCAAGCTTGGCCGCCGGCCATGTTGAGCGCGGCGATACGCGCCTGGTCGGCCGCGTTGGGCTGGATCGCCGACACCAGATGCGCCCCGGTGAACAGGTCCGGCGCCTCGGCGACGTCGCCGGCCGCGTAGATGCCCGGCACCGAGGTTTCCATGCGCGCATCGACGATCACGCCCTTGGCCACATGCACGCCGGTGCCTTCGAGAAAGCCGACGTTCGGCGCCACGCCGGCAGCGACGATGACCACGTCGCAAGCCAGATGCTCGCCGGTGGACAGCGTCACATCGAGCGGTGCATCGCCGCTGCCGGTGTCGATGCGCTCGACGCCGGCCGAGGTGCGCACCGCGATGCCCTTGGACTCGACCCAGCGCTTGATCATGGCGCCGGCGGTCGGCGTCATCATGCGCGGCACCATGCGGTCGCCCATCTCGACCACCGTCAGGTCCACCCCGCGCTTGGCCAGCGCTTCCATGATGATGCAACCGATGAAACCGGCACCGAGTTGTAGCACCCGGCTGCCGGGCTTGGTCAATGCCGCGATGGCGCGGGCATCTTCGAGCGTCCAACAGGTTTGGGTCTGCGGGCGGTCGATACCGGGAATCGGCGGGCGCACCGGGTGCGAGCCGGTGGCCACCAGCAAGCGGTCGTAGTCTTCAAAGCTGCCATCGTGAAACAGCACCCGTTGGCGCGCGGTATCGACCGACACCGCACGGGCGGCCTTTTGCTGGATATCGAGCGCGGCGAAATGGCCGGCGCGTTTTCTGAGATACGTGCCGGACTCCTGGATGTTGCCTTCGAGCAGGTAGGGGATGGCCATGCGCGAGTACGGCGGCGCATCTTCGCAACCGGCCATGACGATGCGGCCGTCCGGATCGGCCTGACGCAGCGTTTCGGCGGCGATCACCCCGGTCGGACCATTGCCGAGAATCAGATAGTTCATCGGGCGCTCCTCATACACGACATCGACCCGTCCGCCAGAGGCGGCAACGGGCCGACAGCAAGCGAAGCCGGCCGCAGCAAGGCTGCGACCGGCGCTCGGGCCGAGACCAGGGTCAGAGCCCGAGCCGGGCGACAGTCGCCTCGGTCGGCACGCCTTCCGGCGTCCAGCCACGAGCCTGATAGTACTCCGGGATCATCTTGTCGATGCCGCTCACCAGCCCCTTGGCCGGCCCGGTCTTGGCAGGCTCGGTCTTCAAGCGTGGCGGGAGGTCGTCGTCCTTGCGGGTGAAGCCCGCCGCCATGTTGAATTGCCGCTCCATGTTCCAGATACGCTCGCCGACCAGGTTGAGCTTGTCCATCGACCAGTCGCCCTCGCAGGCCGCCTGCAGCTGTGGCTGCACATCGGCCAGTGTCCAGGCGAAGGAGGTGAACACGCAGATGCCCGCCGAATCGAAGACCGCGGTGGCGTCCTGAAAGGCCTTGACCAGCTCCGGTTTGCCCTCGGTGACCAGCGGATCGGTCTTGACCGGGATGCCCAGCACCTCGGAGGCCACGGTGTAGCTGCGCAGATGACAGGCGCCACGGTTGGAGGTGGCGTAGGTCAGACCCATGCCCTGGATGCCGCGCGCGTCGTAGGCCGGGAACTCCTGGCCCTTGACCGTCATCGACAACTCGGGATGCCCGTACTTCTCGCACAGCCGCTTGGAGCCCTGACCGATCTCGACGCCGAAGCCTTCACCATGGGCGGTCATCTCGGTCAGCCGTGCCAGTGCCTCGGCCGAGCCGAAGGGTGCGTCGACACCGATCTGCTCTTTCGTGAGCACGCCCATTTCATACAGCTCCATCACCGCGCCGATGGTCGCGCCGAAGGAGATCGGGTCCATGCCGTCTTCGTTGCACAGCAGGTTGGCGTATTGTAGCGCTTCGAGGTCGCCGACCCCGTTGGCGGCGCCCAGCGCCCAGGCCGCTTCGTATTCCAGGCCGCCGGAGGCGCCCCAGTACTCGGGCTTGTTCACCACCGTGAAGTGCCCCTTGTCGATCTCGGCAATCCGCCCGCAGGCGATGGTGCAACCGAAACAGGCGGCATTGGTCACCAGTTGCGACTTGCCGTCCGACTCGCGCTTCTCGTGCATGGCCTCGGCCGAAATCTTGGCCGCATCCTCGAACTGCACGTCCTTGTGATTGCGGGTCGGCAACGAACCGATCTCGTTGATCACGTTCATCAGCACCTGGGTACCGTATTTGGGCAGGCCCTGGCCGGTCACCGCGTTGTCGGCCAGCACCTTCTTGGCCGCGATGGTGGCCGCCATGAAGCCCTTGAAGTCCTTGATGCCGCCGACGCCCTTGGTGCCGCGCAACGCCACCGCCTTGAGGTTCTTAGACCCCATCACCGCACCCACGCCGGAACGCCCGGCCGCCCGGTGCAGGTCATTGACCACACAGGCGAACAGCACCTGGTTTTCGCCGGCGCGGCCGATCGAGGAGACGCGGATCTGCGGGTCCTGATGCTGCTGTTTGATGGTCTCTTCGGTTTCCCAGCAGGTCTTGCCCCACAGGTGCGCCGCATCGCGCAACTCGGCCCGGTCGTTCTCGACGAACAGATACACCGGTTTGGGCGACTTGCCTTCGAAGATGATCATGTCCCAGCCGGCGAACTTCATCTCGGCACCGAAGAAGCCGCCCGAGTTCGAACAGGCGATGGCGCCGGTCAGCGGGCCCTTGGTGACCACCGTGTAACGCCCGCCGGTCGACGCCATGGTGCCGGTCAGCGGACCGGTGGACATGATCATCTTGTTCTCGGGGGACAAGGGATCGACCTTGGGGTCGATCTCGCTGATCAGATACTTGCTCGCCAGACCGCGCGAGCCGAGATACTCATCGGCCCATTGCATGTTCAGCGGCTCGGAAGTGCACGTGCCTTCGGTGAGGTTCACGCGCAGGATTTTTCTGGCCCAGCCCATGATATGTCCTCCTCAAGCCGCCGCAGCGCCGGTGTTGGTGTTGGCCTTGGCCGCCCACTGGCGCATCTTGTCCAGGCCCGTCCAGTCAGCGTCGATATAGGTGATCGCCGCGGTCGGACAGGCCGCCGCACAGGCCGGATTGTCGTCGCACAGGTCGCACTTCTGGACCTTGCCCGAGTCGTGAACATAGTTGATGGTGCCGAACGGACAGGCGATGGTGCACACCTTGCAGCCCACGCAGATATCTTCATGGACCACCTTGGCGCCGGTGGCCGCATCGAGCTGGATCGCATCGACCGGACAGGCCTTCATGCACCAGGCTTCGGCGCACTGGGTACAGGTGTAGGGGACCTTGCGGCCCTCATCCTCGAAATTGAATACCTTGATCCGCGACTTGGACGGATTGAAGACCCCATGATGCTCGTATGAACAGGCCATCTCGCATTGCAGACAGCCGGTACATTTGGCGGGATCGATGTGGAGAGACTTCAACATCGGCCGACTCCTCCTGACTTGGTTGAGTTCGGGCGACGGGTCTCTGACGGACCGAAAAACGTGCCTCGCAGCCATCCGGCAGCGGCACACTTCGAACATACGCCCGTTATGATTCTCCCTCACGCGCCCGCCGGGGGCCGGCGCGATCGAAACCTCAGCATACGCCCACCGACTCGATTGTCAACGCAGCGAAAACCCGCGCCGGATGGTGCTTTCAGCCAGGATTGCCTACTATTGAGCTGAACGCAGTGCAACACGCCTTCCGCCCTTATTGCCAGACCACCCGGGACGCTCACCATGACCACACCCGCCGACACCACCGCCCGCGCCGCGCTCGATGTCGAGCAAGCCTACGCGCTCATTCATGACGGCCTGAAGCCGGTGCACGGCTGGGAGCAGGTGGCCATTCGCGGCGCGCTCGGTCGCGTCCTCTCGCAAGACGTGATCGCACCGCACAATGTGCCGGCCCACGACAACTCGGCCATGGACGGCTACGCCATTCGCACCGACGACTGCACCTCCGGCGCCACACTGAACATCGTCGGCACCGCCTTCGCCGGCAATGCCTTCTCCGGCATCGTCGGCCCCGGCCAGGCCGTGCGCATCATGACCGGGGCGATGGTGCCGCGCGGCGCCGACTGCATCGTGCCGCAGGAAGAGGTGATTCAGGCCGACAAGCAGACGGTCCAGATTCCGGTCGGGCGCAAGGCGGGCCAGAACATCCGCCGCGCCGGCGAAGACCTGGCCCAGGGCGAGCCTGCGCTGTGCGCCGGCAAGCGCATCGGCCCGGCCGAGCTGGGCCTGATCGCTTCGCTGGGCATCGCCGAAGTCACCGTCTATCGCCGCCTGCGGGTCGCCTTCTTCTCCACCGGCGACGAGGTGGCGTCGATCGGCAAGCCACTGGCGCCCGGCCAGATCTACGACAGCAACCGCTACACCCTGTATGGCGCGCTGACCCGGCTCGGTTGCGAGGTGCTCGACATGGGCGTCATCCCCGACCGGCCCGACATGCTGGAGGCAGCGTTTCGCGATGCCGCCGCCGCGGCCGACGTGATCCTGACCTCCGGCGGGGTCTCGGTGGGCGAGGCGGATTTCATCAAGGAGATGGTCAACCGGCTCGGTCAGGTCGCTTTCTGGAAGATCAACATCAAGCCCGGCCGGCCGATGGCCTTCGGCAAGCTCGACAAGACCTGGCTGTTCGGCCTGCCCGGCAATCCAGTCGCGGTGATGGTGACCTTCTACCAGTTCGTGCAGGACGCGCTACTGGCGCTGATGGGCGTCAGCCCGCTGCCGGCACGGCCGCTGCTGGCGGCGCGATGCACCGCCACGATCCGCAAACGCCCCGGCCGGCGCGAGTTCGTGCGTGCCATCGTGCAGGCGGAGCCCGCGGGCTGGGCGGTGGCACCGACCGGCGCACAGGGCTCGGGCGTGCTGCGCTCGATGTCCGACGCCAACTGCTTCATCGTGCTGCCCGAGGCACAGGCCGACGTCGCCGAAGGCGACGCGGTCGCCGTCCAGTTGTTCGACGGCCTGATCTAAAGCGCACAGCGCCACCAACGACAACGCCGGCATGCGCCGGCGTTGTCGTTTGGGTAAGGTGGGCCGCTCAGTTCGCGCCGATCATCAGCTCGACCCGGCGGTTCGCCGCCCGGCCTTCGCGCGTGGCATTGTCGGCCACCGGCTCATCCTCGCCCCGCCCTTCGGACGACAGGCGCTCTTCGGCCACGCCCCGCTCGACCAGGGCACGGCCCACGGCCGCGGCCCGCGCCTCGGACAAGCGCTGGTTGTAGGCATTGTCGCCTGCGCTGTCGGTGTGCCCGACGATGAGGGCATGCACCTGCGGTACGGTCGCCAGCGCGCCGGCCAGTTTGTCGAGCGCATCGTTGGCGCCCGCGTTCAGCTCGCTGCGCCCCGAGCGGAAGGTCATGGTGCCCGGCAGCGTCACCCGTGCGCTGTCCCCCTCCATCTCGACGCCCAGCCCCAGGTCTTTCAGCCCGGCCAGTTCGGCGGCGAGCAGCTGCATCGCCGTCTTTTCCGGCACCGCGCTGGCAGCACGTGTCGGCTCGGCGGCCGATGGAGCGGCGGCATGCTCCGATGTCGTGGCGCAGGCAGACAACAGCAGGGCGGACAATGCCGCGGTGATCAGGGACGACTTCATGGACAGACCTCTCGGCTAGATAGGGTGGACAATGCGCGGGCCTTTCAGACATCCGTGCGCTTCGCACGGTGTGCCTCAGGAAACCCCGTGATGGGGCCGCATCATACACATCTGCACATGCTATTTCCATATGACATGCGACACCCAGCAAAAGAAAAACCCCGCCGCAGCGGGGTTGGCCTTGTCGTGTTCTGCGCCTCACATGCGCTCGATCATCGCATCGCCGAAAGCCGAGCAGGAGACCTCGGTCGCCCCGTCCATCAATCGGGCGAAATCGTAGGTCACGACCTTGTCGCCGATCGCCGCTTCCATGCCCTTGATGACCCGGTCCGCCGCGTCGACCCAACCCATGTGCCGCAGCATCATTTCGGCGGAGAGGATCAACGAGCCCGGATTGACCTTGTCCAGCCCGGCATATTTCGGCGCCGTGCCATGGGTGGCTTCGAATACCGCGCACTGGTCGGAGATGTTGGCCCCCGGGGCAATGCCGATGCCGCCGACCTGGGCGGCGAGCGCATCGGAGACGTAGTCGCCGTTCAGATTGAGCGTGGCGATCACGTCGTATTCGGCCGGACGCAGCAGGATCTGCTGCAGAAAGGCATCGGCGATCACGTCTTTGACGATGATTTCGCGACCCGTGTTCGGATTGGCGAACTTGCACCACGGGCCGCCGTCGATCTCGGTCGCACCAAATTCGTTCTTGGCCAGGGCATAGCCGAAGTCGCGGAAGCCGCCCTCGGTAAACTTCATGATGTTGCCCTTGTGCACCAGCGTGACGCTGGCACGGTCGTTGGCAACGGCGTACTTGATGGCGGCACGCACCAGGCGCTCGGTGCCTTGCTTGGACACCGGCTTGATGCCGATGGCCGAGGAGTCCGGAAAGCGGATTTTGGTCACCCCCATCTCGTTCTGCAGGAAGGCGATGACCTTCTTGGCGCCATCGCTCATGGCCTGCCATTCGATGCCGGCGTAGATGTCTTCGGTGTTCTCACGGAAGATCACCATGTCGGTCTTGGAGGGGTCCTTCAGCGGCGAGGGCACGCCCTTGAAGTAGCGCACCGGCCGCACGCACTGGTAGAGATCGAGCTCCTGGCGCAGCGCCACGTTGAGCGAGCGGATACCACCGCCGACCGGGGTCGTCATCGGCCCCTTGATCGACACCGAGTATTCGCGCAGCGCGTCGAAGGTCTCCTGGGGCAGCCATTCGTCGGGGCCATACAGCTGGGTCGATTTCTCGCCGGCGAAGACTTCCATCCAGTGGATCTTCTTCTCGCCCCCGTAGGCTTTCTGCACGGCGGCGTCGATCACCTTGATCATCACCGGGGTGATGTCCACGCCGATGCCGTCGCCTTCGATGAAGGGGATGATCGGATGATCCGGGACGGTCTGGCCGGGAACGATCTTCTCGCCGCCGGCGGGAACTTTGATGTGAGATGCGCTCATGGTGTCTCCCTCCTCAAGAACGTGTGTCGAAGGAATCCGCGGACTTCAGCAGGCTTTCGCGGGTGGCGCGCATGCCCTTTCAGGGTGTTGACGAAGCGGACCGGACTCGGGCATGGAGCGCACAATCCAGCCCTGATTATGGCTTAAATCGCACGAAGCTTCTCGCCACGGCCGGGGCCGTGCACAAACACAAACGCCAGCGACCTGCGCTGGCGTTTGTGTGTGACGACGATCCGGCGCGAGCGCCGGTCTCAGGCCATCAGATCATGACCGCATCGAGTGTCGCGTTCAGCGTGGCGCTCGGGCGCATCACGGCCGCGGCCTTTTCCGGGTCGGCCAGGTAGTAACCACCGATATCCACCGCTTTCCCCTGCACGGCGCTCAGCTCGGCCAAAATCTTCTGCTCGTTGTCGGCCAGCGACTTGGCCAGCGGGGCGAAATGCGCCTTCAGTTCGGCGTCTTCGTCCTGTGCGGCCAGTGCCTGCGCCCAGTACAGGGCTAGGTAGAAGTGGCTGCCGCGGTTGTCGAGTTCGCCGGTCTTGCGCGAGGGCGACTTGTCGTTGTCGAGCAGCTTGCCGGTGGCTTCATCCAGCGTCTTGGCGAGCAGCTTGGCCTTGGCGTTGCCTTCCTTGATGCCGAGGTCTTCGAGCGATACCGCCAGCGCCAGGAATTCGCCCAGCGAATCCCAGCGCAGGTGGTTCTCTTCGACCAGCTGCTGCACATGCTTGGGCGCGGAGCCGCCGGCACCGGTTTCGTACATGCCGCCGCCGGCCATCAGCGGGACGATCGACAGCATCTTGGCCGAGGTGCCCAGCTCCATGATCGGGAACAGGTCGGTCAGGTAGTCGCGCAGGATGTTGCCGGTGACCGAAATGGTGTCCTGGCCGCGCACGACGCGCTCCAGGGTGTAGCGCATGGCGCGCACCTGCGACATGTGCTGGATGTCGAGGCCGGTGGTGTCATGGTCCTGCAGGTACTTCTCGACCTTCTTGATCAGCTCGTTTTCATGCGGACGGTAGGGGTCGAGCCAGAACACGGCCGGCATGCCGGAGTTGCGCGCACGGGTGACGGCCAGCTTGACCCAGTCGCGGATCGGCGCGTCCTTGACCTGGCACATGCGCCAGATGTCGCCCTCTTCCACGTTCTGCAACAGCAGCACTTCGCCGGTGGCCAGATCGGTGATGTTGGCCACGCCCGCCTTGGGGATCTCGAAGGTCTTGTCGTGCGAGCCATATTCTTCGGCCTTCTGTGCCATCAGACCGACGTTCGGCACCGTGCCCATGGTTCTTGGGTCGAAGTTGCCGTTGGTTTTGCAGAAGTTGATCATCTCCTGGTAGATACGGGCGAAGGTCGATTCGGGCATTACCGCCTTGACGTCCTTCTGGCGCCCGTCGGCACCCCACATCTTGCCGCCCGAGCGGATCATGGCCGGCATCGAGGCATCGACGATGATGTCGTTGGGCGAGTGGAAGTTGGTGATGCCCTTGGCCGAATCGACCATCGCCAGTTCGGGGCGGTGTTCGTGGCAGGCGTGCAGGTCGTCGATGATCTCTTCGCGCAGCGAACGCGGCAGGTCGGCGATCTTGTCGTACAGATTGACCATGCCGTTGTTGACGTTGATGCCCAGCTCGCGGAACAGGGCAGCATGTTTCTTGAAGGCGTCCTTGTAGAAGATCTTGACGCAGTGACCAAAGACGATGGGGTGCGAGACCTTCATCATCGTCGCCTTCACGTGCAGCGAGAACATCACGCCGGATTGGCGCGCGTCTTCGATCTGCTCTTCGTAGAAGTCGCACAGCGCTTTCTTGCTCATGAACATCGAGTCGATGATCTCGCCGTCCTGCAGCGCGACCTTCGGCTTGAGCACGATGGCCTCGCCGTCCTTGGTGATCAGCTCCATCTTGACGTCGCGCGCGCGGTCCAGCGTCATCGACTTCTCGCCATGGTAGAAGTCGCCATGCTTCATGTGCGAGACATGGGTGCGCGAGGCCTGGCTCCACTTGCCCATCGAGTGCGGATGCTTCTTGGCGTAGTTTTTCACCGCGGCCGGTGCGCGGCGGTCGGAGTTGCCCTCGCGCAGCACCGGGTTGACCGCCGAGCCGAGGCACTTGCCGTAACGGGCCTTGAGCGCCTTGGCTTCGTCGGTGGCGGCGGTTTCCGGGTAGTCGGGAATCGCGTAGCCCTTGGACTGCAGCTCCTTGATGCAAGCCACCAGCTGGGACACCGAGGCGCTGATGTTGGGCAGCTTGATGATGTTGGTGTCCGGCTCCTGCGTCAGACGACCCAGCTCGGCGAGGGTGTCCGGCACCTTCTGCTCGTCGGTCAGGTAGTCGGAGAATTCCGCCAGCACGCGGGCGGCCACCGAGATGTCACTCGTCGTCACGTCGATCCCGGCCGGCGCCGCAAAGGTGCGGATGATCGGCAACAGGGAGCATGTCGCCAGCAAAGGCGCCTCGTCGGTGAGGGTGTAGATGATCGTCGGACGCTTGGTACTCATGCATTTCTCCCTGGTTTTAGTCGTGGCGCAAGGCCGGTCAGATGCAGTGCTGCAGGCCGAGTCTGCCCAAAGCGCACCGTATTCGCGTTCAGGCAGGTCAAGGTTAGCGCGTAATTATAATGCGGGTTCCTTACACCTCGCTGGCAATCCTATGGTTGACTGACCATCGGTCGCAGCGCACGGTCATTTGCATTGGATCGCTTAGCCGTTGCGGCCGTTCGCTCTCGTATCGATCAGCGTTGGGACCAAGCACTTGAGCTTCCTAGGCAAGCTGACGGTTCCGCCTGCTCTTCGGCTCGGCATTGGTGTGGGGCCGCACCCCGTCCGCGCCCTCTGGATAGACGCTTTGCAAGGTCAAGTCGATGTGTTCGGACAGGGCCGAGCAAGCGCGGTCGACATCCCGGCTCAGCACAACGTCGGCAAGTTGCTGGTGCACCTCAGCCGCCTCGTCAAGGCCGTGCCACTGGCGCATCATCACCGCACGATAACGCTGGGCCTGATCGTAAAACAACTGCTGCAACGACAACAGGCGGGGCGAGTCGCAGGCAGCGAGCAAGGCTGTGTGGAACTGGCGGTGAGCACGTTCCACATCGGTTCCGGTCGGCGGGTCGGCCTCGCGCGCCCGCACCGCCAGGCGGTGCAGGCGGGCCGAGGCGGCAACGATTCCCACGTCCCACTCGTCGTCACCGTTGGCGATCGCGCTCTTCAAAGCTTCGCACTCAATGGACTTGCGCACCCGCGTGATGTCCTCCAGATCAGCCTGAGACACCTCGGCAACGCGAAAACCGCGACGGCTGTCGAACACCACGAACCCGTCCGACGACAATTTCGCCAACGCCTCGCGCAGCGGTGACGCGCCAATCTCGTAGCGCTTCTTGAGTTCGGCAATAAGCAGCTTTCTCCCCGGTTGAAGCGCACCGCTCACGATATCGGCGCTCAGGCGCTCGATCGCGACCTCTATCAGTGTCCTGTCCGGTCCTTGTTCGTTCATCCCTCCCTCCATCGGCATTCGGCTTGATTGTCGTTTTCAATTACCTAAACGTCAACATTGACATTTTGTCGATAAAGTTAAAAACTACCGTCAAACAAGAAGTAGAACGATGAACCGCGGCCCGACCGCACCTGAGCTGGAGACCTCTGCAGATGAAGATACGACGCTTCGTTGACCTTTCGGTCACGCTGGAAAACGGCGTACCGGCCGACCCACCCGGACTTCAGCCACAAATCGACTATATCGACCACCGCACCGGAGCTCAGCACCTGAGCGCGCTGTTCCCCGGTCTACGCCCGGAAGATCTGCCCAACGAAGAAGGATGGGCGGCCGAAGATCTGCGCCTTCATACCCACAGCGGCACCCATATGGACGCCCCCTGGCACTACGCGTCCACCATGGACCGCGGCCGTCCGGCCATCCCGATCGACGAAGTACCCCTCGACTGGTGTTTTCGCCCCGGAGTCAAGCTGGATTTCCGTGCCAAGGCAGACGGCCATGTCGTCACCGCAGCGGAAATGGAGGCGGAGTTCCAGCGCATCGGCTACGCGCTGCAGCCGCTCGACATCGTGCTGGTCAACACCTCGGCCGGCGCGGTCTATGGCCAGCCCGACTACATCGATCGCGGCTGTGGTCTGGGGCGAGAAGCCACCCTGTGGCTGCTGAACCGGGGAACTCGTGTCGTCGGCACCGATGCCTGGAGCTGGGACGCCCCGTTCTGCTACACCCGCGAACGCTATGCCGCCACCGGCGACCCCTCGATCATTTGGGAGGGGCACAAGGCGGGTCTCGAAATCGGCTACTGCCAGATGGAAAAGCTCGCCAACCTCGATCAGCTTCCCGATCACGGCTTTCTGGTGAGCTGCTTCCCTTACAAGATCAAGGGCGCCTCGGCCGGTTTTACGCGCTGTGTCGCCCTATTCGTCGGCGAAGAGGAGAATAAGACTTGATACTCGCCACTTTCATCACGCCGGCAGGCGAATTCCGCCTCGCCGTAGTACGCCGCGACGCTCAGATCCTGATCGACCTGCAGGCCGCGTACCGGGCTCGTCACGACACAGATCATCCTGCCCTGACCGGCATGCAAGCCCTGATCGATTCCGGCAACGCCGGACTTGCCTTGGCCAGAGAGCTCGAGCGGACAATAGAAATGCAGGCTGAGTGCACAGTGCCGTTGGCTACGGTACGCCTCGCAGCGCCGCTACCCTGCCCGCCCCAGATGCGCGACTTCTCTACCTTCGAGACGCACATGCGCCAGGCGGCAGTCGGCATGGCGCGTCTGCGCGGAGCACGCCAAGGCAGTACGCAGGCACTGCCGCAACCCTCCGACATCGTGCTGCCCGAAGCGTTTACCCGCCAGCCGCTGTACTACAAGACCAATCGCTTCAGCGTCGTGGGGCACCAACACGAAGTGGTCTGGCCCAGTTATTCCGAGCGTTTCGACTATGAGCTCGAGTTCGGCATCGTCCTGGGCCGTGGCGGACGCGACATTCCACGCGAGCGCGCCGCCGAGCACATCTTCGGCTACACCATCTTCAACGATTTTTCCGCCCGAGATGCGCAGGAATTCGAGATGACCGCCCCTTTTGGACCGACCAAAGGCAAGGATTTCGACACGGGCAATGTGCTCGGGCCGTGGATCGTCACTGCTGACGAACTACCGAATCCCTATGCGTTACGCATGACCGCTCGCATCAATGGCGAAATCTGGTCCGACGGCAACAGCCGCGACATGATCCATCGTTTCGAGGACATGATCGCCCACGTGTCACGCGACGAAACCCTTTATCCCGGCGAGTTCTTCGGCTCCGGCACCAGCGGAGGCGGCTGCGGCCTCGAGCTCGATCGCTGGCTTCAGCCCGGCGATGTGGTGGAACTGGAGGTGGAAGGTATCGGCGTCCTGCGCAACCGCGTCGTAAGGCCTGCGGTCCCCGACTGACCCCGGAGGCGGCCATCTGCAGGCCACCCGTGATGCTCAGTAGCAAACCCAAAATAACCGAGGAGACAAACATGACCAGGCTGTACTTCGATCCCGCACGACGGGCCATCCGCCGCGCATCTGCCCAGGTGCGCCCCACTGTGCTCGCCGCAGCCGTAAGCACCGCGCTGTTGCCCACAAGCGCCGCCCTGGCCTTCGATATCGATACCGGAAACCCGGACATACGGCTGCGCTGGGACAACACCGTCAGCTACACCGCCGGTTTCCGCGCTCAGGATCAGTCCGACACCCTGACCGCGGATCGCAATCAGGATGATGGCAACCGCAACTTCGGCACCGGCCTTATCAGCAACCGGATCGACCTGCTCTCCGAGCTCGACCTCACTTACGGCAACTTCGGTGCCCGCCTCTCCGGCGCCGCCTGGTACGACGACGTTTACAACCGCAGCAACGACAACGACTCGCCCGCCACCGCCAACCACAGTTCGACCGAGCACGACGAATTCACCGACCGCACCCGAGACCTCCACGGCCGCAAGGCGGAGCTGCTCGACGCGTTCGTCTTTGGCCGCGGCGAGCTCTTCGGCAAGCGCTCGAGCTTCCGTCTGGGGCGACATTCCGTGCTTTACGGCGAGAGCCTCTTCTTCGGCGCCAACGGCATCGCCGGCACCCAGGGCTCGGTCGACATCATCAAACTGCAGAGCAATCCGAACGCCCAGTTCAAGGAAATCATCCGGCCCACCAACCAAGTGTCGGCCTCGATACAGCTAGCTGACGGCGTGACGCTCGGTGGCTACTACCAATTCTCCTGGGAGGCATTGCGCACGCCGGCGGTCGGGAGTTACTTCGGCACCACCGACAACGCATTCGGTGGTGGTGCCGAACGTCTGTTCGTCGGCCCGTTCGGTGCATGGCTGAATCACCGTCACGACTTGAAAGCAAAGGATTCCGGCCAAGGCGGCGTGCAACTGCGCCTCAGCACCGGTGACTGGGACTTCGGCCTCTACGCCACCCGCTTCCACTCCAAAACCCCGACCCTCTACCAGACCTTCTCCGGTCCCGTGGCGCCCTTCAACGCCAATCGCGGCATCGGCGAGTTCTACTGGGTATATCCCGAAGGTATCAGCGCCTTCGGTGCCAGCTTCAGCACCTCGATCGATTTCGTGAATGTTGCCGGTGAGATTTCGACCCGCCGTAACACACCGCTTGTCTCCGATGGTGTGAACGTCACCGGCACCAACGCTGACAACAGCCACCATCCCGCCTACGCGGTAGGCAATACCGCCCACGCCCAAGTGTCGATCCTGGCCAGCCTGCCGCCCAACTTTATCGCACAGGAATCGAGTCTGGTGGCCGAAATCGCCTGGCACCGCCTATTGTCCGTCACCAAGAATCCTCAAGCCCTCAACCCCTTGGCAACGCGCGATGCCACCGCGCTGAGACTGGTGTACACCCCCACCTACCGCCTGCTCTTCCCGGGCACCGACGTGCGATTCCCGATTGGTATCGGTTACTCGCCCGACGGTCGCTCGCCGGTCATCAGCAGCGGCTTTGGCACCTACCACGGCGGCGACGTGAGCATCGGCATGCGTGCCACCTATCTCGACCGCTGGAACTTCGGGGTGAACTACACCCATTACTTCGGCAAAGAAGACAACTTTCTCACCGGTACCGTGCCCCCGCATATCACCCAGGCGCAGTCGCTGCGTGACCGCAACTTCGTGACGCTGTCGGTCAGCCGCTCGTTCTGACCCTCCGAGGAGACAACTACTATGAAGACCCGCAATACGCTTATCGCCCTCAGCCTGCTGGGCGGTTTCCTGGCCTCCTCCGCTGGCCAGGCCGCCGTCAGCGCCGACGAAGCGGCCGCGCTCAAGACGACCCTCACGCCTTTGGGTGCGGAAAAGGCCGGCAACAAGGACGGCAGCATTCCGGCCTGGACCGGCGGCTACAGCACTGTTCCCGCCGGTTTCAAGCCGGGAAACCGCCGTCCCGATCCCTTCTCCGCTGAGAAGCCGCTGTTTTCCATCACCGCCAAGAACATGGCGCAATACGCCGACAAGTTGAGCGACGGCGCTCAGGCGATGCTGAAGAAGTACCCGGACAGCTACCACATCGACGTCTATCCCACCCACCGCACCGCAGTGGCGCCACAGTGGGTCTACGACAACACGTTCAAGAACGCGACCCGTGCCAACCTGGTCGAAGGAGCCGCCGGCCCCATGGTGGAAGGCGCCTATGGCGGCATACCCTTTCCCATTCCCAAGACCGGCGCCGAAGTCATGTGGAATGCACTACTCGCTTGGCGCGGCGAATCGTGGAGCTGGGACGGCCACAACGTACTGATTACACCGGAAGGCAAAGCCGTGGTCACTGCCAACGGCCCCGGCCAACTGCAGATGCCGTATTACTTCAAAGACGGCGAGACCGATTTCAAGGGCGAATACTGGATGCTGCGTCGCATCAACGCCGGACCTCCGATTCGCGCAGGCGAAGGCATCCTGAGCCGTCTGAATCTCGACCCCGAAAACGATCGCTCGTGGGTCTACCTCACCGGTCAACGCCGCGTGCGTCGCCTGCCCAACTCCTGCTGCGACACCCCGCTACCCTCGGCTGCGGGCGTGCTCTCCATCGACGAAGTGTCGGTCTACACCGGACGCATGGACACCTTCAACTGGAAGCTACTCGGCAAGAAGGAGATCTTCGTTCCCTACAACGCCAACAAGATTCTGCAACCGACCAGCAACGCCGATGTTCTCGGCGAACATCATCTCAACCCCGAGCATGTGCGCTGGGAATTGCATCGCGTGTGGGTGGTCGAGGCCAGTCTTGCGCCCGGCAAGCGCCACCTCGCACCGAAGAGCATCTACTACATCGACGAGGATACGTGGATGCCGCTACTCGGCGATCGTTGGGACAAAAGCGATCGGCTGTGGAAGACCATGTGGCAGATGCCTTTCGTGATGCCGGACATTCCGGCGGTACACACTAACCTTTACGGGTTTTACGATCTCGTGTCGGGCGCTTGGTTCACTATCGGCATCATGAACGAGACCACCAACCAGTACAGTGTATCGACGCGCTACAAGGACTCCTTTTTCAGCCCCGACTCGCTCGCCGCCGAGGGCGTGCGCTAAATCATCTGCCCCCCGGTGCCCGCGCGCCGCCTCACTGGGGCACTGCGGGCATTGCAGAAGTCTGGCCTGGTTTCTGCGACACCGGCGGCTCGGGCAAGACGCCCCACGTTGCGACAAGACGGCGGGGCATGAATCTACCGAACGGAGCGGCGGTAACGCCGTCGCTACCTGCATAGAGCGAAGCTGATGAACCTACGAATTGCAATCGCCTTGGCTTTGGCCGCGACGTTGCCGGCTTTGGCCGCTGCGCCGGCCGCACCTTCACCCAGCGCAGTCGCCCTCCCCTTGGACCGCCCTGCCTTGATGTCGACACGGGCCGAGCACTCGGTACTTCTCGACATTGCCCGCTCGGGTGACCGCTTGGTGGCGGTGGGCGAGCGCGGACGTATCCTGCTGTCCGACGATGACGGCGCGCACTGGCGCCAGGTGGCAAGCCCAGTCAGTGTGACGCTGACCGCGGTGCAGTTCGCCACCCCTGAGATGGGCTGGGCCGTCGGCCATGAAGGTGTCGTTCTCCACAGCCGCGATGGCGGCACGACCTGGGAAAAGCAACTCGATGGTCGCCAAGCCGCCCAGCTTGCCATGGCGGCGGCAAACGCCGCCGCGCGCGATGCGCTGCCCGATGCCGAACAGCGGCTCAAGGAAGCCGAGCGGCTCGACGCGGATGGCCCCGACAAGCCCTTCCTCGCCCTCCATTTTTCCAACGCCCGCCGCGGTATCGTGGTGGGCGCCTACGGCCTCATATTCACCACCGAAGATGGCGGCGCCACCTGGTTGCCGGCCATGCACCGCGTGGACAACCCTCGCGGCCTGCATCTCTACGCCGTGCAACGGCGCGGTGACACGACTTGGCTGACCGGCGAGCTGGGTTTCCTGGCGCGCGCCGACGGTGACGGCACCCCCTTCGTGCGCATTGAAACCCCCTATGCCGGCAGCCTCTTCTCGATGGCGTTCGGCGCCCATGACCAGTTGTGGCTGTTCGGCCTGCGTGGTAACGCCTGGCGGAGCACCGACGGCGGCACGACCTTCCAGCAACTGGCAGTACCGACGCCCGCCTCGTTGATCGCCAGCACGCTTCTGAGCGACGGCCGTGTGGTGGCGCTCAACCAAGCCGGCCAGTTGCTGATCGAAGCCGGCGACAGTCTGCACGCCCTGTCCGTTCCACCCGGCGCGCCCTTGACAAGTGCCGTCCTCGCGAGCGACGGCCGCCTGGTGGCCAGTTCGTGGTCCGGCCCGCGACGGCTGCCTGCCAATCTCCTCGGAAGCCCGAAATGATCAGTCACGACACCTTCACGGCAGCAACGCAGCCCCCCGAGATGGCCGCCTTCGACCACCACTCCGGCTCCCGGCTTGAACGCATCCTGTTCAACCATCGCGTGATCGTAGTGAGCCTGTGCGTCTTGATTACCGTCATGCTGGGCTGGCAGGCCGCCCACTTGCGCCTCAACGCCAACTTCGAAAAAACCATTCCCACCGGGCACCCCTACATCGCCCAATACCTGGAGCACCGCAGCGAACTGACTGGCTTGGGCAATGCCGTTCGCATTGCAATCGCGACTCGTGGCGAATCGATCTACGACAAGAACTACCTGGCCACTCTGCAGGCGCTGTCGGATGAACTGTTCGTCATGCCGGGCGTCGATCGCGCCCAGATGAAATCTCTGTGGACCCCGTCAACGCGCTGGAGCGGCGTCACCGAGGAGGGGCTGGACGGCGGCCCGGTGATTCCCAAGGATTACGACGGCTCTGCGGCCTCGGTGGCGCAGGTGCGGGCCAACGTGCTGCGTTCGCGCGAGATCGGCCAAACGGTGGCCTTCGACCACAAGTCCACCCTCGTCTTCGTCCCGCTGCTGACGACCGTCGATGGGCGGCCGCTCGACTATGGCGCCTTCTCCGACCAACTCGAGCGCGTGCGCGACAAGTACCGTTCGGCAAATGTCGATATCCACATCACCGGTTTTGCCAAGGTGGTGGGCGACCTCCTTGACGGACTGCGCCAGATTCTCGCCTTCTTTGCCGCCGCCATCGCCATCACCACCGCCGTACTCTATGCCTACACTCGCTGCTGGCGCAGTACCCTGCTGGTCGTGGCCTGCTCGCTGGTGGCGGTCGTCTGGCAG
Organism: Denitromonas iodatirespirans; assembly: GCF_018524365.1. Lineage (GTDB taxonomy): Bacteria > Pseudomonadota > Gammaproteobacteria > Burkholderiales > Rhodocyclaceae > Nitrogeniibacter > Nitrogeniibacter iodatirespirans. The sequence continues at coordinate 84,551 of NZ_JAEKFT010000007.1, forward strand.
CTCGGTCTGCTGCCGCTGCTCGGCTACGAACTCGACCCCTACTCCGTGCTGGTGCCCTTCCTGGTTTTCGCCATCGGCATGAGCCACGGCGCGCAGAAAATGAACGGCATCATGCAGGACATCGGGCGTGGCATGCACAAACTCGTTGCGGCGCGCTACACCTTCCGGCGCTTGTTTCTCGCTGGGCTGACCGCTTTGTTGTGCGACGCAGTCGGCTTCGCGGTACTGACCATCATCCGCATCGAGGTCATTCAGGACCTCGCCATGATCGCCAGTCTGGGCGTGGCGGTGCTGGTGTTCACCAACCTCATCCTGCTCCCGATCCTGCTGTCCTATGTGGGCGTTTCACCCGTCGCCGCCACGCGCAGCGCACACGCTGAAGGACGGGAGGGGAGCGAGGGCAGCGTGCTGTGGCGCTTCCTCGATCGCTTCACCCAGCGCCGCTGGGCGATTCTGACGCTCGCGGCAAGCCTCGCGCTGGCACTGGTCGGCTACACGGTGAGCCAACAGCTTAGAGTCGGAGACCTCGATCCGGGCGCACCGGAACTGCGCGCCGACTCCCGCTACAACCGCGACAACGCCTTCATCACCGGCCACTATGGCGCCAGCAGTGACGTATTCGCAGTGATGGTGAAAACGCCCGACGGCGGCTGCGCCAACTACGACACATTGATGCGCATCGATGCGCTCGAAGAGCGGCTGCGCGAACTGCCTGGCGTGGAGGCCACCAACAGTCTGGCGCTGATGAACCGTCAAGTCATGGTGGGGCTGGCCGAAGGCAACCCCAAATGGTATGACCTCTCACCCAGTCAGGCGATGGTCAACACCATTACCTCCAATGCACCGCGCGGACTTTACAACGACACCTGCAATCTGCTCACCGTCTACACCTATCTCACCGACCACAAGGCCGACACCCTGACCCGGGTGGTCGACATGGTGGAGGCCTTTGCCACCGCCAACAACAATGACCAAGCCGCGTTCCTGCTGGCTGCGGGCAATGCCGGCATCGAAGCGGCGACCAACATCGTCGTCGCCCACGCCAACCGCGAAATGCTGCTGTGGGTCTATGGCGCGGTGATCGTGCTGTGCATGGTGACCTTCCGTTCCTGGCGCGCCGTGGTGTGCGCGGTGCTGCCGCTGATGCTCACCTCGGTACTATGCGAGGCATTGATGGTATGGCTGGGTATTGGCGTCAAGGTCGCCACGTTGCCGGTCATCGCCCTTGGCGTGGGCATCGGCGTGGACTACGCCCTGTATGTGATGAGCATCATGCTGACCCAGCTGCGCCTTGGCCGAAGCCTGTCGGCGGCCTACCTCCAGGCCCTGATCTTCACCGGGAAGGTGGTGATGCTCACCGGCATCACCCTCGCTGTCGGCGTGGCCACCTGGGCCTTCTCGCCCATCAAGTTCCAGGCCGACATGGGCATTCTGCTGGCCTTCATGTTCCTGTGGAACATGCTCGGCGCCCTGATCCTGTTGCCCGCACTCGCCAATTTCCTGCTCAAGCCGACGCCGCAAGCGGAGGTAGTCCCAGCCAATTCACAGCCAACCGGGGATTCCCGACCGGTCGCCGACAAATCGTCCCAGCCCTTCCTGATGGAGGCCCGCCAGAATGCGTGAAAACTCACTCCCGACCACGACCGCCGGCACCCTTAGGCCCTCGCTGGCCTGGTACCTGCTCGGCGTGCTGCTGATCGCCAACGTGCTGTCCTTCGTCGATCGCCAGATTCTTTCGCTGCTGGTGCAGCCGATCCGCGCCGATCTGGGCATCAGCGACACCGAGATCAGCCTGCTGCAGGGCTTCGCCTTCACCGTCCTGTATTCGGTGCTGGGCCTGCCGCTCGGCCGCTACGCCGATCATCGCAACCGCAAGTGGCTGATTGTCTGCGGGGTGGTGATCTGGAGCCTCATGACCATGGCCTGTGGCCTGGCCGACACCTACGGCAAGCTGTTCGTCGCCCGCATCGGCGTTGGCATCGGCGAGGCGACCCTCGCACCTGCGGCCTATTCGATGATCTGCGACGCCTTCTCCGCCCGCCGCCGCGGTACCGCCCTGGGGCTCTACTCCAGCGGAATCTATCTCGGCATCGGCGCTTCCATCGCCATTGGTGGCTTTGTGCTTGCCGCCTTGCATGGCGCTTCGGAAGTTGTCTTGCCGCTGTTCGGTGCGGTGCGCGCGTGGCAGGCCGCCTTCATTCTGGTCGGCGCCCCTGGCCTGCTGCTCGCCCTGATCCTGACGACGGTGCGCGAACCCGCGCGCCAGAGCGGATCGACCCGCCCGACCACACTCGCCGAGACCTTCGCCTACCTGTCCCGTCACCGCACCCTGTTCGGCCTGCAACTGCTCGGCTACGCGCTCATTGCGCTGGCAGCCTACGGCGTCGGCACCTGGGTGCCCACCGTGTTCATCCGCAGCCACGGGTGGACAGCGGCACAGGCGGGCATCAACTACGGACTGTTCGTGACTCTGCTGGGCACGCTCGGCGGACTGGCCTCGGGCGCGCTCTCGGATCGCTGGCTGGCGTCCGGGCGTGGCGATGCCCGCCTGATGCTCACGATCATCAGCCTCGCACTGTGGTTGCCACTGCTTACCGCGGGCATGCTGGCCGGCGATTCGGGCAACGCGCTCATCCTGCTCGGCGTAGCGGCGAGCTTGTCGAGCATGGCGAACAGCCTCGGCCCCACGGCCTTGCACGACATCGTGCCCGGCTGGCTGCGCGGCCAAGCCACCGCCCTGTTCTTCTTCGTCATCAACATGATCGGACTGGGCGTCGGCCCCACGGCGGTGGCACTGGTCACCGACCACGTGTTCCACGACGACCTCGCCCTGCGCTACTCGGCGCTCGTCGTGGCGCTGCCGGCGGTGATCTGCGGCGGCGTACTCCTGCTGCTCGCTCGCCGCCGCTATCTGGCCTTGCGTGCGGAACTTGCTGGCGGATCGGTGATGCCGGCCGCCCCATCGACGCCCCCCGCGGGCGCCGGGCATACGGTCCAACCGGCCGAGTCGCACTGAGCAGAGGCACACATGCAGGCGACGGACACGAAGCGTCGGAGCAAATTGGCTTGCCCCGACGAGCTCAACCACCATTTGCGTGACGGCATGCGCATCATGTTCGGCGGCTTCATGGGCGTCGGTACGCCGGAACGACTGGTCGCGGCGATCCTGCGCCATGGCGCTCGCCGCCTGACCTTGATCGGCAACGACACGGCTTTCCCGCATAGCGGCGTCGGCCCGTTGATCGCCAGCGGTCAGGTCGAGCGCGTCATCACCTCTCATATCGGCACCAACCCGGTTACCGGCCGCAAGATGCTGGCCGGTCAGATCGCGGTGGAACTGGTTCCGCAGGGGACGCTGGCCGAGCGTATCCGTTGTGGCGGCGCCGGCCTGGGCGGGGTGCTCACCCCGACCGGCGTGGGCACCATGGTCGCCGAAGGCAAGATGCGGCAGCTTATCGACGGTCGCGAATATCTGCTGGAGCTCCCGCTGCGTGCAGAACTCGCGATCCTGCATGCCAAACGCGCCGACCAAGCCGGCAACCTGGTGTACGAACGGGCCGCACGCAACTTCAATCCCTTGATGGCCCTGGCGGCCGACAAGGTGATCGCCGAGGTTGAGGAGATCGTCGACACGGGCGAGATCGACCCTGACCAAGTGATGACGCCGGGCATTCTGGTGGACCACCTGATCCTCGCCGAAAGCCACTGACATGGACGCCAAGACACGCATCGCGCGCCGCGTGGCGCAAGAGCTCCACGACGGTGACGTCGTCAATCTGGGTATCGGCCTGCCGACACTCGTCGCACATCACCTGCCCTCAAACATCGAAGTCTGCCTGCAGTCGGAAAACGGCTTCATCGGCCTGGCGCCGCTCACCGGCGAGCCCGAACCCGGGCTCGTCAACGCCGGCGGCCAGCCCTGCGGCCTGGCGCCGGGCGGGGCAATGTTCGACAGCGCGATGTCTTTCGCGCTGATCCGCGGCGGTCACGTGGACGTCACCGTCCTCGGCGGCCTGCAGGTTGACCAGCACGGGAATCTCGCGAACTGGATGGTGCCGGACAAGATGATCCCCGGCATGGGCGGGGCGATGGATCTGGTCACCGGCGCCAAACGGGTGATCGTGGCGATGGAGCATTGCACCAAGGACGGTGCGCCGCGCTTGCTCGAGCGCTGCACCCTGCCGCTCACGGCAGCCGCCCGCGTGTCACTGGTGGTGACCGAGCTCGCGGTGTTCAGTTGCGACCGCGGCCGATTCACGCTCGAAGAATTGGCGCCGGGTGTCGACCTGGCAACACTCGCCGCACGGACCGGCGCCGGCTTCGATCTGGCGCTACCCGCAGCCGCCCATCACCGTAACAGCCTGCGATCAATGTGTTGAATCCCCGCGCTTGCCCGCAGTCGCGCAAGCTCAAGGCCACGCTCCACCAAAAAAGCATCGTGATCATCTTGCTTCATCCGCCTGGCCACTACCGCCGTTTCGCAGCATGGGCCGAATGCTAAGATCCTCCCATTCGGCCCACTGCCACGCCGGCCACGTCCCGGCTGCCCTGCAAGGAAACCGCATGGATGCCGCTCTCGGAGAAAACCTGGTGGCCCAGTCGATCGCCCGGGCGCTGATCGAAGGCTTCAACAAGCACTACCGGATCTTTCGCGAAACCAGCTACAAGGCCAAGGGCCTGTTCGAGGCTGGCGACTGGCAGGCCCAGCTCGACGCGGTGCGCAACCGGGTGCAGTTCTACGACGATCGGGTGGACGAATGCGTGGCGCGCCTGCACAGCGAATTCGACGCCGATTCGCTGGACGACGCGACCTGGCAGCAGGTCAAGCTGCACTTCATCGGCATGCTGATCAACCACAAGCAGCCCGAGCTGGCCGAAACCTTCTTCAACTCGGTGTGCTGCAAGATCCTGCACCGCACCTATTTCAACAACGACTACATCTTCGCCCGCCCGGCCATGGCGGTGGAGTACATCGAGTCCTACCCGCCGGTGTATTCGAGCTACTACCCGCGCGACGACGGCCTGCGCCGCACCGTCCGGCGGATCATCGAGGATTTCGACTGGGAGCGCCCCTTCGAAGATCTCGACCGCGACGTCGGCCTGATCCTGCGCGCCGTGCGCGACTTCCTGCGCGGCTGGCCGGCGATGGAGGTCAACAGCCAGATCCAGGTGCTGTACGCGGCCTTCTACCGCAACAAGACGGCCTACATCATCGGCAAGGCCATCAACGGCTACCAGGAATACCCCTTCGCCATCGCGGTACGCCACAACGATGCCGGCATGCTGTATGTCGACACCATCCTGCTCGAGCCCTGGCGCATCTCGCTGCTGTTCTCGCTCTCGCGCGCCTACTTCCTGGTCGACATGGAAGTGCCCTCGGGCTACGTGGGTTTTCTTCGCAGCATCATGCCCAACAAGCCGCGCAGCGAGCTCTACACCATGCTCGGCCTGGGCAAGCAGGGCAAGACCATGTTCTTCCGCGACCTGATCTCGCACCTGCGCCACTCGAACGACCAGTTCATCATCGCGCCGGGCATCCGCGGGCTGGTGATGCTGGTGTTCACGCTGCCCTCCTACCCCTACGTGTTCAAGCTGATCAAAGATGTGTTCGGCAGCTCCAAGACCATGGACCGCGCCACGGTCAAGAAGAAGTACCTGTTGGTCAAGCAGGTGGACCGGGTCGGGCGCATGGCCGACACCCTGGAATTCTCCAACGTGGCGCTGCCGCGCTCACGCTTCGCCCCCGAACTGCTCGAAGAACTGGGCAACCTCGCCCCCTCCGCCTTCGAGATCGACGGTGACGCGGTGGTCATCCGCCATCTGTACATCGAACGGCGCATGACGCCGCTCAACATCTACCTCGAACGCGCCGACGAGGCCCAGATCGACCATGCCGTGCGCGAATACGGCAACGCCATCCGCGAACTGGCCTCCGCCAACATCTTCCCCGGCGACATGCTGTGGAAGAACTTCGGCGTCACCCGCTACGGTCGCGTCGTGTTCTACGACTATGACGAGATCGAGTACATGACCGACTGCAACTTCCGCCGCATCCCCCCGGCCCCCAATCCGGAGATGGAGATGTCGAGCGAAGCCTGGTATTCGGGCGGGCCGCATGACATCTTCCCCGAGGAGTTCGCCACCTTCCTGCTCGGCAAGCCGGCCATCCGCAAGGCCTTTCTCAAATACCACCGCGACCTGCTCGACGCGCCGTTCTGGCAGGCCGTGCAGGCGCGGCTGCGCGAAGGTCATGTGGAAGACTTTTTCCCCTATCCGCCGGAGCTGCGTTTTTGCCATCGCCCGCGCACGGACGCCGGCGGCCCCCTCAACGCACCGTAACGCTGTCGCTGCGCTGCTCGCCGCGGTTGTCGCGCCAGCGCACGCTCACCGTGTCGCCCGGCACGCCGCCGGCAAAGGAAAACACCAGGTAGGGATCGCGCGACACCGACGGGCCGAAGCGCGCCTGCAGCACCACGCGGGCGTTGTGCAGCACGGTCAGGTCGGTGATGTAATGCGCCGGCACCAGCGCACCGTCGGGCAGGCGGCGGCGCCCGGTTTCCATTGGATGGGCCGCCATCAAGCGTACCTGCGTCATGCCCTCGCTTGCGGTGGCACGAATGCGGACCGGCTCGGTCATGGGCTTCTCCTGCTCGCTCAAGCGCAACCGCCCTGCACGATCTTGATCTCGCGCCGGGCCACATGAAAGCCGCCCTCGGCCTCGACCAAGGCAATCACATGGCTGGTCTTGGCCATCTTGATGCGCGTCTGCAGTTGGGGCGCAGTGCCCTCGGGCAGGTCGAACAGCGCCGCCAGCGTGGTCGGATTCTGATCGACCAGCAACGCGATCTGGCGCGAGGCCGGCACACGCGAGACCACCTCCACCGGCACCATGGCACCGTTCTCGACGATCTCCGCCGCGTGAATCTCGACCGCGGCACTCTCGGTCGCACCGGCAGCGCCCAGCGCCTCCATCACCGCAGCCACGCCATGGATGGCGAACACCGGCTCGGCAGCATGCGCGGGGAAAGACACGACACCCGCCGCGCCCAGCCAAGTCAGCACGCCGACCGCCCCCCCGCCCTTGAGTACCCTCCGCCTCGCCTGATCCATCCCTGTGTCACCCTCGCCCCATGTCGGCCTATCGTGCCACAAGCCGTGCCATCACGGCATCAGCCGGTATCATGTCGGCCGACCGGCAGGCGATCAGGAGGCGATGTTGAAACGGATCTGGATTCTTTCCCTCGCGGGCATGTGGGCGGCCGCGGCACCGGCGCATGCCCAGGGCATGGCGGACACCACCGCGCGCAGCCTGGCGGCCACCTGCGCCAACTGCCACGGCACGAACGGCCACAGCGCGGGCGGCACCGAGTCCCTCGCTGGGGTGCCGCGCGACACCCTGCTGCGCAAGCTCGAAGCCTTCCGCAGCGGCGAGAAGCCCGCCACCATCATGCATCAGATCGCCAGGGGCTACACCCCCGAGCAACTGGCGCAGATCGCCACCTATTTCGCGGCCCAGCGCCCGAGCGCACGGAACTGAGGCCATGATCGATCGACGCCATTTTCTGACCGCCCTGGGCGCCACCACCGCCGCGGCCGCCCTGCCCGGCTGCGCCTCGCTCGGCGCCTCCGCCCGCAAGGCCCATGTGGTGGTGGTCGGCGGCGGCTTCGGCGGCGCCAGCGCCGCCAAATACCTGCGCCTGTGGAGCGACGGGCGCGTACGCGTCACCCTCGTCGAGCGCAACGCCCGCTTCATCTCCTGCCCGATGTCCAACCTGGTCATCGGCGGTCTGCAGTCGATGGCTCACATCACGCACGACTACGCCGGCCTGCGCGACCGCCACGGCGTGCGCCTCGTGCACGACAGCGTCACCGCGATCGACACTGTCGCGCGTGAAGTGCGTCTGGCCGGCGGCGAACGTCTGCACTACGACCGGCTGCTACTGTCGCCGGGGATCGACTTCATGACCGAGGCCGTCGAAGGCCTGGCCGGCCACGAAGATCGCATTCCGCATGCCTGGAAGGCCGGCGAGCAGACCCTTCTGCTGCATCGCCAGCTGGCGGCCATGCCCGAAGGCGGCGTCTTCGCCATCCACATCCCCAAGGCGCCCTTCCGCTGCCCGCCGGGCCCCTATGAGCGCGCCAGCCTGGTGGCCGACTACTGCCTGCGCCACAAGCCGCGGGCCAAGGTGCTGGTGCTCGACGCCAATGCCGACATCCAGTCCAAAAAGGGCCTCTTCCTCGCCGCCTGGAAGGCCCGCTACCCCAACATGATCGAGTACCGCCCGAACAACCAGCTGCTGTCGGTCGATGCTGCCACGCGCACCGCCCGGCTGGAGTTCGAGGATGTGAAGGCCGACGTGCTCAACGTGATCCCGCCGCAGCGTGCCGGCCGCGTGGCCGACCTGATCGGCAGCCACCTGGCCAATGGCCGCTGGGTGCCGGTGAACTGGCTCACCACGGAGGTCGCGGACATGCCGAACGTGCATGTGATCGGCGATGCCGCCTTGCCGGCACCGCGCATGCCCAAGTCGGGCCACATGGCCAATCAGCAAGCCAAGGTCGCTGCGGCGGCCATCCTGCAGATGCTGGCCGATCAGCCGCCCAACCCGGCACCGATGGTGATGAATACCTGCTACAGCTTCGTCGGCAGCGACAGCGCCATGCATGTGGCGTCGGTGCACCGCTTCGATGCGGCGGAAAACACCTTTCTGCCGGTCGAGGGTGCCGGCGGTCTGTCGGCCGTGGCCAGCCCGGCGGAGGCCGCGGCTGCCCAGGCCTGGGCGCGCAACATCTGGGCCGATACGCTGGGTTAGAACGAAACGCCCGGCCAGCCCTGCTCCACGACCCAGGGTGCCGGCAACTCACAGGCCAGCGCATCGCGGATATAGGTGACGGTGTTGCCGGGCACGGCGTGCGGCGGCGCCCACAGCAAGGCATCGCACTTGTCCGGCTCGGCACGACGCGGCTCGCCGCGCCAGCGATGGGCCCGCAGGAAAAAATCGATACGGTTGGTGTCGGACAGGCGGTGCACCACGCCGACCAGATCCAGGTCGGCGGCGTCGATGCACACGTCGAGCTCTTCGGCCATCTCGCGGATCGCCGCCATGCGGATCGACTCGCCCGGCTCCACATGGCCGCCCGGCAGACTGAACAGCCCGTCGAAGAAGCCGGTATTGGCCCGGCGCATCAGCAGCACCGCGCCATCGCGCTCGAACAGCACATGCACACCGGTCGGGATGCCGGCCGACGCAGCCGTCATCTCGATCCGGTGCTGCCGAAACCGCCGGCGCCACGCGTCGAGGCGGCGAACTGCTCGACCACGTTGAAGGTGGCCTGCAGCACCGGCACCACCACCAGCTGCGCGATGCGCTCCATCGGCTCGATCTTGAACGGATGTTTGCCGCGGTTCCAGGTGGAGACGAAGATCTGCCCCTGGTAGTCGGAATCGATCAGGCCCACCAGATTGCCCAGCACGATGCCGTGCTTGTGGCCCAGCCCCGAGCGCGGCAGGATCATCGCCGCCAGACCCGGATCGTCCAGATGAATGGCCATGCCGGTGGGCACCAGCACGGTATCGCCAGGCATCAGCTCCAGCGGCAGGTCGATGCAGGCACGCAGGTCCAACCCGGCCGCGCCCGGCGTGGCATAGGCCGGCGGATGGGTTTTGAGGCGCTCGTCGAGCAGGATGACGTCAATCGGGTGCATGTGGCTTCCTCACAGGGTTCGACGGGCCGCCAGCAGGTCGGCCAGATGCTTGACGATGCTGCGCGCCAGGTTGTCCTTGGCCGCGCGCGGCACGGGGTGGCGGCCGGCATCGTCATAAATGATGACCTGGTTGTCGTCCTGGCCCAAGCCGTCTTGGACCAGGTTGCCGACCACCATCGGCAGGCGCTTGTTGCGGCGCTTGCCCTCGGCATAGGTATCCAGATCGCGGCTCTCGGCAGCAAAACCGACGCAGAACGGCGGATTCGGCCGCGCGGCCACCTCGGCCAGGATGTCGGGATTCGGGGTCAGCGTGATGCTCATCGCCTCGCCCGACTTCTTGATCTTGTGCTCGGCCGGCGTCGCCGGGCGGTAGTCCGCCACCGCCGCCACGCCGATGAACACGTCGGCATCCTCGATGCTGGCGGAGACCGCGTCGCGCATCGCCAGCGCCGACTGCACATCGATGCGCCGGACACCATAGGGCGTCGGCAGGGCCACCGGCCCGCTCACCAGCACAACCTCGGCGCCGGTCTGGGCGCAGGCCCGCGCCAGCGCGTACCCCATCTTGCCGGAGCTGCTGTTGGTGATGCCACGCACCGGATCGATCGCCTCGAAGGTCGGCCCCGCCGTCAGCACCACCTTGCGCCCGGCCAGGCACTTGGCTTCGAAATGGTGGATGACGGCCTCGCACAGCACCTCGGGTTCGAGCATGCGCCCCAGGCCGACCTCGCCACAGGCCTGTTCCCCCTCGTCGGGCCCCAGCAACTCGACGCCGTCATCGGCCAGCTGCCGCGCATTGCGCTGGGTGGCCGGATGCAACCACATCTGGCGGTTCATCGCCGGCGCCACCATCAGCGGGCAATCGCGCGCCAGGCACAGCGTGGTGAGCAGATCGTCGCAGCGGCCCTGCACCAGGCGGGCCATGAAGTCGGCCGTGGCCGGCGCCACGATGATGCCGTCGGCGTCGCGCGTGAGATCGATGTGCGCCATGTTGTTGGCCATGCGCGGATCCCACAGGTCGGTCCACACCGGATGGCCGCTGAGCGCCTGAAAGGTCACCGGGGTGACGAAACGAGCGCCGCCCTCACTGAGCACCACATGCACGCTGGCACCCGATTTGACCATCAGCCGTGTCAATTCGGCGGCCTTGTATGCCGCCACGCCGCCGGTGACGCCGAGGATGATCTTCCTGCCCTTCAGTTCAATCATGACAATCACATATACTGAGCGCTGATTCCAGCCTGAGCGAGGATTGTACTGCATGGCCATCACCGATTGGCCCGCTGGCGAGCGCCCGCGGGAGAAGCTGATTCAGCGCGGCGCAGCGGCCTTGTCGGATGCCGAACTGCTGGCCATTTTCCTGCGTGTCGGGGTGCGCGGAAAAAGCGCCGTCGATCTCGCTCGCGACCTGATTGCCCACTTCGGCACGCTCTCCGGCCTGTGTCACGCCAGGCGCGATGCCTTCGCCGCCTTTCCCGGCATGGGCCTGGCCAAGTATGCCCAGTTGCAGGCGGTCATGGAGATCGCCCGGCGCGCGCTGGCCGAAGACATCGGCGAGGGTGATGTCCTCAGTGCTCCCGAGGCCGTGCGTCACTGGCTGCGCCTGCACCTGGGCGCCCTGCCCCATGAAGTGTTCATGGTGCTGCTGCTCGACGCGCAGAACCGGTTGATCCTCGCCGAAACCCTGTTTCGGGGCACCCTCACACAAACGAGCGTCTATCCGCGGGAAGTCGTAAAATTCGCGCTCACGCACAATGCCGCGGCGGTGATCCTGGCGCACAACCATCCGTCCGGCAACGCCACCCCCAGCGCGGCCGACCAGGCGCTCACACGGGATTTGCGCAGTGCGCTGGCGCTGATCGACGTGCGCGTGCTCGACCATTTCGTCGTCACGCAGGCGAGGATCACGTCGTTTGCTGAAAGCGGACTGCTGTAGTTTTCGTCTTTTGAAAACAAGTCCTTGAATTCCAAGCCCTGAGTGTTGTACACTCGGCGGCTTTTCGAAAACCGATTTCCCTGGAGCACAACCATGGCTCGCGTTTGCCAAGTGACCGGTAAGGCACCGATGGTGGGCAACAATGTTTCCCACGCCCAAAACAAGACCAAGCGTCGCTTTTTGCCGAACCTGCAGTACCGCAAGTTCTGGAGCGAGGCTGAAAACCGCTGGATTCGCCTGCGCGTCTCGAGCGCCGGCCTGCGCACCATCGACAAGAAAGGCGTCGACGTGGTCGTGGCCGATCTGCGCGCCGCTGGCGCCAAAATCTAACCCAGCTCACTAGACGGAGACTGACATGGCCAAAGGCGGTCGCGAAAAAATCAAGCTCGAGTCCAGTGCTGGCACCGGACACTTCTACACCACCAACAAGAACAAGCGCACGATGCCCGAGAAGCTGGAATTGAAGAAATTCGATCCGGTCGTTCGCAAGCACGTGATGTACAAGGAAACCAAGCTGAAGTAATCCCTCAGCTGCCGGGTTCGCCCAGCCGGTTTCGATCAAAGGCCCGCCATTGGCGGGCCTTTGCTTTTCTCCCCCGCGCCGGCGGAGCAAAAAAAAGCTGCCCGGGGGCAGCTTTTTTCAACGCATTCTGCCTAGGCAGAATTAGCCACGCTGGATGTTCGAGGCTTGTTTGCCCTTCGGACCCTGCGTCACTTCGAAAGTGACCTTGTCACCTTCTTTGAGCGATTTGAAACCGTTCATGTTGATGGCGGAGAAGTGCGCGAACAGATCTTCGCTGCCGTCATCAGGGGTGATAAAACCAAAACCTTTGGCGTCGTTGAACCACTTAACAGTACCAGTTGCCATGTTGCCTATTTCCTCGCGATTACATCAATGATACGCCCGTGAGCCGGGCCGATCCCCCTGGTCAATCGAAGGGTCGGTGTTCTGAAACCGCCAATCGACGCGAAAGGTACGCGTCAGCTTTTACCCATATCTCCACCCGCCGTCAAGCACTTCCTGGCACCCTCGCCATGTGCAGCGCAGCAATTCGTTGAAGCCGCCGCGGGCAGGCGCCGACGGCATCATCAATTACCCTTGTTTTATATAGGTTTTTCCTAATCAACACAGGTGTACGCGGCGCACCACCGATGACGCAAGAATTTTGGATCGAAACTTTGTTCACGGGCCGACCTAACGCCGGCTTGCCATCCCATAGCGCTCCATTAGAATGGCTCTCATGGCAGTCAGGAAACAAGACGATTCTTTACTTGAAGCGGAGAAGACACGCGTTGGTCCGCCGCGCATGTACAAAGTGCTTCTGCTCAATGACGACTTCACGCCGATGGATTTCGTCGTCAGCGTACTGCAACGTTTTTTTGCCATGGATCGCGAACGCGCAACCCGTGTCATGCTCCAAGTCCATACGGAAGGGCGCGGCGAGTGCGGAACGTTTCCGAAGGACATCGCGGCGACCAAGGTCGAGCAGGTCATCGCTCATGCCAGGCAACATCAACATCCTTTGGCCTGTGTGATGGAGGAGAACTGAGAATGATTGCGCAAGAACTGGAAGTCAGCCTTCACATGGCCTTTGTCGAGGCGCGCCAGAAGCGGCATGAGTTCATTACCGTGGAACACCTGCTGCTGGCCCTGCTCGACAACCCGTCTGCGGCCGAAGTGCTTCGGGCCTGCTCGGCCAATATCGAGGCGCTGCGCCGCGAGCTGGTCGAATTCATCGGCGAACACACCCCCACGGTCGGTGGCGACGAGGAAATCGACACCCAACCGACCCTGGGATTCCAGCGCGTGATTCAGCGCGCCATCCTGCATGTGCAGTCGTCCGGCAAGAAGGAAGTCACCGGCGCCAATGTGCTGGTGGCGATCTTCGGCGAGAAGGAATCGCACGCGGTGTATTTCCTGCAGCGCCAGGAGGTGTCACGCCTCGACGTGGTGAATTTCATCTCGCACGGCATCGCCAAGGGCGGTCACGGCAACGCGCCCGAAACGCCCAAGGGCCAGGACCCCGAGCAGGAAGCCCAAGAAGTCGAGGGCACCCAGCCGGGCGGCGCCCTGGAGAACTTCACCCAGAACCTGAACCAGCAGGCGCTGATGGGCAAGATCGACCCGTTGATCGGGCGCGACAAGGAAATCGAGCGCGTCATCCAGACGCTGTGCCGGCGGCGCAAGAACAACCCGCTGCTGGTCGGTGAGGCCGGCGTCGGCAAGACGGCCATCGCCGAAGGCTTGGCACGCCGCGTGGTCGAGGGACGCATTCCCGACGTGCTCGTCGATGCGCAGGTCTACGCACTCGACATGGGCGCCCTGCTGGCCGGTACCAAGTACCGCGGCGATTTCGAGCAGCGGCTCAAGGCCGTGCTCAAGCAGTTGCTCGAAAACGAGAACTCGATCCTCTTCATCGACGAGATCCACACGCTGATCGGGGCCGGCGCGGCCTCGGGCGGCACGCTCGACGCGTCCAACCTGCTCAAGCCGGCGCTCTCCAGCGGCCAGCTCAAGTGCATCGGCGCGACCACCTACAGCGAATTCCGTCAGATCTTCGAAAAAGACCACGCCCTGTCACGGCGCTTCCAGAAGATCGACGTGCCCGAGCCCTCGATTGCCGAAACGGTGGAAATCCTCAAGGGGCTCAAGAGCCGCTTCGAGGAACACCACAAGGTGCGCTATTCGTCGGCCGCGCTGGCCTCGGCCGCCGAGCTGTCGGCCAAGTACATCAACGACCGTCACCTGCCCGACAAGGCCATCGACGTCATCGACGAGGCTGGCGCCGCCCAGCGCATCCTGCCCAAGTCCAAGCAGCGCAAGACCATCGGCAAGGGCGAGGTCGAGGAGATCGTGGCCAAGATCGCCCGCATCCCGCCGCGCACCGTGTCCAATGACGACAAGGCCGCGCTCAAGACGCTCGACCGCGATCTCAAGAACGTGGTGTTCGGCCAGGACCAGGCCATCGACGCGCTGGCCAAGGCGATCAAGATGTCGCGCTCCGGCCTGGGCAGCCCGGGCCGGCCGATCGGCAGCTTCCTGTTCAGCGGCCCCACCGGGGTTGGCAAGACCGAGGTGGCGCGCCAGCTCGCCTACACGCTGGGCATCGAGCTGGAGCGCTTCGACATGTCCGAGTACATGGAGCGCCATGCCGTCAGCCGACTGATCGGCGCGCCCCCGGGCTATGTCGGCTTCGACCAGGGCGGTCTGCTGACCGAGGCCATCACCAAGAAGCCGCACTGCGTGCTGCTGCTCGACGAGATCGAAAAGGCGCATCCGGACATCTTCAACATCCTGCTGCAGGTGATGGACCACGGCACCCTCACCGACAACAACGGTCGCCAGGCCGACTTCCGCAACGTGATCCTCATCATGACCACCAACGCGGGCGCCGAGGCGATGCAGAAGACGGTGATGGGCTTCGCGGCCAAGCGCGAGAGCGGCGACGAGATGGCCGACATCAAGCGCATGTTCTCGCCCGAATTCCGCAACCGGCTGGACGCCACCATCTCCTTCCGGCCGCTGGACAACGAGATCATCCTGCGCGTTGTCGACAAGTTCCTCACCCAGCTCGAGGCCCAGCTGCACGAGAAGAAGGTCGAAGCCACCTTCTCCGACAAGCTGCGCACCTGGCTGGCGGCCGAAGGCTTCGATCCGCTGATGGGCGCCCGCCCGATGGCGCGCCTGATCCAGGACACCATCCGCTCGGCGCTGGCCGACGAGTTGCTATTCGGGCGGCTGGCCAACGGCGGCCGAGTGACCATCGACCTCGACGACGAGGAGAAGGTGATCCTCACGCTGGACGAGGCCCTGGCACACACCCACTGAATCCGTGTCACACGGCATCGGGCGGCTCATCGAGCCGCCCTTTTTTTGTCTGCGGCCCTGCTAAACTGCCGGCCACATTCACTGCCCAGGAGAGGACCATGAGCTTCCAGAATGCCGATCTGTGCGACCAGTTCGATGCCGACGTCCGCGTCGTTTCCCCGATGTTTCGCAGCTTTGGCGGCAAGAGCGCGTTTCACGGGCCGATCGCCACGCTGAAGGTGTTCGAGGACAACAGCCTGGTGCGCACCGCCCTGGAGGGCGCCGGCAACGGCCGCGTGCTGGTCATCGACGGCGGCGGCTCGATGCGCTGCGCGATGGTCGGCGACCAGCTCGCCGTGCTGGCGGTCAACAACGGGTGGGCCGGCATCGTCGTCTATGGCTGCATCCGGGACGCCAAGGCCATCGGCCACATGCCCGTCGGCGTCTTCGCGCTGGACACCCATCCGCGCAAGAGCGTCAAGAAAGGCGCCGGCGACGCCGACATTCCGGTGACTTTCGGCGGGGTCACCTTCACCCCCGGCGAACATCTCTATGCCGACGAAGACGGCGTGATCGTCGCGAGCCGGGCACTGAGCTGACCGTCGGCGCGTCAGCCGAAACTTCGGTGCATCAGCACCAAAAATGATTTCACAGGGACGAAAAGCCTTTCGTATTGCGAAACACGACATCTAATAGTCTGAAAAACAACAACTATTTTTTTCTTATATCTTATATAAGACCTATTGCTGCTGTGCAAAAAGGCGCCTATAATTTTTCCACAGCCGGATGCTTCAGGTCGTTCGTTGGTGAAGCACCGCCCGACGGCCCACAACGACAGGCTCCCTCCCTGTTTTCATCGCAACACAAGGAAATCATCATGTCCCAATCCCGTGATCAGCAAATCGCCGCCCTGAAAAAAGACTGGGCAGAAAACAGCCGCTGGAAGAGCGTCAAGCGCGGTTACAGCGCCGAAGACGTGGTCCGTCTGCGCGGCAGCCTGCAGCCCGAGTACACGCTGGCCCAGCGCGGTGCCGAAAAGCTGTGGGAAAAAGTGAACGGCGGCGCCAAGAAAGGCTACGTGAATGCCTTCGGCGCCATCACCGCCGGTCAGGCCATGCAGCAGGCCAAGGCCGGCCTCGAAGCCGTGTATCTGTCCGGCTGGCAGGTCGCCGCCGACGGCAACACCTCCGAAACCATGTACCCCGACCAGTCGCTGTATGCCTACGACTCGGTGCCGACCATGGTTCGCCGCATCAACAACACCTTCAAGCGTGCCGACGAGATCCAGTGGTCGCGTGGCATCAACCCGGGTGACGAAGGCTTCGTCGATTACTTCCTGCCGATCGTCGCCGACGCGGAAGCCGGTTTCGGCGGCGTGCTGAACGCCTTCGAACTGATGAAGAACATGATCGCCGCCGGTGCCGCCGGGGTGCACTTCGAAGACCAGCTGGCCGCCGTCAAGAAGTGCGGCCACATGGGTGGCAAGGTGCTGGTGCCGACCCGCGAAGCCATCGAGAAGCTGACCGCCGCGCGCTTTGCCGCCGACGTGATGGGCGTGCCGACGCTGATCCTGGCCCGTACCGATGCCGAAGCCGCCAACCTGATCACCAGCGACTACGACGCCAACGACAAGCCCTTCCTCACCGGTGAGCGCACCCAGGAAGGCTTCTACCGCGTCAAGAACGGTCTGGAGCAGGCCATCAGCCGCGGCGTGGCCTATGCCCCCTACGCCGACCTGGTGTGGTGCGAAACCGGCACGCCGGACCTGGGCTTTGCCCGCGAGTTCGCGCAGGCCGTGCATGCCGCCTGCCCGGGCAAGCTGCTGTCCTACAACTGCTCGCCGTCCTTCAACTGGAAGAAGAACCTGGACGACGCGACCATCGCCAAGTTCCAGGACGAGCTGTCCGCCATGGGCTACAAGTACCAGTTCATCACCCTGGCCGGCATCCATGTCAATTGGTACAACACCTTCCAGTTCGCCCATGCCTATGCCCAGGGCGAAGGCATGAAGCACTACACCGAGATGGTGCAGGAGCCGGAATTCGCCGCACGCGAAAAGGGCTACACCTTCGTGTCGCACCAGCAGGAAGTGGGCGCGGGCTACTTCGACGATGTCACCACCGTGATCCAGGGCGGCTCGTCCAGCGTCAAGGCGCTGACCGGTTCGACCGAAGAAGAGCAGTTCCACTAAGCCGCTGTCGCGTTGCCGGCCCGATCAGGCCGGCGCCGACAACACAAGGGCCGTTCGCTTGCGAACGGCCCTTGTGTTTTGTGTCGACCTGCGTGCCGGTCAGCGGCCGATCGACCGCCTCACCGGCGTCAGTCGCACCCCCCGTAGACCTGCGCCATCGGGGATCGGCACGCCCGCGACCCGACGGGCGGGCGCCCCACCCTCAACGCGGGCCGCCATAACTGTCGGCCACCGCATCGTAGGCCGGCAGCGCCACGGTCTCGGCCAGCGCCGCATCCGCCCACGCGACCATCGCCGGATGCGCCAGCATCGCGTCGCGATAGGCGGCGGCCACCGGCGGCAGCTCGACGTTGTAGGTGGCAAAGCGCTGCACCACCGGCGCGAACATCGCGTCGGCCACCGAGAAGCGGCCGAACAGCCACGGCCCGCCGTCTCCGGCGAACTGCGTGCGCGCCTCGGTCCAGATCGCCACGATGCGGTCGATGTCGGCCTGCACCTCGGCGCTCGGCGTCTTGCCCTTGAGACGCAGCTTGATGTTCATCGGCATCGCACTGCGCACCGCGCCGAAGCCCGAATGCATCTCGCACGACACACTGCGCGCCCGCGCCCGGGCCAGCGCATCGTCCGGCCACAGCCCGGGGTGACGCTCGGCGAGGAATTCGGCAATCGCCAGCGTATCCCACACCTGGAAGCCATCCACATGCAGGCACGGCACCAGGCCGTTGGCCGAATAGGCACGGTGGGCAGCATGTGCCCCCTTGCCGCTGACTTGCACCTGGTGCTCCTCGAAGGGGATCTCGAAATGCTTGAGCAGCAGCCACGGCCGCAGCGACCAGGACGAGTAGTTCTTGTTGCCGAAATACAGCGTGTACATCGTGGTCTCTCCTTGGAATCATTCAATCGGTCAGCGCCGCGGCGCACAGGGTATCGAGCAGCGCCAGGCCGTCGGGCCAATTGCCCAGCCCGGCATCGGCGTTGATGTGGCCGGCATCGCCGATGTCTTCGAAGCGGCTGCCCCAGCAGTCGGCAAACTGGCGCGCCCGCGCCATCGGCACATAGGGGTCGTTGCGGCTGGCCACCACGATGGAGGCAAACGGCAGCGGCCGCAAGGGCATCGGCGCGAAGCCGCGCACCTCTGCCGGCGTGTGAGCCGGCGAGTCCACATCGGCCGGTGCCACCAGCAGCGCGCCGCGCACCCGGCCGCCGTGCTGGCGCGCCCAGTGTGCCACCAGCGCGCAGCCCAGGCTGTGGGCGATCAGCACCACGTCGTCGCGGCAGCTGTCGACCGCCGCTGCCAAGGTCGCCACCCAGGCCTTGCGCTGAGGCGCATCCCAGTCATCCTGCACCACCCGGCGCACCTGCGGCAGCGCCCGCGCCCAGTGGCTTTGCCAATGGGTCGGCCCGGAACCGCCGAGGCCCGGGATCACCAAGCATGTTGTCATTCCCACCTCCGCTACAATGTGACCGTCGTTTCAAAATCAACTTCGGAATCACTCTATCGTGGCGTCGGGGCGACGTATATCGATAAGGATTCGACAACAATGTGAAGGATGCTCACATGCCACGGATTCCACCGCTGTCCGCCCTGCGCGCCTTCGAAGCCGTCGCCCGGCTCGGCAGCGTGGTCAAGGCCGCCGCCGAGCTGCACCTCACCCACAGCGCCATCAGCCACCAGCTGCGCGCGCTCGAAGACACACTCGGCCAGCAGCTGTTCGACCGCCGCGGCAAGCGCCTGGCGGTGAACGAAAACGGTCGCGTCTACGCCATGCAGGTGCGCTATGCCCTGTCCGACCTGTCGCGTGCCACCGGCTCCTTCCTGGCCCAGTCCCGCGACGACGAGCTGGTGATCGGCACCATCCCGTCCTTCGGCGCGCACTGGCTGGTACCGCGCCTGCCGCATTTCACCTCGGCCTATCCGGACCTCAAACTCTCCGTGCGCGCCGGCCTGCGGGTGGCCGACCTCGACGCCGAAGGCATCGATGTGGCCATCCGCATGGGCCATGGCGGCTGGGACAAGGTGCAGCAGCGCGAGCTGTTCGCCGACCGCCTGGTGGCGGTGGCCGCACCGCACTTCCGGGGCGGACGCCTGCCGCGCACGCCGGCCGAGGTGGTGGCTGCGCCCTTGCTGCTGTCCGTCGAGAACTGGCGCCCCTGGCAGGAGGCCGCCGGCCTGCCCGCGGACGATCTGCACGGCATGCACTTCAACGACTCCAACCTGGTGCTCGAAGCCGCCCGCCGCGGCCAGGGCGTGGCACTGTCGCGCCTGTCGCTGGTGCACGGCGCCCTGCAGGACGGCCAGCTGGTGCAGCTCACCGACATCAGCGTGCCCTACACCACCCCCTACTGGCTGGTGTGGCCGGTGCGCAGCGCCGGACGGGCCAGCGTGGCGCAATTCAGCCAGTGGCTGGATGCCGAGATCGACGCCTACTTGGCCAACGTATCGGCAGGCATCGCCGGCGGCGTCTCCGACGTCTGAGTACCGCATCGCGCCGCGCGGTGTCGGCCGCAGTGGCGGTGACGGCCGAACAGCGCCGCCACGCCCAGCGCGATCAGGATCAGCGGCCAGAAAGTCGCCACCGCCTCGCGCAGCGCCTGGGCCGGCAGCACGCCGAGATTGGCCAGCAAGAACACCGTGCCGACGCCGATCAAGAGGAAGGGGAAGAGTCGCGGCCGCATGCTCAGCCCTCCGCGCCATGCCAGCCACGACGGTGCGTCGGACGGAAGCGGAACTCCCGGTCGAACACCGCCTGCTGGTCGGCATCCAGCGCTGGGTAGAGCGCCTTCGTCGCCTCGGTCACGGTGCTCACCAGCGCCTGCCCCTGATCGAGCCCGTGCTGCAGCTTGTCGAGCCGCCCCAGCGCGGTGGCCGGCATCGGTGTGCTGCGCCAGTCGGCCACGGCTTTTTCCACATCGCCGGCCTTGGCAGTCAGCGCCGCCTCGAAGGTATCCCAGGCGCCCTGCTGTTGCGGGGTGAGCTTGAGTGCGGCTTCGAGCCCGTCGAGCTTGGCCGTCGTCTTGCGTACGATGGGCGGGTGCTCGCACCACTCGCCGCCGCGCGCCACCACGGCCGTGGCGCCCAGGCCGGCCAGCGTCAGCACGCCCAGCGTGCCGATGATCCAGGTCTTGCGTTTCATGATCTGCTCCTGTCGCGGGTCACCCCAACGGTGACGACGGCCCCAGTATCGGCAGGCCATGTAAGCCGCGTTTGTCTGGGCCCCCGCCGGTGCGCAAGACTGTGTATCGGCCGGTGAGATTGATACATTGGCATACAAAGCGGCCGGCCCGCTGCGGTATAACCGCCCCACCACGGAGCGCCCAATTGACCGACACCCCCGACCACATCCTCATCGTCGATGACGACCGCGAGATCCGCAGCCTGTTGTGCGACTACCTCGAACGCCAGGGCCTGCGCTGCACCGCCGTGGCCGACGGCCGCCAGATGCAGGCCGCGCTGGCGGCGCATCGCGTCGACCTGATCGTGCTCGACCTCATGCTGCCCGGCGAGGACGGCCTCGCCCTGTGCCGCCGGCTGCGCGTCGATTCGCAGATCCCCATCCTCATGCTCACCGCCCGTGGCGACGACATGGACCGCATCCTCGGCCTGGAGATGGGCGCCGACGACTACCTGGCCAAGCCCTTCGTGCCACGCGAGCTGCTGGCGCGCATCAGCGCCGTACTGCGCCGCACCCGCGCCCTGCCGCCGAACCTGGCCGAGCCGACGACCCATGGCCGCTACCAGGACTTCGCCGGCTGGCGGCTCGACACCGCCGAGCGCCACCTGATCGCCCCCGACGGCGTCACCGTGCCGCTCACCGGCGGCGAATACCGCCTGCTGGCGGTCTTCCTCGCCCACCCGCAGCGCGTGCTCAACCGCGACCAGCTGCTCGAACTCACCCAGGGGCGCGAGGCCGACGCCTTCGACCGCTCCATCGATCTCCTGGTCAGCCGCCTGCGCGCCCGGCTGCGCGACGACGCGCGCGAGCCGGCCATCCTCAAGACCGTGCGCGGCGAAGGCTATGTGCTGGCCGCCGCCGTCGCCGGCGCAGCCGAATGAGCCGGCGCTGCAAACCCCGCCGCGGCCACAGCCTGTTCCGCCGGCTGATGCTGATCTGGCTGTTCGGCCTGGCGGTGGTGATCACCGTCAGCCTTGGCCTGTCGCTCGGTGCCAGCGGCCGCGCCCTGCGCCAACAGCTGTACACCCAGATGGCGCACGACGTCGCCTCGGCGGTGCGGCTGATGGACTACCTGCCGCCGGCCGAGCGCGCCGACTGGCTGGCCACGCTCGACCGCCCCTACTACCGTTTCGCGCTGACGCCGCCGCCGGCGCGCGGCTACAGCGGCGATCGCCTGGATGACGACGAAGCGGTCGCCCTGTTGCGCGCGCTGATCGGCGACCGCCCGCTCACGCTGCGCGGCGAATGGTCCGGCCCCGAGCATCGCCCCGCGCTGTATGTCGGCCTCGCGCTCGCCGACGGCACGCCCTTCAGCGTCACCCTCACCTCCCCGGCCAACCTCATGCCACGCGGCCGGCTGTTCGCCGCCGTCGCCCTGCTGGTGCTCGGCGTGATGGCGCTCACCTGGCTGGCCGTGCGCATCGCCACCCGCCCGTTGTCGCGCCTGGCCGCAGCCGCCCGCGCGCTGGGCGACAACCCCGAGCGCGCCCCGTTGCCCGAAGACGGCCCACGCGAAGTGCGCGAGGCGGCGCATGCCTTCAACCAGATGCAGACCCGCATCCGCCACCACATGGCCGAGCGCACCCAGATCCTCGCCGCCATCTCGCACGACCTGCAAACCCCCATCACCCGCCTGCGCCTGCGCACCGAAATGCTCGACGACGCCGTCACCCGCACCCGCTTCGACGCCGACCTCGACGCCATGCAGGCGCTGGTGCGCGAGGGGCTGGACTACGCGCGCAGCCTCGAATCCCACGAAGCGCCCCGCCCCATCGACCTCAACGCCCTGCTCGACACCTTGCGCCTCGAAGCCGAAGAGATGGGCATGCCGGTCAGCGTTACCGGCCGCGCCGCGACGGCCTGCACCGGCCGCCTGCACGCCCTGCGCCGGGCGCTGTGGAACCTGATCGACAACGGTGTGAAATACGGCGAGCGGGTGGACATCACGCTGGCCGACACCGATGCCGGCTGGCAGATCGACATCCGCGACCACGGCCCCGGCCTGCCCGAGACCGAGCGCGAGGCCGTGTTCGAGCCCTTCTACCGGCGCGAAGCCTCGCGCAACCGCGACACCGGCGGCACCGGCCTGGGCCTGGCGATCACCCGCAACTTGCTGCGCGCGCAGGGCGGCGAGGTGGTGCTGGCCAATGCCGAGGGCGGCGGCCTGTGCGCGCGGGTCAGTCTGCCTCGGGCGGTGTGACCGGCGCGTCGTCCCGATGGCTGCCGAGACTGGCCGACAGCTTGCGGGTGATCTTCTCCATGCTCGCCTCGGCGCGCTCGAAGCCATAGACGAATTTGGGGAAGTTCAGCGGCGCCTGAGCTGCCCAGATCGCCTCGTGCTGGTCGGGCGGCAGGATGCGCAGCGGATCGCCCACCGCCACCCAGCCGATCGGCACCGTCTCGCCCGCCGGCAGCGCGGTACGCAGATGCACCACGGCATTGATGCGCACCTCGCAACCTGGCCCCAGCTGCGCGCCATGGAACACCGAAGCGCCGGTGGCGATGAACACGTCGTCGGCCACCGTGCAGCCGACCACATGCGCGCCCGGCCCGACCAGGCAATGCTTGCCGATCGTCAGCGCATGATCGGCGGTGCTGCGCAGCACCGCGTTCTCGAGCACGATCACGCATTCGCCCAGTTCGATGCTGCTGCCTTCGGCGATGATCTGCGCGCCATGCATGACGCGGCAGCCGGGGCCGATGCGCACCTTGCCGCAGACCGTAGCGGTCGGCGCCACCCAGGCGTCGGGATCGATATCGGGAGTGTGGCCGAGGTGGGTCAGCAGCATGGTGGCGCTCCGTGTCAGGGTGTCCGGATGGTGGCGGGAAAGGATCAGCCGAGCAAGGCCCCCTCGATCGCGGCCCACACGCGGTCCATGTCGGCTGGCGTGGTGGACCAATTGCTGATGGCGCCGCGAATGGCGTTCTGGCCGAACAGCACCGTCGGCGTCATGAACACCTCGCCCGAGGCGTTGATGCGCGCCAGCAGGGCCGCGGCGTCGCCCTCGACCGGGGCGAAGCAGAAACCGTTGAGCGTCACCGGCGCCAGCAGGCGCAGGCGCGACTCGCCCGCGATGCGCTCGCCCAACCAGCGCGCCTGGTCGCAGTTGCGCTCGACGATGGCCGCCATGCCGGCGCGGCCGTAGGCGCGCAGCGCGAACCACGCCGGCAGCGCGCGCAGGCGGCGCGAGTTCTCGGGCGTCAGCTGCAGAAAGTTGCCCGGCTCGATCTCGCCGCGCAGGTAGGCCGCCTGGTTGCGGAAGACCTCGGCCTGCAACGGCAGATGCCGGGTCAGCGCCACCGCCGAGTCGTAGGGCACGTTGAGCCACTTGTGGCAATCGACGGTGATCGAGTCGGCCGCCTCCCAGCCGGCCAGGCGTGGGCGGTAGCGCTTGCTGGCCGCAGCGATGCCGGCGAAGGCGGCGTCCACATGCAGCCAGAAGTCAAAGCGGTCCTTGAGCGCGGCGATGGCGTTCAGATCATCGAAATCGCAGGTATTCACCGTGCCGGCATTGGCCACCACGATGCACGGCCCGGGCGCCCCTGCCAGCGCCTCGGTCAGCGCGGCTACATCGATCGCCTCGCGGTTCGGCAGGGCCGCCACCCGCTGCAGGCTCTGCCGCCCCAGGCCGAGCATGGCCAAGCTCTTGACGGTGCTCGAATGCGCGCCGGCGCTGAGCACCCGCACCGGCCCCAGCGCCGCCACGCCGGCCTCGGCGACATCCACCCCGGCCTGCGCACCAAGCCATTGCCGGCCGGTGGCCAGGCCGACGAAATTGGCCATGGTGGCGCCGGACACGAAGGCGCCGTTGAAGGCATCGGGCAGGCCGAGCATGTCGCGGAAGCGCGCGAGGGTTTCCAGCTCCAGCGCGCCGGCGTTGGAATCGGCCGAGCCGGTGGCGTTCTGGTCGATGACACTCGCCAGCCAGTCGCCGATCAGCGCGGCGGGCGTCACACCGCCGGTGACGAAGCCGAAGTAGCGCGGCCCGGCACTGGCGGCCAGGCCGGCCGAATAGCGGGCAGTGAAGTCGGCGAGGGCGGCGCGGGCGCCATTGCCGGTGTCGTCGGGCGCCGCCGGCGAGATGCCGCCGGCCACGGGGCGCGACGGCATGCCGGCGAGCAGGTCGATCGCCTGTTCGCAAACATCATGCAGCAAGGTGTCGATACTGGCCTGGTCGTCGGCGAGGAAATCAAAGCTGGGAGTCATGAGGCACTCGCTGCAGTCGGTCAAAACCTCACGGTGCGCGCGGCGCGAGAAATCGCAAAGAGACAATCGCGCCGCCGCCGACCGGGCCAGCGCCGACGCGTCAGCCGGCGGTTGTCAGCACCCCGCGGCCAACCGGCCGCCCCTCGGCATCGAAGGCCTCGCGGAAGCTGAAGGCCGCAGGCGACGGGCCGTTGGCCTGCAGCTCGGCCAGGCGTGCCATCGCTTCGCCGATATCGGGCCGGTGCCCGGCCGGCACCCACCACAGCACCATGTGCATGTCGGCCGCCTTGGCGAACCATTCGCGCCGACGTGTCATCACCGTCTTGTGGGCCGAGCGGTAGACATAGTCGAACAGCGCCTCGCTGCTCTCCCACACCGACAGGTTGTAGATCATGTCGGCATCGTCCGGCAGGCCGGTGCCGCCCTCGCGGGCATCGCCCTCGAAGCGCCAGACGAAGCCGGGGCTGCGTTCGGCCAGGGCGTTGATCTCGTCGAGCCGGGCCACGAAGTCGGCCAGTTGCGGCGAATCGATGGGTGCCAGCAGGCGGGCGACGTTCAGCTGGGCCAGTTGCACGGGCGGGGGCATCGGACACTCCTTGCAGATCGGGATGCGTGCATCTTCGCGCGTGGGCGGCGGCAGGACAAACGCGTCTTTTTCACAGCAGCCACAGTTTCATTCACGCAGGCGGCGGGCCGAAGCCGGCCGCGGCATCGGCCGCCATCTCGGCGCGCAACCAGTCGATGAAGGCCTGGCGCAGCGGCGTGTCGCCGCCGCGCAGCGGCAACACCAGCCAGAAGGCCCAGCGCCGCGGCTGGCCGTGCTCGTCGACACCGAGCTCGGCCGACACCTCCTGCCCTTCGCGGTACATCACCGGCACTTCGATGTCGAACAGGCGCGTGAGCTGGCCGTGGCGCAGCGCCAGCGCCGCCAGCGAGCCACGCGCCAGCGCCACGCCCTGACCGTCGATGGCTGCCTGCACCACCAGGCCGGAGTCGTTGTGCATCAGCCCGGCGGTGGGTTCCGGCCAGTCGAGCCCGGCGGCGCGGAACCACGGCAGCCAGTCCTCGCCGAACGAGCGCAGCAGGGGCAGGCCGGCCAGCCCGGCCGGCGTGCGCGGCAGGCGGCCGGCGAAGCGCGCCCCCACCACGGGGAACAGCACATCCTCCATCAGCAACTCATAGCGCACCCCGGTATAGCCGCCGAAGCCCCAGCGGATCGCCACATCCACGCCGTCGCGCACGAAATCGGAGCGCTCGGTGGTGGACACCACATTCACCTCGCAGCCCGGGTTGGCCTCGATGAAGGCGGCGATGCGCGGCGCCAGCCAGCGCCCGGCGAAGGAGGGCATGACGCTGATCGACAGGCGGTTCACGTTGATCCGCCGGCGCAGCATGCCGACAGTGTCGGAGAGTTGGCGCAAGGCCTCGTTGGCCACCGCCAGCAACTCCTGGCCGGCATCGGTCAGCACCACCGCCCGGCCCTGGCGCGAGAACAGCGGAAACTCGAGCCAGGCCTCCAGCGCACGGATCTGGTGGCTCACCGCGCTGTGCGTGACATGCAGCTCCTCGGCCGCACGCGAGAAGTTCAGATGCCGCGCGGCTGCCTCGAAGGTGCGCAGGGCGGGCAGCGGGGGGAGCTTTCCGGGGGCTTCCATGAGCAAATTCTATTCACACAAGGGAGAGAAACGATCGTTTCCGGAATTGTGCCGCAACGCCCATGATTAGGCCATGCAGGACATGACATCATGCTTTCCGGAGAAGATCAATGAAAGCCACGCTAACACAAACCCCCCAGGATCTGGCCGCCGGTTCGCTGCGTTCGATCACCGATTTTCAGGGCGGATCGGTGCGCTGCCTGCGCGGCCGTTTGTGGATCACCGCGGAAGGCCATGCCCAGGACGTGTGGCTCACTGCCGGCGGCACGCTCGCATTGCCCGACCCAGGCAAGGTGGTGATCCAGGCCGACATCGACAGCACGGTGTCGCTGGTCGCCCCGCCGTCGCACCTGCCGCTGACCGTGTTGCTGCAGCAGCTGCGCCAACGCCTGCAACGGCACACGCCGGCCACCGCCGCGATCGGGCCGAACGGAAAGGTGATGTGCTGACCGGAGGGCCGCCCCGGCCGCCGGGGCGGCGGCCCGTCAGGTGTCGTGGAAGACCGTGAACTCGGACACCGCGGCCCGCTCGGTAACGAGGGTGTTCTCGATGCGCGCCGGATCGGGGTAGCCCAGGCTCATGCCGCACACGAACATCTCGTCGGGCCCCAGCGCCAGTTCCTCGGCGATGACCCGGTGGTATTTCATGAACGCCGCCTGCGGACAGGTGCCCAGGCCACGCGCGCAGGCAGCGACCATGATCGACTGCAGGAACATGCCGTAGTCGAGCAGGCTGCCCTGCGCCATGATGCGGTCCACGGTGAAGAACAGGCCGACGGGCGCATCGAAGAAATCGTAGTTCCGGCCGTGCTGGGCGTGCATCGCCGCCTTGTCGGACTTTTCGATGCCGACCAGGCCGTACAGATCCCAGCCCACCCGACGACGGCGGTCCAGGTAGGGCGAACGCCATTCGCGCGGATAGTAGGCCCACTCGTCCGAAAAACCGGCATCGAGCGCCGGATCGGCACGAATCCGGCGAATCGCGTCGCTGACCCGGTTCCTCGGCTCGCCCATCAACACATGCACCTTCCAGGGCTGGATATTGGTACCGCTGGCCGCGAAGCGCGCCACCCCGAGAATGCCTTCGACCACATCGCGCGGTACCGGCGTCGGCAGAAAGGCCCGCACGCTGCGGCGCGAGACGATCGCCCAATCCACCGCCGCCTGCAGCGCCGGTGCCGGCACGGGGCTTTGCGCGGTTCTTTCCATGAGGTTCCTCCCCTTCTAGGTCCGGACACGGCGGGCGTTCGGCACCGCCGGTCGCCGATGAGCGCCATGTTAGCGATCGCCCGCCGATTCGAGTGTCGCTTTCGAGACAATTGCCGGACCGGGCCCGCCCACCCCCTCAGCCGCCGATCGGCCCCGCGCTCGGCGATTGTCTTGCACAGGACAGTGCCCGTCCCCGCACGCCTCCTATAGTGCGCATCGCGAGTGCGCCGGCAGCCATCGGCCCGGCACGCTTGGCCGCCACAACCAAAACGAGGAGACAGTGCCATGCACACGAACATCTACCAACACGGCCTGGCGCGCAACGACGCCAACCATGTGGCCCTCACCCCCCTGCACTTTCTCGACCGCTGCGCCGACGTGTTTCCTGAGCGCACGGCCATTATCCACGGTGCCTTCCGCCAGGACTGGGGCAGCACCCGCGATCGCTGTCGCCGGCTGGCCAGCGCGCTGGCGAAGCGGGGCGTCAGGCGCGGCGACACGGTCAGCGTCCTGGCGCCGAACACGCCGGCCATGCTGGAGGCGCACTTCGGCGTCCCGCTCAGCGGCGCGGTGCTCAACGCCATCAACTGCCGGCTCGATGCCGACGGCGTGCGCTTCATTCTCGAACACGGCGAATGCCGCGTTCTGCTGGTGGACCGCGAGTTCGCCGGCCTGGCCGCCGCGGCGCTGGCCGGGTCGGCGCTCAGGCCGCTGGTGATCGACATCGCCGACCTCGAAGCGCCACCGGGCGAAACCATCGGTTCGCTCGACTACGAAGCCCTGCTCGCCGAGGGCGACCCGACCTTCGAGGGCGTGTGGCCCGACGACGAATGGGATGCCATCGCACTCAACTACACCTCGGGCACCACCTCCCAACCCAAGGGCGTGGTACCCAGCCACCGCGGCACCTACCTGATGAGCCTGCTGCAGATGACGGACTGGGGCATGCCCCGCGCCCCGGTGTATCTGTGGACGCTGCCGATGTTCCATGCCAACGGCTGGTGCTTCACCTGGGCCGTCACGGCCGCCGGCGGCACCCACGTCTGCCTGCGCAAGGTCACCGCCCCCAACATCTTCAACGCCATCGTCGAGCACGGGGTCGATCACTTCTGCGCCGCCCCCATCGTCCTGGCCACGCTCGCCAGCGCACCGGCCGAAGCGCGCCGCCCGCTGCCGCACACCGTGCGCGTGCGCACCGCCGGCTCCCCGCCGCCGGCCACCGTGCTGAAAACCATCCTCGACATGGGCTTCGACGTCGAGCACGTGTATGGCATCACCGAGGCCTCCGGCACCCCGGTCAGCTGCGTGGTCGACCCGGCCTGGAAGGCCCTGCCCGGCAACGAGCGCGCCCGCCTGATGGCGCGCCAGGGCAACCGTGCCGCCGGCCTGGAGGGCCTGTGCGTGGCCGACCCGCTCACGCTCGAACCGGTCCCCCGCGACGGCAAGACCCAGGGCGAGGTCCTGATGCGCGGCAACATCGTCATGAAGGGCTACCTGAAGAATCCGTCCGCCACCGCCGGCGCCTTCTGCGGCGGCTGGTTCCACACCGGCGATGTCGCGGTGATGCATGCCGACGGCTACCTGCAGATCACCGACCGCTCGAAGGACGTGATCATCTCGGGCGGCGAGAACATCTCATCGGTCGAGGTCGAGGAGGTGCTGTATCGCCATCCCGCCATCCTGGCGGCGGCCGTCGTCGCCCAGCCGGATGCCAAGTGGGGGGAGACGCCCTGCGCCTTCATCGAGCTGAAGCCGGGGGTCGCGGCACCCGCCGAGGCCGAGGTGATCGGTTTCTGCCGCGAACGGCTCGCGCACTACAAGTGCCCGACCCGCGTCATCATCGGCACGCTGCCGAAGACCGGCACGGGGAAGATCCAGAAGTTCAAGTTGCGCGAGATCAGCGGCAGCCGAGAAGCGATCACCGAACTCGCCCGCCTCGCCTCCTGAGGCGACTTCCGTCCGCCACGCCCGGCGCCTCCGCGCGCCGGGCGCTCAGGCGCCATGTCCGCGCACGAAGTGGCGCAGGCCCTCCAGGTCGAGAATCTGCACCGAACCGTAGCTGACGCTCAGCAGGTGTGCAGCCGCCAGCTCGCGCAGCGCGCGGTTGGTGTTCTGACGCGACAAGCCCGACAGACGCCCGATCTCTTCCTGCGACATCTCGAGCGTCGTGCCGGTCGCCGGGTAGAGCTGGGGGTTGAACATTTCCGACAGGCAGAAGGCGACACGCACCGCGGCATCGTTGAGGCGCAGGTTCTCCACCAGCGCGACGTAGTACCCGCAGCGGATGTTCAACTGGTCGATCACGAAGCGGCTGAACGAGCGGCTGTGATCGACCAGCCATTCGAAGGTGCTGCGCGGCACGAAGGCAACCCGGCTGGCGCGCACCGCAACCACCGAATACGGCCGCGGATCGCTGCGCAACACCGCCCCTTCGCCGAACCATGCCCCCGCGGGCACGCCCGCGAAGGTCGTCGGCCGCCCGTCGCGCGAGACGGTATCCACCTTGACCAGACCCTCGATCACGCCCAGCCAGTGATCGACCGGGGTGCCGCGATGGCACACCACGGCGCCGGCCGGGAACTGCCGCTCGAAGGCCTCCTGGCGCACCCGCGCCAACGCGTCGGCGCTCAGGCCGGCCGACCAGCGCGACTGCGCGATCAGGGATTCGAATTCGGGCGACAAGGGCATCGGGCAAGCACACTCCTCGGGCAGCGGGCCGGTTCGCCGGTAGCACGAACCGCCTTGCACTATACCGCCCTCGCCCGAGGCGAAGTCGGCATCGGCGCCGCCAGTGCGCCAGGGCAACGCTTGTCGCAGCGGCCGGTCTCGCGTTAGATTCCGAAGGCATCCCGGCCGTCATGAGCGGCCGGGCCCCATGTTCGCCAGGCCATCCCGCCCGGCCGATCCCGGAGCCCCGCATGATCCCGCTGACCGACCTCCTCCTGTTTGCCGGCGCCGCCTTGCTGGTGGTGCTGACGCCCGGCCCGAACATGATCTACCTGATCTCCCGCTCGATCTGCCAGGGCCGCAAGGCCGGCGTGATTTCGCTGCTCGGTGTCATCGCCGGCTTCCTGGTGCACATGCTCGCGGCCGCCATCGGCCTCACCACCTTGTTCCTGTCGGTGCCAGTCGCCTACGAGCTGCTCAAGTGGGCCGGTGCGCTGTATCTGCTGTACCTGGCCTGGCAGGCGGTGAAGCCGGGCGCGCGCTCGCCCTTCGAGGCGCGCCAGCTGCCGGCGGATCGACCACACAAGCTGTTCCTGATGGGCTTTCTCACCAATCTGCTCAATCCCAAGATCGCGGTGTTCTACCTGTCGATCTTTCCGCAGTTCGTGTCGCCGGAGCGCGGCTCGGTGTTCGTCCAGAGCGTGGTACTCGGGGTGACGCAGATTTCGGTGAGCTTCACCGTGAACCTGGCCATCGCGCTGTCGGCTGCCGGTCTGGCGCGCTGGTTCGTGCGCCATCCGCAGTGGCTGGCGGCGCAGCGCTATGTGATGGGCAGCGTGCTGGCCGGCATGGCATTGCGCCTGGCCTCGGAGCAGCGCCGGAGCGCCTGAGCGCCCGGCCGCCATGCTCACGCTCCCGCCCCCCCATACCCTGATCGCCTTCGAGGCCGCCGCCCGCCACGGCAGCTTCCTGCGCGCGGGCGAAGAGTTGTGCATCACACCGTCGGCGGTGAGCCATCGCATCAAGGCCCTGGAGGACTGGCTGGGGCAGGCGCTGTTCCTGCGCATCAACCGGCGCATCGAACTGACACGCGCTGGCGCGGCCTATCTGGCCGAGATCCAGCCGGCGCTCCAGCGTGTCGACGCCGCCTCGCGCCAGCTGCGCCGCCAGGCCGGCCACACCTTGCGCATCAGCGTGGCGCCGGCCTTCGGCGCCAAGTGGCTGGTCGGGCGACTGGCCGGCTACCAGCAGACGCATCCGGCGCTGGAGTTCACGCTGTCGGCCTCCACCCGGCTCGACCCGATGCTCGACGGCAGCGCCGACCTCGGCCTGCGCTACGGCCGCCCGCCCTGGCCGGGCCTGAGCGCCTTCAAGCTGAGCGACGAGACGGTGGCGCCGCTGTGCACGCCGGCGCTGGCCGCCAGGCTGACGACGCCGGCCGACCTGGCCCACACCCGTCTGCTGCGCCATCCGCTGCTGCGCTGGCAGCCCTGGTTCGCCGCCGCCGGGCTCGACTGGCCGGAGCCGGACAGCGGTGCGGAGTTCGACGACGCGATGATGATGCTGGAGGCGGCCGCCGCCGGCACCGGCGTGGCGCTCAGCGTCGGCCTGCTGGCGCGCAGCTACCTGGCGGCCGGCACGCTGGTGGCGCCCTTCGACATCGCGGTGCCGGGCCAAGGCTTTTATGCGGTACTGCCGCCGGCGGCGGCCGGCCAGGCGTGGATCCGCGATTTCGTGCGCTGGCTGCAGCAGCAGGTGCGCGCACCGCAGGCGGGCTGACGCGCCATTTTCCTGCGCTGGATCAGAGCGGCGCCGCGCCGGGGGCGGCACACTGCGCGCTGTTTTCCACTGCATCGGAGCGTTTTCATGCGTTTGCTGTTCGCTGCCCTCGCCCTGGCCGTCCCCCTGACCGCTGCCGCCGCGCCAGTGGCCTGCCCGGACGCGGCCACCGTCAAACAAGTCAATGCCTGCCCGTCGATGGAAGAGCTCAAGTACACCTTCGACGGCTACTGCGGCGACAACGCCCGCCTCTACAACCCCACCGACACCACCTGCGAGACCTTCGAGAACTATCGCAAACTCAAGGACATCGCGCTGTGGGAGTCGGCCGACGGCGAGTTCGCCAACTATCTGTCCTGCGACATGGCGGCGGCGGAGATGGCCAAGGCGCGGCCGGTGAAGATCAGCGTGAGCCAGAAGAAAGGGCTCACCCTGCTGCGCTGCGACTATTCCAACGGCACCTATTTCGTGCATCGCACCCGCGCCACCTGCACGCTGCCGGCCGAGGGCGCCTGCCCCGCCGACGGCCCCTGCGTGGCCCAGTGCGAGTGATCAGTCACCAGCGCGTGTCGCCGTAGATTGGTCGGCCCCGGCGAGGGCGAACTCGCCCTGCGCCACCACGGCCAGGAAATCGGCGTTGAGCGCGCCCTGGAGCGCCAGGCTGCGCGCCGCTGGGCAGAACAGCTGGACCGAGAAGCTCAGCAGGCCGGCATCGGTACTGCCCACATGGATGACCGGGGCGGGGCCTTGCACGTCGGCCGACAGGGCCCGGTCCACCGCCACACTCACCCGCCCGGCCTCCTCGGCGAAATCCGCGCAGGCGGCACTGGCGGCCCGCGCCCACCAGGCCAGCGCCGCCTTGACGTCGATACCTGCCTCGACCGTCACCGAAAAGGCGTGCTGGACATAGTGGTGCTTGAGTCGCCCGCTGCGCACCGGGTGGCTGAGGAACAAGCTGTTGGGGATCACCACCACCTCGCCGGTGTAGCCATGGCCGCGCTCGGGCGGGGCCAGCACCAGCAGCGTGGTCGACAGCAGGTTGTAGTCACTCACCTCGCCGCGCAGACCGTTCACTTCGATCCAGTCGCCGATCGAGAACAGGCTGGCGCCGGTGCGCAGGGCAAAGCCGCTGACGCACATCAGCAACTCCTTGGTCGCCAGCACCACCGCCACGATCACCGCGGTCAGCGACAGCACCAGGTTCTGCACATGGCCCAGCCAGATCATCAACAGCGCGAAGGCCAGCGCCAGGTTGAAGGCGCTGCGCACATAGAACACCTGGCGGCGCCCCATCGCGTCGAGCACATCGGCCTTGCCCCGCACCAGACGCGTCGCCATGCGGCGCGCGGCGACGAAGACGATGAGCAACACCAGGGTCAGCGCCACGCGCGGCAGCCACTGGTCGTCGCTGAAATAGTCCTGCAGCTTCATTGGTATTGACACATTTTCGGAAAGGCCCAAGGATACCCGCTGCAACTGCCCTACGCCCAATGTAGGCTGGAAAGCATGCCGAAACAGGGGTCTACCCCGACTTGGCATCCCGCATCGAAGCGGCGATCATGACCAGAATGTTGCAGCGCAACCCTGCATTGGTACGGCGTGGCCAACCCGCCGGCCCCACCCCCTCCCCGTTTTCGACAGAGCCCCTTCATGCACCCGATCCAGAGCATCCTCGTCGCCAACCGATCCGAGATCGCCATCCGCGTGTTCCGCGCTGCCAGCGAGATGAACATCCGCACCGTGGCCATCTACTCCAAGGAAGACCGCCTCGCACTGCACCGCTTCAAGGCCGACGAGGCCTATCTGGTGGGCGAAGGCAAAGGCCCCATCGCCGCCTACCTTGACATCGCCGACATCATCCGCGTGGCCAAGGAAGCCGGCGTGGACGCCATCCACCCCGGCTACGGCCTGCTCTCCGAGAACCCGGACTTCGCCGAAGCCTGCGCGGCCGCCGGCATCCGCTTCATCGGCCCGAGCCCGGCGGCGATGCGCGAGCTGGGCAACAAGGTGGCAGCGCGCGCGCTGGCCGAGCGCGCCGGCGTGCCGGTGGTGCCGGCCACCGGCGCCCTGCCCGCCGACCTCGACGCCTGCAAGGCACAGGCCGCGGCGGTCGGCTACCCGCTGATGCTCAAGGCCAGCTGGGGCGGTGGTGGCCGCGGCATGCGCGTGGTCGAGACCGAGGCCGACCTGGCCGGCGCGCTCGAAGTGGCGCGCCGCGAGGCCGCCAGCGCCTTCGGCAACGATGAGGTGTATCTCGAAAAGCTGGTGCGTCGCGCCCGCCATGTGGAAGTCCAGGTGCTGGGCGACACCCATGGCAACCTGGTGCATCTGTTCGAGCGCGACTGTTCGGTGCAGCGACGCAACCAGAAAGTGGTCGAGCGCGCCCCGGCGCCCTACCTCGACGACGCCACGCGCAGCGCCCTGTGCGCCGACGCGCTGCGCCTGGCGCACGAAGTCGGCTACAGCCACGCCGGCACGGTCGAGTTCCTGATGGACGCCGACACCGGCGCCTATTACTTCATCGAGGTGAATCCGCGCATCCAGGTCGAGCACACCGTCACCGAAGAAGTCACCGGCATCGACATCGTCAAGGCGCAGATCCGCGTCACCGAGGGCGCACGCATCGGCGATGAGGCCAGCGGCATCCCCGCGCAGGACAAGATCCGCCTCAACGGCCACGCTCTGCAGTGCCGCGTCACCACCGAAGACCCGGAGAACGGCTTCGCCCCCGACTACGGCAAGCTCACCGCCTACCGCAGCGCCTCGGGCATGGGCGTGCGCCTCGACGGCGGCACGGCCTACGCCGGTGCGGTCATCACGCCCTACTACGACTCGCTGCTGGTCAAGGTCACCGCCTGGGGCAACACCGCGCGCGAGGCGGCCAGCCGCATGGACCGCGCGCTGCGCGAGTTCCGCATCCGCGGCGTGACCACCAACCTGGCCTTCCTCGAAAACGTGATCGGCCATCCGCAGTTCGTCTCGGGCGAGTGCATCACCCGTTTCATCGACCAGACGCCCGAGCTGTTCGAATTCACCCCGCGCCGCGACCGCGCCACCCGCCTGCTCAACTTTATCGGCGAAGTGACCGTCAACGGCAACCCCGAAATGAAAGGCCGCACCGCGCCGGCCGGCCCGCTGGCCGCGCCGATCCTGCCCAAGTGCGACCTCACCGCCGAGCCGCCCGCCGGCTCGCGCGACCGCCTCAAGACCATGGGCGCCGACGCCTTCGCCAAGTGGATGCGTGAAACGCCG
Source organism: Denitromonas iodatirespirans (assembly GCF_018524365.1). GTDB lineage: Bacteria > Pseudomonadota > Gammaproteobacteria > Burkholderiales > Rhodocyclaceae > Nitrogeniibacter > Nitrogeniibacter iodatirespirans. Next base: position 120,132 of record NZ_JAEKFT010000007.1, read on the forward strand.
CAGGTGCTGCTCACCGACACCAGCATGCGCGACGCCCACCAGTCGCTCTTCGCCACCCGCATGCGCACCCGCGACATGGTCGCCGTGGCCCCGCACTACGCCCGCCTCGCCCCCGACCTGTTCTCGATGGAGTGCTGGGGCGGCGCCACCTTCGACGTGGCGCTGCGCTTCCTCAAGGAAGACCCGTGGGCGCGCTTGGCCGAACTGCGCCAGGCCATGCCCAACCTGCTGCTGCAGATGCTGCTGCGCGCCTCCAACGCGGTGGGCTACACCAACTACCCCGACAACGTGGTGCGCCAGTTCGTGCAACGCGCCGCGGCCGGCCGTGACGGCGAAGGCGGCATCGACCTGTTCCGCGTGTTCGATTCGCTCAACTGGGTGGACAACATGCGCGTGGCCATCGACGCGGTGCGCGAGACCGGCGCGCTGTGCGAGGCGGCCATCTGCTACACCGGCGACCTCTTCGACACCGCGCGCCCCAAGTACAACCTGCAGTACTACGTGAAGATGGCCAAGGCGCTCGAAAAGGCCGGCGCCCAGATCCTCGCCATCAAGGACATGGCCGGCGTGTGCCGCCCGCGCGCCGCCAGCGCGCTGGTCAAGGCGCTGCGCGACGAAGTCGGCCTGCCGATCCACTTCCACACCCACGACACCAGCGGCATCGCCGCGGCCAGCGTGCTGGCGGCCGTGGAGGCCGGCGTGGATGCGGTCGACGGCGCGCTCGATGCGCTGTCCGGCCTCACCGCCCAGCCCAACCTCGGCTCCATCGTCGCCGCCCTGCAAGGCCATGAGCGCGACCCGGGTGTGAATCTGGCCAACCTGCAAAAGCTCTCGCGCTACTGGGAAGGCGTGCGCCGCCAGTACGCGCCCTTCGAGGCCGACATCCGCTCGGGCACCTCCGATGTCTACCTGCACGAAATGCCCGGCGGCCAGTACACCAACCTGCGCGAACAGGCCCGCGCCGTGGGCATCGACCACCACTGGCCGGAGGTCGCCCAGGCCTACGCCGAGGTCAACCTGCTGTTCGGCGACATCGTCAAGGTCACCCCCACCTCCAAGGTGGTCGGCGACATGGCGCTGTTCATGGTCACCAACGGGCTCACCACTGCCGACGTGACGGACCCCGAGCGCGACATCGCCTTCCCCGAATCGGTGGTGCAGCTGATGCGCGGCGAACTCGGCTACCCGGCCGACGGCTTCCCCGCCGCCCTGCAGGCCAAGGTGCTGGCCGGCGAGAAGCCGATGGTCGGGCGTGCCGGCGACCATCTGCCGGCGGTCGACCTGGCGGCCGCGAGCGCCGAACTGGCCAAGCTGCTCGAGCGCGACGCGACCGACGCCGAACTGGCCGCCTCGCTGATGTATCCCAAGGTCTTCCGCGACTTCGCCGCCCATGAGGCCAAGTACGGCGACGTCTCGGTGCTGCCCACGCCGGCCTTCTTCTACGGCCTGGCCGACGGCGAAGAGATCGTGGTCGACATCGACCGCGGCAAGACCCTGGTCATCCGCCTGCTCGGCCGCGCCGAATCCGACGACGGCCACATGAAGCTGTTCTTCGAACTCAACGGCCAGCCGCGCCTGATCAAGGTCCCCATCGCCGGTGTCGCCAACACCAGCGAGCGCCCCAAGGCGCAGGACGGCAACGCCGACCAGGTCGGCGCCCCCATGCCCGGCGTGATCGGCAGCATCGGCGCGCGCGAGGGCAAGCTCGTCAAACGCGGCGACACGCTGATGACGCTCGAAGCCATGAAGATGGAACTGGCCATCAAGGCCGAACGCGACGGCACCATCGGCGCCGTGCATGTGAAGCCGGGCACGCAGGTCAACGCCAAGGATCTGCTGCTCGAGTTCAAGGCCTGAGGCAGCGTGCAGACGCCTGCGGGCCTTGGCGGGTCCGCAGGCGGTGCACGGCAGATTTCAGCTTCCCGGTAGAACGCAAGCCGACCGGCAGACGACGCCCGATCAGGGGGGCGACGACATGACGGCACCCGGCAGGTAACCCACCGCCAGCGCCTCGAAGGCAGCGACCTGCGCCGCCACCCAATCCGTGTCGCACACCAGCTCATCGGCCAGGATGCGCGCCACCTCGGGCGCCGCTTCACGCGCCGCGGCGGCGTCCAGAAACAGCGCACGGCTGCGTCGCGCCAGCACGTCTTCGACGCCGAGTGCGAACTGTTCGCGCACGGCATGGCGCACCTGCGCCTCGGTCAGGGTCAGGCGCGGATGCAGGGGCTCACCCGCCAAGGGCGCGGGCTCGGCATGTAGCGGCAGATGCGCCGTCCGGCAGGCGCGTGCCGTCAGAGCACCCTCGCGTGCGGCGCGGTCGACCACCTCCTCGGCCATCTGCCGGTAGGTGGTCCATTTGCCGCCGGCGATGGTGACCAGCCCCTGCGGCGAGACGCGGATCACATGCTCGCGGGACAGCGCGCTGCGTGCGGCGTCGGGGTCGCTCGCGATGAGCGGGCGCAGCCCGGCGAAGACGCTGCGGATGTCGGCACGGGTCGGTGCGCGTTCAAGGTAGCGCGCCGCGGTGCGCAGGATGAAATCGATCTCGCCGTCGAGCGCCTGCGGCTCGAAGGGGCAGTCTTCGCGCGGGGTGTCGGTGGTGCCGAGCAGCACCTTGCCCTGCCACGGAATCATGAACAGCACCCGGCCGTCGTCGGTCTCGGGCACCAGCAGGGCCCGCTTGCCGGGCAGCCAGGCGGCATCCACCACCACATGCACACCCTGGCTGGGGGCGAGCATGGGGGGCGCCTGCGGCACCGCCATGCGGCGGATGTCGTCGACCCACACGCCGGTGGCGTTGATCACCGTGCGGGCGGTAAAGGCCAGCGCTTCGCCGGTGATCGCATCGCGCGCCCGCACCCCGGCGACGCGCCCGCCCTGCATGTCGAGGCCGGTGACCGGCGCATGGTTGAGCGCCAGCCCGCCATGGTCGAACACCGTGCGTGCCAGCGCGATGGCCAGGCCGGCGTCGTCGAATTGGCCGTCGACATACTCCACCGCACCGATCAGCCCATCGCGTCGCGCATTGGGCAGCGCCGCCACCGCATCGGCCACCGTCAGCCCGCGCACCCGGCCCAGGCCGTAGCGCCCGGCCAGCCAGGCATAGGCGGTCAGGCCGAGGCGCAGCTTGAGGCGGTCCCAGCGGCTATACACCGGCACCACGAAACGTAGCGGCTTGACCAGGTGCGGTGCGTTGCGCAGCAGGCGGGCGCGCTCGACCAGCGCCTCGCGCACCAGCCCGACCCGCCCCTGACCGAGATAGCGCACCCCGCCATGGATGAGCTTGGTGGAGCGCGAGCTGGTGCCCTTGGCGAAATCGTGGGCCTCCAGCAGCAGCGTGCGATAGCCGCGACTGGCCGCATCCACCGCCGCGCCGAGGCCGGTGGCGCCGCCGCCGATGACGATCACCTCCCAGTCGGTTTCCGACACGGCGCGCGCGAGCAGCTGCGGACGTGCCAGCGCGGCGGCGCCCAGATCGGCGTCGTCAGGCGCCATCGGCCCAGCCTCGCGCCCGCTCGACCGCCTTGTGCCAGCGCGCGCGCATCGCCTCGCGCCAGTCGGCCGAGGCGGTCGGCTCGAACACCCGGTCCACCTGCCAGTGCGCCGCCAGGGCGGCATCGTCTTCCCACACGCCGACCGCCCGGCCGGCCAGCAAGGCGGCGCCCAGCGCCGTGGTCTCGGTCTGGCGCGGGCGCAGCACCGGCACGCCGAGCAGGTCGGCCTGCAACTGCATCAGCAGGTTGTTGCGGGTCATGCCGCCGTCGACCCGCAGCTCCTTGACCTCGACCCCGTCGGCGGCCATGGCCGCGAGCAGGTCGGCGTTCTGCAGGGCCACCGCATCGAGCGCGGCGCGGGCGATATGGGCGGCGGTGGTGCCACGCGTCATGCCGAGCAAGGTGCCTCGGGCGTAGGCGTCCCAGTGCGGCGCGCCGAGGCCGGCGAAGGCCGGCACCATCACCACCTCGCCGGCGTCCGGCACGCTGGCGGCGAGCGCTTCGATCTCGTCGGCGGCGCGGATCAGCCCGAGCCCGTCGCGCAGCCACTGCACCACCGCGCCGGCCATGAAGACGCTGCCTTCGAGCAGGTAGTCGGTATGCCCGCCGCGCTGCCAGGCGATGGTGGTGAGCAGGCGGTTGTCGGAGGCCACCGCCTGGGTTCCGGTGTTGAGCGTGAGGAAGCAGCCGGTGCCGTAGGTGTTCTTGGCCATGCCGGGGCGCAGGCACAGCTGGCCGAAGGTGGCCGCCTGCTGGTCTCCGGCCACCCCGGCGATGGGGATCGCGCCACCGAACAACTCGGCGGTGGTGTGGCCGAGCACGCCGGAGGAGTCGACCACCTGCGGCAGCACCCCCGGCGGGATGTCGAGCAGCGCCAGCAGATCCTCGGCCCAGCAGCCGCGATGGATGTCGTAGAGCATGGTGCGCGCCGCGTTGCTGGCGTCGGTCACATGCCGCGCGCCGCCGGTGAGCTGCCAGATCAGCCAGCTGTCGATGGTGCCGAAGGCCAACTCGCCGGCCTCGGCCCGCGCGCGCGCGCCGGGCACGGTGTCGAGCAGCCAGGCCAGCTTGGTGGCCGAGAAGTAGGCATCGAGCTCCAACCCGGTGCGCGCGCGGATCAGGGGCGCATGGCCGGCCGCACGCAGGGCATCGCAGCGCGCGGCGGTACGGCGGTCCTGCCAGACGATGGCCGGTGCCAGCGGCTGGCCGGTGCTACGGTCCCACAGCACGGTGGTCTCGCGTTGGTTGGTGAGGCCGATGGCGCGCACCTGCGCGGCCGCCACGCCGGCCTCTTGCAGCACCTGCTGCGCGCAGGCCAGCTGAGTGCGCCAGATCTCCATCGCGTCATGCGCGACCCAGCCGGGCTGCGGAAAATGCTGGGTGAATTCGCGCTGGGCCTGCGCGCACACCTGGGCGCGGGCATCGAACAGCATCGCGCGGGAGCTGGTCGTGCCCTGGTCGAGGGCGAGCAGATAGTCCATGAGGCAGATCCTTTGCGGCAAAGGCATCACCGCGACATGTGCATGTGCGCCCCCGACGATAGCCGATTCGACCGCCGGGCGGAACCGGCCCCGGCGGCGTCGCATGAATTTGGCTCACCTATCACCCAGCCGTTTTCGTTTGATGCCCGGCCCCACCGGGCCGCATCCTGAGCGCATCCCTTCTCCGCCCGGAGACGCCCCGCCCACCCGGCCATCGGCACCCCTCCCGGCCCCGCGCACCGCACAACGGACGTCCTGCCGGCAGGCTTGCCGGTTCATTCAACGTATTTGAGGACGCACATCATGAGTATGGAAAACCGCGACGGCTGGATCTGGATGGACGGGCAATGGACGCCCTGGCGCGACGCCCGGGTGCACGCCATGACCCACACCCTGCACTACGGCCTGGGCTGCTTCGAGGGCATCCGCGCCTACGCCACCGGCCAGGGCCCGGCCATCTTCCGGCTGGACGAACACATCGAGCGCCTGTTCGACTCGGCCAAGATCCTCGGACTCGACATGCCCTACGACCCACCCACCCTGCGCCAGGCCTGCATCGACGCCATCGGCAAGAACGGGCTGGAGAGCGGCTACATCCGCCCGCTGGTGTTCCTCGGCGCCGAAAAGGCCGGCGTCGATCCGGTCGGCACCGAGGTGCACGTGATGATCGCCGCCTGGGCCTGGGGCGCCTACCTGGGCGACGACGGCATGGACAAGGGCATCCGCGTCAAGGTGGCGAGCTTCGCGCGCCATCATGTGAACGTGCAGATGTGCCGCGCCAAGTCGGTGTCGACCTACACCAACTCCATCCTCGCCTGCCGCGAGGCCCGGCAGGAGGGCTATGACGAGGCGCTGCTGCTCGACACCGACGGTTTTGTCGCCGAAGGGCCGGGCGAGAACGTGTTCGTGGTCAAGCGCGGCACGCTCTACGAGCCGGAGATCACCTCCGCGCTCGACGGCATCACCCGCCGCACCATCCACGCGCTGGCCGCCGACGCGGGCTATACGATCGAGGCACGCCGCATCACGCGCGACGAGCTGTACGTGGCCGACGAAGTTTTCTTCACCGGCACCGCCGCCGAAGTCACTCCGGTGGTGGAGGTTGACCGCCGCCGTGTCGGCGCCGGCACGCCCGGCCCGATCACGCGGGAGTTGCAGCGCCGCTTCTTTGCCACCGTGCGCGGCGAAGACACGCAGCACGCCGACTGGCTGACGCCCTGCCGAGCGTGACGCCGCCGGGCCGGCGGTGGCAAGATGGGCGCTCGCCCCGTCCATCGAGCCATCGCCTTGCCCGCTGACCCACCGCCCGACTCGCCGACCTGCTGGCACGCCTGGTTCGACGGTGCCGCCTCGCCCAACCCCGGCCGACTCGGCCTCGGCGTGGTGCTGCAGTCGCCCGAAGGCGCGCTGACCGAAGTGTCCACCCGCGGCGAAGGCACCGGCTGCAGCAACGAAGCCGAGTTGCATGCCCTGCGCACCGCCCTTGAACACGCCCACGCCGCCGGTGCCCGTCGCCTCGTTCTCACCGGCGACAGCGACTTCGCCGTGCGCCATGGCGCCGGCCTCGACCACACCGCCGTGCCGCGCCTCGCCGCACTGATCGCCCAGGTGCAGGCCTGGGCCGCACGCTTCGAGCAACTCGAATGGCGCTGGGTGCCCCGGCATCGTAATCAAGTGGCCGATCGCCTCTCGCGCCAGGCCCTCGGCCTGCCGCCAAAACCGGCGCCGCATCCGGGCAAGCGGCGAACCGCCCAAGGCCACACCGGGCGCTGACCTGCACCACCGCCGACACGGCTTTTTCGCCAGCGGGTGCAATCCGCCACGCCAAGCGGGCCGGGTCAGCCCATAGAATGCGGTTTTCAAAGGAGGAGACTGGCCGTGAACATCCGTGGCGTCTTCCATGCCTTGCCGCCTAGCGTGTTTGGCAGCCGCATCCGTACCCGCGACGATCTGGCCGCCTTCGTGCGCGGCACGCATGCCATCGCCGCCAGCGACCGCCTCGACATCGCCGACGCCGCCGACGGTCTCACCGCCTTGTGCGAGCGCCTCGAACTGCATGGCGCCATGGGCCGGCAGCCCCTCGCCATCCCCGGCACCGTCACCGCCGACTACCTCCCCGCCTATCGACTGCCGGCGCTGGCCGATCGCATCGACGCGGTCACCCCCGGCACGTTGGCCGCTGCCATCGGCAGCCTCGGCACCCATCCGCTCGCCCGGGACTCGCACTGGATCGCCGACAAGGGCGGGCTGGCACGCCTGTTCCTGCAGCTCAAGCGTTTCCATCGGAACTGCGCCACGCAGCGCGCGGATGTGCTGTTCGTCCAACACGCGGCCCCGGACGGCGCCGAGGGCTGATGCCCGCCGACCGCGATCGGGCAGATCGGCGGCGGGCGTGTTTTGCGGGGCGCGACCCACAAAACAAAAGAGCCCTTGAAGATCAAGGGCTCAAAAGAATTCTGGCGGAGAGGGAGGGATTCGAACCCTCGGTACGCTTGCACGTACGCCTGATTTCGAGTCAGGTACATTCGACCACTCTGCCACCTCTCCGCTCGAAGGACGGCATTATAGAAAGGTTCTTGAAAAAAAGCACCTCCAAACGATCTTATTCGCTCTTCGGCAGCATCTCGTCGTAGGCGCGCACGGCTTCGGCGGCGTACATCAGGGTCGGGCCGCCGCCCATGTAGGTGCAGATGGCGAGGGTTTCCATCAGTTGCTCGCGGGTCACGCCGAGACGGATCAAGGCCTTCACGTGGTAGCCGATGCACGCATCGCAGCGCGACGAGATGCCGATGGCCAGGGCGATCAGCTCCTTGTGCAAGGCGCTGATGCTCCCTTCGGCCAACGCCGCCCGAGCCATCGCCGAGAAGCCTTTCATGGTGTCCGGAACTTCCTTGTGCATGGCCTCGAGGCCACGAGACACGTCGCTGGTGATCTGCTTGAAGGATTTGCTGCCCACGGGTCGACTCCGTAAATAAGATTATTCGAATATTCATTCTATCGAATTTCTTGAAGAAACGTACCTGTACGTATGGTCTACGTCGCGCCACCGGCCCGCGGACCGACCGGGTCACGACCGCACTTGCGAACCCGTCGTCATGGCCAGCCGTCGCCCGACCGACCGGAAGGAAAACTTGATGTAGCCGATTTGCGGCATCCGGCGCCTGCGGCGACAATCGGCGAGCCCGTTTCGGAATCCGTCGTATGCGCACGCTCCTCGTCCTGCTGATGGCTGTTCTCTTGACCGGATGCCCGCGCGGCGAGGCCCCGGTGATCGTCGATTTCCGGACCCTCGGCGAGCTGCGCGTGGCCACCCGTGTCGACGCCATCAGCTACCGCACCGACGCCGACGGCAGCAGCGGTGGCTTCGAGCACGACTTGCTGCTGGAGCTTGGCAACGAGCTGGGCGTACCGGTGAGGTTCATCATCTACCCCAGTGCGGCGCGGGCGCTGGAAGCGGTCCAGCGCGGCGACGCCCACTTGGCGGCCGCGGCCCTGGGGCGCAACGACAAAACCCGCCATGTGCGCTGGTCGCCGATCGTGCGGGACATGAAACTGCTGATCGCCGGTACCACCACGACCGCCGGCACCGTCCAGTCATTGCAGGATCTGGCGGGCAAGAGCGTCACCGCACGCCAGGGCACGCTGGCGGCGCGACGCTTGCGCGAACTGCAACGTCAGGTGCCGACGATGCGCATCAACACGGTGGCGGGGCGGCCGGACCAGACCCTGCTGAGCGCCGTGGCCGACGGCCGTATCGCCCTGCTCGCCACGGACGAGGCCAATCTGGCGCTGGCCGCCGAGTTGCGCCCGGAGCTGCAGTCGATCCACGATCTGCCCGGCACCGCGGCCATGGCCTGGGCGCTGCCGGAGACCGGCGCCCCCGAGCTCTACGAGGCCGTGACCCATTTTCTTTTCCGCGCCCATGAAGACAACACCATCGCGCGCCTGGAGGATCGCTACCTGGGGCACATCCAGCGTCTGAGCAGCATCGACATCGCCGCATTCGTCGATCGCATCCAGACCCGCCTGCCACGCTACCGCGGGCTGTTCGAGCAGGCCGGCACCAAGACCGGGCTGGACTGGCGGCTGCTGGCCGCCATCGGCTACCAGGAGTCGCAGTGGGACCCCTTCGCCATCTCGCCCACTGGCGTGCGTGGTCTGATGATGCTCACCGAGGAGACGGCGACGCGGATGGGCGTGCACGACCGCCTCGACCCGGCCCAGAGCATTCTGGGTGGTGCGCGCAACTTCAAGCTGATGCTCGAATCGATCGACGAGCAAGTGGCCGAACCGGATCGTACCTGGATGGCGGTGGCCGCCTACAACCTGGGGCTGGGCCACCTGCGCGGTGCGCGCCAGATTGCAAAGAGCCTTGGCCGCGACAACCTCAACTGGGTCTCCATGCGCGCAGTGCTGCCCTTGATGTCGCGCCCCAGCTTTGCGCGACGCCTGAAGGCCGGGCCGGCGCGTGGCGGCGAGGCGGTGCACATGACCGAAAACGTGCGTGCCTACTATGACATCCTGCGCCGCCTCGATATCGCCACCGCCGATGGCACCGAGGCGGTCCTGCCGCCAAGCACGCCGATGCCCAACCGCGGCGCTCAGGGCGCGGTGGTCAACACCTCGAGCCCGCCCATGTAAGGACGCAGCACGGTCGGCACCACCACCGATCCGTCGGCCTGCTGGTAGTTCTCGAGCACCGCCACCAGCGTCCGCCCCACGGCCAGACCGGAGCCGTTGAGGGTGTGCAACAGGCCCTTCTTGCCTTGCGCATCCTTGAAACGCGCCTGCATGCGGCGCGCCTGGAAGGGCCCGCAGTTGGAGCAGGACGAAATCTCGCGATAAGTGCCCTGCGCCGGCAGCCACACTTCGAGGTCATAGGTCTTGGTCGCGGCAAAGCCCATGTCGCCGGTGCACAGCACGATCTTGCGATAGGGCAGCTCGAGCTTTTGCAGGATGGCCTCGGCATGGCCGGCCAGTTCCTCCAGCGCGGCGGCGGAGTTGTCGGGATGCTCGATGCGCAGCAGCTCGACCTTGTCGAACTGATGCTGACGGATCATGCCGCGGGTATCGCGCCCGTAGGAGCCGGCCTCGGAGCGGAAGCACGGCGTGTGGCAGACGAACTTGAGCGGCAGGGTCTCGGCCGCGATCATTTCACCGCGCACGATGTTGGTGACCGGCACTTCCGAGGTCGGGATCAGGTAGAACTTGCTGCCGTCGGCCTTGGGCACCGAAAACAGATCTTCTTCGAACTTCGGCAGCTGGCCGGTACCGAACATGCTTTCGGCGTTCACCAGATAGGGCGAATAGAGCTCGGTATAGCCGTGGTCAGCGATATGGGTGTTGAGCATGAACTGCGCCAGCGCCCGATGCAGCCGGGCCACGCCGCCGCGCATCATGGCGAAGCGCGCGCCGGAAATCTTGGCCGCGGTTTCGAAGTCCAGCCCGCCCAGGCCGGCGCCGATGTCGACATGGTCCTTGACCTCGAAATCGAACTGGCGCGGCGTGCCCCAGCGCGACACCTCGACATTGGCCGACTCGTCCGTGCCGGTCGGCACATCCTCGGCCGGCAGGTTGGGCAAGGCCGCCATGAAGGCGTCGATACGCGCCAGCAGCACCGCCAGCGCTTGCTCGTTGGCCTTGAGTTCGTCGCCGATGCCGCCGACCTCGGCCAGCACGGCGGAGGCATCCTCGCCCTTGCCCTTGAGCATGCCGACCTGCTTGGACAGCGTGTTGCGCCGGGCCTGCAGCTCCTGGGTGCGCGTCTGGAGCGCTTTGCGCTCGGCCTCCAGCGCATTGAAGGTGGCGGTGTCGAGCGTCACCCCGCGGCTGGTCAGCACAGCGGCCACGGTATCGATGTCGGAGCGAAGTTGTTGGATGTCGAGCATGTCGAAAGCCCGCCCTCAAGGGGATCGGGCGCCAAAAGAGAAACGCCTATTCTAAACCGCTGCGTCGCACCATTGAAGGGTGCTATGAAAGGAAACAAACCGAGAGAAAAACGGAATTTGCCAAGTCCGATTCCCGGCTTATCCTGAGAAAACAAGACACATAAAACAGATGGGGTCAGATCAAAAAGAACCCATCGAAAAGGACCGGAGGAGAACCACCATGCTATCGATTCGCGATTGCCTGGATTACTGCGATTTGACCGACGACGAAGTCGCCCTGATCGCAGAACACGAAGGCATTCCAGACGTGGCCGCTGCCCAGGTGGCATGCGGCTTGGTGCAGACGCCCGAGGGCACGCTGCTCATGACCCGCTACATGACCGATCTGCTCGAACGCGCCGAACGGGCGGGTGAGCAGGACAAGGCGACCCGCGCACGGGCCGTGATCGCACGCTTCAGCGCCGACCACCCGCTCGCCCACTGAGCACTACAGGCGTCACGTCAGCCGCGCGGCCGTTTGGCGGCGCGCTGGTCGAGTGCGCGCAGGCTGTCGAGCTTCTCGCGAATCCGCGCCTCCATACCGCGATCGGTGGGCTGGTACCAGTGCGTGGCGTCGACGCCATCGGGCAGATAGCGCTCGCCGGCGGCATAGCCCTCGGCCTCGTCATGCGCGTAGCGATAGCCTTCGCCATGGCCCATCGATTTCATCAGCTTGGTCGGTGCATTGCGCAGATGCATCGGCACCGGCCGTGAGCCGTCTTCGGCAATGAAGCGGCGCACCGCCTTGTAGGCGGTATAGACCGCATTGGACTTGGCCGCGCAGGCCAGAAACACGGTGGCTTGCGCCAGCATCAGTTCGCCCTCGGGCGAGCCCAGGCGCTCGTACGCGGCGCAGGCCTGCAGCGTCATCTCCAGCGCGCGCGGGTCGGCCAGGCCGATGTCTTCGCTCGCCATGCGCACCAGGCGCCGGCCAATGTAGCGCGGGTCGGCGCCACCGTCGAGCATGCGGCACAGCCAGTACAGGGCGGCATCCGGGTCCGAGCCGCGCACCGATTTGTGCATGGCCGAGATCTGGTCGTAGAAGGCGTCGCCGCCCTTGTCGAAACGCCGCAGGTTGCGCGACAGCGCCTGATCGACGAACTCGGCCGAGACCGGATTGACACCGGCCGTCTGCGCCGCGACCACCAGTTGTTCGACCAGCCCGATCAGCCGCCGCCCATCGCCGTCGGCAAAGCCGATCAGCCGGTCGCGAGCTGCGTCGTCGATCGCCAGTGCGGCGTCGGCGGTGCTGCGGGCGCGTTCGAACAGCACCTTCAGCTCGGCCTCGTCGAGCGACTTGAGGACATACACCGCGGCCCGCGACAACAGCGCCGCGTTGACCTCGAAGGACGGGTTCTCGGTGGTGGCGCCGATGAAGGTCAGCAGCCCCTGCTCGACGAAAGGCAGGAAGGCGTCCTGCTGGGCCTTGTTGAAGCGGTGCACCTCATCGACGAAGAGAATCGTGTGGCGCCCGCGCTCGCGCGCCATCTGCGCCCGCTGCACGGCCTCGCGGATGTCCTTGACGCCCGAGAACACGGCCGACAAGGCGATGAAATCTGCCTCGAAGGCCTCGGCCATCAGCCGCGCCAGCGTGGTCTTGCCGACGCCGGGCGGGCCCCACAGGATCATCGAGTGCAATCGCCCAGAGGCAAAGGCCAGCCGCAGCGGCTTGCCCTCGCCCAGCAGATGCGCCTGACCGACCACCTCGTCCAGCGTCGCCGGGCGCAGGCGCTCGGCCAGCGGGACACTACCCGAAGGCGTGTCGGCGAACAGGTCTCCCGAGCTCACCGCAACGGCCGCTTACTCGCCGACCACGTCGACGCCGGCTGGCGGCGTGAAGCTGAACAGGTCGGCCGCGAGCGTGGGATTGGTCTTGAACTCGGTGAAACGCAGCACGGTGGTCTGGCCGAAGTTGTCCTGGATCTCCATGGCGGCCAGGCGTCCGTCGGCAAAGCCCATCTTCATGCGCTCGAAGCTGCTGTCGGCGGCGCGCGGCGTGGCCACGGCCCAGTCGAGCTCGTTCATCCGGCCGCCGTCTTCGAGGGTGAAATTCTTGTCGAGATCGCCGTTGCCGGCCAGGATGGCGGCCGGCGTCGCCCCCAGGGCGTCGCCCAGGGTCTTGACCGTCACCTGTTGCAGCTCCGGATCGTAAGACCACAGCTTCTTGCCGTCGCCCACCAGCAACTGGCGATAGGGTTTGGCGTATTCCCAGCGGAACTTGCCGGGGCGCTCGAAGGCGAAATGCCCCTCCGACTGCTCGCCGCGGCCACCGTTCTGGCGATACACCGCCTGCACGAACTGTCCTTCGGCACGCGCCGTCTGCTGCACGAAACGCTTGAGCAGCGCTACGCCGGACTCGGCCCACACCGCCGTCGACAGCCCGAACGCCAGCACGGCGACGAGCCCGCGGCTCATGCCCTTTCTTGCCTGTTTCAATCAGCTCTCCTCGCGCACCGGCGCCAGCACTTCGCGGTTGCCGTTGCTCCCCATCGGAGACACCAGCCCGGAACGTTCCATTTGTTCGATCAGTCGGGCCGCCCGGTTGTAGCCGATGCGCAGATGCCGTTGCACCAGCGAAATCGAGGGGCGGCGGGTTTTGACCACCACTTCGACCGCCTGGTCGTACAAAGGATCCGCCTCCATGTCCTCGCCGTCGCCGCTCGACAGGCCGTCACCGGATTCCTCCTGCGCATCGAGGATGCCTTCGACATAGTCGGGCGCACCCTGCTTCTTGAGGAACTCGACCACCGTGTGCACTTCGTCGTCAGCGACGAAGGCGCCATGCACCCGCATCGGCAGACCGGTGCCGGGCGGCAGGTAGAGCATGTCGCCCATACCCAGCAGGCTTTCGGCGCCCATCTGGTCGAGGATGGTGCGCGAATCGATCTTGGACGACACCTGGAAGGCCATGCGGGTCGGGATGTTGGCCTTGATCAGGCCGGTGATCACGTCCACCGAGGGGCGCTGGGTGGCCAGGATGAGGTGGATGCCCGCCGCCCGCGCCTTCTGCGCCAGACGGGCGATCAGCTCTTCGACCTTCTTGCCGACCACCATCATCATGTCGGCCAGCTCGTCGACCACCACCACGATATGCGGCAGGGTTTCGAGCGGCTCGGGGTTGTCCGGGTTGATGGCGAAGGGGTTGGTCAGCGGCTTGTCGGCCTTCTTCGCCTCACTCACCTGCTTGTTGAAACCGGCCAGATTGCGCACGCCGACGGCGGCCATCAGCTTGTAGCGTTTTTCCATCTCCGCCACGCACCAGTTGAGCGCGTTGGAGGCATGCTTCATGTCGGTGACCACCGGCGCCAGCAGGTGCGGGATGCCCTCGTACACCGACAGTTCGAGCATCTTCGGGTCGACCATGATCAGCCGCACCTTGTCCGGCTCGCTCTTGTAGAGCAGCGACAGGATCATGGCGTTGATGCCCACCGACTTGCCCGAGCCGGTGGTGCCGGCCACCAGCAGATGCGGCATCTTGCCCAGGTCGGCCACCACCGGGTTGCCGGAAATGTCCTTGCCCAGGCCCATGGTCAGCGGCGAGTGCATATCGTGATAGGCCTTGGAGCCGAGAATCTCCGACAGGCGCACGGTCTGGCGCTTGGGGTTGGGCAACTCGAGCGCCATGCATGATTTGCCCGGCACGGTCTCGACCACGCGGATGGAGATCAGCGACAGCGCACGCGCCAGATCCTTGGCCAGATTGACCACTTGCGAGCCCTTCACGCCGGTGGCCGGCTCGAACTCGTAGCGGGTGATGACCGGGCCCGGATAGGCGGCGATGACCTTCACCTCGACACCGAAGTCGGCCAGCTTCTGCTCGATGAACCGCGAGGTGAATTCCAGCGTCTCGGCGCTCGGCGGCGTCACATCCTGCGAGGCCTCGTCGAGCAACGAGACCGGCGGCAAGGCGCCATCGCCGGCCTCGCCGAAGAGATTCTGCTGGCGCTCTTTCTGCACCCGCTCGGACGGCACCACCACGGCCATGGCCGGTTCGATGCGCACCGGCGGCGCCGGCGTGCGCACCGCCTTTTCGCGCCGCGTCTTGACCACCGCCTCGCGTTTTTGCGCCAGCTCGCGCCCGGCACGGCGGTCGCGCCAGGCCTGCGTGGCACGTTGGAAGGCCTGCCAGCTCTGCTCCAGCCACAAGCCCAGCCGCTCGGTCGCCGACAACCAGGAGATGCCGGTAAACAAACTCAGGCCACCAGCGATCAAGGCCAACAAGACCAGTGTGCCGCCGGTAAAGCCCAGGTAGCGCAGCGCCGCGGCGCCGAGCTCGGTGCCGAGCAGCCCGCCGGGCGCCAGCGGCAGGCCGGCACCGGTGGAGTGGAAACGCAGGGATTCGAGCGCGGCACTCGACAGCAGCACCGTCAGGAAACCGGCCATGACGATGAAGAAGGAGCGCTTGTCGGCGTTGAACTCATGGCGGAAGCGACGGAAGCCCCAGGCGATGCCATAGCCGAGGAAAATCACCAGCCACCAGGCCGAGCCGCCGAGCAGGTAAAGCAGCACATCGGCCAGCCAGGCACCGAAGCGCCCGCCGGGATTGGTCACCCGCGCCACTTCGGTGGCATGCGACCAACCCGGATCGGCCTTGTTGTAGCCGAGCAGAATCATCGCCACGTAGATGGACACGACGCCCAGTACGATCCAGCGGGTTTCCTGGAGCAGATGGGCAATACGCTCAGGCAAAGGCTGATTGCGGGAACGGGTTTGAGACGAAGACGCCATGGGAGGGCACACACACGCTGCGCGACGCAGCGGCCAGAAGACACTGGCGCATTATACGAAAATGGCCCGCCCTCTGCGGCAGGCCACACGAATCCGGCACCGAGCGTCGGGCCGGTGGCGCAACGATGGAATCAGAGTTCCTGGATACGATCGCGCAGGATGATGCCGCGCGGCGTCTCCTCGATCAGGCCCTGCAGGCCCAGATCCTTCATGACACGACTGACCATCTCGCGCGAGGCGCCGATCATCTTGGCAATGTCCTGTTTCGATATCTTGCGCACCACGATCATCTCGCCGTCGTGTTCCTCGCCCATTTCGAGCAGCAGATGCGCCACCCGGCCATACACATCCATCAGCGCCAGGCTTTCGATCTTGCGGTCGGCGTTGCGCAGGCGCTCGGCCAGATTGCTCATGATGCGCCAGGCGATATCGAAATCGTCGCGCATCAGCTGCTTGAAATCGTGCTTGGAGATCATCACCAGGTCGGAAGGCATCACCGCCACCACCGACGCCGAGCGCGGCTGCTCGTCGAACATGCCCATCTCGCCGAACAGCTCGCCCTGGCCGAGGATGGTCAGGATCACTTCGCGGCCGTCTTCGTCGCTGACCAGCACCTTGAGGCTGCCGGTGAGCACGAAATACACGTAATCCGGCGCGTCGCCGGCATGCACCACCGCCTGGCCGCGTGGCACGCGCCGCATCATGGCACAGCGCGCCACGCTGTTCAGGCGGTCGTCGCCGAGCCCCTGAAACAACGGAAAAGTTCGCAATGCAATCGGTGAAACCGCGGCCGTCTGGACCATACAACGCTCCTGTCGCAAAAGCAGCACCGGCACCAAGCCCCTGAGAATGCGGACGATTCGCGGCTACCGGGCAACCGAGACACTATCACGTTCTCATAGAAACGTAACGCCCCCCGCAGTACGCCCAGGCTATCGCCGCGATACATACGCTTGAAATGCCCCGGCGCCGGCTCCAGTTATAATCGGCCGCGAACCTCCTTCCACCACCGAAAAGATCCCAAACCATGAGCACCCGTCACGAAAAACTCCTCATCCTCGGTTCCGGCCCGGCCGGCTACACCGCCGCCGTCTATGCCGCCCGCGCCAACCTCAAGCCAGTGCTGATCACCGGCATGGCCCAGGGCGGCCAGCTGATGACCACCACCGATGTGGACAACTGGCCGGCCGATGCCGACGGCGTGATGGGGCCGGATCTGATGGCGCGCTTCCAGAAGCATGCCGAGCGTTTCGACACCGAAATGGTGTTCGACCACATCCACACCACGCATCTGCACGAGAAGCCGATCCGCCTGGTCGGCGATCAGGGCGAGTACACCTGCGATGCGCTGATCATCGCCACCGGCGCCACCGCCAAGTACATCGGCCTGCCCTCCGAGGAGGCTTTCATGGGTAAAGGCGTGTCGGCCTGCGCCACCTGCGACGGTTTCTTCTATCGCAACAAGCCGGTGGCGGTCATCGGCGGCGGCAACACCGCGGTCGAAGAAGCGCTGTATCTGGCCAACATCGCCAGCAAGGTCACGCTGGTGCATCGCCGCGACACATTCCGCGCCGAGAAGATCCTGATCGACAAGCTGATGGCGCGCGTCGACGAAGGCAAGATCGAGCTCAAGCTGTTCGCCACGCTCGACGAGGTACTGGGCGACAACATGGGCGTAACCGGTATGCGCATCCGCAACGTGCAGACCGACGCCACCGAAGACATCGAACTGATGGGCGTGTTCATCGCCATCGGCCACAAACCGAACACCGACATCTTCGCCGGCCAGCTGGAGATGGAAGGCGGCTACATCGTCACCTTCGGTGGCCGCGAAGGCAACGCCACGGCCACCAGCGTGCCGGGCGTGTTCGCCGCCGGCGACGTGCAGGACCACATCTACCGCCAGGCCGTCACCAGTGCCGGCACCGGCTGCATGGCCGCGCTCGACGCCGAGCGCTACCTCGACAGCCTGAGCGTGGCGGGCTGAGGCCATGGCTCGCAAGCGCCGTCCGGCCGCCGCCCCCGCGGCTGCGCCGGCGCGCTTGCCCGACGCACGCTTTGCCGCACTCAAGCCGCTGAAAGCGGCCCGGCGCGGCCAAGCCCCCCAGCCACCCGCCCCGCCTCTTGATGCCGCCCCTGACGAGCCGGCGGACGAGGCCGCGTCGGACACCGAACTCTTTCGCAGCGCCATCGGTACCATCCAGCCGATCGACGACGGCAACCGGGCCGAGATCGCACCGCCGCGCCCGGCCCCGGTGCCCAAGGCCAGGCCCGTCGAAACACACGACGACGCACCGCGCCGCCACGCCCCGGCGCCTGGGCAGGACGAGGCTGCCTGGTTCCAGCATCAGATGCAGGACGTGATTCCGCTGCCGGACGACGACCACGCCTGGCCGGAAGACACCCCGCCCCTGCCCGCGCCCCCTGCGGCCGAGCCGCTCCCGCCGCCGACCAGTGATGTCATGGCCTGGCTGGCCAGCGGCACCCAGCCGCTCAAACCCGCCAATCGCGCCGATGTCGTCACACCGCCGCCGGTGGCCGCACCGCGCCTGCGCGAGGCCGACGAGCAGGCCGCCCTGCGCGAGAGCCTGGAGGCCCCGCTGAGCTTCGAAGACCGGCTCGACATGGGCGACGAGGCCGCCTTCCTGCGCACCGGCCTGCCGCGCCGGGTGCTCACCGATCTGCGCCGCGGCCGCTGGGTGGTGCAAGGCGAAATCGACCTGCATGGCCTGACCCGCGACGAAGCCCGTGCCGCCCTGGCCGAGTTTCTCGCCGGCGCACTGCGCCGCGGCGCGCGCTGCGTGCGCGTGGTGCACGGCAAGGGGCTGCGCTCGCCGGGCAAGATCGGCATCCTCAAGCAGTTGTCGAAGGGTTGGCTGTCGCAGCGCGAGGAGATCCTGGCCTTCTGCCAGGCGCGTGCCAACGAGGGCGGCAGCGGCGCCCTGCGCGTGCTCTTGCGCGCGCCGGACAAGGCCCGCCCCTAGACGGCACAACGGCTGCCCGCGGGCAGCCGTTGTCGTGTGGCGGCGAGCGATCGATCAGATCGCGTCTTCGTTCAGCTCGCCGGTGCGGATGCGCACTACCTGCTCGACCGGGGTGACGAAGATCTTGCCGTCACCGATCTTGCCGGTGCGCGCGGCCTTGACGATGGCCTCGATGGCCTGCTCGACCACATCCTCGCCGACCACGATCTCGATCTTGATCTTGGGGAGGAAATCCACCACGTATTCGGCGCCGCGATACAGCTCGGTGTGCCCCTTCTGACGGCCGAAACCCTTGACCTCGCTGACGGTCAGGCCGGTGATACCGACATCCGACAGCGCCTCGCGCACTTCATCCAGCTTGAACGGCTTGATCACCGCTTCGATCTTCTTCATGCATCGCTCCTGTGTCGTATCGTTCTGGCGGCCTAGCAGGGATCCTGATACCGGGCCGTGATGGGGAAGCGCCAGTCCTTGCCGAAGGCCCGCCGCGTCAGGCGGATACCGACCGGCGCCTGGCGGCGCTTGTATTCGTTGCGTTTGAGCATGCCCACGGTGCGTCGCACCACGGCCTCATCATACCCCTGGGCAATGATCTCGCGCGGCGACTCGTCGCGCTCCATGTAGGCCTCGATGATGGCATCGAGCACCGCATAGGGTGGCAAGGTGTCCTGGTCGACCTGGTCGGGCTTGAGCTCGGCCGAGGGCGGCCGGGTGATGATGTTCTCGGGGATCACCTCGCCGCGCGCGTTGCGCCACACCGACAGGCGGTACACCAGCGTTTTATAGACATCCTTGAGCACCGCAAAACCGCCCGCCATGTCGCCGTACAGCGTGGCGTAACCGGTGGCCATCTCGCTCTTGTTGCCCGTGGTCAGCACGATGCGGCCGGTCTTGTTGGACAAGGCCATCAACAGCATGCCGCGGATCCGGCTCTGCAGGTTTTCTTCGGTGGTGTCTTCGGGCAGGCCGGCGAACTGTTCCTTCAGCATGGACGAGAACACGTCCATGGCCGGCGCGATGGGCAGCACGTCGTAGCGCACGCCCAGCCGGCGCGCCATCTCGGCCGCATCGTCGAGGCTCATCTGCGCCGTGTAGGGCGAGGGCATCATCACCGCGCGCACCTTGTCGGCACCCAGCGCGTCGACCGCCACCGCCAGCGTCAGGGCCGAATCGATGCCGCCCGACAGGCCGATGATCGCGCCGGGGAAGCCGTTCTTGTCGAGGTAATCGCGCACGCCGACCACCAGTGCCGAGTAGGCCTCCTCTTCCACATCCGGCAGCGGGGTGACGTCAGCCGGCGCCCACACGCCGTCGACCCAGCGCACGGTGGTGGTCCCGGCGGCAAAGGCCGGGGCCTGCCAGGCAATCGAGCCGTCCGCCTGCATGGCGAACGAGGCGCCGTCGAAGACCAGCTCGTCCTGCCCACCCACCATGTTGGCGTAGAGCACCGGAAGGCCGCTCTCGGCCGCGCGCGCACGCGCCATCCGGTAGCGCTCCTGCTGCTTGCCCAGGTGACAGGGCGAGGCGTTGAGCACCAGCAACACATCGGCACCGACCTCGATCACGCGCTGAGTCGGCTCAGGCCCCCACAGGTCGGCGCAGATCTGCACGGCACAGCGCACGCCGTCGATCTCGAACACACAGGCTTCGTCGCCGGCCTCGAAATAGCGCACCTCGTCGAACACTTCGTAATTGGGCAGGCGCAGCTTGCGATAGTTGGCAATGACACGGCCGTGGCGCAGAACCGCCGCGGCGTTGTAGCACCGCTCGCCGTCGGCTTCCGGGTAGCCGACCACCACCGCCATATCGCCGGTCTGCGCCGCCAGCGCATCGACCGCCTCGCGGCAACTTTCGTAGAAGTCGGGGCGCAGCAGCAGGTCTTCGGGCGGATAGCCGCAGATCGACAGCTCCGGCGTGAGCAGCACGCGCGCGCCCTCGGCGGCGGCAGCCTCCATGGCGGCACGGATCTCGGCGACGTTCCCCGACAGGTCGCCGACCACGGGATTGATCTGGGCGGCGGCAATAGCGAGCGATGTTTTCATAGGCGTGTAACTATACCGTCTGCCCTCGGGTTTGTGCGGCCCCCGCCATCGGCGCGCATCGCCAAGCTATCCACAATCCCGGTGCACAAAGCTGTGGATAATCCGTGGATAAGGCCGGCAGCCCGGGGGACCGGTCGGCGCGGCTTACGCTGCCTCATCCTGCAGCAACATCGACCACCACCTGCCACTATTGACCCCTTGGGCCCCGGACGCCTCCCCCCGACATGAGCGACTCTCTCCGCTTCTTCGAACGCATCGACGCCATTCCCGCCGCCGCCTGGAACCGCCTCGCCGGCCCCCACGCCGGGCTGCAACACGCCTTTCTCCATGCCCTGGAGGCGAGCGGCTCGGTCGGCGGCAACACCGGCTGGACCCCTCATCACGCCACGCTGTGGGAAGGCGATACGCTGGTGGCCGCCATGCCGCTGTACCGCAAGTGGCATTCCTGGGGCGAGTATGTGTTCGACTGGGCCTGGGCCCAAGCCTATGAGCAGCACGGTCTGGCCTACTACCCCAAGTGGCTGTGCGCGATCCCCTTCTCGCCGCTGCCGGGGCGGCGCCTGCTCGGCGCCGACATCGCCCACCGCGCGCAGTTGCTGCGCGAGACGCTGGGCTGGATCGCTGCCGGCGAGGCCAGCTCCTTCCACCTGCTGTTTCCCGATGCCGACGACACCGCCCTGGCCGCCGCTGCCGGCCTGCAGATCCGCCACGGCGTGCAGTTCCACTGGCACAACGCCGGCTACCAGGACTTCGCCCACTTCCTGAGCCACCTGACCCGCGACAAGCGCAAGAAGATCCGCCAGGAGCGCCAGCGCGTGGCCGCCGCGGGCGTGATATTCGACTGGCTCGCGGGCGGGGACATCGGCGATGCCGCGCTCGATTTCTTCTACCACTGCTACTGCCTGACCTACGCCCTGCGCCGCTCGACGCCCTACCTCACGCGCGACTTCTTCGCCCGCCTGATCGCCACCGCCCCGGACAATGTGCGCCTGCTGATCGCCCGCCGCGACGGCAAGCCGGTGGCCAGCGCCTGGTTCCTGGCGGACGCACAGGCGCTGTACGGGCGCTACTGGGGGGCGGTCGAGGACATCTCCTGCCTGCATTTCGAGGCCTGCTACTACCAGGGCATCGACTACGCCATCCGCCATGGTCTGGCGCGCTTCGAGGGCGGCGCCCAGGGCGAACACAAGCTCTCGCGCGGGCTGGTGTCCACACCGGTCAGCTCGGCGCACTGGATCCGCGACGCGCGCTTCAGCGCGGCGATCGCCGACTATCTGCGCCGCGAGCGTGCCGGGATTGCCGGCTACCTGGACGAACTGGACGAGCGCAGCCCCTTCCGTTCCCAGCCGCCGGCATGAAAAAAGCCCGCGCGAAGGCGGGCTTTCGGAACAACCTGACGCAGGCTCAGGCGTTGGCGATGCCGTTCAGGATTTCCTGACGGGCCTCGTCCACCGTGCCCCAGCCGACCACCTTGACCCACTTGCCCGGCTCGAGATCCTTGTAGTGCTCGAAGAAATGCACCACCTGCTTCATCAGCAGCTCGGGCAGATCGTCGGTGCTCTGCACCTTGTCGTACAGCGGCGTCAGCTTGGACACCGGCACGGCCACGACTTTCGCGTCTTCGCCCGACTCGTCTTCCATCTTCAGCACGCCCACCGGACGGCAGCGGATCACCACGCCCGGCTGCAGCGGGAAGGGGGTGACCACCAGCACGTCGACCGGGTCGCCGTCGCCCGCCACCGTGTGCGGCACATAGCCGTAGTTGCACGGATAGCGCATGGTGGTGCCCATGAAACGGTCGACATAGACGCAGCCGCTGTCCTTGTCCACCTCGAACTTGATCGGCTCGCCCTGGGCCGAGATTTCAATGATGACGTTGATGTCGTTCGGCACATCCTTGCCGGCCTTGACCTGATCGAATCCCATACAACCCTCCCCTTGAAAAAATTCGGACAATTATAGGGGTTTTTGCGGATGGCCAAAAATCTGCCGGCCAAATCGCGCCCCCGGCGCACTCAAGCTCCCGCCGCCCCGGCCGATAAATCGTCCACAGAAAATATGTTCGACGCGCCGGCCATGTCCCGGTCCGTCGCAGGAGACCCGCCCGCCCATGACAGGCGTCCGACCGAGCCCGGTCCGTTCCTCGATCCCTGCCCAGCGCGTGGCGGCCCCGCCTCTCCAGCCGGAATCCGCCACACGCGCCGAGCGCTGGCTGCCGCGGCTGATGCTGGGCGCCATGCTCGCGCTGGTGCTGGTGCTGCTGGTGAGCATGGGCAGCTACTACATCTACCGGCACGAACAAGCCTTCGAGAGCCGCGCGGCGGACATCGAAAAGCACGCGTTCGCGCGGCTGGAGCAATCGCTGCACGAAGAGGTGGCCTATCTGGGCAAGAGCCTCAAGGAGCACCGGGAGAGCTTCGACACACGCCTGGCGGCACGCCTCGACTATCACAGCCGACTCGCCCTCGACGCCGCCGAACGCACCTATCGCAACCTGCGCACCACGGCCAGCGACGCGCAGGCACGGAAGATGGTGCTCGAGGTGCTGCGGACCATGGGCCAGCCGGATGCCGGCCTCGTGCCCTTCATTGTCGATGCCGATGGCCGGGTACGCCTCTTCGCCCTCGATCCGTCGCAGGAAGGGCACTCGCTGGCGACCGTGATCGACGACACCGGCCTGCCGCTGATCGACCGTCTGGTGGATGTGGCCACCTTGGGCGACGGCCATCTGCGCCTGCGCTGGCGCCCGCAGAGCGGCGACGGGTCGATGACCGACCTGCAGGCCCATGTCGGTCGCTTTGCGCCCTTCGGCTGGATCGTCGGCGTCGGCATCGATCAGGCGCAGGCGCAGGCCACGGCCCGCGAGCAGGCGCTGGGCATTCTCTCGCGGCACAGTCCGCCCGACGACCGGGTCATCCTGGTGGTCAACCAGCATGGCCAGATCCTGGCGGGCGGCCTGCCCGCCCTCGGCGATCAGCTGCCCGAGTGGATCGGCGAGATCGCCCGCACCGGGCGTCGCGGCGGGCAGGTGCTGCGGATCGACATGCGGCAGGCCCCCTCACAGCCGATCGCGCCGCACCTGGTCCATGTCGCAGGCCAGGACGAATGGGGCTGGACGCTGGCCGCGATTGCCCGACTCGACGATGTCGACCAGGTCATCGCCGCCGAACGCGAACGCATGGAAGCGAGCAAACGCGAAGACTTCACGGTGACGCTGTTCGCCATGCTCACCGCCACCGCCCTCGCGCTGCTGCTGTCGATGGTCTTCTATCGCTGGATCAACCAGCGCTTCCAGCGCTACCAACAGGACATCGGCGCGCGCAACCAGGCGCTCAAGGAAAGCGCCCGCGAGCTGCGCCTGTCGGCCCAGGTGTTCGACGCCAGCAACGAGGCCATCGCCATTCTCGACCACCGCTTCCGCATCGTGTCGGTGAATCCGGCGCTGGCGCGGATCAGCGGCTTCCACCAGGCCGACATCGTCGGGCGCCACTGCGCCGAGCTGCTCATCGGCGAGCATGCCGACGGCGAGGTGTGGCGGCGCACCGCCTCGCGCCTGCGCTCTGCCCGCCACTGGTCGGGCGAGATCGAACTGCAGCGCGCCGACGGCAGCCACTACCCGGGCTGGATCTCGCTCGGCGCCATCACCAACGACACCGGCCGGATCACCCATTTCGTGGTGTCGATCTCCGACATCTCCGAGCGCAAGCGCACCGAGCAGCGCTTGCGCCACATGGCCGAATACGACGCGCTGACCGGCCTGCCCAACCGCATCCTGCTGCTCGACCGCATGGGCAGCGCCATCGAGAATGCACGGCGCAACGACGGCCACCTGGCCGTGCTGTTCATCGACCTGGACCGCTTCAAGAACATCAACGACTCGCTCGGCCATGCCGCCGGCGACGGCCTGCTGCGCCAAGTGGCCGGTCGGCTCAGCGCCGTGGTGCGCAGCTGCGACACGGTCAGCCGCCTGGGCGGGGACGAGTTCGTCGTGCTGCTCATCGATCTGGACAGCGCCGCCCGCGCGGCCACCGTGGCCGGCAAGATCCTCAAGGCGCTGGCCACGCCCTATGAAGTCAATGGCCATGAGCTGTCGATCACGCCGAGCATTGGCATCACCGTCTTCCCCGAAGACGGCGACAACCGCGAACTGCTGCTCAAGAATGCCGACGCGGCGATGTACCACGCCAAGGAAAACGGCCGCAACAGCTACCAGTTCTTCACCGACGAACTCAACAACCGCGCGCACACCCGGCTGGCGCTGGAGAACGAATTGCGCCGGGCGCTGACACGCCGGGAATTCTCCCTGCACTTCCAGCCCCAGTTCGATCTGGCCCACCGTCGCCTGATCGGCGCCGAAGCCCTGCTGCGCTGGAATCACCCCGAGCGCGGCATGATCCCGCCCGACCAGTTCATCCCCATCGCCGAAGAGACCGGCCTGATCATCCCGCTCGGCGCCTGGATCCTGCACGAGTCCTGCCGCATCGCTCAGGGCTGGCGGGACGAAGGCCTGCCCGATCTATGCATCGCGGTGAATATTTCGGCCCTGCAGGTGCGCCGCGGCCAGCTCGACAGCACCGTGGTCGAGGCGCTCGGCGAAAGCGGCCTACCCGCCCGGCTACTGGAGCTGGAGGTGACCGAAAGTGCGCTGATGACGCATCAGGCGCATGTATCGGCCACCCTCGACGCCATCCACGCGCTGGGCGTCAAGCTGGCCATCGACGACTTCGGCACCGGCTACTCGTCGCTCGCCTATCTCAAGCGCTTCAAGCTCGACAAGCTCAAGATCGACCGCTCCTTCATCCGCGACCTGCCCGACGACGCCGAAGACGCCCACCTGACCCGGGCCATCGTCGGCATTGCCCATCACCTGGGCATGACGGCCGTCGCCGAAGGCGTCGAGACCAAAGCCCAGGAGGCCTTCCTCTCCGAGCTGGGTTGCGATCTGGCGCAGGGCTATCTCTACGCCCGGCCGCTGCCCGCCGACGCCTTCCGCCAGATGCAGATCGATCTCGGCCTTCAGGCCGCGTCGAAACCCGCCGCCTCCACCGCCTGACGCAGCGCCGCCGCATCGGTGCGCTGCGGATCGAAGTCGACCGTCGCCGCGCCCGGCGTCAGCGTCACGTTCACCGCTTGCACGCCCGGCACCGCCTGCAGCGCCGTCGTCACGCCTTTCACACAGCCCTGGCAGCTCATGCCGCCCACCTGGATTGTCACCTGCGTCATTGCCCGCTCCTGTTTGAATACAAAATCATCGACTCGGCCGCCAGCGCTTGAGCCACAGCGAGTTGCTCACCACCGACACCGAACTGAGGGCCATCGCCGCCCCGGCCACCACCGGGTTGAGGAAGCCGAAGGCCGCCAGCGGAATGCCCAGAATGTTGTAAATGAAGGCGAAGAACAGGTTCTGCCGGATCTTCGCCAGCGTGGCGCGCGACAGCTCCACCGCATCGGCCACGCCATTGAGGTCGCTGCACATCAGCGTGATGTCCGCCGCCGCCACCGCCACGTCGGCCCCGGTGCCGATGGCGAACGACACCTCGGCAGCCGCCAGCGCCGGCGCATCGTTGATGCCGTCGCCGGCCATGCCGACCCGCCGGCCGCCCGCCGCCAGCGCGCGCACCGCCTGTGCCTTGTCGGCCGGCAGCACGCCGGCCTCGAAATGCGCAATACCCACCGCCTCGGCCACCGCGCGGGCAGTGGCCGGATGGTCGCCGGTGAGCATCACCACCTCGATGCCGGCGCGCTGCAAGCGGGCCACCGCCGCCACCGAGGTCGAACGCACCGGATCGGCCACACCGATCAGGCCGGCAAAGCGCCCATCGACCGCCACCGCCACCAGCGTGCGCCCCTGCGCCGCCAGCGCCTCCGCCTCGGCCGTCGGCACCTCGACACCGGCCTCGCGCAGAAAAGCCGGGCTGCCCACCTGAACCGCCCTGCCCTCGACACTGCCACGCACCCCGCGGCCCGGTACGGTGTCCACCGCCTGCGCGGTCGGCACCCGCCCCGCCGCAGCGACGATCGCCCGCGCCAGCGGATGCCCGCTGGCCGATTCCAGCGCCGCCGCCCAGGCCAGCAACTGGTCGCGATCGACCGCCGGCGCCGGATGCACATCGGTGACTTCGGGGCGCCCTTCGGTCAGCGTGCCGGTCTTGTCCACCGCCAGCACGCCCAGTTTTTCGGCGCGCTCCAGCGCCTCGGCGTTCTTCACCAGGATGCCGTGCTGCGCACCCAGGCCGGTGCCCACCATGATCGCCGTCGGCGTCGCCAGACCGAGCGCACACGGGCAGGCGATCACCAGCACCGCCACGGCATTGATCAAGGCCTCGGTCGCCGCACCGCCCCACCACCAGCCGCCGAAAAAGGTCAGCACCGCAATGGCCACCACCACCGGTACGAACACCGCCGCCACCCGGTCGGCCAACCGCTGCACCGGCGCCTTGCTGCCCTGCGCCTCCTCGACCAAGCGGATGATGCCGGCCAGCAAGGTGTCGGCGCCCACGCCCGTGGCCTCGCAGCGCAACGTGCCGTCGCCGTTGACGGTGGCCGCATACACCGTGTCGCCCTCGGCCTTGGCCACCGGCAGGCTCTCGCCGGTGAGCATCGATTCATCCAGCGCCGACTGGCCACCGCGCACCACGCCATCGACCGGCACGCTGTCGCCGGCGCGCACCACGAAGCGGTCTCCCGGCGACAGGCTCGCCACCGGCACCTCGGCGAGGGCACCGTCGCGCGCCACCCAGGCAGTACGCGGCTGCAAGCGCACCAGCGCTTCGAGCGCATCCGCGGTGCGCGCCTTGGCCCGCGCCTCGAGCACCTTGCCCATCAGCACCAGGGTGATGATGGCGGCCGAGGCCTCGAAATACACATGCAGATCCATCCGCCCCAAGAGCGTGACGATGGCGCTGAAGCCGTAGGCCACCGAGGTGCCCAGCGCCACCAGCACGTCCATGTTGGCGCCCCCGCCGCGCAAGGCCGACCAGGCGCCGCGATAGAAGCGCAGGCCGATCCAGAACTGCACCGGCGTGGCCAGCAGCCATTGCCAGGCGCGCGGGATCAGATCGTGCTCGGCCGAGCCGAAGAACATCGCCGGCATCTGGGCCAGCAAGGGCGCGGTGAGCAGCAGCGAGATCAGGAAGCGGTTGCGCTCGGCGCGCCACTCGGCAGCCTTGCGCGCCTTTTCCTCGGCACGGGCGGCCTCGCCACGCAACCGGGCGGTAAAGCCGGCGCCGGCCACCGCCTCGATGATCCGGGCCTCGCTTACGGTGCCCGGCGGGTAGTGCAGCTGGGCGCTCTCGGTGGCGAAGTTGACCGTCGCTTCGACCCCCGGCAGGCGGTTGAGTACCTTCTCCAGGCGGCTCGCGCAGGCCGCGCAGGTCATACCCGAAATGGCCAGCTCGGTGCGCGCATCGGGCACCTCGAAGCCCGCCCGGCGGATGGCGTCGACCACGGCCTGCACATCAGGGGCATCGCCCGCTGCCAACCGGACCGACGCGCGCTCGGTCGCGAAATTGACCTGGGCGTCGACGCCCGGCAGGCGCTTGAGCACCCGCTCGATACGACTGGCGCAGGCGGCACAGGTCATGCCGCGAACCGGCAGATCGAGGCGTAGCGGGCGGTCGGTGACAGAGAGATTCATGGCTTGACGGAACGGAGACGACGGGGCCAGTCTAATGTCTGTAGTCAGGTACGGAGTCAAGCATGACATCGATGACCATCGGTCGCCTCGCGGCGGCTGCCGAGGTGGGAGTTGAAACGGTGCGCTACTACCAGCGGCGCGGCCTGCTGGCAGTGCCCGAGCCCGCGCGTGGACAAGTGCGTCACTATGGCGACACCGCGCTGTCGCGCCTGCGTTTCATCCGCCGCGCGCAGCAACTCGGTTTCAGCCTCGACGAGATCGCCGAGTTGCTCGACCTCGATGAAAACACCGATCGTCAGGCGGCGCGCGCGCTGGCCCGCGACAAGCTCGCCCAGATCGACGAGCGCATGGCCCGGCTGGCGGCCATGCGCACGGCGCTGACCGAGTTGGTCAGCTGCTGCGAGCACACGACCTCGGCCCAGCCCTGCCCGATCCTGCACACCCTCGCCCATCCGGACGAGGACGTGCCCGCCTTACTCGAAGTCGATCGGCGCCGGTAGATCGACCGGCAGGCCGCTGGCCGCCCAGGCATCGAAACCGCCGGCCAGCGACACCGCGTGGGACACGCCCATGCGCTGCAGGACGACAGTCGCCAGCGCGGCCCGACCACTGGTCTTGCAATAGACCACGATCGTGCGGCGCGGATCGTTCAGCTCGGGGATACCGGCCAGGCGGAATTCGAGCATGCCGCGCGGAATGTGGAGGGCGCCGGGCAGATGTCCGGCGGCGAACTCCTCCGGCTCGCGCACATCCAGGACGACTGCGCCGCCCTGGATCAGACGCCGGGCGTCCTCTGGGCTCACTTCACGAATGGCTTGCTTGGCTTCGACCACCAGGTCGTGGCTGGTTTTGGGCATGACGGGCTCCAAATGCTGAATGGCGCCGGAGCGGCGCCAAAAAACACATAAGGATACTCTAATGTTTCGCCCGCTGCCGCAGCGCGCTCAGGTCACGCAGAGCACGCCGTTCCACAAGCGGCTGCCCAGCGTCGAGGCATTGACCAAGCCGAACACCCCGAAACCAAGCACCACCGAGCCGGCCAGGGTGCGCACCCAGGGGCGACGCGTCACCCCTTGCAAGCGCTTGAGCAGCACCCCGGCCAGCATCAGGTTGGGCAGGGTACCGAGACCAAAGGCCAGCATCAGCCCCGCCCCGCCGGCGGCCGAGCCGGTGATCAGGGCCGTGGTCAGCACGCTATACACCAGGCCACAGGGCAACAGCCCCCACAGCAGCCCCAGCGGGATCGCCTGGCGCATGCCGCGCGCCGGCAGGAAACGCCGGGTCAGCGGCTGGACGCGGCGCCACAACCGCTGGCCCATGCGCTCGAGCGGGGCCAGCAAGCGGGTGAAGCCGGTGAGGTAGAGGCCGAGGGCCACCAGCATCAGATTGGCCATCAGGTAGAGGACCATCTGCACGGGCAGGAAGTCGTCGAACAGCAGGCCGACCGAGCCGATGGCGCCGAGCAGCGCCCCGAGGCTGGTGTAGGTGGTGATGCGCCCGAGGTTGTAGGCGAGGTGGATCGGCCATTGCCGCCGCACCTGGCCGGGGATCTGCACCGTCAGCGCGCTGACGATGCCGCCGCACATGCCGACACAGTGCGTGCCGCCAAGCAGGCCGATGAGGAAGACGGCGATGTAGCCGGTTTCAGGCATGGGTCGGGGCGTCGAATCGAGAGCCGGGGCGCCGAGCCTATCACAGCCCGACGCCGCGCCCGACTCAGATCACCTTGGAGTAACGCGCGCGCTCCCGGTCGGAACGCAGGTAGCGGTCGAAAACCATGGCGATGCCGCGCACCAGCAGACGCCCCGGCGGCAGCACGGTGATCCACTTGTCTTCGAGCTTGAGCAGGCCGGCGGCCTCCATGGTGCGCAGGTCTTCGAGCTCCTGGGCGAAGTAGCGCTTGAAATCGACCATGTAGGCGACTTCGATCGAATCGATCGACAGCTCGAAATGGCACATCAGCGCCTGGATGATGGCGCGGCGCAGGATGTCGTCGGGCGTCAGCTCGATGCCGCGCAGCACCGGCAGGCGGTCCTGATCGAGGATGTCGTAGTACTCGTCGAGCGTCTTGACGTTTTGTGCGTAGGTGGGCCCCACCTTGCCGATGGCCGACACGCCGAAGGCCAGCAGATCGCACTCGGCATAGGTCGAGTAGCCCTGGAAATTGCGGTGCAAGCGGCCCTGGCGCTGCGCCACGGCAAGCTCGTCGTCCGGCTTGGCGAAGTGGTCCATGCCGATATACACATAGCCCGCCTCGGTCAGCCGACGAATGGCCAGCTGCAGGATCTGCAGCTTGGTGTCGGCCGAGGGCATGTCGTCCGGTGCGATGCGTCGCTGCGGCTTGAACAGGCCCGGCAGGTGCGCGTAGCTGTAGAGCGAGATCCGGTCGGGCGACAGTTCGAGCACCCGTTCGAGCGTGCTGTTGAAGCTGATCACGTTCTGCTTGGGCAGGCCGTAGATGAGGTCCATGCTCACCGATTTGAAACCGGTCTGGCGCGCAGCGTCCTGCACCAGCTTGGTTTCCTCGAAGCTCTGCACCCGGTTGACCGCGCGCTGGACGTCGATGTTGAAGTCCTGCACACCGATGCTCATGCGGTTGAAGCCCAGTTCGGCGAGCAGCGCGACGGTTTCGAAGTCGACCTTGCGCGGGTCGACCTCGATGGAATACTCGCCGTTGGGCAGCAGCTTGAAATGCTGGCGCACGGTGGCCATCAGCTGGCGCATTTCGTCATGCGAGAGGAAGGTCGGCGTACCGCCGCCCAGGTGCAACTGGATGGCCTCATGCCCGCCGTCGAGCTGCGCCGCCTGCATGGCGACCTCTTTGGCCAGGTAGGTCAGATACTTGGCCGAGCGCCCATGATCTTTGGTTATGATCTTGTTGCAGGCGCAGTAGTAGCAGATCGTATTGCAGAACGGGATATGGAAGTACAATGACAGCGGCCGGCCAAAACCACCGACCGCACGCTGCCCCAACCAATTTCCCAACGCGTCGGCATTGAACGCCTCGACAAAGCGGTCAGCAGTCGGGTATGAAGTGTACCGCGGGCCGTTGACGTCGAATCGGCGAATCAGTTGCGGATCGAAAACGAGTTCTTTCTGGTTATCCATAATCAGGCTTCTGCTCAATGACACTCACGATCTCAAAAAGCTGAACCAAGCGGGTTGACGTGGATCAAACGCCCCATCGCCGAGCGAAAACGAATCAAGGAGAGCGCAGGACATGCCAAATCGGGCCGTCGTGCCAATTACCGTCGAAGGCCTGAAAACGGCTTGTTCCCAATGCAACCTGCAGGAGCTGTGCCTGCCCTACGGCATGAGCGAAGGCGACATCAACCAGCTCGATGCGCTGGTCGGCGCGCGCCGCAAGGTCAAGCGCCATCAGCACCTGTATCGCGCCGGCGACACCTTCGAGTCGATCTACGCCGTGCGCACCGGTTCGTTCAAGACCGACGTACTGCTCGAGGACGGCCGCGAGCAGGTCACCGGTTTCCAGATGTCCGGCGAGATCATCGGGCTCGACGGCATCAGCACCGATGCGCACAGCTGTAACGCCGTCGCCCTCGAGGACAGCGAGGTGTGCGTGATCCCCTTCGCCAACCTGGAGGAAATCTCCCGTGAAATCGGCTCGCTGCAGCACCAGTTCCACAAGGTGATGAGCCGCGAGATCGTCCGCGACCATGGCGTGATGATGCTGCTCGGCTCGATGCGTGCCGAAGAGCGCCTGGCGGCCTTCCTGATCAACATGTCGCAGCGCTTCACCGCCCGTGGTTTCTCGGCGGCGGAGTTTCACCTGCGCATGACGCGCGAAGAAATCGGCTCCTACCTGGGCCTCAAGCTGGAGACGGTATCGCGCGCCTTCTCGCGCTTCCAGGAAAACGAGCTCATCACGGTGCAGCAAAAACACATCCGCATCCGCGACATCGACGGCCTCAAGGCCCTGCTCAGCCACCTGCCCAACGTCTGATCAGCGCGGCAATCGGCGGCGCGCCACCATCTGCTCGCTCAAGGCGGTCAGGTCGGCCGCGCTCAGCAGCTGGGCCGCATAGGGAAACAGCTCGTTGTCTTCACGGTCGATATGGCTGAGATAGCGCGAGGCATAGTTGGCCACCTCGTCGGCGTCCAGCTCGGCCGACGTCCCGGCGGCAATCGCGGCTAGCTGGGGGCGCAGCCGCTGCCAGGCGGCCGCCATCTCCTCGTGATCCTGGCGAATCCAGTCCACCAGGCGCTTCAGGCGGGGTCGGCCCGCACTCGACACCCGCTCAAAGAGCAGCGGAAACAGGCTGACCTCTTCGTCCTGGTGGTGATTGACGGCCGCCGTATCGAAATAGCGAATGATGTTGGTGGCCGCCTTGCGCGCGTCGTCGTCGGCGCCATGCTCGGGCAACCAGCGCACCAGCCGGTCGAGCGTTCGCAACTGCGACTGCATGCGTGAATGACAGGCGGTCAGCACTTCCAGCGGCTGATCCAGCCCCGGCGCCAGCGGCAACAGGGATTCGGTCATTGGGTTCCTTTCCTGTTTACAAGCATCCGAAAAATCCCGCGACAGACTTGGTGAGTGCCACGGACACGATCCAGCCGAAGGTGCCTATCGCGGCCACCAGCGCCGCGATGCGCACCGAACGTGTTCGCCCGCGCTTGAGCGCCAGGCTGCCGAGGACGACATACACCACCAGACCGGCAACCTTGGCCCAGACCCAATCGGGGACCGCGCCATAGTACGTCACCAGCACGATGGCGGAGCCCAGCAAGAGGGTGTCGACCACATGCGGCAAGATGCGGGTCAAGCGATGGCTCAGCAGCGGCGAGCCGCTCAGCATCCAGCCCGCACGCAACAGAAAACCCAAGCCGGAGAGGCTCACACAGGCGACATGAAGGTGTTTGACGGCTTGATACATCGCTAGCACTCCGGAATCGTGATACTGGGCCGCCGCATGACGCCGCGGGCGCGAGCGGCATGGTGCGCGGCTGCTGGGCCGAGACCGTGGAAACGAGGAACGGAGAAACGATGGATCATGATTTTCTGATATTTAGACAGCCATTACGCCCAAGTTTGGGGCGTGGTACATTCTGCCGCTACTGGTGACCTGTGCCCGATCATGAGTCAAGAAAAAATCGATATCCCCGGATTGCTCAGCCGCATGCCGCTCTTCAGCGCCCTGTCGTCGGAAGACTTGCAGCAAGTCGCCGACGCCACCCGCGAGAAGCGCATCCAGAAAGGCGAGATGCTGTTCCAGCGCGGCGACCAACCCAAGGGGTTTTACTACGTCATCTTCGGCCAGATCAAGCTGGCCTTCTCCTCGCCCAACGGCAACGAAAAAGTGGTCGAAATCCTCGGACCGCACCAGAGCTTCGGCGAGGCCGTGATGTTCATGGATCGCCAATACCCGGTGTTCGCCGAGTCGCTGGCCGACACCCTGCTGCTGCACATCACCCGCGATGCGGTGTTCAACCTCATCGACCAGGACGCCGGCTTCGCCCGCCGCATGCTGGCCGGCATGGCGATCCGCCTGCACAGCATGGTGCGCGACGTGGAATCCTACTCGCTGCGCTCGAGCACCCAGCGCGTGATCGGCTACCTCTTGCAGCAAGTCTCCGATGCGCCCTGCAAGGGGGCCACGCAGGCCGCCGTCGATCTGCCCACCAGCAAGCAGATCATTGCCTCGCGCCTGAACCTGACGCCTGAAACCCTGTCGCGCATCTTCAACGAACTGAGCAACGCCGGCCTGATCACCGTGCAGGGCAAACATATTTCCCTGCACAACGTCGACAAGCTGCGCAACTACGAAGGCTGAGCCTTCTTCAGCGCGGCGCGGGCCCGCTGCACCACCCGCCACAGCTGCGCACCGAGCAGACCGGCGCCGGCCATCAACAGCCCGCCGGCCGGATACACCATCGGCCACCACACGGTCGCCAGCACCGCCACCATGATCGTCGCCCCGTGCACGCCCTCGTGCCAGCGCAGCCAACGCTCGTTGAGCATGCGCGTCATCGGCGGCACCCCCTGCACCCGTGGCTGAAGATAGAGCCACAGGATGAAGGGCACGATCTTGTACAACATACCCACGATCACCGAAACGAAGCCGCCGAGAATCGCCAGCACGCCTGCCGCGATCGGCATCGCGTTGCCGCCGACATCGAAGATCGCCAACAGCGCAGCGCCGCAGGCGAGCAGCACACAGATCATGCCCAGGCGCCAGAAGCGGAAGGTGGCGTCCACCTTGGCGCGGCGGCGACGTCGCTGGCGATCGAGCGTGACGCCGGCAAACAGGGCGATCAGGCCGAGCAGCGGAATCCATGCCACGGCGCGGGCCACGATCGCACCGAACGCGATCGCCAGCGCGACGGCGCCGGCGAAACGGCGGACGAACCAGCCCGGGTAGGCGGGCGTCAGCTGGAACATCGGCACCACCAGGTAGCCGGTTGCCGCGACCAGAATGGTGCCCCAGCCGGCCAGCCCGAGGGCCACATGTGTCGATGTCAGTGTGAGCCACTGTCCATCCGCAGTGCCGGCACGGGCGAGGGCCATGCCGCCGCCCGCCACCACGGTCAACAAGAACGCCGGCAACGCGATGCGCAGCGCCGTCATCGACGGGCTGGTCGCCGGGCTGCGCCACAGCGCGACGAGTGCCGCCACCACGAACACCATGACGCCTGCGCCCAGGGCCAGCACGGCCGCCTGATAGGCCCAGGCGAGTTGATGGTGAAACCCCACCGCCAGCAACAAGGCGCCGAGCACGGCGCCCACATGCACCGGCAGCGCCAGCAGGCGCGGTCGCCACAGATTGGCGCCGGCGGCGACGGGCATTAGCTGGAACAGGGCGCCGAGCATGACCTGGAGCATGAAGCCGGCCGTCATCAGGTGGGTCAGCGCCAGAGCGGCCGGCGTCCAGCGCGAGGCCATCACCACCTCGCCATCGACGAGCAGCAGCGCGCCGGCCAGCAGCAGGAACAGCGGCGCGGTCAGAAAGAAGCGCAGCGGCACCGACGGTGGCGGGGCCTGCTCGAAGGACATGGCCTGCATCATGTGCGCCTCAGGGCGTCGCGCGGCCACCGGGCGCGAGCGCCGGGAGCCGCCACCGCCGGGCCGGTTCAGTCGCCGTCGGCCTGGCGGATGTGGATGTGGAACATGCCATCGGGCTGGGGCTCGACGGTGTAGGCATAGCCGTTATTGCGCAACATGTCGAACAGCGGCGCCGGCTGGCGCGGAATCATCAGCAGCACCGCCTGCCCCGGTTGCAGCGCGTCGAGCGCTTCGAGTGTGCGCTCCATGGGTTCGGGCGGCATCATCAACCGCGCATCGACGACGATCGGCGGCATGGGTTCAGTCATGGGGGCCCTCCTCCACCAGGTCGGCGACCGCGCGGCACACTGCCGGGTCGCCCGCCACGGTCTGATCGCACATGGGGTAGAGGATGTTCTCCTCCTTCATGTTGTGCTGCTGCATCAGGAGCAGCAGCGTTTCGGCCGCATCGGAGAAGCCGTCGCCATCCGCCGCTGCGGCGGCCTCGACCAGCAGGCTCATCAATTCGCGCATCTGCACGTGCTCGCCGCGCATCACCCGGGTCGGCCCCTCGGTCATGCCGGTTGCCGCTTCGAAGGCAGGGAAGATCGCCTCTTCTTCGGTCGTGAAGTGGGCCAGCACCGCGGCGCGAAACTGCCGCGCAGCCTGTTCGCAGGCCGGCCAGTCGGCGCGCTCGGCGGCGGCTTCGGCCCGGGCAAACACGTCATCGCAATGCGTGTGATGGCCGGCCATTGTTGTTGAGAGGGATGTCATACCGTTCGATGCTCCGTGAATTCCAGCAACTGCTGGAATCGATTGTCTCGCACCGGCATTGAACCGCATTGACACGCATCAACCGATGTTTCTCCCCGCCGCGGCTCAGTGCTCGTGCACGTAGGCGCCGGGCGCGGCACCCAGGCTGGGGTGAGCCGCATCGGCAGCCGGCCGGGCACGCGTCTGGGCGCCGCTGCGCGGTTTGAGCCAGCGCATCCAGTCTTCCCACCAGCTGCCTTCGGTGGGCGTGGCACGCTCGCGCCAGGCTTCCCAGCGATCGGCGCGATGCGCCGTTGCGGCCCAGTAGCGGCGTTTGGCCGGCTTGGTCGGCGGATTGACGATGCCGAGGATATGCCCCGAGCTGGACAGCACGAAGCGTTTCGGGGCGGCGACGAAGTGGATGATGCGGAAGGTCTGCTGCCACGGCGCAATGTGGTCGTCTTCGGCCGACACGGCGTACAGCGGCTGGGTGATGCGATTGAGGTCGATCGGCTCGCCGGCGATCGTCAGCGCGTCCGGCTCGACCAGCCGGTTGTGCAGATAGAGCTCGCGCAGGTACCACGAATGCATGCGGTAGGGCATGCGCGTGGTGTCCATGTTCCAGAACAACACGTCGAAGGCGGGCAGCTTCTCGCCGTACAGCCAGCTGCGCTCGGCGAAGTTCCAGATCAGCGAATTGGCGCGCAGCAGGCGGAAGGCCGAGGCCATCTGGCCGCCGTCGAGGTATCCCTTGCGCGCCATGCCGGCGCTGATGAAATTGACGCTGCCTTCATCGACGAACACTTCGATGTCGCCCGGTTTGCGAAAATCGACCAGGGTGGTGAACAAGGTCCAGTCGGCCACCGGCATGGCCTCGGCGCCGAAGCGACGATTGGCCCAGGCCATGTAGACCGCCAGCGCCGTGCCGCCGATGCAATAGCCGATGGCGTGCACATTGGGCTGCCCGCTTTGCTCCCGCGCCGCTTCGATGGTGGCATGCACCCCGTCGAGGATGTAGTCGTCGAAGCGCAGCTCGCGCAGACTGGCGTCGGGGTTCTTCCAGCTGGTGATGTAGACGTCCAGGCCCTGATCGAGCAGGTAGCGGACCATGCTTTTGCGCTCGGTCAGATCGAGGATGTAGAACTTGTTGATCCACGGGGTGACAATCACCACCGGCCGGGCCCGGATCCGGCTGCGCGTGGGGGCATAGTGGATGACCTCGACCAGCCGGTTGCGAAACACCACTTCGCCCGGCGTGGTGGCCAGGTTGCCGCCCACCTTGAAGCCGTCCGGGTCGCTCATGCGCACCATGCCGGCCTGCATGTCGTCCAGGAAGTTCTGCCAGCCCGCCTGCAGGCTGCGCCCTTGCGTCTCGGCGGCCTTGCGCAGCGCCACCGGATTGCTGATCAGGAAGTTGGTCGGCGCCACCGCGTTGAGCCAGTTCCGCCACCAGAAGGCCGCCCGTCGCCGCTCGCCGCTCGACAGCCCGGGCGTGGCGTACAGCATGTCCTGGGTATGGCGGGTGGTCATCAGGTACCACGATTTGACGAGGTTCCAGGGCACCGAGTCATGCCACACCGGATCGCGGAAGCGGGTGTCGTCGTCATGGGGTTGCACCGGATCCACGCTCGACGCGCCGACCATGCGCCGGTAGCTGTGCCACTGCAGGGCCCACAGATGACCGGAAAAGCCGACCATGGCCTCGGCCAGCTCCTGAGGATGCGACAGCCACGCCAACTGGGCATGGACGAGGGGTGCGTAGAGGCCCATCGGATCGATCATCGACTCCCACTGCACATGCCAACGGCGCAGGGCCTGGTCGGCCAGTTGGAGCGGCGCCAGATGGCGGTCGGCCACGGCGTTTGAAGACGAAGCCATCATTTTCTCCTGTGTCGCGTGCGGGCCGGCCGAAAGTGGTTCGGTGCCATGCTCGCTGACTCATTGTGCGCGGCTCGCCCACGCGGTATTTGATCGGTATCAATCATGGTTTTCGTCAGGCGACGACTATAATCGGTACGTCAATTCGAATGGGAGCAAGGCCATGTTCAAGCATCTGCTGGTCCCCACCGACGGGTCCGATCTGTCCGAGGCCACCGTCAATCGTGCCATTTCCTTCGCCAAGGAAACCGGGGCACGCATCACCTACTTCTATGCCCAGCCGGACTTCCCGATGCCGATCTACGGCGAAGGTGCCCTGATCGACCCCACGACGCCGGAACAGTTCGCCAAGGGCGCCGAGGAAGAGGCACAGAAGATCCTCGCCAGCGCCCGCGGCAAGACCGAGGCGGTCGGCGTTGCCTGCGCAACCGACACGACGGTCAACGAGGTGCCTTACGAGGCCATCATCGACGCCGCCGAGCGCCATGGCTGCGACCTCATCTTCATGGCCTCTCACGGCCGCCGGGGCCTGGCCAGCCTGTTGCTGGGCAGCGAAACGCAGAAGGTACTGACGCACACGCGGATCCCGGTGCTGGTGTATCGCTGAGCCGGCATCCGAGAAGCAAACGCGCGGGGAGGCGCCCTCCCCGCCCTGCGTCCTTGACGATCTCACCTTCGTTCGGAGCCCGGTCATGTTCAACGCAGCCATCCACATCATCCAGGAAGAACACCGTTCGCTGGCGGCGATCGTGCATGGCCTGAAATACCTGGTCAATGACGCCCGCAGCAACGGCGCCCAGGCCAACTTCAAGGTCCTGCGGGCCATGCTCCACTACATCGACAACTTCCCCGAACGGCTTCATCACCCCAAGGAAGATGCCTATCTGTTCGCCCACCTGCTCAAGCGCACCCACGAAGCCGATGCGGTGATCGACGAACTCAAGGCACAGCATGAGGACGGTGCCCGACTGGTCAGTGCCCTGCACACCCGGCTGGATGCCTACGAGGCCGGCGAATCGGGTGGCTTGGCGGCGTTCGGCGAGGCAGTCGACACGTTTGCCGATGCCATGTGGCAGCACATGGCCCTGGAAGAGAAGGTCCTGCTGCCGCTGGCCCGGCAACACCTGACGGACGCCGACTGGGTGGAGATCGGCCAGGCCTTCGGCGACAACGGCGATCCGCGCTTCAGCGCCGATGCCGAGAACGAATTCAGCACGCTGTTTTCACGCATCGTGACGATCGCCCCGCCGCCGATCGGCGTGGGCCCGTCGTCAGGCCGCTAGGCGGTCGGCGACGCTCAGTTGCCAGCGCGTCCGGCGCGGTTGATGTCCTCGCCCGGGCGCTGGAAAAACACCGTCAGCAGGCTGGAGGCCGCGCACACCAGCCAGAAACCGAAGAACCCGATCGAGTACGTGGCAATCGGCGAAAAATCCACCGGTTTTCCAAACAGGAACAGCTGCTGCGGATCCACCACCGTAAAAAACACCATCTCAGCAATGCCGGCCACCAGAAACGACGGCCAAAGTACGAGAATCTGCTTCATCGTTGGTCCTTGTCTGATCCGCAGCAGCCCGGGCGCTTAGTGTCCCTGACCGTGGGCGCGTTCATCTTCCTGCACATGCTGCTTGACGTAGCGGCCAATGAAAACCGCCATGCCGATGATGAACGCAATGGTGAACACGCTCAGCAAGCCGATATCGGTGCTGAACAATTCCTTCAAAGCCATGATGCTTCTCCTTCAGTTCACAGGGGGGAGCGCCGCGAGGCGCACTTCTGTCTCTGCAGGGAGGTCAATGGTCCCGGTCAAACGCCATGCGCGGGACTCGTCTTCGAGCAGCACTTGCCAATGCCCTTCGGGCACCTCGGTGCTTGCTGTGTATATGCCGTTTTCGCCGACCAGCGAGAGGGTGCGATCCAGGTCGGTGCGGGTCGGGTGAATCAGCCCCAGGAACACCGACGCGGGCGCCACGCCATCGCGACTCGACAGCGTCAGCTTCACCTGGCCGGCCTCGAAACGCATCGTGGCGGCGAGGCCCAGCCGTGTGGCCTCGTGATCGCGGACGATCGATTTCTGGAGCGCCAGCCCTTGCTTGTAGTAGTCGTCCGCCACCAGGCCGTCGTCGGACTCCACCGCCAGCCAGAAGGTGATGAACCCGGCAATCACGGCCGTCGCCGGCAGGGCGATCAGGAACCAGGGCCACGATTGGCGAAACCAGGGCTGTACGGATTTGTTCAGGGACATGCTCATACTCAACGCGGCAAGAGGAAAGTGGACGCTTCATGGACGGCAACGGACGTATCGTCCTTCGCCTTGATATCGAAATGGATCACGTTGGAGGAGCCCGGCTCGCCGGTGTCGACCGGCACCCGAACTTGCAGCGTGAGCGCATGCATGCTGGCCGAAGGCACCTCGACCTGACCGCCGAAATCCGCGATCCGGATGCCGTCGAGGCCACTTACCGACACCTCGAAACTGCGAGGCGCCTCGGTCATGTTCATGATCTGGAGCTGATACACGTTCTCGATCAGCCCGCCCGCCACTTCACGCGACAGCGTCGCACGGTCGCGGATCACGTCAACCCGCAGCGGTTCGCGTGTGGCCAGCCCCCACACGAAGGCCATGCACACCAGCGCCAGGATACCGCCGTAGATCAGGGTGCGCGGGCGCATCACATGGCCGACGATCTCCTTGCGCCCCCAGTGCTTCTTGAGCGCATTTTCGGTGGAGTAGCGGATCAGGCCACGCGGATAGTTCATCTTGTCCATCACCTCGTCGCAGGCATCGATACACGCCGCGCAGCCGATGCACTCGTATTGCAGGCCCTTGCGGATGTCGATCCCGGTCGGACAGACCTGGACACAGAGGCTGCAATCGATGCAGTCGCCCTTGCCCACCGAGGCCGGATCGACCCCCTTCTTGCGCGAGCCGCGCGGCTCGCCGCGTTCCTCGTCGTAGGTGATGATGAGCGTGTCGGGGTCGAACATCACGCCCTGGAAGCGGGCGTAGGGGCACATGTACTTGCACACCTGCTCGCGCATGATGCCGGCGAAGAAATAGGTGAAGGCGCCGTAGAACAGGATCCAGAAGATCTCCCACGAGCCGAAGGCGAAGGGCACGAACGAGCCCAGCAACTCCTTGAGCGGCGTGAAGTAGGCGACGAAGGTAAAGCCGGTCCACAGCGCGACGACCGCCCACGCCGTGTGCTTGGCAGCCTTGAGCCCGAACTTGCGCCCGCTCATCGGCGCCTTGTCGAGCTTCATGCGCTTGTTGCGATCGCCTTCGATCTTCTCCTCGATCCACAGAAAGATCTCGGTATACACCGTCTGCGGACAGGCGTAGCCGCACCACAATCGACCGGCGATCGCGGTGAAGAAGAACAGTGCGTAAGCGGAAATGATCAGCAGGATGGCCAGGAAAAACACATCCTGCGGCCAGAACACCCAGCCGAAGATATAGAACTTGCGCTCGACCAGGTGGAACAGCACGGCCTGCCGGCCATTCCACTGCAGCCACGGCAGGCCGTAGAACAGAAGCTGCGTGACCCACACCAGAATCCAGCGCCAGTTGGCAAACACGCCGGAAATGGAGCGCACATAGACCTTCTTGCGCGACTCATAGAGCGAACCTTCCTGCTCAGCCGTTTCGGCGGCCTTTTGGGACGGGACGAGCTTGATGGGCTGAGAGTCTGGATGGTTCATGATCGCTATATCACTACATTCTGATTTTGTCGCCGCAAATATCCCCGGGGCACGCCCGGGGATACCTGCAATCCAACAAACGACGTGCCGGCCTTACTTGTCGCCGGCCTTGTCGGACAGGCCATACACATAGGCGGCCAGCAAGTGCACCTTGTCGTTGCCGAGGAAGGCTTCGAACGCGGGCATACGGTTGCTGCGACCCTTGGTGATGGTCTCGATGATGGTCGCTTTCGACGAACCGTAGAGCCAGGTTTCATCCGTCAGGTTCGGCGCGCCCACGGCGTGCATCCCCTTGGCGTCGGCACCGTGACATGCGACACAATTCTGCTCGAACAGTTCCTGGCCGCGCTGCGCACGCAGCGAATCGTGCGCCAGATTGGACAGCGAGCGGACATAGTTGGCCACATCTTCCGTGCCATCGCTGCCCAGCGCGGCGCCCAGCGGCGGCATGACGCCCTGACGGCCACCGAGAATCGTGGTCTTGATCATGTCCGGTTCGCCACCATACAGCCAGTCATTGTCGGCCAGATTCGGGAAGCCCTTGGCGCCGCGCGCATCCGCACCGTGGCACTGAGCGCAGTAGGTCAGGAACAGACGACGCCCCATGGCCTTGGCTTCCGGATCGGCAGCCACTGCGGCCAGATCCATCTCCGCATACTTCTTGAAGATCGGCGCGTAGGTGGCTTCGGCCTTGGCCATTTCACCCTCGTACTGGCCTTTCGACGACCAGCCCAGGAAGCCCTGGACATTTCCGAAACCCGGGTAAGCCGCCATATAGACGATGGCGAAGAACACGGTGATCCAGTACAGGTATTTCCACCACTGCGGCAGCGGATTGTTGTACTCGGCCAGCGTCTCGTCCCACACGTGACCGTGCAGTTCGACCTTCTCGCCCTTCTTGGCGCCCTTACCCTCGCCCATGTTCGACATGAGAATGAACACACAGAAAGCGATACTCAGGGCCACCAGGACCATGACGTACGCGTTCCAGAAGCCGCTCACAAAGTCAGCCATTTTTTTATCCTTCCTTCCGTTGCTGGTCCGGCTCTTTCCGGACCGGCGGATCGTCATCGGTGAAGGGCAGTTGCGCCGCTTCGTCAAACCCCTGCCTGGCCGACTTGCTGTACGCCCAGAGACAAATCCCCAGGAAGCACACCAAGCCCAGCACCGTCAGGATCGAACGCAAATCATTGAGTTCCACGACGCAACCTCACCCTGTCACTGCACGTTCTGAAGCGCGAGACCCATACCCTGCAGGTACGCGATCACGGCATCCATCTCGGTCTTGTCTTGGAGGGCCGCCTTGGCGCCGGCGATCTCCTCGTCCGAGTACTTGTGCAGGCCAACCATGTTGAGCGAGCGCATCTTGTCTTCGATGTCACTGGCGTTGACCGGGCGCTCCAGCCACGGGAAAGCCGGCATGTTCGACTCGGGCACCACGTCACGCGGATTCATCAGGTGAACACGATGCCATTCGTCGGAGTAGCGGCCGCCCACGCGGGCCAGATCCGGCCCGGTGCGCTTGGAGCCCCACTGGAAGGGATGGTCATAGACGAACTCACCCGCCACCGAGTAGTGCCCATAGCGCTCGGTTTCGGCGCGGAAGGGACGGATCATCTGCGAGTGGCAGTTGTAGCAGCCCTCGCGGATATAGACGTCGCGCCCGACCAGGCTGAGCGGGTCATACGGCTTGACCATCTCGTTGGCCGGCGTGGTCGTCGACTTCTGGAAGAACAGCGGAACGATCTCGACCAGACCGCCGACGCTCACCACCAGCAGCGTGAGGACGATCATCCAGCCGACGCTGCGCTCGATAAAATCATGCTTCGATTGAGCCATTTTCGTCTCTCCGGATTAGGCGTGTGCGGCCTGCGGCGCGACCACCGGTGCGCTGTAGGCTTTCTGACCAGCGATCGTCTTCACCATGTTGTAGAACATGAGAAGCATGCCGCCGAGGAAGAGCACACCGCCAAGCAGACGGATCGACCAGAACGGATAACTGGCTTTCACCGACTCGACGAAGGAGTAGGTCAGCGTGCCGTCCGGGTTGGTGGCGCGCCACATCAGACCCTGCATCACACCGGCGATCCACATCGAGGCGATGTACAGCACCACGCCGATGGTGGCGATCCAGAAGTGGGTCGTGATCAGCTTGGTCGAGTACATCTCGGTCTTGCCGTACATACGTGGCAGCAGGTAGTAGATGGCGCCGATCGACACCATGGCCACCCAGCCCAGCGCGCCGGAGTGCACATGGCCGACCGTCCAGTCGGTGTAGTGCGACAGCGCATTGACGGTCTTCACCGACATCATCGGACCTTCGAAGGTCGACATGCCGTAGAAGGACAACGAGGTGATCAGGAACTTGAGGATCGGATCGGTGCGCAGCTTATGCCAGGCGCCCGACAGGGTCATGATGCCGTTGATCATGCCGCCCCAGGACGGCGCCAGCAGAATCAGCGAGAAGATCATGCCGACCGACTGGGTCCAGTCCGGCAGCGCGGTGTAGTGCAGGTGGTGCGGACCCGCCCACATGTAGGTGAAGATCAGGGCCCAGAAGTGGACCACCGACAGACGATAGGAATAGACCGGGCGATCAGCCTGCTTCGGCACGAAGTAGTACATCATGCCCAGGAAGCCGGCGGTCAGGAAGAAGCCCACCGCGTTGTGGCCGTACCACCACTGGATCATCGCGTCCTGCACACCGGCATAGGCCGAGTAGGACTTGGTCAGGCTGACCGGAATCGCCGCGCTATTGACGATGTGCAGCAGGGCCACGGCGATGATGAAGGCTCCGTAGAACCAGTTGGCCACATAGATATGCGAGGTCTTGCGCTTGGCAATGGTGCCGAAGAAGACGATGGCGTAGGAGACCCACACGACGGCGATCAGGATGTCGATCGGCCACTCGAGCTCGGCGTATTCCTTGCTGGTGGTGATGCCCAACGGCAAGGTGACCGCG
Organism: Denitromonas iodatirespirans; assembly: GCF_018524365.1. Classification (GTDB taxonomy): domain Bacteria; phylum Pseudomonadota; class Gammaproteobacteria; order Burkholderiales; family Rhodocyclaceae; genus Nitrogeniibacter; species Nitrogeniibacter iodatirespirans. The sequence continues at coordinate 164,719 of NZ_JAEKFT010000007.1, forward strand.
GCGAGCACGATGATCAGCTGCCAGCCCCAGAACGTAAACGACGCCAGCTTGGGCGCGAACAAGGGTACGTGGTTCGTACGCTGCACCACATAGTAGGACGTCGCGAACAACGCACAGCCACCAAAGGCAAAAATCACTGCGTTGGTATGAAGCGGGCGCAGCCGACCGAAATGGAACCACTCGGCGAAGTTCAGTTCGGGCCATACGAGCTGTGCTGCGACGATCACGCCGACCAGCATGCCCACAATACCCCACACCACCGTCATGATGGCGAACTGGCGCACGACTTTATAGTTGTAAGTCGCTTGCGATTGCATGTGAGTCACCTCTTAGAATAAAAACCTGGAACCCCCCTGCACCGCGACATATCGCCGCGATGCTCCGGACGAAGGATACGCGCACGCCCGGGAAGGCTTTTGATACAGGTCAATATTCTATTGCACCGCAAGATGCCCGCAAAGCCTTGACGTTGCGGGGATTAGGAGTATACGGGCGAAAAAAAAGGGTGCGTTTTCACGCACCCCCAACCCCAACAGAGAGACTTGAAACTGTTCGATTGGTCCGGAATCGCCGCTTCGTTGCGGCCCCGTGCCAATAACCATGTGCGTAGTATGACTTTCTCAAAACTGTTGGCGTTGACATGGATCAATTTGGAAATTTTTTGCGATCGCCGGTCAGTCGTCAGCGCGGTTCGGTGTCGCTGTCCGGCGTTTTCCCGGCATCGGGCTGAGCAGATTTTTCCTTGGCGGTCGGGGACGCCGGCGGACGATCGTCGTCCATCATCATTCGGTAGGCCGGCCCCTCAAGGTCGTCGAACTGACCCGAGCGCACCGACCACCAGAACAGCAGGCCGATCACGAACACCAGCACGACAGAGAGCGGAATCAGCAGGTACAGGCTATCCATGATTACTCGCGGTGCGGTCGGACTCGTTGCAGCCGCAAGGCATTGAGGACGACGAAGAGAGAACTGGCGGACATTCCGATGCCGGCCATCCAGGGCGTCACCCAGCCGGCGACGGCCAGCGGGATCGCCACAAAATTGTAGCCGAAGGACCAGAACAGGTTCTGGCGGATGATCTTGAGCGTGCGCCGCGCCAACGCGATACCGTGGGTCAGCGCCATCAACTGGCCGCCGAGCAAAACGATGTCGGCATGCGTGCGCGCCAACTCCGTGCCCTCGCCCATCGCCACCGACACATGCGCCTTGGCCAGCACCGGCGCGTCGTTGACCCCGTCGCCGACCATCGCCACCACCCGGCCCTGCGCCTGCAAGGCCTCGATGGCGGCGTGTTTGTCCTGCGGCGACAGGCCGCCCTGGTAGCGACCGACGCCCAGCGCATCGGCAAACGCCTGCACGGTTGCCGGCGCATCGCCACTGAGGATGCCGATCTCCAGGCCATGCGTCCTCATCCATTGCATGGCGTCGCGGGCGTGCGGGCGCGTCACGTCCTCCAGCAGCAGCACTGCCAGCCAACGGCCTTCGCCCCCCAGGAAGACGCGGGTCTGGATCCCCCCGTCGGCCTCGCGCAACGCGACCGGAGCCGTCATGCCCACCAGTTCCGCGACGAAATCCTCGCGCCCGATGCGATAGCGCACACCGTCGACCACCCCCTCGACGCCCCGCCCGGTCTCGGCCATGACGGCCATCGCCTGCTTGCGAACGCCCGTCGAGGCCGCCCGCACGCCAGAGGCAATGGCGTGTTCCGAGCCCTGCTCGAGCGCCGCCGCGATCGCCAGCGCCACGCTGCCATCGACGCCCTCGGCGCTCACCACGCGGGACACGTGCACCGCGCCCTCGGTGAGCGTGCCGGTCTTGTCGAACATGATCGTGTCGGCATTGGCCAGCGCCTCGATGGCATGGCCGCGGGTCACCAGCACGCCCAGCCGGGCCATGGCGTCCGAGGACACCGTCAGCGCGGCCGGCGTGGCCAGCGAAAGGGCGCAGGGGCAGCTGACCACCAGCACCGAGACGAAGATCCACAAGGCCCGACTCGGGTCGACCAGATACCAGCCGATGCCGGCGGACACGGCCAGCACGATCAGCGCAGCGATGAACCAGGCGGCGATCCGGTCGGCCTGGCGCATCAGACGCGGCTTTTCGGTGGCGGCCCGCTCCATCAGGCGCAGGATGGCCGCCAAACGGGTCGCATCGCCCACCTGCCGGATCTCGACGACCATCGGACTGGCCACGTTCAGGCTGCCGCCGGTGACGGCATCGCCGATCGTCTTGGGTATCGGCCGGCTCTCGCCGGTGAGCAGCGACTCGTCCGCCGCGCTGCCCCCGTCGACGACCACACCGTCGGCCGGAATCGCCTCGCCGGGCTTGACCCGCACCCGGTCGCCGGGCACCAGGGTCGACACCGGCACCCGTTCGTCCGACCCATCGGCCAGCACCCGTTCGGCAAATGCCGGCAGCACCTTGCCCAGGGCCTCGACGCCGCGCACCGCCTTCTGCCGCGCGATCATCTCGAGATAGCGCCCGCACAGCAGGAAAAACACGAACATGGTCACCGAGTCGAAATACACCTCGCCCGAGGCCACCACCGTGGCATAGCAGCTGGCAGCGAAGGCGCTGCCCACGCCGAGCGCCACCGGCACGTCCATGCCCAGGCGCCGCAGGCGGATGTCGCGCCAGGCGCGCTGGAAGAAGGGCGCAGCCGAATACAGCACCACCGGCACGGTCAGCACCAGGCTGGCCCAGCGCAGCAGCTGGTCGATATCGGCGGTCATGTCGCCATCGCCGGCCACATAGGCGGGGATGGCGTACATCATCACCTGCATCATGCCGAAGCCGGCCACGAACAGGCGCCACAGCGCGCTGCGCCGTTCGCGCCGGGCGATCTGCTCGGAGCGCGCCTCGTCATAGGGATAGGCGCGGTAGCCGATGGCCTGAATCGCCGCGAGGATGTCCGACAACTTGACCCGCTCGGCGTCCCAGCGCACCCGGGCGCGGCGCGTCGCGTAGTTGATCTCGATCGCCTCGACGCCGGGCAGACGCGCCACATGCTGCTCGTTGAGCCACACGCAGGCGGCACAGGTGATGCCCTCGAGCAAGAGCGAGGCCTCGCGGCTGTTCGCGCCGAGCGGGCGCACGAAGGATTTCTGGAAATCCGGATGATCGAACAGACCGAGCTCGCCGAGCGCCTCGGGCAAGGCCTCCTTGCGCGACTCGGGCAAGGCGTCGCGATGGCGGTAGTAGTCGGTCAAGCCATTGTCGACAATCGCCTGCGCCACCGCCTGGCAGCCGGCGCAGCACATCTGCCGGCTGACGCCGTCGATCACCACGTCGTAGCGAATCGCCTCGGTCGCGGGCAGCCCGCAGTGGTAACACTCGGGGCTGTCGGCTTCGGCAGCCAGGGCTTGATCAGACACGATGAACCTCGAAATCGAACGGGCGCACGCTGCGCCGCATCAACCGACGCCTTGTATCACACTTGCCCCACTCTCCCCAAACCTGCCGGACATGAAAAACGCGACCCGCGGGCCGCGCTTTTTACGTGCTACGCCAATGGCTTACTTCGGCGCCATGCGGATCGCGCCATCCAGGCGGATCACCTCGCCATTCAGATAGCTGTTCTCGGCAATATGGCGCACCAGGGCCGCGTACTCGGCCGGTTTGCCCATGCGCGAGGGGAAAGGCACCATCTTGCCCAGCGCATCCTGCACCTCGGCCGGCATGCCCATCAGCATCGGGGTTTCCATGATGCCCGGGGCGATGGTCATCACGCGGATGCCGCTTCGCGCCAGTTCGCGCGCCACCGGCAAGGTCAGCGCCACCACGCCACCCTTCGACGCGGCATAGGCCGCCTGACCGATCTGACCGTCGTAGGCCGCCACCGAGGCGGTGCTGACGATCACGCCGCGCTCGCCCATGGCGTTCGGCGTGTTCCGGCTCATCGCCTCGGCCGCCAGACGGATCATGTTGAAGGTGCCCACCAGGTTGATGCCCACCACCTTGGCAAACGACTCGAGCCGGTGCGCGCCCTCGCGGCCGACCACCTTCTCCGCCGGCGCCACGCCGGCGCAGTTGACCAGGCCGGTGACCGGACCGAAGGCCTCGGCCGCCGCAGCAAAGGCCGCACGCGCGCTGTCTTCGTTGGTGACGTCGGTCAGCACGAAGCGTGCCGCCGCGCCCAGCTCGGCGGCACGCGCTTGCCCGGCTTCTGCGTTCACATCGGCCAGCACCACGCTGCCGCCGGCCTCGACCACCATCTGCGCCGTCGCCGCGCCGAGGCCCGAGCCCCCGCCGGTGACGACAAAAACACTGCCCTTCATTTCCATGAGATTCCCCTGCAACGCTTCCGCACAATGACGGACACAATAGGCAACGTTGACGTTAACGTCAACACGATGCCGACACCCCAACTTCATCCTTGCAGCTGTCGTGCCGGCGTCAAGTCCAACCGCTAGAATGTGAGGCTGTCATCGCCCACACCACAAGAACAGGACACCTCATGTCTCGCCATACCAAGATCGTCGCCACCCTCGGCCCCGCCTCGTCCGACCCTGCCGTGCTCGAATCCATGGTGCACGCCGGCGTGGACGTGGTGCGCATGAACTTCTCCCACGGCACTGCCGAAGACCACATCGCCCGCGCCGAGTCGATCCGCGAAGTCAGCGCCCGCACCCGACGGCCGGTAGGCATCCTGGCCGATCTGCAGGGGCCGAAGATCCGTGTCGGCAAGTTCACCGAGGGCAAGGTCACGCTGGTCAAGGACGCCGCCTTCATCCTCGACGCCACCTGCGAGATGGGCGACGAGAAGCGCGTGGGCCTGGACTACCCCGACCTGCCGGGCGACGTGGCGCCGGGCGACATCCTGCTGCTCGACGACGGCCGCCTCAAACTCGGTGTCGAAAAAGTGCTCGGCACGGCGATCCACTGCCGCGTGCGCGTCGGCGGCACGCTCTCCAACAACAAGGGCATCAACCGCCAGGGCGGCGGGCTGTCGGCCCCGGCGCTGACCGCCAAGGACATGGACGACGTGCGCACCGCCGCCAAGATCGGCGTCGACTTCATCGCCGTCTCCTTTCCCAAGAGCGCGGCCGACATGTACATGGCGCGCCAGCTGATGCGCGCGGCCGGCGGCAAGGCACTCTTGATCGCCAAGATCGAACGCACCGAGGCGGTCGCCAACCTCGACGAGATCCTCGATGCCTCGGACGGCATCATGGTGGCGCGCGGCGACCTGGCCGTCGAAGTGGGCGACGCGGCCGTGCCCGCGCTGCAAAAGAAGATGATTCGCGCCGCCCGCGAGAAGAACAAGCTGACCATCACCGCCACCCAGATGATGGAGTCGATGATCACCAGCCCGGTGCCGACCCGCGCAGAGGTGTCGGATGTGGCCAATGCCGTGCTCGACGGCACCGACGCCGTCATGCTGTCGGCCGAGACCGCCGCCGGCAGCTTCCCGGTCGAAGTGGTCGAAGCCATGTCGCGGGTCTGTCTGGAAGCCGAGAAGTCCTCGGAGGTGACGCTCGACCGCGACGTGCTCAACCGCACCTTCACCCGCATCGACCAATCCATCGCCATGGCCGCGATCTGGACCGCCCACCACCTCAAGGTCAAGGCCATCGCCGCCCTCACCCAGACCGGCTCCACCGCCCTGTGGATGAGCCGGCTCAACAGCGGCGTGCCGATCTACGCCCTCACGCCGGAAAAATCCGCGCGCAACCAGATGACGCTCTACCGCGAGGTGTATCCGCTGCTGATGTCGCAACCGCACCAGGACCGCGACATGCTGCTGTGGGAAGCCGAGCGTATCCTCATCGACCAGGGCGTGGTCACCTACGGCGACCTGATCGTGCTCACCATCGGCGAGCCGATCGGCACCGCCGGCGGCACCAACACGCTCAAGATCGTCCGCGTCGGCGAACACACCGCGCCCGGCACCGCGGATTAAGAAGGCCCCCACGCTTGCCGCTGCGCGCCGGCGCTGCCCCCCGAGGGGGCGCAGCCCGGCTTGGGACGGCCCGGCGCCGGGCTGGGACGGCCCTCCCAAGCTTGACGTTGCGGCGCTGCAAGATCCCGCCGGGCGCGGCGCTCTGCTAGACTGGCGGCCGTTTTTCATGTCGCTTTCCGGTGCCCGTCGCAGGACGGGAGAATCGGGAATGCGGTGAGGCGCCGGGGCCTGCCCCGGCCGCCGATTCCGCAACGTGCCCAACGCTGTGAGGGGGATGTCTGTCGCCATATGCCACTGCCCGATCCGGGCGGGAAGGCGCGGCAGACGCCGAACCCGAGTCAGAAGACCGGCCGGAAAGCGTTTACCTCGGCAGTCAGGCCCGGCTGCCGAGCCATGCGCTTGAATCAAGGGGACTCCATGCAAGCGACCCAAGGCCACCAGGCCATCCATCAATTCAGCGACGCCGACCGCGCCGTCATCTACCGCAACATCCTCGCCCGCCGCGACGTGCGCGGCCAGTTCCTGCCCGACCCGGTGCCGGACGACATGCTGGCGCGGATTCTCACCGCCGCGCACTTCGCCCCGTCGGTCGGCTTCATGCAGCCGTGGAGCTTCGTGCTGGTGCGCGACGCGGCGGTCAAGCAGCGGGTGCACGACGCCTTCACCACGGCCAACGCCGAGGCCGCCGACATGTTCGAAGGCGAGCAGCGCGAGGTGTACAAGACGCTGCGCCTGCAGGGCATCCTGGAGGCGCCGATCAACCTGTGCATCACCTGCGACCGCGACCGCGCCGGCCCGGTGGTGATCGGCCGCACCCACATCAAGGCGATGGACATCTACAGCTCGGTGTGCGCGGTGCAGAACCTGTGGCTGGCCGCGCGCGCCGAGGGCCTCGGCGTGGGCTGGGTGAGCATTTTCCGCCAGTCGGCGATCCGCGAGATTCTGCAGTTGCCCGAGCGCATCATGCCGGTGGCCTATCTGTGCATCGGCAAGGTCAGCCATTTCTTCGACAAGCCCGAGCTCGAAGCGGCCGGCTGGCGCCAGCGCCTGCCGCTTGAGGAGTTGCTGCATTTCGACACCTGGGGCGGCACCGACGCGCATGCCGATGGTCTGAACGCCGAAATCCGTGCGTGTCAGGCCAAGGCGAGCCAGGGCATCCCGCCCGTGTGACGGCTGACGCACCGCAGCAGCGACACTCACGGTAAAATAGTCGCATTTCGCCGGGGCCCGGCGCTTCGATCGGCGCCCCGGCCAGCTTCGACCCCATTCAGGAGACTCCCCATGCCGCTCGTATCCATGCGACAGCTTCTCGACCACGCCGCCGAGCACAGCTACGGTCTGCCCGCCTTCAACGTCAACAACCTGGAACAGGTGCAGGCCATCATGGAAGCGGCGTCCGAGCTCGACAGCCCGGTGATCATGCAAGCCTCGGCCGGCGCCCGCAAATATGCCGGCGAAGCCTTCCTGCGCCATCTCATCGATGCCGCCGTCGAAGCCTATCCGCACATCCCGGTCGTCATGCACCAGGACCACGGCCAGTCGCCGGCGGTGTGTCTCACCGCCATCCGCTCCGGCTTCTCCTCGGTGATGATGGACGGCTCGCTGCTCGAAGACGGCAAGACCCCGTCCTCGTATGACTACAACGTCGAGGTCACCCGCAAGGTGGTCGAGATGTCGCATGCCATCGGCGTCACCGTCGAGGCCGAACTGGGCTGCCTCGGTTCGCTCGAGACCGGCGAGGCCGGCGAGGAAGACGGCATCGGCGCCGAAGGCAAGCTCGATCACTCGCAGCTGCTCACCGACCCCGATCAGGCCGCCGACTTCGTCAAGCTGACCGACTGCGACGCGCTGGCCATCGCCATCGGCACCAGCCACGGCGCCTACAAGTTCACCCGCAAGCCCACTGGCGACATCCTCGCCATCGACCGCATCAAGGCCATCCACGCCCGCATCCCCAACACCCACCTGGTGATGCACGGCTCCTCCTCGGTGCCGCAGGAGCTGCTCGCCATCATCCGCGAGTTCGGCGGCGACATGAAGGAAACCTACGGCGTGCCGGTCGAGGAAATCGTCGAGGGCATCAAGTACGGCGTGCGCAAGATCAACATCGACACCGACATCCGTCTGGCCATGACCGGCGCGATCCGCAAGTTCCTGTTCGAGAACCCGTCCAAGTTCGACCCGCGCGAATACCTCAAGCCGGCCCGCGAAGCGGCCAAGCTGGTGGTCAAGGCGCGCTTCGAGGCCTTCGGCTGCGCCGGCCGCGCCAGCCAGATCAAGCCGGTGTCGCTGGAGAAGATCGCCGCCCGCTACAAGGCCGGCGAGCTGACCCAGGTGGTGCGCTGAGCGCCCTGCGCCCGGCCCACTCGACGGCACCTGCGGGTGCCGTTTTCACACCCGCGCCGACATGATCCGCCCAACCGCCTGCTTCACCTACGGCTCGCTGATGTGCGAAGACATCTTTCGCGCTGTCACCGGCCAGCCGTGCCGCACCGAGCCCGCCGCCCTGGCCGGCTACCGCCGCCATCCGGTACGCGGCGAGGACTACCCGGGCATCCGCCCGGCCGGCGACGCTACCGTCGACGGTGTGCTCTATCACGGCGTGAGCCCAGCTGCCCTGGCCCGTCTCGATGCCTTCGAAGGCGCGCACTACCTGCGCGAGGCGGTCGAGGTGCGCACCGTGGGCGGCGCCATGGTGGCCGCCTGGGTATATGTCTTCCACCCCGCCCAGGCCCACCGTCTCGCCCCCGGCGACTGGGATGCGGCCGCCTTCAAGCGCCATGGCAAGGTCCGCTTCCTGCGCCGCTATCGGCCGACCGGCCGGTCGGACATGTAACCCGCCCCGTCACCGCGCTACCCGTGCAGGAATCGGGCTGCTACAGTAGGCCGCTTCCCGGCGCTACGCCGATCGCATCACGGTGCACACGCCCATGACCCTGTTTGAAGAGCATCCCCTCCGGCAGAGCCTCAACGACGAAGTCCACGCCCGCCCGCCGGTCCCGCTGCGCGGCCCGACCCGCATCAGCTACCTGGCCTTCGTCCATGACAACGGCAGCAGTGACCAGGAACACCACCATCTGCAGCAACTGGCGCGCCAGCTGGACATTCCCTTGCCCGAAACCGGCAAGGGCCACCTGCTGCTCGATGCCGGCGAATTCCGCCTCAAGTGGGAGCGCCACAACGAGTTCTCCAGCTACACCTTCCTGCGCGATGTGGACGACGCCGAGACCGAAGACACCACCGCCCTGCTCGCCGTGCCGGCTGCCTGGCGCAAGGCGATTCCCGGCAAATTGATGGTCGCCTCGCATGTGGCGGTGCTGTCGGGGGGCCTTCAACCGGCCGAAACGCACGCCGCCCGACTGGCCGACCCGGACCGCTCGGTGATCGTCTCGCGCTTTGCCGACGGTGCCGGCTGGGTGCTCACCGACTTCCAGATCCATGACGGCTTCTCGCACTTCACGATCCTCGACGACGGGCTCGAGCCGCGCCAGGCCGGGCGCAATCTCCAGCGTGTACTGGAGATCGAAACCTACCGGATGATGGCGCTGATGGCCTTCCCCGTGGCCAAGTCGGTGAGCCGAACGCTCAAGGCCGCCGAGGACGAGCTGGCCGACCTGATGGACGCCATGGGCCAGACCGCCACCGCCAACGACGAACGCGACATCCTCACCCGCCTCACCCGGCTGGCCACCGAAGTCGAGCATGCCGTGGCACGCACCACCTACCGCTTCGGCGCGGCCGCGGCCTATTACCGGCTGGTGCAGCAACGCACCGCCGAGTTGCGCGAGCAGCGCCACGCCGGCTACCCGAACATCACCGACTTCATCGAACGCCGCCTGGCGCCCGCCATCAACACCTGCGCCGCCATCGCCCGCCGGCAGGAAGAACTCTCCGCCCGCATCGCGCGCAGCAGCCAGTTGCTGCGCACCCGGGTGGACATCGCCCTGCAGCAGCAGAACCAGGAACTGCTCGGCCAGATGAACCGCCGCGCCAAACTCCAGCTGCGCCTGCAGGAAACCGTCGAGGGCCTGTCGGTGGTCGCCATCACCTACTACGCCTCGCAGCTGGTCAACTACATGGCCAAGGGCGCCAAGCACGCGATCGAACCGCTCACGCCGGAACTCCTCACCGCCATCACCATTCCGGTCATTGCCACGGCCGTCGCACTCGGCCTGCGGCGCATGCGCAAGGCGCTGGCGGCCGAAGAATCGGACGGGCATTGATGACGAACCGCACACTCACCCGGGAGAAGGCAGCCCGCTGAGCGCCCCGTGCGCTAGGCTGTCACGAACCCCCGCCGATCGAGATCCGAACGCCCCATGCTCTTCACCAGCGCGGCCTTTGCATTTCTCTATCTCCCGCTCGTCCTCCTTGTCTTCTATCTGCTGCCCGAGCGCCACCGCACCCTGGCGGCCGGCTGGCTGTTCGCCGCCTCGCTGTTCTTCTACGGCTACTGGATGCCGGAATTCGTGGCGCTGCTGCTCGGCTCCATCGTCTGGAACTACAGCATCGGCCGCCGCATCGCCATCAGCGGCGCGCGCAGCCCGGCGGCCAAGCGCTGGCTGATCCTCGGCGTCACGGTCAACCTGCTGCTGCTGGGCTATTTCAAGTACGCCAATTTCTTCGTCGACAGCCTCAACGCCCTCTTCGACACCGGCTGGCACATCGGCGAGGTGCTGCTGCCGATCGGCATCTCCTTCTTCACCTTCACCCAGATCGCCTTTCTGGCCGACGGCTACCAGAAAGGCGTGCGCGAATTCGCCTTCACCCACTACGGCCTGTTCGTCACCTACTTCCCGCACCTGATCGCCGGGCCGGTGCTGCATCACGCGCAGATGATGCCGCAGTTCCGCGACACGGCGAACGACCGCTTCAAGCCCGGCAATTTCGTCGGCGGGCTGATGATCTTCGCGCTCGGGCTGTTCAAGAAAGTGGTCCTGGCCGACGGTGTCTCCCCCTATGCCGACACCGTCTTCAATGCCGCACAGGCCGGCGCCCAGCCCGACCTGGTCGAGGCCTGGATCGGCGCGCTGGCCTACACCTTCCAGCTCTACTTCGACTTCTCCGGCTACTCCGACATGGCCATCGGCCTGTCATGGATGTTCAACATCCGCCTGCCCTACAACTTCAACTCGCCCTACCGCGCCACCTCCATCTCCGAGTTCTGGCGCTGCTGGCACATGAGCCTGTCGGCCTTCCTGCGCGACTATCTCTACATCCCGCTCGGCGGCAGCCAGAAGGGGCCGGCGCGGCGCTATGTGAACCTGTTCATCACCATGCTGCTCGGCGGCCTGTGGCATGGCGCGGCCTGGACCTTCGTGGTGTGGGGCGGCCTGCACGGCCTGTATCTGGCGATCAACCACGCCTTCCGGGCCGCGGTGGCGCGCCATGTGCCGCAGTGGAGCGAGCGGCTCGCCTACAAGCTGGCTGCCTGGGGCATCACGATGCTGGCGGTGATCGTCGGCTGGGTGTTCTTCCGTGCCGAGAGCTTCGCCGCCGCGGGCCGTATCCTGACGGGCATGACCGCCATCGACGCCCCGGCCGGCGCCAGTCATCCGCTCTTGTGGAACACCGGGCTCGACACCGCGCGCGGCCTGCTGTGGTGCGCGGTGCTGGGCGCGCTGGCCTTCCTGTGCCCCAACAGCAACCGCATCGGCGAAGCCCTGCTCAGCCGCACCCGCGCTCGGCCCGGCCTGTGCGCCCTGCTCGCCGGCGCGGGGCTCACGCTGGCCGTGCTGCTGGTGTTCATCAATGAAACGCGCGACGCGGCCAGCGCGTTCATCTACTTCAATTTCTGATGATGAAGATCCTGCACCCGCTCCGCCTGCTGCTGCTCGGGGTCCTGCTCACGCTGCTCGGGCTGGAAGGGCTCCTGCGTTTGCTGCCGGTGTCGACCGCCACCATGGTCGACTACCATGTCGCGCCGACCATCCTCACCTACCCGCCTCATCTCGATTTCACGGTGGCCTCCGGCTGGGACCTGAAGAACGCGCGCCATCTGCGCAGCAACAACTTCGGCTTCGTCGACAACCAGGATTTCACCCCCGACCCGGGCGCTGTGGCGGTGATCGGCGACAGCTTCGTCGAAGCCAACATGCTCGCGCCCGACGACCGCATCGGCCCGGCGCTGTCGCGTGCGCTGGACGGCACGGCGGTGTATTCGATGGGCGGACCCGGCTCCAGCCTGCTCGACTACGCCGAACGCGCGCGTCTGGCCGCCGAGCGACTGAACGTGCAGCGCTTCGTGTTCGTGCTGGAACTGGGGGATGTGCAGCAGGTGCTGTGCGGCTCGGGCAATCACCACGGGCCGTGCATCGATCCGCGCGACGGATCGCTCAAACCCTTCACGCGGCCGTCGGCCAGCGGGCTCAAGACCTGGGCGCGGCACTCGGCGCTGGCGCAGTATGTGTTCTCGCAGCTCAAGTTCAACCCGGCGCGGCTGTGGCAATCGCTGCGCCCGGCCGTGGCAGCCGGCGGCCGGCCAAAGGCCGACCCGATGACCCCGGCGCTGACGCGCGAGATCGTCACCCGTTTTCTCGACGCGCTACCGGCCACTGCGCAACCGCCAATCTTGCTGATCGACGGCCCGCGCGGTCGCCACAGTGACGAGATCACGCGGCAATTGGCGCAGATGGCGCAACTGCGCACGCTGGCCGAAGCCGCTGGCGCCCGGGTCATCGATCTCGCGCCACACTTCGCGGCCTGGCGCGCGGCCAACGGACTGTCACTGGAAGTCGGCCCCTACGACGGCCACTGGAATCCGGTCGCGCACCGGATCGCCGCCGAGGCGGCGGCCGAGGCGCTGCGCGCGCCCTGAGGCCGCGCCGGCCTCACTGGCCGCGCATTTTGCCGCTTATTTGCCGCTCATTTACCAATCTGGTCGCCAATCACCCCGCCGACGGCGGCACCGCCGACCGTGCCGAGCACGCCCCCATCGGTCATCACCGCGCCGGCCACCCCGCCGACGCCGGCACCGATGGCGGCGCTGCGTTCGCGGTGGGACATGCCTTCCCAGGTACTGCAACCGCTCGCCCCGATCATCAGGAAAGCGGCCATCAAGAGTGTGATATGCGTTTTCATGATGCCTCCTCGGACGGCGCCCAATGCCGTCGCTCACACCCGTTCGACCGCGGCCGCCGAGAGAATTTCTGCATGAATGTATCTGGATCTCTCGGCCCCGCCGCGCGACACGCCTTGCCGACGCCGGCCGCCGCCTCCGATCCGGCGCCATGCGCGCGCCGTCGGCGATTTACATTCGATTACCGCCGATCGCCGCCCTTCACCCGACGCCACGGGCGACGCGCGAGGCCGCTATAATTCCGCTTTGCCCCGTTCTGGCCGACATTCATGACCACGCCCCTGTTCCAGTCCAGCATCACTTCCCTGCCCCTGCTCGCCCGCGGCAAGGTGCGCGATATCTACGCTGTCGACGACGAAAAGCTGCTCATCGTCACCTCCGACCGCCTGTCCGCCTTCGACGTCATCCTGCCCGACCCGATCCCGCGCAAAGGCCAGGTGCTCACCGCGCTGGCCGGCTTCTGGTTCGACCGTCTGGCCCATGTGGTGCCCAACCAGCTCACCGGCATCGCCCCTGAAACCGTGGTGGCGCCCAACGAGCGCGACCAGGTCGCCGGCCGTGCGCTGGTGGTCAAGCGCCTCACCCCGCTGCCCATCGAGGCGGTGGTGCGCGGCTATGTGATCGGCTCCGGCTGGAAGGACTACCAGCAGACCGGCGCCATCTGCGGCATCGCGCTGCCGGCCGGTCTCAAGCAGGCGGCCAAGCTGCCGGCGCCGATCTTCACCCCGGCCTCCAAGGCCGACGTGGGCGATCACGACGAGAACATCTCCTTTGCCGACGCCCAGACCCGCACCGCCGCCGCCCTCTCCGGCCTGCTCGCCGGAACCGGCAAGAACGGCGCGCAACTGGTCGAAGAAGCGCGCAAGGCGGCCATCCAGCTCTACACCGAGGCGGCCAACTACGCCGCCGGGCGCGGCATCATCATCGCCGACACCAAGTTCGAGTTCGGCGTCGACAAGGCCGGCACGCTGCACCTGATCGACGAGGCGCTCACCCCCGACTCCTCGCGCTTCTGGCCGGCCGACCAGTATCGCGAAGGCATCAGCCCGCCGTCCTTCGACAAGCAGTACGTGCGCGACTATCTCGAGACGCTCGACTGGAACAAGACCGCCCCCGGCCCGCGCCTGCCCGTCGACGTGGCCGAGCGCACCGGCGCCAAGTATGTGGAAGCCTACGAGCGCCTCACCGGCCGCACGCTGGGCTGACCGCCATTGCGGCATCGCCGATGCCGCAATGCAGCTTTCCTTCCGCCGGATCGCGTTCTAGATTGTGAGGGTCTCCCCTCACGACCCGGAGCGCGTTCATGGATAGACCCGCCGATTTCCTGTCGCAGCATTTCGACCTACCCCGCATCCGGGCCGTAACCCCGCAACGCCCGCTCGACTGGCTGCAGCGCGGCTGGTCCGACATGCGCGACAACCTCGGTGCCAGCCTGGCCTACGGCCTGTTTTTCGCGCTCATCGGCTATCTCCTGCTGATGTTCGCCGCGCCGCGCCCCTATCTGTTCTCCACCGCGATCTCCGGCTTCCTGCTGATCGGCCCACTCGCCGCCGCCGGCCTGTACGAGATCTCGCGCCGGCACGAGGCCGGCGAGCGCACCAGCCTCAAGGCCTCGCTGAGCGGGCTGCGCCAGCGGGCCGACGTGCTGTTCCATTTCGGCATCCTGCTGGCGCTGCTGCTGATCGTCTGGGAGCGCGTCTCCGCCGTGGTCTTCGCGCTGTTCTATGCCGACAACGTGCCCGACCTGGAAAACTTCTTCCAGTCGATCTTCCTCTCCGGCGAGTACACCGCGCTGGTGCTGGCCTACATCGCGGTCGGCGGCATCCTCGCCGCCGTGGTGTTCAGCGCCACCGTGATCGCCATCCCGATGATGATCGGCCGCGACACCGACATGCTCACCGCCATGGCCACCAGCCTGCGCGCCGTGGCGCTCAATCCCTTGCCGATGCTGGTGTGGGCAGTGCTGATCGTCCTCCTCGTGGCGCTGGGCTTCGCCACCCTGATGGTCGGCATGGCGATCCTGCTACCCCTGCTCGGCCACGCCTCCTGGCACGCCTATCGCGACCTGGTTCGCTGACCGCTTACCCCAAGCGGGCCCAGCTCGGCCCGCTGCCCCCGGCCACTGTGCCGGGGGCTCTTGATTCTCCCGGCTCCGCCCCGACCTGATCCCGTACCGGCCGCGCGTCCGTCGCGCAGCCGGGCCGGACTTTGCCTACAATCGGCGCATTCCCTTTTCAGGAACCTCCATGTCTGCCGTCTCCGACAATCCGCTGCTCGACTTCACCGACCTCACCCACTTCGACCGCATCACGCCGAGCGATGTCGAACCGGCCATCCGCCATCTGCTCGACACCGCGCGCGACACACTGGCCAAGCTCGAAGCCGACGCCACGCCCGCCACCTGGGACGGCTTCGTGATCCCCATGACCGAGGCCACCGAGCACCTCGGTCGCGCCTGGGGTGTGGTCGGCCACATGCACAGCGTGATGGACACCCCCGAGTGGCGCGCCGCCTACAACGCACTGCTGCCCGAGATCAGCGGCTTCTACGCCGATCTGGGGCAGAACGAAGCGCTCTACGCCAAGTACCGCGCGCTGCGCGACAGCGCCGAATACGCCACGCTGTCGCCGGTGCGCCAGCGCATCATCGACCATGAACTGCGCGACTTCCGCCTCTCCGGCGCCGAGCTGCCCGAGGCGCAAAAACCGCGCTTCAAGGCCATCAGCGAGGAGCAGTCGGCGCTCGGCGCCAAGTTCTCCGAAAACCTGCTCGACGCCACCAACGCCTTCGCCGAATGGGTTACCGTCGAGGCCGAACTGGCCGGCCTGCCCGACGACGTAGTCGCCGCCGCCCGCGCCGCCGCCGAGAAGGACGGCCGCGAGGGCTGGAAGTTCACCCTGCAGATGCCCTCCTACCTGCCGGTGATGCAATACGCCGACAGCGCCCGGCTGCGCGAGACGATGTACCGCGCCAACGGCATCCGCGCCTCCGAACTGGGGAAGCCGGAATGGGACAACGGCCCGATCATCGGCCGCCTGCTGGCCCTGGCCGCCGAAGAGGCGAAGATGCTCGGCTACCGCAGCTACGCCGAGCTGTCGCTGGTGCCCAAGATGGCCGAAACCCCCGAACAGGTGCTCGGCTTCCTACGTGAGCTCGGCGCCAAGGCCAAGCCCTACGCCGAGCGCGACCTGGCCGAGCTGAAAGCCTTCGCCGCCAAGGAACTGGGCCTCGCCGAGCTGCAGCCCTGGGACATGGGCTACGCCAGCGAAAAGCTGCGCCAGGCGCGCTACGCCTTCTCCGAGAACGAGGTGCGCCAGTACTTCCCCGAGCCGCGCGTGCTCGACGGGCTGTTCGGCGTCATCGAATCGCTCTACGGCGTGCAGCTGCGCCATGACAGCGCGCCGGTGTGGGACCCGTCGGTCAAGGTGCTGCGCATCGAGCGTACCGGCCAACTGATCGGCCAGCTCTACCTCGACCTGCATGCGCGCGACACCAAGCGCGGCGGCGCCTGGATGGACTCGGCGCGCAGCCGCCAGCGCAGCGGCAGCCGCCTGCTCACCCCGGTCGCCTACGTGGTGTGCAACTTCTCGCCGCCGGTCGGCGACAAGCCCGCCACGCTGACCCATGACGACGTGCTGACCCTGTTCCACGAATTCGGCCACGCGCTGCACCACCTGCTCACCGAGGTCGACGAGGTGGCGGTTTCGGGCATCCACGGCGTCGAGTGGGACGCGGTCGAGCTGCCCAGCCAGTTCATGGAAAACTTCTGCTGGGAGTGGGATGTGCTCAGCGGCATGAGCGCCCATGTGAACACCGGCGAGACGCTGCCGAGCGAACTGTTCGACAAAATGCTCGCCGCGCGCCACTTCCAGAGCGGCATGCAGATGGTGCGCCAGCTCGAGTTCAGCCTTTTCGACCTGCGCCTCTACCACGAGATCGAGGCCGAGCAGCCGGTGCCGGTCGCCACCGTGCTGGCCCTGCTCGACGAGGTGCGCCGCGAGGTGGCCGTCACCTTCCCGCCGACCTGGCACCGCTTCCCGCTGAGCTTCTCGCACATCTTCGCTGGCGGCTATTCGGCCGGCTACTACAGCTACAAGTGGGCCGAGGTGCTCTCCGCCGATGCCTTCGCCGCCTTCGAGGAGGCCGGCGCCGGGCGCGGCAGTCTGCTCGATCCGGAAACCGGCCGACGCTTCTGGCGCGAGATCCTCGCCGTCGGCGGCAGCCGCCCGGCGCTCGACTCCTTCATCGCCTTCCGCGGCCGCGAGCCGCAGGTCGACGCCCTGCTGCGCCACAGCGGCATGCTCGAAGCCGCCTGAGGCTCAGGCGGCTTCGGCGCAGCAGTCGTCGGCGGGCAGCACATGGAAAAAGTCGGGCCGCCCCTTGGCCACCTTCTTGGCCGCCGCGGCGGCCGAGGCGATGGCTTCGGGGTCGAGCCGGCAGCCCCGCGTCACCATGACGATGCCGACCGACAGCGAGGTGATCGGGAAGAACGCCGCAAAGCCGCGGCGGTCTTCCGCATCCAGCCCGCCTTGCACCCGCTCGCGCGCGTCGTACAGTGACGGCGCCGTCTCGGCGAAGCTGTCGATGATGCGCCGGCAGCGCGCCTCCCAGTCCTCGCTCTGAAACAGCGCCACGAAGTCGTCGCCACCCACATGGCCGAGGAAGTCGCAGCTCTTGTCGCACTGCGCCGAGATCGCGCTGGCCGCCAGCTTGATCATCTCGTCGCCGCGCCAGTAACCGTATCGATCGTTGTAGGGTTTGAAGTTGTTCAGGTCGAAATAGGCCGCGGCAAACGCCACTTGGGCATCGAGCAGCCGCCGGATGTGCGCAGTGATCGGCAGGTTGCCGGGCAGGCAGGTGAGCGGATTGGCCAGGCGCGCGGCCTCGATGCGCCGCTCGGTGACTGCCCGCACCAGGCCGTCGCCGGTGGCCAGGCCGGCATAGCGGCCGCCATCGGTGAGGATGAAGCCTTCGCTCAGGTAGCCCTGGTTTTCGCCCATCAGGATGCCGACCAGCGAGTCGATGGTGCTCAAGCGATCCACCTTGAGCGGATCGGCATTCATGAACAGCGTGCACGAGCGCCGGCCGAACAGGTCGGCATGGTAGGGCCGCGCCATCTGGTCGACCAGGGTGCGCCGGTTGATCAGGCCGATCGGGGAGCTCCCCGCCACCACCGCCACGGCATGCAGCATGTCATGCCTGGCGAACAGGTTCAGCACCGACTGGCAGGAATGCTCGGCCGTCACCGTCGGCGCGGCGATGCACAAGGCGTCGACCGTCAACAGCGGGTCGGCATGCAGCGGGGCGCTGGGCAACACCGCCAGTTTGGCCGATTTCAGCACCGTCCCCACCGCGTCGCACAGCGTACGCGGCGGCTCGACACTCGGGCGGGCGATGAAATACCCCTGCGCAAAGCGGCAGCCCAGATCACGCACCACGGCCAGTTCTTCGGCCGTCTCCACGCCCTCGATCACCAGCGGCGTGCCGAAAGCCTTGGCCAGGCTCATCACCGTGCGCAGCACTTCCAGCTTGCGGCTGTCGCGGTGGACCTCGCGCACGAAATAGCGGTCGATCTTGACCACTTCGGGGTTCAGTTGCGCCCACAGGCGCAGGCTGGAGCGGCCGTCGCCGAAATCGTCGATGGCCAGTTGCGGCCCCTCGGCGCGCAGGCGGGCCACCGCGGTTTCGAGCGCCACGATGTCTTCGACCCGCTCATGCTCCGTCAGCTCGAACACCAGCCGCCCCGGTGCCACGCCAGCCTCGCGCGCCACCTGCAAGACATGCCCGCCCGCGTCGGCGGCGATCAGTTGCAGGGCCGGTGCGCTGACGTTGAGGAACAGCTTGCCGCCGAGTCGCTGCCGGGCGAAGGCTTCGATCGCCAACTCGCAGCAGCGCAACTCGAAGGCCTCCGTCATGCCGGCCTGCCGCGCCGCATGCAACAAGGCCTCCGGCGCCGCCAGCGCGGTATTTTCGGGGCCACGAACCAGCGCCTCGTAGCCATACACATCGCCCCCCTTGAGATTGGCGATCGGCTGGAAGACGAAAGACAGGCCGTCACCCTCGATCAGGGGCTGGATGCGGGTGGCGTGGATGGGGTTGAAGCGCGCGCGGGTCATCTGGGTTCCTTGTGCATGGCACTAGTTCTTTCGGCCGAATGATCGACAACTTCTCCGCCGCCTTGAATGAAGTTTTCGTGACACGCGCCGGGCCGGCCACCGTGCCCGTCGCGGCGCGTGTCGTTTGGTCCGGGGCCTCCCAACTGGCAAAATGGCGCCATCCCGGTTTCTCACCCTGCCTCCCATGAAAATCGCCACCTGGAATGTGAACTCCCTCAAGGTCCGCCTGCCGCATCTGCTCGACTGGCTCGCCGCCGAGCAGCCCGACGCGGTCTGCCTGCAGGAGCTGAAGCTGGAGGACAAGGCCTTTCCGCAAGCCGAGCTCGAGGCGGTCGGCTACCAGGCGGTGTTCAGCGGCCAGAAGACCTACAACGGCGTGGCCATCCTGAGCCGGCAGGCGCCGGCCGAGGTGGTGCGCGGCATCCCGGGTTTCGATGACGAGCAAAAGCGCATCATCGCCGAGACGATCGGCGATGTGCGGCTCATCTGCGGCTATTTCCCCAACGGCCAGGCCGTCGGCTCGGACAAGTTCGCCTACAAGCTCGACTGGCTCGCGGCACTGACCGCCTGGGTCAAGGACGAACTGCGCCAGCACCCGCGCCTGGTGCTCGCCGGCGACTTCAACATCGCGCCCGAAGACCGTGACGCGCATCCGGGCTGGAAGGACGAGATCCATGTCTCCGTGCCCGAGCGCGACGCCTTCCGCGCGCTCGAACTGCTCGGCCTGACCGATGCCTTCCGCCTGTTCGACCAGGCGGCCAACAGCTTCTCGTGGTGGGACTACCGCATGAACGCCTTCGCCCGCAATTTCGGCCTGCGCATCGACCACCTGCTGATCTCCGATCCGCTGGTGGCCGACTGCCGCCGCTGCTGGGTGGACACCGCGCCGCGCCAGCTTGAGCGCCCCTCGGACCACGCCCCGGTGCTGATCGAACTGACCCGATGACGATCGGCGTCGTCCTGCTGCACGGCAAGTGGGACACGCCGCCGTTTGCCGTCGCGGCCCTGGCCGAGCCGCTCGCCGGCGCCGGCTGCGCGGTGCGTCTGCCGACCCTGCCGTGGGCGCTGCGCCGCCTGTATGACGCTTGTTTCGACGCCGCACTCGACCAGATCGCCGATGAAGCCGCCGCCCTGCGCCACGCCGGCTGCCGGCGCGTCCTGCTGTGCGGCCACAGCCTCGGCGCCTGTGCTGCCCTGGCCACGGCGGCCCAGCGCGGCGGTATCGACGGGTTGATCCTGCTCGCCCCCGGGCATTTTCCGGAACGCCTGGCGGCCGCCGGCCACACCGCCGAATCGCTGCATGCCGCCCGTGCGGCGGTGACGGCCGGCCGGGGCGCACAACGCCTGCCGCTGGTCGACGTGCACCAGGGCCGCGTGCGCCGCTTGCGCCTGCGGCCCGACCACTACCTGGGCTACTTCTCGCCCGACGGTCCCGCCGCGTGGCCGGCCAACGCCGCCCGGCTCGCCGCGCCGCTGCCGATGCTGTGGCTCACGCCGCACAGCGACACGGCCCATGCACCGGGAATCGACTATGCTTTCGAGCGGGCGCCTCACCATCCGGCCAGCAATTGGCGCGGGGTGGCCGCCGCCCATCACGACACGCCCGCGCAAGCCGTCGGCCCCATCCTCGACTGGCTGCGCACCCTCGACTGGTAACGCCCATGCCCCCCGACACAGCCCTTGCCGACCGCTACCCCGTCCTCGCTGCGCTGCCGCCGGCCGTGCGCGACGCCGCCCTGGCGCGCCTGCAGACCCTGCGGGTGCCGGCCGGCACCGTGCTGTTCGACGATCGCCAGGCCTGCGAGGGCTTCCCCTTCGTGCTGCGCGGCTCGATCCGCGTCATCAAGGCCTCGGCCAGCGGCCGCGAGCTGCCGCTGTACCGGGTGGCGCCGGGGGAGACCTGCGTGATCTCCTCCTCCTGCCTGCTCGGCCACGAGGATTACAACGCCCGCGGCATTGCCGAGACCGACACCGAACTGGTGCTGCTGCCCAAGGCGGTGTTCGACGAGCTGCTGGCCGAGCCGGCCTTTCGCGGCTTCGTCTTCCACCTGTTCGCCGAGCGCATCGCCGACCTGATGCAGCTGATCGAGGAGGTCGCCTTCCACAAGCTCGACCAGCGTCTGGCGGCGCTGCTGCTGGGCAAGGGGCGCGTGCTGCACACCACCCACCAGCACCTGGCCGACGAGCTGGGCAGCGTGCGCGAGATCGTCAGCCGCCTGCTCAAGGGCTTTGCCGCGCAGGGGCTGGTGAAGCTGTCGCGCGAGCAGATCGAGATCGTCGACGCGGCCGGCCTGCGGCGGGTCGCCGCCGGCTGACCCGGGCCCCTAGGGCGCGCGCGTGGCCTGGAACACCATCGGCGGTGCGGGGTCGAAGCCGCCGCTGGTGCTGTAGCGTACCTTGAGCTGCTCGCCGTCGCGGGTGATCAGGTAGCGGTGGGTCGTCACCCGGCTCTCATCGTCCATCACCGATTCCGACTGCGTGGTGAAGCTGAGCCGGCCGTCGTCCCAGTGCGCGTCCGTCAGCGCCCGCGGCCGGCCGAGGAAGCTGGCGCTGCCGTGCACCGCATCGCCGACCCGCTCGAACTCGAAGCGTTCCTGGTGGGTGGCGCCCCAGTGGTAGCGCACATCGGCGACCCACACGCCGGCCGGGAACGGCGTGGCCGGCATGGCAAACCACCAGGCAGCGCCGATCGCCAGGGCGAGCGCCAGCGCAAGCGCGGCGACACGGCGCCGCTGGCTGGCTACCCGCCGCCGGCCGCCCAGCGCCGCATCGAGCGCAGCGACCAGCCGTGCCACATCGTCGGCCCAGCCGTCGTCCGACACCCGCACGGCGTGGCGCTGCAGCAGCGGACGCATGTCGGCTGGCAGATCCGCGGCCACCGGCATCGGGGTGTCGTCGAGCAACACCGGCACGACCGGGATGTCGCGTGCCAGCGCCCGGGTCACCTCCATGCGCACATAGTCGTCGGGCAGGCTCAGGCGGGGCGTGCCGTCGCGCTCGGCGCTGAGCCAGTGCGGGCCGATCAGCACCAGCACCAGATCGGCGCTCTGCAGCCGGGCCTGCAACGCGTCGGGAAAGGGCTGGCCGGGCAGCAGATCCTCCACGTCGCGAAACACACTGTGCGCGCCGAAATGCCGCTCGAGCGCTTCTTCGAGCCGGCCGGCATGGCCGGCGCTGTCCTCGCGGCGGTAGGAGATGAAGATCTGGCTCATGGCGGCGTGCGCTGTACGGTCACGCCTTCACTGTAGAAGCGCCGCCCGGCCGGCGCCAGGCGGCGGCGCCGGCTCACTTGGCCGGCGTGGAGGCCGTCCGGTGGGCGATGAAGCGCTCGAAGGCCGCCGCCGGCAAGGCGGGGCTGACCAGGTAGCCCTGGCAGGCGTTGCAGCCGAGGCGCACGAGAAACGCCAGTTGCCGCTCGGTTTCCACCCCTTCGGCCACCACCCGCAGCTTGAGGTTGCGCGCCATGGCGACGATGGTGGCGACGATTTCGCTGTCGCTGGCGTCGTCGGGCGTATCGCGCACGAAGCTGCGGTCGATCTTCATCTCGTCGATCGGGAAGCGCTTGAGGTAGGCCAGCGACGAGTAGCCGGTGCCGAAGTCGTCGATCGACAGGCTCACGCCGAGCGCCTTGAGCGATTGAAGCAAGGCTTCCGCCTCCTCGCCCTGGCCCATGATCATGCTCTCGGTCAGCTCCAGCTTGAGCCGATCGGGCGGCAGGCCGGTGCGCTCAAGCACCTCGGCCACCCGCTGGGCCAGATCGCGTTGATGCAACTGGCGCGCCGACAAATTCACCGCCATCACCAGATCGGCCACGCCGGCGTCGCGCCACGCCTTCGCCTGGGCGCACGCGGTCTCCAGCACCCACTGGCCGAGCGGCACGATCAGACCGGTGTCTTCGGCCAGCGGGATGAAGCGGTCGGGCGGCATGAGACGTCCGTCGGCATCCTGCCAGCGCACCAGCGCCTCGCAACCGACCACCTCGCCGGTGCTCGCCTCGAACTGGGGCTGGAAATGCAGGACGAACTCCCCGGCGTTCAGCGCCCGCCGCAAACGCCCCTCCATCGCCAACCGCTGATCGGCTGCCTCGGTGAGTGCGGCGGTATAGAAGCGGAAGGTATTGCGCCCCTGCCCCTTGGCCTGGTACATGGCGGCGTCGGCCTGGCGGATCAGTTCGGTGGTGCCGTTGCCATCGGTCGGATACAGGCTGATGCCGATGCTGAGCCCGACATACACCTCGTGCCCGCTGGGCAGGCTGACCGACGCCTCCTGCAGGCGAACCAGCGCCTGGGCCACCTCGGCCGCATCTTCGGGCCGGTGGATATCTTCGAGCACCACCAGGAACTCGTCGCCGCCCAGTCGGGCGAGGGTGTCCGACTCGCGCAGCCGCGAGCGCATGCGCTGGGCCACGGCGACCAGCAGCTCGTCGCCGACTGGGTGTCCGAGGCTGTCATTGACGTCCTTGAAGCGATCCAGGTCGATGAACATGACCGCCAGCCAGCAGCCCTCCCGCTGCGCCTTTTCCAGCGCATGATCGAGACGGGACTGCACCAGCAAGCGGTTGGGCAAGCCGGTGAGCGGATCGTAGTGGGCCAGATGCGCCAGTTCCGCCTCGAAGGCGCGCAGCCGGCTCAGGTCGGTGAGCACCGCCACGTAGCGGCTCGGCTGGCCGGTGATGTCCCGCACGGTGCTGATGGTCAGCAGTTCGGGGAAGACCTCGCCGCTCTTGCGGCGACTCATCACTTCGCCCTGCCAGTGCCCGGCTTCAACGAGAGTGGCCCACAGGCTCTGGTAGAACGCATCGCCGTGAAGCCCGGAGTGCAGCAGCGTCGGCATCTGGCCGATCACCTCGTCCGCCGAGTAACCAGTGATCTCGGTAAAGGCCGGATTGACGGTGAGAATGCGCTGGTCGAGATCGGTGACGATGATCCCCTCACGCGTGCTCTCGAACACGGCAGTCGCCTGTCGGCTGGCTTCAGCCGCCGCGTGGCGCTCGGACACGTCCTCCAGGACCGAAATGAAATAGTCGGGGGCACCGTCGGGCCGGCGCACCAGCGAGACGGTCAGCTGCGCCCAGACCACACGCCCGTCCTGGTGGAAGTAGCGTTTCTCGATGGTGTAGCCGGGGATCTCGCCGGCCAGCGTGCGCCGCACCCGGCGCAGGTCGGCATCGAGGTCGTCGGGGTGGGTGATGTCATGGAAAGTCTTGGTCAGCAAAACCGCCGGCGGGTAGCCGAGAATGTCGCACAGCCGCGGATTGACCCGGATCCACCGGCCGTCGGGGGCCACATGGGCGATGCCGACCGCGGCCAGTTCGAAGGTGGCACGGAAGCGGACCTCGCTCTCGGCCCACGCCGCCTCGCGCCGCTTGATCTCGCGGTGCAGTTGCCGGTTGGCCCACAGCATCGCCAGCGCCACCAGCAGGATGCCCCCGCCACCGATCAGGAACCAGGTCAGATAACGCCGGAGCTGTGGCGCGTAGTCGAGCGCGACCAGATCCCCGACCCCGACCGGCACCCAGTCGCGGAGTATCGCTTCGCGCTCCTGGGCATCGATCGACAGGAGCGCCCGGTCGATCAGCTGCGCCAGTTGCGGCCAGTCTTTGCGCACGCCGAAGTGCTGACCATGGTTTTCCATGGCAAACGCCGCGTTCACCTTGAGGTTGGTGATGCCGTTCGCGCTGGCGAGGTAGGTGCCGGTGCCGAGCACCCCGGCGTAGGCATCGACCTTGCCCAAGGCCAGCGCCTGGAGACCGGCCAGTGAGGTGTCGACATAGGTGGGCGACAGCGACGGGAAACGCTCGACCACCTTCTGGCTGGCGGCATAGCCCTTGACCAGCGCCACCCGCTGGGCGGCAAGCTGATCGATCGAGGTGAGTTGAGGCGCACCCTGCTGCGTGAAGATCACCAGCGGCGTCGGCAGGTACATCTCGCTGAAGATCGTGAAGGCCGTCCGCTCGGGGTGATAGGCCAGCGCGGCGATGACATCGACCTCCCGCGCCTTGAAGGCCTTGAACAGCGTCGGCCAGTCGCGATCTGCCACCCGTTCGAAGCGCACGCCCAGCGCATCCTCGACGCGTCGGGTAAAGCCCGCGGCCACGCCCTGGAAGCGGCCCTCCGCGTCGGTAAAGGAATATGGGGCAAAGTTCGGATCGAAGCCCACCCGGATCACCGGATGCTGCGCCAGCCAGGCGCGTTCGGCGTCCGTCAGCACCAGTTCGGCCGCCCGGACCGTCGGCGCGGCGAGCATCAGAACGGCAACAACGAAAGCAGCTAGGCGATGGAGCACGGCGTCGGTCCTCGTGCGCTGATTCAGCATGCCGGAATATGCAAGCTGATAATCCGCTATCGGCGCTCACTCGCCCCACTTGAAGCCCGAATGAGACGCCACCTGCGCCGGGGCGCCGCCGACGCCCCTCGGGCAGGCTACCACTCAGCGCCTGAGCGTCTTTCGGGCGTGTCCGAGCGGCGCCCCAAAGACGGTCTGATCTAGGCGCGAAGCACAGCCATAGCTCGGGCTATGGCGAGCATTTGCAACGACGAGCAGGTCGTCTTTGGGGGGACGAGCGGGCATGAACGAAAGACGCTCAGGCGCTCAGACCTTGAAACGCGCCACCGCACCTTGCAACTGAGTGGCCAGACCTTCCATTTCCGTGGCCGAGGCCACGGTCCGGTCGACCGCCGCGTTGTTCTCGCGCGCCATCGCGGCGATCGCCTCGATGCTGTTGGTGGCGCTCTGGCTGGCCTGGCGCTGGCCTTCGGTCGCCTGGGCGATCTGATCCATGCCGGCACGCACCTCGGCCACCGAGGCATTCGCCTCGCGCAGCCCGCTGGCCACGTCCTCGGCCGCCGTGCGGCTGCTCGTCAGGCGGTCCATGCCGCTGCTCAAGGAGCTTTGCACCGCGCCGGACTGCGCCGACAGCGTGCGGGTGATGGCATCGATCTCGCCGGCCGAGCGGGCCGATTTCTCGGCCAGCTTGCGCACCTCGTCGGCCACCACCGCGAAACCGCGGCCTTGCTCGCCGGCCCGTGCAGCCTCGATCGCCGCGTTGAGCGCGAGCAGATTGGTCTGGTCGGCGATCTCGCGCACCTCTTGGGTCATGCGCGAGATCGCGGCCGTCGATTCGACGAAGGCCTTGACCGTATCGGCCATCTCGCCGACCGCCGACTCGACTTCGGACACTTCGCCGATCAGGCGCGACAGATGCCGCTGGCCCTCTTCGGAACGCTCGAGGCTCTCATGCGAGCGCGAGCGTACCTGTTCGGCGCTGCTGGCGATGTCGGCGATGTTCTCCATCAGCCCCTCGACGGCACCGGCCGCCGCGTCCGATTGCTGGCTCTGCTGCTGCGAGCCGGCCGCCACCTGCCGAGCCCCGACGGTGACGCCGCGCGCCGCACGGGCCACGTCGCCGGCCGAGGCGCTGACCTGGCGCACCAGCTCGCCGACGGTGGCCAGCATGCGGTTGAAGCTGTTGGCGGCGCGGCCGATTTCGTCCTCATGCTCGACCGTCAAGCGGCGGGTCAGATCGCCCCCACCGGCGGCGATCTCCTCAAGGCTGCGGGTCATGTGCTCGAGCGGCGTGGTGACGAAGCGGCGGATGAACAGGAACACGCACACCATCAAGGGCAGCGACACCAACGCCGCGAACAGGATGCTCTTGTTGCGGAAGCTGCTCACCGCGGCATCGACCTTGTCGAGCGCGATGCTCATGCTGACGGCGCCCAGCGGCGTGCCTTCGGCCACCACGTGGCAAGTCACGCAGTTCTTGCCCAGATAGTTGGTCGACGCCAGCGCCGGCACCACCACGCGCAACGCGTTGCCGGCACTGCCGCCCTCCTGGACCTCGAAAATCGGCTTGCCGTCACTCATTGCGCGGCGTTCGAGGGCGTCCATGGCACCGGCTTCGGCCGCACTGCCGGGGCCGAACTGCGTGCTCACCGCGTCGCCACGGATCACGCGCAGGCCGCGCACCGACGACAGCTCCTTGATCTGGTCGAGAAACACGTCGCGCTGATCGACGGTGCCGGTGATCATCATGCCGGTCAGCCCGGCCATGGTCATGTCGTGCACCGACAGCGCGAAGGCGCGCGCCTGCTCAATGGCCGTCTCCCGGTTGACCTGCGTTTCCCAGGCGATCAGGCCGCCGAAGGCGAACATCAACAGCACCCACACCACCGCGGTCAACCGCAGCCAGATCGGGGTATCGGAGAACTTGCGCATGACGGCTCCCAGCCAGATGGTTTCACCGGTTAGTAACGGCATCGGCGCGTCAGTCTTTATTGCGGGAGCACAATTCTTTTCGGTGCCATGACATGGCCATTCCCGATGGATGCCGACCATCGTTTGCCGCATTGCGGCAGACCGCCCGCTATGTAACCAAGGTTACAGACCCGCGGGCCCGATCGCGGTCAAATGCAGACACATTGGCTGATGGCACAAGGAGCACATCATGAAAACGAACGTAGGTGGTATCGACCGCGTATTGCGCATCGTCGCTGGGCTCGGGCTGATTCTCTGGGCGCTGGTGGGTGGCCCGGTGTGGGCATGGATCGGCGTAGTGCCGCTGGCCACCGGTCTGCTGGGCAGCTGCCCGGCCTATTCGCTGCTGGGCATGAACACCTGCCCGATGAAGAAGAGCTGAGCGCGCAGGACCACGTGACCGACGGCCGGCATTGCCCGGCCGTCGGTGTTTTCAGGCCCCGGCGCAGGCGTTGGTGATGGCCACGTAGTCGGCCACCGACAGGCGCTCGGCGCGCAGGCCAGGATCGATGCCCAGCGCACTCAGGCGGGCCTCGTCGATGTAGTCGCGCAAGGTGTTGCGCAGGGTCTTGCGGCGCTGCCCGAAGGCGGCGGTGACGATCTTGCCGAACAGCCGCGCATCCTTTGCCTCCAGCGTATCGGCAGGCCGCGGCACCAGGCGCACGATGCTCGACATCACCTTGGGCGCCGGACGGAAGGCCCCCGGCGGCACGTCGAACAGCCGCCCCATGCGGAAGCGGTATTGCAGCATCACCGACAGGCGCCCGTATTCGCTCGAGCCGGGGTCGGCCACCATACGCATCACCACCTCTTTTTGCAGCATGAAGGTCATGTCGCGCACCTGGTCGGCGAACTCGGCCAAGTGGAAGAGGATCGGCGTGGAGATGTTGTAGGGCAGGTTGCCGACGATGCGCAGGTCCGGCCCCAGGGTGCCGAAGTCGAACTTGAGCGCGTCGCCCTCGTGGATGACCAGATCGCCGGACGGGTAGTTGTCCTTGAGCCGGGCGATCAGGTCCCGATCGATCTCGACCACGTCGAGCCGGCCCAGACGGGCCAGCAGCGGGTCGGTCATGGCCGCCAGGCCGGGGCCGATCTCGACCATGCGCTGGCCGGGCTGCGGGGCGATGACGTCGACGATCTTGCGGATGATGTTGGGATCGGACAGGAAGTTCTGACCGAAGCGCTTGCGGGCCTGGTGGGTCATTGCGCAGCCCTCGCCGCGGCCATCTCGAAGGCCAGCCGCACCGCGGCGAACAGGCTGCCCGGATCGGCCCGGCCGGTGCCGGCCAGATCCAGCGCCGTGCCGTGATCGACCGAGGTCCGGATGATCGGCAGCCCGAGAGTCACATTCACCCCACCGCCGAAGCTGGCATGCTTGAGCACCGGCAGGCCCTGGTCGTGGTACATGGCCAGCACCGCGTCGCCCTGCTCGAGCGTGTGCGGCACGAACAAGGTGTCGGCCGGCAGCGGGCCGGACAGGTGCATGCCGGCGGCACGCAGGCGCTCGAGCACCGGGATGATCACGTCGATCTCCTCGCGCCCCATGTGGCCGCCTTCGCCGGCGTGCGGATTGAGCCCGGCCACCAGGATGCGCGGCGCCGGCAGGCCGAATCGGGTGCGCAGGTCGTCGTCGAGGATGGCCAGGGTCTCGGCCAGCGCCGCCGGCGTGATGGCGCCGGGCACCGCCGACAGCGGCAGATGCGTGGTGACCAGCGCCACGCGCAGGCCACCGCCGACCAGCATCATCACCACCCGTGACGTTGCCGTGGCCTCGGCCAGGTATTCGGTATGCCCGGAGAAGGGCACACCGGCATCGCAGATGACGCCCTTGTGCACCGGCGCGGTGACCATGCCATCGAATTCGCCGCTCTGGCAGCCCTCGATGGCCCGGTCGAGCATGCTCAGCACCGGCCGGGCGTTGGCCGTGTCGAGCCGCCCGACCTGCACGGGCGCGGCCAGCGGCACGTCGAGGACTTCCAGCACGCCGGGGGGCGGGAGCGTATCGCGTCGATAGGCCTGCAGCGTCAGCGTCAGCCCCAGCGCAGCCATGCGCTCGGCGAGCAGATCGGTATCGCCCAGCACCACCACCCGCCCGGGCCAGCGCTGGCTGGCCAGCTGCAGGCACAGCTCGGGGCCGACGCCGGCCGGCTCGCCACTGGTGACGGCCAGCACCGGCGTGTGTGTGGTGTTCATGCGCGGCGGATCAGTTCAGTTCGTCGAGGCGGTAGTCAACGAAGGCGTTGTCGCGCAACTGGCGCAGCCAGTCTTCGTAGGCCTCGTCGGCCTTGCGCTGGCGCAGCGTGTTGCGCGCCACGGCGCGTTTGCGCTCTTCGGAAACATCCTGCGTGCGGCGCTCTTCCACACGGATCAGATGCCAGCCGAACGGCGACTTGATCGGCTGACTGACCTCGCCCGGCTTGAGCGCGTCCATCGCGCGCTCGAACTCGGGCACCGTATCGCCGGGATAGACCCAGCCGATCTCGCCCCCCTTGGCCGCCGACAGGTCGGCACTGTTGGCGCGCGCCAGCGCGGCGAAATCCTCGCCGTTGAGAATGCGGGTGCGCAGGGTTTCGAGGCGCAGGCGGGCGTCGGTATCCGACACCACTTCCGAGGTCTTCACCAGGATGTGGCGAACCCGCGTCTGCTGCACCGACACCGCCTCGGTCGCGCTGGCGCCGCGGATATCGTTCACCCGCACCAGATGGAAGCCGGCCGGGCTGCGCATGACCGGCGAAACTTCGCCGGGCTGCATGGCCTTCAAGGCGTCGAGGAACAGGGCCGGCACGCTGTTGGTCGGACGCCAGCCGAGGGCGCCACCTTGCAGGGCATCCGGCGCATCCGAGAACTCGGCGGCCAGCTTGGCGAAGTCTTCGCCGGCCAGCAGGCGAGCACGCAGGCTCTCGGCCTTTTGCGCCAGGGCGTTCAATTGCTCCGGGCTCGGCCCTTCGGGGGCGCGCAGCAGGATATGCGACAGGTCGTATTCGCGACTGTCGGCGGCGTCCGGCGCGTTTTTCAGGAAGTTGTCGATCTCGGCGTCGGTCACCACCACGCGGGCGTCGACTTCGCGCTCGCGCAGGCGGGCGATGAGCATTTCCTGGCGGATGTTCTCGCGGAAGTCGTTCCAGGCGATGCCGTCCTTTTCCAGCGCGGCGCGAAACTGAGCGGCACTCAGCTTGTTGGAGGCGGCGATGCGGTCGATCGCGCCGGCCAACGCGGTGTCGTCGATGCGCAGCCCGGTTTCGCCGGCCAGCTGCAGTTGCGCCCGCTCGACCACCAGGCGCTCGAGCACCTGCTTGCGCAGCACCTCGTCGGGCGGCAGCTGCCCGCCTTGCCGGCCGAACTGGCGCTTGATCTGCGCGGTGCGCTCGGCCAGGCTGGATTCGGTGATGACATCGTTGTTGACCACCGCGACGATGCGATCGACGAGCACCGTGCGCGCGGCTGGCGACACTGCCGGCAAGGCCGCCAGCACGGAGAAGAGCAGCGTGGAAAGGAGTCGGGGAAGCGCCGTTTTCATAGGATTCCTGTTGCAATAAGAGGCTGCCGCAGCATCACTCCCGGCCGAATACCGGATCTGCCATGGGTTGATTGATGGTGCCATAACCGCCCACCGTCCGCCGCAGCAGATCCAGGGGACTGGATCCGACGCTGGCCAGGCCGTCGAGTTCGAGTTGCAGGAAGATGGCCTGCGTCACGTCTTCCGCATTGGTCGCATAACGATGCACCACCACCCGGAAGACCCAGCAGTCGGCATCGTATTCCAGACCGCCGAGGGCCTCGGTGACCCGATGGTCGCGCAGCGAACGATTGTAGCGGGCGACGCCGTACCAGCGACCGCCGAGCGGCCACTGGGCGGCGATGTCGACATCGCGCAGGACGTCGCGGGTGTAGCGATACCCGAGGTTGACCACCTTGGCAAAGGCGGGCTGGAAGCGCAGGTCTGCGTTGAAGCGCTCGGTCTGGCGGTCTTCCGGGCTGTATTGCCAGCCGGCATCGAGGGTGGTGATCTTGCCGATGCGCCCGCCCAGGCTGGCCAGGATGTCGGTGCGCCGACCGGTACGCGCCGCAAAGCCGGGCAAGGTGACGCGCTGGTCTTCGAAGTAGAAGCGCTGGCCCAGCGCAGCGCGCAGCCGCTCGACCCCGGTTTCGGCATCGATCATGCGCGAGGTAACCGCCGCGGTGAGCTGGTTGGCATTGGCGATGCGGTCGCCACCGCTGAAGATGTTCTCGGAGAAGATCTGCGCGAAGTTGAAGTCGAACAGGCCGGAATCGAAGTTGGGGATGTCCGACTGGTCGCGATACGGCACGTTCACGTAGTACAGGCGCGGCTCGAGCGTCTGGATCATGTCGCGCCCGCCCCACACGGTCTCCCGCTCGAAGACCATGGCGCCGTCCAGCGAGAAGGTCGGCACGGCGCGGGTGATGCTCTCCTCGCCCACCGTCAGCGGGGTGCTCAGATCATAGCGGGTGTAGTGCACCCCGAACTTCGGTGTCAGCGTATAGGCCGCCGTGCCCAGCGGGAACTGGACGCTGGGGTTGAGCGTGATGCGCGAGCCTTCGGGTTTGTTGGCGTCCGGATGGGCGAAGCGCACATATTCGGTCGCTAGGTTGAACTCGCCGCCGCCCCACACCAGGCGATTGCCGCCCAGCGTGAACTGCGGCAGGCGCCGGTAGGGCCGCTCGCCCGACAGGGTCTGGAAGCTCTGCGCCAATGCCGAGGCCGACCACCAACTGCCGGAGCTGTAGCTCAGGACGCCCTGACGCAGCAGGTTGGTTTGCGCCGACAGCGCCAGGCGCGAACTGAGGTCCTCGAAGTATTCCTTGTCCGACACCCCGTTCAAATCGAGGCTGCCGCTCAGGCCGTACCCGAAGTTCTGCTGGTGGCGGATCGAGCCGGCCGCCCGGTTGGACTGCCCGGTCACGCTGTCGCTGCTCAGCCACTCCAACGAGGTGGTGCCCTGCATGGTTTCGGTGAGGTAGCGGTACTGACCGCCCAGTTGCAGGCCGCGACGGCTGATGTAGCGCGGCACCAGCGTGGCATCGTAGTTGGGTGCGATGTTCCAGTAATAGGGCGCAGTCAGCTCCACGCCGCTCTTGTTCGAGGTGCCGAAGGTCGGCGGCAGAAAGCCGGACTTGCGCTGCGCCACCAGCGGGAACTCGGCCCACGGCATGTAGAAGATCGGCACATCCTGGAACACCACCGTGCTGTGGCGTGCCACGCCGATTTCCCGGTCGTAATCGAGCTCCAGCTCGCCGGCCTTGATGTACCAGTCCGGATCCTGCGGCTGGCAGGTGCTCCAGGTGGCGTCTTCGAGACGGTACTGGTTCTCGCCCTCGAAGCGGATCACGCTGGCCTCGCCGCTACCGGTGATCGGGCGCGAGATGCCGCCCTTGCGCGAGATGCGGTGGATCTCGTAGGTGGGCGAATCCAGCGTGCCGGTCTGCTCGTCCAGGCGCAGCTGCACTTTCGGGCCGGCCAGGCGGTCTTCGCCGCGACGCAAGGTGACATTGCCCTCGGCCTCGACCTCGTCCAGCGCCTCGCGGTAGACGATGCGGTCGGCGGTCAGCACCGAGCGGTCGCGCTTGAGCACCGCCTGGCCTTCGGCCACCAGTTCGACATCCTGCTGGCCGACGATACGGTCGGCATCGACGGTGGTGACGCCGGTCGGCTCGGTCGGTGCTGTCGCCTCGGCGGCCGGCGCCGGCCGGCTGGCGGACACGCGGTCGCGCCTGCGCGCAGGGGCATCGCCGACGGCCTCAGTGCCCTCGTGGCGGGACGGGCTGGCCGTGCCGCGCATGGGCGGCTTGGCGTCAACGGCCGCCGGCTTCGACTTGGTTGCGGGGGTGCCGAGCAGGTCGGCGGGAATGACCAGCGCCGGCAGGTCGGCGGCGCTACCTGCGACCGGCAACGTGGCCAGCAGCAAGGGGATGGCTCGCAAGGTCCAACGCTTGGCAGGCGGCAATGCGTGTCTCCGGGTGAAAAGCGGCGGATCGGCTGCACACCGGCAAACAGCGTTCCGGCTGCGGTCTTTGATAAAATTCGCGATTTTACACGAACATCGGACGGCATCCGTGGAAAGACTCGCGCAACTTCAGCACTGGCTCGGCACCCGTTTCCCGGGCCGCCAGATCGACCTCGCGCCCGCGTCGGCCGACGCCAGCTTCCGGCGCTACTTCCGGGTGCACGTGGACGGCGAGCCGACCACCTTCATCGCCATGGACGCCCCGCCCGACAAGGAGGGCACCGGCCCCTTCATCCGCATCGCCAAGCTCTTCGGCGACAGCGGCGCGCAGGTGCCGACGGTGCTCGATGCCAACACCGACGAGGGTTTCCTGCTGCTCACCGACCTGGGCGACACCACCTATCTGAATGCGCTCGACGCCGACAGCGCGCATGCGCTGTATGCCGACGCCCTCGGCGCGTTGATCTGCATCCAGAAGGCCAGCGCGCCCGGCGTGCTGCCCGACTACGACCGCGCACGCCTGCTCGCCGAGATGCAGCTCTTCCCCGACTGGTACCTGGCGCACCACAAGCACCTCACCCTCGACGACACCGAGCGCAAGATCCTCGATACCGTGTTCGAGCGCCTGCTCGAGGTCAATCTGGCCGAGCCGAAGGTCTTCGTGCATCGCGACTTCCATAGCCGCAACCTGATGGTCACTGCCCACGGCGCCGGCGTGCTCGACTTCCAGGACGCGGTCTACGGCCCCATCAGCTACGACCTCGCCTCGCTGTTCAAGGACGCCTACATCGACTGGGACGAAGCCTTCGTGCTCGACATGCTGGCGCGCTACTGGGAAGCCGCCCGACAGGTCGGGCTGCCCGTGCGCGCGGATTTCGCCGAGTTCCACCGCGACTTCGAATGGATGGGCGTGCAGCGCCATCTCAAGGTGCTCGGCATCTTCGCCCGCCTCTGCCATCGCGACGGCAAGGCCGGCTACCTCGCCGACATGCCGCGCGTCGCCCACTATCTGCGCAAGGCCTGCGAGCGCTACAGCGAGCTGCGCCCGCTGGTGCGCATCCTCAACCGTTGCGACCCGGTCGACACCCAAGTCGGCTACACCTTCTGAGCGCCGCCATGCGCGCCATGATCCTGGCCGCCGGGCGCGGCGAGCGCATGCGGCCGCTGACCGACACCTGCCCCAAGCCCTTGCTGGCGGCCGGCGGCGTGCCGCTGATCGTCCATCACCTGCGCCGGCTGGCGGCGGCCGGCATCGACCGGGTGGTGATCAACCATGCCCATCTCGGCGCCATGATCGAAACGGCGCTCGGCGACGGCAGCGCCTGGGGCCTGCCCATCAGCTATTCGCCCGAAGCCACCGCGCTGGAGACCGCCGGCGGCATCCGCCAGGCGCTGCCGCAGCTGGGCGATGCGCCCTTCCTGGTCATCAACGGCGACATCTTCTGCGACGTCGATCTGGCCGCGCTGGCCACCCGTCCGCTGGCTGCCGGCGACCTCGCCCACCTGGTGCTGGTGCCGAACCCGCCGCACCACCCGGGCGGCGACTTTCACCTGCACCACGGGCGCGCCCACCTCGCCGACGGCGAGCGGCTGACATTTTCGGGCATTGGGCTCTATCATCCCGATATGTTCCAGTCATTGACCGCCGGCGCCCCCGCGCCGCTCGGCCCGCTGCTGCGCCAGGCGATCGCCGCCGGCCGCGTCGGCGCCGAACGCTTCGACGGCCTGTGGATGGACATCGGCACCCCGGCACGCCTGGCCGAACTGGACGCCCTGCTGTGCCCGAACAATCCGCCACACTCGCAGTCATAACGACACCGCCTCAAAGGAACGTCGCCTTGAACCCAGCCTTCGCGCCCTTTCACAATCGCCGCCAACGACTGCTCGACACCCTCGCCACGCGTGGCGGCGGGGTCGCCATCGTGCCGACGGCGGCCGAAGTGACCCGCAATCGCGACACCCACTACCCCTTCCGGCCGGACAGCTACTTTCATTACCTGAGCGGCTTCCCCGAGCCCGAAGCCGTGCTGGTACTCATTGCCGACGACAACCCGCGCAGCCTGCTGTTCTGCCGCAGCAAGGACATGGCACGCGAGATCTGGGACGGCTTCCGCCACGGCCCCGAGGCCGCCGCCGAGCAGTTCGGCTTCGACGCCGCCTTCGCCATCGGCGAGCTGGACGCCCAGCTCGGTACCCTGCTGGCCAACCAGCCCGCGGTGTTCTTCGCCCTCGGCCATGACGCCGCCTGGGACACCCGCCTCGTCGCCTTGCTCAACCAGGTACGCGAACAGGTTCGCACCGGCATCACCGCGCCGACCAGCATACAGGACCTGCATGCCGTGCTCGACGAGATGCGCCTAATCAAGGACAGCCACGAAGTGCTGACCATGCGCCGCGCCGCCGCCATCACCGATGTCGCCCACCGTCGCGCCATGCAGACCACCCGGCCGGGTCTCCATGAATACGCGGTCGAGGCCGAGTTGCTGCACGCCTTCCGCCAGGGCGGCGCGCAATCGCCCGCCTACCCCTCGATCGTCGCCAGCGGCCCGAACGCCTGCGTGCTGCACTACGTGAGCAACGACCGGCGCATGGCCGACGGCGACCTGCTGCTGATCGACGCCGGCTGCGAACTCGACGGCTACGCCTCCGACGTCACCCGCACCTTCCCGGTCAACGGCCGCTTCAGCGGCCCCCAGCGCGATGTCTACCAACTGGTGCTGGCCGCCCAGCAGGCCGCCATCGACGCCACCGCCCCCGGCGTCGGCTGGAACGAGCCGCATGACCGCGCCGTCGCCGTGCTCGTCCAGGGCATGCTCGACCTCGGCCTGCTCCGGGGCTCGCTCGACGGCCTGCTCGAATCCGGCGACTACCGCCGCTTCTACATGCACCGCACCGGCCACTGGCTCGGCCTCGACGTCCACGATGCCGGCGACTACAAGCGCAACGGCGACTGGCGCCCGCTGCAAGAAGGCATGACGCTCACCGTCGAGCCCGGCTGCTACATCCGCCCCGCCGACGACATACCCGAAGCCTTCTGGCACATCGGCATCCGCATCGAAGACGACGCCCTGGTCACCGCCGGCGGCTGCGACATCCTCACCGCCAACACTCCCAAAACCATCGACGACATCGAAGCGCTGATGCGGGACGCGCGTCCATGAAAACGCCGGACATCGCCATCATCGGCGCCGGTCCGGTCGGCATGGCGCTGGCCCTCGCGCTGCAGGGCGGCAAGCACTCCGTCGTCCTCATCGACGCCCGCGGCCGCGGCGCATCGCGTCAGGACCCGCGCGTGCTCGCCCTGGCCCATGGCACCCGGCTCACCCTGGAGCGCCTCGGCGTGTGGGAACACCTGCCCACCACGGCGATCCGCCACATCCACATCTCGCAGCAAGGCGGCTTCGGCCGCACCACGCTCGACGAGCAGGACTACGCCATCGACGGCCTCGGCCATGTGGTGCGCGCCGGCGACCTCGCCGCCGCCCTCGACGACGCCGTCAGCGCCGCCGGCATTCCCGTCATCGACCACTGCCAGGCCGAAGTCGACACCGAATTGCACGGCCGCGTGCTGCTGCACCGCAACCACGCCACCGAAGCCCTCGACGCCCGACTGGTGGTATGCGCCGAAGGCGGCATGCGCGCCGACGACCCGGCCATCCGGGTGCGCGACTACGGCCAGCATGCGGTCATCTGCATGGCCACCCCCGCCGAGCCGCACGGGCACACCGCCTACGAACGCTTCACCCCCAACGGTCCGGTCGCCCTGCTGCCCTGCGGCACCGATTTTGCGGTGGTGCACACCGCCGCCCCCGAACAAGCCGACGCCTGGCTGGCACTCGACGACGCCGCCTACCTCGCCGAGTTGCAGCGCGCCTTCGGCCAGCGGGTCGAACTGGTCGCCACCAGCCCGCGCGAACGCTTTCCGCTGCAACTGCGCGTACGCCACACCCCGGTCGCCGAGCGCCAGGTATGGCTCGGCAACGCCGCCCAGACCCTGCACCCGGTCGCCGGCCAGGGCTTCAACCTGGCACTGCGTGACGTCTGGGCGCTGGCGCAACGTATCCAGTCCGCCAAGGACCCGGGCGACGCCCAGGTGCTCGCCGCCTACCTGCGCGACCGCCGCCTCGACCGCGCCAGCACGGTCGGCTTCACCGACACCCTGGTGCGCCTCTTCAGCAACGACCTGCCACCGCTACGCGGCCTGCGTGGCTTGGGTCTGCTGGCGCTCGACCTCGCGCCGCCGCTGCGGCACTTTGTAGCCAAGCGGATGATGTTTGGGGCGCGGGCCTGGCCATAGGGGCGGGGCGCGCGTTCGCGGATCGGTTGGTTGGTTGGTATTTTC
The DNA here is from genome assembly GCF_018524365.1 of Denitromonas iodatirespirans. Lineage (GTDB taxonomy): Bacteria > Pseudomonadota > Gammaproteobacteria > Burkholderiales > Rhodocyclaceae > Nitrogeniibacter > Nitrogeniibacter iodatirespirans. The sequence continues at coordinate 202,376 of NZ_JAEKFT010000007.1, forward strand.
GGGCGGTTTTCCCCAGGCTGACTGGGTCGTTGGCCGGGTCTCGCCCCGGCGGGCGACTTACTTTCTTGCTCGTGCAAGAAAGGTAAGCAAAGAAGTACGCCCTGTACGGTTCACACTCATCGGTAACAAATCGGTTCAAAGACATGGGTAACAACTTCTACCCTGCATGGGAGCAACCAGGAGGACAGCCCCATGCCTTGGAACGAGGTCAAACCGATGGACCAACGGGTTCTGTTCATAGCCGATCACCTGCGTGATCGCTACAGCTTCGGCGAGCTGTGCTCGCGCTACGGGATCAGCCGCAAGACCGGCTACAAATGGCTTGGGCGCTATCGGAGCGATGGCGTGGAGGGGCTCGAGGAGCGCAGTCGCCGGCCACATCACTGCGCCACCGCCTATCCCTTCGCCGTGCGCCAGGCCGTCATCGAGCTGCGCACCGACGGGGGCGACGTGCTCGGCCCCAAGAAGATCCAGGCCCTGCTGGCACGGCGCTATCCCG
>NZ_JAEKFT010000069.1 GCF_018524365.1 Denitromonas iodatirespirans
GCAGCTGCTGGCGCAGGCCAAGGACACCGTGGTGTCGGCCCAGGCGCACCAGGACCTGCCCTTCGAACAAGTGGTCGACATCGTCAAGCCCGACAGAAGCCTGTCGCACACCCCGCTGTTCCAGGCCATGCTCGCCTGGCAGAACACGCCGGATGGCGAATTGAGCTTGAGCGGTCTGGAACTCAGTGCGCTGGAGACCGAGCATCGCACCGCCCAATTCGACCTCACGCTCACCCTGCAACCGACGCAGGAGGGCATAGTCGGCTCGCTCGAATACGCCACGGCCCTGTTCAATACGAGCACGGTCGAGCGCTTCATCGGTTACTGGCAGCGCCTGCTCGAAGCGATGGCGGACGCACCGGCCGACAGCCAAGTCGGGCAGCTGCGGATCATCGACGCGATCGAACGCGAACACGTGCTCGAAGCGCTCAACGACACCGCCCGCGACGACTACCCGAACGACGTGTGCATCCACGAACTGTTCGAAGCCCGTGTGCGCCATCAACCCGAGGATGTCGCGCTGATCTTCGAGGCGCAGCGCCTGAGCTACGCCGAGCTCAACGAGCGCGCCAACCAGCTGGCCCATCACCTGATCGCGCTGGGCGTCGGGCCGGATCAGCGCGTCGCCGTATGCCTCGAGCGCAGTATCGAGATGGTCGTGAGCCTCATGGCCATTCTCAAGGCCGGTGGCGCCTATGTCCCGCTCGACCCTGCCTACCCGATCGAGCGGCTCTCCGACATGCTCGACGACTGCAAACCGGCCGTGGTGCTGCTCGATGCCACCGGCACTGACGTGCTCAACGCACTCGCCGCCACCCAAACGTGTGCCGCCCCCTTCGTCCATCTGGATGAGACCGACGCCTGGCAACAGCACCCGACCGACAACCCCCAGCGCGAGCGCCTCGGACTCAACGACCGGCACCTCGCCTACGTGATCTACACCTCCGGCTCAACCGGGCGTCCGAAAGGCGTCATGAACGAACACCGAGGGGTGGTCAACCGCCTGGTGTGGATGCAAGAAGCCTACGGGCTGACCAGCGACGACGTCGTGCTGCAAAAGACCCCGTTCAGCTTCGACGTGTCGGTGTGGGAATTCTTCTGGCCGCTACTCGCGGGAGCCTCCCTGGTGATGGCCCGCCCCGACGGGCACAAGGACCCGCACTACCTGCTCGACCAGATGCGTCGCACGCAAGTGACGACACTGCACTTCGTCCCCTCGATGCTGCAAGTGTTCGTCGAACACATCAGCGCGCTTGAGGGCTGCGCGCTCAAGCGCGTCATGTGCAGTGGTGAAGCCTTGCCGAGCGCCCTGGTCAAACGCTTCCACCAGCGCTACCCCGGCGTCGAACTGCACAATCTGTACGGTCCGACCGAAGCGGCCATCGACGTGACCGCCTGGGCATGCAAGCCAGGCGACGCCGGCCAGAGCGTCTCCATTGGCGCACCAATTGCCAACACGCGCATGTACATCCTCGACGCCTACGGCGAACCGGTGCCCATGGGCGTCGCCGGCGAATTGTTCATTGGCGGCGTTCAGGTCGCGCGCGGCTACCTCAACCAAGCCGAACTCACCGCCGAGCGCTTCCTGGCCGACCCCTTCGTCGAAGGCGGGCGCATGTACAAGAGCGGCGACCTGGGCCGGTGGCTGCCCGACGGCACCATCGAATACCTGGGCCGCAACGACTTCCAGGTCAAGATCCGCGGCTTTCGGATCGAATTGGGCGAGATCGAAGCGAAGCTTGCGCAACACGAAAAGATCAGCGAAGCGGTGGTCGTCGCCCGCGAGCAGGACGGCACCAAGCAACTGATCGCCTACACCACGGGAGAGGGCGAACTCGAGGCCGAAGCGATCAGAAGCTTCGCCCAACAGCGACTGCCCGGCTACATGGTACCCAGCGCCTACGTACGCCTGGACGCCTTCCCGCTGACCCCCAACGGCAAACTCGACCGCAAGGCGCTGCCGGCACCGGACGAGGCGGCCTATGTCAAGCGCGCCTATGAAGCGCCGCAAGGCGAGGTCGAAGAGACACTCGCCCAGCTATGGCGCGAGCTGCTCGGCGTCGAACAAGTCGGCCGACAAGACAACTTCTTCGAACTGGGCGGGCACTCGCTCATGGCGGTGCAGCTCGTCTCGCGCCTGCGCACCCACCTCGACGTCGAAATCCCCCTCAACGAGCTGTTCGCCCATCCGCAACTGATGGCCCTGGCCGAGCGCATCGCCCAAGGCGAACACAGCCAATTGAGCGCCATCGCCATCGCCGAGCGCAACCGGCCGCTACCGCTGTCGCTCACCCAGCAACGCATGTGGTTCCTCACGCGCATGGACGGCGCCTCCGAGGCCTACCACATCGGCGGCGGCGTGCTATTGAGCGGGGCGCTGGATATCGATGTCTTGCGCCGAGCATTGAGCAGGATCGTTGCGCGTCATGAGACGCTTCGCACGCGGTACCAAGTGGTTGGCGACGAGGCGGTGCAGATCATCGACCCCGAAGGCGACATCGATATCGAGCACGTGGATCTGCGATCGCGAGCCGATGCCGCCACGCAATTGGAGCAGCTGAGTGCGTCGGTGAACGAGCGTCCCTTTGTCCTGGAATCGGAGTGGCCGATACGGGTCTTGCTTGTACAGCTGTCCGACGACGAGCATATCCTCCAGGTGACTTTGCATCACATTGCCGGTGATGGTTGGTCGATTGGCTTGCTACTCGATGAGTTGAGCCGTCTCTATGGTGCATTTTCCGTCGGTCAGCCAGACCCGCTCGAACCGATGACGATTCAGTATGCGGACTACTCGCTCTGGCAACGCAAGTGGCTCAAGGCAGGCGAATCCGCACGCCAAGCCAACTTCTGGAAGAAAACGCTGTCTGGCGTGCCGACCTTGTTGGAGCTGCCAACAGACCGTCCTCGACCGGCACGCCAGGACTATCGCGGTGGCTACATTCCGCTGAGTTTGGATCACGAGTTCAGCGCTCAGATCGACCGTTTCAGTCAGAAACATGGCGTGACGGTGTTCATGACGCTGTTGGCAAGTTGGGCTGCCGTGCTCGGTCGTTTGTCGGGTGAAACGGACATTGTGATCGGCTCGCCGGTGGCCGGCCGGAATCGTGTCGAGGTCGAGCGTTTGATCGGCTTCTTCGTCAATACCTTGGCTCTCAGGATCGACCTGAACGGCGCGCCGAGCGTCGAGTCCTTGCTCGCACAGACGAAGCGACAGGTGCTGGACGCCCAGGCACATCAGGATCTGCCCTTCGAGCAGGTGGTTGAAGTGATCAAGCCTGAACGCAGCACCGCCCATCCTCCGCTGTTTCAGATCATGTTTGCCTGGCAAAACATGCCGGAAGGCGACCTGGATCTACCCGAGCTGCAGTTGAGTTACATCGATGTGCCGCACACAACCGCCCAGTTCGACCTGACCCTCACCCTTGGTCCAGTTGACAACCGGATCGCCGGCGGCATCGACTATGCGATTGCACTCTATGACCGCGAGACGGTCGATCGCTTTACCGCCCATTGGCTGTGCTTGCTGCGAAGCATGATCGCGGCACCCGGAGAGACTGCGCTCAGCCGGCTCGCAATACTTTCCGAGCGTGAATTCCAGGATCAAATCTATGCGCGGAATGCGACGCAAAAGGCCTATCCGGCAACGCGTTGTATCCACCACCTGTTTGAAGAGAGGATTTCCGGAGGCTCTGACTCCATTGCAGTGACCGACGGAATGGCTCAGTTGAGCTACCGGTCTCTGAACGCACGAGCAAACCGCCTCGCGAACTACCTGATCGATCTGGGTGTTGCGCCGGGACAGCGTGTGGGTCTGTGCATGGATCGTAGCGCGGACATGGTGGTTGCCTTGCTGGCGATCTTCAAGGCCGGCGGTGCTTATGTGCCGCTTGATCCCAGTTATCCGGTCGAGCGGCTCGGCTACATCCTCGAAGACAGCAAGCCGAGCGTCGTGCTGACTCGAGCGCGAGTGGGCGCGTCCGTAGAAGCTGCCTTGAGCATTGGTGCTGCGCGTTATAGCGGAGCAGTGCGAATCATCGACCTCGAAGGCGATGCGCCCGACTGGGCCGAGCAGGCTGACAGCAACCCCTTCGTCCCGTCGCTAACGTCGCGCCACCTTGCCTACGTGATCTACACCTCCGGCTCGACGGGCCAGCC
>NZ_JAEKFT010000070.1 GCF_018524365.1 Denitromonas iodatirespirans
AGCTGAGCTGTTGTGCCTCTCCGATGACGGCCACAGCCTCGGGCTGCGCGAGCGCTTGGGCTTCGAACAGCGTGTGCACGCCCATATCGCGCGGGTATGGACGATCCGTCGCGTTCCACGAGACGAGTACTTGATGGCGTTCGGGGGCGGGGAGCAACGGCAGGTGAGCCATATGTGCATCAGCAGGCGCAGCGACCAAGGCATCGAGCAAGGTGCCAAGGTAGTTTGCGATACGCTCGACGCTGCTTTTGTCGAACAAATCCGAATTGAAAACCAGACTGCCCGAGATGGCCTTGCCGGTGTCATTCAGCAATAGCGACATGTCGACTTGGGAGGTCACACTCGACAATTGATATTCGGAGAGTTTCAGGCCCGGCAGCTCGAGCTCGCCTTCGTCCGGTGTATTGTCGAGGGCAAACATCACCTGAAAGATTGGGCTGTGGCTCAGGCTGCGCGGCGGATTGACAATCTCGACCACCTGCTCGAACGGCAGACCTTGATGCCGATATGCGCTCAGCGTCCTTTCCTTGATGTCTGCGATGAAACGCTCGATCGTTGCGTCGCCCGGGTTGGCGAAGCGCAATGCCAGGGTATTGGCAAAGAAACCGATCAAGGATTCAAGTTCCTGGCGATTCCGCCCTGCCACAGGAGTCCCGACAACGACGGATTCGTTATTTCCTATCCGTGCCAACACGGCAGACCAGGCCGCCATGAGGGCCATGAAAACCGTGGCTTTATGAGCCTTGGCAAACTGCCTGACCTTGACGGCCTTTTCCTCCGACACCTCAAAAGGGACGAAGCCCCCCGCAAAGGTCTGGACAGTTGGCCGCGAACGGTCGAACGGGAGATTGATCACCTCGGGCGCACCACTCAGCTGCGTACGCCAGAATTCGATCTGCGTATGGAGTCCCTCCCCCTCAAGCCAGGACCGTTGCCATGCGGCGAAATCGGGATACTGGATCTGCAGCGGAGGCAATGGGCTCGGCTGCAGATTGAGGAAGGCTTCGTAGAGCGCTTTCAATTCCCGAACGAAAACCCCCATCGACCAGCCGTCGGAAATGATGTGGTGCATGATCAACAACATCACATGACTGGTTTCTCCCGTTCGAATCAGCACGCCACGAACAAGCGGCCCCTTGCCCAAATCGAAAAGCCGCTCACCTTCCTCATCGGCCAGCGCAACCAACGCCGCCGGCAACGCCTCTTCCGGCAACGCGCTCAAGTCATGCCGATCCAGCAGGAAGCCCGTTTCGGGAGGCGCAATGGACACTGTCGGGTTGGAGCCCTCATCGATGAAGGTGCATCGCAAGCTCTCGTGCCGCGACACAATTTCATTGAACGTCTTCTGCAATACGTCCACATCCAGATCACCACTCAGACGGTAGGCCGCCACCATGTTGTAGGCACGACTCGCCTCGGGTTCGAGCTTGTCGATGAACCACAAGCGCTGCTGGGACAGGGAGAGCGGAAGCGACCCGCTGCGATCACATCTGACCAGCGGCGCCAGGGCGTCGGCACCAGTCTTTGTTGGCTGCTGCTTCTTCATGCGCGCCAATACCAATTCCAGTGCCCTGGAATCGAGATCGCGTTTCGAGGTGGTGTTCGCCATGGGTTTTCAGCCTAAAAGTTTCAGATCGCCTGCCTTTTTCTGGCAAGCGAGCACGTTCAATCCTGTTCGAGCTCAGCTTCCAACAGCGCCTGGATTTCTTCTTCCGACAACCCATCGAGCGCCGCGATGGCCTCCTGAACCTGAGCGGCGTCGTAGGCATCAAGGCCTGTTCTCAAAACAACATTCGTCAGTTCGGCCAGAGTTTCGGCTCCGAAAATATCGGTGACGTCCACCGCCACGTCGAAGTGGGTGCGGATGCGCGAGACGAGCTGCACCGCCATGAGCGAGTGCCCGCCCAGTTCGAAGAAGTTGTCTTGTCGGCCGACTTGTTCGACGCCGAGCAGCTCGCGCCATAGCTGGGCGAGTGTCTCTTCGACCTCGCCTTGCGGCGCTTCATAGGCGCGCTTGACATAGGCCGCCTCGTCCGGTGCCGGCAGCGCCTTGCGGTCGAGTTTGCCGTTGGGGGTCAGCGGGAAGGCGTCCAGGCGTACGTAGGCGCTGGGTACCATGTAGCCGGGCAGTCGCTGTTGGGCGAAGCTTCTGATCGCTTCGGCCTCGAGTTCGCCCTCTCCCGTGGTGTAGGCGATCAGTTGCTTGGTGCCGTCCTGCTCGCGGGCGATCACGACCGCTTCGCTGATCTTTTCGTGTTGCGCAAGCTTCGCTTCGATCTCGCCCAATTCGATCCGAAAGCCGCGGATCTTGACCTGGAAGTCGTTGCGGCCCAGGTATTCGATGGTGCCGTCGGGCAGCCACCGGCCCAGGTCGCCGCTCTTGTACATGCGCCCGCCTTCGACGAAGGGGTCAGCCAGGAAGCGCTCGGCGGTGAGTTCGGCTTGGTTGAGGTAGCCGCGCGCGACGCCTACCCCACCGATGCAGATCTCACCGATCACCCCTTGTGGGACGAGCTGATTGTGATCGTCGAGTAGATAGATGCGCGTGTTGCGCACCGGACGGCCCAACGGGACGCTGTCCGGAGTCGCCTTGAGGTCTGTATCCAGTTCGTGCCACAGCACCACGTCGCTGCATTCGGTCGGCCCGTAGCTGTTCACGAACACCGGTCGCGGCGCGGCGATTTCCTTGAGCTTGCCCAACTGGATCGGCTCGCCGCCCAGATAGACCCGACGCAATTGGCTGAGTTTGCCTTCATGGTCCGCGTCGATCAGCGCATGGAAGGCACTGGGGGCCAGGTTCATCCAGCTGATCTGTGCGCTTTCGATTTGCGCCAGGATGGCGATCGGGTCGAATGGCTCGGCGGCCAGATGCACGCTGCCACCGACCAGCAACGGGCCGAGCAGGTTCTTCTGGGTGAGGTCGAAGTTGTGCGAGCTGAGCACCAACACCTTGTCTTCGGCGCTGAGTCCGCCATCTTCCAGGTACCACTTGAGCAGGTTGAGCACGCCGCCGCGCTCGACGGCGGTGCCTTTGGGGATGCCGGTCGAGCCGGAGGTGTAGATGAGGTAGGCGAGTGCGTCGGGCGCGTGCTGGCGGGCCGGGTTCTGTTCGCTGCACTGGGCCCAGGCGAGCCGATGGCGCAGATCGAGCATCGGGACCTCGGGCAGTGCCAGGCCGTCGAGCACTTGGGCGCCGGCGCCGTCGTGGACGATGACTGTCGGGGCGCTGTCTTCGAGCATCCAGGCCAGACGCTCGCTCGGGTAGGCCGGGTCGAGCGGCACGTAGGCGCCGCCGGCCTTGAGCGTGGCGAGCAGGCTCACCAGCAGCTGTGCGTTGCGCCCCACACACAGGGCGACCCGCGTGTCCGGGCCGACGCCGTACGCGATCAGGTGGTGGGCCAGTTGGTTGGCCTGGGCGTTCAGTTCGCCGTAGTTCAGCGAGACGCCGTTCGCCTCCGACACCGCCACACGCGCCGGGTTTTGCGCTGCGTGCGCCTCGAAGCGCGCGAGCAGGTCGCCATCGCTCATCGGCTGCGCCGGGCAGTTCCATTCGTTCAGGAGACGATGCCGTTCGCTGAGCGGTAGTACGTCGATCTGATCGAAGCCTGCCTGCGGGTTTGTCTCAAGCAGGCGCATCAGGGCGTCGAGCGCGCGCGCCATCATCTCGCACATGCGTTGCGGATCGATCGGCTCGGCCATCTGGGCAGTGAGCATGAAGTCCGCCCCCAGATCGTCGACGGCGAGGGTCAGCGGGTAGTTGGTGCGCTCGTGGCTGAGCAGCTCCTCGATCCGATCCTCGGGTGCTTCTTCTTGCGCGAGCCGCCCTTCCTGTTCGTCCGGCTGCGCTGTGTAACGGTAGTTGAACAAGGAGGTAAACAACGGCGCCTGGGCATCGACCCCGCTGCAGCGCTGGGCCAGTGCCAGTGGCGCATGCTCGTGATGGAGCAGACGGGCCAGTGTTTCGTGCGTCTGGCGAAGCGCCGCTTCGACCCCGCGCTCGTCGATGCGCAGGCGCACCGGCAAGGTGTTGATGAACATCCCGAGCACGCGGTCCG
>NZ_JAEKFT010000071.1 GCF_018524365.1 Denitromonas iodatirespirans
ACAAAGCCCAAGTAGATACTGCCACCGACCAGTACCACGCCGACGATGAGCCAGCCCACCGGCGTGAGCAGCAGGGTGCCGGTGCCGGCTGCCAGTGCGCCGCTGGCGTAGGTCAGGGCTGAGCCGCGGATGCTGTTGTCGGCCGAATTGGGGTCGATGACGCGGGTAGGGCCGGATTCATCCGGCCTGGGCGGATGTTGGCGGGATGAATCCCGCCCTACAGCTTCGGCGCCGACTGGTCCGGCGACCATTGCCAGAAGGTCTGGCCGTAGTCGCCGCCCACGGATGGCATGGTCTCGCCCTGTTTGAAGTATCGGCGGCTGTCGGGTTTGGCCGGGGTGAACCACCAGCCGGATTCCGGGCAGGGCTGGTTGGCGGGGACGTTGGGGCGGCCTTTGGGTGCGTCGGTGTTGCCCTGTGGGCCGCATCCGGAGCCGCCACCGCTGTCGGCGACGCGTTCGACCAGGGTCCAGACGGTATCGACGTCGTTGATGTTCTGAGTCGTCTTGGGATCGTATCCGGTCGATGCGTCCGTGGCATAGGTGCCGGTACAAAAGAACTGGGCGCTGGCCTCGTCGGCATCGGGCAGATAGACGCCAGTGACCTGGATCTCTTCATCGGTGGCGACTCGAACCTTGGGGTTGAGGCGGTAGACCGGCCACGTGGGGGGGGGGGCGAGCGGGCCGAAATCACTTTCGCTGTATCGCGTCGTCAGATCTCCCCAGACCCAGCCAATTTGATCTGTGAATGCAATGTTTGAGGCATATGTACTCGCCTTTCGGTACCCCTCGATAAAACGCGATAAGAACGGCTCAGGCATCCAGTCACATGGGTAGTCTCGCCCCTGTCCAGCAAACGCCGTATTGACGTTACCCGCGATTCCAATGGCCGAGCACTCGCCACTCAGCAAAGCGAGATAGGCTTCCTCCACCATCTGCAAGGTGTCGCGAAAGTTCGGCAGCACCACCGTTCCCCAGGTGATGTCCGGCTGCTGCCAGCGCGGGCGGCGCCGGTAGTCTGGCGGCAGGGTGCGCATGACTTCCGCGAGGCCATCTTCGGCCGCCTGCACCGTGGCGGCAAAGGCGTCCCGAAGCAGCTTGAAGTATTCCGCGCTGCTGTAACGTTCGAGCAGGTAGATTTCCTGCGGGATCAGCGGATTGGGCATAACTATTTCTTCTCGTACCAGTTGTTGGTGAGGGTCGGCACGCCGACCAGATCGAGTCCTTCTCCGAAGCTGTCGTAGCCCCACTCGGTGGGCTGGCGCGAGCCCAGGTGGGACTTGTCCAGGTCGCCCGGATCGAGCACGATCTGTTTGCCGCCGCCGGCCGTCCAGAAATGATTGCCCTTGTCGTCGGCCTTGATCAGATTGCCGTCGCGGTCCTTGAGCACCTGGGAGGCTGTTTCGCCTTCCCAGACCTTCAGTGGCTTGCCCGGCGGTACGGTGTAGGTGACGAACTCGCCGTTGCTGTTCCAGTTGGCCCACACGGCGAAACGGTCGCGCCAGTCGTCCTTGCTGCGAAGCTGGTCGAATTCTTCCTTGCGCATCCAGCAGATGCTGTTGTCGGCCGAATTGGGGTCGATCACGCGGTAGAGTACCGTGCCGGGTGGTATCTCTGCCGGTTCGAGCGTGTGGAAGGTATCGAATTTGTTTACGAGAACGGGACTCTGACTCGCTTTACTGATGTCTGGGTAGCCCTCTGGAATAGGCGGGCAAGTCCTTTTTGCGCGCTTGGGTGCGGTGCGCCGAACCTTCACCCACGGCGGCGTCTCCGCCTTCAACGCCGCGATCTCTGCTTCAAGTTGAGGCCGTTTGAAAGCGTGCGGATTGAGCGCATTGGTGCTCGCCCGGTAGGTCATGTCCGCTTCGACTTCCAGCCGTCGTGCGATGCGTTCGAGCATGTCCTGCAGGGGTTTAACGACCTCGGTGAGTTTGGTATGGGCCTTGTCCCGTACCGCCTGCACCTTGGTCAGTAGCTGCCCCACGCGGGTTTGCAGCGCGGCCGTGCCCCAGCGGTCCATCAACTCGGCCAGTTGTTTGAGGACGTCGATGATCGTGTCGAAGGCCTTGACCAGAGCGCTCGCGCTGGTGGCGTCTTTCAATACACGTGTCTTGCCGGCGAGATATTTGAAAACATTGTCGATCTTAAGGATCGCGAGCGTCCTGCGCACCGCCGGGTTGGCCAGGTGTTGGTTGAGCTTGACGATGCCCGCTTCGATGAACGGCCGAGTCGCTGCCCACACCGCGCCATCCAGCGCCTTGACTGCCCCGCTCGTGACCGCCTTGCGGGCGCCATTGAACACGATCTTCAGGCAGCCCTTGGCCAGCGAGCCGAGCACCGGGATCAAACCTACCAGGGTGATGGCGAGAGCGAACCAGTGCAGTTTGTTGTCGCTGTCCTCGCTGATGTTCTTGCAGTTGGCCACCACATCGCGCACGTCGCAGAGCTGATCGACGAAGGGGACCATGGAGATCACCATGCCGGTCGCCAGTTGTGCGGTGGTTTGTTCCTCAGCGAAGTCGCCTTGGAGCACCACCCATATCCACTCGGCGGCGGCCGAGAGATCCTGCCTAGCGTTCTGAAGCCAGCGATTAGGCGCAGCGGCGTACCAAGCGAGGGCGTTTTCGAGTTCATCCCACATCGTTCGGCCCTCAACCCAGACGTTGCTTTACGGCGGCAATCATGTCTTGGAGGGAGGTCCAAGGTTTTTCGCCAAGCGGTTCGCGCTGCTCATACTCCACGCGCAGCGCCTTGTCGGGCACGTCGTCATGGCGTGCGAATCCGTGTGCGTCGAGTCGACCACTGATGATCTGATTGCCCTCGAAAAAGAGCTTGTAGGCTTGGTCTTCGAACGGAAGACCTTCCGCGTCAAGGTGTTTGATCGCGATCCATGTCGGAACATTGACAGTGCCCGAAGGCATGACGGGAAGTTCGGCTGCCCCCCGTCCCGGCCCCTCAAACGCATTCCCCCCACCCTTGACGGAGAACTTGCCCGGGCAGGCGAAGGTGATATCCGCGCCTGAGAGCGTCACCGAGCTTTGGCCGGCTTTGAGGACGATCTGGC
>NZ_JAEKFT010000072.1 GCF_018524365.1 Denitromonas iodatirespirans
ACAAAGCCCAAGTAGATACTGCCACCGACCAGTACCACGCCGACGATGAGCCAGCCCACCGGCGTGAGCAGCAGGGTGCCGGTGCCGGCTGCCAGTGCGCCGCTGGCGTAGGTCAGGGCTGAGCCGCCGACCGTGGCGCTCAAGGCCGAGCTGGCGTACCAGAGCCCAGCGTCGGTATCGCCGCTACCGATGAGCTTGCCGCTCTGAATGCCGAGGGTTGCCCCGGTCAGGAACGCCCCGGCGTAGCCAAACAGGCGTAGTGCCTTGACGCCGCCGAGTGCACGAACAAAGGATGATCTGCGGTAGAGGTGTTCGAGCGGGCGTGGCGTGGCAACCTGAAACGCCATCAAACCGGCGTTGACCCCACTGCCAATCGCAGCAACGGCAGAACCAAAGTTCGAGAAGGACTCGAAGTCTTGACCTTCTGACAACTGCTCCACCGCCATCCTCAGATTCACCAGGTACAGCATCCCCGCCAGCGCCGAGATGCCCACCGTCCCCCAGCCCCGGAAGGGATTGGGTTGCCCCCTGCCGAGAATGGCGTGTCGGGTGGTAGTGGTTTCCTGCACTTCGAAGGTGGTGTAGCCATCCGTGCGCAGATTGCCAGTTTTCGCCAGTTGATCCATGGTGTGCGTCAGCCCCGGCGGGTTGCCTGCCGCCTCGACGAACAGGCGCGAGTATTCGCTCAGGGTTCGGCGGGTGGTGGTCACGAGGTTCCCGTAGCGGGCCATGAGGGCGCGTACCGCGGTGGCCGCATCTCCGTTGCCGGCCAACCGGGCGAGCAGACTGTCGATGTTGTCAGCAACCGCGCCGCGCCATGCGTTGGGCTTGGCGAGCAGGTACACCGTCATGCTGTGCACGATTTCTTCGGTGCCCAAGGTGTAGGGGAAGCTGCGGTGCAGGTCGTCGATGATGTTGGCAATGCCGTCGAGCGTGGCGCCGCTGCGGTCGGCGGCGGTGTCGAACGGATCGGGCAGCTTGAGATTGGCGGCCGCTTCGCGCAGCGGCGGATGGCCGGCCAATGCTCGGTAGAGGGGACTGTCGTCGAGACTGGCGGCGAGCCACTGGCCAATCAGTTCAAGCTCCTGGTTTTGGGCGCTTTCGGTCTCTTGCGGCCCGCCGGTGGGGCTCATGCCCAGCGCGGCGATGCTGCGGGCGAAGCTCACTTCCAGCTTGATCCAGTCGAGCAGGTTGTCGGTGTCGAAGGTGCGCCAAGCAGTATGGAGCGAATGCGGATTGCCGCGGGTGCGCCAGCTACTCAGCCACACGAGGCGGTCGAGACGCAGCTTTTCCAGAACGTCGCTCAGTTTCTTCAGTTCAGCGTCGTAGTCGGCGAGGAATTGACGGCGCGCGTTTTCATCGATGTGCTTGATGAGCCGATCCGCGCCGGGTGCGACGGAAGGGCTGGTGATGACGTCTCGTTTGAGTTCGGCCAGCGTCGGTTCGGGTTTGCCCCGGTTTGCCGGCTCTTTGCGCCAATACTCGAGGCGTAGTTTTGCCAGACGATCCGGGTCGGCACCCTGTTTGACGTGTCGCTCGTAGAGCCGGCCAATGGTCTCGGCCACCAGCTTCTTGCGATAGCGGGCACGGGGACCCGCGTCGGAGCTGGCTTGTACCGGATCGGGCTCGGGAGGTTTGACCAACAAGGGGATGGGTGGCGGGTTCTTGCGTACGGCGGCCTTGTCGTCAGCATCGGCCTCATTGCCGGAGGCGTCGTCTGGGTCGCTGACGAATTGCTTGATTTCACCCAGCGCCTGTTCAACAAGAGCCGCATAGTCATGGCTGACGCCAATGGGGTCGGCCAGTGCAACGATGTGCTGGCCGTCCTCAGCCAGGGTGGGCAAGCGTTCGTAGAGATCGGCGTTCTTCGTCGCGCCGGGCGTATCGCTCCACATGTACTCGCCGGCCCGGCCGGCGTATTCCTCGACCTGCGCTTCCAACTCCGATAGCAGGCATGCATCTTGGGTGGGGGCGGCCAATGCAAAGGATTGCATCGTGTGGGTGCGAGCGTTGCCTTCGTTGGTTTCAACGCGCTGGCGCTGCTTGGCCGTCCACTCGTGTTCCGAATAGGCGAGTGATGCGTCACCATACCGGGTCGGCAGCAGCAAGGCAGCGTACTCGACCAGCACTTCGACTCCCGCCGGATTGTTGCGCCCTTCGCGCAGATTCCCGCCCGACGTGACTTCAAAACACAATAGTTTGCTGTCCACGTACAAGTAGACGAAGCCCGGACGCAGTGCGCGCAGCACATAGCGGGCGGTGTCTGCCTTTGGCAGGTCCCGTTTCAACGTCCCCGCATCATACGCGTAGGCCGGACCGTCGCTACGCGGGGTAATCGCATAGCGCACCGGCAACAGGGCGACGTGCTTCTCCGTGACCGGACGGTCCACCTTTTGGCTGTCCCGAATTCGGACGACTTTTCTCTGGGTATTGGATACAGGGCTCAGGACAGAGCTGGCCTTGATGACCGGGCCGACCGGTTGCTCGGCAATCTCGCTGCTCATGCGTCAATCTCGATATCGAGGGTTTCTGTGTCCGCGGCCAAGGCAATGTGCGTTTTGCCTTTGTCGTCGGTTGTGCCGTACTCCCATTCCCCGCCTTGGCGGCGGATGCGGTAGTGCCTGCCTGCCAACGGATTACCCGTCAGTTCGTCGACCAGCACAAATCCTTCATCAAATAGCCTGACTCGTGAATCAGGTAGCGTTTGTTGTGACACCGCCCCCCGTCCCGGCCCCTCAAACGCATTCCCCCCACCCTTGACGGAGAACTTGCCCGGGCAGGCGAAGGTGATATCCGCGCCTGAGAGCGTCACCGAGCTTTGGCCGGCTTTGAGGACGATCTGGC
>NZ_JAEKFT010000073.1 GCF_018524365.1 Denitromonas iodatirespirans
TGGTGTTGTCCAGCGTGTAGGTGTAGCTGCCGTCGGCATTGAGCACCAGGCTGCCGTAGGTGAGCGTCGGGGTCGCGGCGGTGATCGGGGTGGCGTTGGTGTCGGCACCGACGGTGTCGTTGGTGAGCACACTTCCGCTGACGGTGTTGGCCGCATCCTCGGCGATCACGTTGGTGTCATTGATCGCCACCGGCACGGAGTCGGTGATCTGGATGTCGAGGCTGCCGGTGGCGGCAATGCCCAGGTCGTCGGTGACGACCACGGCGATGGCGTCGAGCACCGGGGCGTTGCTGCTTTGCACGTTCGGGTCGTAGGTGTAGCTGACCGCGCCGGTGGCGGCGTCGTAGCCGGTCAGGACCAGGGTGCCCTCGCCGGTGTCGATGCTGACCGGGGTGGTGCCCAGGTTGCCCAGTTCGGCTTCGCTGACCACGGTGCCGCCGACCGTGAGGCTTTGCAGCCCGGCCGGGGCGCCGATGGTGAAGGCGCCGGGCATCGGGCCGTCGGTCTCGGCCACGGTGCGATCGCCATCGGCCTGGCCCGGGACGTTGCTGTCGGGGATGTCGATGGTCGGCGTGCCGTCGGTGTGGCCGTTGATGGTGATGGTCAGCGTGGCGGTGGTGCTGGTGCCGTCGCCGTCGGTGAGCGTGTAGGTGTAGCTGTCGGTAAGCGTCTCACCGTCATTCAGGGCATTGACCGCGGCGTTGGTGTTGTCGAGGGTGTAGGTGTAGCTGCCGTCGGCATTCAGGACGAGGCTGCCGTAGGTGAGCGTCGGGGTCGCGGCGGTGATCGGGGTGGCGTTGGTGTCGGCACCGACGGTGTCGTTGGTGAGCACAGAGCCGGACACGGTGTTGACACCGTCTTCGGCGATCACGTTGGTGTCACCCACGGCCACCGGCACGGAGTCGGTGATCTGGATGTCGAGGCTGCCGGTGGCGGCAATGCCCAGGTCGTCGGTGACGACCACGGCGATGGCGTCGAGCACCGGGGCGTTGCTGCTTTGCACGTTCGGGTCGTAGGTGTAGCTGACCGCGCCGGTGGCGGCGTCGTAGCCGGTCAGGACCAGGGTGCCCTCGCCGGTGTTGATGCTGACCGGGGTGGTGCCGAGGGCACCCAGTTCGGCTTCGCTGACCACGGTGCCGCCGACCGTGAGGCTTTGCAGCCCGGCCGGGGCGCCGATGGTGAAGGCGCCGGGCATCGGGCCGTCGGTCTCGGCCACGGTGCGATCGCCATCGGCCTGGCCCGGGACGTTGCTGTCGGGGATGTCGATGGTCGGCGTGCCGTCGGTGTGGCCGTTGATGGTGATGGTCAGCGTGGCGGTGGTGCTGGTGCCGTCGCCGTCGGTGAGCGTGTAGGTGTAGCTGTCGGTAAGCGTCTCACCGTCATTCAGGGCATTGACCGCGGCATTGGTGTTGTCCAGCGTGTAGGTGTAGCTGCCGTCGGCATTCAGGACGAGGCTGCCGTAGGTGAGCGTCGGGGTCGCGGCGGTGACCGGGGTGGCGTTGGTGTCGGCACCGACGGTGTCGTTGGTGAGCACGGAGCCGGACACGGTGTTGACGCCGTCTTCGGCGATCACGTTGGTGTCGTTGATCGCCACCGGCACGGAGTCGGTGATCTGGATGTCGAGGCTGCCGGTGGCGGCGATGCCCAGGTCATCGGTGACGACCACGGCGATGGCGTCGAGCACCGGGGCGTTGCTGCTTTGCACGTTCGGGTCGTAGGTGTAGCTGACCGCGCCGGTGGCCGGGTTGAAGCCGGTGAGCACGAGCGTGCCCTCGCCGGTGTTGATGCTGACCGGGGTGGTGCCGAGGGCACCCAGTTCGGCTTCGCTGACCACGGAGCCGCCGACCGTGAGGCTTTGCAGCCCGGCCGGGGCGCCGATGGTGAAGGCGCCGGGCATCGGGCCGTCGGTCTCGGCCACGGTGCGGTCGCCATCGGCCTGGCCCGGGACGTTGCTGTCGGGGATGTCGATGGTCGGCGTGCCGTCGGTGTGGCCGTTGATGGTGATGGTCAGCGTGGCGGTGGTGCTGGTGCCGTCGCCGTCGGTGAGCGTGTAGGTGTAGCTGTCGGTGAGGGTTTCGCCGTCGTTCAGGGCGTTGACCGCGGCGTTGGTGTTGTCGAGCGTGTAGGTGTAGCTGCCGTCGCTGTTGAGCACCAAGGCGCCGTAGGTGAGCGTCGGGCTCGCGGCGGTGATCGGGGTGGCGTTGGTGTCGGCGCCGACGGTGTCGTTGGTGAGCACGGAGCCGGACACGGTGCTGGCCGCATCCTCGGCGATCACGTTGGTGTCATTGATCGCCACCGGCACGGAGTCGGTGATCTGGATGTCGAGGCTGCCGGTGGCGGCGATGCCGAGGTCATCGGTCACCACCACGGCGATGGCGTCGAGCACCGGGGCGTTGCTGCTTTGCACGTTCGGGTCGTAGGTGTAGCTGACCGCGCCGGTGGCGGCGTCGTAGCCGGTCAGGACCAGGGTGCCCTCGCCGGTGTTGATGCTGACCGGGGTGGTGCCGAGGGCACCCAGTTCGGCTTCGCTGACCACGGTGCCGCCGACCGTGAGGCTTTGCAGCCCGGCCGGGGCGCCGATGGTGAAGGCGCCGGGCATCGGGCCGTCGGTCTCGGCCACGGTGCGATCGCCATCGGCCTGGCCCGGGACGTTGCTGTCGGGGATGTCGATGGTCGGCGTGCCGTCGGTGTGGCCGTTGATGGTGATGGTCAGCGTGGCGGTGGTGCTGGTGCCGTCGCCGTCGGTGAGCGTGTAGGTGTAGCTGTCGGTAAGCGTCTCACCGTCATTCAGGGCATTGACCGCGGCGTTGGTGTTGTC
>NZ_JAEKFT010000074.1 GCF_018524365.1 Denitromonas iodatirespirans
CAAGCTCGACACGACACATCCAAAGCGCAGCGTCAGGCTGCGGCGAAAGTGCGCCGGCTGGGACGACGATGAGCGCATGCGGGTGTTACAGATTCTGCCGATATGATGGTTGGATGCAATTGCCCTGGGGTCAGTTCCAGTAGGTAAAATTGTGGGTTGGTTTGGGTTCAAATCTCTGCCAAACTATCCCGTTTAAATGGTAAGGCTACGCTTCCGCTCCGCAGCGTGCGTTTGTTGAGCACCTACAGTCGCTAGCGTAACAATGCGTGCCAGCCGACATTTTGTCCGGTGCTCCGTTTTGTGTCTGGCTTCGCCAGTTTACACAAAACTCCACACCAGCCAAAATGCGGCTGCACTTTGCGTTAGCGTGAAGGAAATATATGGCAGATAATCCTTACAATCGGTGGCAAGGACTGGCGATTTCTCAGCTTTCAGTAGCGGTTGCCTTAATTTCTGGCCTTTCGGTTTCGTCGCTGGCAGTGGGTCTTTCATTGCTGCAAAACGAAAAGTTTATTCAGCTTTGCGTGTCTAAATCTTTGTTTTCTTTGTCTTTCCCCCTACTAGTCCTCGCCTCATTGTTTAGCTGTATGGTTGTAATATCTAGGCTCCTTGATTTTCGACTTACGGCACGGAAAGTGAGAAAAGATCAAAAGCCAGATTACTCGCGACCTCTAACTATATTCTGGTTGGGGCCTGATGCTTACGGACGAATTACGTGGTTTCTATTCTGGTTGGCTTGTTTTCTCTTCATCGTTGGTATAGGCGCAATGTTCTTTTCTATTTGGGGCGCATATGCAAGCATTTACTAGGCATAGCCGTAGCGCTAACAAGTTTGTCCAGCCGACGTTTTGGTCTTCGCTCCTTTTTGTGCATGGCCTTCGGCCATCTTTGCACAAAAATCCACTACAACCAAAACGCGGCTGACAAAAGCGTTATATTTACTGAGGCACCATGGAGATTCCCGAATTTTCTGAGTGGCAAAAATTTGATGAATTTCGTTGCAATGAGGTAGCAAAATTTCCTGGCGTATATTTGCTAGCTCACTTCGATAAGCGCCCGAAAGGAACACCCGTGGTTACATCCCCCAAAATCATATATGTGGGAGAAACTACCGGGCAGAAAATCACCAAGCGACTTTATAATTTTAGCCGCTCTGCCTTTTCCCAAGAAATAGGTCACAGCGGAGGTTGGAGTTACTCAAGAAAAATACTAAATAATGAAATTGCTAATTTCACTCCAGAAAACTTATATGTATCTGCCATCTCAGTGAGCTATGACGTTCCTGAAATAGAGAGAAAAGCGTTCATTAAGCTTGTTGAGCGCCTTGTGATTTGGGAGTTCTATCAAAAAAACAAGTGCTACCCTCTATGCAATACCGCATAAGATATAACAATTGGTTCAAATCGTTCGCTTCGCTCACTGGGACGGGCTAAAGCCCGCCCCTTAACCAAACGTTAGAATAAAATAAATCTGGAATCGTTTATGTCAATAGAGCCATTTATTAAATGTAGCAATATCAAAGTCTCATGCAGCTTTTACACTGAAACACTAGATTTTAAAATAATTCGTGCGCCTGACCCAGATCCACAATCATTTATGTCTATGTATGCTTTCTTAGAAAGGGACGGCAGTTTTGTGCATCTGTCAGAACACTCAGGAGATGGTGTTTTTGGCAATGTAATTTACATTAGAGTAAAAGACCTTAACAAAATTTATAATAAATTTGTTAAATCAGGCCTTAAAATACAAGAAAAGGCTGGCATTACAATGGAACCAGTCACCCAAACTTGGGGAATGAAAGAATTTTCAATTTTAGACCCTGATGGTAACCGTCTAACTTTCGGGCAAAATAATGAATAAAAATTCTAACAAGTCAAATCACTCGGATTTGGTAAAGCTGTCACTTTTTTTGCAAAAAACGCAAAAAAACCGCCATCTTCACCAATCCGGTGTTTGAGGCGTTCTGTGGAGTGATGAATGAAGAGGATCTTGTTGATGTCACTGCTCACGTCCATCCTCGGGTTATTCGGCTGCGGCAAGCCCATTGCCGAAGATCAGTGGACCGTTGCCACTGGTGATGATAACGGCAAGCCCATGATCGTCCGTTTTCGGTCGGACATCCCGCGGGGTGTCGATATCAAGCAGTACCCGCACCTGATGGCAATCGCATGGAAGTATGAGCCTGCGAACGAGGGCGGCATGCCATCCAACGCGGACAATAACCGAATGGTTCTCCTGGAAGAACTGCTCGACTCCCTGGAGACCAAACGCATAGCTTTCCTGACAGTCGCGGTCACATGCAACGGTGTCAAGGAGTGGCAATGGTACTCCCGCGATCAAGAGGAAACCATGAAGGTCCTAAATTCCGCGCTGTCTGGACAGTCGCCATTTCCCATTGAAATCTCTCAACAGGAGGACTCAGCGTGGTCTGCCTATTTCCGGTTCAGGAACAGCGCAAAATAGAGGGCACAGAACGATTAAGGTTAGATCGTGATCGCGAAGCGATCCACGATCTGAACCGTTTGTTGGACGAGCCCGGTCCTCGGGCGATGCCGCTCGATTCTTCCCCTGCAAATATCTCTCGCTGATCCGCCCCGACCGGGGCGGTTT
>NZ_JAEKFT010000075.1 GCF_018524365.1 Denitromonas iodatirespirans
TCGGCGCCGCTGAGCACCGCGCACACCGCCACGGTAAGCAGTTCGTCCAGCCGGTGACGCGTCTGCTGCGCGTTGCGCCAGTCCTCGAGTCCTTCGAACACCTCGACCAGAGCCATCAATTTGTCCGCTTCCATTACCCGTCCAAAAAGACAGGAAACTACACAAATCGGGGCGCCGTGAACAGGGGCGTGGTAAACGCATGATCGTCAACGACATTCTTGGGGTGTCAACGACATGTGGGTAGCTGCGGGAGCCCTGGGTAGGTGACCCGCCATCCTTGGCTGAGATCTTTACAGCAATGGCGCGCTCAACGAGTCCGACTGGCCCTGCGGCGTGGAAGCGAACGTGGCCGACGATTCCGGAGACGTCGGCGTGGGTGTCCATCAAGCAAGCACCCGATTCGATAACGTTTACCTTCATTGACTCCGTCGGTCGCCGCACTCCATTGAGCTTCAGGCGGTATCGCTTTACGTTGTCCGAGGATCGGATTGACGACCTCTACAGCTGTCATATGCGGTACTACGAGCCGACACTGAGGTTCTTCAATGAGCCTCACGCCCATGTCCGCGTGTCGATCCTGTTGGTCGGAGGGGGTGGGACCAATGTGAATCTGCTTAGATCCATTGATGGCTCATTGGTGGTTAACTGGCGTAGCGACGATGTCACCGTCACGCGCTTCATGCTGGGCTCGAACTACCGTGTTGAAAACCTCTGGTATCGGTACTCGCAGGTCACCACGGAGATGCCCGCCGAGAAATAGCGATGCCCAACCCGCGCCCCTGGAACACGCGTTGAGGCAATAGACGCAGCCGTATTGCACCGCTCAACCGTTGAATTGGCGCAATGCCCTTCGGCTATTGCGCCCAACGAGGCGGCACCACACCACCCGGGCGATGGCGACGCCGAGCCCACGCGCCCTTCCCCTTCTGTACCGCCGAACGGAGCCCGCGACCGGCGGGAATTGTCGTGTCGCTGTTTGAGCCCGCAGGGCGAGTTTGCGACACGACCCGCCGGGCGGGGGCGCAGAGAGGGGACCGGCGCAGCCGGCGGTACAGTGGGGCGCGTTTTCTGGGTTACTTCTTTGTCGCGTGACAAAGAAGTGACTCGCCCGCCGGGGCGAGACCCGGCCAACGATCCGTCGAAAGGCCGATGACCGAACGAGGACCGACGGCCGGTTGAAACCGGCCCTACCACGCGGCTTCGGCGCTCGTCGACATCGCCCCGCTGTCATCCGGCGACCACACATCAGCCGCCCCGCCCTGGCACAGCGTGAGGCTGACGACGTTTCTCCGGTAGAGTTCGAAGCGCACAATGTCGAGGATGCTGAAGGCGAGGTAATGCACCGGGGCCCGCAATGCCAGCACTTGCCCTCTTGCTCTACACTCCACGCAAACCATTGACGAAGAATACAGGCCATATTTCATGAGGTGTCTAGTAACAGGAGGGACCGGGCTGGTGGGTTCCAATTTGACGTTGGCGCTCCAGAGTCGGGGCTTCGAGGTCACCATCACCGGCCATGAATCGGAACAGGTCATGCCTGAATTCAAGGGGAAATGCCTGTACCCCGGAATTCTCGGCATCGATTGGGATGAAATCGGCAAAGTCGATGTTCTTTTTCACCAGGCGGCCATCAACGGCACCCGGGTCAAGGATGAAAGAGAGATCATGCGGGCCAATCTCGAGGCATCGAAGGCGTTGTTTGATTATGCGATCAACAACGGATGCAAAAGGATTGTTTACGCCTCGTCGGCGGCCGTTTATGGCAACAACCCGGCGCCTCACAAGGAGAGCGACCCGACCGACCCTCAAACGCCGTATGCGATGTCGAAGAAGCTTCTGGACGACTACGCCATGGCGCTGGCCGCCAAACACCCGGACATCACCATTGTCGGGCTTCGGTATTGCAATATTTTTGGGCCGGGAGAAAATCACAAGGGAACGAGAGCCACCATGATTTATCAGTTTGCTCAACAAATGCTGAAAGGCAATCCAAGGCTTTTCAAGCATGGGGAGCAAAAAAGGGACTACATCTATGTCAAAGATGTGGTAACTGCAAACATTCTTGCTTCCCAGGCAAACGAAAGCTGTGTCGTGAATTGTGGCTCGGGCACGACGACGTCTTTCAACCAGATCGTTGAACAATTGAATGCAATCCTCGGACTCCATCGAACGCCGGAATACATGGACAATCCTTTTGAGGGTGCATACCAAAGCCACACCGAATGCGATATGAGCTTTGCGAAAGCGAAAATCGGATTTTCTCCGGAGTATTCATTTGAACAAGGCTTGGCTGACTATTATCAGTCCGGGTCCCTGGTGTGAATCGCCAGCGCTACCCTTAGGGAAGTACTGAACAAATCCGATTTTCGGCAACGGGAGGCAGATCATCGTTCGCAATCGCGTGGAATCGCTCGCAATTGAATCGCGGAATACGGAATTGGCACTCTGGAAGGCCGGATTCGCACGATTTCATCGCCTTTGCCCCGTTTCAGGACGCACCTTGCGTGTCGGGCGCCATCAACCTTTTATGCGCGAGCACGAGGTTGGCGAGGCCGAACAGTGAGAACAATTGCGCCTCGTTCTTGGCGATCCCTCGATAGCGGGTCTT
>NZ_JAEKFT010000076.1 GCF_018524365.1 Denitromonas iodatirespirans
CCCGTGACGTTGATCAGACGAACCCCGGCTAGCTGGGTTTGCGCTTTGCGCGCATCGCGGCTCCATTCGCCCACCAGGGTGTGCCAGTGCGCAGCGCTCAGGTGAACGACGCTGGGGCAAGGATCGCAGGACTCGCTCAGCCCGAACAGGCTGTTGCTGGGCATCACCGTGGCCCCGGCGAGCAGCGCAGGCATGAGCTCTTCGAGCGACAGGTCGAAGTTCAACGAGTTTTGTTGCAAGACCACGTCTTGCTCGCTCAGGCCAAACCAGCGAATCGCATCGAGCGTGTAGTTGACCAGGCCCCGGTGTTCGATCATCACCCCCTTGGGCTGACCCGTCGAGCCGGAGGTGTAGATCACGTAGGCAAGGTGGCGGGCAGTGAGGCCGATTTCTCGACATGCTAAATTCGCCTCGGACTCCTCCGCCCATTGGCCGCAGTCGGCCAGCAAATCGACGACTGGGGCGCTCCGGGCCAACGCTTGTCGAGCCTCTTCGCCGACACGTTGGTGGCTCAAACACATCGTCGGTTTGCTGTCATTCAGCATGTAACTTATGCGCGACTGCGGATAAGAAGGGTCGATCGGCACATAGACCGCCCCCGCCTTAAGGATGGCCATCAAACCGACCAGCATGTCGAGGCTTCGCTCGACGCACAATCCAACGAACGCCCCCGTCTCAACGCCGTGACGCCGGAGATAACGTGCCAACTGGTTGGCCCGCGCATTCAGCACTTGATATGAAACGCTTTCCTCACCGCCAATTACCGCGACCGCATCGGGTATTCGCGCGACCTGCGCCTCGAAGAACTCCTGGATGGTTTTGTCTTTCAGGTAGGCTGTGCGGGTATCGTTCCAACCATGGATCAGTTTTTCCCACTCATCCGGCGGGAGAATGTTGATCTGTTCGACAAGTTCGTCATCGGAACGCTCAAGCCGATCAAGCATGCTGTTGATGGTGGTACCCACGAGCGCACAAATCCGCTCCGGGTCGATCGGCGCAATCGCTTCGGCAGTGAAACCGATGCGGAGTCCCCGGTCGTCCACGTCCAGCATGAGCGGGTAATTGGTGGCATCGTCGAAGTGCAACACCTCAAGCCCGACGCAGCGAAGCGCCTTAGCCGATTCATCGCCCGTAGTATCCGAACGGTAGTTCAGCAGTGCCGAAAAAAGCGGAAGCTCACGTGAGACCTGACTGCAGTCAAGCGCCAGGTCGAGGGGCGTGAGCTCATGCTCGAGCAGTTGCAGCACTCGTGCGTGGGTCGCGCGTAAGGCATCGGCTACTGTGATTTGACGCAGATCGACGCAGATCGGCAGCGTGTTGATGAACATGCCCAGCGCACGCGCCGAGGATGCCGTAGCGCCTTGCGAGCGACCGGACAAGACCGTGCCGAATACCGGCCTGCTGCAGCCGGACACGCGACCGACAATGATTGCCCACGCAAAGTGAAAAACACTCGCTACGCTGACACCGTGTGCTTGCGCAATCCGACGCATTCGCGAGGTCTGCGACTCATCGAATGCTTTCGTCGCTTTGTTGATGCCCGATCCATCTCCTCGCACTTCCATGAGCCCGAACGGCGCAGTCGGCTCATCGATCTGACCAAGCATGCTGCGGAAGAACGCGGACTGGGCATTACGGTCGTCCTTGAACTGCGCAAGCGCAACGAAGTCACGGAATTGAACCGGCGGCGGCAATGACTGCGATGCGCCTCCCTGAAGAAGAACAACCTCTTCGATCAGGCGCTGCAACGATATCTGATCGAGTGCGATGTGATGCACGACCAGCACCAGCAACCAATGCTTGTCTTTGGATGCGTGGCAATAGAACCCGGCAATCGGAGGTGCCGAGGACAGATCGATACGGAATCGCGCGCGGTCGAAGCGCTCAAGCATCCACGCTGACGGATTCTCCGCGTCGCCACATTCCACAGCCTCGACGGGCAAAGTGACGCCCCGCCACACCACTTGCACCGCACGGTCGACGTGCTTCCAGACATAGCTGGTACGCAGCACATCGTGACGTGCAACAGCGCTCTCCAGCGCACCGATGAAGCTGTCGAGCGCAGCCTTGTCGTCGAAACCGAGCAGTGCGCTGGTTTGGTAAGCGTCACCTCCTTCGGTTTGCAAGCAATGATGGAACAGGATGCCTTCCTGGGCGGCGGTCAGCGGGTAGATGTCCTGCACGTTGCGCACGCCCCCGGGCACCTGGGCAACGATGCGGTCAATGGCCGATTGGCTCAGTTCGACCAAGGGCAGCA
>NZ_JAEKFT010000077.1 GCF_018524365.1 Denitromonas iodatirespirans
GGTCGCCTCGACACTCGGCAACCATGCGCACGGCGCGCTCGTGGACTTCGGGGGAGTACTTCACGGGTTTCTTCTTCATGGTGTTCATGGCTCTATCTTCTCAAGAGGGAGAGCCTCCACCAAACCCGGGGCGATTCATAGAGCACCTGATCGCCCTTTCGTGCCAACGCGGAGATCCTGCGAAATTCGAAGGATGCATTTGCCCTCTTGCTTCCCTGCGGCACCACGAACTTGAAGTTGGCGGGGCGGCACGGGGTCGCGCAGATGCCATCGGGGCCCAACGTCCAGTGTGCAGCGATCCTATCTCCGCCATCGCCCAGGGAATACACGCTGAGGACCGAGCGCCTGTCTGAAGTGACATGCAAGGCTATCGGGAGTGGTTTATCACCGGAGGATGGTTCGGGCGGTCCACCCCGCCAATCAGACATGAGTAGGGGCAGCCGAGAGGCAGGTCTGCGCTTTTGTGTATCCCATATCCATATCGCATCACCGTCCCTATCTTCAAATAATGTCAGACGCTCTTGCGGCGATACAGGTATAGACCCCAACTCGTCGGCATGCAGCAGGGCCAATGCGCCGACATACGAAGGCTGGCTGCGCCTCGCGATCGTGAGAAGTGTCTCCAAGTGCCTCTCGTTCGGTGTCACCAGTGGAGAGGCGGGTGCTGGGGTACTTGCAATAAAAAGCAGATCGGCTAGCTCGCCCTCAAGTTTTCGGTCGATCTGCTGGGCCGCCGCGGCGATTTGCACGAGACGCGAAGTCTCAACGTCACGCCACCACAGCCCGCCGGCGATGACCAGCGACACGATGCCCAGCCCCGCGAGGGCTAAGCGAATCATTCTCTTTCGCTTTTCGCGCTGCCACAGGTCGTCGAAGTCCACACCCGCAATTCCGGCAACTAGCTTGACCACGGCCTTTGAGCGGCCGTCGCCGCCATCGGAAGCTAGTCTTAGGTCTGCAGCTAGTGGCGCCCGAACATCCCCTTCTTGCAAACGAGTCAACAGCACGGGAGGGAAACACGCGGGTGGTTCTCCTCCGCCTATGACGGCGTGGATGCTGGCTCCAGGTCTCTCCTCCCGGAAGATCTCAATCTCCCGGCTGACCCAACTCTCAGGCGCGGCCGCAGCCGGAGTGCAAAGGACAATCAGGTGTTCTGACTGGCGCAGGTAACCGCGAATGACGGTTTCTAGATCGTCGGCAACTCGGGCATCGGCCCGGTCTTGAAAAACGGGGGCAATACGCCTAGGGACGGGGCCATGCGCGCCCGCTGTGCCCACAAGTTTTCGCGGAAGGCGAAATGCCTCGAGCTTGCGATGCACCCACTCGGCCAACTTGCGGTCGACCGACCGGTAACTTAAGAAGGCGCGGTACCGCAGATCCTTGGCTGTCTCTCTTGAATCATCTTTCGCCGGCATCTCGCCCCCCGTCCTCCAACGACAATCTCATCTGCCTGAAAGTGGCATTAAGAACAGCAGTAAAGTCGTCGATCGAGACCTCGCAATATTTGGCACCGATAATGCAACAGTCGACTTTTCGGCTCCTCCTTACAGCGCGCCCATAGTCGGTAGACGGCGCCCGACCCGTCTCAGACATCCAATAGATTGTTTAGATCGCTCAGGAGTGTTTGGTCCAATTGAACGTCGTTTTTGGGGAACTACCGACGCAGGCAGGTCATAGCCGATACGAGACGAGTGTCGTGCACTGATTCAACTTAGACGAGCGCCCTTGATCTGCAAGTGAAATGTAACAGTGACCGGCAGCTCCTGGCCGGTAGCCCTCGTTGGGCCGCTTCTGGCCGCTAGTATGCATTAGCCCTGCTTCCTGAACGTCGCCTAGGACGGTCCGTACAATAATTGGGTTCCGATCAACAGCCAAAGAGGCTGTCATGGAATCCTACGAGCAACTGGGGCCCCTGAAACAAGGGAAGCGGGTGGGGCAGCAGGCGCCACTTTAGTCCAAGGATATCTAGGGAAGTACTGAACAAATCCGATTTTCGGCAACGGGAGGCAGATCATCGTTCGCAATCGCGTGGAATCGCTCGCAATTGAATCGCGGAATACGGAATTGGCACTCTGGAAGGCCGGATTCGCACGATTTCATCGCCTTTGCCCCGTTTCAGGACGCACCTTGCGTGTCGGGCGCCATCAACCTTTTATGCGCGAGCACGAGGTTGGCGAGGCCGAACAGTGAGAACAATTGCGCCTCGTTCTTGGCGATCCCTCGATAGCGGGTCTT
>NZ_JAEKFT010000078.1 GCF_018524365.1 Denitromonas iodatirespirans
GAGAGCGACCTGGCCTTCGTGCGCCGCCTGCTGGCCGAAGAAGGCCTCTTCTGCTGGTTCGAACACGCCGCCGACGACAGCGAGGGGACGACAACGAGCTTCGGCCGCCACACCCTCGTGCTGGCCGACCACAACGGCGCCTTCACCGACAACCGCCAGCCCGTCGTCCGCTTCACCCAGCCCGGCACCACCCTGCCCGAGGACAGCATCGACCGCTGGCACGGCCTGCGCCGGCTCGACAGCACGGTGCTCGCCGCCGCCAGCTGGGACTACCGCAGCCTGGCCACACGCGACCAGCGCGCCGACTCGACCATCGACAACGGCCACCGCCTCCCGCTCGAAGCCATCGACGACCCAGGCCAATACGCCTGGCAGGATCTGGCGCACGGCGAGCGCATGCTGCGCGCCCAGCGCGAAGCGCTCGATGCGCGCAGCAAGCAGTTCTTCGGCCAAGGCACGGTGCGCACCGCCGCGCCCGGCACCTGCTTCACCCTGACCGGGCATGCCGAGCACGACCTCGACCCGCCCGAGGCGTGCCGCTTCGTCCTCACCGAAGTCATCCACCAGGCGCGCAACAACCTCGCCGAACGCATCCCGGGCGCCGATGGCGGCTTGAGCGCACACCACCGAGCCGCCCTACAACATCCCCCCGTCGGGCCGGATGAGACAACGCAAACGCGCGGCCAAACTCCATCCGAAGACGGCACCGAACCCCCCGTCGAACACTACCGCAACCGCCTTCGCGCCATCCGCGCCCACATCCCCTGGCGTGCGCTGATGACCGACGGCCACGGCCACTGCATCCACCCGCGGCCCACCGTCCACGGCACCCTCACCGCCGTCGTGGTCGGCCCCGGCACCCCCACCCACACCGACCGCGACGCCCGCGTACGGGTGCAATTCCCCTGGCAGCGCGGCAGCCGCAGCGCCAACCGCAATGCCCACCCCACCGGCGAGGACAACGCCCCGGCCAGCGACACACTCGGCGCCTGGCTGCGTGTCATGAGCCCCGTCGCCGGTGCCAATTGGGGCGGCCACTGGGTCCCGCGCCCCGGCCAGGAAGTCCTCGTTGCGTTCCATCACGGCAACATCGACCGCCCCGTCATCATCGGCGCGCTCTACAACGGCCAGGGCAACGAAGACGGCGCCGGCAACCGCATCGGCGGCGCCACCCTGCAGGCCAGTGCCAACGCCCCCGCCCTGTTCGCCGGCCGGCAAGACCCGGCCCACCGCCACAACGCCAGCCTCTCCGGCCTCAAAAGCCAGCAACTGTCCGCCAGCCGCGGCGGCAGCGG
The DNA here is from genome assembly GCF_018524365.1 of Denitromonas iodatirespirans. GTDB lineage: Bacteria > Pseudomonadota > Gammaproteobacteria > Burkholderiales > Rhodocyclaceae > Nitrogeniibacter > Nitrogeniibacter iodatirespirans. The sequence continues at coordinate 1,296 of NZ_JAEKFT010000078.1, forward strand.
CGGCTACAACCAACTGATCTTCGACGACACCCCCGGCGAGCCACGCATCAGCCTCGGCACCACCGAATACGCCAGCGCCGTGCACCTGGGCCACCTCAAGCAACAGCAGGACAACGCCCGGCTCAAAGACCGCGGCCACGGCGCCGAACTGGCCACCCGCGCCGCCGCCGCCGTGCGCGCCGGCAGCGGCCTGCTCATCAGCGCCGACGCCCGCCCCGGCGCCCGCGGCGCCCACCTCGACAGCGCCGAGCCCATCCGCCAGACCGAAGACGCCCACGCCCTCACCACGGCCCTGGCCGAGACGGCCGCCAAACAGAACGCCGCCCTTGCCGGCGACCCGGCCGCGCGAGACCTCCCCGCCAGCGCCGCCCTGCAGGCGGCCGTCAAGGTGATGGGCGCCACCGCCTCCGTCACCGACGGGGCGGCGCCGACCGGCGATTCCAACACTGGTGGCTTCATCGCCATCCAGGGCGGCGAGGGCACCGTCCCCGCCTGGTCCGCCCCGCGCCTGCACTACAGCGCCCCTGGCGGCATCGCCCAGCTCACCCCCGCCAGCGCCATCCTCGTTGCCGGCAAAACCCTCAGCCTCAGCGCCGGCCAAGACATCGGCCTCGTCGCCCAAGGCAACCACAGCCTCGCCGTCAGAGGCGGTCTTGCGCTGTTTACCGTCGGCAAGGCGGGCGGCAGCAAACCCAACCAAGAAACCGGCATCGCCCTGCACGCGGCCAGCGGCAAAGTCAGCGTGCAAGCCCAAAGCGGCCAACTGCGCGCCGCCGCCGACAAGACCGTCACTCTCGCCAGCACTAGCGCCAGCATCCACGCCAGCGCCAAAACCCACCTCCTGCTCACCGCGAAGGGCGCCTATCTCAAGCTCGAAGGCGGCAACATCGAGTTGCACGC
>NZ_JAEKFT010000008.1 GCF_018524365.1 Denitromonas iodatirespirans
TTGGTCGCATATCGGCCTCGTGACGCTCAATCCAGAGCGAGACGCTGTCGTCAATGCGACACTTCATGCTGAAGACATACACACGTTAGTTGCATGAATCAGGCGACAACTATCTTGACTTGCTCCGAACTCAATACTGGCTCGAAGTTCTTCAATGGTCTTCGTGATCTTGAAATGGAGGTCAAGATTGGCAAGTTCTTGGAGCGCTATGCCGATTTCAGCTTCTACATCGACTACGACCGCCGCAAGCAGGATCGCTCCGACAATACCGAGACTAAGTTGCCGCCGGCGGTATTGTTCTTCCGAGAACGAGACAAAGACGGCGACCCCATTCCGATTAAGGCATCTCGAGGCGAAGAGAGCATTTTTATTTGGTGCTTCTTCTTGGCCATCGTTCAACTAGTGTTGGACCAAGCTGAGGCATACAAGTGGGTGCGCTACATCTACATTGATGATCCGATGTCTTCACTAGACGAGGGCAACATCGTGATGGTTGCACATCATCTTGCGCAGATGCTGAAGGATCCACCGCGAGATTTGCGAGTAGTTGTTTCGACCCACCATGTGCTGTTCTTCAACGTGCTGTGCAATGAAATCAGCAAATCGAGAAAATATTTTTTGACGCGAGAGCGGCGCGGGCGCGGTTTTACTGTTCAGGAAACCGATAGCACTCCATTTCTCTATCACCTGTCGTCGCTGCTTGAATTGCATCAGGCCATGCAGTCTGGTGCGCTGTACACGCATCACTTCAACATGTTGCGCCGGGTGATGGAGCAGACAGCCTGCTTCTTCGGCTATGCCAAGTGGGAGGAATGCATTAAGCCTGCTCCAGAAGCGGAGGACCCCAACCAAACCGGCTATAAGCGGGTGATCGACCTGATGAGCCACGGCGACTATTCGCTATATGAGCCGCGGGAAATGCTGCCGGAGAACAAGGAGCATCTCGGCAGGGCGCTGCGGCAATTCGTCAGAACCCACCCCTTCAGCCCGGCACTCTTCGGAGGGGCAACATGAGCGAATTGATTCTCTACACCACCGAAGACGGGCGCAGCCAGATCAAGCTGCGGGCCGAGCAGCAGACGGTCTGGCTGACGCAATTGGAGATGGCCGAGCTATTCGACGCCACCAAGCAGAACATCTCGCTGCACCTGCGGAACATCTTTCAGGACGGGGAGCTCGACCCGGCAGCAACTGTCAAGGAATCCTTGACAGTTCAAACCGAGGGGGCTCGGGAGGTGCGGCGCACCGTCGCGCTCTACAACCTCGACGCCATCCTGGCCGTGGGCTACCGGGTGCGCTCGCCGCGTGGGGTGCAGTTCCGCCGCTGGGCCAGTACGGTGCTCAAGGAGTACCTGCTCAAGGGCTTCGTCATGGACGACGAACGCCTGAAGAACCCGGATGGCCGCCCGGATTACTTCGACGAGATGCTGGCGCGCATCCGCGATATCCGCGCCTCGGAGAAGCGCTTCTACCAGAAGGTGCGTGACCTGTTCGCTTTGAGCGTCGATTACGATAAGACCGACCAGGCGACGCAGACCTTTTTCGCCACGGTGCAGAACCTGTTGCTTTACGCTGTGACCGAGCAAACGGCCGCGGAGCTGATCATGGCCCGCGCCAACCCGGATGACCGCCACTTCGGCCTGCTGCATTGGCAGGGCACCAAGGTGCGCAAGCAGGACATCCTGATCGCCAAGAATTACCTCACCGAAGACGAGATCGACACCCTGAACCGCCTGGTGGTGATCTTTCTCGAAACCGCCGAGCTGCGCACCAAGCGCCGCGAGGAAATCCACATGAGTTTCTGGCGCCAGAATGTGGACCAGATCATCGGCAGCAACGGCTTTCCGGTGCTCACCCATGCGGGCAAGATCAGCCATGCGCAGATGGAACGCAGCACGAGCGCGCTGTATCTGGATTTTGACCAGCGCCGCAAAAAGGAAGAGGCCCGCGAGGCCGACGCGCAGGATGACGCCGAATTGAAAGCCCTGGAAGACACACTCAAGAAACGCCCCGGAAAGCCCCATTCGCATGACTGAAAACGATCAAAAACAACTCGGCAAGACGCTCTGGAACATCGCGGACCAATTGCGCGGGTCGATGAATGCCGACGACTTCCGCGATTACATGCTGTCCTTCCTGTTTCTGCGCTACCTCTCGGACAACTATGAGCAGGCGGCGAAGAGGGAGCTGGGGGCGGACTACCCCGACGCCAATGCGATCGGCAATGGTGGAAAGACGCCTCTATCGGTTTGGTATGCCGACAATGCCGCCGATGTTGTCGATTTCGAGAAGCAGATGCGCCGCAAGGTGCACTACGTGATCGAGCCGCCCTACCTGTGGGGCAGCATCGCCCACCTCGCAAAAACGCAAAGCGACAAGTTGCTCGGCACGCTGCAGCAGGGCTTCAGGTACATCGAGGAAGAATCCTTCCAGAGCAATTTCCAAGGCTTGTTTTCGGAAATCAACCTTGCCTCGGACAAACTCGGGCGCAAGTACGAGGATCGCAATGCCAAGCTGTGCTCGATCATTTCGGAGCTGGCGCGCGGCATGGCGTTGTTCTCGACCGACACCGATACGCTGGGCGATGCCTACGAGTACCTGATCGGGCAGTTCGCGGCGGGTTCGGGCAAGAAGGCGGGCGAGTTCTACACGCCGCAGCGGATTTCCGACATCCTGTCCGCCATCGTCACGCTCGACGGTCATGCGCCGGAGGAAGGGCCACGCAAGAAGCTGGAAAGCGTGTTCGACTTCGCCTGTGGCTCGGGCTCCTTGCTGCTGAATATCAGGCATCGCATGAAGGAGGCGGGCGGCAGCATCGGCAAGATCTACGGGCAGGAATACAACGTCACCACCTACAACCTGGCGCGCATGAACATGCTGCTGCATGGGGTGAAGGACACCGAGTTCGAGATCTACCACGGCGATACGCTCGCCAACAGCTGGGACTTCCTGCGCGAGACCAACCCGGCGAAGAAGCCACAGTTCGATGCGGTGGTGGCCAATCCGCCGTTCAGCTATCGCTGGGACCTGGGCGACACCATGAGCGAAGACATGCGCTTCAAGAATCATGGCGTGGCCCCGAAGAGCGCGGCGGACTTCGCCTTCCTGCTGCACGGGCTGCACTACCTCAAAGACGACGGCGTGATGGCCATCATCCTGCCGCATGGGGTACTGTTCCGCGGCGGCGCAGAGGCGCGTATCCGTCAAAAGCTTCTGAAGGACGGCCATATCGATACGGTGATCGGACTGCCGGCGAACCTGTTTTACTCGACGGGCATCCCGGTCTGCATCCTCGTGCTGAAGAAGTGCAAGAAGCCGAATGACGTGCTCTTCATCAATGCGGCGGAGCTCTTCGAAAAAGGCAAACGCCAGAACCAGCTCACGGAAACACACATCGGCAAGATCATCGACACCTACCAATTCCGCAAAGAAGAAGCCCGCTACGCGCGGCGCGTGAGCATGGAGGAAATCGAGAAAAACGATTTCAACCTGAACATCTCGCGGTATGTGAGCACGGCGGTCGCGGAGGAGGAGATTGACTTGGCGGACGTCCACCGGCAACTGGTGGATATCGAGAAAGACATCGTTAAGGCAAAAGACAAGCACAACGCGTTCTTGCGGGAACTTGGCCTGCCGCCATTGCCTTGACCCATTCGGGACCGACCCCATGAGCGACATCAAACTCTTCCGGTACGCCAACGAGGGCGCGACCGAACTGGCCGGCAAGTCCGTCGCCATTGAGAAGACGCTGAAAAAGCTGACGGCAAGAATCAACGGGGCCATGTCAAAGACGTCGAGACAGGCCGCACCACTATTGAAGCCTCACCTCATCTCTCGAGGCATCCGACACCGGAGGCGCTACTGCGAATCCACTTGCCCGTCGCGATAGCGGGCGAGCCGATCGCCCCGGAAGGCCAGCTTGAACAGGATCGGGGTCAGGAAGGTGGTGAGGATCCCCATCAGCACCAGGGTGGAGAACATGGTCGTGCCGATGAAGCCTTTCTGGAAGGCGATGCCGGCGACGACCAGTTCCATCACGCCGCGGCCGTTGAGCACGCAGCCCAGGCCGATGGCTTCGCGGTTGGCCATGCCGACAATGCGCCCGCCCAGCCAGCCGGCGAACAGCTTGGTGAGGATGGAGGCGAGGATGACGACGGCGGGGAAGCCGAACTCGCTGAAGGCCTCCGGGTGGAATTCCAGGCCGAGGTAGGCGAAGAAGATCGGCGCCAGGAAGCCGCTGGTGATGGAGGCCAGGGTGGCGCGCAGGTCTTCGTAGCGCGAGGCGAGGAAGTGGCGCTTGTCGAGAAACAGGGCGCCGAAGAAGGCGCCGATCACGAAGTGGAAGCCGAGCGCCTCGCTGATGGTGCCGAAGATCAGCACGAAGATGATCACGATGCCGAACAGCGCCTCGGGCCCGAAGATGCGGATCAGGGTTTCGGGCACGGCGTGGACGCTGACGTTGCGCGTTTCGAGCCAGGTGAGCAGCGCGTTCATGGCCAGCACTACGAGGGCCAGCGCGCCGAGCTTGAGCGTTGCCAGGCCGACCGCGCCGGCGGCATCGGCGAGGTTCAGGTTCTGCGGCATGTTGAGCACGATGCCGAGGATGAACAGCGCGGCCACGTCGTTGGCCACGGCGGTGGCCAGGGCGTATTTGGCCACCCGGGTATGCAGGATGCCCAGGCCCTCGAGCAGCTTGACCGCCACCGGCAGCGCGGTGATGGAGATGCATAGCCCGAGGAAGATCATGCGCATCATGTCCTGTTCGTAGGCGGCGGCCACGGCGGCCCCGCCGATGAAGGGGATCAGGAAGCTGAGCACGGCCAGCAGCAGCCCCCGCCCGCGCATGGCGTCGAGGATGTCGGCAAAGCGGATCTCCAGCCCGGCATTGAGGATGATCAGGAAGATCGCCAGCTCGGTGACGCCCGACAGCGCGGCATTGGGGGCGATGAGATCGAGCAGGGCCGGCCCGAGCAGGATGCCGGCGAGGATCTCGCCGATCATCTCGGGTTGCTTGTAGCGGGCGAACAGGCGCCCGAGCAGCCGCGCCGCGACGATGAGGACGAGAAGGCTGGAAAGCAGCGACACGATGGGCACCTGCCGACACAGGGGGCGATGAGCTTATCACGGCCGCCGGGCGCCGATGGGGCGGCAAAGATGTAACGTTTTCAGGCCGTGAACCGGTGCGGGAGAAGGCGCTCAGGACGTGGCCGCTGGCGTATGCCGGAAGGTAAATCGGCCGATCTCGTGCGCTTGCTGCGCATCGACCGACAGCACGCGCACGTGCATCTCGTGGGCCGGCCGGCCGCGTAGTTCGGCGATGCGGGCCATGAGTACGATCTCGCCGCGGCTGGCATCGAACGGGATGTCGCGCAGCCAGTGGGTGTCGCCGCCCAGCGAGAGATCGCTGGCCACATCGAGCCGCTGCACGCCGTCGAGCGGCAGCTGGAGGCGCCCGACCACCACGTCGTCGTCGGCACCCACCGAGCAGTTGACGCTCCCGTTGCGCTGAACCCGGTATTCGCGCACCCGTAGCCCCTGTTCGACCAGCCGTTCGACAAAGTCGGGGCTGACGACGGCGCTCAGTTGCCCGGCGGCGAACGCGTCGCGCAGGGCGCGGGCCATGCCTGCGAGGCGGTCGATCTGTGCGCCGCAGGCGTCGCAGGCGAACAGATGCGCATCGATCCGCTCGGTGGTGGCGTCGTCGGTGTCGCCGAACCAGTAGTCCAGCAGATCGGTGAAGGCGGGGTGGTTGCGGGAAGTGGGAGTGCTCATGATCGCCGGCCTCCGGATTCGAGACAGGTACGCAGCTTGGCGATGCCCCGGTGGCGGATGACGCGCACGTTACCTGGGCGCAGGCCGAGCATGTCCGCCACGTCGTCCGCAGAGCGGTCCTCGTAGAAGCTCATCACCAGCACGGAGCGCTCACGCTCGGGCAGGCGCTGCAGGCAGTCGGCCATGCGGTCGTGGTCGAGTCGCGGCGGCTCGGCAATGTCGGCGATCGACAGGCTGTCGCCGTAGCGCCCCAGCAAGGCGTCGCGACGCTGCCCGCTGCGGCGCATCTCCAGCACCGTCATGCGGCACGCGCCGAGCACGAAGGAGACGACGCGCGCCGGTTCGCGCAATGCGCCGCTGCGCAGTTGTTCGATGGTCAGGGTAAGCACATGCTGCATGAGGTCGGCCGCGGCATGTTCGTCGCGCAGGTGGCGCAGCCCGTAGCGGCGCGCACGCGGGGCCAGCAGGCGATACAGCTGACCCTCGGCCTCCGTCGCCTCGCCGGCCGGCGCATCGGCGATGCAGCGGGCCAGCCGGGCTTCGGGGCCGTCGAGATCGAGATCTGCCATGTCCATGACGCGGAGGCGCTATGCATCGCCTGCAAAAAAGACTGTAACGATCTGCCCGGAGGCAACACATCCTGCCGTTTTTCCCCACAGGAGCGTACATCATGGTAACCAATCCCCAATCCGGCACCAACGTCGTCGAGATCGCCGACGGCATCTACCGCATCAACACGCCGATCCACCTGCCGGACGGCGCCCGGTTCAGTTTCAACCAGTACTTGATCGTGGACGACGCACCGCTGCTCTTCCACACCGGGCCACGCAAGTTGTTCCCGCTGGTCAGCGAGGCCATCGGCCATGTGATGCCGCTCGAAGGGCTCCGCTATGTCGGGCTGTCGCATGTGGAGTCCGACGAATGCGGGGGCATGAACGCGTTTCTCGCGGCGGCCCCGCAGGCGGTGCCGCTGTGCAGCCAGATCGCGGCCATGGTGTCGATGAACGATCTGGCCGATCGCGCACCGCAGGCGATGGTAGACGGCGAGCTGCTGTCGCTGGGGCGCCGCGCGATCCGCTGGTTCGACACGCCGCACATGCCGCATGGCTGGGATTGCGGGCTGATGATGGAGGAGACCTCGCGCACCTTCTTTTGCGGCGACCTGTTCACCCAGCCCGGCGGCGGCGAGGTGGCGCTGACCGAGGCCGACATCCTGGCCCCGAGCGAAGCCTTTCGACAGCCGCTGGACTACTTCGCCCACGCGCCCGGCACCGCTGCCATGTTGCACCGGCTGGCCGACGAGGCACCCGGGACGCTGGCCTGCATGCACGGCAGTGCTTGGCAGGGCGACGGCGGGGCGCTCCTGCGCGCGCTGGCGGCGGCTGTGGCGCCCGTGGCGTAGCAGGCCCTAGGAAAAGGCGGGCGATGTGGGGGCGGGGGCGGGTGCTCCTGCGTCGTCCGGGTGTTCGGCCCAGCGCGCCTTGATCTCCAGGATCGCCGGCAGGTGGGCGATGAAGTGGTCGATCAGCGCGGGGTCGAAGTGTTTGCCGGCGCCGTTTCGCAGCGCGTCGAGCGCCTTGTCGACCGGCCACGCGGCCTTGTAGGGGCGCTCGCTGGTGAGGGCGTCGAACACGTCGGCGATGGCCACGATGCGGCCCTCGATGGGAATCGCATCGCCGACGAGGCCGGCGGGGTAGCCGCTGCCGTCCCACTTTTCGTGATGGGTGAGGGCGATGCGCCGTGCCATGGCGAGCAAGCCCGAGTTGTGATCGCCGATGATCTGAGCGCCGATCTCGCAGTGGCTGCGCATGACGCGCCATTCGTCGTCGTCGAGGGGCCCCTCCTTGCGCAGGATGGCGTCGGGGATGCCGATCTTGCCCACGTCGTGCATCGGGGCGGCATTGAGAATGTCGTCGGCGTCGCGTTCGGACAGGCCGGCGGCGAGCGCCAGGATGCGTGCGTAGTGGCTCATGCGGATCACATGCAGGCCGGTTTCGTTGTCTTTGAACTCGGCGGCGCGGCCGAGCCGTTGGACGATCTGCAGGCGGGTGTCGGCCAACTCGTCCACCCGCACCAGCGACAGATGGGTGCGCACGCGGGCGCGCACGATCGGTGCGCTGACCGGTTTGGTGATGTAGTCCACCGCGCCGGCATCGAAGCCTTCGGTTTCGTTCTCGATGTCGGCCAGGGCGGTGACGAAGATCACCGGGATGCCGGCCGTGGCGGGCGCGGCCTTGAGCTGGCGGCAGGTCTCGATGCCGTCGATGCCGGGCATCATGACGTCGAGCAGGATCAGGTCGGGGCGCTCTCCGGCGGCCAGTTCGAGCGCGCGATGGCCGTCCTTGGCATAGAGCAGGCGGTAGTCCTGCTGCAGGATGTGGCGCAGCACCTGGAGATTGGTCGGCTCGTCGTCGACGAGCAGCAGCCGGGGGCTGCGATCGATCGGTGGGGTCATGGCGATGGGCTCTCGGTCGCGGTTGGGTCGTAGAGCGCAGCGAGCGCGCTTTGGGCTGCCGGGAATTCGAATTCGTCGATGGCCTTTTCGATGCGGCTGGCCACGGTGCCGCGCCCGGCGGCCTTGAGGCTGTCGAGCAGGCGGCCCAGCACGGCGTCGTCGAATTCGCCGTGGGTCAGGGTGTCGTGCAAGGCGCGCGCCAGTGCCGGGATGTCTTCGCCGCCCGCCGCCGGGGTGGTGGCCGCGGCGGCGTCCGGCCGGTGGCCGTGTTGCGCCAGTTCGGCGGCGACCGCGTCGAGGGCGTCTTTCAGCGCGTTGCACAGCGTGGGCAGCGCGTCGACGCGGCCGGCGGCGGCCTCGCTTTCGATCCGCATGGCGAGGGTGCTGACCGCCGGAAGGCACAGGTTGGCGGCGGCGCCGCGCAGGCGGTGAACGTGCTGGCACAGGGCCTCGTGCTCGCCGGCGGTGGCGAGGCCGGCGAGCAGTTCGGCGCTGCCGGCAAAGCTGTCGAGGAAACGCCGGACCGCGCGGCACAGGGCGTCGGCGTCGCCCCACAGGGCGATGCCGCGCTGCCAGTCGGCTACCGTGCTGCCGTCCGTCTCGACGGAGGCCGGCAGGTGCCGGCGGGTGTCGGTCAGCGCTTGACCGGTGACGCGGGCGATTTCCATCATCAGCCGCGACATGTCGAGCGGTTTGGAGGCGAAGCCGTCCATGCCGGCTTCGCGGGCGGCGACACGGTCCTGGTTGAGCACGCTGGCGGTGAGGGCGACGATCGGCGTGGCCGCCAGGGCGTGCAGGCGTTCGTGGGCGCGAATGCGGCGTGTCGCTTCGAGGCCGTCGGTGTGGGGCATCTGTACGTCCATCAGCACCACGTCGAAGCGCCCGGCAAGGAAGGCGGCAAAGGCTTCGTCGCCGTTGGCCGCGGTGACCAGACGGTGGCCGGCGCGGCCGAGCACGAGCGTCATCAGTTCGAGGTTCTGCGGTACGTCGTCGGCCACCAGCATCGTCATCGACGGCAGGCGCACGATGGGCGCCTCCTGCTCCGCCGCGACGGCATCGCCGGCCGGCAGCGGCAGGTGCAGCATGAAGCGGCTGCCGACGCCGACCTCGCTGTCCACCTCGAGGCGCCCGTGCATCAGTTCGGCCAACTGGCGCGCGATGGTGGTGCCCAGGCCGGTGCCGCCGAAGCGCCGGCTGGTCGAAGCGTCCGCTTGTGCGAAGGGTTCGAAGATGCGCGCGATGCGGTCGGGCGCAATGCCGATGCCGGTGTCCACCACGTCGATGCGCAGCGCGCCGGGGGTGCCGCCGACCTCGATGCGCACGCCGCCGCGCTCGGTGAACTTGATGGCGTTGCCGACCAGGTTGGTGAGCACCTGCAGGATGCGCAGCGGGTCTCCCTTGAAGTAGTCGCCCAGCGTCGGCGGATAGCTCACGTCGAGCGCCAGGCCCTTGCTCTCGGCGGTGAGGCGCAGCGAGGCGGCCACCTGGTGCACCAGCTCGCGCAGGGAGAAATCCACGGTTTCGATGTCGACCGCGCCGCGTTCGAGTTTGGCGGTGTCGAGGATGTCGTTGAGCAGGCCCAACAGCGAGCGCGCGGAGCGCCGCACGGTTTCCAGGTGACGTTGCTGGAAGGCGTCGAGCCGGGTGTCGAGCAGCAGTTCGGTGAAGCCGATGATGGCGTTCATCGGGGTGCGGATCTCGTGGCTCATGTTGGCCAGGAAGGCGGTCTTGCTGGCCGCGGCGAGTTCGGCGCGATCGCGCGATTCGCGCAGCTCCTGCTCCATGCGGTGGCGCTCGCTGAGGTCGAACACCACGCCGTCGACCCAGGCCGGCTCGCCGGCCGCGTCGAAGATGACCGAGCCGCTCTCCCACATCCACAGGACGCGCCCGTCGCGGTGGTTGAGGCGGTATTCGATGGCGTAGTCGCCGCCGCCATGAGTGGCCGCGTCGATCGCCGCGCGCAAGGTCGGGCGGTCGTCGGGGTGGACCAGTTCGCAGAAGCGGCGGCCGCGTTCGACGAATTCGGCGGCGTCCCAGCCGGTCAGGCCGAGGACCGCGTCGCTCATGAACAGCATGGCGCGGCCCTCGTCCAGCAGGCGGCGGAAGGACAGGCCGGGGATGTTGCGCAACAGCGTGCGGTGCTGCTCCTCGCTGTCGCGCAGCGCCTGTTCCATGGCCTTGCGCTGGCTGATGTCGGTGACGAAGGCGACGAACAGCGGTTCGCCCGGCACCGCGGCCTGGCCGATGGCCAGCCGGATCGGCACCAGCGAGCCGTCGCGGCGCTGGGCCATGACTTCGCGGCCGACGCCGATGATGCGGGCGTCGCCGGTCGTGAGGTAGTGGGCAAGGTAGCGGTCGTGGTGGCTGCGATGGGGCTCGGGCATCAGCATGCTGATGTTGCGATCGACGACCTCCGCCGATGTCCAGCCGAAGAGCGCTTCCGCGGCCTGGTTGAAGTCGTGGATGAGACCGTTGCCGTCGATGGTGATCATGCCGTCCACCGCGGTGTCGAAAATGGCCTTGAGACGCGCCTCCTTGGACTCGATCTGGTGGTACAGCTGCTGGTAGCGCAGCATGCCGTTGACCACCGCGACGAGCACCGTCAGGCCGATGGTGGTGAGCGCCACCGCGCCGGCCACGAAGTCGGTGTCGGCATTGGCGGTGTCCGCCGCGGTGCCGACGAAGCGCGCGGCCGCCATACCGGTGTAGTGCATGCCGGCGACGGCCAGGCCGAGCACGGTGCCGCCGGTGACGATGCTGACCCATGCCGACAGACGGCGCTGCAGGCGACGCAGTCGGAAGCGTAGCCACAGCGCGAGAACCGCCAGCGTGACGGCGACGACGATCGAGCCGGCGAACCACAGCGGGTCGTAGCGCAGGGCCGGCGCCATCACCATCGCCGCCATGCCGCTGTAGTGCATGGTGCCGATGCCGGCGCCGATCAGCACGCCGCCTTCGATGAGCTGGGGCCCGCTCAGGTGGCGGCGCGACAAGAGAGAGAGCGCCACCAGCGAGGCGCCCAGCCCGGGCAACATCGACAGCAGGGTGATCGGCCGCGAATAGCTCACCGGCGTGCACAGCTCGAAGGCCAGCATGCCGATGAAATGCATGGACCAGATGCCGCCGCCCAGCGCCACCGCGCCGGTGACGATCAGGGTGGCGCGCTGTTTTCGACTCGTGGCGTGGCGGGCCAGGCCGGCCGCATGCAAGGCGCTGATGGCGGCGAGAACGGCGACCACCACCGAGAGTGCCACCAACCCCGGGCTGTAGCTGCCGTAGAGGAACAACGCGGGATCCGCGTCGAGGGCGAAGAACTGCCGGAGATCGAGCATAGGTGGACGACTGCTTCTCTGTTAGGGGGCATTGGCCGTCGTCGCGCCGGGTGCGGAAGTCCGCCCCGGGCAGTCACGCGGCGCCGGCTCTCATGAACCGTTCTCCTCTCCTACTACGGACGCGATCGGCCAAGCTGAAGGCGAAACGACAGTTTTTGACAAACCGGGCTGCGGTGCCGGTTGCCCGTGCCGCGTGTTCCGTCGGCAATGCCAGCGCCATTCAAGGCCGTGTCGCCGGGCGGCCGGCTTCGTTGACCCGTCAAGAGGCCGGGTCTAGCTTGAAAGAACCCTCTCCGAAGGCCCGGCAACAAGACAGGGAGACACGGCAATGAACGACAAACAGCTCGAGCGGGGGATCCACGCGCTGTATGCGCAGGATCCGCAACAGGCGGACTGGCTGGTCTGGGGGCGCAAGGTGGATCCGACCAGCCGGCGAGGTTTTCTCAAGAAGACGGGTTTGCTGGCGATGAGCGCTGCGGTAGGCGCCCACATTCCGTTCTGGGAAAAGATGCCCGGCGGGCTGATTCCGGCGGCGCTGGCGGCATCGCCCGAGCCTTTCGTGATTCCCGGGCGGGAGGGGCTGCGCGTGCTCAACGACCGGCCCATCAATGCCGAGACACCGGCCCACCTGTTGGACGACGAGGTGACGCCGGCCAGCCGCATGTTCGTGCGCAACAACGGCATTCCGCCGGTGGAGGCCTCGGTCGACCCGGCGACCTGGACGCTCGAGGTGGCGGGCGAGTCATGCCAGACCCCGATGAACTTCACCATCGCCGAACTCAAGGCGCGCTTCGCGCACCGCACCTATCAGCTGCAGATCGAGTGCGGCGGCAACGGCCGCGCGGAGTTCAACCCGCCGGCCACCGGCAACCAGTGGTCGACCGGTGCCGTGGCCTGCCCGACCTTTACCGGCGTGCGCCTGCGCGATGTGCTCGAAGCCTGTGGCATCAAGGAAGATGCGGTGTATGTCGGCTACTACGGCGCCGACACGCACCTGAGCGGCGACCCGACCAAGGTGGTGATCTCGCGCGGCGTGCCGATGGCCAAGGCGCTGCGCGACGAGACGCTGATTGCCTGGGCCATGAACGGCGAGGACATCCCCGCGCTCAACGGCCACCCCCTGCGCCTGGTGGCCGGTGGCTGGCCGGGGTCGGTGTCGGGCAAGTGGCTGAAGAAGATCGTCATCCGCAACCAGGAGCATGACGGCGCGAAGATGACCGGGCATTCCTACCGCGTGCCGTGCACGCCGGTCGCACCGGGCACCGAGGTGCCCAAGGAGAACATGTGCATCATCGAGTCGATGCCGGTCAAATCGCTGGTCACCTTCCCGAAGTCGGGGATCACCCATCCCCAGGGCGAGGTGCTCGCCGTGCGCGGGCATGCCTGGGCGGGCGATCTGGAAGTGGCGGAGGTGTTCGTGTCGATCGATTTCGGCGCGACCTGGCAAAAGGCCACGCTGAGACGGCCGGTCAACCCGATCGCCTGGCAGCACTGGCAGGCCGAGCTGCGCCTCCCCGAGAAAGGCTATTTCGAGGTCTGGGCGCGGGCCGTCGATAGCCAGGGACGCTCCCAGCCCATGGTGTTGCCAGGCTGGAACCCGCGCGGCTATCTCAACAACGCATGTCATCGCATCGCGGTGAAGGCGGTATGAGCCATGAACGCGACCGTGAGACGCGCGGCCTTCGTCGCGCTGGGGTGCCTCAGTCTGGCGGCGGGCGCCAGGGAGATCGACCCTGAGTCGGGCTTTGTCATCGACAAGAACTGGGAGGAGGTGAAGGCCACCTGCACGGCCTGCCATTCATCCAAACTGGTGATCGCGCAGCGCGGCTCGCGCGCCACCTGGAAGGGCATCATCCGCTGGATGCAGGCCACCCAGGGCTTGTGGCAGTTCGAGCCCGAGATGGAAGACCGGATCCTGACCTATCTGGCGACCAACTACCCGCCCGGCAAAGACTACCGACGCAAGCCGTTGTCGCCGCTGCTGATGCCGCCGCAGTAGGCCGTCGGTCACGCCCCCGAACCCGGATCCCGACGCCCCGGGTCAAAAAAATCCGGCCACTTGCCGACAAGCGGTAGGGAGAGTCGAGCGCATAGCCGTGGCCGTTCGCCGGTAGATGTTGCAGAGCCGCATGGCGGGGGCGTTTTCGGTGGTCGCGCCGTGCTCGGGCGCCTCTGACTTTCGTCTGATTCCGGATTTGATCGCAGTCAAAGTCGTGTTTTGGCATGCGCCGGGGGCGGTCAGAAAATGCTTCAGGAATGGCTCGTGGCGTCGACAACGCACTCATGCCCTCACTTTCCTGGAGCAGGAAATGCGTCTCCTCTTCACACCGGCCATCGGCGTTCTCAACCGCCTGCGGTACACCACCAAGTTTTTCCTGGTCGGCGCGGTCACCGCGCTGGTCGCGTGCAGCTTGCTCTTCGCTCTGTATGTGCAGATCGATGTGCGGGCGGAAATGGCCGAGCGCGAAGTGCACGGCCTGGCCGTGTTCGAGGATGCGCTCAAGGCGCTGGCGCTGATGCAGCGCCATCGCGGCGCGTCGGCCGCGGTGCTGGGCGGCGATGCCAGCATCGCGCCGACGCGTGAGCGGCTCGCCGGCGAGCTCGATCAGGCGATGGGGGCGGTGGATTCGGCCATTGCCGGGCCGGGGCGGGCGTTTGCGCTCGACAGCGCCTGGGCGTCGATCAAGTCGCACTGGCCGGCGCTGCGCGGCGGCACGCCGAACGACATTGTCGCCAACGTGAAGCAGCATACGCAGATGATCGAGGAGACGATGCGGATGCTGGGAGACATCGGCGCCGCGGCGGGGCTTGCCATGGACCCGGCGGTCGATACCTCGAACATGCTCGCCGCACTGCTCGGCCCGCTGCCCGAGATGACCGAGCGCCTGGGCCGCATGCGTGCGCTTGGTGCGAGCGTGCTGGCCAAGGGCGCCTTGAGTGCCGACGACGAAAAGCGGCTGTATGACCTGCAAGGCCAGATCAAGCTGGTGTCGGCGAATCTGCATGACAAGCTGCGCCGTGCCGGCGCTGCCAATGCCGCGCTGACG
This sequence comes from Denitromonas iodatirespirans, assembly GCF_018524365.1. Taxonomy (GTDB): domain Bacteria; phylum Pseudomonadota; class Gammaproteobacteria; order Burkholderiales; family Rhodocyclaceae; genus Nitrogeniibacter; species Nitrogeniibacter iodatirespirans. Next base: position 14,607 of record NZ_JAEKFT010000008.1, read on the forward strand.
CAGCGCTTCGCCCAGGCGTCCGACGATATCGCCGGGCGCATGGCGGTGGTGGACAAGGCGGTGCAGGCCCAGTTGATCGAGCAGGCCTTCGCGATGAAGCCGGGCGAGTTCTTCTCGCTGGCCACGGCGGCGATCGATCGCGTCTACGAGGTCAATGCGCAGGCCATTTTGCCGGCCACCCGCGATGCCCTGCGCAGCCGCGCCGACGCAGACCGGCGCTTTTTGACGATCCAGATGATGGTGGCCGTGGCGGCGATCCTGTTCGTGGGCTATGTGCTCGGTGCCATGTACCTGGCCATCGTCGGTTCGGTGCGCGAACTGAACGTCGGCGCCGGGCAGCTGGCGGGCGGTGACTACACCGCGCGGGTGGTCTTCTCGGCCAGGGACGAGCTGTCGGAAGTGGCGCGCCAGTTCAACGGCATGGCCGAGCAACTGGCGGGGATCATCCGCCAGGTGAAGGACACCTCGACTTCGCTGAGCGATGCGGCCAGCGAGATGGCGGCCAACGCCAGCCAGGTGGCCGACGGCTCGGAGCGCCAGTCGGAGGCGGCGTCGAGCATGGCGGCGGCGGTCGAGGAGATGACCGTCAGCATCGACGAGATCAACCGGCATGCGCAGTCGGCCTCGGCGCAGAGTACCGATTCGGGCCGCTTGTCGCGCGAGGGGGCCGAGGTGGTGCATCGCTCGGTCGAGGAGATGGAGCGCATCGCCGCCTCGGTCAACCAGGTGGCCGACGTCATTGGCGCGCTCGGCGAGCGCTCGGGCCGGATATCGACCATCGTCAGCGAAATCCGCGAGATTGCCGACCAGACTAACCTGCTGGCGCTGAACGCTGCCATCGAGGCGGCCCGCGCGGGCGAGCAAGGCCGCGGCTTTGCGGTGGTGGCCGACGAAGTGCGCAAGCTCGCCGAGCGCACGGCCAAGGCGACCGGGGAGATCACCGGCATGGTCGGTGCGATCCAGGAGGGCACGACTCGCGCCGTGGGCACCATGGAGGAGGGGGTCGGCCGCGTGCAGGCGGGCGTGGCACTGACCAAGCAGGCGGGGACCTCGATGGCGCAGATCGATGCCGGGGCGAGCCAGGTGGTGGTTGCGGTCGAGGAGATCTCGGCGGCACTGCGCGAGCAAAGCGCGGCGAGCAACGACATCGCACGGAACGTGGAGGCCATCGCGCAGATGAGCGAGCAGAACAGCGCCGCCGTGCGTGCTGCGGCGCGCACTGCCGAATTGCTCGATGCCATGGCGCGCAGCATGAACACACAGGTGGCGCGCTTCAAGGTCTGACGTGTCCGCTGGGCGCTCGCCAGTCGGCGCACGCGTCAGGCGATGCCCAGCCGCGCGATGATCGCCTGCATGTGCTGCCAGTGCGAGCCTTCCCAGAACACCCGCCGGCAGGTGTCGCAGGTGCTGAACGCCGGCTGCCGGTGCGCCACGTCGGGCGGCACGCGGCCCTCCGCCTCGCTGCGCGCGAGGGGGCGCAGCGGGGTGTTGCAGTCCAGGCACAGAGTGAGGGGGCGGGCGCTGCGTGCCAGGTCGAGGCGGGCAAACACTTCTTCGATCTGCTTGGACGGCTTCAGCGCGTGGATGTAGCAGCCGTGGGTGATGCTGCGGCGCTTGAGCAGGTCGCGGTCGCGGGTGAGGACGATGCGGTGGTCGCGCGCGGCCAGCGCTTCGATCTCGCCGTCGTCATAGCCGTTGTCGTACAAAGTGTCGAAGCCGGTCATGCGCAGCAGACGGGCAAGGCCGCCCATGTGCGCATCGGCGATGAAGCGGGTGCGGCGCAGAGGGGTGGGGCGCACACGCAGCAGGGGCGAGATGTCGAAGGCCTCGAACACCGGGTACACCGCCACCCGGTCGCCATCGGCCAGCTGCCGGTCGAAATCCACCGATTCGCCATTGACCAGCACCAGTTCGACCTCGGTGTGGGGTACGCCGAGCGCTTCGATGACATGCTTGACCGAGGCCGTGTCCGGGCTTTGCGCGGTGAATTCCCGATGCCGCCGGCCCGGCGCCAGGAAATCGTTCAGCTCGGCATAGAAGCGAAAGCGGGTGGCGCTCATGCCGGTTGGAGTGGGGCGCCGGACCGGGGGTTCGTGACCACCGGCGCCGACGCCCGTTGCCCCTTGCATGACGTCCGCCGCGCAGATGCCTAGCGAACGATGTCCAGCTTGCCGCTGAGTTCCGATACGGTCGTGTCGCGCACGACGGAATCGTCCAGCGAGACGAGCATCGTCGCCAGATCTTCCTGCACACGCATGGTCGCGGCGATATCGTCTGCGGAGGCAAAGCGCTCGCCGAGCGATTCGGGCGGCGTGTCGAGTACCTGGCCGACCGGGCGGTCGCCCAGCGAGGCCCAGCGTGTGGCGTCGGGCGTCATGCCGACCAGCATGCGGGCGCGGGCACGGGCGGCGAGTAGCTGGTTGCGGGGGATGTCTTCGAACGTGGCGTCGATGTCCACCTCGGCAAGATCGCCGACGGTGGCGATGCCGACGTTGCGCAACTTTCCGCCGAACTCCGCGCCCACCCCTTCGATGGTCTCGACCGGCAGGCGTGCGCCCACCTTGCGCTGGGGCTCGCAGCCGGGGATGCGCCGGGGCGATTCGTCGGGCATGACGCAGGGGTCGACGCTGACGTCGACATCCTCGACCGTCATCGCCGCAATCACACCGGCATTGAGCAGCTTGTGATGGAACAGGCCGTCGTTGCCGCGCGCGATGCGCGAATCCTGGCGGAAGCTCAGCATGCCGGTGATGGTGATCTCGAGGCACAGGCCGTAGGGGTTGTTGTGCTCGAAGCATTCGTCGGCGTGATAGGTCACCGACAGCCTTTCCGTGACGCCGACGCTGCGCGACAGCTGGGTCTGCACGGCATTGACCACGGTTTTCGAGGCCTCTACGGTGCCGCTCACGCTGGTCGAGACGCTGCTCTCGCCGCCGGGGACCGATGCCTTGACGCCGGCCTGCACGGTGGTGGTCAGCGACGCGCCTACGGTCGTCGATACCGAGTTGCTCAGTTGCGTCGCGATCTTTTCGGTGATGGTTACCGCCACCGGCTCCTGGTCGAAGTGCTCGCCCTGAAGCCGCCGGCACTGGATGCGGCCCAGGCGGTCGAAGCTGCGAATGGTGGTTTTGTAGGGGATCTCCCGGAACAGGATGGCGTCGAGTTCGCTGCGACTCTGTGCGCTATCGAGCGCCTGCTCGATGGCGTCCGCCGCCGAAGAGCCCGGTTCGATGATGGGCGAAGCGCCCACTTCTGTCGTCGTATCAAACATGTCTCACCTCTCGTCGTGTGATGGATGTGGCGCGCGGATTGGTGCGCCTTGCGCGTCCGCACACTCGGTGTACGGGCCAGGACGCGATTCGGATGCATGCGGCGCACCTCGCCGCGCGCCGGCGATGGGGGCGATGCACCGCCACGGTGCAACCCCTGCGGGCCGCACGGCGCCACGACGGTGCGCGATCTGGCCTGCGCATCGGCCGGATGCCGTGCTGCGCCCCAAAAAGGGCAGGGCATCACCGGCCACCTCGCTTGGCACACGGCTTGCATCTTGCGGTGCACGAAATATCTGAATGCGTGTGCTCGCCATGAAAGATCCCCTCACTGCCGCTCCGCCCGACCTCCGCTTGCGTGGGGTGACGCTGACGCAACTCGCGGCATGGGGGTTGGCCACGGTTGCCGGCCTGATGCTCGGTGCCGGTCTGTCCGGTAGCGGCTCGCCGGCGCTCGTCGGGGCCGGTGGCGCCCTGCTGGTGGTCTCGGCGGTTCTGGCCTGGCGGCTGGCGAGCGGGCTGGCCGGCGGCTTGCGGCAGATCGACGCCTTCGCCCATCGTCTGGCCGCGGGCGACCTGGTGGCCCGGCTGGAGGGCGCGCGCTGCGGCCCGCTGGCCCCGCTGGCCGAGCGCCTCAACGCCATGGCGCGCTCGCTGGCCGAGGTGTTTCTCGGCTTCGCGCGCATGTCGCAAGAGATCCACAGCGTGGCCGACGAGAGCAAGCACAACGCCAGCGGCGGAGACGACGGGGTGCGGCGCCAGCGCGACATCACGTTGTCCTCGTCGGCGACGCTGGAGCAGCTGTCCGTCAGCCTCGGGATGACGCGCGACAGCGCCCGCAGCACGGCCGAGGTGGCGGAGGCATCGTGCCGGATCGCGCAGGCCGGCGCTGCACAGGTGAGCGGGCTGGCGGACGGCCTGGCGGGTCTGGCCGCCACGGTGGGCGAGACGGCGACCGCCGCGACGCGCCTGGGCGAGCGCTCGCGGGAGATCGACGCCATCGTCGGCCTGATTTCGGAGATCGCGGCGCAGACCAATCTGCTGGCGCTGAATGCGGCCATCGAAGCGGCACGCGCCGGTGAGCAGGGGCGCGGCTTTGCGGTGGTGGCCGACGAGGTGCGCGTGTTGGCGCAGCGCACCGGCGATGCGACACGCGAGATCGGCGAGCGGATCGAGCGGGTGCGTGGCGATGTGGCGGAGATGATCGGCGCCATGGCGCACACCCAGGAAAAGGTCGGGCTCAGCGTCGGCGATGCCGGCCAGGCGGTCGAGGCGCTGCAGCGGGTGGCGGCGAACGCCCAGCGCACACAGGCGCTGATCCAGGACATCGCAGCGGCCAGCCGCGAGCAGAGCGAAGCCAGCCAGAACATTGCGCAGGACATCGAGCAGGTGGCGCAACTGGCCGATGCCAACGAGCAGCTGGTGCGGGAAAACAGCGAGCTGTCGCGCTACCTGAGCGAGCTGGCGGTCCAGCTGACCGGTGCGCTGGACGACTATCACTACGAATAGGGAATTTCGCCATGGACACACTGTTGTGGGGACTGGGCGGCGGGCTGCTCGCCGTGTGGGGCGCCGGGGCGGTGTGGCGTGCCCGGCGGCGTGCCGAGGCCGAACGTGCCGTCGCGCACAGCCTGCTGGCGTGCCGCGCCTTGCTGGTGTTGGTCGCCGCGTTCCAGCAGCACCGCGGCATGAGCTCGGCGCTGTTGTCGGGCGATGGCAGTTTCGGCGGCCCGCTGGCGCGCAAGGCGCGCGAGATCGACAACGTGCTGCCCGAATTGAAAAGCGTGGCCGAGGCCGAATCGGACGCGCCGCATCCCTGCCTGACGGTGAACGATCTGGCGCTGTTCGGACATCGCTGGGGGCGCTTGCGCGAGACACTGAGCAGCCTCTCGGTGGAGCAGAGCATTGCCCAGCACAGCGCCCTGATCGCCCAGTTGCTGCAGTGGCTGGCGGCGCTCGGCGAGGCGCGGGTCGAGCCCTTGTTCGACGAGCGCAGCGCGCGGGACGTGGTGCGCAACTATGTCAGCCGCCTGCCGGCGTTGACCGAGTGCCTCGGCCAGGCGCGGGCGCTGGGCCTGAGCGTCGCGGCGCGCGGCGGCTGCTCGGCGGTGGCGCGTGTGCGCCTGATGTTCTTGGTCGCCCGCGCCGAAAACCTGTTGGCGCAGGCGTCGAACGGCGTGTCGCGCGGGCGCTGCGCCGACGAGGCCGAAGCGGCGGTGCAGGCCATGGCACAGATGGTCAAGACCCGCCTGCTGGCGCGTGCCGCGGTCGGCGTGTCGGTGCAGGAGGTGTTCGAGGTGGCGAGCCGTGCGGTGGACGGTGTGTTCGCGTGGGCCAATGAAACCGGCGATCAGCTGACGCAGGCGCGCCAGTCGTCGCCAGGCAATGGGGCTGCGACGACGGCGTGGGCCGCGTGATGCGCGCCCGTCGGCTGTCTTGTGTCGTCGGCGTCGACCGGCGTGTTGTCCTGATCGCGGGGCGGACATCTTGAATCTCGTGACACCGCCGGCCGAATGCCTGCCCGACACGTGCCGTCCCGTACCGTCCGCCTGGCCCCTAATCGACAGCGAGCGGGTGTTGCAGGTGCTGGTGCGCAACCTCGACGGCATGGTTTTTCGCTGTGCGATCGATGCGCACTGGACGCTGCATTTCGCGAGCGACGGGGTCGAGGCGCTGACCGGCTACCGGCCGGACGAACTGGAGGGCAACGCGGTCGTCTCGCTGGAGGCCTTGATCCACCCCGACGACCGGGCCAGCGTGCGCGAGGTGATCGACGAGGCCTGCCGCGGCGTGGGGCGGTATCGCGTGAAGTATCGCCTGCAACATCGCGATGGGACTGACAGATGGGTGCTGGGGCGCGGCGCCGTGGTGCGCGACGAACAGGGCGAGCGGGTGCTGGAGGGCTTCATCGAGGACGTCACCGAGCAGCTGACCCGCCAGCGCCTGCTGGCCGATGCCGAGCTGCGCTACCGCAGCATTTTCGAGGATTCGGTGATCGGCATGTTCCAGACCTCGATCGATGGCCACTACCTGGCGGCCAACCGGGCGCTGGCCGACCTCTACGGGTATGACAGCCCCGAGGCCTTGATCGCGGGGTTGTCGGACATCGCCACCCGGCTGTATGTCGATCCCACGCGGCGGGAGGAATTCACCACGCTGATCCGCGAGCATCATCGCGTGGCCGATTTCGAGTCCGAAGTCTATCGCCGTGACGGTAGCCGCATCTGGATCGCCGAAAACGCCCATGTGGTGTTCGGGCCGGACGGTCAGCCGCTCTACTACGAGGGCACGGTCGAAGACGTGACCAAGCAGCACGGCTATCGCAAGCAGCTGGAGTATCAGGCCACCCACGACCCGCTCACCGGCCTGCCCAACCGCAATCTGCTGCAAGACCGCCTGCAGCAGGCCCTGCGCCAGGCCCAGCGACGCGGGAGCCGCGGCGCGCTGGCCTTCGTCGATCTGGACAACTTCAAGTTCGTGAACGACAGCCTCGGCCATGGCGCCGGCGACCGGCTGCTGGTCGAGGTGGCGCGGCGGCTCAAGGCCAGTGTGCGCGAATCGGACACCGTGGCGCGCTATGGCGGCGACGAATTCGTGCTGATCCTCGGCGACTACGAGGGGCTCAGCGATACGCTGCACATCCTCCACCGGATCCAGGACGTGGTCGGCGCGCCGATCGCGCTGCAGGGGCATCAGATCCATGTCAATTGCAGCATCGGCGTCAGCGTGTTTCCGGACGACGGCGGCGATCTGGAAGTCCTGCTGCGCCATGCCGACGCGGCCATGCACCATGCGAAGACGCTGGGCAAGGGGCAGTTCCAGTTCTATACCGAGTCGCTCAACGTGGCGGCGCGCGAGCGCCTGGCGCTCGACTCGGCCCTGCGCCAGGCGATCGAGCAGGACGGGTTGCATGTGGTGTACCAGCCCAAGGTCGGCGCGCATGGCCAGCTGTATGGTTTCGAGGCGCTGGTGCGTTGGGACAGCGAGGCATTCGGCAGCGTGTCGCCGGCGCGCTTCATCCCCTTGGCCGAAGAGAACGGGCTGATCGGCCATCTGACCTGGTTCGTGCTGCGCCATGCCTGCCATCAGGCGGCGACCTGGCGGGCGCAGGGGCACGGGCACCTGCGCGTGGCGGTCAATATCTCGCCCAGCCTGTTCCGCGAGAAGGATCTGGCGGCACTGGTGCAGTCGGTCCTCGACGCCGCCGGCCTGCCGCCGGAAAACCTCGAACTCGAAATCACCGAAGGCATGCTGATGGGCGACGTGCAGCGGGCGCTGGCGGTGCTCAAGGAGCTCAAGGCGATGGGCGTGTTCATCGCCATCGACGATTTCGGCACCGGCTATTCGTCGCTGGCCTACCTCAAGCGCTTTCCGATCGACATCCTCAAGGTCGATCGTTCCTTCGTCATGGAATGCGATCTGGGCAACGAGGCGGTGGCCATCACCCGTGCCATCGTCTCGCTGGCCCACAGCCTGAACCTGCGCGTGGTGGCCGAGGGGGTGGAAACCGCCTCGCAGCTGGCCGTGCTCAACGCGCTGGGCTGCGAGGAGTTTCAGGGCTACCTGTTTGCCAAGCCCTTGCCGGGGCCCGAGGCGGCGGCCTTCCTCGACGCCGCGCCGGCAGCCTGAACCGCGCCGGTTCGCCTCAGGCCGCCACCATGCCTGCCACCTGCTGGCCGATCGCCAGCGCGGCGGTGAGGCCGGGTGACTCGATGCCGAGCAAATGGATGAGCCCGGGCGTGCCATGCTGCGCCGGGCCGTCGATGCGGAAGTCGGCATCCGGCATGCCGGGGCCGACGATCTTGGGGCGCACGCCCGCGTAGCCGGGCTCGAGCCGGCCGTCTTCGAGTTGCGGCCACCAACTGCGGATGGCGGTGTAGAAGGCCTCGGCGCGCGCCGGGTCGACGTGATAGTCGGGCTGGTCGATCCATTCCACATCGGGGCCGAACTTGGCCTGGCCGCCCAGATCGAGCGTGAGGTGCACCCCCAGCCCGCCCGGCTCGGGCAGCGGATAGATCAGGCGCGAGAAGGGGGCCTTGCCGGTGAGCGTGAAATACACGCCGCGCGCGAACCAGGCCTGTGGCAGCTGAGCTTCTGCCGGCCCGCCGAGGCGATGGCCGAGGGCAACGGCGTCGAGGCCGGCCGCATTGATCACCCAGCGGGCGCGCAGATCCATCTCCTGCTCGCCGCCGACACGCAACACCACGCCGTCGCCGTCGGGGCGGCCATCCTCCACCGGGCTGCCCAGCGCCAGCATGGCGCCATGGCGCTCGGCATCGCCGAGCAGCGCGAGCATCAGGCCGTGGCTGTCGACGATGCCGGTCGATGGCGACAGCAGCGCGGCATGGGCGTCGAGCGCCGGTTCGAGCGCGGCGATCTGCCTACGGTCGAGGAGCTGCAGGTCATGGACGCCATTGGCCGCCGCTTTGCTGCGGATCAGCTGCAGGCCCTCGGCCTGTTCGACCTTGGGCGCGACCACCAGCTTGCCGCAGCGCGCATGCGCCACGCCGCGCTCGGCGCAATAGGCATAGAGCGCATCGCGCCCGGCCACGCACAGGCGCGCCTTGAGCGAGCCGGGCGGGTAGTAGAGTCCGGCATGGATGACTTCGCTGTTGCGCGAACTGATGCCGGTGCCGAAGGCCGTTTCGCGCTCCAGCACGATCACCTCCCGGCCCGCCTCGGCAAGCGATTTCGCGCAGGCGAGGCCGACCACGCCCGCGCCGATGACCACGCAGTCGACGGTTTCCATGTTGTCTCGATGAGTTGTTGCGGCAATGAGCGCCGGCGGTTGCCGGCGGCTCGATGGGCGGGTTGTATCAGATTTGGGTGTGGGCAGATAGGGGCGACGTCGGCGGGTTCAGAAGGTAACGCTCACGCCTTCTTCCAGCAGATCCTTCGGTTCGTAGGACACCTGGTCGACGATCCGGTCGTCGGCGTCGAGCACCGTGATGGTGTCCCGGTCGTTGTTGAGCTTGACGGCGTAGCTCAGCGGGACGCGCAGCGTTTCGCCGCGAGCGATGCGGCCCAGGAGGGTCTGCCGGCCCCGGGCGTCGGCGATATGCCAGTGACCGAGGTCGGCGTCAGTGTTGCTGGTGTTGAGCAGGGTGACGGTTTCGTGATGATGCTCCGGCTGCTCGACGGGATTGATCAGGGCGGCGATGATACGGATGCCGCTGGGGTGGCGCGGGCGCGATGGCTGCACGCCGGCAACGGTGGCGGGCAGGATGTAGTCGTCGGGCACCATCACCACGTCTTCGGGGGCGAACATCAGGCGCAGCGTGGTGCCTTCGGCGCGGATCATGTCATGCAGGTTGCCCACTTCCAGAGTGGGCAGCAGCAGGCGGTCGTCGCGATGGCGGGTGTCTTCGCGCAGCCAGGGGTCGAAGGCGTCGAAGTTGATGTGGCCGGCCTGGAAGTAGGGCGCGATGCGGCGGAACAGCTTGGGCCACATCACGCTGTTCTGCAGGGCATCGATGCCGTCGATATGCAGGCCGGTGCTCATCGAAGGCGCATGCGCCCAGAAACCGAGCCGGTTTTCCCGCGCATGGCGCACGTCGGCGCGCAGGTGCTCGCGCAGCTCGGGCGGCAGGCCGAGGTAGAAGGCGCCGTAGGCATGGCCTTCGCGCAGCATGTAGGCGTTGAGGCTGGCATCGAGCATGTGCGGCTGCATGAAGATGCGCGAACCGTCGATGGCGGGGTGCTCGCCGGTGTAGACGAAGGCCACGCTGCGCCCGTAGGTGTCGAGCCCGAGCGACAGGATGTAGCCGCGCACCGGGTGGCGCTCGACCGATTCGACCTTGAAGGGGTGCGTGTCGAAATACTTGATGGTGCCGAAGCCGAGGCGTGCCATCAGCGCATCGCGCGCGGCCAGGGCCAGCGGCAGGTGCTGGTGATACTCGATGTCTTCGACCTCGAAGTGGGTCTCCAGCGCATCCACGCCTTCGAAGCGGATGCTGGTGATGCCGGCCAGATTGAAGCCGGGCGCGCGGTTGGGGCGGGGCAGGCGTTCGATCAGCTGCGGGTTGTCGGGCTGGAACTTGATGGTGTCGCCGTCCGGCTCCGGCCCGCTGAGCGGGATGTCCGGATAGTGGATGTGGAAGTTGCCTTTGATGAGGGTGTAGGCCATGGCCGTCTCCCGGATGCGTGCCCTGTCGGTGCGGCGCCCGGTAAGGCGCCTACTCTTCAGGGTAGTCGGCGCGCGTGCGAATGGCATTGTTTGGCCCGCGCCGGAACGGGGCCGGAGGCACGGATGTCCGATCAATGATAGTTTTGTGCATTGCACTGAAGTTGTGACGAGGACACCCCATGCGTATCGACCCCAATCAACAAAAGCTCTTCGAGGCCTTTGCGCGCCGCCAGGCGCGCCCGCTCAGCCCGTGGCAGAAGATCGTGGGCTCGGTGGCGGCGATCGGCCTGTTCGGGCTGGCGCTGGTGTTCTCGGTGGTGGTGTTTGCCGTGGTGCTGACGGTCGGTGCCGCGGCCGGCGCCTGGTTCTGGTGGAAGACGCGCGCGCTGCGCAAGCAGATGCGCGAGGCGCAGCCCGGCCGCTCGCAGCCCGGTCAATCGCAGGAGGGGCTGGTGATCGAAGGCGAGGTGATCCGCGAGGTCGACGAGTCCGAACCGGAAGCGCCTGGCCCGCGGTCGCGCTGAGGCTCAGGCGAAGAGGTTGATCTGCTGGCCGGGGTCGGTGCGCGGCGCGATCTGGGAGAGCGCCTGCTGAAGCTGCCGGGTGCCGCCCTCGGCGCCCTGGGCCGGGTCGTTCTGGGTGGCCTGTTCGCGCTGGGCCTGCTGGATCAGCTGGGCGGCGATGGCCGCCACCCGATAATCCTGTGACGACGGGTCGGCCGGCGCCAGCGCGGCGCGCTGGATCTGTTGGGCCTTGGACAGGGTTTCTTCCGGCGTGCGGCCGGGCGAGACATCGATGCTCACTTCGCCGCCGACCGCATAGACTTGGCCGTCGGGCCCGCGAATGGTGGTGAAACTGGCCCCGCCTTGGGCCAGTCCGCCAGCGGCCGACAGGTGGGCCGCTTCATGCGAGCGCACCTGGCGGTCGGTGCTGGCCAGGGCGCTGACTTCGGCCGCGACGGCGGCGGCCTCCCGCTTGTCGGTCTCGGCGCTGCGCGCTGCCGGCGCGGCATCGCCCGCTGCGGCCCGGGACTGGGGCGCGGCAAGCGACACGGGCAGGCTGGCGGAGACGGACATCATGCGATATCCCCCTGAAGCGTTCGATGCTCCCACTCTAGTGGGTTTCGCGGCGACGAAAAAGGGTTAGATGGACTTCATTGCGGCGGAGAATTGCCTGTCGGGACAGGCGCTTAGCCGGCCTTTTCGGTGGGCGGGGCGGCGTTGGCCAAATGGTGGTCGAACCAACGCACCAGCACGGGGATGATCCGGGCCAGCGTGGCCGGCGCGGAGAGGCCGGTGTCGTCGATTTCCTGCCAGGCGGCCTCGGTGCGAATCAGGCTGTAGGCCTGGTGCATCATGGCGCGGCCGGGGGCGTGCTGGCCGACCGCCACGCAGAGCGGCAAGGCCAGGGCGCGTAGCGGGCCGGCGCCGGCCAGGTCGATGCGCCCGCCGATGCAGAACAGCGCGTGCAGCCGGTCGGTCGAGCGGCTGGCGGCGCGAATGGCCGCGCCGCTGGCGGTGCCGCCGGTTACCAGGCCACGCGCCAAATCATGCAGCGGCGGTTGATGGTCGAGCCAGGCCAGGGCTGCCTCGATGCGGGTGGCCAGCAGCGGGGTGTTGTAGCGCAGATCGGGGTCGCGCTCGTCTTCATGGGGCGTGACCAGATCCAGGCCGAGCGTGGCGTAGCCGGCCTGGTTGAGCGCATGGCAGATGGCCGTTTCGCTGGCGCTCTGGTCGTCGTCTAGGGTGCTGCGCGCCAGGATGACGAGCGCGCGCACGTCGGGCGCATGGGCCAGCCGGGCGGCCAGCCAGACGGGGCCGGCGGGCAGGCTGAGGGTGGTGTGGCGGAGGGTCAGCGACATGGCGCGAGCATCGCACGCCTATTCGGCCGCTGTCGAGCGGAGGGCGACCGGAATGCGCCGGTTGCCGAACGAGCGCTCGAAATGGCCGAATCGCCCCGGTAGCTTGTGGCCGCAGTACTGGCAGCGGCCGCCATCGTCGAGCCGGTACTCAAGGATGTCGTAGCCCAGCCTGGCGATGACCACGCTGTTGCAGCCCGGGCAGCGGGTGCTGGCGGCATCGACATCGGGGATGTTGCCGATATAGACGTAGCGCAGCCCGGCACCGAGCGCGCACTGGCGCAGGCGGGTGAGCGTGGCGTGCGGGGTGCCGTGCCGGTCGGTGAGCTTGAAGTCGGGGTGGAAGGCGGTCAGGTGCAGGGGGATGTCGTCGCCCAGTTCGCGGTGGATCCACTCGGCCATGGCGGTGATTTCTTCGTTCGAATCGTTCTCGCCGGGGATCACCAGGGTGGTGATCTCGAACCACACCCGGCTTTCATGGCGCAGCCAGACCAGGGTGTCGAGCACCGGCTGCAGCCGCGCGCCGCACAGCTTCTTGTAGAAATCGTCGGTAAAGGCCTTGAGGTCGACATTGGCCGCGTCCATGTGGGCGAAGAAGTCCTCGCGCGCCTGGCCGTGCACATAGCCGGCGGTCACGGCTACCGTGTTGAGCCCGCGCGCGTGGCAGGCGATGGCGGTGTCGATGGCGTATTCGATGAAGATCACCGGGTCGTTGTAGGTGAAGGCCACGCTCTGGCTGCCCCAGCGCTCGGCCGCGGCGGCGATGGCCTCGGGCGTGGCGGCGTCCATCAACCGGTCCATGTCGCGCGATTTGCTGATGTCCCAGTTCTGGCAGAACTTGCAGGCCAGGTTGCAACCCGCGGTGCCGAAGGAGAGCACGCTGCTGCCGGGGTAGAAGTGGTTGAGCGGCTTCTTTTCGATCGGGTCGATGCAAAAGCCCGAGCTGCGCCCCCAGGTGGTGAGCTGCATGGCGTCGCCGACCCGCTGGCGCACGAAACAGGCCCCGCGCTGCCCCTCGTGCAGGCGGCAGGTGCGTGGGCACAGGTCGCATTCGATGCGCCCGTCGTCGAGCATGTGCCAGTAGCCGCCGGGGACGCGCGAGTCGTCGTCATGCATCAGCGCACCTCCTCCTCCTTCCACTTGAGCACCGGGTAGGTGGCGACCATGACCGACGGCCCCCAGAAGTCGGCCGGCAGGCGGGCCTTCTTCTTGAGTTCGGCCAGGAAGTCGCGCGGTTCGGGCAACTGCTCCCACACCTGCGGCAGGAAGGTGGCCCGCTGGCAGCCATTGAAGAAGATCACGCCGTCCTCGCCCGGCCGCAATTGTGCCAGCACGTCGTCTTCGGTCTTGGCATCGAGAAACTCGGCGCGCCCGAGCAAGGACACTTCGAGGCGGATGTCGGGCCATTCTTCGGCCGTCAGCGCGGCAAAGCGCGGGTCGCGCAGCGCGGCGGCGACCGCGTTGGCGGCTACATCTTCGCCCAGCGGTCGTTGCGGCTGGAGGCTGCCGATGCAGCCGCGCAACTGGCCATGGCGCTTGAGTGTGACGAAGGTGGCGCCGCGTTCGGCCAGGTTGGGATCGTCGGGCGGCGGCTCGGGGCGCAGGCCCAGCGCATGTTCGATGGCGGCGCGGGCGCGGGCCAAGAGGCGCGGGCCGAGGTCGGGGTCAGTGGGCGACATGGCGTTGGGCCGGGGTGAAGGCGATGCTGGTGTAGCCCACCACCCGGTTGCGGTCGCCGGCGGTATCGCCGGAGTTGCGCAAGTCGAGCACGGTGGGCATGAGGTGGTGGCGCTGGGCGGCGAGCAGCATGCCGTCGATGGGCAGTGCGCCGCAGGCCTGGTCGAAGGCCAGCCCGCTTTGCAGGCGCTCGATCTGAGCGACGGTCGACTGGTCGCGCCAGCGGGCCTGCTGGTAGGGCAGGTAGTGCGACAGATCGGAGGAGATGACGATCAGCGTGTCATCACTGCCCCACACGCGTTCGAGCACATGGGCGACCCGCTCGGCGGTGGTGTCGCCGACGACGATCGGCAGCAGGGTGAAGTGGTCGAGCACGGTCTGCAGGAAGGGGAGCTGGACTTCGATCGCATGCTCCGCGGCATGCGGGGCGTCGTCCACCTGCACGTCGGGTTCGTCCTGCAGCGCCAGCCAGCTGTCGCGATCGATCGTCACCTCGCCCAGCGGCGTGGCGAAACATTGGGCGGCCGGAAGGGCAAAGCCGCGCACCGGCACGCGGTGACAGGGGCCGAGCAGCACCACGCGCCGGTAGTACTCGCGGGTGCTGCGCAAACTGGCGTAGGCGCTGGCGGCGATCGGGCCGGAATAGACATAGCCGGCATGCGGCACGATCAGGGCCTTGGGCCAATGCACGGTGTCCTGCGGCATGGCCATGTTGAGCATCTCGCTGACCATGGACTGCAGGGTGCGCGGGTCGGCCGGATAGAAGGCGCCGGCAACGGCCGGCGGGCGGAGGGAGGCGTTGGCCATGTCGAATGTCCTTGGAACCACTGCAACTATTTGATTATAGGTTTATCCCGCGGTTCCTACCCAGGCCAGGCCGGCGCCCAGGCCGAGCCCCACGGCGAGCATGGCGAGGAATACCTGCCGGCTCAGCGCACGCCCGCCGACGCTCATCGCCAGGCCGGTCTTGAACGCGAGATTGGACATCATGGCCAGGCCGATGGCGATCACCGTGGGCACCGCCTCGAGCCGTTCGAGCGAGAACAGGCGCAGGCTCGACAGCGTGATGGCGTCGACATCGGTCAGGCCCGAGGCCACCGCGAGCAGGTACAGCCCCTTGCTGCCGGCCACGTCCGACAACCAGGCCGCACCGAGCAATACGGCGGCGTAGATGGCGCCGAAGGTGATGGCGGTGCGCAATTCGGTCGGGTTCTTGGTGTCGGGCACCGGTGAGCCGTCGCGCGCCATCAGCGTTCGCCACTGGTAGGCCAGGGCGCCCAGGCCGAGCGCCAGGCCGGGCAGGGCGATCTGCGCCAGCGGCAACAGCAGGCTGGGTGCCAGCACCGCGCACACCACCGCGACCCGCACCAGCATGACCAGATTGGCGATGAGGATGACCAGCGCCGAAATGGGCACGAAATCCTGCCGCTTGCTGGCATCGCGGGCGAACACCAGCGTGGTGGCGGTGCTCGATACCAGTCCGCCGAAGAGCCCCACCAGCGGCGCGCCGTAGCGCCCGCCGACCAGCTGGAGCGCGGCATAGCCGGCCAGGCTGACGCCCGAGATGAGCACCACCATGAGCCAGATCTGATAGGGGTTGAGGGCGCCGAAGGGGCCGAAGTTCTGGTCCGGCAGCACCGGCAGGATGACCAGCGACAAGATGCCGAACTGCAGGATGGAGTGCCAGTCGCGCGCGGTGAGGCGTGTTGCCCAGCCGCGCAGCGTGGGCTTGAAGTAGAGCAGCACGGTGGCGCCCACGGCGATCATGATCGACAGGCGCACGATGCCTTCCCACACCATGAAGCCGAGGGTATGGCACAGCAGCAACGCCACCACCGAGGTGGTGCCGGGCTCTTGCGGATCGGGGTCTTGCAGGTAGGCGGCGATGATCATCGCGCCGATCAGCGTCAGGCTGATCAGGAAAGGCCACAGGCTGTCGAAGCGCTCGCCGATCAGGCCGCTGAGCGCGCCGAGCAGGCCGACCAGGGCGAAGGTGCGCAGCCCGGCGCGGGGGTTCTCGCGGCGTTCGCGCTCCAGCCCGAGCAGCAGCCCGATGCCCAGGGCAATCAGGACGGCTTGGAGCTGGGTGGGGTCGAGCGGGAGTTCGGTTTCCATCGTGAGCGGCTCGTGGTGGGCGCCGAGCCCCATTCTACGCCCCTCGGCGGCATGCAACAGACCGTGCCGCGGCGCATTCGCGCAGGTAGAATCGCGCCATGCAAAAAACAGCGCATCGCCATTTCGCCCTGGTGCCGGCCGCCGGCGGTGGCTCCCGCATGGGCCGGGAGACGCCCAAACAGTATCTGAGCCTGATGGGCGAGCCACTGCTGCGCCACACCTTGCGGGTGTTGTGCGCGGCACCGCAGATCGAGCGGGTGTATGTGGTGCTGTCGGTCGGCGATCAACACTGGAACGCTTTCGACTGGCGCGATCTGGGCGACAAGCTCACGCCGGTGTACGTCGGCGGCGCCACCCGCGCCGACAGCGTGCTCGGCGGCCTGCGGGCGATCCGCCCCGATGTGCGCGATGGCGACTGGATCCTGGTGCACGACGCGGCCCGTCCGTGCCTGGCCCCCTGGCATGTCGACGCGCTGATCGAGGCGCTGGACGACGACGAGGTCGGCGGCCTGCTGGCCGTGCCGGTGGCCGATACGCTCAAGCGGGCCGACGCCCAGAGTCGTGCCGCCGCCACGGTGCCGCGCGACAGCCTGTGGCAGGCCCAGACGCCGCAGATGTTCCGCTACATGATGCTGCGCCGCGCCCTCGAATCGGCCCGCGACGTGACCGACGAAGCCAGCGCCATCGAGGCCGCCGGCCTGCGCCCGCGCCTGGTGCGCGGCGATCCGACCAATCTCAAGGTCACCTATCCGCTCGACCTGCATCTGGCCGAGTGGATCCTGCAGAACCGGGAGCGCTGACGTGAACCTTCCCTTTCGTATCGGCCAGGGCTTTGACGTGCATGCCCTGGTGGCCGGCCGGCCGCTAATCATCGGCGGCGTGACGATCCCCTTCAGCCATGGCCTGCTCGGCCACTCCGACGCCGACGTGCTGCTGCATGCCATCACCGATGCGCTGCTCGGCGCTGCCGGCCTGGGCGACATCGGCCGCCACTTCCCCGATACCGATCCGGCCCATGCCGGCGCCGACAGCCGCGAACTGCTGCGCCAGGCGATGGCGGCGGTGCGTGCCGCGGGCTATGTGGTGGGCAATGTCGATGCCACCGTGATCGCACGTGCGCCCAAGCTGCTGCCGCACGTGCCGGCGATGGCCGCCAACATCGCCGAGGATCTCGGCGTGGCTGCCGACTGCATCAACATCAAGGGCAAGACCACCGAGAAGCTCGGCTTCACCGGCCGTGGCGAAGGCATCGCCGCCCAGGCGGTGGCGTTGCTCTACCGGGGCGATGCCGGCTGAGTCTTCACCGGTGGCCGACCCGGCGCCGCGCGTGCGGGTGTTCTTCGCGCTGTGGCCCAGCGCTGCCATCGCGACCGAACTGCACCGCGCCGCCCGCCGGGCCGCACCGCGCGATGCCCGCCTGATGCGCGCCGATACCCTGCATCTGACCCTGGCCTTCATCGGCGATGTGGCCCCCGACCGTCTGCCGGCCATCGAAGCGGTCGGCGACCAGGTGCGCTGGCCGCGCTGCATGCTGCGGCTCGACCAGCTCGGCCACTGGCCGCACAACCAGATCCTGTGGGCCGGCAGCCAGTCGCCACCGGACACCCTGGCGCAGCTGGCCGATGAATTGTCCGTGGGCTTGCAGGCGATCGGCATTACGCTGGCGCCACGGCCGTTTGTCCCCCACATCACGCTGGCACGGCGCTGCCGGCACGCGGTGGCGGCGGACATGCGGCCGATCGACTGGCCGGTCGACGGCGGGGTACTGGCCGTCTCGCAACGGGACCACACCGGCGCACGCTATCTGATGCGCCGCCGCTGGCCGGCACACTGACAACAGGAGGCAGCATGAAAACCATCGGCCTGCTCGGCGGCATGAGCTGGGAATCGACCGTGAGCTACTACCAGGCGATCAACCGCGGCGTGAACGCAGCGCTGGGTGGCCTGCACTCGGCACGGGTGATGCTCGCCAGCGTCGATTTCGGCCCCATCGAAGCGGCTCAGCATCGCGGCGACTGGGACGCCACGGCGCAGATGCTCACCGAGGCGGGCCGGTCTGTCGAAGCGGGCGGGGCGGATTTTCTGCTCATCTGCACCAACACCATGCACAAGGTGGCCCCGCAAATCGAGGCGGCGCTGTCGATTCCGCTGCTGCATATCGCCGATGCCACCGGCGAGGTCTTGCAGGCGGACGGCGTGCGCCGTGTCGGCCTGCTCGGCACCCGCTTCACCATGGCGCAGGACTTCTACACCGGCCGGCTGCGCGAGCGCTTCGGGCTGGATGTGCGGGTGCCCGAGGCGGAGGCGCAGGATGTCGTGCACCGCATCATCTATGACGAGCTGTGCCATGGCGTGGTGTCGGACGCCTCGCGGGCGCGCTATCTCGAGATCATCGCGGGCCTGCACGCGCAAGGCGCCGAGGCGGTGATTCTCGGCTGCACCGAGATCGCCCTGCTGGTGCAGCCGGCCCACACCAGCGTGCCGCTCTACGACACCACCGCCCTCCATGCCGCGGCAGCCGTCAAGTACGCTCTGAGTTGAAAGCTACTTGCGCCGCAGCCGCAGATCGGTGACGAAATCCTGCGGCGGGCCGATGTCGATCTTGGCGAAGTCGGGGTGGCGCGGGTTGATCAGGTAGTTGCGTTCCGCCGGGATCACCGCGCTGGGCACCGCCAGTACCGCGCTGCTGCCGCGCGCGATCCAGTCGCTGCCCAGCGCCTGCAGATGGGCGCGGTTGGCCGGATCGTTCCACTGCTCGGGCAACTCGGCGAGTTCGATCTGCTCGACCTTGAAGCGCTTCGGCAAGGTCGCCGGGATCATCACATAGCGGGCGCGCAGCGGCTCATCCTGCACCAGGATCTCAAGCATCGCCAACGACTGGCTGGCCGCGGTATAGACCATGGGCACGCCCTTGCGATTCCAGCGCCCGCCGTAAAGGCGGGCGCCTTCGCCGCTAAAGGCGGTGTCGGCGAAACGGGCGGTGACGAGGCGCCAGAGGGTGGTCACTGGTTTGCGCCTCGCCGGCGAGGCGTGTGCGATTCGGGTGAGGGACGTTGGCCGGGTCTCGCCCCGGCGGGCGAATTACTTCTTTGTCGCGACAAAGAAGTAATCAAGAAAACGCCCCCGACTGTGCCGCCGGCTTCGCCGGTGCCCTCTCTACGCCCGGCGCCGGCGGGTCGTGTCGCAAACTCGCCCTTCGGGCTCAAACAGCGACACGACAATTCCCGCCGTCGCCGTTCTCCGTTCGGCGGCACAGAAGGGGAAGGGCATGCGGGCTCGGCTTCGCCATTGCCCGCGCAAGAACCGAATGCCGTGCCTATGGGCACCCCCTCCCCCTCTGTCGTGCCGAGCGCAGCAAGTGCGGGGCGGAAAAAGCGGCTTCGCTGTCTAAGCCCGCAGGGCGAGTTTGCGAAGTCCGCCCGCCCCGTGCTTGCGGAGGGAGGGAAGCCCGAAGGGCCACGACAGTGGGGCGTGCTTCTTTGCCTAGCTTTCTTGCACGAGCAAGAAAGTAGGTCGCCCGCCGGGGCGAGACCCGGCCAACGGTCGCCATCGAAAAACCCCGCTGGCCGAAGTGCAAAAAAAGTGGTCACGGTACCCGTAGAGCGGATCACGCCAGCCATCCGCTCAACCATACACCCCGTGTTCGATCCGCCCCAGGGTCTCCATCACCGTCTGGGCGCCGATGTCGGTGTCGAGCAGCGACAGCGGTGTGTCGCCGCCGAGGGCGGCGTTGGGGGATTTGAGCCAGTCGAGGGCGGGGGCGAGCTCTTCGAAGACTTCTTCGGCGCGCTCGACGACGCGTGCCAGACGCACGACCTTGGCGGACTCTTCGCTGCTCAGCGTGCCTTCCTTCTTGCGGCGGGCCAGGGTGCGTTCGGGGATGGCGAGTGCCGAGGCCAGTTCGTTGTGGCTGAGGCGCAGGGCCTTGGCGAGCGCGTCGATGGTGGCCGAGGAGATGCCCTGGCGGATCAGGTCCACCCATTCCAGCGGCGTGCGCGGCTGGTGGTGCAGGACTTTGCGGCCGCCCAGCAGACGGTCTGCAGAAAAGGCGGAGGTGGGCAGTGCGCCGACGGTGCTCATGTGGACTCCTGGAGTGCCATATGGCACAGAGTCTAGACACTTTTGGCAGATGATGCCACCGTCGCCGGCAGGGCCGGGGTATTGGCCGCTCGCAAAAAGGGCGCCCTCCGGCGCCCCGTTTGTGGGTGGATGCGTCAGTCGATCAGAGGCAGATGCTGCCGCCCAGGCGGACGGCGAGGTCCGGTTCGGCGGTTTTGGTGTAGTCCTTCTCGACCCGGTCGGTGACCAGCTGGGCGGTCGGGCCGTCCATGACGGCATTGAGCATGCCCATGAAGGCGGGTGGAGCGACCAGGATGGCACGGCCGAAGGCGTTGTTGTTGCGTCCCTGATAGAACTCCTGGGCAAGTTCCTGGGCAAAGGCGCGTGCGGCCTGGGTCTTCGGCGGCGTGTGAGATTCGTAGCCGCTGCCGGGCGACGACTGGATGCTTCCGGGTCGATCGGTGACGAGGTCCTTGTTCTTCTGTCGGCTTTCCGGGTGGATCAACTCCTTGACCAGCTTGAGTCCTTTGTTCGGCCCATAGTTGGCATAGAGTTTGGCAAGGCTGGCGTTGGCAACCAGGATCCATGTGATAGCCATAGATGTTCCTCCGAAAGAGTGGGTGATCAGCTGTGTACGTCCGATCCGTCCAGACGGCGCACGACAGCGCTTCTAGCGTAGCCAGTTGCCCTCGACACTTCAAAACGCCGCTTGTCGGACCAGCGCGCTGCGGGGCCGTCCATGCCCGGGAAACCCGCGCCATGGGCCGTTCGGCTGTCGTTCAACCGTTCGTCAGACGCTCGCGGGCGCGGCGATCTGCCGCGGCCAGGGTGCTGATGTCCTGCGTGTCGGCGCGGGCGAACAGGTCGAGCAGGGTGTCGTAGATCCCCGCGATTCGGGCATCGACCGTGGCGTCGTCACCGAAATAGGTGTGACACACCTGGATGATCCCGCCGGCGTTGATGGCGTAGTCGGGCGCGTAGAGGATGTTGCGCGCGCGCAGCGCGTTGGCCAGATCGTCGGTGGCCAGCTGGTTGTTGGCGGCGCCGGCGACGATTGCCACGCGCAGGCGGGGCAGGGTGCGCGGGTTGATGATGGCGCCGAGCGCGCAGGGGGCGAAGACGTCGGCTTCCACCTCGACGATGGCCTCGGGGGCGACCGTGGCGGCGCCCAGGCGCGTCGCCAGCGCCTGGCAGCGCGCGCTGTCGATATCGGTGAGCGTGAGGCGCGCGCCGGCATCGAACAAGGCCTGGCTGAGTGCCGCGCCGACATGGCCGAGCCCCTGGACGGCGACATGGACGCCGGCCAGGGTGTCGGCGCCGAGCCGGTGACGCACGGCGGCACGGATGCCGTGATAGACGCCTCGCGCGGTGTAGGGCGAGGGGTCGCCGCCGGCCCCGTCGCGCGTGATGCCGGTGACGAAACGCGTGACCCGGGCGATCTGCGCCATGTCGGCCGGGCTGGTGCCGACATCTTCGGCGGTGATGTAGCGCCCGCCGAGCCGGTCGATGGCCTGGCCGAGCGCGGCGAGCAGGGCGGGGGTCTTGATGTGCTTGGCGTCGCCGATCACCACCGCCTTGCCGCCCCCGATCGGCAGGCCGGCCAGTGCCGATTTGTAGGTCATGCCGCGCGACAGGCGCAGCGCATCGGTCAGCGCGGCCGCTTCGCTGGCGTAGGGCCAGATGCGGCAACCGCCCATGGCGGGGCCGAGCGTGGTGTCGTGGATGGCGATGATGGCGCGCAGGCCGCTGGCGTCGTCGTAGGCAAAGACGACCTGTTCGTGCCGGTCGAAGTCCGGGGCGGAGAAGCATTCCATGGCTGGCCTCCTGGCGTTTGCCGCCTGGAAAACGCCCATCGCCCCGTCTTGGCGGCATCCCCTCGGGCGATCGACGCTCCGATCAGTTGGAGTGGCCGCTGGCCGAAGGGTTCGCGCCAGCAGCCGGATCGAGGCCGTACAGCCGCTTGAGCTGGGCGTAGGCGGCCGGGTAGGCGGCACGCAGTTGGATCGGCCGCTCGAAAAAGGCTTCGCTCATCACGGCGAAGAATTCGGCCGGGCTCTCGGCGGCGTAGGCATCGATCGGCAGGGGTCGGCCGGTATCCACGCGCTCGCAGAAATCGTCGTAGGCGGCTGCGAAGATGCGTGCCCAGGCGGCCCGTGTCATGTCCGGGCCGAGCGGCGGGAAGCCGTCGGCCTCGCCGTTGCACATGTCCAGCTTGTGGGCGAATTCATGGATCACCACGTTCAGCCCGTCGGCAGGCTCGAGCGGTTGCCAGGAGACGATCACCGGGCCGCCCGGCCAGGCCTCGCCAAGCACCGGGTCATCGTATTCGTGCACCACGCCGTCCTCGTCCATCTCCTCGCGCGGGATGACGAAGTCGCCCGGATAGACCACCACGCCCACCCAGTCGCGATAGGCCGCCAGGCCGGTGTTGAGGATCGGCAGGCAGGCCTGCAGTGCGATGGCCAGGAGCATGTCGTCGGTGAGCACCAGGCCGCCGGCGCCGTGGAAGGTCTTCTGGTCGAGGAAGGCGAGCGCCAGTGCGCGCAGGCGCTCGCGGGCGTCGGCGGGCAGGTAGGCGAGAAACGGCAGGCCGCCCTCGACGCGTTGCCACTGCGCCTCCGATACCGCGGCCGGCTCGCCGCGGCCGAAGAGCCAGCGCTTCAACACCCGGAGCATGTCAGCCCTCGACCTTGAGGCGCGTGGTCAGCCAGATGCCGGAGAGGATCAGCGCGATGCCGACGCCATGGAAGAGGGCCGGCAACTCGTCGAGAAAGATCACCGACAGGATCGTGCCGAACACCGGCATCAGGTGGATGAACAGTGCGCCGCGGCTGGGCCCGACCATGGCCACGCCGCGGTTGTAGAACACATAGCCGAGAAAGCCGGGGAAGATCGCCGTATAGGCGATGGCCATGATGCTGCCCGTATGCACCACGATATGCCGGCCCTGCGACAGCTCCCAGGCCCAGGCCGGCGCGAGTACCGCGATGCCGACCACCGTCATGGCCGCCAGCATCACCATCGGGTGCATGCCGCTGGGGCGCCACTGCAGGCCGACGGTGTAGAGCCCCCACACCATCACCGCCACGAGCATCCAGAAGTCGCCGGGGTTGAACTGCCAGCCGAGCAGCATCGCCGGGTGGCCATGGGTGACGATGACGGTCACGCCGATCAGCGACAGCACCACGCCGATGACCTCCAGCCGGTGCAGCCGGCGGCCCAGCAGCACGCCGGCGAGCAGCAGGGTGGCCACCGGGATCAGCGAATTGAGCATGGTGGCGTTGATTGCCGTGGTGTATTGCAAGGCCAGGTAGGCGAAGGTGTTGTAGCCGCCCACGCCGAGCGCGCCGAGCAGCACGATCGGTCGCCAGTGGCGCAGTACCAGCGGCCACTGGGTGCGCAGATGGGGCCAGGCGAAGGGCAGCATCAGGCACAGGGCCAGCGTCCAGCGCCAGAAGGCGAGGCCGAGCGGCGGCACGTCGGCGCGGACGCCGCGGCCGATGACCATGTTGCCCGACCAGAAGAGGGCGGTCAGGGTGAGCAGCAGGTAGGGCAGATCGAAGAGGCGGCGCATGTCGGGGGTTGGGCGTGAGGCGTTTTGGCGAAGGCGCGATTATCATCTGCGCGTCAGCTCCGCTCAATGAGAGATAATCCTTGAAACCTCAGTTGGCCGCTTGTCCATGGCTGATTCGCCACATGATTTCCGACCGCTGTAATTTCAGTTCGATTGACCCGTCGGGTGGCAGCGCTACGCGGTCGCTGGCACGCCGGGTCGGGCGTCCGGCTTTGTCGCTTCTCCTTGCAGGCAGATGCCTGCCGCGTCGTCGCTTCGCGCCGGCCATCCCGCCCAGACGCACCAACAACCACGTCCAACCGAGGTTTCAAGGATAATCCCGGCCATGGTATCCGTCACCAACGCTATTTCCTACGCCGAATCGGAAACACCGCCGATCGATCGCATCTGCGAAGGCCTGCCCGCGGCTGACCGGCAACGCATCGAAGCGGCCCTGTCGCTGATCACCGAACAGTACGCCCAGCAGCCGCTGGGCACCGGCGAGCCGACCCTGCGCCACGCGCTGGGCATGGCGCTGATCTGCGTCTCGCTCAAGATGGACGGCGACGCCCGGCTGGCCGCGCTGCTGTTCGCCCTGCACAGCCACATGGACAACGCCACCGAATACCTCGAGAAGCATTTCGGCGCGCGCGTGGCCCGGCTGGTGGGTGGGCTGCACCGTCTCAACGGCCTGCGCGTGATCACCCGCAAGACGGCCACCAACCGTGCGCCCGAGATGCGCCAGCAGTCCGAAACCCTGCGCAAGATGCTGCTGGCGATGGTCGAGGACATCCGCGTGGTGTTGCTGCGCCTGGCCTCGCGCACCCAGACCCTGCGCTACTACGCCGAGCATCCCGAAGCCGAGTCGCAGTTCGACGCGGCGCGCGAGAGCCTGGACATCTACGCGCCGCTGGCCAACCGCCTGGGCGTGTGGCAGCTCAAGTGGGAGCTGGAGGATCTGTCCTTCCGCTTTCTCGAGCCGGACACCTACAAGCGCATCGCCAAGATGCTCGACGAGCGTCGGGTCGAGCGCGAGCAGTTCATCGCCGACGCGGTCACCCGGCTGCGCGAGGAGATGGCCGCCGCCGGTATCAGCGGCGAGGTGTACGGGCGGCCCAAGCACATCTTCAGCATCGTCAACAAGATGCGCTCGAAAGACCTCGACTTCTCGCAGGTGTACGACGTGCGCGCCTTGCGCGTGCTGGTGAGCCAGGTGCGCGATTGCTACGCGGTGCTGGGCATCGTGCACCAGATCTGGACGCCGATCCCCAAGGAATACGACGACTACATCCTCAAGCCCAAGGGCAACAACTACCAGTCGCTGCACACGGCGGTGCGCGCGGCCGACGGGCGGGCGCTGGAGGTGCAGATCCGCACCCACGACATGCACCAGCATGCCGAGTTCGGCGTGGCCGCGCACTGGCGCTACAAGGAAGGCAGCGGTGCCGGCGGCAGCGCCTATGACGAGAAGATCGCCTTGCTGCGCGATCTGTTGTCATGGCGCGACGAGGTGACCGATGCCGACCACTGGGAAGAAAAATACCGCGACGCCTCGCTCGACGACACGCTCTACGTGATGACGCCGCAGGGGCGGGTGGTCGATCTGCCGCGCGGCGCCACTGCCGTCGACTTCGCCTATGCACTGCATTCCGACCTGGGCCATCGCTGCCGCGGCGCCAAGGTGGATGGCCACCTGATCCCGCTCAACAAGCCGCTGGAGAGCGGGCAGACGGTGGAGATCACCGCCGCCAAGGAAGGCGGCCCGTCGCGCGACTGGCTCAATCCGCAGCAGAACTACGTCACCACCGGCAAGGCGCGGCGCAAGATCAAGCAGTACTTCGCCCAGCTCGAACAGGGCGAGTTGCTCGAACGCGGCCGTGCGGTGATCCACCGCGAGTTGCAGCGCGAAGGGCAGACCCAGTTCAACAACGAGACCCTGGCCCAGCGCCTGGGCTTCAAGAACACCGACGCGATGTTCATCGCCGCCGGGCGCGGCGAGGTCGGCCCGCGGGCGGTGCAGATCGCCACCCAGGCCGAGCAGGTGAGCACGCCGGCGACCGACGAAGTCATCATCAGTCGCCGCCGCCAGCGCAGCACCGACGACGACATCCTGGTGGTCGGCGTGGGCAAGCTGATGACCTCGCTGGCGCGCTGCTGCAAGCCGGCACCGCCCGATGCGGTGGAGGGGTTCGTCACGCGCGGGCGGGGCATCTCGGTGCATCGGGTCGATTGCCCGGACTTCCAGGCCCTGCTCAAGCGCCACCCCGAGCGTGCCATTCCCGCCACCTGGGGCGAGGGCGTGGATGCGCCGGGCAGCCGCTATCCGGTCGATGTGGTGGTCGAGGCCAGCGACCGCCAGGGCCTGCTGCGCGACATCTCCGACGTGCTCTCGCGCGAGAAGCTCAACGTCATCGCCGTCAATACGCTGACCCGCAAGGGCAAGGCGCACATGCGCTTCACCATCGAGGTCAACGGCTCGCAGCAGATCCAGCGCGCCATCGGGCTGATGAGCGACGTGGCCGGCGTGGAGCAGGCACGGCGCACCTGATCGGCGCGTTGCCGGGGGCGTAGTTCTTTCGGACGAGGCCTCCTCCCTCTTTCGGGGGATGGCCGTCCGGCCGATTGTGGCGCTGTGCCGTCCTTCGTATCGTTCATGCCATGAAGCGGGTATCCGCGCCTCCGGTGGCCGGATGCGCCGATGCCCGCGGTCGAACGACGAGGTGCGCATGGACATGAGGATCAGTCAGGCGCGGCGCCAGATGGCCGGCTGTCAGACCGACGACCGGACGGAAGCCGTCGCGCTGCTCAAGGCGATGCCCTTGCTCAAGGGCATTCGGGCCGGCACGCTGGCCTTGCTCGCCGAGCATGCCGCCGGCTTGCGCTACGAGCGCGACGAGATCGTTTTCCGCCGCGGCTCGGTGCCCACCGGCCTGTTCTTCGTCATCGAGGGCGGCATCAAGCTGCTGGCGCTGGAGCCGGACGGGCGCGAAAAGGTCATCGAGCTGTTCACCGAGAAGCGCTTTTTCGGCGAGATCGGCGTTTTCCGCCTGGCGCGCTATCGGGCCTGGACGCAGGCGGTGCGCGCGACGCGTTTGCTGCACATCCCCTCCGACGCGCTGCGCCAGGCGGTGCGTGAAGATCACGACCTGGCCCTGCGCATGCTCTCCGAGGTGTCGGGGCGGGTGCAGTCGCTGATCGAGTCGATCAGCCAGACCGCGCCGCTGCTGGCCCACAAACGGGTGGCGGCCTACCTGATCGAGCAGCAGGGCGCGGGGGACGCGCCGGCCGGCTGCGTGCGCCTGGCGGCGCCCAAGTACACCATTGCCTCGATGCTCAACCTCAGCAGCGAAGCCCTGTCGCGGGCGCTGCGCAAGCTGCGCGACGCCGGCTTGATCGATGGCGGCGGGCGCACCATCCGCATCCTCGATCATGAGGCGTTGAGCGCGCTGCTCAACGACTGATTCCACCCTTCTCCCGGCCCCGGGCACGGCGTTTCTCGCCTGTCCGGGGCCGTGTCGTTGACGGCGCTCGGTGTGCGCCGGTGATGCGAGGCCGGACCGCCTAGTCCTTTTGATCTAGTTCCTCTGCGCAGCCGATCTCCTGCGGATGGCGAATGTTGCGCTTGCCGCCCAGCCGATACGCTCGGTGGCATTGAAACGTCCGTGTGCAGCAGGAGGAATTACGCCAATGGCGACGCTACGTCATCAGCAGATATCCGTGCTTTCGTCGAGCACCGTGGCTTTCACGGTGTGCTTTGCGGTGTGGATGATCTTTGCGGTCATCGGCGTGCCGATCAAGGCGCAGCTGAACCTCAACGAGACCCAGTTCGGCCTGCTGGCCTCGATGCCGGTGCTCACCGGCGCGCTGGTGCGTCTGCCGCTCGGCCTATGGGGCGACAAGCTGGGCGGCCGGCTGGTGTTCTTCGTGCTGATGCTCAGCACGGTGCTGCCGATCTATCTGATCGGCCATGCCACGGAATACTGGCAGTTTCTCGTCATCGGCTTGTTCGTCGGCCTGGCCGGCGGTTCGTTCTCGGTCGGCATCGCCTACTGCGCGCGCTGGTTCGAGCGCAAGCGCCAGGGCCTGGCGATGGGCATCTTCGGCGCCGGCAACTCGGGTGCCGCGCTGACCAAGTTCGTGGCGCCGACCATCGTCGCCGCCTGGGGCTGGGAGATGGTGCCGACGGTGTATGCCGTGGCGATGCTGGTCACGGCGCTGGCCTTCTGGGTGTTCAGTTACGACGATCCGTCCCATCGGGTGGCCTCGCATGTGACCTTCGGCGACCAGCTGCGTGCACTCAAGGATCCGCGGGTGTGGAAGTACTGCCAGTACTACTCGATCGTCTTCGGCGGCTATGTGGCGCTGGCCTTGTGGATGACCAAGTACTACGTCACCGAGTACGGCTTTTCGCTGCAACTGGCGGCGCTGCTGGCGGCGGCGTTCTCGCTGCCGGGCGGGGTGCTGCGCGCCTTCGGCGGCTGGTTCTCCGACCGCTTCGGCGCCCACAAGGTGACCTGGTGGGTGATGTGGGTGTCATGGATCTGCCTGTTCATCCTGTCCTACCCGCAGACCCATCTGACCATCCTCACCGTCAATGGGCCGAAGACCTTCGACATCGGTCTCAACCCGTGGGTGTTCACCGCGCTGATGTTCACCGTCGGCGTGGCCTGGGCCTTCGGCAAGGCCTCGGTCTTCAAGTACATCTCCGACGAATTCCCGCATGACATCGGCGCGGTGTCCGGCATCGTCGGCCTGGTCGGCGGCCTGGGCGGCTTCCTGCTGCCCATCCTCTTCGGCGCGATGGTCGATCTGACCGGCGTGCGTTCCAGCTGCTTCATGTTGCTCTACGGCGTGACCTGGGTGTCGCTCATCTGGATGTACTGGACCGAGGTGCGCGGCACCGAGGTGCTCAAGGGTGAGCCGGACATGGCCACGGCCAACGCGCTGGGCAAGTGATTCCGGTTTCGAGATAGCAAGGGAGAATCGAGTGAATACGACCAATGTCGAGCGCCTGCCGCTCGCACCAACGACCGGCAGTGGCGCCGATATCGAACATTGGGATCCGGAAGACGAAGGCTTCTGGGAGCGATCGGGCAAGCGCATCGCCAACCGGAACCTGTGGATCTCGATCCCGGCCTTGTATTGCGGGTTCGCGGTGTGGGCGATGTGGGGAATCATCTCGGTGCAGATGCTCAACCTCGGTTTTCCGTTCACCAAGGAGCAGCTGTTCACCCTTACCGCGATCTCCGGCCTGTCGGGCGCGACGATGCGGATCCCGTCGTCATTCTTCATTCGCCTGGCCGGCGGACGCAACACGATCTTCCTGACCACGGCCATGCTGCTGACCCCGGTCATTGGCACGGGTATCGCCCTGCAGCACCAGGATCTTCCCTTGTGGGTGTTCCAGCTCCTGGCGCTGTGGTCGGGCGTGGGCGGTGGCAACTTCGCCAGTTCCATGTCGAATATCAATCCCTTCTTCCCGAAGCGCCTCCAGGGGACGGCGCTCGGGCTGAATGCGGGGCTGGGCAATTTCGGTGTGACCGCGACCCAGATCTTCATTCCGCTGTTCATGACCGTGGGGCTGTTCGGTGCCGTCGGCGGCGAGGCGATGACGCTGGTGAAGGATTCTGGCTGGCTGTTCGGCAAGATTCCGGCCGGTTCGCCCACCTATATCCAGAACGCCGGCTTCGTGGGCATCCTGATTCTGGTGCCGGTGGCGATTGCCGCCTGGTTCGGCATGAACAACCTGCGTACGGTCTCGCCGCAGACCGGCGTGGCCGCCAGCTTTGCCAAGATCACCTGGCTCTACACGCTGGCCTTCATTCCGTCGATCCTCGGCCTGTATCTGTATCTGCCGGCGCCGACCGGTCTCGGCCTGATCAACGCCTGGTTCCTGGTGCCGCTGGATATCGCCATGGCGCTGCTGATCATGAAGCTCGCCGCGTTTGGCCCCATGAAGGAGAACGTCGCCAAGCAGTTCGCGATCTTCTCGAACAAGCACACCTGGGCGATGACGGCGCTCTATGTCGTGACCTTCGGTTCCTTCATCGGGTTTTCGCTGGCCCTGCCGCTGGCGATCACGGTGATCTTCGGCGACAAGCATGTCCTGGACGCCGCCACCGGCGTGTGGAGCCATGTCAAGAATCCGGCCGCCCCCTCCGCGCTGACCTATGCGTGGATCGGTCCCTTCGTCGGCGCCGCGGCACGCCCGGTCGGTGGCTGGATTTCGGACAAGCTCGGCGGCTCCATCGTCACGCAGGCGGTGTCGGCGGTCATGGCTGCGGCGTCGGTCGCGGCGGGTTACGTGATGTACCTGGCCTATCACTCCGAGACGCCGGAGCAGTACTTCATGCTCTTCATGGTGTGCTTCACGCTGTTGTTCCTTGCTTCGGGCGTGGGCAACGGCTCGACCTTCCGCTCGGTCGGACACATCTTCAATCGTGAGCAGGCCGGCCCGGTGCTGGGCTGGACCTCGGCGGTCGCCGCCTATGGTTCGTTCGTGGCGCCGACGATGATCGGCGGGCAGATCCATGCCGGCACGCCCGAGAACGCCATGTACGGCTTTGCCATGTTCTACGCCGCGTGCCTGGTCATCAACTGGTGGTTTTACCTGCGTCCCAACGCTTACGTCAAAAACCCCTGAACGCGCACCCCGGGGGCGGGAAGGCGTCGCCCCGTACCTCATAAGCTAGAAGGAAGGAGCAACAAGTGAGTCACTTTCTGGATCGACTGAAGTTTTTCGAGCGGGTCAAGGAGACCTTCTCCAACGGCCACGGCATCGTCACCGACGAAGACCGCAACTGGGAAGACGCCTACCGCAACCGCTGGCGCCACGACAAGGTGGTGCGCTCCACCCATGGCGTGAACTGCACCGGCGGCTGTTCGTGGAAGATCTTCGTCAAGAACGGCCTGGTGTCCTTCGAGATGCAGCAGACCGACTACCCGCGCACCCGCGAGGATCTGCCCAACCATGAACCGCGCGGCTGCCAGCGCGGCGCCTCGTTCTCGTGGTATCTGTACTCGCCGCACCGGATCAAGCACCCGATGATCCGCGGCCGTCTGCTCGAGCTGTACCGTGCCGAGCGCAAGAGCGGCAAGGATCCGGTCGAGGCCTGGGAAGCGATCCAGAAAGACGAGCAAAAACGCGACAAGTACGTGCGCGTGCGCGGCCTGGGCGGTTTCGTGCGCACCTCGTGGGACGAGGTCAGCGAGATCGTCGCCGCGGCCAACGTCTACACCATCAAGAAGTGGGGCCCGGACCGCATCTACGGTTTCTCGCCGATCCCCGCGATGTCGATGATTTCCTACGCCGCCGGTGCGCGTTACCTGTCGCTGATCGGTGCCGCCTGCGGCTCCTTTTACGACTGGTACTGCGACCTGCCGGCCGCCAGCCCGCAGACCTGGGGCGAGCAGACCGACGTGCCCGAAGCGGCCGACTGGTACAACTCGACCTACCTGATCATCACCGGCGCCAACCTGCCGATGACCCGCACGCCGGACGCCCACTTCGCCACCGAGGTGCGCTACAAGGGCGCCAAGATCGTCTCCATGGCGCCGGACTACGCCGAGTACGTGAAGTTCGCCGACCTGTGGATGCCGGTCAAGCAGGGCACCGACTCCGCCGCCTTCCTGGCCATGGGCCATGTGGCGCTCAAGGAGTTCTACATCAACAAGCAGGATCCGTACTTCCAGCAATACGCCCGCAAGTACACCGACCTGCCGATGCTGGTCATGCTGCGCAAGCATGACGGCGGCTATGTGACCGACCGCAACCTGCGCGCCTCCGACTTCAACGGCGCCATGGGCGAGACCAACAACCCCGAGTGGAAGACGGTGGCCTTCGACACGAAGACCAACAGCTATGTCGCGCCGAACGGCTCGATCGGCTTCCGCTGGGGCGAGGACGGCAAGTGGAACCTGCTCGAAAAGTCCGGCGCCGGCGCCGAGACCGAGCTGGAGCTGTCGTGCATCGACAGCCGCGACGACGTGGTGTCGGTCGGCTTCCCGCACTTCACACCGGGCGAGCCGGCGCTGCTGTGGAAGAACGTGCCGGTGCGCAAGCTCACCCTGGCCAGCGGCGAAGAGGCGCTGGTGGCCTCGGTGTTCGACCTGCAGGTGTCGCAGTACGGCATCGACCGCGGCCTGGGCGGCGACAATGTCGCCACCTCCTACGATGACGACACCGTGCCCTACACCCCGGCCTGGGCCGCCAAGTACACCGGCGTCAAGGCGGCCGACCTGGAGCGTACCGGCCGCGAGTTTGCCGACAACGCCTCGCGTACCAAGGGCAAGTCCATGGTCATCATGGGCGCGGCGATCAACCACTGGTATCACAACGATCTGTCCTACCGCGCGATCATGAACCTGCTGCACATGTGCGGCTGCGTGGGCCAGACCGGTGGCGGCTGGGCGCACTACGTGGGTCAGGAAAAGCTGCGTCCGCAGGCCGGCTGGGCGCCGATCGCCTTCGCGCTCGACTGGCAGCGTCCGCCGCGCCACATGAACTCCACCTCGTACTGGTACTTCCACACCGACCAGTGGCGCTACGAGACCATCGACGCTGACGCGCTGCTCTCGCCGGCCGGCAAGAACCGCAACAAGGGCCTGACCCTGGCCGACTACAACGTCAAGGCCACCCGCATGGGCTGGCTGCCGTCGGCGCCGCACTTCAACCGCAACCCGGTCGCGCTGGTGGCCGAGGCCGAGAAGGCCGGCGCCAAGGACGAGGCCGGCGTGGCGCAGTACGTGGTCGAGCAGCTCAAGAGCGGCAAGCTGGATGTGGCCTTCGCCGATCCGGACGCCGAGGAGAACTGGCCGCGCAACCTCATCGTGTGGCGCGCCAACCTCATCGGTTCGTCGGCCAAGGGGCACGAGTACTTCCTCAAACACCTGCTCGGCGCGCAGAACGGCGTGATGAGCGAGGGCGGCGCCGGCAACGGCTGCAAGGAAGTCAAATGGCGTGAAGAAGGCCCGACCGGCAAGCTGGACCTGATGGTGGATATCAACTTCCGCCTCAACTCCACCGGCGCCTATTCGGACATCATCCTGCCGACGGCCACTTGGTACGAGAAGAACGACCTCAACACCACCGACATGCACCCCTTCATCCATCCGCTGGGTGAAGCCGTCACGCCGGGCTGGGAGTCCAAGTCCGACTGGCAGATCTTCAAGCGCCTGTCGAAGGAGTTCTCCAAGCTCGCCGCCAAGCACCTGCCGGGCGCCAAGGACCTGGTGGCGCTGCCGATGCAGCACGACTCGGCCATGGAACTGGCCCAGCCGCTGGGCGAGGCGCGTGACTGGAAGATGGGCGAGTGCGAGCCGATTCCGGGCAAGACCATGCCGATCCTCAAGGTGGTCGATCGCGACTACGCCAGCACCTACAACAAGTACATCGCGCTCGGCCCCTTGATGGTCAAGCTGGGCAACAATGTCAAGGGCATCGACTGGGACACCCAGGCCGAGTACGAAGAGCTCAAGAAGTGCAACTACACGGTGACCGAAGAGGGCGTGTCGAAAGGCATGCCGTCGCTGGAAGAAGACATCTACGTGTGCGACGCGATCATGCGCATGGCACCGGAGACCAACGGCGAGGTGGCCCACAAGTCGTGGAGCGCGCTGTCGAAGAAGACCGGCATCGACCACCACCACCTGTACGCCGGCCGTCATGAAGACAAGATCACCTTCCGCGACATCGTCGCCCAGCCGCGCAAAATCATCACCGCACCGACCTGGTCGGGGATCGAGTCCGAGACGGTGTCCTACACCGCCGGCTACACCAACGTGCATGAACACATCCCGTTCCGCACGCTGACCGGCCGGGCCCACTTCTACCAGGATCACGAGTGGTTCCTCGACTTCGGCGAGGGCTTCTGCACCTTCAAGCCGCCGGTCGACCTCAAGGCCCATGACAACGTGCCGGCCAGCGTCCGCGCCAAGCCGCACCTGACGCTGTCGTGGATCACCCCGCACTCCAAGTGGGGCATCCACTCCAGCTACCAGGACAACCTGCGCATGCTCAACCTGTTCCGCGGCGGCCCCTACATCTGGCTGTCCGAGGAAGAAGCGGCCACGGTCGGCATCCGCGACAACGACTGGGTCGAGGCGATCAACAGCAACGGCGCCACGGTGGCCCGGGCGGTGGTCTCGCAGCGCGTGCCGCGCGGCATGGCGCTGATGTACCACGCCCAGGAAAAGAACATCAACGTGCCCGGCTCGAACACCACCGGCAAGCGCGGCGGCATCCTCAACTCGGTGACCCGGGTGGTGGTCAAGCCGACCAACATGGTCGGCGGCTACGCCCAGCTGTCGTACAGCTTCAACTACTACGGCACGGTGGGCTGCCAGCGTGACGAGATGGTGGTGCTGCACAAGATCGAGGATCAGGACATCGACTGGCTCGAGCGGCCGCTGACGCCCGAACGCGAGGCCCGGCGCAACCCCGAGGGCATCGGCTCGAAGTAAGCAGACAACGTAGGGCGGATAAGCCGCAACGCGGCGTCATCCGCCGCATGCAACACGGCGGAAGGCGCTGCGCTTTTCCGCCCTACGACGACACAGGAATTGGAGAATCAAATGAAAATCCGCGCGCAATTCGCGATGGTATTCAACCTCGACAAGTGCATCGGTTGCCATACCTGCTCGGTGACCTGCAAGAACGTGTGGACCAACCGCAAGGGCGTCGAATACGCCTGGTTCAACAACGTCGAGTCCAAGCCCGGCATCGGCTATCCGAAGCAGTGGGAAGACCAGGAAAAATGGAAGGGCGGCTGGGAGAAGATCAACGGCAAGCTCGAGCTCAAGGCCGGCGGCAAGATCAAGAAGATGATCCAGATCTTTGCCAACCCCAACCTGCCCGAGATCGACGACTACTACGAGCCGTTCTCCTTCGACTACGCACGCCTGCAGAACGCGCCGCTGTCCGAGGCCGCGCCGACCGCGCGCCCGATCTCGCAGATCACCGGCGAGAAGATGGACAAGGTCACCTGGGGCCCGAACTGGGAAGACGACCTGGCCGGCGAATTCGCCTCGCGCTCGCGCGACGCCAACTTCGCCAACATGCAGAAGGAGATGTACAAGCAGTTCGAAAACACCTTCCACATGTACCTGCCGCGCATCTGCAACCACTGCATCAACCCGGCCTGTGTCGCGTCCTGCCCCTCGGGCGCGCTGTACAAGCGTGAAGAGGACGGCATCGTGCTGTCCGACCAGGACCGCTGCCGCGGCTGGCGCATGTGCATCTCCGGCTGCCCGTACAAGAAGGTGTTCTTCAACTGGGAATCGTCCAAGGCCGAGAAGTGCATCGGCTGCTACCCGCGTGTCGAGAACGGTCTGCCGACCGTGTGTTCCGAGACCTGCGTGGGCCGCATCCGCTACAACGGCATCATCCTGTACGACGCCGACAAGATCGAAGCGGCCGCCAGCGCCGACGATACCCAGGACCTGTACCAGAACCACCTGGACATGTTCGTCGACCCCTTCGACCCGAAGATCATCGCCCAGGCCAAGAAGGACGGCATCACCGACGACTGGATCCTTGCCGCGCAGAAATCGCCCATCTACAAGATGGCCGTGCAGTGGAAGATCGCCTTCCCGCTGCACCCCGAGTACCGCACGCTGCCGATGATCTGGTACGTGCCGCCGCTCTCGCCGGTGCAATCGCAGATCGACCAGAAGAACCTGCCGACCGAGGTCGACGGCGTGCTGCCCAAGGCCGAAGCCATGCGCCTGCCGGTGCAGTACCTGGCCAACCTGCTCACCGCGGGCAAGGAGCAGCCGATCGTCGATGCGCTCAACCGCATGATCGCCATGCGCTCCTACCAGCGCTCGATCCATGTCGACGGCAAGGCCGACACCCGTGCGCTCGACGCCACCGGCATGACCGAGGACATGGCCAAGGAGATGTACCGCTACCTGGCGATTGCCAACTACGAAGACCGCTTCGTCATCCCGACCTCCAAGGAAGAGATGCGCCTGGACGATTACTACGGCTTCCAGGGCCAGACCGGCTTCACCTTCGGCAACGCCTCGTCGCTCGGCGTGACCAACAACGCGCTGTTCCCGGCCCGCCGCAAGGACACGGTCGAGTCGCGCGAACCGGCCCCGCTGGCCGAGCCGACGCATGACGCGTCCGGCGAACAGTACTGAGGAGGATCGACGCATGCAGACCTACAAACTGCTCGCCGAGCTGCTGGACTATCCGAACCAGGCGCTGGTCCGCGAGCTGGACAACGCCGTCACCGAACACGGGACGGCGCTGGTCTGGCTGGCCGAGATCGACCGCGACGACGTGTTCAGCACGGCCGACCGCCAAGCCATCGCCGGCTTCATCGACGCGCTGATCGCGCAGGACGCCACCGAGCGCGAAGCGGCCTACGTGGCCACCTTCGACATGGTGCCGGACCACAGCCTGCACCTGACGCATCACCTGTTCGGTGACGACAAGAACCGCGGCCCGGCGCTGATCGACCTGTCGGAGTACTACAAGTCCTTCGGCTTCACGCACGAGGAAACGGAGATCCCCGATTTCCTGCCGCTGATGCTGGAGTTCGTGTCGCAACTGGACGCGCCGGGCGCCAAGGTGTTCCTCGCCGATGTGGCGAAGATCTTCACGGTGCTGGCGCAGAACCTGGAAAAGGCCGGCAGCCCCTACGCGCCGCTGATCCGCATTCTCGAAAACCACGGCACGCTGACCCGTCTGGCAGCGTGAGGAGAGTGACATGTCTTTGATGAAATTTCTGTTCGCGGTCTATCCGTACATCTGCCTGACCATCTTCGTGGTGGCCAGCTGGATCCGTTTCGACTACCAGCAATACACCTGGAAGACCGACTCCTCCATGCTCCTGTCGAAAAAGAGCATGGTGGTGGCCAGCAACTTCTTCCACATCGGCATCCTGTCGATCTTCGGCGGCCACTTCGCCGGTCTGGTGCTGCCGCACGGCCTGTGGCTGGGCCTGGGCATCTCCGACATGACCCACCAGTGGATCGCGATCATCGCCGGCATCGTCTTCGGCCTGATGTGCCTGATCGGCGGCGCCATGCTGTGGTCGCGCCGCATGTTCAACCCGCGCATCCGCGCCACCGGCCGCAAGAACGACATGTTAGTGATCAGCTGGTTGATGGTGACGCTGTTGCTGGGCCTGTCGACGGTGCCATTCTCGATCGGCCATGCCAACAACAACGATCCGTCGGTGATGCTGGCGCTGGCCGACTGGGTGAAGAGCATCCTGGTGCTCAACCCCCAGCCGGAGCTGCTCGAAGCGGTCGATCCGATCTTCCGCGCCCACATCTTCTTCGGCATGACGGTGTTCCTGATCTTCCCCTTCACCCGTCTGGTGCACATCCTCACCGCCCCGCTGAGCTATGTCGGCCGGGCCTACCAGATCGTGCGCACCAAGCGTCGCGCGGCCTGAGCACCGTGACGTCCCAGGGCGACCGCCGATCTCGGGCGGTCGCCCGTTTTCGTTGACCAGGCTCATGGACGCAAGCGGCCGGGGAGGGCATCTTGGCAGGCA
Organism: Denitromonas iodatirespirans; assembly: GCF_018524365.1. Classification (GTDB taxonomy): domain Bacteria; phylum Pseudomonadota; class Gammaproteobacteria; order Burkholderiales; family Rhodocyclaceae; genus Nitrogeniibacter; species Nitrogeniibacter iodatirespirans. The sequence continues at coordinate 51,775 of NZ_JAEKFT010000008.1, forward strand.
TTGACGAACATCCCGTTGGTACGGAATACGCGCTCTTGAATACCCTGCTCGGCCAGAAGCTGGCGACCAAGATCATCGGCGTGCTGCTGGCCTTCTTCCTGCTCGCGCTGGTGGCCATCGGCCTGACGCTCTACTCGTCGTGGAAACTCGAAGGCGTGGCCGCGGCGATCAACGACGCCGGCAGCCTGCGCATGCGTTCCTGGAAAGTGGCCCACCACGCCGCCGTACTGCCGCTCGACGGTGCCAGCCGCGATGCCCGCCTGGTCGTCCTGCGTCACGACATGGCCGACATCGAAGCGGTGCAGGCGGGGCTCGCCAAGGGCGATCCGGCACGGCCGCTCTTCATCCCGCGAGACGACGGCATCCCCGACGATGTGGCGGCCATTACCCGGGTGTGGCATGCCGAGATCCGGCCGTTGATCGAGCAGGTGACCGGCGCGGACTCGCCCGAGGCCGCCCGCCAGGCGGTGATGGCGCTCGAAGGCGCCACCTACGGCTACGTCAAGAGCATCGACACCGTGGTGCGCAAGATGGAGAACAGCTTTACCGCCCACACCAATGTGCTGCGCAGCTACCAGGTGTTGCTGGTGGCGCTGGCGGTGATCGGCACGGTGGTGCTGATGCGCTTCTTCTTCGTCGCCGTGATCCGCCCGCTCGACACCCTGCAAAGCGGCATGCAGCGCATGGAGCGCGAGGATTTCACCGCCCGCGTGCCGGTGCTCACCAACGACGAGTTCGGCGAGGTGTCGCGCGGCTTCAACCGCATGGCCGGCCACCTCGAAGGACTCTACGGCACGCTCGAAGAGCGGGTGGCCACCAAGACCCGGTCGCTGGCCGAGAAGAACCGCGAGCTGTCGATTCTCTACAACATCGCCCACCTGCTGCGCCAGCCGATGAGCATCGAGGAGCTCTCGCGCGGCTTCCTCGAAGAGGTGCGGCGCACCTTCGATGCCGATGCCGCCTCGGTGCGGCTCTTCGATGCCGCCGCCGACAATCTCTACATCACCACCCACCAGGGCCTGGCCACCGAGTTCATCGACGAGGAAGCCATTCTCGACTGCGGCAACTGCCTGTGCGGGCAGGCGGTGCTGGGCGACATCCCGATCGTCAGCGGCACCGCGGACCCGGACAGCGCACGCACCCGCGACACCTGCAACCGGGCCGGTTTCGAGACCGTCAGCGCGGTGCCGGTCAATCACAACAACCGGGCGCTGGGCATCTTCAACCTCTACTTCCGCCGCAAGCTGGAGATCTCCGAGGGCGACCGGCAGGTGCTGCAAAGCCTCGGCCAGCATCTGGGCATGGCCATCGACAACGTGCGCCTGCTCTCGCGCGAGAAGGAGATGGCGGTCTCCGAAGAGCGCAACCTGATCGCCCGCGAGCTGCATGACTCGATCGCCCAGGGGCTGGCCTTCCTCAACCTGCAGGTGCAGATGCTCGACGATGCGCTGGCCCATGGCCGGATCGAGGAGACCGGCGAGGTGGTCGAGATGATCCGCCAGGGCATCCAGGAGAGCTATGCCGACGTGCGCGAACTGTTGCAGCACTTCCGCGCCCGCCTGCCGCAGCAGGATCTGGCCGCCGCGCTGCGCCTGGCGGTGGATCGCTTCTCCGAACAGAGCGGCGTGAAGGGCGAGCTGCGGGTGCATGGCGCCAGCCCGCCGTCGATTGCCGAGGTCGATACCCAGTTGCTGTACATCGCGCAAGAGGCGCTGTCCAATGTGCGCAAACACGCCCAGGCGCAGCATGTGCTCGTCGAGCTGTGGCGCGATACCGACAGCCTGCGCCTGGAGATCCGCGACGACGGCATCGGCTTCGAGTCACAGGCGGCGGGAGCGCCCGACCAGGGCGAGCACGTCGGTCTGCACATCATGGGCGAGCGCGCCGCGCGCATCGGCGGCGTGCTGGACATTCAATCGCAACCGGGCGGCGGGACGGCGGTCAGCCTGCGCCTGACCGAACGGGATCAGGAGACAAGCACGGCATGAGTGATCGGATTCGCGTTCTGCTGGTCGACGACCACGCCTTGTTCCGCAGCGGCATCAATTCGTTGCTCAAGCGCAGCGAGGAGTTCGAGGTGGTGGGCGAGGCGGCCGACGGCCTGGAAGGCGCCAAGCGCGCCAAGCAGCTGCAACCCGACGTGGTGCTGCTCGACCTGCACATGCCGGGGGTCGGCGGCCTGGATGCGCTCAAGCTGATCCTCGAAGACGTGCCCGGCACCCAGGTGCTGATGCTCACCGTGTCGGAAGATTCCGAAGACCTGCTCGGCACGCTGCGCACCGGCGCCACCGGCTACCTGCTCAAGAACATCGAGGCCGAAACCCTGATCGACGCCATCCGCATGGCCTCGCGCGGCGAACCGGTGATCTCGCCGCTGATGATGGGCAAGCTGCTGGCCAACCGCACGGGCGCCAGCCCCGCAGCGCCGGTGGCCGACGGCGCGCTCGACAAGCTCACTCCGCGCGAGCGCGACATCCTCGGCTGCATCGCCAAGGGCCAGAGCAACAAGCAGATCGCGCGCAATCTCGACGTGGCCGAGAGCACGGTCAAGATCCATGTGCAGAGCATTCTCAAGAAGCTGCACCTGAGCAGCCGCGTGCAGGCGGCGGTATTCGCCGTCGAGCGGGGGTTCGCCGCGCAATGAGCGAGCGGCCGATCGTCTATTCCTGCTCGGGCTGCTCCAGCGCCGCGCAACTGGCCAACCACTTCGCGCTGCGGCTCGACCGGGAGGGGCGGGCCGACATGTCCTGCATTGCCGGCGTGGGCGGTCATGTGGCGCCGCTGGTGCACATGGCGCGCACCGGCCGCCCGCTGATCGCGCTCGACGGCTGCGTGCTTGCCTGCGTGCGCGAAACCCTGGCCCAGCACGGCCTGACGCCGACGGTCCATGTGCGCCTCGACACCTTCGGCGTCAAGAAGCTCAAAAAGACCGATTTCGACCCGGCCCAGGCCCGCGCGCTATACCCGCGCCTGCTCGAACAACTCGCCGGTGTCGTTGCGCCGGACGACGCTGACTGAGGGGCGGGCGACGCATTGTGACGATGTGATGGCGCGACGCAACATTAAGTTTTGGTGACACCTATCAGGCACTCCATGCCTGTGACGATAGGCTACTCGTCCGGAAATATTGCGAGTGCACAGCATGTCTCTGAAGTTGCGTATCACCTTGCTCAGCGCCCTGATCACCGTCATGGTCGCGCTCCTGATGGGCGCGCTCGGCGCCGTCGGTCAGCAACACATGGGCGAGCGTCTGATCGATGCCGAACAACGCAGCAATGCCGGCGTGTGGGCCCGTGCGCTGGGCCGGCTGTACCGGCAGATGGCCCCCACCGTGACGGCGCTCGAGAGCGAATTCGACCTGCGCACCGCCCTCAAGCAGGGCGATGCCGTCGCGCTGGCCGGGTACGCCGAGCGCTTCATCGGCCTGACCGGTGACGGCGGCGGCTACGACCACCTGTCGATCCACGCGCCCGACGGCCGGTCGCTCTACCGCAGCCAGTCGGCGCCGCCGCTGGAGATCGACGCGCTGGTGGCGGCCGTGGCCCGGCAAAATCAGGAGCTGACCGACCTCGTCGCCACGCCCGGCGGCGTCCCGTGGGCCGTCAAGGCCTTTCCGCTGCGCTCGCGCGACCGGTTGATCGGCATCGCGGTACTGGTCAAGGGCCTGGCGCCGATGGCGGCGGCGATGGCCGAGGAGAGCGGCCAGGGGATCGTCATCCGCGGCACGGCCCAGACGACGCTGACCAGCGGCCTGCCGGACGGCATCGATGCAGACCGGCTGTGGGCGTCGTTCTCGGGCGATGCGCGGCAGACGGTGTGGCGTACCGGGGCGGCTGGCTACCGGGTCAATCGGCTGCCGGTGAGCAACGCCGCCGGTGTGGTGATCGGGCATTGGCTGGCGGTGTGCGAGGCCACTGCGGCACTGGATGAGGCGTCGCGCTTTCTGTGGCGGGCCGGCGCGGCGCTGGCCCTGATCGTCGGGCTCGGCATCGCCGGCCTGTATGCGCTGATGCAGCACTACCTGGCGCCGCTGGTGCGCGCCGCCGGGGTGGCCGAAGCCATCGCCGGCGGGCAGTTGTCGGTGACGGTGGCGCGCGGCGGGGTGGCCGAAGTGGCCACGCTGGAGCACGCGATGGCGCAGATGGTCGGTGCGCTGCAGGCCCTGGTGGCCGACATCGGCCGGGTGGCGACCCAGGTGGATGCGGCCGCCGGACAGCTCGACCGTGGCGTGCAGAGCGGCCATGCGGATCTGCTCGCCCAGCACGGCGAATGCCGCGACATCACCGAGGCGGTCGACGAGATCACCGCCGCCATCGGCCAGATCGTGGATTGCACCCGTTCGGCCAACGCCGCGGCCGTGCAGATCGAGACCTCGTCGGAGCGGGGGCGCGAGGCGATCGCCGAGAACCGCGAAGCGGTCGCGGCGCTGTCGGCGACGCTGGCGCACGCCACCGACGCCAGCCGAGCCGTGCATGCGCTGACCGCCCAGGTGGCCGGTGTGCTCGCCGAAATCGGCGAGATCGCCGACCAGACCAACCTGCTGGCCCTCAACGCCGCCATCGAAGCGGCGCGCGCCGGCGAGCAGGGGCGGGGATTCGCAGTGGTGGCCGACGAGGTACGCAAGCTGGCCGGACGCACGCGGCAATCGACCGAGGTGGTCGATGGCATCCTGCGCCGCTTGTCGCAGGACGTGACCGGCGCCGTCGATCGACTCGACGCCGTCGGCGAGGCGATGAACCACACCCAGCACCAGAGCGAAGCGCTCAACGCGCGCTTTGCCGACATTGCCGCGCAGATCGGCGGCGTGGTGCAACTGAACCAGTCGGTGGCGTCGGCGGTGCATTCGCAGGAAGGCATCACCGAAACCATTGCCGAGCGCATGCGCGGCTTTCAGGCGCGCTCGGAGCGGGCTGTGAGCCACAGCGGCGCGCTGAGCGACACCTCGCGGGCGTTGCGCGCGCTGGCCGAGTCGCTGAAGGCGACGACGGCGCGTTTCGCCTGATCCCCGGCGGGCACGTTTTGGCGTAACCTCGGTCCGACCTGAAGGACACGGCCGGGAGCATGACATGCGACAGGTGACCCTCGTGGGAGCAGGCAAGATCGGCGAGGTGATTGCCGATCTGTTGATCGCCTCAGGCGATTACGCAGTGACGGTGGTCGATCGGGACGCGCAACGCTTGGCGCGCCTGGCGCAGGTACTGCCGGCGGCGAACCTGTGCCAGATCGATGCCGGCGATGCCACGCAATTGGCCACGGTGCTGTCCGACCAGCAGGCACTGATCAATGCCTGCCCCTTCGACCTGAGCGCGCCGCTGGCCGAGGCGGCGGTGGCGGCCAGGGTGCATTACTTTGACCTGACCGAAGACGTGGGCAGCGCGCGCGCAATCCGCGCCCTGGCCGACGGCGCCGCGTGCGCGCTGGTGCCGCAGTGCGGCCTGGCGCCGGGCTTCATCTCGATCGCCGCCTACGATCTGGCCAGGAGTTTCGACGAGCTGCACGATGTGCACATGCGCGTCGGGGCGCTGCCAAAGTTTCCCTCCAACGGGCTCAAGTACAACCTCACCTGGAGCACCGACGGGCTGATCAATGAATACCTCAACCCCTGCGAGGCGATCGTCGGTGGCATGCTCAAGGAGATGCCGGCGCTCGAAGAGTTGGAGCATTTCTCGCTCGACGGCGACGACTACGAAGCCTTCAATACCTCCGGCGGGCTGGGCACGCTGTGCGACACCCTGCAGGGGCGGGTGCGCAACCTCAACTACCGCACGGTGCGCTATGTCGGCCATCGCGACGTGATGAAGCTCCTGCTGCACGATCTGCGCCTCGGCGAGCGGCGCGCCTTGCTCAAGGAGATTTTCGAATCGTCGATCCCGGTCACCCTGCAGGACGTGGTGCTGGTCTTTGTCAATGTCAGCGGCCTCAAGGACGGGCTGCTGATGCAGGAGACCTATGCGCGCAAGATCTACAACCGGGTGATCGGCGGCCGTCAGCGCAGCGCGATTCAGGTCACCACCGCCAGCGCGATCTGCGCGGCGCTCGATCTCCTGCTCGACGGCCGCCTGCCACAGCAAGGCTTCGTGCGCCAGGAAGACATCCCGCTGGATGCGTTTCTCGACAACCGTTTCGGCCGTCACTACGTGATCGACGGCGAAGAACCGCACACCGTAGCCAGCGGCGGTCTGCGGCAGATGCGATAGGAGGCTTCACGATGGATGCAGCACGGATTTTCGACACCCTGGGCATGGACCGCGCGGCGCTCGACGGCGGCGACTGGCCGGTGAGCTCGCCGATCGACGGCGCCGTCATCGCTCGGCTGACGCTCGACGATGCGGCGGCAGTGGACGCCAAGATCGCCCGCAGTGTCGAGGCGTTTGCGCAGTGGCGCCGCGTGCCCGCACCGCGGCGCGGCGAGCTGGTACGCCGTTTCGGCGGCCTTTTGCGCCGGCACAAGGCCACGCTCGGCGCGCTGATCACGCTGGAGGCGGGCAAGATCGTGGCCGAGGGCGAGGGCGAAGTGCAGGAGATGATCGACATCTGCGACTTCGCCGTGGGCCTTTCGCGCCAGCTCTATGGCCGCACCATCGCCTCCGAGCGGCCCGATCATGCGCTGCGCGAGACCTGGCATCCGCTCGGCCCGGTGGGCGTCATCTCCGCCTTCAATTTCCCGATGGCGGTGTGGTCCTGGAACGCGGCGCTGGCCATCGTCTGCGGCAACAGCCTGCTGTGGAAGCCGTCGGAGAAGACGCCGCTATGCGCCATCGCCTGCCAGCATCTGTTCGAACAGGCGATGGCGGATTTCGACGAGGCGCCTGAAGGCTTGTCGCAGCTGCTGCTGGGCGGGCGGGAGGTTGGCATGACGCTGGCCGACGATGTGCGCGTGCCGCTGATCAGCGCCACCGGCAGCTGCGCCATGGGCCGCCAGGTGGGCGCGCGAGTGGCGCAGCGTTTCGGTAAATCCATCCTGGAACTGGGCGGCAACAACGCCATCATCGTCGCTCCCAGTGCCAATCTCGACCTGGCGGTGCGGGCCATTGTCTTCGGTGCGGTGGGCACCGCCGGCCAGCGCTGCACCAGCACGCGGCGCATCTTCGTGCATCAGTCGATCTATCCGGCCGTGGTCGAGCGCCTGCAGCAGGCCTATGCGGCGCTCCCCATCGGCGATCCGCGCGAGCCCAGCACGCTGGTCGGGCCGCTGATCGACGCCCGTGCCTTGACCCAGATGGAAGATGCGCTGCAGGCCGCACGCGAGCAGGGCGGCAAGGTCGTTGGCGGCGAGCGGGTGCTGGCCGACCGATGGCCTGGCGCCTACTACGTGCAACCGGCCCTGGTCGAAGGCGGCGGGGCCATCGACAACAGCGTCGAGGAGACCTTTGCGCCGGTGCTGTACTGCTTCCGCTATGACGCGCTGGACGAAGCCATCGCCCGCCACAATGCGGTGCCGCAGGGCTTGTCGTCGGCCATCTTCACCACCGACGTGCGCGAGGCCGAGCGCTTCCTGGCGGCTACCGGCAGCGATTGCGGCATTGCCAATGTGAATGTGGGCACCAGCGGCGCCGAGATCGGCGGCGCCTTCGGCGGCGAGAAGGCCACCGGCGGCGGGCGCGAGTCGGGCTCCGACGCCTGGCGCGGCTACATGCGGCGGCAGACGGCGACGGTCAATTACTCGGACGAACTGCCGCTGGCCCAGGGGGTGCGCTTCGGTTGAGGTGCAGCGTCAGTCGGCAAAGAAGCGCTGCGTGACCTCGGCGGGTAGTTCCTGGCCGGTGGCGCGGGCGCGCTTGAGCAGGGTCCAGTAGTAGCGGTAGGAGGCGCGGTCGTGGAGCTTGCCGGCGTGCTGGATCGGGCCCCAGTGGGCGTCCTGGGCGGCGGTGAGAATGGCGACGGCGCTCTCGACCTCGGAGAAGTCCGGTCGCATGGCGTCGAGGATCGGGGTGATCTGGTTGGGGTGGATGCTCCACATGCGCAGATAGCCGAACTCGCGGCGGGCGCGCTCGGCGTCGCCGCGGATGATGTCGACATCCTTGATCTCGGTGGTGACATTGTGGCTGGGCACCACGCCGTGGGCCAGCGCAGCGGCGGCGATTTCGCACTTGGCGCGCGCGACCAGCGGGTGCTCGAACTGCCCGGGGCTGCGCATGGCGGCGCCGGGAATCGCACCGTGGTGGGCGCTGACGAAATCCATCAGGCCGAAATCCAGACTTTCGACGCCATCGAGGGCGGCGATCTGCCAGGCATCGCGCAGCGCGCCGTGGGTCTCGATGAGGACATGGACGGGCAGGGCGGTGCCGGTGCGATTGGCGGCCTCCTGCGCGCGCAGATAGGCCAGTTGTTCGTGCACGTCAGCCACCGAGCGCGGCTTGGGGAAGGTGATGAAGGCCAGCCGTTGGCCGGCCTCCTCGATCAGGATGTCGATGTCGCGCCGCCAGTGGTCATGGGTGATGTCATGGATGCGCGCGCCGACCCGGTCGAAACGATTGGCATCGGACATCACCATGGCAGCGGCCATGCGCGCATGCGCGGTTTCCTGTCCGGCCGGCGCGCCGTCTTCGCAGTCGCAGGTGATGTCGAACACCGGGCCCATCTGCTGCTGGATGTCCATGGCCTTGGCGATGAGTTTTTCGCTGCCGGCGTAGTGATCGATGGCGGGCATGTCGGGCAGCGTACGCTCGCCCTGGAAGAGGACTTGGTCGGGATGCATGGCGAAGCCGTGATGGGGTGAATGTTGCGAAGCAGAATAGCAAAAAAAATCGGGGGCGAATTCGCCCCCGACTTGATGTTGCCGATCCGGGAAAGGATCAGAGCAGGTCTTTCACGCCTTCGCGCTCTTCGAGCAGCTCGTTGAGCGTGACGGTCATGCGCTCGCGCGAGAACTCGTCGATTTCCAGGTCCTTGACGACCTTGTACTCGCCGTTCTCGGTGACGCACGGCACGCCGTAGATGATGCCTTCGGGGATGCCGTAGGAGCCGTCGGAGGGCACGCCCATGGTGACCCATTCGCCGTTCGAGCCGAGCACCCAGTCACGGATGTGATCGATGGCGGCATTGGCGGCCGAGGCGGCGGAGGACAGGCCGCGCGCTTCGATGATGGCCGCGCCACGCTTGCCGACGGTGGGCAGGAACACGTCGCGGTTCCATGCGTCGTCGTTCACCAGCGACTTGACGCTGTCGCCGTTGGACAGGCAGAAGCGGTAGTCGGCGTACATGGTGGGCGAGTGGTTGCCCCACACCACCAGCTTGGTCAGGCTCGACACTTCGCGGCCGGTCTTGGCAGCCAGTTGCGACAGCGCGCGGTTGTGGTCCAGGCGCAGCATGCCGGTGAAGTTCTTCGGATTGACACGGCCGAATTTCTCGGCGGTCTTCATGGCGATGTAGGCGTTGGTGTTGCAGGGGTTGCCCACCACCAGCACCTTGACGTTGGGATCGGCGTACTGGCCGATGGCAGCGCCTTGCACGGTGAAGATCTTGGCGTTTTCGGTCAGCAGATCCTTGCGCTCCATGCCGGGGCCACGCGGACGGGCGCCGACCAGCAGGGCGACTTGCGCATCCTTGAAGGCGACATTGGGGTCGTCGGTGGCGACCATGCCGGCGAGCAGCGGGAAAGCGCAGTCTTCGAGCTCCATCATCACGCCCTTGACGGCCTTCTGAGCCTGCGGCAGGTCGAGCAGCTGAAGAATGACCGGCTGATCCTTGCCCAGCATTTCGCCACTGGCGATGCGGAACAACAGGCTGTAACCGATTTGACCGGCTGCGCCGGTGACGGCGACGCGGACTGGGGCTTTGCTCATGGACGATTCCCTCTCGAAGTGAGTGTGTGAAGACAGCATTCGGCCGGCTGAACGCGCCCACGAAGCGGGGCGAAACTGGCTGTGCCGAGTCGCGCAAGATACTAGTATCGGACTTGCGGAAAGTCAATTCATGTTATTTGTCTTATATAAGATAGAAGAGTTAGTATAGACGCATGTCAACTTTTGTGATGAAATACGCCGATGACCCAGACGTCCCCCACCTTCAGCCCGCTCTATCGTCAGATCAAACGTCTGATGCTGCAGGCGCTCGAATCCGGCGAATGGGGGCCGGGTCAGGCCATCCCGAGCGAGCAGGAACTTGCCGCGCGCTTTGGCGTCAGCCAGGGCACCGTCCGCAAGGCCATCGATGAGATGGCGGCCGAGAATCTGCTGGTGCGCAAACAGGGCAAGGGCACCTATGTCGCCTCCCACAACGATCCCCGTGCGTTGTTCCGCTTCCTGCGGCTGGTGCCGGAGGGCGAGGATCTGTCGCACCCCGTCAGCGTGCCGCTCGAGTGCTGGCGCGCCAAGGCGGGGCAGGAGGCGGCTCGGGTGCTGGCGATCGAGCCCGGTTCGCCGATCATCATCATCCGGCGTCTTCTTGAATTTAGCGCAAAACCGGTGGTTGTCGACGAAATCTATCTGCCGGGCGAGATCTTTCACGGGCTGACCATCGAAGTCCTGCAGGACTGGCGGGGGTCTTTGTACAGCCTGTTCGAGTCGCGCTACGGCTTGCGGATGATTCGCGCCGAGGAGCGTATTCGCGCGGTGGCGGCCGATCGGCGGACGGCCGAGATGTTGCGCGTCGAAGAGGGCGTGCCCTTGTTGTCGGTCGAGCGGGTGACTTTCACCTATGGCGATCGGCCGGTCGAATGGCGGCGCGGTTTGTATTCGACCGCCGAACACTATTATCTGAATGAGCTGAATTAATGGCTTGGCGCGCACTCAGGTGCGGTGACGTCAGCGGTTATAATCGACGTTTTTCGTGGGAGTAAGGCGGCATTCGTGCGGCCATGCATTGGGGAAAAAAATGTCTGAAATGACAGTCACAAAAAAACGCCCGAAACATTTGGCGTTGCATGAGATCAGACTGCCCTTGGCGGGCTTTGTCTCGATTCTTCACCGAGTGAGCGGTGCGGGTTTGTTCTTGATGTTGCCGCTGCTGTTGTCCTTGTTCGGCAATAGCCTGGGATCTGCCGAGACGTTTGCGACCTACAAGCAGACCGTGTCGAACCCGCTGGTGAAGCTGATCCTCTTCGGCTTGCTGTGGGCCTATTTGCACCATTTCTGTGCCGGCATCCGCTTTCTGCTGCTGGATATGCACAAGGGCCTGGATCTGGCGGCCTCGCGCCAGTCCGCGCGTCTGGTGCTCATCGTCAGCCTGGTGTTGACTGTCCTGATCGGGGTGAAGCTATGGTGAATCGTATCGTTGTCGGCGCGCACTATGGCTTGCGCGACTGGCTGGGCCAGCGTGTGACTGCCGTGGTGATGGCGCTGTATTCGGTGTTCTTCGCTATCAACGCGCTGATGTTGCCGGAAATGTCGTACGAAGCCTGGAGCGGCATGTTTGCCGGCGGCTTCATGCGTTTCTTTACCTTCCTGTTCTTCATGTCGCTCTTCTATCACGCCTGGGTGGGCGTCCGTGACATCTTCATGGACTACATCAAGCCGGTCGGTGTTCGACTGGTACTGCACGTGATCGTCTTGTTCTTGCTCATCGGCTACGCCGGTTGGGCGGCCCAGATTCTGTGGAGGCTGTAAGGGTGAAAATCGCTAAGCTTACTTATGATGCGGTGATTGTCGGTGCCGGCGGTGCAGGTCTGCGCGCTGCGCTGCAGTTGTCCGAGTCCGGCCTCAAGACGGCGGTGCTGACCAAGGTCTTCCCGACGCGCTCCCACACGGTTGCCGCACAGGGCGGGGTGGCCGCTTCGCTGGGCAACTCGACCGAAGACAACTGGCACTGGCACATGTACGACACCGTCAAGGGGTCGGACTGGCTGGGCGACCAGGATGCCATCGAGTTCATGTGCAAGAAGGCCAACGAAGTGGTCGTCGAGCTCGAGCACTACGGCATGCCCTTCGACCGTCTCGACAACGGCAAGATCTACCAGCGCCCGTTCGGCGGTCACTCGCAGAACTACGGCCAGTCCCCCGTGTCGCGCTCCTGTGCCGCGGCCGACCGGACCGGTCATGCCATGCTGCACGCGCTGTATCAGCGCAACGTGCGCGCCAAGACCCAGTTCTACGTCGAGTGGATGGCGCTCGACCTGATCCGCGATGCCGACGGTGACGTGGTCGGCGTGACGGCCATGGAAATGGAAACCGGCGAAGTGTCGATCTTCCATGCCAAGGCGGTGATTTTCGCCACCGGCGGCGCCGGCCGGATCTACTACAGCTCGACCAATGCCTTCATCAACACCGGCGACGGCGTGGGCATGGCGGCACGCGCCGGCATTCCGCTCGAAGACATGGAGTTCTGGCAGTTCCACCCGACCGGCGTGGCCGGCGCGGGCGTGCTGATCACCGAAGGGGTGCGCGGCGAAGGCGGCATCCTGCGCAACGCGGCCGGCGAGCGCTTCATGGAGCGTTACGCCCCGAACCTCAAGGATCTGGCCTCGCGCGACGTGGTGTCGCGCTCGATGGTGACCGAGATCAACGAAGGTCGCGGCTGCGGTCCGGACAAGGATCACGTGCTGCTCGACATCACCCACCTGTCGCCCGAGACGATCATGAAGCGGCTGCCGGGGATTCGCGAGATCTCCATCCAGTTCGCCGGGGTCGATCCGATCAAGGCGCCGATTCCGGTGGTGCCGACCTGTCACTACCAGATGGGCGGTATTCCGACCAACTACAAGGGCCAGGTGGTGGCGCCGCAGGGGGACAACCCGAACGCTCCGGTGACCGGTTTCTACGCCGCCGGCGAGTGCGCCTGCGCCTCGGTGCATGGCGCGAACCGTCTGGGCACCAACTCGCTGCTCGATCTGCTGGTGTTCGGCAAGTCGGCCGGCGAGACCGTGGTCGAGGACATCCAGAGCGGCAACCTGCGCCTCAAGCCGCTGCCCGAAGGCGCGGCCGACCAGGCCCTGGCCCGCATGGCACGCCTCGAGAACCAGAAGGACGGCACTGACGTGCATGAAGTCCGCCTGGCGATGCAGCGCACCATGCAGAAACATGCCGGCGTGTTCCGTTTCGCCGATCTGCTCAAGGAAGGCGTGACCCGCATTCTCGAAGTGGCCGAGCAGGCCAAGACCACCGAGATCAAGGACAAGTCCAAGGTCTGGAACACGGCGCGGATGGAAGCGCTGGAGCTCGACAACCTGATCGAAGTGGCCAAGGCCACCATGATCTCGGCCGAGGCTCGCAAGGAGTCCCGCGGTGCCCACGTGCGCGACGATGCGCCCGACACTGCCGAGTTCCCGAACGGCCGCCGCGACGACGAGTGGCTCAAGCACACACTGTGGTACAGCGAAGACAACCGGTTGGACTACAAGCCGGTGAACCTGCAGCCGATGTCCGACGACGTCGAGCCGATCGCGCTGGCCAAGCGGACCTACTGAGGGGTTGGGAGTCGAACTGATGAGCAAACGTACCGTTCAATTCAAGATGTACCGCTACGATCCGGACCGCGACGAGAAGCCCTACATGCAGGACATCTCGGTCGAACTCGAGCCGTCCGACAAGAAGCTGCTCGACGCACTGGTGCGCCTCAAGGTGAAGGACGATTCGATGTCCTTCCGCCGCTCCTGCCGTGAAGGCGTGTGCGGCTCCGATGCGATGAACATCAACGGCAAGAACGGCCTGGCCTGCCTGACCGACGTCGATTCGCTGGCTCAGCCGATCGTTCTGCGGCCGCTGCCTGGCCTGCCCGTGATCCGCGACCTGATCGTGGACATGACGCAGTTCTTCAAGCAGTACCACTCGATCAAGCCGTATCTGGTCAACGACAATCCGCCGCCGGAGCGCGAGCGCCTGCAGTCGCCGGAAGAGCGCGAAGAACTCAACGGGCTCTACGAGTGCATCCTGTGCGCCTGCTGCTCGACCTCGTGCCCGTCGTTCTGGTGGAACCCGGACAAGTTCGTTGGCCCGGCCGGCCTGCTCGCCGCCTATCGTTTCATCGCCGATACCCGCGATGAAGCGACCAATGAACGCCTCGACAATCTCGAGGATCCGTACCGCCTGTTCCGCTGCCACACCATCATGAACTGTGTGGACGTCTGTCCTAAGAGCCTGAACCCGACCCGGGCGATCGGCAAGATCAAGGACATGATGGTGCGTCGCGCCATATGACGCCCAACAAAGGACGCATGCGCTGGCACTGTCGTCGGGCCTTGTTGGAGCTCGATCTGGTCTTCGCACGTTTTCTTGAAACGAAGTTCGACCAGTTGAGCGATGCCCAGCTGGTCGACCTCCAGGAATTGCTGGATCTCGAAGACCATGCCTTGTGGGCCATGGTCAACGGAAGCGCTTCGTGTCCGGAAGAACGCTGGATGCCTCTCCTCGGCATGCTGCGCGACACCGGAACACAGATGGATTCTGCCCAGGCAGATCGAAAATAACGGGTAAGCAAAGGACGAGTTATGAGCACTGAACGTAACGCCACCCTCACGGTAGATGGGAAGACGGTCGAATTTCCGGTGATGACCGGAACGCACGGCAACGATGTCATCGACATCCGCACGCTGGGCGCCAAGACCGGTCTGTTTACTTACGACTCCGGTTTCCTGTCGACCGCCAGCTGCGCGTCCTCCGTGACGTTCATCGATGGCGACAAGGGCGAGCTGCTGTATCGCGGCTACCCGATCGAACAACTGGCCGAGCACTGCAACTTCCTCGAAGTGGCCTATCTGCTGAAGAACGGCGAGCTGCCCAATGCTGTGCAGAAGTCGGACTTCGAGAGCACCATCAAGAATCACACGATGCTGCACGACCAGATGACCAAGTTCTACTCGGGCTTCCGTCGTGACGCGCATCCGATGGCGGTCATGGTCGGTGTGGTCGGCGCCTTGTCGGCCTTCTACCACGACGCGCTCGACCTGCAGGACGCCGAGCACCGCAACGTGTCGTTCAACCGCCTGGTCGCCAAGCTGCCGACCATCGTGGCCATGGCCTACAAGTACAACACCGGCCAGCCGTTCATGTACCCGCGTAACGACCTGGGCTACACCGCCAACTTCATGCACATGATGTTCGGCACGCCGTGCGAGACTTACGAGCCGAACCCGGTGCTGGTCCATGCCCTCGACACCATCTTCACGCTGCACGCCGATCACGAGCAGAACGCCTCCACCTCCACGGTGCGTCTGGCCGGCTCCTCGGGCGCCAACCCGTTCGCCTGCATCTCGGCCGGTATCGCCTGCCTGTGGGGCCCGTCGCACGGTGGCGCCAACGAGGCCTGCCTGAACATGCTCGAGCAGATCGGCGATGTGTCCAAGGTGGGCGAGTACATCACCCGCGCCAAGGACAAGAACGATCCGTTCAAGCTGATGGGCTTCGGCCACCGGGTGTACAAGAACTTCGACCCGCGCGCCAAGCTGATGCGCAAGGTCTGCTACGACGTGCTGACCGAGCTGGGCCTCGAGAACGATCGCCTGTTCAAGCTGGCCATGGAACTCGAAAAGATCGCCCTGGAAGACCAGTACTTCGTCGAGAAGAAGCTCTACCCGAACGTCGACTTCTACTCGGGCATCGTGCAGAAGGCGCTGGGCATCCCGACCTCGATGTTCACCTGCATCTTCGCTCTGGCCCGCACCGTGGGCTGGATGACGCAGTGGGAGGAAATGATGACCGATCCGGAATACAAGATCGGCCGTCCGCGCCAGCTGTATGTCGGTGCGGCGCGTCGCGACGTGGTCGCCATCGACCAGCGCGCTTAACCCCATGAGGGCAGGGAAGACGCTGCACTGAAACAGCCCCTCGCGGGATGATCGCCGCCTGTCGTGATCATCCCGTTTCCTTATGCCCCATTTGACCGTGTCCGCCATCGGCGGCCACCTGACAAGGCAACAGAATTCGGGTGAATTCCAAGATGATGAAGCAACTGCAAAGCACCTCGATGCTGTTCGGCAGCAATGCACCGTTCGTCGAAGAGCTGTACGAGTCCTACCTCGCCGATCCGGAAACCGTGCCGGACGAATGGCGAACCTATTTCGATGGTCTGAAGGCCGGTGCCGCCGCCGCGGTTCGCGATGTGGCTCACACGCCGATCATCCACGCCTTCGAGCAGCTGGCCAAGCGCGGACCGGTGCGCACCATCGCGGCCGGCGACGGCAACAAGCGTCAGGTCAGCACCTTGCAGTTGATCAATGCCTACCGCTTCCTCGGCAACCGCTGGGCGAATCTTGACCCGCTCAAGCGCAACGAGCGCATGCAGGTGCCTGAGCTCGAGCCGTCCTACTACGGCTTTACCGAGGCAGACCTCAACGAGCAGTTCAATGTCGGCTCCTTCCATGCGTTCTCGACCGAACAGGCTAGCCTGCGCGAGATCCTGGAAGCCGTGCGCCAGACCTATTGCGGCTCGATCGGTTCGGAGTACATGTACATGTCCGACATCGGTCAGAAGCGCTGGATCCAGGCCCGCCTCGAAAGTATTCGCGGCACGCCGAAATTCTCGGTCGAGCAAAAGAAGCATGTGCTCGGTCGCGTGACCGCCGCCGAGACGCTCGAGAAATACCTGCACACCAAGTACGTCGGCCAGAAGCGCTTCTCGCTCGAGGGCGGTGAGTCGATGATCGTCGCCATGGACGAGGTCATCAACGTTGGCGGTACGCTCGGCGCGCAGGAAATCGTGATCGGCATGGCCCACCGTGGCCGCCTGAACGTGCTGGTCAACACGCTGGGCAAATCGCCCTCGACCCTGTTTGCCGAATTCGAAGGCAAGGCCGAGGTCGATCTGTCGGCGGGTGACGTGAAGTACCACAACGGCTTCTCCAGCGACGTCATGACGGCCGGCGGGCCGGTGCACCTGACGCTGGCGTTCAACCCGTCCCATCTCGAGATCATCAACCCGGTGGTCGAGGGCTCGGTCTATGCGCGCCAAGTGCGTCGCAAGGACAAGGTCAAGAACCAGGTGCTGCCGGTGCTGATCCATGGCGACTCCGCCGTGGCCGGCCAGGGCGTGAACCAGGAGATGCTGAACTTCTCGCTGACCCGCGGCTATGGCACGGGCGGCACGGTGCACATCGTGGTGAACAACCAGATCGGCTTCACCACCTCCGACCCGCGCGACTACCGCTCCTCGCTGTACTGCACCGACATCTTCAAGATGGTCGAGGCGCCGATCTTCCACGTGAATGGCGACGACCCCGAAGCCGTCGCGCTGGTCACCGCGCTGGCCGTTGAATTCCGCAACGAATTCAAGAAAGACGTGGTTATCGACATCATCTGCTTCCGCAAACTCGGCCACAACGAGCAGGACGAGCCGATGGTGACCCAGCCGCTGATGTACCGCAAAGTTTCCCAGCATCCGGGGACCCGCAAACTGTATGCCGACCGCCTGGTGCGCGAAGGCGTGTGCACGGCCGACGAGCCCGAAGCGATCATCCAGGACTATCGCGAGCACCTCGACCGCGGCGAGTTGCTCGCCAACCCGGTGCTCTCCGGTCACAACCGCCAGTTTGCGGTCGACTGGACGCCGTACCTCAAGACCCCGTATACCGACGAAGCCGACACCGCGGTGCCGATGGTCGAGCTCAAGCGCCTGGCCGAGCGGATCAGCACGGTGCCCGAAGGCTTCACCCTGCATTCGCGCGTCAAGAAAATCGTCGACGACCGTGCCGCCATGGCACGCGGCGAAGCGCTGATCGACTGGGGCATGGGCGAGAACCTCGCTTACGCCAGCCTGCTGGTGCAAGGCTACGGTGTGCGTCTGTCGGGCGAGGACATCGGGCGCGGCACCTTCTTCCACCGCCATGCGGTGTTCCACGACCAGAAGCGCGAGCGCTGGGATGAGGGCGACTACATTCCGCTGCAGCACATTCAGGAAGGGCAGGCGGAGATCCAAGTCTTCGACTCCGTGCTGTCCGAAGAGGCGGTGCTGGCCTTCGAATACGGCTACGCGACCGCCGAGCCGGACCATCTGGTGGTGTGGGAAGCGCAGTTCGGCGACTTCGCCAACGGCGCCCAGGTGGTGTTCGACCAGTTCATCTCCTCGGGCGAAGCCAAGTGGGGTCGCAAGGTCGGCCTGACGGTGCTGCTGCCGCACGGCTACGAAGGCCAGGGCCCGGAGCATTCCTCTGCCCGCCTCGAGCGCTACATGCAGCTGTGTGCCGAGAACAACATGCAGGTGCTGGTGCCCAGCACGCCGGCGCAGATCTTCCACCTGCTGCGCCGCCAGATGGTGCGCCCGCTGCGCAAACCGGCCATCGTCATCACGCCCAAGTCGCTGCTGCGTCACAAAGAGGCGGTGTCGTCGATGGAAGAACTCGCCAAGGGCACCTTCCGCACCGTGATCGGCGAGGTCGACGAACTCGAGGCCAAGAAGGTCAAGCGGGTCGTGCTGTGCTCCGGCAAGATCTACTACGAGCTGATGGCCTACCGCCGCGAACAAGGCATCAAGGACACCGCCGTGGTGCGTATCGAGCAGCTCTATCCCTTCCCCCGCGATGCGTTCCGCACCGAACTGGCCAAGTTCCCCAATGCCAAGGAAGTCGTCTGGTGCCAGGAAGAGCCGCGCAACCAGGGTGCCTGGTACTGGTTCGCCTCGCGTCAGCATCTGATTAATGTGCTCGGTCCCAAGCAACGGCTGCTGCTCGTCAGCCGCCCGGCGTCGGCTTCGCCGGCGGTTGGCTACTACGCCAAGCACAACGCCCAGCAGAAAGCGGTGATCGAAAACGCTTTCAGCCCCATCAACGATTGAACGAACAACGAAAACACCGAGCCTTAGAGGGAGTCAATTCATGCTGATCGAAGTCAAAGTCCCCCAGTTGTCCGAGTCCGTGTCTGAAGCCACGCTGGTCACCTGGCACAAGAAAGAAGGACAGGCCGTTTCCCGTGACGAAAACCTGATCGACATCGAGACCGACAAGGTCGTGCTCGAACTGCCGGCACCGGCCGATGGCGTGCTGGTCAAGATCATCAAAGGTGATGGCGAAACCGTCGGCAGCGGCGACCTGATCGCCCAGATCGACACCGAAGCCAAGGCCGCCGCGGGCGCCACCAAGGCGGCCGAACCGGCGCCGGAAGTCACGCCGCCGGCCGCCAGCAAGCCTGCCAGCGGCGGTGCTGCCAGCCCGGCCGCGCGCAAGATCCTCGACGAAAAAGGCGTGTCGGCCGACGACGTCAAGGGCAGCGGCCGCGGTGGCCGTGTGACCAAGGGCGACGCCGTCGCCGCCGGCAAGGCCGCTCCGGCCGCGGCCGCCGCACCGGCGATCGAGGTGTCCGGCGACCGTCCGGAAGAGCGCGTGCCGATGACCCGCCTGCGTGCCCGCATCGCCGAGCGCCTGCTGCAGTCGAAGAACGAGAACGCCATCCTGACCACCTTCAACGAGGTGAACATGGGCCCGGTGATGGCCCTGCGCGCCGAGTACAAGGACAAGTTCGAGAAGGTGCACGGCGTGCGCCTGGGCTTCATGGGCTTCTTCGTCAAGGCCGCCGTGGCCGCGCTCAAGAAGTTCCCGATCCTGAACGCCTCGGTCGATGGCAACGACATCGTCTACCACGGCTACTTCGACATCGGTATCGCCGTCGGTGGCCCGCGTGGCCTGGTGGTGCCGATCCTGCGCGATGCCGACCAGATGTCGATCGCCGATATCGAGAAGAAGATCGCCGAATACGGCCAGAAGGCCAAGGACGGCAAGATCTCGCTCGAAGAGCTGACGGGCGGCACCTTCTCCATCTCCAACGGTGGCGTGTTCGGTTCGATGCTGTCGACCCCGATCATCAACCCGCCGCAGTCGGCGATTCTCGGCATCCACGCCACCAAGGATCGCCCGGTGGTGGAGAACGGCCAGATCGTCATCCGCCCGATCAACTACCTGGCCATGTCCTACGATCACCGCATCATCGACGGCCGCGAAGCCGTGCTGGGTTTGGTGACCATGAAGGAAGCGCTGGAAGATCCGGCTCGTCTGCTGCTGGACGTCTAAGACAGAACCCGCGGGCGCCCCGGCGCCCGCGCCCCACATCGAGGGAGAGAACGAACAATGTCGAAAAAACAATTTGACGTGCTGGTGATCGGCGGCGGCCCCGGCGGCTATGTGGCGGCCATCCGCGCCGCGCAACTCGGCTTCAAGACCGCCTGCGCCGAATCCAACCCCTATGCCGATCCGAAAGGCGAGCCGCGCCTGGGCGGCACCTGCCTGAACGTCGGCTGCATCCCGTCGAAAGCGCTGCTGCACACCTCGCACATGTTCGAGGAAGCCAGCCACGACTTCGCCGAGCAAGGCATCAAGGTGGGCACGCCGAGCATCGACGTGCCGACCATGATCGCGCGCAAGGCCAAGATCGTCGACCAGCTCACCGGGGGCATCAAGGGCCTGTTCAAGAAAAACAAGGTCACCATGCTCTCCGGTCACGGCAGCTTCGTCGGCCAGGCCGGCGAGGGCTGGGAAGTGAAGGTCGGTGACGAGGTCGTCGAGGCCAAGCAGGTGATCGTCGCCACCGGCTCCACCGCGCGTCATCTACCCGGCATCACGGTCGACAACACCCTCATCTGCGACAATATCGGCGCGCTCGACATCGCTGCCGTGCCCAAGCGTCTGGGCTTGATCGGCTCGGGCGTGATCGGTCTGGAGATGGGCTCGGTGTGGCGCCGGCTCGGTTCCGAAGTGACCATCCTCGAAGCCATGGACAGCTTCCTCGCCGCGGCCGACCAGGACGTGGCCAAGGAAGCGCAGAAGGTGTTCGCCAAGCAGGGCCTGGACGTCAAACTGAGCGTCAAGGTCGGCAAGGTCACGCCGGCCAAGAACAAGAAGACCGTCACCGTCGAGTACGAAGACAAGGACGGCGCGCAGAAGGCCGTCTTCGACAAGCTGATCGTCTCGGTCGGCCGCGTGCCCAACACCGACGGGCTCAATGCCGAGGCGGTGGGCCTGAAGATCACCGACCGTGGTTTCGTCGACGTTAACGATCACTGCCAGACCAACCTGCCGGGCGTGTGGGCCGTGGGCGACGTGGTGCGCGGCCCGATGCTGGCGCACAAGGCGATGGAAGAGGGCGTGATGGTCGCCGAGCTGATGGCGGGCCAGGCCGGCCACTGCAACTTCGACACCGTGCCCTGGGTCATCTACACCTCGCCGGAAATCGCCTGGGTCGGAAAGACCGAGCAACAGCTCAAGGCCGATGGCGTGGCTTACCGCGCCGGCAAGATCCCGTTCATGGCCAACGGCCGTGCGCTGGGCATGGGCGCGCCGACCGGCTTCGTCAAGATGCTGGCCTGCGCCGAGACCGACCGCATTCTCGGTGTGCACATCATCGGCGCCAATGCGTCCGAGCTGATCTCCGAGGCCGTCGTGGCCATGGAGTTCCATGGTGCGGCCGAAGATCTGGCGCGCATCTGCCACGCTCACCCGACGCTGTCGGAGGCGGTGCACGAGGCCGCGCTGGCGGTGGACAAGCGTCCGCTGCACTTCTGATCGGGCTGCTAGTATCTCGCTGATCTATATGCGGGATCGGCCGACAAGCCGGGGTGGCCATGCCGCCCCGGCTTGTCTCATTGCATGACCCGCCGCCAAATTGCTATTACCCTAAGGCTATGCCACATCGCACGCTCAACGTTCCCGAATTCGGGATGATCGATGCCTACCACGCGGCCTTGACCGAGCGCGGCTATCAGGCCGACCCGGCTCAGGAGGCAGCGGTCAAGCGGCTGCAGACGCTGTACTCCGAACTGCTCGGCTACAAGGTGGCGCGGCGCAGTTTGTTCAAGAAGTGGTTTGCCAAGCCGGAAGAGCCGCGCAGCGTGTATTTCTGGGGCGGTGTCGGTCGGGGCAAGAGCTTCCTGATGGACTGCTTCTACGAGGCGGTGCCCTATACCCGCAAGCGCCGGGTGCATTTCCATGCCTTCATGCAGGAAGTGCAGAACGACCTCAAGTCGCTCAACCATCTGCCCGATCCGCTGCAGATCATCGCCGAGCGGGTCAGCGAGCAGACGCGCCTGCTGTGCTTCGACGAATTCCATGTGTCGGACATCGCCGATGCGATGATCCTCGGCCGCCTGCTCGAGGCCCTGTTGGCGCGCGGCGTCATCTTCGTGATGACCTCCAACTACCCGCCCGACGGGCTCTATCCGAACGGGCTGCAGCGCATCAACTTCCTGCCGACCATCGAGCTGATGAAAAAGCGCTTCGACGTGATCGAGGTCGACTACGGCACCGACTACCGCCTGCGCACGCTCGAGCAACTCGAAATCTACCTGGTGCCGGACGATGCCGCCGCGCGCGCCCGCATGGCCGAGGACTTCTACCGCATCGCCGGGGTCGATGGCCAGGCCGGTGCGGTCGACGTGCTGGGTCGCTCCTTTCCGGCCGAGCGCATTGCGCCGGGCGTGGTGTGGTTCGACTTCAATACCTTGTGCAAAGGGCCGCGCTCGCAGAACGACTATCTCGAACTGGCGCGCGAGAACCACACCGTTCTGTTGTCCGGCGTGCCGAAGATGACTGCCGGGCAGAGCAACGAGGCGCGCCGTTTCACCTGGTTGATCGATGTGCTTTACGATCACCGGGTCAAGCTCATCATGAGCGCGGAGGTCGAGGCCCATGACCTGTATCGCGAAGGGCACAACGCCCATGAATTCGTCCGGACGGTCAGCCGGCTCATTGAAATGCGTACCCGGGACTACCTTGCGGAAGCTCATCGCCCCGAGTGATCACCGGCGTGCCGGGCGCCTCGCGCGTTGGGCGATCCTGGTGGTCGCCGCGATTTGCCTGGCGCCGGCCGCCCATGCCGCGCTGCCGCTGACCATCATCACCTTGCAACACCGCAGCGTCGACGAGGTGCTGCCGGCACTGCGCCCGCTGCTCAGCCCCGGTGGCCAGCTCAGCGGCATCAACGACAAACTGCTGATCCGCACCGATGCCGACAACCTGCGCCAGCTGCGCGAGGCGTTGGCGGCGGTGGATACGCCGCCGGCCCGATTGCGGATCGAGCTGCGCACCGACCGGGTCGGCAGCGAACTGCGTCGGGACATCGGCATCGGCGGCGAAGTGCGCTCCGGCGATGTGACGGTGCGCCTGCCGGGCCAGGTGCCGCGGCGGGGCGCAAGTGTCGATATCGGCGGGGTGCGGGCCGGGGTGGGCGAATCCTCGCGCAGCATGCGCCGCAGCGGCACCCAGTTCGTCGAAACCCGCGACGGCGGCGCGGCCACACTGTTCGTCGGCACCTCGGTGCCCCTGGCCTTCCACCAGGTCTTCGTGCGGCCCGACGGCGTGCGTGTGGTGCGCGGCACCGTGTACCAGGACGTCGGCGAAGGCGTTTTGGTGCGCCCGACGGTGGTCGGCCAGCGGGTACGGCTGGTGTTGAGCCCCGAATCGAGCCGTCAGGCCGGCGATGGGCGGATCGATGTGATGCGCCTCGAGACCACTGTCGAAGGCCGGCTGGGCGAGTGGATCGCGGTCGGCGGGGCGAGCGCAGCCGAAGACACCCGCGAGAGCCGGGGTGTGGTCATCGGCGGCAGTTCGAGCGCTGACAGCCAGAGCGATGCTGCCTTCTGGCTGCGAGTCGATACCGTAGGAGGCGCGCGTGACTGAGGTCGATGCCAACGATCGCGCCCACCAGGCGCTGGCCGCCGCCTTTGCGCCGGAAGGCGCGCTGGCCCAGGTGGTGCCCGGCTTCTCGGCCCGCACCCAGCAGGTCGAGATGGCGCTCAAGATCGGCCAGACCATTCGCGAACAAGGCGTGCTGGTGGCCGAGGCAGGCACCGGCACGGGCAAGACCTTTGCCTACCTGGTGCCGGCGCTGTTGAGCGGCGGCAAGGTGCTGATCTCCACCGGCACCAAGACGCTGCAGGACCAGCTCTTCCGCCGCGACCTGCCGACCGTGCGCGCCGCGCTCAAGCTACCGCTGCGCATCGCGCTGCTCAAGGGGCGCGCCAACTACGTGTGCCACTATCATCTGGCGCGCAATGCCGGCGACGGGCGCTTCGCCACCCCGCAGGACGCCGCCAACCTGCGCAAGATCGCCCGCTTTGCCGAAATCTCCCGCACTGGCGACAAGGCCGACTGCCAGGATGTGCCCGAAGACAGCGGCGCCTGGATCTCCGCCACCTCCACACGCGACAACTGCCTCGGCCAGGACTGCCCCAACGTCAAGGAGTGCTTCGTGCTGCAGGCGCGGCGCGAGGCCATGGAGGCCGACGTGGTGGTGGTCAACCACCACCTGTTCTTCGCCGACGTGATGCTGCGCGACGAGGGCATGGGCGAGCTGCTGCCGGCCTGCAACACGCTGGTGTTCGACGAAGCCCACCAGCTGCCCGAGACCGCCAGCCTGTTCTTCGGTGAATCGGTGAGCACCGCACAGGTCATTGATCTGGCGCGCGACACCCGCACCGAAGCGCTGACCGGTGCACCCGACTGCCGGGTGCTGATCGAAGCCACCCGCACGCTCGAAAAGGCCGCGCGCGACTGGCGCCTGGCGGTGAGCGCCGAGGGGGCGCGCATCAGCCTCGAACAGCTGGCGCAGCATCCCGGCTTCATGCCTGCGGTCGACACCGTCGGCAAGGCGCTGGCCGAACTCGGCGAAGTGCTCAAGACCCAGGCCGAGCGCTCCGAGGGGCTGGCCAACTGCCTGCGCCGGCTCGACGAATTGGTCGAGCGGCTCGACCGCTGGCAGCACCCGGCCGAGGCCAAGGTGGTGCGCTGGGTCGAGGTCTTCACCCAGTCGTTGGCCGTGCACAGCACGCCGCTGGAGATCGGCAACGTGTTCGCGCGGCAGATCCAGCGCTATCCGAGCGCCTGGATCTTCACCTCCGCCACGCTCGCCGTCGGCACCGATTTTTCGCACTATTGCCGCGACCTGGGTCTCAACTGGCTGGAGCCGCCGGCGCACACCGCGGTGTGGGGCAGCCCCTTCGACTACCCCGAGCAGGCGGTGCTGTATGCGCCCACCGGCATGCCCGACCCCAATGCGCCGGAGTACCCCGATGTGGTGGCGGATGTCGCCTTTCCGCTGATCCGCGCGGCCCAGGGGCGCACCTTCGTGCTGTGCACCTCGCTGCGCGCCATGCGGCGCATCCACGAGCGCCTGGCCGGCGAGCTCGAGCGCGCCGGGCTCAAGCTGCCCTTGCTGCTGCAGGGCGAGGGCTCGCGCAGCCAGCTGCTGGCGCGCTTTCGCGAGCTGGGCAATGCCGTGCTGGTGGCCAGCCAGAGTTTCTGGGAAGGCGTCGATGTGCCCGGCGATGCGCTGTCGGTGGTGGTGATCGACAAGCTGCCCTTCGCCCCGCCCGACGATCCGGTGCTGGCCGCGCGCATCGAACATCTGCGCCAGGCCGGGGTCAATCCGTTCATGACCTACCAGCTGCCGCGGGCGGTGATCAACGTCAAACAGGGCGCCGGCCGGCTGATCCGCACCGAGCAGGACCGCGGCGTGCTGGCGGTGTGCGATCCGCGCATGATCGACAAGCCCTACGGCAAACGAGTCTGGCGCAGCCTGCCGCCGATGCGGCGCACCCGGGTGCCCGAGGAGGTCGAGGCCTTCCTGGCCACGCTGCCGCCGCCGCGCGGCACCACGGCGGCCGTGCTGCCGAGCGAGGATGCGGCCGACGACGTTACACTGACCGACTGAATCACCCGACAGGAGGGCGCATGAAGATCATCGACGCCGTCAAACAACAACACGCTGCACTCACCACCTTCCGCCGCGACATCCATGCTCACCCCGAGCTGGCCTTCGACGAACACCGCACCGCCAAGCTGGTGGCCGACCGCCTCGAAGCGGCCGGCATCGAGACCCACCGCGGCATCGGCCGCACCGGCGTGGTCGGTGTGATCCGTGCCGGCAGCTCCCAGCGGGCGATCGGCCTGCGTGCCGACATGGACGCGCTGCCGATCCAGGAGCGCAACACCTTCCCGCATCACTCCAAGCATCCCGGCCGCATGCATGCCTGCGGCCATGACGGCCACACCACCATGCTGCTCGGTGCGGCCGAGCATCTGGCCAAGCATCCGGACTTCGACGGCACCGTGGTGTTCATCTTCCAGCCCGCCGAAGAGGGCGACGGCGGCGGCCGCGAGATGGTCGAAGATGGCCTCTTCGAGCGCTTCCCCATGGACGCGGTGTTCGGCCTGCACAACTGGCCGGGTTTGCCGGCCGGCAACATTGCCGTGCACGACGGCCCGGTCATGGCCTCGGCCGACCGCTTCGATATCGAGGTGCTCGGCCACGGGGCACATGCGGCCATGCCGCATCTCGGCGTGGACCCGGTCATCGCCGCCAGTGCGCTGGTGCAGGCGCTGCAGACGGTGGTCAGCCGCACGCTCAACCCGCTCGATCCGGCCGTGCTGTCGGTGACCCAGGTGCATGCCGGCGAGGCGCACAACGTGATCCCCGACCGGGCGCGCATCACCGGTACCGTGCGGGCGTTCTCCACCGAGGTGCAGGCCCAGATCGAGGCGACGATGCAGCGTATCTGCCAGGGCATCGGCACGGCCTACAACGTGAATGTGCGCTTCAACTTCCTGCGCGGCTACCCGGCCACCATCAACACCTCGGCCGAAGCGGCACAGTGCGCCGAGGTGGCGCGTGCGCTGGTCGGCGAGGCGGCGGTGCGCACCGATCTCAAGCCCAGCATGGGCGCGGAGGACTTCGCCTACTTCCTCCACGAGAAGCCGGGCTGCTATGTGTGGCTGGGCAACGGGCCGGGCGAGGGCGGCTGCATGCTGCACAACCCCAACTATGACTTCAACGATCAGGTGATCCCGGTGGGCGTGAGCTACTGGGTGCGGCTGGTCGAACATCTGCTGGCGCGCTGATGCGCGGGAACATCCTGGCCCTTGCCTGGCGCATGCTGCGGCGCGACCTGCGTGCCGGCGAATTGCATCTGCTGGCGCTGGCGCTGATCGTGGCGGTGGCCAGCCTGAGCAGTGTCGGCTTTCTGACCGATCGCGTCTCGCGCAGCCTGGATCGCGAAGCCAACCAGTTGCTCGGCGGCGATCTGCTGCTGCGTGCCGATCACCCCTGGCCAGACCGGACGCGCGTACTGGCCCGCGAAGCCGGGCTGCAGGTGGCCGACACCTACCTGTTCTCCAGCATGGTCGGCACCGACGCCGCCGTGCAGCTGGCGGCGGTCAAGGCGGTCGGGCCGGGTTATCCCTTGCGCGGCAGCGTGCGGGTGGCGCCGGCGCGCAATGCGCCGGACGCGGTGGTCGATGCGATCCCGCCGGCGGGCAGCATCTGGCTCGAAGAACGGGTCATCTCGGTGCTCGGCGTGTCGGTCGGTGAGCGGGTCCAGCTGGGCGAGCTGTCGATGACGGTCGGCGGGGTGCTCACCTTCGAGTCGGATCGCGGTGCCAACTTCTTCAGCATGTTGCCGCGGGTCATGATCAACGCCGCCGACCTGCCCGCCACCGGCCTGATCCAGACCGGCTCACGGGTCGCCTATCGGCTGCATGTGGCCGGCGAGGCGAGGGCGGTGGCCGACTTCCGCGAACGCGCCACCGCGGCGCTCGAGCGCGGCCAGAGCATCGAGTCGATCGACAATGCCCGCCCCGAGGTGCAGGTGGCGCTGGCGCGCGCCGAACGTTTCCTGCGCCTGGCGGCCAGCCTGTCGGTGGTGCTGGCGGCGGTGGCCATCGGTCTGAGTGCGCGGCGCTTCATGGCGCGTCATCTGGACGGTTGCGCGGTGCTGCGCTGCCTAGGGGCGCGACAGGCACAGCTGATCCAGCTGTTCATGCTCGAGTTCGTGGTGTTCGGCCTGTGTGCGTCGGCCATCGGTATCGGGTTGGGCTGGGCCGTCCACGCGCTGCTCGCGGGCGGTCTGGCCGAGGTCTTGCGGGTTGCCTTGCCGGCCCCCTCCTTCCTGCCGGTGGTGCATGGGCTGGTGGTCGGCCTGGCCTTGTTGCTCGGTTTCGTGCTGCCGCATCTCATCGGTCTGGCACGGGTGCCGAGCCTACGAGTGATGCGGCGCGAACTGGGCGAAGGGGAGGGGCTGGCGCGGACCGCCTGGGCCAGCGGCTTGGCCGTGCTGGTGGCGATCGTGTTGTGGGTGGCCGATGACTTCAAGCTCGGCGCCTGGATCTCGGCCGGCTTCCTGGCCGCACTCGGCGGTTTTGCGCTGCTCAGCGCGGGCGGCTTTTCGCTCCTGTCCCGCCTGGCCATGACGGTCAACGGCGGCTGGCGCCAGGGTCTGCTGGCGCTGCGGCGGCGCATGGGCAGTCAGGTGATCCAGGCGACGGCGGTCGGTCTCGGCCTGATGGCCTTGCTGCTGCTGACGCTGGTGCGGGCCGATCTGCTGGCCGCCTGGCGCGATACCGTGCCGCCCGACGCGCCCAACCGCTTCGTCATCAATCTTCAGCCCGACCAGCGCGCGGCCTTCCTCGCCTTCTTCCGCGACGCCGGCCAGCCGGCGCCCGAGCTGATGCCGATGATCCGGGGCCGGCTCATGAGCATCAACGGGGCGCCGGTCGATCCCGGCGGCTACAAAGAGGACCGTGCGCGGCGCCTGGCCGAGCGGGAGTTCAACCTGTCCTACGCGTCCGCCTTGCCGCCCGGCAATCTGGTCGAAGCAGGGCGCTGGCACGGCGATGACAAGGCGCCGGCGTTTTCGATCGAGGCCGGCGTGGCCGAGACCTTGGGCATTTCGGTGGGTGACGTGGTGAGCTTCGATGTGGCCGGGCAGCAGGTGAGTGCGCCGGTGACGAGCGAGCGCCGGCTGCGCTGGGATTCGATGCGGGTCAATTTCTTCTTCATCGCCTCGCCGGGCGTGATCGACCAGTTTCCGGCCAGCCTGATCACCAGCTTCCATGTGCCGCCCGGCGCCGAGGACTTCTCGCTGGCGTTGACGCGCGCCTTCCCGAACATCTCGGTGATCGATGTCGGGGTGGTGATGGCGCAGATCGAATCGATGGTCGATCGCCTGATCGTCATCGTCGAGCTGGTCTTCGGCTTTGCCATCGTGGCCGGCGCGGTGGTGCTGCTGGCCGCCTTGCAGTCGACCCGCGACGAGCGGGCGCGCGAGTTCGCCGTGATGCGTACCCTCGGGGCGCGTGCGCGCCAGCTGCGCCAGAGCCTGCTGGTGGAGCTTGCCGCCATGGGCGCGGCGGCTGGCGCCCTGGCCGGCGCCGGCGCCAGCGTGGTCGGCTGGCTGCTGGCGACGCGGGTGTTCGACATGCCCTATGCGCCGGCGCTGGCGCCTGTCGTGGTCGGCGCGCTGGGCAGTGCCCTGGGCGTCATGCTGGTCGGCTGGCTGGGCGCCGGTACGCTGCTGCGCCTGTCGCCGATGCAGCTCTTGCGCGAGGCGGTTTGACCACATGCCGCTGATATACTCGCCCTCTTTTTTCCGGCAGGGGCAGGGACCGCGGTGACCGAGCAACAGATTCAATATGCCTTGATCGCGGCGGTGGCGGCGTTGTTGCTGGCCGTGCTGGTGCTGATCGCGCGGGTGCGACGGCTGGAGTCGGACCTCCCTGCCCATCTGGTGGACGCGGTGCAGGAAACGCTCGAAGCCCGGCATCGCGACATGCTCGGCGACCTTCACACCGGCCTGGGCCGCCAGACCGATCGCCTGACCGAATCGGCCGAAACCCAGAGCGAGCGCCTGCGCAGCCGGGTGGAGGGCGAACTGCGCCAGAGCCGTGAGGCCTCGCATGCGCTGCAATCGCAGATGCTGGCGCAACTGGCCGAACAGCGCAGCGACGTGCAGCTGCGGTTGAGCGAGCTGAACGGCACGCTGCAAAGTGCCCATGCCCGGCTGCGCAGCGAAATGATCGAGCAGACCCTGGCGCGCCTCGGCGAGCATGCCCGGGCCGACCGCGAGCTGCTGCAGAACGGCTTGCGCAGCGCCTCGGAACAGATGGCGCAAAGCAGCGAGGCGCTCAATCGCACGGTCAACGAGCGCCTCGAAACCATCACCGGCCAGGTGCATCAGCGCCTCGACGAAGGTTTCAAGAAGACCAACGAGACCTTCGCCAACGTCATGGCCCGCCTGGCCACCATCGACGAGGCGCAGAAGAAAATCGACGGGCTGACCACCAATGTGGTGAGCCTGCAGGAGTTGCTCGGCGACAAACGTGCGCGCGGCGCCTTCGGCGAAGTGCAGCTCGAAGCGCTGGTGCGCAATTCGCTGCCACCGGACGGTTTCGAATTCCAGGCCACCTTGCCGGGCAATGTGCGCGCCGACTGCCTGCTGACGCTGCCCGAGCCGACAGGGCGGGTGGCGGTCGATTCCAAATTCCCGCTGGAGAACTACCACCGGATGTTCGAGGCCGGTCTGGCCGAATCGGACCGCCGGGTGGCGCAAAGCGCTTTTCGCACCGACGTGAAGCGTCATGTGGATGCCATCGCCGGCAAATACATCATCCCCGGCGTCACCTCCGACGGCGCCGTGATGTTCGTGCCGGCCGAAGCGGTGTTCGCCGAGATCCATGCCTACCATCCCGACGTAGTGGCCTACGCGCAGGAGCGCCGGGTATGGATCGTCTCGCCGACCACGCTGATGGCGATCCTCAATACCGCGCGCGCGGTGCTCAAGGACGTGGAAACGCGCAAGCAGATCCATGTCATCAAGGATGCGCTGGCCAAGCTGGCCAAGGACTTCCATCGTTTCGACGATCGCATGCAGGCGCTGGCGCGGCACATCGAACAGGCCGGCAAGGACGTCAAGGACGTGCAGGTCAGCTCGCGCAAGATCTCCGCGCACTTCCAGAAGATCGAATCGGCACAGCTCGACGAGTTGCCCGAGGATCTGGGCGAGGACACGGACGACACCGGCGAGGTATAGCGCCTCGCCACAGCCTCCCAAAGCGCGTGCCGACGCCCGCGCGCCGGGCCGCCCCAAGGGCGGGCGCCGCCCCCTCGGGGGGCAGCGAGCGAAGCGAGCGTGGGGGCCCTTTACCCGCCGATGTAGGACATCTCGATGCGCTTGAGCGAATGCGTATTTTCGGTGCGGATTTCCGAATAGCGATCGTCCCGTGCTTGCCAGGTGCGGTGGATCAGTGCGGCCAGATCCGCGTCGCTGGCGCCTTCGCGCAGGGGGGCACGCAAGTCGTGCCCCTCGGTGGCGAACAGACAGGTGTAGAGCTTGCCTTCGGTCGACAGCCGGATGCGCGTACAGGTGCTGCAAAAGGCCTGGGTGACCGAGGAGATCACGCCGACCTCGCCGCTGCCGTCCTGGTAGCCCCAGCGTTCGGCCACTTCGCCGGTGTAGTTCGGTTCGGACGATTCGACCGGGAACACGGCGTGGATGCGGTCGATCACTTCGCGCGAGGGCACCACTTCGTCCAGACGCCAGCCGTTGGAGGCGCCGACGTCCATGTATTCGATGAAACGCAGGATATGGCCCGAGCCCTTGAAATGGCGCGCCATGTCGATGATCTGATGATCATTGACGCCACGCTTGACCACCATGTTCACCTTGACCGGCTGCAGGCCGGCATCCTGGGCGGCCTGGATGCCGGCGAGAACGTCGGCGACCGGGAAGTCGGCATCGTTGATCTGCTTGAAGATGGCATCGTCGAGCGCATCGAGGCTGACCGTGACGCGGTGCAGGCCGGCGTCCGCCAGCTTCTGCGCCATGCGCGGCAGCAGCACGCCGTTGGTGGTCAGGGTGACCTCGACGCCGGGCAGGGCGGCCAGCGCCTTGATGAGCTGGTCGACATTTCGCCGCAACAGGGGTTCGCCGCCGGTGATGCGGATCTTGCGCACGCCGTTGGCGACGAAGATGCGCGCGATGCGCACGATTTCTTCGAAGCTCAGCAAGGCCGAGCGGGCAAGGAAGGGATAGTCCTTTCCGAAGACCGCGCGCGGCATGCAGTATACGCAGCGAAAGTTGCAGCGATCCGTGACGGAGATGCGAAGATCGCGTACCGCTCGGCCGCGCAGGTCGGTGAGCAGGGCGGAGTCGTCAGCAGGATTGGACGAAGAAGCCATCGGTTTCAACAGTTTTGGGACGTGTTGCCGATGTTATAGCAAAGGGCGCGAATCCGGTCTTGTCCGCGCGCAAGTTTGGCGCAGTGACCGTGGCACTTGCACCCCGGGCGCGTTTGATGTTTTTGGCCCGCAATAGACGAAAAAAGGGGCTGTCGCGTGGCGACAACCCCTTGTATTCTGTGGCTCCCCGACCAGGGCTCGAACCTGGGACCTGCGGATTAACAGTCCGTCGCTCTACCGACTGAGCTATCGGGGAACTGAAGAAGCGCGAATTATAGAAATGGGAATATCGGCTGTCAACGTCTTTTATGCGAAAATGCCATCCGGCTAGCTTGGAAAACGGGATCGGGCGCAAACTGCCATGAATTTTGAAGATACGGTTTATGTGAAGACGGCGCTTGGCGATGCGCGGGCCAAACAGCCGCGGTCGATCAGCTCCCATGAACTGCGCGCGACGTTGTTGCTCATCGATGGACGGATTACCGTGCGCGAGATGAAGCGGCGCTTCGGCACGTCGCTGGCGATCGATCCGGCCATCAGCGAGTTGCTGCGCGAGGGCTTGATTCAAGCCCGCGAAGATCGGGCCAGCGAAGACGAACAGGCCAGCGAGGATGCTGTTGCCGAGGCGGTGCCTGCCGCGGCGCTCGCCGAGGCGGGCGAGGCCTCGTGGGGCGATCCATCGCCAAGCGTCGCCACCCCGGTGGATGCCCTTCCGGTCGATGCGGCCGACAAGGTGCCGATGTACGACGAGCCCGACCCCGATCTTCCGATGGCCGAGCCGGAGGACGTGCGGGTGGAGCCGGAGGCTTCGTCCATCGACATCCCTGTCATTGAGCAGGACCCACACGCGCCGCAAGAGCCCCGTCTGGACGAGGCGCAGGACGTTGCTGCCGACAAGACCCCCGACCCGGAACCCCTCCTGACCGTCACGCCTCGCATGGGCGATCACACCCGCGGGAGTGTGATTGCCATGGGTTTCTTCCTCGAACGGGTATGGCGGGGCCTGTTGCCGGCGGCTGCGATCGTCTTGATCGGCGCCTTGGTGGTGGGCGCCTTTTTGCTGCCCGAGCGCTACCGCGGCGATCTCGAGGCCGGCATGAGTGCCTACCTGGGGACGCCCGTGCGTTTTGGCAGTCTGCGGGTGTCGCTGGCCGGCGGGGGGGCGTTGCAAATGAGCGATGTCCGCGCCGATGCCTTGCCCTCGCTGCGTGCCGGCAAGGTGTTCCTGATTCCCGATTGGCCGGCGTCGCTGCGCGCGGTGGACTGGCGCTTTCGCGTGCGTATCGGCGAGCTGGTGGGGGCGCCTTCGGCGCTGAACCGGCTGATGGCGGCGCCGGCCGATCAGCTGCGGGTGACCGAGACCGAACTCGACCGCGTGAGCGTTAGCGTGGGCGGCGAGTCGTGGGCCGTATTGTCGGGCTCGGTGATGCCGGGCGAGCAGGGGGCCGTCGCCAATCTGCGGGACGAACTCGGCACGCTGACGGTGACGGCGATTCGCGCTGGCGACGCGCTGCACGTGGACGCCGTAGCGGTCAATCGCCCGTTGCCGGTCTTCCCGCAGATCCCGGTCAGCACGCTGCAAGTTGTCGGCACACTCAGCGACGACGGTTTCGACATCACGAATTTCGGTGCCGGTGTGCTCGATGGCAAGCTGGCCGGAACGGCATACCTGTCCTGGCCGGACGGCGCCCGGATCGTAGCCGACGTGACGCTGAGCCAGGTCAATGTGGAGCAGTTGCTCAAACGGCTGGATGCGGGCGTTCGCCTCGGCGGCTCGCTGTCGGGGCGTTTCAAGGTGGAAGGCGGCGCTGCGCATCCGTCAGAAATCAGAACGGCCTCCCAGCTGTCGGGGCGCTTCGAAGTGACGAACGGGGTTGTCGGCGGGATGGATTTTGGTGCGGCGATGCGCGAGCGCGGCAGCGGCAAGATCCAGGGGGGCGAAACCCTGTTCGAAAGCATGACCGGCGAGCTGAAGCGGAAGGACGGGGCGCTGGAGGTTCGGGTGTCCCGCCTTCAGGCCGGCGCACTCGACGCTGCCGGCGTGTTGCGGATCGGCGCGCTGGAGGCGTTGTCGGGGCAAATGACGACGTCCGTGGGGGCGGGGAGCCGGCGCGTGGGCCTGCCGGTCGATATCGGTGGTTCGCTGGCGGCACCGACGCTTGAAGCGCGGCTGCCCGCGCCACCGGCGCCGGCGGCGCGTCAGGAGTCTGTTTCGACCGATGGCGGTGGAGATGCCGAGAGCCCTGCCGTGTCGCTGGAGGTGCCGGTGGCGCCTGGAAGCTTGCGCTGAGCGATGCCTCGACAACGAAAACGGCGCCCGCGGGCGCCGTTTTCAATTGCCGCAGCGGGACTCAGTCGGCAATGACCGACGCGATGGCCTTGGCCACCGTGTCGATGTTCTTGCTGTTGAGTGCGGCCAGGCAGATGCGGCCGGTCGACACGGCGTAGATGCCGTATTCCTGCTTCATCCGCTCGACTTGGGCGGCGGTGAGGCCGGTGAAGGAGAACATGCCGCGTTGCTGGACCACGAAGGAGAAGTCCTGCTTGACGCCTGCGGCGGCGATGCGCTCGACCAGCTGGGTGCGCATCAGGCGGATGCGGTCACGCATGCCGGCCAGTTCCTCTTCCCACTGGGCGCGCAGGCCAGCGTCGGACAGCACGGTGGCCACCACGATGCCGCCATGGGTGGGCGGGTTGGAGTAGTTGGTGCGGATCACGCGCTTGACCTGCGACAGCACGCGGGCCGAGGCGTCGCGGTCGGCGGTGACGATGGTCAGCGCGCCGACGCGTTCGCCATACAGCGAGAAGGATTTGGAGAAGGAGCTGGAGACGAAGAACTCCAGCCCCGAGTCGGCGAACAGGCGCAGCGCGGCAGCATCGGGCTCGATACCGTCGGCAAAACCCTGGTAGGCCATGTCGACGAAGGCGACCAGATCGCGCTCGCGGATGGTGTCGACCACTTGCTGCCACTGCTCGAGCGTCAGGTCGGCGCCGGTCGGGTTGTGGCAGCAGGCATGCAGCACGATGATCGAGCCGGCAGCGTAACCTTTCAGGGCGGCCAGCATGGCGCTGAAATTGACGCCGCGGGTGGCTGCATCGTAGTAGGGGTAGGCGCCTACATCGAAGCCGGCTGCTTCGAACAACGCACGGTGGTTTTCCCAGCTCGGGTCGCTGATGTAGACCTTGGCGCTGGAGTTCAGGCGATTCAGGAAATCGGCGCCGATCTTGAGTGCGCCGGTGCCGCCGAGCGCTTCGATGGTGACGGCGCGGCCGGCGTCGAGCAAGGCCGAGTCGGTTCCGAACAGCAGGGTCTGTACAGCCTTGTTGTAGGCAGCGGCGCCTTCGATCGGCTGGTAACCGCGCGGCGGAGCGAGCTTGAGACGTTGTTCTTCGGCCGCCTTGACCGCCGCGAGGAGCGGAATCTTGCCGTTGTCGTCGTAGTACACACCGACGCCCAGGTTGACTTTCTCGGCGCGCGGGTCAGCCTGGAAGGCTTCGTTAAGGCCGAGGATCGGATCGCGCGGTGCCATTTCTACCGCAGCAAAGATCGACGAGGTCATGTTCGCTCCATCTGTTGGGTGGCGTCTCGGCCACCCGGGGTGAGTTGCGCCGACGGGGACGACGCGAAATAATCGAAAATTAATCTCCGGCACGCAGTGTGTCTCCTGCGTACACAAGGCGAAAATTCTAGCATGCCGACGTCGACGAATTCTGTCCGCCTCCTGAGCTTCGAGGGGAGTCCTTTCCGCCTGCACCAGCCGTTCGCGCCGGCCGGTGATCAGCCCGAAGCCATCGCGAAACTGACCGAGGGGGTCGATGACGGCTTGATGTACCAGACGCTGCTCGGGGTGACCGGCTCGGGCAAGACCTACACCATGGCCAATGTGATTGCGCGCTGTGGCCGGCCGGCCCTGGTGCTGGCACACAACAAGACGCTGGCCGCACAGCTGTATTCGGAGTTCAAGGAGTTTTTTCCCGAAAACGCGGTGGAGTATTTCGTCTCGTACTACGACTACTACCAACCCGAGGCCTACGTGCCCTCGCGCGATCTGTTCATCGAGAAGGACTCGAGCATCAACGAGCACATCGAGCAGATGCGCCTGAGCGCCACCAAAAGCTTGATGGAGCGGCGCGACGTGGTGATCGTGGCGACCGTGTCGTGCATCTACGGCATCGGCGATCCGGTCGACTACCACAGCATGGTGCTGCATCTGCGGGAGGGCGAGCGCATGGCCCACCGCGACCTGCTCGGGCGCCTGGTGAGCATGCAGTACGCCCGCGCGGATGTGGACTTCCGGCGCGGCAGTTTCCGCGTGCGTGGCGATGTGATCGACATCTTCCCCGCCGAGAACGCCGAACTGGCAGTGCGGGTGGAGATGTTCGACGACGAGATCGAGCACCTCACCTTGTTCGACCCGCTGACCGGCCATCTCAAGCACAAGCTGGCGCGCTTCACGGTGTACCCCTCCAGCCACTATGTGACGCCGCGGGCCACCGTGCTCAAGGCCATGGAGGGCATCAAGGCCGAGCTGCGCGAGCGTATCGAGGTGTTCCAGCACGCCACCAAGCTGGTCGAGGCGCA
Source organism: Denitromonas iodatirespirans (assembly GCF_018524365.1). Classification (GTDB taxonomy): domain Bacteria; phylum Pseudomonadota; class Gammaproteobacteria; order Burkholderiales; family Rhodocyclaceae; genus Nitrogeniibacter; species Nitrogeniibacter iodatirespirans. Next base: position 88,156 of record NZ_JAEKFT010000008.1, read on the forward strand.
GCGCATCGAGCAACGCACCCGTTTCGATCTGGAGATGCTCAACGAGCTGGGCTTCTGCAAAGGCATCGAGAACTACTCGCGCCACATGTCCGGCCGTGCGCCTGGCGAACCGCCGCCGACGCTGATCGACTATCTGCCGCCGGACGGCCTGCTGTTCGTCGACGAATCCCATGTGAGCATTCCGCAGGTCGGCGCCATGTACAAGGGCGACCGCTCGCGCAAGGAAAACCTGGTCAACTATGGTTTCCGCCTGCCCTCGGCCATGGACAACCGGCCGCTGAAGTTCGAGGAATTCGAGCGGATGATGCCGCAGACCGTGTTCGTGTCGGCCACGCCCGGCAAGTACGAAGCGGAGCGTCAGGCGCAGGTTGTCGAGCAGGTGGTGCGCCCGACCGGGCTGGTCGATCCGGTGATCGAAGTGCGTCCGGCAACCACGCAGGTCGATGATCTGCTCGGCGAGATCAAGCGTCGCACCGACAAGAGCGAGCGGGTGCTGGTCACCACGCTCACCAAGCGCATGGCCGAGGATCTCACCGACTATCTGCTCGAGAACGGCATTCGCGTGCGCTACCTGCATTCGGACATCGACACCGTCGAGCGGGTCGAGATCATCCGCGACCTGCGCCTCGGCCAATTCGATGTGCTCGTCGGCATCAACCTGTTGCGCGAAGGCCTGGACATCCCCGAGGTGTCGCTGGTGGCCATTCTCGATGCCGACAAGGAAGGCTTCCTGCGCTCGGACCGTGCCCTGATCCAGACCATCGGCCGGGCGGCCCGCCATGTGCATGGCACGGCGATCCTGTATGGCGACGTGGTCACCGACTCGATGAAACGGGCGATCGCCGAAACCGAACGTCGGCGCGAGAAGCAGACCGCCTACAACGCGGAGCACGGCATCACGCCGGCCTCGGTGGTCAAACGCATCAAGGATATTATCGACGGCGTGTATTCCAATGCAGCCGCCGATGCGGTCGCCGCAGGCAAGGCCGAAGCGACCGACTACGCGTCGATGGACGAGAAAACGCTGGCCCGGACGATACGCCAGCTCGAGAAGCAGATGCAGACGCATGCCCGCAATCTGGAATTCGAGCAGGCCGCCAAGCTGCGGGACGAATTGTTCCGCCTGCGCAGCCAAGCGTTCGGCGCCGATCGGCATGACGACATCTGAGGAGGCCTGGGCGAGCGTGAGCCAGAGAATTCTGTTTGTGTGTACCGGCAACATCTGCCGATCGCCCACCGCCGAAGCCGTGGCCCGTCACTGGTTGCGGATGGTTGGTCTGGACGGCGTGGTGAGTGTCGATTCGGCAGGGATCCAGGGCTCGCATGTCGGCGAGGCGCCCGACCCACGCAGCCAGCGGGCTGCGGCGATACGCGGCTACGACCTCTCGCGCCAGCGTGCCCGCAAGCTGACCGAGGCGGATTTCGCCGAGTTCGATCTGTTGCTGGCGATGGATCGCGGCCACCTGAGAGCAATGCAACACAAGTGCCCGCCCGAGCATCAGGCCAAGCTGCGCCTGTTTCTCAGCTTCGCCCCGGAATGCGACCGGCAGGATGTGCCCGATCCGTATTACGGCGCAGGCCACGGGTTCGACGAGGTGCTGGACCTGTGCGAATCGGGCGTGCAGGGATTGCTCGACACGCTACGCGACACGGCCTGACGGCCAAGGGCACCGAGCGCCGCCGATCCGGCCGGCGCGCGACGCGCGGGCCGGGATCCCGCGGCATGATGAAAAAAGGCTCAGCCATGATGCGCTGAGCCTTTTTTCGACCGTTTCCGGTCATGCCTGGCTGGACTTACTTCCGCGTTTCAACCTGCTGAAGCTCGCCTTCCTTCGGCATGCTGACCGGCTGCGGACGGGGACGACCGAGCGGCACCACCGGCGCGGGGGCCGGCTGATGCGTGACCTTCTCCGGGCGGGTTTCGATCATGGTCAGGCCGCTTTCTGCCAGATTGATCGGTGCCGCCGCGGTCACCGGTGCCGGTTTTTCGACGGGCGCCGGTTTCGCTTCCGGTTCGGCCGCGGGGGTTTCAGCTGCCGGGGCTTCTTCTTCAGTCACCGCTTCGATCACCGGCTCGGCGTCGGTCTGCGGCGCAGCCACTTCCTCCGGTTCGGGCGCGGTTTCGGTTTGCGGGGCGTCGATGGCCGGAGCTTCCGCCGATTCGGCCACGGTGTGCGCGATATCGGCAGCCGGGGCTTCCGCCTCGGCGGGGGCCGGCTCGGGCGCCGCGGCTACTTCGGCCTCAGCGGCCTCAGCCACGGTTTCCGTCGGCGCGGGGGCGATTTCTACCTCGGCAGCGGCTTGCGTGTCGCTCGGGGCGGCATCCGTCGCAACCTGTGCGGCCTCGGTCGTTTCAGCGGGCAGGGCAGCATCTTCGGTGACGGCGGTGTCGCCTGCCTCGGCCGTCGCTTCCGCGCTGCTGTCTACTTCTTTGGCCTCGACGGTCGTGCTGTCTTCGTTGCGGTTCTGACGCGAACGACGACGGCGGCGACTGCGGCTGCGGCCTTCGCCGCCTTCCTCGGTGCCCGCATCTGCCGGCTCGGCGCTGGTGTCGGCCTCGATCGTGTCGGTTGTGGCGACGACTTCCTCGTTGCTCTCTTCAGCGGACGGCGTGTCGGTCGTCTCGTTCTGACGGCCCCGGCCACGGCGGCTGCGTCGGCGGCGGCTGCCGCTGCCCTCGTCGGTGGCCGCCACGGCAACGGCCGCTGAGGTCAGCACATCGGCTTCGGCGTCGGTTGAGGTGTTGCGCGCCTCTTCGCTGGCCTGGACGTCGGTTTGCACCTCGTCGCTGCGGCTGCCGCCACGACGGTTGCGGCCGCGACGGTTGTTGCCGCGAGACTCGTCGCCCTCGCCGCGGTTGTCGCGTGACGGGCGGCCTTCGGCCTGCGCCTCGGTGCGCCCACCTTCGCGACGCTCGTTCCGGTCGCTGCGTTCGCTCCGGTCGTTACGATCACGACGACCCCGGCCCCGGCGGCCATCGCCCCGGGCCTGCTCTTCGCGCGGCGATTCGCTGCGTTTGCGGCGTGCGGGCTCTTCGACGGCCGGCGCCTGGGCGGCAGGAGCTTCGCTGCTGAACAGGCGCTTGAGCCAACCGAAGAAACCGCCGCTTGCCGCGGGGGCCGCGGCGACAACGGGGGCTTCTTCCTTGACCTCGGTGATTGGTGCCGGCTGGGCCGGCGCGATGGAGCGCACGGCGGCCTCGGGGCGCGCCGGCTTCTTGCTGCCTTCGATGACCGCTTCGCTGTAGTTGGTCTCGGCCGGCATCTGCACCATCTGGTAGCTGGGCAGCGCAGTGTCTTCCTGATTGAGCTGGTCGTGGCGCAGGCGGATGATCTCGTGCTGCGGGGTTTCGAGATGGCGGTTGGGGACGATCAGGAGATTGACCTTGTGGCGCATCTCGATATGGGCGATGTCGACCCGCTTCTCGTTGAGCAGGAAGGTGGCGACGTCGACCGGTACCTGCACGTGGACCGCGCCGGTGTTTTCCTTCATCGCCTCTTCTTCGAGAATGCGGACGATGTGCAGCGCCGACGATTCGGTGCTGCGGATGTGACCGGTGCCGCTGCAGCGCGGGCAGGGGATGTAACTGGTTTCGGCCAGCGCCGGGCGCAGGCGCTGACGCGACAGTTCGAGCAGGCCGAAGCGGCTGATCTTGCCGGTCTGGACGCGGGCACGGTCATGGCGCAGCGCGTCGCGCAGGCGGTTCTCGACCTCGCGCTGGTTCTTGCTCGACTCCATGTCGATGAAGTCGATGACGATCAGGCCACCGAGGTCGCGCAGGCGCAACTGGCGGGCCACTTCGTCGGCCGCTTCGAGGTTGGTGCGAAGCGCCGTCTCTTCGATGTCGGCACCCTTGGTGGCGCGGCCGGAGTTCACATCCACCGACACCAGCGCTTCGGTGTGGTCGATGACCACGGCGCCACCCGAGGGCAGGGTGACCTGGCGGGCATAGGCGGATTCGATCTGGTGCTCGATCTGGAAGCGCGAGAACAGCGGCACGTCGTCGCTGTAGCGCTTCACGCGATTGACGTTCTGCGGCATGACGTGGGCCATGAACTGGCGCGCCTGCTCGTAGACATCATCGGTGTCGATCAGGATTTCGCCGATGTCCGGCTGGAAATAGTCGCGGATCGCGCGGATGACGAGGCTGCCTTCCTGGTAGATGAGGAAGGCGCCGGCCTGCGCGTGGGCCGCGCCATCGATGGCGCTCCACAGTTGCAGCAGGTAGTTCAAGTCCCACTGGAGCTCTTCGGCGCTGCGGCCGATCGCGGCGGTGCGCGCGATCAGGCTCATGCCGGCGGGCACTTCGAGGGCGTCCATGACTTCGCGCAGTTCGGCGCGCTCGTCACCCTCGACACGGCGCGAAACGCCACCGCCGCGCGGGTTGTTGGGCATCAGGACGAGGTAACGGCCAGCCAGCGAGACATAGGTGGTGAGGGCGGCGCCCTTGTTGCCACGCTCGTCCTTCTCGACCTGGACGATCAGTTCCTGACCTTCCTTGAGGACATCCTGCGGTCGCACGCGTCCTTGCTGGTCGCCACCGGCGCCCAGGTAGTTGCGCCCGATTTCCTTGAATGGCAGGAAGCCGTGCCGGTCTGCTCCGTAATCAACAAAAGCGGCTTCAAGACTGGGTTCGACCCGGGTGATGACCGCCTTGTAAATGTTGCTCTTTCGTTGTTCTTTTGCGGCCGATTCGATATCGAGGTCGATCAGTTTCTGACCGTCGACGATTGCGACGCGTAGTTCTTCGGCCTGCGTCGCGTTGAAAAGCATGCGCTTCATGGGTTCGTTCTCCCGCGTGTTCCACACGGGCAGGACGAGCGGCGCGCACCTTCGTGCGAGACGGAGTTTAGCGAGTTATCTTTTTAGGAGAACGGCTCTCATCCGGTAAGTTCTAGCTAACGAGGGTCGGCTGGTCGGTTCTCATGTTTCCCGCCCTGAGGGCCGGAACTTCTGATCCTGCGTGTGGGTGACGCGTATAAGCAAGAAGACAAAACAGGGTTTGCTTGCGTTACCATCGCAGCCTTTCGGGGCTGCGAGCGGAAACTTCTGACTGGCCGGGAACCACAAAAAACGGGTTCTTTGTGCCGTCGCGAGCATTGGCATTTCCGCACAAGGCCGCATGGCGCTGGACCAAACCGGTCAGAGCGCAAGTATATGGCAGGATGATGGCGCAAAGCAAAAAGCTTGAAGTTCGGCACGAGCAGATCGACACGGAGTCGGCCGGGCAGCGTATCGACAATTACCTTGTGCGTATTCTGAAAGGCGTACCCAAGAGCCATGTCTATCGCTTGCTCAGGAGTGGGCAGGTGCGCGTTGGCGGTCGCCGCGTGGCACAGACCTATCGCTTGCAGGTCGACGATCTAGTACGGATCCCGCCGGTGCAGGTGAGCACGGCCAGCGAGCATCGCGTGGTGCCTGTCGGCCAGGCCTTGCCCGTGCTTTATGAAGACGAGGCGTTGCTGATACTCGACAAGCCGGCCGGGCAGGCGGTGCATGGCGGGAGCGGGGTCAGCTTCGGCGTGATCGAGCAATTGCGCCGGCAGCGGCCGGATGCGCGTTTGCTGGAGCTGGCCCATCGGCTGGATCGCGAAACCTCCGGTTTGCTGATCGTCGCCAAGAAGCGCGCCGCGCTGGCCGCCTTGCATGAACTGATGCGCAACGGGGGAATCGAAAAGCATTATGTGACGGTGGTCAGCGGCCGGTGGATGAACCCTCGCCAGCACATCCGCACCCCGCTGTATAAATACCTCACGGGAGACGGCGAGCGGCGGGTGCGGGTTCAGGCCGACGGCAAACCCGCGCACAGCATCGTGACCTTGATGCGGCGCTGGGAGACGGTGAGCCAGTTGGGGGTCGAGTTGAAAACCGGGCGGACGCACCAGATCCGGGTGCATCTGACGCATCAGGGTTTCCCGCTGGTGGGGGATGACAAGTACGGGGATTTCGCCTTGAACAAGCGCTTGGCGAAAGAGGCGGGTTTGACGCGCATGTTCCTGCATGCGGCCCGGTTGCGCTTTGCGCACCCCTTGACCGGTGCGCCGGTCTCGGTGGAGGCGCCGCTGCCGCCCGAGTTGCAGGCATTTCTGAAACACTTGGATGCGAGCGAGGTGCGCGATGCCGGCGAAGCGGTATGAGCTGATCGTGTTTGATTGGGACGGCACGCTGATGGATTCGGCCGCTGCGATTGTGCGTGCCATCCAGGCCGCCTGCCGCGATCTGGGGCTACCGGAGCCGGAAGATGTGCGCGCACGCCACGTGATCGGCCTGGGCTTGAGCGATGCCTTGAGCTACGCGGTGCCCGAGCTGACCGAAGCCAGGTATGCCGAGATGGTGGCGCGCTATCGGCATCACTACCTGTCGCGCGATCAGGAACTGGTGCTCTTCGAGGGCATCGACTCGACGCTCAAGCGCTTGGCTGATGGTGGCTGGCGATTGGCGGTGGCGACGGGGAAGAGCCGTGTCGGGCTCGACCGAGCGTTGGCACATACTGGTCTGGGGGCGCACTTTCATGCCACGCGCTGTGCCGACGAATGCTTTTCAAAGCCGCATCCGGCCATGCTTGAGGAGTTGATGGCCGAGCTTGCGGTGCCGGCCGGGCGCACCTTGATGATCGGCGACACCACCCACGATCTGCTGATGGCACAGAACGCCGGTGTGGATGGACTGGCCGTCACCTTCGGCGCGCATGAGCCGGCAACGCTCGCGTCGGTGCCGTCGGTGGCGCAGGTGGCGACGCCGGGAGAGTTGGATCAATGGTTGCTGGCCAACGCCTGATCTGTTCGGCCGAGCAGTTGTGCGAGGGCGGTGCCGGCGTGCGATTCACGATCGATGGTGTCGCCGGGCCGCTGCCGGCGTTCGTGGTGCGTTTCGATGGGCAGCCTCGGGCGTTCGTCAATCAATGTGCCCATGTGCCGATCACGCTGGATTGGTTGGAAGGCGTGTTCTTCGATGGCGAGGGCCACTACCTGATCTGCGCCACGCATGGCGCGACCTATGATCCGGTGTCGGGCATTTGCGTGGCCGGCCCCTGCCGCGGTGCCCGCCTGCGCCCTGTGCCGGTGGTCGAGCGTGACGGGGCGATCTGGCTCGCACCGACCGAAGGGTGAAAGGCGGCGGTCTTACGCCAACAACAGAAAGACGGTCGGCACCTTGCCCAGCTCGGGTAGCGGGTGTTCTCGCCAGGCTGCGACGCTGCGCATCCGAATCCACTCGTCGGTGGTGGTGATGCCGCGCGCGACGCAGAGGCGGGTGCCGGGACGACAGGTGGCGACGATGGCGTCGAGCATGCGTTGATTGCGGTAGGGCGTTTCGATGAACAGTTGCGTCTGTTTCTTGTGTGCCGACTCCGATTCGAGCGCCTTGAGGGCGGTCGTCCGCTCGTCGTCGTGCACTGGCAGGTAGCCATGAAAGGCAAACTGCTGGCCGTTGAGGCCGGAGGCCATGAGCGCCAGTAGCAAGGAAGACGGGCCGACCAGGGGAACGACCTGGATGTCCAGCGAATGGGCGGCACCCACCAGCAGGGCGCCCGGGTCGGCAACGGCCGGGACCCCGGCTTCGGACATGAGCCCGATGTCGTTTCCGTGCAGCGCCGGGCTGAGTAGTTCGCGCAGCGCGCCGTCGGTGGGCCGTTCGGGCAGTGCGCGGATGTTCAGCTCGCGCAGCGGCACCGGGTGTTCGAGGCGCTTGAGGTCCGCGCGCGCAGTCTTTTCGTTCTCGACGACGAAGTGCCTGAGCTGTCGGGCGATGTGCGCGGCATCGTGCGGCAGGGTGGCCGTCCATGGGCTGATGCCGAGGCTGGCAGGGACGAGGTAGAGCTTTCCGCGAGTGCTCGTCATGGCACCACGACGCCTTCGGCGCGCAGCATCCGTGTCAATGCGATCAGCGGCAGGCCGATCAGCGCGGTGGGGTCGTCGCCGCTCAGTGCGTCGAGCAGGCTGATGCCCAGGCCTTCGACCTTGGCGCTGCCGGCGCAATCGAGCGGCATCTCCTTCTCGACATAGCGGGTGATCTCCTCGTCGCTGAGCGCACGAAACTGCACCACCGTCGGCACGCCGGCGACCTGGATGCGGCCCGTGGCGCTATTGATTAGCGCCACTGCTGTATGAAACACCACGCGCTGGCCACGCATCTGCTGTAGCTGGGCAATCGCCTTCGGCACGCTGCCCGGTTTGCCGAAACGGTGTTGGCCCAGATAGGCGACCTGGTCGCTGCCGATGATCAGTGCATCGGTGGAGCGCTCGACCAGCGCGCGTGCCTTCGCAACGGCGAGGCGCTCTGCGGTCTGGTCTGGCGTTTCGGTATCCAAGGCCGATTCGTCGACCTCGGGGCGGGCAACGACGAAAGGCAGGCCGAGACGCTCCAGCAGTTGGCGGCGATAGATGGAGGTGGAAGCGAGAATCAGGGGCATGGCAATTGAGCAGCCGGGTTTCCGGTGGGTGGCGGGCTTTGACACGGGTAATCGAAAATACTATCATGCGCCGCTTATGTCGCGAGATAGCTACGTGATTGATTCGCTGGCCTTCGCGCGCGAGGGCAGGCAAAAGGCAGGCCGGTTGCCGGTGAGCGATTTCGATCGCTTGGCCGCTCTGGTCTGTGCGCCGTCGGGTGACGTGGTGTTCTCGGTCACTGGCGAGAGAGACGATCAGGGGGCTTCATTCCTTGAGGTTTCGGCAAGCTGCACCCTGGTGGTGCGTTGCCAGCGGTGCCTGCAGGCGATGTCCTGGCCGGTAGAAGTGGCCGGGCGGTTGTTGCTGGTGCCTCCGGGGCAACCATTGCCGGACGATGATCTCGAAGAGGATGCGTTCGATCCGATCCATGCGGACAGCGCGCTGGCCTTGTTGCCCCTGGTCGAAGAAGAGATCCTTCTCGGCATGCCATTCGCGCCAAGGCACGAACAGTGTGATGCGCCGTTGCCGTTGGGCGGCGCCGTTAAAAAATCGCCATTTTCCGTCCTTCAAGGGATGAAGACGGGAAAGGGCACTGAAAATTGATTGCTCCAAGGAGTTATTGCAATGGCTGTTCAACAGAACAAAAAATCGCCTTCCAAGCGCGGCATGCGTCGTTCGCACGACGGTCTGACGGCTGCGCCGCTGGCGGTTGAGTCGACGACCGGTGAGGTGCACCTGCGCCATCACATCAGCCCGAACGGTTTCTACCGCGGCAAGAAAGTCGTCAAGACCAAGGGCGAATAAGCCTTGCCGAAAGAGGCGGCGCGACGCGTCCTGCGTTCGCGCCGTTTTTTCGTCCCGATCTTTTCCAATTGCCTGGCCCGACGTCGATGAACGTGACTATTGCTGTCGACTGCATGGGGGGGGATCACGGCCCGTCCGTGACGGTTCCGGCTGTCTGCGAATATCTCAAGCGCAGCGCCCGTACGCAGATCGTGCTGGTCGGCCGGCCCGAAGCCATCGAGCCGCTCTTGTCGGCCGCACCGCCGGATGTGCGCGGCCGCGTGCGCCTGCAGGCCGCCAGTGAAGTGGTCGGTATGGACGAGCCGCCGGCCAACGCCATGCGGAACAAGAAAGACTCGTCGATGCGGGTGGCGATCAATCTCGTCAAGTCGGGTGACGCGCAGGCGGCCGTTTCGGCCGGCAATACCGGCGCGCTGATGGCGATTTCCCGTTTTGTCCTGAAGACGCTGCCTGGCGTGGATCGGCCGGCCATCGCGTCGATCCTGCCGTCGATGCGCGGCTGCACCTACGTGCTGGACCTCGGCGCCAACGTGGATTGCACGGCCGAGCATCTGTTGCAGTTCGGTATCATGGGCGCCAGCCTAGTGGCGGCGGTGGAGCATATCGACCGCCCGACGGTGGGCCTGCTCAATATTGGCGAAGAAGACATCAAGGGCAACGAGGTGGCCAAGCGTGCGGCGGAACTGCTTCGCAGCAGCGGCCTGAACTTCTTCGGCAACGTCGAGGGCAACGATATTTTCAAAGGCACCACCAATGTCGTGGTGTGCGACGGTTTTGTCGGAAACGTGGCCCTGAAAGCGTCGGAAGGCCTGGCGCAGATGATGGGCACCTTCCTGCGCGAAGAGTTTCAGCGCAGCCTGTTGACCAAGGCGATGGCGCTGCTGGCGGCCCCCGTGCTGAAGCGCTTCAAGGGGCGGGTCGATCATCGCCGCTACAATGGCGCGGCACTGGTCGGGCTGCGTGGTGTGGTCGTCAAGAGCCACGGCTCCGCCGATGCTTACGCCTTCGAGCAGGCCATCGCGCGGGCTGCCGAGGCTGCCGGAAATCGATTGCTTGAGCGCATTACCGAGCGGATGGGTGCGCGGGAGGAAGCCGTATGATTTATGCGCGAATTGCAGGAACCGGCAGCTGTCTGCCCGGCGCTCCGGTCACCAACGACGATCTGGTCGCACGCGGAATCGACACCTCCGACGAGTGGATCACCACGCGCACCGGCATCCGTGCCCGGCATTTCGCGGCCGACGGCCAAAGCGCCAGCGACCTGGCGGAGATCGCCGCGCGGCGGGCCATCGAAGCGGCCGGGATGCAGGCCGAAGATGTCGACCTGATCATCGTCGCAACCTCCACCCCCGACTATATTTTTCCCAGCACTGCCGCGCTGCTTCAGTCGCGCCTCGGTATTCGCAACGAAAGTCCGGCCTTCGACGTGCAGGCGGTGTGTAGCGGTTTCGTCTATGCCCTGACGGTGGCCGAGAAGTTCATCCGGTCCGGCAGTCACAAGCGCGCGCTGGTGGTCGGGGCCGAGGTCTTCTCGCGCATTCTCGACTGGCAGGATCGCACCACCTGCGTGCTGTTTGGCGATGGCGCCGGTGCCATCATGCTCGAAGCCTCGGAGACGCCGGGCATCCTGTCGACGGCCTTGCATGCCGACGGCAGCCATCATCCCATTCTCTGTGTGCCGGGAACCGTGGCGTCCGGCAAGGTGCTTGGCGATCCGTTCCTGCGCATGGACGGGCAGGCCGTGTTCAAGTTCGCTGTGCGGGTGCTCGGCGATGTGGCGCAGGAAGTGCTGGCATCTGCCGCGTCCGATGTGGGCGAGGTGGACTGGTTGATTCCGCACCAGGCGAACATCCGCATCATCCATTCCACGGCAAAGCGGCTGGGGCTGCCCCTCGAGCGTGTGGTCAGCACGGTCGATGCGCATGGCAATACCTCGGCAGCGTCGATTCCCCTGGCGCTCGATGTCGCGATTCGCGACGGACGCATCCAGCGCGGCCAGCGGCTGGTACTCGAAGGCGTCGGCGGTGGCTTTACCTGGGGCGCCGCGCTGGTCCAGTATTGAGCGGTTCCGTTCAAGGAGTTTCCATGAAGTTCGCACTCGTATTTCCCGGCCAGGGCTCGCAGTCCGTCGGCATGATGGCGGCCTATGGCGATGCCCCGGTGATTCGCCAGACGTTTGAAGAGGCCTCCGAGGCCCTGGGCGAAGATCTCTGGGCGATGGTGGCCGATGGGCCGGCCGAGCGCCTGGCGCAAACGGTCAATACCCAGCCCCTGATGCTGACCGCCGGCGTGGCGGTGTATCGCGCCTGGTTGGCGGCCGGCGGTCCGGCCCCGGACCTGGTGGCGGGCCACAGCCTGGGCGAGTACAGCGCGTTGGTGGCCGCGGGCGCGCTGAAGTTCTCCGACGCCGTGCCGCTGGTGCGCTTCCGTGCGGCGGCGATGCAGGCTGCGGTGCCGGCCGGGCAGGGCGCCATGGCGGCCTTGTTGGGGCTGGATGCCGATGCCGTGATCGCCGTGTGTGCCGAAGCGGCCGAAGACGAGGTGGTGGAGGCGGCAAACCTGAACGCGCCCGGGCAGATCGTGATCGCCGGCGCCGTTGCCGCCGTCGATCGCGCGATGGCGCTGGCCAAGTCGCGCGGTGCCAAGCGGGCGGTACTGTTGCCGGTAAGCGCGCCGTTCCACTGCGCCCTCATGAAGCCTGCGGCGGAGCAATTGGCGGAGCGCCTGGCCGGGGTCGAAGTTTCCGCGCCCAGCATTCCTGTCGTGAATAACGTGGATGTCGCGATTTGCACCGATCCCGCGCAGATCCGCGACGCCCTGGTGCGTCAGGCCTATTCGCCCGTGCGCTGGATCGAGTCGCTCGAAGCCATGGCCGCGCAGGGCGCTCGTGCTGTGATCGAATGCGGTCCGGGCAAGGTGCTGGCGGGGCTGACCAAGCGCATCGTCAAGGATGTGCAGGGTGGGGCGATTGTCGACGAGGCCTCGCTGGGTGAATCGATTGCTTTGGTAAAGGAAAACGCATGACGAAGGTTCTCGACGGCCAGGTTGCACTGGTGACGGGCGCATCGCGCGGCATCGGCCGGGCGATCGCGATGGAGTTGGCGGCCATGGGGGCCACTGTGGTGGGGACGGCGACGTCCGAAACCGGGGCCGCGGAGATCGCCAAGGCGCTCGCCGAGCAGGGCTATACGGGTAGCGGTCTGGCGCTCAACGTCACCGATCCGGCGGCCTGCGAAGCCGTCATTGCACAGATCGAAAAGGACTTCGGCTCGGTGGCCATTCTGGTCAACAATGCCGGCATCACCCGCGACAACCTCGCCATGCGCATGAAGGATGACGAGTGGGATGCGGTGGTCGATACCAACCTCAAGGCCGTCTTCCGGATGTCGCGGCTGGTGATGCGCGGCATGATGAAGGCGCGCCATGGTCGCATCATCAACGTGACATCGGTGGTCGGCAGTTCCGGTAACCCCGGGCAGGCCAACTATGCGGCTGCCAAGGCGGGCGTGGCGGGCATGGCCCGTGCGCTGGCGCGCGAGCTGGGTAGTCGCAACATCACGGTCAATTGTGTGGCACCGGGCTTTATCGATACCGACATGACCCGGGCTTTGCCGGACGCAGCGCGCGAAGCGCTGACCGGCCAGATCGCGGCCGGCCGCCTGGGCCGGCCGGAAGAAGTGGCGGCAGCGGTGGCCTTCCTGGCATCGCCGGCGGCATCGTATGTGACTGGCACCACCTTGCATGTCAATGGTGGCATGTACATGGCTTGAACTTGACCCTATCGGCGGGCCGCCTTTTTGGTAGAATACGCCCGCCTTAACTACATACCCGCATATCCGGGAAGGAGCTATTTCATGGAGAACATCGAACAACGCGTCAAGAAAATCGTCGCGGAGCAGCTCGGTGTTAACGAGTCCGAAATCAAGAACGAGTCCTCGTTCGTGGACGATCTTGGCGCAGATTCGCTGGACACCGTGGAACTGGTGATGGCGCTCGAGGAAGAATTCGAGTGCGAAATTCCGGACGAAGAGGCTGAGAAAATCACCACTGTGCAGCAAGCCATCGATTACGTGACTGCGCATTTGAACAAGTAATAACGGATACCGGAGCGAACATTGACACGTCGCAGAGTTGTTGTAACCGGCCTGGGCATTATTTCCCCTGTCGGTAATTCCATCCCGGAGGCTTGGGACAACATTGTCAATGGCCGCTCCGGCATCTCGGAGATCACGCGTTTCGACGCGTCGGCCTTCCCGGTGCGCATTGCCGGTGAGGTCAAGAATTTCGATATCGGGAGCTATCTGTCGCCAAAAGACGCGCGCCGGATGGATACCTTTATTCACTACGGCCTAGCCGCCGGCATTCAGGCGGTCAAGGACGCAGGGCTGGAAACGGCCGGGGTGGACGCAGAGCGCATCGGCGTGAATATCGGCTCGGGTATCGGCGGCTTGCCGATGATCGAGGCGACACACGACGATTACCTCAAAGCCGGCCATCGCAAGATTTCGCCCTTCTTTATTCCCGGTACGATCATCAACATGATCGCCGGTCATCTGTCGATCATGTATGGCTTCAAGGGGCCTTGCCTGGCCATGGTCACGGCCTGCACCACGGCAACCCATTGCATCGGCGAAGCCGCGCGGATGATTCAGTACGGCGATGTGGATGCCATGGTCGCCGGTGGTGCCGAGTCGACGATCACGCCGCTGGCGATCGGCGGTTTTGCCTCTGCACGCGCCCTGTCCACGCGCAATGACGATCCGGCCACGGCCAGCCGTCCCTGGGACACTGGTCGCGACGGCTTCGTGCTCGGCGAAGGTGCGGGCGTGGTGGTGCTCGAGGAGTACGAGCGCGCCAAAGCGCGTGGTGCCAAGATCTATGCCGAGGTGGTTGGCTACGGCATGAGCGCAGATGCCTATCACATGACCGCGCCATGCGAAGACGGCGACGGGGCTGCCCGTTCGATGTCCAACGCCATTCGTGACGCGGGCCTGTCGGTCGAGAATTTCGACTACATCAATGCCCACGGCACCTCCACGCCACTGGGCGACGTGGCCGAAACCGTGGCCGTCAAGCGCTGCTTTGGCGACCATGCCAAGGCGCTGGTGGTCAGCTCCACCAAGTCCATGACCGGTCACCTGCTGGGGGCTGCGGGTGGGGTCGAGGCGGTGTTCACGGCGCTGGCGGTGCACAACCAGATCGCCCCGCCGACGATCAACATCTTCGAGCAGGACCCTGCCTGCGACCTGGACTATGCCGCCAATGCGGCCCGTCCGATGGAGATCCGGGTGGCGCTGTCGAATTCGTTCGGGTTCGGTGGTACCAACGGGACCTTGGCGCTCGCCCGGGTCTGAGCATGCCGGAGGCGGTCTTCCGCCTTCCCCTGACGCTGGCGCTGAAGCCGTCCCGCGACCTTTCCCGATTGTCGATCGGTGCAGGTGGCGGGGCGGCTTTGGTGCTTTTGCTGACCCCAGGTGTGGCCTGGTATGTCGTGGCGGGCGCGCTTTGCCTGATGGCGGTGTGTGGTGGGCTGGCGCGCCGGCGCCCGGCCACATCACAGACCCTTTGCCTGTTGCCTGACGGCCGCTGGATTCCGCCTGGTGAATCCGAGGCCTGCGAGTTGGCGCCGTCGAGCGTCGATATGGCTGGCGTGCTGTGGCTGCATGGGCGCAATGCCCACGGGCGACGGTTTTCGCTCATGGTGCTGCCCGACAGCTTGGGTCATCCCGATGGTTGGCGGTGGCTGTGCATCTGGTTTCGCAACGCCCCCGGTGAGCGGCCGGGTTCGCAGCCTGTCGGCCCTGAGGGATCATGACGCGTCGAATCTGAGGCGGTTGAACCGCACGAAACGACGAAGCGGCTGGATAGGGCGGTGTTTTCACCGGCCCATCCGACCCGACGAAAATCCAATGGTCCGCTAGAGCTTGGGCGCGCGGCGGGGGCGCAACACGGTGTCCTTCGGGCGTGGAAGCATCTGCGGATAGTCACGACTGAAATGCAGCCCCCGGCTTTCCTTGCGGCGCAGGGCACAGCGAACGATCAGGTCGGCAGTGGTCACCAGATTGCGCAGCTCGATCAAATCGTTGGTGACCCGGAAGTTCGTATAGAACTCGTTGATCTCCCGGCTGAGCAGCCGGATGCGGTGTTGCGCGCGGAGCAGACGTTTGTGGGTGCGGACAATGCCGACATAGTCCCACATGAAACGCCGCAGTTCCTCCCAGTTGTGGGAGATGACGATTTCCTCGTCGGCATCGGTGACCCGGCTCTCGTCCCATGGCGGGAGCGGCAGGGCTGGGTGCGGTGCTTGAGCGAGGATGGCGGCAGCGATGCTCTCGCTGAATACGACGCATTCGAGCAGCGAGTTGCTGGCCAGCCGGTTGGCGCCATGTAATCCCGTGCAGGTGGCTTCGCCGACGGCGTACAAACCGGGCAGGTCGGTCCGTCCGCTCAGGTCGGTAAGAATGCCGCCGCAGGAGTAGTGGGCGGCCGGAACCACCGGGATCGGTTGCCGGGTGATGTCGATGCCTAGCTCCAGGCAGCGTGCGTAAATGGTGGGGAAGTGCGATTGCAGGAAATCGGCCGGTTTGTGCGAGATGTCCAGGAAGACGCAGTCCAGCCCTCGTTTCTTCATCTCGAAGTCGATGGCGCGGGCCACGATGTCACGCGGTGCCAGTTCGGCGCGCGGGTCGTGCTCGGGCATGAAGCGCTCGCCGCTGGGCAGGCGCAGCAATCCGCCTTCGCCCCGCACCGCTTCAGAGATCAGGAAAGACTTGGCTTGCGGATGATAGAGGCAGGTCGGATGGAACTGGATGAACTCCATGTTCGCCACCCGGCAGCCGGCCCGCCAGGCCATGGCGATGCCGTCACCCGTGGCGGTGTCCGGATTGGTGGTGTAGACGTAAACTTTGCCGGCCCCACCTGTGGCCAGCACGGTGCTCGGGGCGCTCAGGGTCTTGACCTGGTCGTTGTCGATGTCGAGCACGTAGGCGCCGAGGCAGCCGTATTCGGGCCGTCCGAGTTTGCTGCCGGGGATCAGGTCGATCGCGATGTGGCGTTCGAAGATCGTGATGTTCGGGTGGGCGGCGACCTGAGGTGTCAGGGTGGCCTGCACTGCGGCGCCGGTGGCGTCGGCGGCATGGATGATGCGCCGGTGGCTGTGACCGCCCTCGCGGGTGAGGTGGTAGCCGGTCGGGCTGTCGTCGTCGCGCGTGAAGGGCACGCCGCGTTCGATCAGCCACTGGATGGCGCGTCGGCTGTTTTCGACCACATGCTGGGTGGCGGCGCGGTTGTTCAGTCCGGCGCCGGCGTCGAAGGTGTCGGCAACATGCGATTCGACACTGTCCGACGGATCGAGCACGGCGGCAATGCCGCCTTGCGCCCAGGCGCTGGCGCCGTCGGCGAGCGCGCGTTTGGTGACGATGGCGACACGACGATGTTCCGCCAGGCGCAGGGCGAGCGACTGGCCGGCCAGTCCACTTCCGATGATGATGACGTCGAAGGCTTCCACCGACAGGTCCCAGCAAAATGACGGGCGCCAACTATATCACTCGCGCCCCCGCGGCTGGTGAAGCAAAAACCCTTGCGCCGTCTGAACTATTCGGCACGGGGGGAGTCGATTGCACAGGTCCTTGCGCTTTTGGCGCGACGCGGTGGGTTGGTTATACTTTCGCGGTTTATGCTCCGCCATGATCGATCCCCGATTTCCGCCAGATGCCAAATGACCGATAGAGAATTGGATCAACAACTTGTTGAGCGCGTACAGCGCGGGGACAAACAGGCGTTCGGCCTGTTGGTCTCCAAGTATCAGCGCAAGTTGTTGCGCTTGCTGTCGCGTTTGATCCGTGATCCGGCGGAGGTGGAGGATGTCGCTCAGGAAACGTTCATCAAGGCGTATCGGGCCTTGCCGGCGTTTCGTGGCGAGAGTGCGTTCTATACCTGGCTCTATCGTATCGGTGTCAATACGGCGAAGAACTATCTGGTTGCGCAAGGTCGAAGAGCACCGACGGCCACCGGGTTCAGTTCGGAGGACGCCGAGACTTTCGACGACGGCGAGCAGTTGCGGGACATCAATACGCCCGAGCGGTTGATGATGTCGCGCCAGATCGGTCAGACCGTCGAGACGGCAATGGAAGCGTTGCCCGAAGAATTGAGAACCGCAATCGTTTTGCGTGAAATCGAAGGAATGAGTTACGAGGAGATCGCCGGCATCATGGAATGTCCCATCGGTACGGTGCGTTCGCGGATATTCCGGGCTCGCGAGGCGATTGCAGAGAAACTTCGGCCGTTGTTGGATACGGCCCCTGACCAACGGTGGTAGGTATGAAGGAACGTATTTCGGCACTGCTTGATGGTGATGTTGACGCCCAGGCAATGGAACCGGTCCTTGGTTCTGTCAGGGCGTCAGCCGATGTTCGACGGCAGTGGGATCGCTACTGCCTGATCGGGGATGCGCTGCGCGGCGAGGTGGATTTGTCGCAAGATCTGACCGCCCGGGTCATGGCCCGCCTGGAGGATGAGCCGACGGTGCTGGTGCCTGTGGCGCTTCGACGCAACGAAACGCCCCGTCCCTCGTGGCGAAAGCTGATGCCGCTGGCGGCATCGGTCGCAGGTGTCGCTGTGGTCGGTTGGCTGGCGTTTCCGGTCGCGTCCGACTCACCCGCCAATACGGCGGCCATTCAGATGGCCCGAATGACGCCGGCGCCGATGGCGACCAAAGTCGTTGCCGACGACAAGCGGGACAACGAGCCATTGCGCGCCTATCTGTTCGCCCACCAGAGCCTGTCAAATCAAGGGGCGATCCCTGCGGTTGCACCTTTCGTTCGGACGGTCGCCGAGGTGTCTCCGGGGGCGCAACGATGAGGCGTTGCCTCGTTGCCCTGTGGTTGTTCGTCGTCGGCGGTGTCGCCGTCGGCGCGCCCGAGCAGGATGCGCTGTTCTGGATGGACCGGATGGCGAGTGCTGCTCAGAAACTGAATTACTCCGGCACGTTTTCGTATCTCAGCGGCAAGCGCCTCGAAGCCTTGCGCATTGCGCATGTGGTCGGCCCGAATGGCGAAGTGGAGCGTCTCGAAACGCTCGACGGCAACCCGCGCGAGGTGATCCGCAACAACAGCGAAGTGCGTTGCGTGCTGCCGGATCTGAAAACCGTGATCATCGACCGGGTCGGCAAGCGCCGCGCCTTTCCCGCACGCTTGCCGATGGCGGTCTCAGCGCTTGACGAGTATTACCGGATCTCACTGGGGGATGTCAGCCGGGTGGCTGGGCGCAAGGCGCAACTGGTCGTGCTCGAGCCCAAGGACACGCTGCGCTATGGCCACCAATTGTGGGCCGATGTGGATAGCGGCTTGTTGCTCAAAGCCCGGTTGGTCGGCGCCAAGGGCGAGGTGATCGAGCAGTTCGCGTTCAACGAGATTCATGTCGGCGAGGCCGTGGATCCGTCGTTGCTCGAGCAGAAGTATGCCGTGGCCGATGACTGGCAGACCGTGAACGCCAAGGGTGACGAGGCCGACGGCGAGGCCGCCGCATGGCGCCTTGGCGATGTGCTGCCGGGGTATCGGCTGGTCTCCAGCGTTCGCCGCTCGGTCGGAGCCCAGGGGCAGTCCGTGCTGCACATGGTGCTCTCCGATGGCATGGCCAACATTTCCGTCTTTGTCGAACCGGCGTCGGCGGGCGGGGCGTCGGCGAGTGCCGGTTTCATGGAGGCCGGATCGATCGCCGTGTATGCCCGTAATGTCGGGGGCCAGCGGCTGACCGTGCTGGGCGAGGCGCCGCATGAGGCACTGCGTCGCGTTGGCGACGGTATGACGGTGGATGCCCAGTGATCGAGGCGCGGGGGGTGGTGCTGCGGACGGCGGACCGTCGAGCCTGGGTCCGGGTCGACGACCAACCCACCGGCTGTGGACGCTGTCACGAACCCGGTGGGTGTGGCGGTGCGAAGATCGCTCACGCCTTCGGCAAACCCGACGAAGTCTTCCATGTCGACAATCCGCAGCATTTCGCTGCCGGTGATCGCGTGCGCCTGCAGATCGACGACGGCGCCGCCTTGGGCGCCGCGGCCATCAGCTATGGCCTGCCGACCCTCGCGGCCCTTGTCGGTGCAGGTGTTGGGACTTGGTGGTCCGGCAATGCCGGTGCGGTGATCGGACTGGCCGCAGCGCTGGCGCTCTCGGTCGCCGCCGTCCGCCGGATCGGTGGGCGTCGATTCTGGCGGCAAAAGCTGTCCGTGCGGCTGGCGGCCGATGCGGCATGCGCCCAAGCGGGGCCGGTCACGGCGCATCATGATTAGGCGGTGGTGCAGCCAGTGGGTGCTGGTCTTTACCTGCGTCGCCGGGGTGTCGGCGTCGGTCCTTGCGGAGACGTTGCCGGACTTTCAGCGTCTGGTGCGCGAGCACGGGGCCTCGGTGGTCAATATTAGCGTTTCCCAGCCTCCTTCCGTCGCTCCGGCGCCGCGTGGCTTGCCGGGCGACAATCCGCATGTGCCCGATTTTCTGCGGCGTTTCCTGCCGGACGCGCCGCAGGTGGAGCCCGATGACATCGAGCAGTCGCAGGGGTCGGGCTTCTTCATTTCCGACGACGGCTACATCCTCACCAATGCGCATGTGGTAGGCGATGCTCAGAGCATTCAGGTGCGTCTGCTCGACCGGCGCGTCTTCGTGGGGACGCTGGTGGGGCTTGACCGGCGTGCCGATATCGCGCTGCTGAAGATCGATGCCAGCGGCCTGCCGGCCGTGCGGCTCGGCGCGCCGGACAGCGTTTCAGTCGGCGAGTGGGTGGTGGCCATCGGGTCGCCCTTCGGTTTTGAGAACAGCGTGACGGCCGGGATCGTCAGCGCCAAGGGCCGCGTTTTTCCCGAAGAGAGCTTCGTGCCCTTCATCCAGACCGATGTGGCGATCAACCCGGGCAATTCGGGTGGTCCGCTGTTCAACCTGGCGGGCGAGGTGGTCGGCATCAATGCCCAGATATTCAGCCGTACCGGCGGTTTCATGGGCGTCTCGTTCGCCATTCCGATCGACATCGCCATGGATATCCAGACGCAGCTCAGAAAGGCCGGCAAGGTCGAGCGCGGGCGAATCGGCGTCGGCATCCAGGAAGTCACCGCCGCATTGGCCGGCGCCTTCGGCCTGTCTTCGCTGGATGGCGCGCTGGTCGGCTCCGTCGAACCGGACAGCCCCGCGCAGCGCGCCGGCGTGCGTGCCGGCGATGTGATCGTCCGTTTCGGCGATCAGTCCGTTCAGCGCTCCGATGATTTGCCGCGCATTGTGGCCCGCATGGCGCCGGGGCGGGAGGTGCCGATGGATGTGCTGCGTGGCGGCGAGCGGCAGACCTTGCAGGTCACGCTGGGGCAGTGGCCCGAGGCCGACCGTGCCACGGCGCATGCCCGGCGACCTGCATCGAAGCCCGCGCAGTGGTCGCGTCGCGGCCTGGATCTGGCTGCGCTTGCCGGTGCCCGCTTGAAGTCGATCGGGGCGCCTTGGGGCCTGGAGGTGCGCAAGGCCGAGGGACCGGCGGCACGTGCCCGGGTGCGCGAAGGCGATGTGCTGGTGGCCGCTGTCGAAGACGGAAAGCAAACCCCACTGCGCACGCTCGACGACCTGGACGCGGCGCTCGGTCGCTTGGAGGCGCAAGCGCCGCTGGTGGTGCTGCTTCAGCGCGGTACCGCGCGCAGCTTCGTTGCCATCGAGGTGCCTTGATGGCGGTGTTGCGCTTGCTGGGCCGCAGTTGGTGCCATTTGTGCGATGACATGCTGGCGGCGGTGCAGCCGCTTGCCGACGCGGCGGGCGTGTCGATCGACGTCATCGATGTGGACAGCGATCCGGCACTGGAAGCACGTTGGGGCGAACTGGTGCCGGTGCTGCTGACGCCCGAGGGCGAAGAATTGTGCCACTACCATCTCGACACCGCCGCGGTGCGTGCCTATCTGGCCCGATTTCCGCTAGAATCCGCCGATTGACTACGCCCGGGAACCGAGGGTGCCGCAAGGCACCTTTTTTGTTGTGAATATGCGCCACATACGTAATTTCTCCATCATTGCCCATATCGATCACGGTAAATCGACGCTGGCCGATCGCTTGATCCAGCGCTGCGGCGGCCTGGCCGACCGGGAGATGGACGCCCAGGTGCTCGATTCGATGGAT
This sequence comes from Denitromonas iodatirespirans, assembly GCF_018524365.1. Taxonomy (GTDB): domain Bacteria; phylum Pseudomonadota; class Gammaproteobacteria; order Burkholderiales; family Rhodocyclaceae; genus Nitrogeniibacter; species Nitrogeniibacter iodatirespirans. The sequence continues at coordinate 109,484 of NZ_JAEKFT010000008.1, forward strand.
CTTGAGCGCGAGCGTGGGATTACGATCAAGGCGCAGACCGCCTCCTTGCTCTACAAGGCGAAGGACGGTCAGGAATACCAGTTCAACCTCATCGACACCCCAGGGCATGTGGACTTCAGCTATGAAGTCTCGCGCTCCCTGTCCGCCTGCGAAGGCGCGCTGCTGGTGGTCGATGCCTCGCAGGGCGTCGAAGCGCAGACGGTGGCCAATTGCTACACGGCGATCGAGCAGAACCTCGAAGTGATCCCGGTGCTCAACAAGGTGGATCTGCCGGCGGCCGATCCGGAGCGGGTGCGCGCCGAAATCGAGGATGTGATCGGGGTCGATGCCTCCGACGCGACGCTGTGCTCGGCCAAGACCGGCCTGGGCATCGACGACATCCTCGAAACCGTGGTGCGCCGCGTCCCGCCGCCGGTGGGCGACCCCGATGCGCCGCTCAAGGCCTTGATCATCGACTCGTGGTTCGATAGCTATGTCGGCGTGGTGATCCTGGTGCGGGTGGTCGATGGCAGCATCAAGGCCAAGGACCGGATGCGGCTGATGGCGACGGGCGCCGAGTACCCGGTGGATTCGGTCGGTGTGTTTACGCCCAAGTCGCTGGTGCGCGATTCGCTGTCAGCCGGCGAAGTGGGCTTCATCATCAGTGGCATCAAGGTGATCTCGGACGCCAAGGTGGGCGACACCGTGACCCTCGCCACCCGCCCGGCCAACAAGCCGCTGCCAGGGTTCAAGGAAATCAAGTCGCAGGTGTTCGCCGGCCTGTACCCGGTCGAATCCAACGAATACGAACAGTTGCGCGAATCGCTCGAGAAGCTGCAACTCAACGATGCGGCGCTGCGTTTCGAGCCGGAAGTGTCGCAGGCGTTGGGCTTCGGCTTCCGATGCGGCTTTCTCGGCTTGCTGCACATGGACATCGTGCAGGAACGACTCGAGCGCGAATTCGATATCGACCTGATCACCACCGCACCGACGGTGGTGTACGAAGTCCTGCTCAAGGACGGCTCGGTGATCAAGGTCGAGAACCCGGCCAAGCTGCCCGATCCGTCGAAGATCGATGAAATTCGAGAGCCGATCATTCGTGCGACCATCTACATGCCGCAGGAGTATGTGGGCGTGGTGATCACGCTATGCACCCAGAAGCGCGGCACGCAGGTCGACATGCGCTATCACGGCCGGCAGGTCCAACTGGTCTACGACATCCCGATGAACGAAGTGGTCATGGACTTCTTCGACCGCCTCAAGTCGGTGTCGCGTGGCTATGCCTCGCTCGACTACGAACTGCACTGCTACCAGGCCGCCGATCTGGTCAAGCTCGACATGCTGGTCAACGGCGAGAAAGTCGATGCGCTGTCGGTGATCGTGCATCGGGCGAATGCCCATTTCCGCGGGCGCGAACTGGCCGCCAAGCTGCGCGGCATCATCCCGCGCCAGATGTTCGACGTGGCCGTGCAGGCGGCGATCGGCTCGACCATCGTGTCGCGCGAGAACATCAAGGCGCTGCGCAAGAACGTGCTGGCCAAGTGCTACGGCGGCGATATTTCGCGCAAGCGCAAGCTGCTGGAAAAGCAAAAGGCCGGCAAGCGGCGCATGAAGCAGGTCGGTGCGGTGGAAATTCCGCAGGAGGCCTTCCTGGCCGTGCTGCGTACCGACGACAGCAAGTAACCCTCTTCAGAAGCGAACCGGAGACCTCGTGAATTTTGCCCTGATTCTTTTCCTGCTGCTGGTGGCGACCGGTGTGCTGTGGCTGGCTGACAAATTCTATGCCCGCAAGCGGCGCGCGCCCGATGCCGGGGAGCCATGGTGGGTGGAATATGGCGCCAGTTTTTTTCCGGTCATCCTGGCGGTATTCTTTCTGCGCTCGTTCCTGGTCGAGCCGTTCAAGATTCCGTCCGGCTCGATGATCCCGACCTTGCTCGTCGGCGATTTCATCCTGGTCAACAAATACACCTATGGCATTCGCCTGCCGGTCATCAACAAGAAAATCGTCGACATGAACACGCCGGAGCGCGGCGACGTGATGGTGTTCCGCTACCCGGAAGATCCCTCGCTGGACTACATCAAACGTGTGGTCGGACTGCCCGGTGACACCATCGAGTACTTCGACAAGCGTTTGAGCATCAATGGAAAACCGGTCGATGTGACATCGGCCGGTGAATATGTCCACCGCGATCGCCTGTATGCCAGTGCCAAGTATTCCGAGAATCTCGGCAGCGTCGAGCATGCGTTCTTGAATGACGGCGATAAGCCGGCCTATGTGCCTCAGGTCAAGCAATTCCCGCAGCGCGAGAACTGCACTTATACTAACAACGGCGTACGCTGCACCGTCCCGCCCGGGCATTACTTCGTCATGGGCGACAACCGGGACGACAGCAGCGACAGCCGCGTCTGGGGTTTCGTCCCCGAAGAGAACATCGTCGGCAAGGCGTTCCTGATCTGGTTCAACTTCAACGAGCCGAGCCGTATCGGGTTTTTCCACTGAAGGGCAATCGCATGAAGAACAAGCAGACGGGCCTGTCTTTGATCGGTGTGCTGATCGTGGGGGCCATTCTTGGTTTCCTGTTCCTGATCGGGATGCGTACCGTGCCGGCGGTGACCGAGTACCTGGCGGTCAAACGCGTGTTGAATGCGATCGCCGAGTCCAAGCCATCGGCGGACGTGACGGTCGGTCAGATCCGCGCCGATTTCGACAAGCGTGCCTATATCGGCGACGTGAGAAGCGTCACCGGGCGCGATCTGGTCGTGGTCAAGCGCGGCAACCAGATCGAGATGTCCATGGCCTACGCCAAACGAGTGCCCATTGCAGGCAACGTGAGCCTGCTGATCGACTTCGATACCGGCACCGTGCGTAGTAGTGGTTCCTGACGGGGGTCGGGTGAGTCTGGAAACGCTGCAGGCGCGGATCGATTATCGCTTCAAGGACGTCGCCCGCCTGCGCCAGGCGCTGACCCATCGCAGCTTCGGTCAACCGAACAACGAGCGGCTCGAATTTCTCGGCGACAGCGTGGTCAATCATGTGGTTGCGCTGGCGCTGTTTTCCCGTTTTCCCGAGTTGCGCGAAGGCGATCTGTCCCGCTTGCGGGCGCAGTTGGTCTGCCAGGATGCCCTGCACGGTCTCGCCGTCGAGCTGCAGCTCGGCGCGGTGTTGCGCCTGGGCGAAGGCGAACTCAAAAGCCGCGGCGCCGAGCGGCCTTCGATCCTCTCTGATGCACTCGAAGCGGTGTTTGCCGCGGTCTACCTTGATGGTGGCTTCGACGCCGCGAAGGCGGTCATCGACCGCCTGTTCGCCGACCACCTGACGCACCTGGACCCGAAGTCCAGCCTCAAGGATCCCAAGACCCGGCTGCAGGAGTGGTTGCAGGCGCGGCGCCGGCAGCTGCCGAAATACCGGCTGGTCGAAACCCGCGGCGAGGCGCATGCTCAGGAATTCGAAGTCGAGTGCACCATCGATGGGGGCATGCAGACGCGGGGTACTGGGTCGAGCCGGCGGGCCGCCGAACAGCAGGCCGCTTCGGCGGCCATGGAAAAACTGGAGCAGCATGCAGGATAGTCAGACTCCGGAAGGCGGCGCCTTCCGCACCGGATTCATCGCCATCGTCGGACGGCCGAACGTCGGCAAGTCCACGCTGATGAATCGCCTCATCGGCCTCAAGGTCAGCATCGTCTCAAGCAAGGCGCAGACCACGCGGCACCGGGTGTCCGGCATTCTCACCGACGACACGGCACAGTTCGTCTTCGTCGACACACCGGGTTTTCAGACGCGGCACCAGAATGCGCTCAATCGCACCATGAACCGCACGGTGACCCAGTCGCTGGCCGATGTCGACCTGGTCTATCTGGTGATCGAGGCGGGGCGCTTCGGGCCGGAAGACGAGCAGGTGGTGGCCTTGCTACCTCGGGACGCCAAGGTGATCCTGGTCATCAACAAGGTGGACACTCTGGCCGACAAGTCCAGCCTGTTGCCCTTCATCGAGCTGACGCGCGGCGCCTTCCCGTTTGCCGAAGTGGTGCCCCTGTCGGCCGAGCGCGGCAAGAATGTCGATGCACTGCTGGCCGTGTCGCGCGGCTACCTGCCCGAAGGTCCGCCGATGTTCGGGCCGGATGATGTCACCGATCGCAGCGAGCGCTTTCTGGCCGCCGAGTTCCTCCGCGAAAAGCTGTTCCGCCTGCTCGGCGACGAGTTGCCCTACGGCATGACGGTCGAGATCGAGCGCTTCGAGGCGGATGGCAACCTGCGCCGCATCAACGCCGCCATCATCGTCGACAAGCCGGGCCACAAGGGAATCGTCATCGGCAAGGGCGGCGAGCACCTCAAGCGCATCTCGACCGAGGCGCGCAAGGCCATGGAAGAGTTGTTCGGCGCAAAGATCTACCTGGAAGTGTGGGTCAAGGTCAAATCCGGCTGGGCCGACGATGAGCGCGCCTTGAAGAGTCTCGGCTACGACTGAGCGAGTGCGCCGTGGGTCAGAAGCAGCGTGTCGACCAACAGCCCGGGTTCGTGCTTCACACCCACCCGTACCGGGAAACCAGCCTGATCGTCGAAGTGTTCAGCCGCGACCATGGCCGCATGGCCCTGGTGGCCAAGGGCGCGCGCCGGCCGATGTCGGCGTTGCGTGGGGTGCTGATGGCCTACCAGCCGCTGCTGCTCGACTGGTCGGGTGGGGGTGAGGTCAAGACGCTGATCCGCGCCGAGTGGATCGGTGGCCAGCCGCTGTTGAGCGGCAAGGCCTTGCTGTGCGGCTACTACCTCAACGAGCTGCTGGTCAAGCTGCTGCCGCGCGAGGATGCCCATGCGGCGCTGTACGACGGCTATGCAGCGCTGATCCAGCAACTGCCGGAGGCGTCGCGCTTCGAGCCGTTGCTGCGTGCCTTCGAGCTCATGTTGCTGTCGGAACTCGGCTATGGCGTTCCGCTTGACCATGACGCCGAGACCGACGCCCCCATCGAAGCCGATGCGCTGTACGGATATATAATCGACCGCGGTCCGGTCCACAACGCAGCGGGCGATGCCGACTTGCCCGTGGTGGCCGGGCAGACGCTGATCGACATGGCCGCCGGCCGCTTCGACGACCCGAAAACCCTGGTGCAGAGCAAGGCCTTGCTGCGCCATCTCATCCAGCACCACCTCGGCGCCCAGCCCCTGCATTCGCGCCGGATGTTCAAGGAGTTGCAAGCACTGTGATTGAATTGGGCGTGAATATCGATCATGTGGCCACGCTGCGTCAGGCGCGGCGGACCTGGGAGCCGGACCCGGTGTGGGCGGCGGTGGAGGCGCACCTGGGCGGGGCGGACGGCATCACCGTGCATCTGCGTGAAGACCGCAGGCATATCAACGACGAGGACGTGCGCAAGCTGCGCGACCTCACCCAGATCAAGCTCAATCTCGAAATGGCCGCCACCGACGAGATGGTCGGAATCGCCGCCGCGCTCAAGCCCGAGATGGCCATGTTCGTCCCCGAGGGGCGGCAAGAGGTCACCACCGAAGGCGGTCTCGACATCGTCTCGCAAGAAGCGGCGCTGCGCGATGCGGTCAGTCGTCTGAGCGACGCCGGGATTTCGGTCAGCGTGTTCATCGACGCCGACCCGGCCCAGGTCGACGCGGCGGCGCGTATCGGTGCGCGGGTATGCGAAATCCATACCGGCCCCTATGCGGCTGCGTTTCACCGCGCCGGACGCGATGCCGAAAGTGCGGCGGTGGTCGCCGAGATCGACAAGATCCGCCGCGCCGGGGTGATGATCCGCGCCGCCGGCATGCGTTTCAACGCCGGCCACGCGCTCAACTACTACAACGTCCAGCCGATCGCCCGCCTGCCAGGCATTCGCGAGCTGCATATCGGCCATGCCATCGTCTCGCGCGCCGTGTTTTCCGGCTTGCGCGAAGCGGTACGCGAGATGAAGCGCCTGATGCGCGAAGCCGCCCGGCTGGGCGAGTAGGGCAGGCGCATGATCCACGGCATCGGCACCGACCTGGTCAGCGTCGAGCGCATCCGGCTGGCGCTGGCGCGCCACGGCGAGCGCTTCGCCTATCGCATCCTGGCGCCGTCGGAGCGCGCCGCCTTTCATGAGGCGCCCGTGCCCGAGCGCCTGCTGGCCAAGCGCTTCGCGGCCAAGGAGGCATTCGGCAAAGCCTACGGTACCGGAGTGGCCGTGCCCGCGACCCTGCATTCGGTGGCGGTCGACCGCGATCGCCTCGGCAAGCCGTTCTTCGTCTTCCATGGCCGGATGGCCGAGATCATGACGGCCGACCGCCTGCGCGCCCACCTGAGCCTGAGCGACGAGCTGGACAACGTGCTGGCTTTCGCCGTGATCGAAAAGGAGCACCCCTGATGTCCGTCGCGATGCCGCTTGGCCCGGTGATGCTCGATGTTGCCGGGCACCGTCTCACCGACGAGGAGCGGGCGCGGCTGTGTCATCCGCTGGTCGGCGGCGTGATCCTCTTCGCGCGCAATTACGCCGACCCGGCGCAACTGAGTGCGCTGACCGCAGAGATTCGTGCCCTGCGTTCGCCCGCGCTGTTGATCACCGTCGATCACGAAGGCGGTCGCGTGCAGCGTTTTCGCACGGGCTTTTCGGCGGTGCCGGCGATGGGCGTCCTGGGCCGCGCCTGGGATGCCGACCCCGACACCGCCCGCGCCCTGGCTCGCGATGCGGGGCGGGTGCTGGCCAGCGAGTTGGTTGCCCACGGGGTGGACCTGAGCTACGCACCCGTGCTCGATCTGGACTACGGCGTCAGCCGCGTGATCGGTGATCGCGCCTTCCATGCCGACCCCGAGGTGACGGTGGCACTGGCCTCTGCACTCATCGACGGCATGGCGGATGCGGGCATGGGCTGTGTCGGCAAGCACTTTCCGGGGCATGGCTTCGTCGAGGCCGACTCCCATGTCGACATGCCGCGCGACGCGCGCGATCTGGCCGCCATCGAGGCGCAGGACATGAAGCCGTTTCGGCAACTGGCCGGTCGGCTCGCCGGCATCATGCCGGCGCATGTCATCTACCCGGCGGTGGACGCCCGGCCGGCCGGCTTTTCGTCGTTCTGGCTGCAGACCGTGCTGCGCGGCCAGCTGGGTTTTACCGGCGTGATCTTCAGCGACGACCTGACCATGGAGGCGGCCACCGAGGCCGGCGACATCGTGGCGCGGGCCGAGGACGCACGCGCTGCCGGCTGTGACATGGTGCTGGTGTGCAACCGGCCCGATCTGGCCGAGATGCTGCTCGCGCGCTGGCAGCCGCCGGTGCCGGCCGAGCTGACAGAGCGCCTGTGCGCGCTGCATGCACGTTGCGCTGACGATGCCGTTCGTGTCGGCAGTGCGGCCTATGAACACGCCCGGCAGCAACTGGCCGCGCTGGCCGGAAGCGTTCGGTTCGCCTGAGCGATTCGGTTGTGACGGGCTTCGACCACAAGACCTTCCTGCGCAGCGCACCGGACGATCCCGGGGTGTACCGGATGATCGGCGAGGGCGATCAGGTGCTCTATGTCGGCAAGGCCAAGAATCTCAAGAAGCGCTTGTCCTCGTATTTCCGCGGCCAGCTCGCCAGCCCGCGCATCGCCATGATGGTGGCGCAGATCGTGCGCGTCGAAGTGACCGCCACGCGCTCCGAGGCCGAGGCGCTGATCCTCGAGAACAACCTCATCAAGTCGCTGGCGCCGCGCTACAACATCCTGTTTCGCGACGACAAGTCCTACCCCTACATCACGCTGACCGCGCACGACTTCCCGCGCCTGGCCTTCCACCGCGGTGGTTTCACCAAGGGGGCGCGCTACTTCGGGCCATTCCCCGGCAGTGTGTCGGTGCGCGACAGCATCCATCTGCTGCAGAAGGTGTTCAAGCTGCGCACCTGTGAGAACGGGGTGTTCGAACATCGCTCGCGGCCGTGTCTGCTGCATCAGATCCAGCGCTGTACGGCGCCCTGTGTCGGCCTGATCTCCGAGGCCGACTACGCGGCCGACGTGCGCCTGGCGACGATGTTCCTGGAAGGGCGCACCTCCGAAGTCATCAACGGCCTGACCGACGCCATGGCGGCAGCCGCCGAGCGCATGGCCTTCGAGGAGGCCGCGGCCCTGCGCGACCAGATCCGTGCGTTGCAGCAGGTATTGCATCGCCAGTATGTCGACAGCGGCAAGGAAGAGGACGTGGACGTGCTGTGCGCGGTCCAGTCGGCGGGCCTGGTGTGCGTCAATCTGGCCATGATCCGCGGTGGGCGTCATCTGGGCGACCGGCCGCTGTTCCCGGTGGTCGCCGGCGAATGCTCGACGCAGGATGTGCTGCTGGCCTTCATCGAGCAGCACTACGCCATGCTGCCGCTGCCGGGGCGCATCGTCACCGCCATCGACGCGACCGCGGTCAGAGCCGTACTCGAAGCGCTCGGCAAACGGGCCACGGTGGTGAGCCCGCGCCGGCCCGTCGAGAAGGGCTGGATGGAGATGGCCGAGCGCAACGCGATGCTCGCCATCCAGGCCCGGCTGGCCACCTCCGACCGTAGCGCCTCGCGCCTTCAGGCCCTGCAACAGGCGCTGGGCCTGGCCGAGGCGCCGGCGCGCATCGAATGCTTCGACATCAGCCACACCATGGGCGAGGCCACCGTGGCCTCCTGCGTGGTGTGCGAAGCCGGTGCCATGAAGCGCAGCGAATACCGGCGCTACAACATCACCGGCATCACGCCGGGCGACGACTATGCCGCCATGCGCCAGGTGCTGGCCCGGCGCTACGAAAAGGTGGCGGCCGGGGAGGGCGTGCGGCCCGATCTGGTGCTGATCGACGGCGGCCGTGGGCAGCTGTCGATGGCGCTGGAAGTCTTCGCCGAACTGGGGTTGGCAGCGCTGCCGGCGGTGGGCGTGGCCAAGGGCGAGGGGCGCAAGCCGGGGCTCGAATCGCTGATCTTCGGCGATGGCCGGCCACCGCTGCACCTGTCGCCCGAATCCGCCGCCCTGCACCTGGTGCAGGAGATTCGCGACGAAGCGCATCGCTTCGCCATCAGCGGTCATCGCGCGCGGCGCGGCAAGGCGCGGGTTGGCTCGAAGCTGGAGCGCATCGCTGGCGTCGGCCCGACGCGCCGGCGCGCCTTGCTGGCCACCTTCGGCGGGCTCGATGGCGTACGTGCCGCCACGGTGGACGACCTATGCCGCGTCGAGGGGATCAGCCGGACGCTGGCCGAACTGATCCATGCCGAACTGTCCGGCGGCGAATCGTGACAAGGCGCTTCGCCAAGGGCTACACTTCGCCAGCACCCGCCTGCCGTCGATCCTGAGGGCCCGGGCTTTGATACCACCTGACGCATGCCATTGAACATTCCCAATTTGCTGACCTGGGGCCGGATCGTGATGATTCCGGTCTTTGTCGGCGTGTACTACCTGCCAGAGGGCATGATGACGCTCGCCGAGCGCAATCTGATCGCCACGGCGGTGTTCGTTGTCGCGGCGGTGACCGACTGGTTCGACGGCTATTTGGCGCGCACGCTGGGGCAGACCTCGGCCTTTGGCGCCTTTCTCGACCCCGTGGCCGACAAGCTGATGGTCGCGGCGGCGCTGATCATGCTGGTCCAGCTCGGGCGTGCGGACGCCATGATCGCCGTGATCATCATCGGGCGTGAAATCACCATTTCCGCACTGCGCGAATGGATGGCCCGCGTCGGGCGCTCGGCCAGCGTGGCGGTGGCTTTCGTGGGCAAGCTGAAAACCGCCGCACAGATGGTCGCCATCCCCTTGCTTCTGTATAATGCGCCCCTGCTTTCAGTGCATTCGCAGGCGGTTGGCACCGTCCTGATCTACATTGCGGCGGCACTGACGCTATGGTCGATGGGCTATTATCTGCACCGGGCGATGCCCATGTTGCAGGACAGTGAAAAACGCTGAAAACGCCTTGACACTATAAAAAAGCTGCCTATAATGGCGGTCTGTTTTGCGGGAATAGCTCAGTTGGTAGAGCGCAACCTTGCCAAGGTTGAGGTCGCGAGTTCGAGCCTCGTTTCCCGCTCCAGTATTCTGGGGAAAGCACCGCTTTCCCCTTTTCACTCCCGGAAAATCGGTGGGTGAATGACCGACCTGGCAGTCGGTCAGTGGCGCGGTAGCAAAGCGGTTATGCAGGGGACTGCAAATCCCTCCAGGGCGGTTCGACTCCGCCCCGCGCCTCCAGGAAAGTATTGCGGGAATAGCTCAGTTGGTAGAGCGCAACCTTGCCAAGGTTGAGGTCGCGAGTTCGAGCCTCGTTTCCCGCTCCAAAACACGAAGGGGAAGCCATCTGGCTTCCCCTTCTGTTTTTTTGCGCAGCACACGCACGCCGCTATCATCAGGGGCATGGCCATCATGACATTGCCCCGCTTCCTCGATCTGCCGGACACGGTTGCCCCCGACTACCAAGGCGGCAGTCTGCTCAACCTGATGGCGTCCTTGCGCGCCCGCTTCGGAGATCGGCATGCCGTGGCCGTGCGATTGCGTGACGAGGCGGCGCTGCCGCTGGCCGATGCCCGCGTCGTGGTGCTGCTGGTGATCGACGGCCTTGGCGCCCGGGATCTGGCAGCGCGCGGGCAGGGCGGCTTTCTCGCCCGTCACCTGGCGCGTACGCTCACCACCGTTTTCCCCGCCACGACTGCCAGTGCCGTCACCACGACTCTGACTGGCCTGTCGCCGGCGGAGCATGGCTTGACCGGCTGGTATATCCGCGACGACCGCTTCGGTGGCGTGCTGGCACCGTTGCCGATGGTGCGCCGTGACCGCCAGCCGCTGACCGGCTGGTGGCGCATGCCACGGCTGTTTCCCTATCCCAGCCTGTTCCAGCGCCTTGACGTGCGAAGCGTGATGGTAGCGCCCGAATCCATCCTCGGCTCGCCGTTCAACATGCGCCATTCGCGCGGCGTGGCGCGTCGCTATGCCTATCAGGATCTTGCCGGCCTGGAGGCGCAACTGGTGCAGGCGGTCGGCGATCTGGGCAGCCTGGAGGGTTTCGTCTATGCCTACCATGCCGACTACGACGCGCTGGCCCATCGGTTCGGGATTGCCTCGCCCGAGTGCGATGCGCAGTTTGCTGCGCTCGATGCGCTCATCGACCGGCTGCGCGCGCGCCTGGCCGGCAGCGATGCACTGTTGCTGGTGACGGCCGACCATGGCTTCATCGACTCTCCGCCGGAGCGCCAGTGCGATATCGCCGCCGAAGGGGCGCTCCAGGGCTATCTGGATGGTCCGCTGTGGGGCGAGCGGCGGGTGGCCTATTGCCGCGTCAAGGCGGGCCATCAGGCGCGGTTCGAGGCGGAAGCGACAGCCCGGCTGGACGGGCGCTTCCATGTGGTGCCAAGCGCACGCCTGATCGATGCGGGGGTCTTCGGGCCGGCCGGCAAGCCGTCACGCCGCCTGGCCGAGCGGGTTGGCGATTTTGCCCTGATCGGGCGTGAGGACTGGACGCTCTACGATTGGCTGCCCAACGAGAAGCGGTTTCCGATGCTCGGCGTCCATGCCGGTGTGTCTGAAGACGAGATGCTGATTCCGTTGGTGGCGATACCCTGCTGAGCGATCACGACTCGCTCAGTGCAGATCTTCCTTGGCGGGAGGCACCGGCAGCACGGCGATTCCCTCGTCGAGCAATTCGACGACATCGTCCAGCGTCGCTTGGCCGCGGATGGCGCGCTCCGGCGCGTCGCCCTGATGGATGCGGCGCACTTCGGCGGGAAAGGCCTTGCCGACATCTTCGGCCTGCCGCGCCAGCTCGCGCACCTTGGCGACGAGTGCGGCGGCCGTGCTCGGGCCCGAAGGGAAAGGCGCGGTAGCCGGAGGCCGGGCCGGCGCACCCGTCCGAACGTAGGGCGCACTCGGCAGGCGGCTGATCGACGCGCTGCCACAGACCGGACAATCGACTTGCCCAGCGCTGTGCTGGGCGTCGAATGCGTCGGACGAGGCAAACCAGCCTTCGAAGGCATGGCCGTTTTCGCAGCACAGGTTGAGGACGATCACGCGGAAGGCGTTCCTGAAGGGAAGCAATGGTGCCCGGAACGGGGGTCGAACCCGTACAGCCAAAGGCCGAGGGATTTTAAGTCCCTTGTGTCTACCAATTTCACCATCCGGGCATCGACGACGCTGCGCGCTCAGTGCTCCTGCTCGGGCAGGACGATATTGACCTCGAGCACTTCGTAGTTGTCCTGGCGCTCCAGTTGCACCTTGATGTCGTCCGGATTGACCTTGACGTACTTCGAGATCACCGCGATCAGGTCTTTCTGCAGATCGGGCAGGAAGTCCGGCGAGCCGTCACGGGTGCCGTGTTCGCGGGCGATGATCAGTTGCAGGCGTTCCTTGGCCAGGGAGGCGGTCTTCGGCTTGCTGCCGAACAGCATGCTGAGCAGGGACATGTCACTTGCCTCCGAACAGGCGCTTCATCAAGCCCGGCTTTTCATAGGCGACATAGCGCATCGGGCGCTCTTCGCCGAGGAAGCGGGCGACCACGTCCAGATAGGCTTCGGACACGTCGGTGCCCTTGAGGTGCACCGCTGGCGAGCCCTGGTTGGAGGCGTGCAGGACGGCTTCGGATTCGGGGATCACGCCGATCAGCTCGACACGCAGCAGCTCCTGCACGTCCTTGTAGGAGAGCATCTCGCCGTCTTCGACGCGCTTGGCCGAATAGCGGGTGATCAGCAGGTGCTCCTTGACCGGCTCCTGCCCGTCCTTGGCGCGCTGCGACTTGGACTGCAGGATGCCGAGGATGCGATCGGAGTCGCGCACCGAGGACACTTCGGGGTTGGTGACGATGATCGCCTCGTCGGCGAAGGTGAGCGCCATCACGGCGCCGCGCTCGATGCCAGCGGGGGAGTCGCACACCACATAGTCGAAGGCCATGTGCTCGAGTTCCTTGAGCACGGTCTTGACGCCTTCTTCGGTCAGCGCGTCTTTGTCGCGGGTCTGCGAGGCCGGCAGGATGAACAGGTTCTCGCAGTGCTTGTCCTTGATCAGCGCCTGGTTGAGCTTGGCCTCGCCGTTGACGACGTTGATCAGGTCGTACACCACGCGGCGCTCGCAGCCCATGATCAGGTCGAGGTTGCGCAGGCCGACGTCGAAGTCGATCACGGCGGTCTTGAATCCGCGCAGGGCCAGGCCCGATGCGAAGGCTGCGCTGGTGGTCGTCTTGCCGACGCCGCCCTTGCCGGACGTTACTACGATGATTCGGGTCACGATGGTTCCTTCTTGTGGATGCTTGCTTATTGGGTTTGCAGCGGCGCGATGGTCAGGATCTGCTGGTCGTCGTCGCCCTTGAGCCAGGCCTGGGCCGCCTTGCCGGCGACCGACTCGGGGATGCCTTTTTCAAAGGTGCGATACACCCCGGCGATGGAGACCAGTTCGGGGCCGAAATTGGTGCTGAACACGCGTGCCCGGGCGTTGCCTTGGGCGCCGGCCAGCGCGCGACCGCGCAGCGGGCCATAGCAGTGGATGTTGCCGTCGGCAATGACTTCGGCGCCGTGGCTGACGCCGGCGAGCAGCACCAGATCGCCGCCGCGGGCATAGGCCTGCTGGCCGGAGCGCAGCGGGCGGTCGATGATCAGGGTGGGCTCGGCGCCGGCGATGGCGGCCGGCGCAGGCGTTTCGACCACGGGCGCCGGTGCGGGCGCGGGGGCGACTGCGGCGGCGGGCGCCTCGGGGGCGGCGACACTGGCATTGTCGCCGTCGAGCACGGCCAGGCCGATCTTGCGCGCGCCTTCGATGAAGGCGTCGGGCAGGTTGCTGACGGCCACCGGCTGCAGGCGGTAGCGGCGCAACAGGCTGGCCAGCGAGGGCCAGTCGATGCGCTCGGGCAGTTGCGCCAGTTCGGCGAAGTCGAGAATCGTGGCTTCGCGGTTGAAGAAGTCCGGCATGCCGCCGAGCAGGGTGTGCATGGCGTCGGCCAGCCGCATGGGATCGGTGTCGCGCAGGCGGGCGGTCATCACGCCCAGGGTCGCGCCTCGGAACTCGATGGGTTTGGATGCGGTGGTGGCGGGGTTCATTCGGGGCCGATGTGCTGTCAAATCCTGCGAGTCTACTGGCCGTTGGGGTTGGGGGCAAGATTCCGACGGTATCTTGCCCCCGGCCGGCTCAGTGTTGTGTCGGCGGGGCGTCCGGTGCGCTGAAAAGCTCGTGCACCGCGTCGGCGTCGAAGCGATAAGTGTGGTTGGACAGATCGTCATGGATCTCGACCACCCCCTCGGCGGCCAGCACCGATTCGACCTCTTCGCGCCCCAGGCTGCGCAGCAGCGCCTTGATCTTTTCGGGGTCGGCCGGCCAGCGGTGAAGCACGGGGCGGGGCGGGAAGACGCGCACGATCTCTTCATGGAACAGCCGCGCCAGGACATCTTCCGGCGCCAGGGCGCGCAACTCGTCGGCCTTGACGGTGGCGGCCAGCTGGGTGACGCGCGACCAGCCGTCGGCATCGCGCAGGTCGGCGCCGGGCAGCTTCTGCAAGAACAGGCCGGCGGCGGTGTCGCCGTTGGCGACCAGCCACAGGGCGGCCGGTTGTTGTTCGGACTGCGCCAGATAGTGTTCGAAGACGGCCGCCACGGTGTCGCCCTCGATCGGCACCAGGCTCTGGTAGGGCTGGTCGAGACCGGCGATGTCGAGGGTCAGCTGCAGGCGGCCGTCACCCACCAGATCGCCGAGATTGCCGCTGGGCAGCGGGGCGTCGGTCTTGGCGTAGCCACGCAGGTTGAGTGTTTCGGTGCAGTCGACAACCATCAGCGAGAGCGGTCCGTGGCCTTGCATCTGGAAGGTGAGCCGGCCGGGCTGCTTGAGGTTGGCCGACATCAGTGCCGTCACGGCCGTGAGCTCGCCGAGAATGCTTTGCACCGCGGGGCTGTAGCCACGCTTGGCGATCATGGACCGCCAAGCGTCGTTGATCTGGACGATGCTGCCGCGGATGTCGAGGTCGTCGAACAAAAAGGGCTGGACGAGGCTGTCTTCGCGCAGCATCAGCGTGGCTCCGTGAGTGCGGTGGCGTAGGTGTCGGCATCGAAGCCGACCAGCAGGCGACCGTCGCCGGTATCGAGCACCGGGCGCTTGATCAGGCTGGGGTTGGCCGCCATCAGCGCGATGGCGTCGGCGTCGGTATCGATCCGGCGGTCCGCCTCGGGCAGCTTGCGCCAGGTGGTGCCGCGGGTGTTGACCAGCGGCGTGCGGCCGACGCGGGCGATCCAGTCGGCCAGCGTGGTTTCGTCGATGCCCTCGCGCTTGTAGTCGTGAAAGGCGTAGGCGATGGCCTGGCTGTCGAGCCACGTAAAGGCCTTCTTCATGGTGTCGCAGTTGCGGATGCCGTAGATGCGGATCATGGTCGTGTCGAGTGAGGTGTTTGGCATTGTCTCAGAAAATCAGCGCCTTATTTCTTCAGCGCGCGGGCCAGGGCGGCGGCCATGTTGCCCTGGGGCTGCGGCGCGTCCTTGCGCGGCGGACGGGCGCCGCGCGGGGCGGGCTTGTCACGCTGGGCGTCGGGCCGCGGTGCCGTTTTGCGGCCGTCGGCCGGCGCGTCGGACAGGCGCATGGTGAGCGCGATGCGTTTGCGCTGCAGGTCGACTTCGAGCACCTTGACCGGCACCACGTCGCCGGCCTTGACGACGCTGCGTGGGTCTTTCACGAAGGTGTTGGACAGCGCCGAGATGTGCACCAGACCGTCCTGGTGCACGCCGATATCGACGAAGGCGCCGAAGTTGGTGACATTGGTCACCACGCCTTCGAGCACCATGCCCTCGGCCAGGTCGCTGAGCTTCTCGACGCCGTCGCGGAAGGCGGCGGTGCGGAAGGCCGGGCGCGGGTCGCGGCCGGGCTTGTCGAGTTCGGCGAGGATGTCGTTCACCGTCGGCTCGCCGAAGCGCTCGTCGGCATAGCGTTTGGCCTCCAGCGCCTTGAGCGTGCGGCTGTCGCCGATGATGCTGCCCACGTCGCGCTGGATGTCGGCAAGGATCTTCTCGACCAGCGGGTAGGCCTCCGGATGCACCGCCGAGGCGTCGAGCGGGTTGCTGCCGCCGTTGATGCGCAAGAAGCCGGCGGCTTGTTCGAAGGTCTTGTCGCCCAGGCGCGGCACGGCCTTGAGCGCGCGCCGGTCGGGGAAGGGGCCGTGCGCATCGCGATGGGCGACGATGTTGCTCGCCAGCGTGCTGTTGAGGCCCGAGATGCGGCTGAGCAGGGCGGCCGAGGCGGTGTTCACGTCCACGCCGACGGCGTTCACGCAGTCTTCGACCACCGCGTCGAGCATGCGCGCCAGGCGGGTCTGGTTGATGTCGTGCTGGTACTGGCCGACGCCGATGGACTTGGGGTCGATCTTGACCAGTTCGGCGAGCGGGTCCTGCAGGCGGCGGCCGATCGAAGCTGCGCCGCGCAGGCTCACGTCGAGATCGGGGAACTCCGCCGCGGCCAGCGCCGAGGCGGAATACACCGAGGCGCCGGCTTCGGACACCATCACCTTGGTGAGCTTCAGCTCCGGATGGCGCTTGATCAGGTCGGCGGCGAGGCGGTCGGTTTCGCGCGAGGCGGTGCCGTTGCCAATGGCGATCAGGTCGGCGCCGTGCTTTTTGGCCAGGCGGGCGATCTCGGCCATGGCGCCGTCCCAGTCGCGGCGCGGCTCGTGCGGGTAGATGGTGGCGGTGTCGACCAGCTTGCCGGTGCCGTCGACCACGGCCACCTTGACGCCGGTGCGCAGGCCCGGGTCGAGCCCGATGGTCACACGCGGGCCGGCGGGCGCGGCGAGCAGCAGGTCCTTGAGGTTGCCGGCGAAAACGCGGATGGCTTCTTCCTCGGCGCGCTCGCGCAGGGTGTTCATCAGTTCGAGTTCGAGGTGCACGGCGATCTTGACCGACCACGCCCAGCGCGCGGTCTCCATCAGCCAGCGGTCGGCGGCGCGGCCGTTGTCGCGGATGCCGGCGTGGCGGGCCACCAGCGACTCGCACGGCCCCAGCTCGCCGGCCGGCGGCGGGTCGGGCAACTCGATGGACAGGCGCAGCACCCCTTCGTTGCGCCCGCGCAGCAGCGCCAGCAGGCGGTGCGAGGGAATGCTGCTGACCGGCTCGGAGAAGTCGAACCAGTCGCGGAACTTGGCGCCTTCGGTCTCCTTGCCCTCGACCACGGCCGACACGATGCGCCCGCGCTCGCCCAGCAAGCTGCGCAGGGCGTCGAGCAGGGCGGCGTCTTCGCTGAATTGCTCGATCAGGATCTGGCGTGCGCCGTCGAGCGCGGCCTTGGTGTCGGCGATGCCGGCTTCGGCGTTGAGATAGCGGGCCGCCTCGACCTCCGGCGTCAGCGTCGGGTCGGCCAGCAGCGCTTCGGCCAGCGGGGCCAGGCCGGCCTCGCGGGCGATCTGGGCCTTGGTGCGGCGCTTGGGCTTGTAGGGCAGGTAGAGGTCTTCGAGGCGCTGCTTGGTGTCGGCCTCGGCGATCTGCACACGCAGGGAGTCGGTCATCGCGCCTTGCGATTCGATGGATTCGACGATGGCGGCGCGGCGCGATTCGAGCTCGCGCAGGTAGCCGAGGCGGTCTTCGAGCGTGCGCAGCTGGGTATCGTCGAGCCCGCCGGTGACTTCCTTGCGGTAACGGGCGATGAAGGGCACGGTGGCGCCTTCGTCGAGCAGGGCAATGGCGGCCACCACCTGACGTTGGGTGGCCTTGAGTTCGTCCGCCAGGCGGTGTTCGATGGAGGGGGTCATGGGCACGTCGGCGTCTGGAAAAACCGGCAAGTGTGCAGAATGAGCCGCCGGGCGGCAAGCATCTGCTGGACAGTCGGGCTACAATTCATGGCTGTTTCTGACCCCATGTGACGTTCGATGATGCGTATGTTGCGTTCGATCTTGCTGGTGGCCGTGACGATGGCCACATGGCACACCAGTGCCAACGCGGCCAGCCCGGCGGCGGCCGTGGCGATTGATCCGTCGCGCCTCGGCGCGGTGCGGATGCCGGAGGCGGACGAGAGTGCGGCGCCGACGCCGCCGGTGCGCGCCTATGCCATCGACGGCTGCCGCTTCTACTACGGTGGCCAGCAGTACATCATCGATGGGCCGGTGGCCGACGAGCGCGGCGATCTGGCCCGCCAGCGCCTGCAGGAAATCCTCGACGGCGGCGAGCTGACCGTGCAGCCGCTGGGCGAAAAGCGCGATGGTTCGGAACGCGCTCTGGTGCGCATCAACGGCGAGCCGCTGAGCCTCCCGCCGATCAACTAGGCGTCTTCGCCGCGCAGGCGCCCCGGCGCAATCAGTCGCCGACGATCAGGCTCTGGCGCCCCCACCACTGGGCGTCGGCGGCCAGCATGATCGGGGCGGTGGCCGCCGCCTCGACACACAGCATGCGGCGAAAGTCGCGATCCGGCAGGTCGGCCAAGGCGGCCGCGCCGGCTTCCCACGGGTTCCACACCACCACGTCGGGGAAGTTTTCCTTTTCGATCTGCAGATGCCGGCCGCTGTCGTCGAGCAGCAGCGGGCGGCGCGCGTCGGCGTAGATGCGGTCGACCGGATCGTCGACCCGCAGCATGTCCATCGGATCGGTCTTGATCGTGCCGCCGTCGCAGGCGTCGGCGTAGCGCAGGCCCTTGAGCCCATGCAGCTCGGCCATTTCGACCTCGCCGACCCGCAGGTAGGTATGCAGCGCGGCGCTGAAGCCGAACGCATCCGGCCCGGTGTTGGTGATTTCGAGCTCCATGTCGAGCCGCGCGCCGCCGATGTTGATCGTCAGCTCCAGGGCAAACAGATGCGGCCACAGGGCCAGGGTGTCGTCGTCGCTGTCGATGCCGAGCGTGAGCATCACCTGCTTGTCGACCTCGCGCTGGTCAATCAGCCGCCAGGGGCGGGTGCGGACCAGGCCGTGACGCGGCAGGTCGCCCTGGGCGGCGAACTGCGGAAAGCACACCGGCACGCCGCCACGGATCGCGTGTTTGCCGTCGAATGCCGACTGCTCGCTCAGATACAACCAGGGGCGCCCACCCGCCGGTTGCCAGTGCAGCACTTGGCCGCCGAACAGGCTGACCGTGGCTTCGGCACCGTCGGCGGTGCGAACCTGGATGGCCGGCAGGCCGTGGAAGGTGGTTTGGGTAATGAGCGATTTCATGGTTCGGGATGTCAGTCGGGCGTGCGCGCGAGCGGCGCATGGCGGTGGCAGCCGACCAGATGGTCGTTGACCAGGCCGACCGCTTGGGCGAAGGCGTAGCAGATGGTGGAGCCGACGAACTTGAAGCCGCGGCGCTTGAGTTCGCGGCTGAGGGTGTCCGACAGCGGGGTTTTCGCAGGCACTTCGGCCAGGGTTCGCCAGTGGTTGATCTGCGGCCGCCCATCGACGAACTGCCACAGCCAGCGGTCGAAGCTGCCCTCGGCCGCTTGCAGATCGAGGAAGGCGCGGGCGTTGCCGATGGTCGCGCGGATCTTGCCGGCGTGGCGGACGATGCCGGGGTCGGCGACCAGACGCGCCACATCGGTGTCGTCATAACGGGCGATGCGCTCGGCGTCGAAATTGTCGAACGCGCGGCGGTAGCCTTCGCGTTTGTACAGCACGGTGCGCCACGACAACCCGGCCTGGGCGCCTTCGAGGTTCAGCATTTCGAAGAGCATCCGGTCGTCATGTTGCGGCACGCCCCATTCTTCGTCGTGATAGGCCACGTAGCGCGGCTCGTCGCCGCACCAGGGGCAGCGTTCGGTGTTCATTGCGGTGTCGGACACAAGGGCGCCTCCAAAAATGATGGCGTCATTGTACCCGCGCGCGGCGTCAGTCCTGCAACGACAGGACACCCAGCTTGACCGTGCTGTCGTCCGGATCGCTCGACAAGACGAAGCCGAGGCTTTGGACGAAGCGCAGCATGCGGTCGTTGTTGGCCAGGAAAACGCCGTTCATGTAATCCAGGCCGCGGTTGCGGGCGGTTTCGATGAGCACGCCCATCAAGCGCCGCGCCAGGCCGCGATGCTGCCAGTTGTCGGCCACCACGATGGCGAACTCGCAGGATTCGCCGTCCGGGTTGACCGCGTAGCGGCACACGCCGATCTCGGTTTCCTGCCCGTCTTCGGTGACGGTGGCGACGAAGGCCATCTCGCGGTCGTAGTCGATCTGCGTCAGGCGCACGACCATCGCCGGCGGCAGCTCGCGCATGGTGTTCATGAAGCGGAAGTACTTGGTCTCGGCCGACAGCTTGCGCACGAAATTGACTTCGAGGTCTGCATCCTCGGGCTTGATGGCGCGGATCGTGACGTCGGTGCCGTCGGGCAGCGTCCAGCGCGTCGTGAGGTGCTGCGGGTAGGGGTGGATCGCCATGTGATCGTAGCGATCGGCGGTCGGCGAGACATTGTCGGCGACGATGCGCGCATCGACCGCCACGGCACCGTCTTCGTCGACGATCAGCGGGTTGATGTCGAGTTCCTTGAGCCAGGGCAGCTCGCACACCATCTCGGAGACGCGCAGCAGCACCATCTCCAGCGCCTCCATGTTGACCGGCGGCATGTTGCGGAACTCGTCCAGGTAGGCCGACACCCGCGTCGAGCGGATCAGGTCGCGCGCCAGATAGGTGTTCAGCGGCGGCAGGGCGATGGCGCGGTCTTTTTGCACTTCGACCCGGGTGCCGCCTTCGCCGAAGGTGATGATCGGGCCGAACACCGGGTCGCGGCGCACGCCCACCATCAGCTCACGGCCGTTGCGCTTGATGATCATCGGCTCGATGGCGATGCCGTTGATGCTGGCGTTCGGATGGGTGCGGCGCACGCCTTCGAGGATTTCCTGGTAGGCGGTGCGCACCGCGGCCAGGCTGGTGAGGTTGAGGCGCACGCCGCCGACGTCGGACTTGTGGGTGATGTCGAGCGAGTCGATCTTCATCACCACCGGCAGGCCGATCTCTTCGGCCAGCACCATGGCCTCGGTGGCCGAGCGCGCCACCACGGTCTGCGCGATGGGGATGCGGAAGGCAGCCAGGATGGCTTTCGACTCCATCTCGTTGAGCACCTTGCGGCGTTCGTTGAGCGCGGTTTCGATGACCAGGCGCGCGCTTTCGATGGACGGCGGGTTGTTCTCGGACAGCGAGGCCGGCGTCTGGGCCAGCAGCTTCTGGTTGCGGTAGTAGGCGGAGATATGGCTGAACAGCTCGACCGCCGGCTCGGGCGTGCGGAAGGTCGGGATGCCCGCGCCTTCGAAGAGCTTGCGCGCTTCGCCGACCTGCTCTTCGCCCATGAAACAGGTCACCACCGGCTTGTCGGCGCTGCGCTCTTCCTCGATCAGGGCCTTGGCCACATCGGTGGGGCGGGTCATGGCCTGCGGGGTGAGCATGACCAGCACGCCGTCCACGTTCGGCCCTTCGAGCACGGCCTTGATGGCGCCGCGATAGCGATCGACATCGGCATCGCCGAGGATGTCGATCGGGTTGCCGTGCGACCAGGTGGCCGGCAGACAGGCGTTGAGCTTGGCCAGGGTCTGCTCGGACAGCGGTGCCATCGGAATGCCCAGGTCGAGCGCCCGGTCGGCGGCCATCACGCCCGGCCCGCCGCCGTTGGTGATGATGGCCAGGCGGTTGCCGCGCGGGCGGAAGTGGGAGAACAGCGCATTGGCCGAGGCGAACAGCTGGCCCATGTTGTAGAGGCGGATGACGCCGGCGCGGCGGATGGCGGCGTCGAAGACCGCATCGTCGCCGACCAGCGCGCCGGTGTGGCTGAGCACCGCCTTGGAGGCTTCGGGGTGGCGGCCGACCTTGATCAGCAGCACCGGCTTGACCCGCGCCGCGCCGCGCAGCGCGCTCATGAAGCGACGCGCATCGCGCAGACCTTCCACATACAGGAAGATGCTCTCGGTGCGCGGGTCGGAGATCATGTATTCGAGCGCTTCGCCGAAATCCACGTCGCGCGAGGAGCCGAGCGACACCACGGCGGAGAAGCCGACGTTGTTCGGCCGGGCCCAGTCGAGAATGGCGGTGCACAGCGCACCGGACTGCGAGATCAGGCCAATCGAGCCGGGCAGGGCGCGACCGTGGGCGAAGGTGGCGTTGAGCCCGAGGTCGGGGCGCATGATGCCCAGGCAGTTGGGCCCGAGCAGGCGGATCTTGTGGCGGCGTGCGGTGTCCATGACCGAGCGCTCGAGCGCTGCGCCGCGCGGGCCGGTTTCGGAAAAACCGGCAGACAGCACGATCGCCGCGCGAACCCCGGCCCGACCACAGCCATCGATGATCGCCGGCACCTTCTGCGCCGCGGTGGCGATGACCACCAGATCGAGGCGATGCGGCACATCCTCGACGCTCTTGTAGCATTTCAACCCATGCACCTTGTCGTGCTTGGGGTTGATGGCGAAGATCTTGCCCTTGAAGCCGGCGTCGAGCATGTTGCGGATCAGCACGCCGCCAATGGCGGCTTCGCGCTCACTGGCGCCGATGACACCGACGGATTTGGGCTCGAAGAGCGGGGTCAGGTAGTGCTTTTCTTTCATGATCTTGGTCCGTGCTCATGGGCGTCGGCTGTCGCATCGGCTGTGTCCGGGCGCCAGCCATCGAGCGATGTGCGGCAATATAGTGCGGTGCAGCAAAGCGCATTCTGACACAGATCAGTTTTATCACACGGCCGTTTGAAGATTGATTGAGGCAAGTTTGGCATTCGCGGCATGCCGGATCGTCAGTGTCCGATGGAGAAGCTGAAGCGGGCGCCTTCGCCCGGTGCCGATTCGGCCTTGATGCGCCCGCCATGACGCTGGACGATGCGCGCCACCGTGGCCAGGCCGATGCCGGAGCCGGCGTATTCGCTGGTCAGGTGCAGGCGGTTGAAGGGCAGAAACAGTTTGTCGGCATAGGCCATGTCGAAGCCGATGCCGTTGTCGGCCACGCAGAACATCACTTCGTCGTTCTCTCGCGTGGCGAAAAAGGCGATCCGGGTCACTTCGCGGTCGGCGCTGAACTTCCAGGCGTTGCGCAGCAGGTTTTCCAGCACCACGCGCATCAGCGCCCGGTCGGCATGGGCGGTCAGCCCCGGTGCGATGTCGGTTTCGACGACACGCGTCGGCGATTCATGCTGCAGTTCGGTGAGCAGTTCGGACACCGTCTGGCTCAGGTCGATGTTCTCTCGGCGCAGGGTGAGCCGTGTCAGTCGTGCTAGTTCGATCAGGTCGTCGATCAGGCGTGCCATGCGCAGCGTGGCCGAGCGGATGCGCTGCAGGTAGTTGCGTGTGGTCGGGTCGAGGCGGTCGGCCAGGTCTTCTTCGAGGATGCTGGAGAAGCCCTCGATGGCGCGCAGGGGGGCGCGCAGGTCGTGCGACACGGAGTAGGAGAAGGCCTCCAGTTCGCGGTTCGACGCTTCCAGCTCGGCGGTGCGGGCGCGCACCCGGGCTTCGAGTTCCTTGTTGACGTTCTTGAGCGTGAACTCGGCGACCTTGCGGGCGGTGATGTCGTCCAGCGAGCCCATGAGGCCGATCGCGCTGCCGTCGGCGCCGATCATCTGGCGTGTGTGGGCTTCGAGCCAGCGCACCTCGCCGACGGTGGTGCGCAAGCGCAACTCGGTGCCGATCTCGTCGCGTGCGCCGCCTTGGCCGATGCGACTGATCAGCTTGCGCGCGCGGCTGCGATCGTCGGGATGCAAGAACGCCATCAGCGGACGCCCCAGGCTGGATTCGACCGAATGCCCGGAGATGACCGTCCATGCCGGGTTGAGGAAGGTGAACACGCCCTCCAGATCGCTCTGAAAGATGATTTCGTTCACCGACTCCACCACCTCCTGGTAGCGGGTCCGGCTCTCTTCCAGGGCATGCTCGGCCCGCACCCGGTCGGAGATGTCGCGGATCACGCGCAGGGTGGCCGGTCCGCCGTCGAAGGCGGTGATGACGGCGCTCGATTCGATCTCGGCCATTGCCCCGTCGAGTCGTTGGACGTGGAACTGTGCATGCGGCAGGGTGTGTCCGGCCGACAGGCCCTGACCGAGCGCCAGCGGCCGGCGGGGGGCGTCGAGCATATGGCTGGGGAAGAAGCGGCTCAGCGGCGTGTCGAGCAGGGCCTCGGTCGTCGTTGCGCCGAAGATGCGCCGGGCGGCGGCGTTGGCGAACAGGATGCGGTCGTCGCGATGGACGATGATGCCATCGGGCGAGACATCGACCAGTCGCTGATAGCGCCGCTCGGCCGCGCGCCGTTCGCGCTGGGCGATCACCTGGGCGGTGATGTCAGAGACGATGGTGATGAAGCCCTTGAGCTGCCCCCCGCGACCGCGCAGCCCCGTCACCGTCACATGGGCCCACACCGTGTGGCCGTCCTTGTGGATGTAGCGTTTTTCGCGCTGGAAGACATCGATCTCGCCGTTGTGGAAGGCCTCGAAGGCACGCCGGTCTTCGGCCTGATCGTCCGGATGGGTAAAGGTCGAAAAATCATGCCCCAGCATGTCGGCGCGCGAGTGCCCGAGCATCTGGGCGAAAGCGGCGTTGACGCTCTGCCTGCGTCCGTCGGCATCGAGCGTGACGATGCCCACCGGCGCATGCTCGAAAGTGTTGCGATAACGTGTTTCGCTGTCCGCCAGGGCTTGCTGGATACTGCGTTCCTGGGTGGTGTCCCGCGCCACGCCGCGGTAGCCGGCAAAGCGGCCGGCGTCATCGAAGATGGGGCGGCCGCTGACGCTGACCCAGCGCATCTCGCCGTTCGGCAGGGCTTGCGGGTAAACAAAATCGGTGAAGGCCTGATGCTGTTCGCAGGCCCGTATATGCGCTTGCCAGTGGGGTTTGCTGGTGTCGGCGCCCGCCCATTCCCAGCGCGTCTTGCCCAGTACCTTGTCGACATCGATCGTCGCGCAGTTGCGCGGATTGGTGACCAGACGGGTGTAGCGGAAGCGGGTGTCCTGCTCCCAGAACCAGTCGAAGGAGCCCTCCACCAGCGTCCGAAAACGCAGCTCGCTGTCCCGCAGCTCGCGTTCGGCATCGATCCGCTGCGTGATGTCGCGGCCGATGCCGCGATAGCCTTCGAAGCGTCCGTGCCGGAACAGCGGTTTGCCGACAAATTCAAGGTGGCGCAGCGTGCCCGACAGGTCGCGCCGCGACACCAGCAGGGTGAAGGGCTCGTGGCGCGCCAGGCGCTGGCGGTGGTCCGTCCAGCGGCCGGCGTCGATGTTCTCGCAGGGCAGCTCCCACAGCGGCGCGCCGATGAATTCGTCGCCGGCCATGTTGGCCATGCTGCGGATCCCTTCGCTCATCAGGGTAAAGCGATGATCGGTGTCGGTTTCCCACAGCCAGTCGCTGGACAGCTCGACGAAATCCATCAGCCGGCGCTGATTGAATTCGGTGACCGCGGTGGCCCGATGGGCAAAATTGACGGCGAAGCGATAGGCGCGGATCGCGCGAAAGGCCATCACCAGCAGCGCGGCGGTCAGCGCCACCAAGAGGGCGATGCCGATCCAGCCCGAGGGGGTGTTCAGGGCGACGAGCACCGACGGGCTGTCCGGCGCAGGGGCCGCTTCGGCCGAACCGACCGGTCTGCTTTGCCACCACTGGCTGGCCAGCACCAGCAGCATGGCGAGGGCGAGAGCTGCCAGCGCCAAGGAGCGGCGCAACAAGCGGTTTGCCGTCGATGAGGCCGCGCGCTGGCCGGCGGGCGATTGGTGTGCGTCCATGTCCGGGTCGGTGTGCCGCTCGCCGACACGGCAGTCGGCGCGCTGGGCTGGAGTCTCGTGCATTGATGGGGCAATCATACGCGCTTGTGCTGTCCGCATGCCGCGCGGGCCACGGCGGTGGCAGTTTCACCCGACCGGCCAGAAAAACCGTGAACCGTGGCGTGTCGACACAGCCGGCGGGGCATGGCTTGGCGAAGCATCCGGGTTAAGATCGGCCCGATCTTTCGCCACAAGGAATGGCCATGGTGGATGCCCGAGACACTCCCGCCCGTGCCCGGCACGCACTCGATACGCCGTCGCCCTGGGTCAGTCGCTTCGCGATGATGCTGCCGGACGGGGCCGAGGTCCTCGACCTGGCCTGCGGGCGTGGCCGCCATGCGCGCTGGCTGGCTGCCCGGGGATGCCGTGTGACGGCGGCGGACCGCGATCCGTCCGCCCTGGCCGCGCTGGACTCGGTGGCGGGGGTGGCGCCATGTGCCGTCGACCTGGAGGACGGTGCGCCCTGGCCGTGGCCGCCGGCGTCCTTCGATGCGGTGGTGGTGACCAACTACCTGTTCCGGCCGGCGTTCGATCGCCTCGGGGCGTTGCTGCGGCCCGGCGGCCTGTTGATCTACGAAACCTTCATGCAGGGCAACGCAGCCTTCGGCAAACCAAGCAATCCCGTCTTTCTGCTGGCGCCAGGGGAGTTGCTGGAGCGCACGCGCGAGGCCTTCACGGTGATGGCCTTCGAGCAGGGCGAGGTGGCGCGCCCGGCGCCGGCCATGGTCCAGCGCATCTGCGCACGCAAGGGGCATGAGACCGGCCGCCTGCCCGAGGGCTCAGCCTGAGGTGTGAGCGAGGATGGCCCCGGCCACGGCGGTGATGCCGGCCGGGGTGAGATCGTCGGCGCGAATCCGGATGGCGTCGGCAAAGTGCTGGTAGTTGCCGTTCTGCGAGCGCTTGTAGAGCGGGTCGTAGTGCTGGTCGATCAGTTCGGTGAACAGCGCCGGCAGGTCATGCGCGGCGGCATAGTCTTGCCAGCGGGTCAGGGTCTCTTTCGACACGATGCGGTTCAGGCAGCCGAGCTTGAACTGCAGGTCGGCCACGTCGTCGCCGAGGTAGGCGTAGTCGCGCAGCAGAAAGTCGATGCGCGCCTCGCGGCTGGCGTCGATGGTGATGCACGGCGCGGCACGCATGGCTTCGATCAGTGCGGTGGGCACGTGTACGCGGCCGATCTTGCGGCTTTCGGCCTCGACGAACACCGGCTGCGTCGGCGTGAATCCGGCCAGCGCTTCGTACAGCGCGGTTTCGAAATGCTTTTGCGTGGGCTGGGCGATGCCGGGCAGGGCGCCGAGCACCGAGCCCTTGTGCGCGGCCAGCCCTTCCAGATCCAGGATCTGGGCGCCGGCGGCGGCCAGGGCTTCGAGAATGCGTGTCTTGGCGCTGCCGGTGGGGCCGCTGACGATGCGGAAGTCGAGCGTCGGCGGCAAGGCGTCCAGCGCCTCGATGACTTGCCGGCGAAAGGTCTTGTAGCCGCCCTCGAGCTGGCAGGCGTCCCAGCCGACCATGCGCAGCCAGGTCACGAAGGCACCGCTGCGCTGGCCGCCGCGCCAGCAATACACCAGCGGGCGCCAGTGCTTGGGCTTGTCCTGGAAATGGGCGTGCAGATGGCGCGCCAGGTTCTCGGCCACCAGCGCACCGCCGATGCGCCGCGCCTCGAAGGGCGATACCTGCTTGTAGATGGTGCCGACCCGCGCCCGTTGCTCGTCGTCGAGCACCGGCATGTTGACCGCGTCGGGGATGTGGTCCTCGGCGAACTCGGCCGGCGAGCGCACGTCGATGATCTCGTCAAACCCGGAAAGCTGTGCTACGGTCGCGCTGCCTTTTTTCATCACCATCCTATTGCGGCGCCGTTCGTGCGCCTTCGTGTGCCCATCATGACTGCTGTTCGCCTGACCGAATTTTCCCACGGCGGCGGTTGCGGCTGCAAAATCGCGCCCGCCGTGCTCTCCGACATCCTCGCGCGCTCGCCGATCGGCGTGATGCCGCCCGAGCTGCTGGTGGGCAACGCCTCGTCCGACGATGCGGCAGTGTATCGGCTCAACGACCAGCAGGCGATCGTCGCCACCACCGATTTCTTCACGCCGATCGTCGATGACCCCACCGACTTCGGCCGCATCGCCGCGACCAACGCGATCAGCGACATCTACGCCATGGGCGCCACGCCGATCATGGCGCTGGCGATCGTCGGCATGCCGCTCGACAAGCTGGCGCCCGAGGTGATCGGCCAGATTCTCGAAGGCGGCGCCAGCGTGTGCCGCGAGGCCGGCATCCCGATCGCCGGCGGGCACTCCATCGATGTGCTCGAACCGATCTACGGTCTGGTTGCGCTGGGCATCGTGCATCCTGACCACATTCTGCGCAACGACACCGCCCGCGCCGGCGACATGCTGATGCTGGGCAAGCCGCTGGGCGTCGGCGTGCTGTCGGCCGCGCTCAAGAAAGGCCAGCTCGACGCCGCCGGCTACGCGCAGATGATCGCCACCACCACCCGGCTCAACACGCCGGGGCCCACGCTGGCCGGCATCGACGGCGTGCATGCGGTGACCGACGTCACCGGCTTTGGCCTCGCCGGCCATCTGCTGGAGATGTGCCGTGGTGCCTCGGTGGCGGCCGAGGTGGTGTTTGCCGACCTGCCGATCATCGACACCGCTGCCGCCTTCGCCCGTGACGGCGTGGCCACCGGCGCCTCGCGCCGCAACTGGGCCGGCTATGGCGGCGATGTGGTGCTGGGTGAAGGCGTCGCCGATTGGCAGCGCGTGCTGCTCACCGATCCGCAGACCAGCGGCGGCCTGCTGGTGGCTTGCGACCCGTCCGCGGTCGACGCGGTGCAGGCGGCGTTTCGCGCCGAGGGTTTCGATCAGTCGGCGGTCATCGGCCGCTTGGCCGCCGGTGCCCCGGCGCTGCGTGTCGGCTGAGGTGTCACCGCGGCGGCCGTCAGCAAGGGTTTGAGCGCCGGCCACACCGTGTCCACGATCCGCGGCTGGGCGGCCGCGGTCGGATGCATGCCGTCCTCCTGGAACAGGCTGCGGTCCTCGGCAAAGCCGTCGAGCAGGAAGGGCACGTAGGCCAGACCGCGCGTCTCGGCCACGTCGGCAAAAGTCTTCTGAAACTGCCGAGTGTACAGCGGGCCATAGTTGGGCGGCAGGCGCATGCCCACCAGCACCACCTTGGCACCGGCTGCTTCGGCCGCGTCGGTCATGGCCAGCAGGTTGTCGCGCATCAGCCCGACCGGCAGCCCGCGCAGCCCGTCGTTGGCGCCCAGCTCGATCACCACCACATCCGGCGCATGCGCCTGCAGCGCCTGCGGCAAGCGCGCGCGGCCGCCGGCGGTGGTCTCGCCGCTCACGCTGGCGTTGATCACGGTATGCTTGCCCGGCAGCGCATCGAGTTTGCGTTGCAGCAGCGCCGGCCAGGCCTGTTCGGCACGCAGGCCGAAACCGGCCGACAGGCTGTCGCCCAGCACCAGCACCGTGGCCGCCTGGGCCAGCGTTGAACCGAACAACAACAGCGACACGACAATGGATCGAATCATGCGTCCCAACTCCGCGCCGGTCGTCGAAGTGACCGGCTTGTCAAAATCCGTCCCCGTGCGCGATGGCCAGGGCGGCGAGCTTGCCATTCTCAAAGACATCACGTTTTCCGTGCAAGCGGGCGAATCGGTCGCCATCGTCGGCGCCTCCGGCTCGGGCAAGTCCACGCTGCTCGGGCTTGTCGCGGGGTTGGACGTGCCAAGCCATGGATCGGTTCAACTCTGCGGCCAGTCGCTGTTCTCGCTCAGCGAAGACGAGCGCGCCCAGTTGCGCGGCGCGCAGATGGGCTTCGTGTTCCAGTCCTTCCAGCTGCTGCCGGCGCTCACCGCGCTCGACAACGTGATGCTGCCGCTGGAACTGGCCGGCCAGCCCAAGGCCGAAGCCACCGCCCGCGACTGGCTCAAGCGCGTCGGCCTCGACGGGCGCACCGGCCACTACCCCAAGCATCTGTCCGGCGGCGAGCAGCAACGCGTCGCCCTGGCCCGCGCTTTCGCCCCGTCACCGGCCGTGCTGCTGGCCGACGAGCCGACCGGCAACCTCGACGCCGAGACCGGCGCGGCGATCATCGAGCTGATCTTCGAACTCAACCGCGCGCACGGCACTACGCTGATCCTCGTCACCCATGACGACGCGCTGGCCTCGCGCTGCGATCGGGTGCTGCATATGCAGGGTGGGGTGTTGAGTGAGGCTGAAGTGTCGGCCGCGACCTAGCTTCGTCGTGTCGTGTTGATGTCTCTTTGACCCGACGCCGCTTAGCCAAATGCGCCATCGATACGCAGCCCTGAATGCCGAGCTGGGGATTTCGGGCCAACTGCTGGCGTCGCGCGGTTTGCTTGAGTGCGAGGAGGCGTCGTGTCTTGTGGTTGCCGAGGTCGGCGCCGATGGTCGGAATCACCTGTTGATTCCGGCCGCGGCACGCGCGTGGCGGGATCTCAAGGCCGCGGCGCTCGGTGAGGGCGTTTCGCTGCATATCGTCTCTGCCTTCCGCAGTGTCGATCGCCAGGCCGACATCATCCGTCGAAAGTTAGCGGCTGGCGTAGCGATCGAAGACGTCCTCGCCGTGTGCGCTCCTCCTGGCTTCAGTGAGCACCATACCGGATGCGCCGTCGATATATCGACGCCGGGCAGCCTGGCGCTGGACGTGACGTTCGAGCATACGCCTGCCTTTGTCTGGCTTCGTGCGTGCGCGGCTGATTTCGATTTCCGGCTGTCCTATCCCGTGGGCAATGCCTGCGGATTTCAGTATGAGCCCTGGCATTGGTGTTTCGTCGGCGGTGCGTGAATAGACGTCTGAAGGTTGACGAGCCGCCTCTTCACTCGGCTTGTGACGGCTGCGATGTCACGGGCGGGGTCGAATCGCCTGCGCACAGCTGACGCCCGCTCGCACCGCGCCTTCGATCGTCGCCGGATACGGCCCCTCGACATAGTCCCCCGCCAACCAGATACCGCGCTGCGCGGTCTGCACGCCCGGGCGCGCCAGTTGCGGGCGGCAGGCGAAGGTGGCGCGTTTTTCGGTGATGGTGAGGATGTGCTCGGCGGGCGGCAGGCGGCGGTCGAGCAGGGCTTCGAGTTCGTTGTGAATCGCCAGTTCGACTTCGTGCTTGGGGATGTCCAGATGCGGGCCGCGGGCGCTGATGACGGCGGCAATGAGGCCGGCCGGGCCGCCGGTCTGGCCGCGGTCGAAGAACCATTGGGCGAGGCCGCCTTCGGCGCCGATCATGGCGGCGGGCAGGCGGACGCTGTCGTCGTATTGCAGGTAGGTGGTGAGGATCGGCTCGTAGGGCAGGGCCTTGATCGCGTCGACCAGCGGGGCGAGTGCGGCGAAGGGGGCGAGCAGATCGGGGGCGTGGTAGGGCGCGGTGGCGATCACGACATGGTCGAAACGGCGCGCCGACACCGGATCGCCATCAAGGCGATAGCGCGGGCCGTCGGCCTCGATCCGGGTGATCGCTTCTGTCACATAGACCTGCCCGCCGTTGCGACCGAGCCAGCGCGCGGCGGGTACCGGGAACAGCTCCGACAGGTCGACTTTCGAAATGAGCAGTTCGCAGGCCGAGGCGCCGGCGGCCAGGGTGTCGCGCAGGACGTTGGCGAAGACGCGCGCCGAGGCTTCGGCCACCGGGGTGTTGAGCGCGGCGACGCACAGCGGCTCCCACAGGAAGCGGCGCAGGCGTTCGGGCTGGGTGGCATTGTCGAGCAACTGGCTGACGGTGAGATGTACCGGCAGGCGGAAGCGCTGGGCCTTGAGGTGCTGGATGAAGCGCAGGCAGGCGCGCCGTTCGGACCAGTCCATGCCTTGGGCGCGCAGCAGGCCGACGGCCAGGTGCAGCGGGGCGGGCAGTGCGGCCGCCGTGAGGCGGAACTTGCCGGGGTAGTAGAGATCGAGCGGGGCGCTGTACAAGGCCGAGGGGCGTACACCGACATGGCGCAGCAGGCGCAGGGTCTCGGTGTAGGCGCCGATCAGCAGGTGCTGGCCGTTGTCGACCGCCAAGTCGTCCTTCTGGACCAGCCGGGCGCGCCCACCGAGCACCGCGGCGCGCTCGAAGACGGCGACTCGCGCGCCCTTGCGCACGAGTTCGACCGCGCAGGCCATGCCGGCATAGCCGCCGCCGATGATGGCGACCTGCGGGGCGTCGGGGCGGGCGGGTCGGACCATTCAGTATTTGAGCCAAGTGCGGGTGGCGATCCACAGCTTGCGCAGCGGGGTGAGCGCCGTGCGCCGGTCGAGCACCAGGAAGCCGTCGCGGGCGATTTCGTCGAGCAGGGTGCGGTAGATGGCGGCCATGATCAGGCCAGGGCGCTGGGCCTTGCGGTCGATGGCCGGCAACTGGGCCATGGCCTGCTCGTAGTAGCCGATGGCGCGCTCGGTCTGGAACTGCATGAGGGCGCGGAAGTTGTCGGAGTGGCGGCCTTCGAGGATGTCGGCGGCGGGTACGTTGAAGCGCTGCAGGTCTTCGATGGGCAGATAGATGCGCCCGCGCCGGGCGTCTTCGCCGACATCGCGGATGATGTTGGTGAGCTGGAAGGCGAGGCCCAGGTCGTGGGCGTACTTGAGCGTCTGGCGGTCCTGGTAGCCGAAGATCTCGGCAGCGAGCAGGCCGACCACGCTGGCGACGCGGTAGCAGTAGAGGCGCAGGTTCTTGAAGTCGAGGTAGCGCGTCTGGGTGAGGTCCATCTGCATGCCGTCGATGATTTCGAGCAGCTGTTCGTCGGGCAGGCTGACCCGCTGGCGCACGTCGGCCAGCGCGAGGCCGACCGGGTGGGTGGCTTCGCCGCGGTCGATGCGCTGCACTTCGGCGCGCCACCAGTCGAGCTTGCTGTGGGCGATGGAGGGGTCGTGGCATTCGTCGACGACATCGTCCACTTCGCGGCAAAAGGCGTACAGCGCCATGATGGCCTGCCGGCGTTCGAGCGGCAGGAAAAGGAAGCTGTAGTAGAAACTCGAACCGCTGGCCGCGGCCTTTTGCTGGCAGTACTCGTGGGGGGTCATCGTGTGTTCGCGGAGAAGTTGAGCGCAGCGAGGGCCAGCCCGGCGGCATCGCGCTTGCCGAGGGTGGGGCGGTGGCGGAAGACATCGTAGCCGACCGCTTCGATGCGCTGGAGGATACGCAGGCCGCCGAGGACGATCAACCGCAACTCCCAGCCGATGCGCCCGGGCAGGGCTTGCGCCAGCGGTGCGCCGCGGTGCATCAGCGCGCGGGCGCGGTCGACCTGAAAGCGCATCAGCGCCCGCCAGGCGTCGTCGACCCGCTGCTCGGCCAGGTGAGTGTCGGTGACGCCGTGGCGGCGCATGTCGTCGGCCGGCAGGTAGATGCGGGATTTTTGCCAGTCGATGGCTACGTCCTGCCAGAAGTTGATCAGCTGCAGGCTGGAGCAGATGGCGTCGGACATAGCCAAGTGCGCTTCGCTGTCGGCCCGGTACAGCCTCAGCAGCAGGCGGCCGACCGGGTTGGCGGAGCGGCGGCAGTAGTCGAGCAGTTCGGTGTAGTCGGCGTAGCGCGTCTTGACCACATCCTGGCTGAAGGCGTCGAGCAGGTCGCGGAAGGGCTGGAGCGGCAGATCGTGGGCCGCGATGTTGGCGGCGAGCCGGGTGAATATCGGGTCGTCGGTCGGTTCGCCTTGTTCGATGGTGTGCAGCGCGCGCCGGTAGTCGTCCAGCTGGGCCAGGCGTTCGGCCGGCGCGGCGTCGCCTTCGTCGGCGATGTCGTCGGCGCTGCGGGCGAAGGCATAGATGGCCTCGACCGGTTCGCGCAGTCGGGCAGGCAGCAGGAACGATGCGACGGGAAAATTCTCGTAGTGATCGACCGGCATGCCTGCACGCAGTGAGGAAAAGCTGGTGCGAGAGGAGGGACTCGAACCCTCACGCCGTTAGGCGCTGGAACCTAAATCCAGTGCGTCTACCAATTCCGCCACCCTCGCGAGGTGGTGCGCCGTTGCCGGCGCGCCGCGGATTATACACGCGGCGTGCTTCGGCGAACGTTCAACCGCGCAGCGCGGCGAGCAGGCCGTTGCGGGTGTCGCAGGCTTCGCTGCGCAGCAAGGACAGCTGATCGGTCGGGACGTTGCGGGTGGACGCTTCGAGCAGGGCCTGCTTGGACGATGCGCTGTAGCGCAGGAAGGGGTTGGGGGTTTCGGCGGACAGGCTGGCGAGAAAGAAGATGTCGCGCAATTCGGCCGGCGGCCATTGCCCGCCATAGGGGTCGCCTTCGTCGAAAATGGCGGTGACCGCCGGCGGCATGTCGAGGGCGGTCAGCAGCGCTCGGCTGACCGGCTCGTGCCACAGTCCGATGAATTCGCCCAGTCGGTTCAGATCTTTTTCCAGCTCGGGGTGGGCTGTCGAGCGGGCCAGCAGGTAGAACTGGCCGATGCTGGAGAGCATGCCGGCGAACAGGGCGGTGTCGGGGTCGCCGGTGCGCAGGTGGCGCGTGATGGCATACGACCAGGCGGCCACGTCGATGGTGTGCATCCACAGGCCGGAGGCC
This sequence comes from Denitromonas iodatirespirans, assembly GCF_018524365.1. Classification (GTDB taxonomy): domain Bacteria; phylum Pseudomonadota; class Gammaproteobacteria; order Burkholderiales; family Rhodocyclaceae; genus Nitrogeniibacter; species Nitrogeniibacter iodatirespirans. The sequence goes on from NZ_JAEKFT010000008.1 coordinate 143,540, forward strand.
ACCAGGCGGGCATCGGCGCTGCGCGCTTCGGCGGCCAGTTGTTCGGTGGCAACGGCATAGGCCAGCGAGCGGACGTTGACCAGACCGACCCGGCGAACCGCCTCGGCGATGGACGTGAAGGAGCGGCTGTAGGGGTTGAGGGCGACCGAGTTGGCCAGCCGGATGATGCGCGCGCTGAGCAGCGGGTCGGCCCGGATGACGCGGATGATGTCGTCGAGCGAGGCTTGGGCGTCGTCGCACACCCGCTTGATGCGGATGGTCAGATCCAGAAAGGTGGGAAACGTGAGCTGTCGGCTGGCCAGGTCGTGCTCGACCGTGCGGGAGAAGGCCTCGAGCGCGTTTTCAAACGGATCTTCGGACTGGATTTCAAGCGACGTGGACATGGCGAACCCCTATTCGGTGACGGCTGATGGTACCTGCGGCACAGGGATGCATCATGGCCGAATTAACGTCTGTCGCCAACCGGGCTTTAGCCCTGCGTCGGCGACTAGGGCGGCGCCGGACTACGCGTGCTCGTCGTTGTGGTTCTTGTGATCGCTGCGCCGCTTTTCCTTGCGGCATTCGTAGGTCAGCTTGGCGCTGCCGTCGGGCTGGACGGTTTCCACGCGGACCGTGAAGCCCCACAGGCGGGCCAGGTGCTTCATGACCTCTTCGACGTTCTTGCCCAGGGGGCGACGGTTGTAGGGTTGATAGCGCAGGGTGAGCGAGCGGTCGCCGCGAAAATCGACGTTCCACACCTGGATGTTGGGTTCGCGGCAGCCGAGGTTGTACTGGTTGGAGAGGCGCTCGCGCAGCTCGCGGTAGCCGCGTTCTTCATGGATGGCGGAGACGAAGAGCTTGTTCTTTTCGTCATCGTCCTGGACCGCGAACAGCTTGAAGGACCGCATCAGGCGTGGCGAGAGGAACTGGGCGATGAAGCTCTCGTCCTTGAAGTTGCGCATGGCGAAATCGAAGGTTTCGAGCCAGGGCGAGCCGGCGATGTCGGGGAACCACGCGCGATCTTCGTCGGTGGGGTGTTCGCAGATGCGCTTGATGTCCTGCCACATGGCGAAGCCGAGCGCGTACGGGTTGATGCCGTTGTACCAGGGGTCGTTGTAGTTGGGCTGGTACATCACGCTGGAGTGGCTGTGCAGGAACTCCATCATGAAGCTGTCGGCCAGCAGCCCCTCGTCGTAGAGCGTATTGAGCAGGGTGTAGTGCCAGAAACTGGCCCAGCCTTCGTTCATGACCTGGGTCTGGCGCTGCGGGAAGAAATACTGTGCCACCTTGCGCACGATGCGCACGATCTCGCGCTGCCAGGGTTCGAGCAGCGGGGCATGCTTTTCGATGAAATAGAGGATGTTTTCCTGTGGCTCGGGCGGGAAACGGGTGGGCTTCTTCTGTGTCTCTTCGGTCTCGCGTATCGGCAGCGTGCGCCACAGTTCGTTCACCTGGCTTTGCAGATAGCTTTCGCGTTCGCTCTGGCGGGCCTGCTCCTTGGCCAGCGAGAGCTTGGGCGGGCGCTTGTAGCGGTCGACGCCGACATTCATCAGGGCATGGCAGGAGTCGAGCAGCTCTTCGACGGCATCGACCCCATGGCGCTCTTCGCACTGCGCGATGTAGTTACGGGCGAAGATCAGGTAGTCGATGATCGCGTCCGGGCTGGTCCAGGTGCGGAACAGGTAGTTGCCCTTGAAGAAGGCGTTGTGGCCGTAGGCGGCATGGGCGATGACCAGCGCCTGCATGGTCATGGTGTTCTCTTCCATGAGATAGGCGATGCACGGATCGGAGTTGATCACGATCTCGTAGGCCAGGCCCATCTGGCCGCGCTTGTAGCGCTTTTCGGTGGCCAGGAACTGCTTGCCGAAACTCCAGTGATGGTAGTTGACGGGCATGCCCACCGCGGCATAGGCGTCCATCATCTGCTCGGAGGTGATCATCTCGATCTGCACCGGATAGGTGTCGAGCTTGTAGTCGGCCGCCACCCGGGCGATTTCCGTGTGGTACAGGCCGATCGCTTCGAAGGTCCATTCGGCGCCGCTGGGCAGTGTCTGGCGCTCGGTGACGGTCTCGCTCATACCGACTCCTTCTTGAACAGCTCGCGGAAGACCGGGTAGATGTCCTCATGCGATTCGATGCGCTGCAGGGCGAAATTCGGATGGCTCGCGGTCAGGCCTTCGTACTGACGCCACAGATTTTGTGCTTCGCCCGTGGTGATCTCGATGTAAGCAAAGTAGCGGCACAGGCCGAGCAGCTCTTCGTCGAGGATCTGGTAGCAGATGGGCGAGTCGTTGTCCCAGTTGTCGCCGTCCGAGGCCTGGGCGCCATAGACGTTCCAGGCGCCGGGCGGATAGCGGTCGCGCACGATGTCGGTCATCAGGCGCAGCGCGCTGGAGACGACGGTGCCGCCGGATTCCCGGGAGTGGAAGAACTCGTCTTCGTTCACTTCCTTGGCGATGGTGTGGTGGCGGATGAACACCACGTCGATGTGTTCGTAGTTCCGGCGCAGGAACAGGTAGAGCAGCATGAAAAAGCGCTTGGCGGTGGCCTTTTTTTGCTCGTCCATCGAGCCGGAGACGTCCATCACGCAGAACATGACCGCCTGGGTGATGGGCTTGGGGATGCGGATGCGGTTGTTGTAGCGCAGATCGAAGCTGTCGATGAAGGGGATGGCTTCGATGCGGATCAACAAGCGCGAGCGCTCTTCGCGCAATTCACGCAACTCATCGACATGGTTCGAGGCGTCTTCCTCGAACGCCGCGATCTGTTCGTCGATCTCGCGGACCCGCGCGGCCAGCGGCGCGCCCAGCGCCTTGCGGCGGCCGAGGGCGCCGCGCAGCGAGCGCACCACGTTGATGTTGGTTGGCACCCCGTCGGAAGTGAAGCCGGCGCGCTGGGTCTTGAACTCGGTCAGCTTGGCCAGCTCAGTACGCACCAGGTTGGGCAGGGCGAGGTCGTCGAAGAAGACATCGAGGAACTCGTCGCGAGAGAGCTGGAAGACGAAATCGTCTTCGCTCTCGCCCTCGTTCGAGGCGCCACCACCGCTTCCGCCGCCACCCCCGCCGCCGAGCGGGCGGTCGATGGCATCGCCGGAGGCGAATCGATCATTGCCGGTGAATACCTGCTCCCACACGCCTTCACGCCCATGCTGAAAGCTCGGCTCGGACAGATCTTTGGCAGGGATCGAGATTTCCTCGCCACTTTCGAGATCGCGAATCGAGCGCCCGTCGATGGCGTCGGCGACGGCACGGCGAATCTGCCGCTTGAAGCGGCGCATGAAGCGCTGCCGGTTGGCGGTGCTCTTCTTCTTGCTGTCGAAACGTCGGTCGATGATCCGGACCATCGTCCTCCCCTTTTGAACGCAGCAGATGGCCCGCCGTCGGAGGACGGCGGCTCATCGGATTACGAGGATTTGCGGACGCGCAGATACCACTCGCACAGCAGACGCACCTGCTTCTCGGTGTAGCCCTTTTCGATCATGCGGTTGACGAAATCCTGGTGCTTGCGCTGTTCGTCGGCGCTGGCCTTGGCGTTGAAGCTGATGACCGGCAGCAGGTCCTCGGTGTTGGAGAACATCTTCTTCTCGATCACCGCGCGCAGCTTCTCGTAGCTGGTCCAGCTCGGATTCTTGCCGGCGTTCTGGGCGCGGGCACGCAGCACGAAGTTGACCACCTCGTTGCGGAAGTCTTTCGGGTTGCTGATGCCGGCCGGCTTCTCGATCTTCTCGAGTTCGTCGTTCAGGGCATTGCGATCGAGGATCTCACCGGTGTTCGGATCGCGGAATTCCTGGTCCTGGATCCAGAAGTCGGCATAGGTGACATAGCGGTCGAAGATGTTCTGACCGTACTCGGAGTAGCTCTCGAGGTAGGCGGTCTGGATTTCCTTGCCGATGAACTCCGCGTAGTGCGCCGCCAGGAACTCCTTGATGAAGGCGCGGTAGCGATCTTCGACCTCCTGCGGAAACTGCTCCTGTTCGATCTGCTGTTCGAGCACATACATGAGGTGCACCGGGTTGGCGGCGACTTCACGGTGGTCGAAGTTGAAGACGCGCGACAACACCTTGAAGGCAAAGCGCGTCGACAGCCCGCTCATGCCTTCATTGACGCCGGCGTAGTCGCGATACTCCTGGTAGGACTTGGCCTTGGGGTCGGTGTCCTTGAGGCTTTCGCCGTCGTAGATGCGCATCTTCGAATAGATGCTGGAATTCTCCGGATCCTTGAGGCGCGACAGGATGGCGAACTGCGCCATCATGCGCAGCGTGTCCGGCGCGCAGGGCGCCTGCGACAGCGAGCTCTCGCGCAGCAGCTTCTCGTAGATGCGGATCTCGTCCGATACCCGCAGGCAATAGGGCACCTTGACGGTGTAGATACGGTCGAGGAAGGCTTCGTTGTTCTTGTTGTTCTTGAAGGCGGCCCATTCCGACTCGTTCGAGTGGGCCATGATGATGCCGTCGAAGGGAATCGCGCCGAAGCCTTCGGTGCCCTTGTAGTTGCCTTCCTGGGTGGCGGTCAGCAGCGGGTGCAGCACCTTGATCGGCGCCTTGAACATCTCGACGAACTCGAGCAGGCCACGGTTGGCCAGGCACAGGCCGCCGGAATAGCTGTAGGCATCCGGATCGTCCTGCGAGTGCGCTTCGAGCTTGCGGATGTCGACCTTGCCGACCAGCGAGGAGATGTCCTGGTTGTTCTCGTCGCCGGGCTCGGTCTTGGCAACGGCGATCTGGCGCAGCACCGACGGGCGCAGCTTGACCACCCGAAACTTGGTGATGTCGCCGCCGAACTCGTGCAGGCGCTTGACCGCCCACGGACTCATGATGGAGTTCAGGTAGCGCGTCGGGATGCCGAAGTCGTCTTCCAGCAGCTTGCCGTCTTCCTCGGGCTTGAACAGACCGAGCGGCGACTCGTGCACCGGCGAGTCCTTGATCGCGTAGAACGGCACATGCTCCATCAGCGCCTTGAGCCGCTCGGCCAGCGACGATTTGCCGCCGCCGACCGGCCCGAGCAGATAGAGGATCTGCTTCTTCTCCTCCAGCCCCTGCGCCGCGTGGCGGAAGTAGGAGACGATGTTCTCGATCGCCTCTTCCATCCCGTAGAACTCGGGGAAGGCCGGATAGCGCTTGAGCATCTTGTTGGAAAAGATCCGTGACAGCCGGGGATCGTCGCGGGTGTCGACAAACTCCGGCTCGCCGATTGCCATCAGCAGGCGCTCGGCCGCTGTCGCATAGGCGCCGGGGTCGCTGCGGCACAGTTCGAGGTAGTCCTGAAGCGACATCTCTTCTTCGCGTGTCGCTTCAAACCGGGCTTGATAGGCGTTGAAGATGCTCATTTCAGGTCTCCTGCTGTGTACCACTGTTGCGGTGCGGTGGGGTGCCGGTCGATCGCGACAGGGCTGCCCTCAGTATGGCTAACGGCAGCGTCGTTTGCAGCTTGATGCCATCAGCGTGGCATTTAGTTTCCGCGTTTCCATGGTTCTGAGGAGGAAATGAGTCACGGGGTTCCCCGTTTGTTCCGGCTTTTTCAGGGTTTCTTGTGACCGTGTCGTGGTGCTGCCGCGGCCGGCCGCGAGCGTCTGTCGACGATGCACAGATCTTGCGAACCCCTGTGATAAACTTACCGTTTGTCTTCACTCAACGTAGCGTGCGCGCAGGGCCAAAGGGCCGCAGCGCGCCGGTCATTAAGTCGGGAATGTTCATGCAAACCAACCAGGAAACCACCAACGCCCTCGAACGCCGCATCGACATCACGGTTGCCAAGGAGGCCGTCGAGCAGGAAGTTCAGGCACGACTCAAGCACCTCGGTCGCACCGTGAAAATGCCGGGCTTCCGTCCTGGAAAGGTGCCGCTCAAGATGATCGAGCAGAACTACGGCGGTCAGGCGCGCTCCGAAGCCATCGGCACGGCGCTTGAGAAGGCCTTTGCACAGAAGGTGCAGGAAGAGAAGCTGCGCGTGGCCGGCCAGCCGCGCATCGAGCCGAAAGTCGACGCGGGCGAGGGCGTGATGGCCTTTACCGCCGTGTTCGAGGTGTACCCGGAGATCACCCTGGGCGATGTGAGCGACAAGGCCATCGAGCGCCCGGTGCTGAGCGTCGGCGACGCGGAAATCGACAAGACCATCGACGTGCTGCGCAAGCAGCGCACCGAGTATGAAACGGTCGAGCGTGCCGCGGCCGCCGACGACCGCGTGGTGATCGATTTCACCGGCCGCAAGGATGGCGAGGTGTTCGAAGGCGGTCAGGCCACCGACTTCCCGTTCGTGATCGGCGCCGGCAGCATGCTCAAGGATTTCGAAGAAGCGGTCGACGGCCTCAAGGCCGGTGAGACCAAGACCTTCAACATGACCTTCCCCGAGGACTACCACGCGGCGAATCTCGCCGGCCAGACCGTCGAGTTCGAGATCACGGTCAAGGAAGTCGGCGCGGCCAAGCTGCCCGAGATCGATGCCGAGTTCGCCAAGTCGCTCGGCGTGGCCGACGGCGACGTCGCCAAGATGCGTGACGAAGTCAAAGCCAACCTGGAGCGCGAAGTCAGCCGCCGCATCAAGTCGCGCATCAAGGAGCAGGCCATGGACGCGCTGCTCGCGGCGAACCCGATCGACGTGCCCAAGGCGCTGGTCTCCCGCGAAGCCGAGCAGCTGGCCGAAAACGCCCGCCGCGACATGGAAGCGCGCGGCATGCAGACCAAGGACTTGCCGGTGTCTGCCGACTGGTTCACCGAGCAGGCCGAGCGCCGCGTCAAGCTGGGTCTGGTGCTCGCCGAGCTGGTCAGCGCCAAGGATCTGCACGCCAAGCCCGAGCAGATCCGCGGCCTGATCGAAGATTTCGCTCAGAGCTACGAAGATCCGAAGGAAGTCATCGACTGGTACTACAGCCAGCCGCAGCGCATGGCTCAGGCCGAAGCGCTGGTGATCGAAGAGAATGCGGTTGACTGGGTGCTCAGCAACGCCAAGACTGAAGACAAGGCTGTCGGCTTTGACGAACTCATGGGCGCTACGGCATGATCAACGTCGGGCACCCGACAACACAACATTCGGCCACGACAATGATCAGTGATTGGAATCCCGTCGGCCTCGGCTTGGTGCCGATGGTCATCGAGCAAAGCGGTCGCGGCGAGCGCGCCTACGACATCTACTCGCGCCTGCTCAAGGAGCGTGTGGTGTTTCTGGTGGGGCCGGTCAATGATGTGACCGCCAACCTGATCGTGGCGCAGATGCTCTTCCTTGAGTCCGAGAATCCGGACAAGGACATCTATTTCTACATCAATTCGCCGGGCGGGTCGGTGACCGCCGGCATGGCGATCTATGACACCATGCAGTTCGTCAAGCCGAATGTCAGCACGCTGTGCATCGGCCAGGCGGCCAGCATGGGCGCCTTTCTGCTGGCGGCGGGGGCCAAGGGCAAGCGGTACTGCCTGCCCAACTCCCGCGTCATGATCCACCAGCCGTTGGGTGGTTTCCAGGGGCAGGCATCGGACATCGAGATCCACGCACGGGAAATCCTGACCTTGCGCGGGCGCCTCAATGCCATGCTGGCCAATCACACCGGTCAGAGCATCGAGCAGGTCGAGCGTGACACCGATCGCGACAATTTCATGTCGGCAGAAGAGGCGACGCGCTACGGTATCGTCGACAAGGTTCTGACCAGCCGGGCCGATACGGCCTGAGCGCCAACGAGAGAGTGTTATGACAGAGAAGAAAACGGGCGGCGAAAAGCTCCTGTACTGCTCGTTTTGCGGCAAGAGCCAGCATGAAGTGCGCAAGCTCATTGCCGGCCCGTCCGTTTTCATCTGCGATGAGTGCATCGAGTTGTGCAACGACATCATCCGCGATGAACTGGCGGGTGACCACGGCAGCGACGAGAGCCGAACCGATCTTCCCACGCCGCTGGAGATCTTCGAGATCCTCAACCAGTACGTGGTCGGTCAGTCGAAGGCCAAGCGGATTCTGGCCGTGGCGGTCTACAACCACTACAAGCGCCTGAAGCATCTCGAAGCCACCAAGGACGATGTCGAGCTGGCCAAGAGCAACATCCTGCTCGTCGGCCCGACCGGTTCGGGCAAGACGCTGTTGGCCCAGACCCTCGCCCGCTTGCTGAACGTGCCCTTCGTGATGGCCGATGCCACCACGCTGACCGAAGCAGGCTATGTTGGCGAAGATGTCGAAAACATCATCCAGAAGCTGCTGCAAAAGTGCGATTACGATGTCGACAAGGCCCAGCGCGGCATTGTTTACATTGACGAAATCGACAAGATCTCGCGCAAGTCCGACAACCCCTCGATCACCCGCGACGTGTCGGGTGAGGGCGTGCAGCAGGCCTTGCTCAAGCTGATCGAAGGCACGGTGGCCGCCGTGCCGCCGCAGGGCGGACGCAAGCATCCCAACCAGGACTTCGTCCAGATCGACACCACCAATATCCTGTTCATTTGCGGTGGGGCGTTCGATGGGCTGGAGCGGGTGATTCGCGATCGCACCGAGCAGGCCGGCATCGGCTTCGGTGCCGAAGTGCGTAGCCGCGAAGGCAAGCCGGCGTCCGAGACGCTGCTGCAGGTCGAGCCGGAAGATCTGGTCAAGTTCGGCCTGATTCCCGAGTTCGTCGGTCGACTGCCGGTGGTGGCAAGCCTGCAGGAACTCGACGAGGAAGCATTGGTCAAGATCCTCACCGAGCCGAAGAACGCCCTGGTCAAGCAGTACGCCAAGCTGTTCTCCATGGAAGGCGTCGATCTGGAGTTCCGCGAAGCCGCGCTGCGTGCCATTGCACGTCGTGCCCTGAAGCGGAAGACCGGTGCCCGGGGATTGCGCTCCATTCTCGAAGCAACACTGCTTGACGTGATGTACGACTTGCCGACGATGGAAAATGTCGAAAAGATCGTGATCGACGAAGGTGCCATCGAAGGCAGTGCCCAACCGATTCTGATTTTTGCGGATCAGCAGAAGGTCGCAGGCTCCAACTGATTTCGGGGTTGCTGTCTTGAATTTGAATTACGGGCCCCCATCTGGGCCCGTGATCCCTTTCTGAAGGAAAAATCATGTCTGGCACCCAGGAGTTGCCGCAGGCGCAGATGGAGCTTCCGCTCCTGCCTCTGCGTGATGTGGTGGTCTTCCCCCACATGGTGATCCCGTTGTTCGTGGGACGCCCAAAGTCAATCAAAGCGCTCGAAATGGCCATGGAAGGCGCCAAGAGCATTCTGCTTGTCGCCCAGAAATCCGCGGCCCAGGATGAGCCGGGGGCGGAGGATCTTTACGACACGGGTTGTGTCGCCAATATCCTGCAGATGCTCAAGCTGCCCGACGGCACCATCAAGGTGCTGGTCGAGGGCGTTCAGCGCGCCCATCTGGATTCGGTGATGGATCTCGACGGTGTGTTCACCGCCAAGGCGACACCGATTCCCGTGCGTGAAGTGGCTTCGCACGAAGTCGAGGCCATGCGCCGCGCGATCATCGCCCAGTTCGATCAGTACGTGAAACTGAACAAGAAGATCCCGCCGGAGATCCTCACCTCGCTGGGCGGCATCGAGGAGCCCGGGCGGCTTGCCGATACCATCGCCGCGCACCTGCCGCTCAAGCTCGAGCAGAAGCAGGAAGTACTCGAGATGTTCGATGCTGCAGAGCGCCTTGAGCGCCTGCTGACCCAGCTTGAGTCTGAGCTCGATATCCTGCAGGTGGAAAAGCGCATCCGCGGGCGCGTCAAGCGCCAGATGGAGAAATCCCAGCGCGAGTACTACCTGAACGAGCAGGTCAAGGCGATCCAGAAGGAGTTGGGCGAGGGCGAAGACGGCGCCGATCTCGAAGAGCTCGATCGCAAGATCAAGTCCGCCGGGATGAGCAAAGAGGCGGTCACCAAAGCGAACAGCGAATTGAAGAAGCTGCGCCTGATGTCGCCCATGTCGGCCGAGGCGACGGTAGTGCGCAACTACATCGAGACGCTCATCGGCCTGCCGTGGAAGAAGCGTTCGCGCATCCACAAGGATCTGCAAGATGCTGAGAAGGTGCTCGACAAGGAGCACTACGGTCTTGAAAAGGTCAAAGAACGCATCGTCGAGTATCTGGCGGTCCAGCAGCGTGTCGACAAGCTCAAGGCGCCGATCCTCTGCCTGGTCGGCCCTCCGGGCGTTGGCAAGACCTCTCTGGGGCAGTCGATCGCGCGGGCGACCAACCGGAAGTTCGTGCGCATGTCGCTCGGCGGTGTGCGCGATGAGGCCGAGATCCGGGGCCATCGCCGCACCTACATCGGTTCCATGCCGGGCAAGATCCTGCAGAACATGACCAAGGTGGCCGTGCGCAATCCCTTGTTCCTCCTCGACGAAGTCGACAAGATGGGGCAGGACTTCCGCGGCGACCCGTCATCGGCGCTGCTCGAAGTGCTCGATCCCGAGCAGAATTCGACCTTTGTCGATCACTACGTCGAGGTCGAATACGATCTGTCCGACGTCATGTTCGTGGCCACTGCCAACACGCTGAACATCCCGGCCGCGCTGCTCGACCGGATGGAAGTGATCCGCCTGTCCGGGTACACGGAAGACGAGAAGGTCAATATCGCGCAGCGTTATCTGGTGCCGAAGCAGTTGAGCGCCAACGGCCTGAAGAAGACTGAAGTGTCGATCACCGAAGATGCCCTGCGTGACACCATTCGCTACTACACCCGCGAGGCGGGTGTGCGCAGCCTCGAGCGGGAAGTCTCCAAGATTTGCCGCAAGGTGGTGCGCGCCTTGGTGCTGCGCAAGCGGTCGACGAAAATCGTCGTCAACAACAAGAATCTCGACAAGTATCTGGGCGTTCGCCGTTACAACTTCGGCGTGGCCGAGAAGGAAAACCAGATCGGCCAGGTGACGGGGCTGGCGTGGACCGAAGTCGGCGGCGAGTTGCTGACCGTCGAAGCCGTGGTGCTGCCGGGCAAGGGCAAGGTGGTCAATACCGGCAAGCTGGGCGAGGTGATGCAGGAGTCGATCCAGGCGGCCTTGTCGGTGGTTCGCCGCCGGGCGCGTTCCTTGGGCATTGCCGAGGACTTCTATCAGAAGAGCGATCTGCACATCCACTTGCCGGAAGGTGCGATTCCGAAAGACGGTCCGTCCGCCGGCGGGGCGATCACCACCGCCATGGTGTCCGCGCTGACCGGGATTCCAGTGCGTTGCGATGTGGCCATGACCGGCGAGATCACGCTGCGCGGCGAAGTGCTGCCGATCGGCGGTCTCAAGGAAAAGCTGCTGGCTGCGGTCCGCGGTGGCATCAAGAAGGCGCTGATCCCTGAAGAGAACGTCAAGGATCTGTCCGAGATGCCGGACAACATCAAGAATGCGCTGGAGATCGTGCCGGTACGCTGGATCGATCAGGTGCTCGAGCATGCGCTGGAGCGCCGGCCGGAGCCCCTGCCGCCGGCCTCGGCCGACGGAAGTTCCAGCGTGCCGGAGGCTGAAAAGCCTGCCGACGCCAAGAACCTCCGGGCGCACTGAACGTCCGATGCAGACAAAACGGCCGCTTTGCGGCCGTTTTGTCGTGCACGATCACGCTGCACCGCGGCTTGACAGTCGCAAAAAGCCCACGCTATAAAACCCCTGCGTTACCCGCTTGCACTTCCGCCAAACCGCGCCGCCATGGGCGAAGATACGGTCGTTGCTCACACCGAAGAACGAAAGGGGACATCCGTGAATAAATCCGAACTGATCGATCAAATTGCCGATGAGGCAGATCTGTCCAAAGCGGCAGCGGGTCGGGCGCTGGACGCTACGATCGGGGCCGTTTCTAAAGCGTTGAAAAAGGGCGGTACGGTAACACTCGTTGGATTCGGCACGTTCTATGTGGGCAAACGCGCGGCCCGCACCGGGCGCAATCCGCGCACCGGCGCAGCGATCAAGATCAAGTCGGCCAAGGTGCCGAAGTTCCGCGCTGGCAAAGCCCTGAAAGATACAGTAAACTAGCGCGTTTTCGGGCGTCAGCGCCCGGGCGCGGGTGCTTAGCTCAGTTGGTAGAGCGTCGCCCTTACAAGGCGAATGTCGGCGGTTCGAGCCCGTCAGCACCCACCAGCGCGCAGCGGAGTGGTAGTTCAGTTGGTTAGAATACCGGCCTGTCACGCCGGGGGTCGCGGGTTCGAGCCCCGTCCACTCCGCCAGACCGACCAAAAGGCGAGCATTGTGTTCGCCTTTTTTTTGATCTGTTCGCTGGCGCGATATCATCCGCCTTTCAACGCTCTACTTGGCTATCCACATGTTTGAGGCAGTTCGAAACAACAAGCGCGTCGCGCAAGTCATCCTGGTCCTGATTTCGGTCACTTTCGGGTTCTTCGGCATCGAGTCCTATCTCAGCGATCGAGGCGCGGCCGGCGAGGTCGCGACCGTCGGCGGCTCGCCGATCTCGACCTACGAGTTCGAGCAGGCCCTGAGGGAACAGCAGGACAGAATCCGGGCCAGCAGCGAAACGCCGGTCGATTCGGCGACCTTCGAAGATCCGCTGTTCCGGCGCGCCGTGCTCGACAACCTGGTCAATCAGCGTTTGCTTTCCTTGTTTGCGAGCGAGCATCGGATGTCGGTATCGGATGCGCAGCTGCGCGAAACGATCGCGAACATTCCGGCGTTTCAGGATGACGGGCAGTTCTCCAATGCCCGCTATCAGGCCGTGCTGCGTAGCCAGGGGATGAACGAGCTGGGCTTCCAGGAGCGTCTCCGGGGCGAGCTGGCCTATCAGCAGGTGCTCAGCGCGATGGGCGAGGCCTCGCTGGTGCCCCGATCCGCCGTGATGCGCGTGCTGTCGGCCCAACTCGAAGAGCGGACCGTGCACATGGTTCGCTTCGAGCCGGCGGCCTATCTGTCCTCGGTCGAGGTGTCTGCCGATGCGCTCAAGGCGCACTATGAAGCCAACAAGGCCTCGTATGCCGTGCCTGCACGGGTCAAAGTGGCCTACGTCGTGTTGAGCGCCGATTCGCTCAAGGACCAGGTCACGGTCTCCGACGACGAGCTGCGTGCCGAGTATGAGCAGACAAAGGCCACCCTGGGTTCGCCGGAAGAGCGCAAGGCTCGGCACATTCTGGTTCAGGTGGCAGCAGATGCTTCGGAAGCGGACGTGGCTGCCGCCAAACAGAAGGCGGAGGGCCTGCTGGCGCAGATCAAGGCCGATCCGTCGCGCTTTGCCGAACTGGCCAAGTCGGCATCGGACGATCCGGGCTCCGCGGCCAACGGCGGCGATCTGGGTTTCTTCGCCCGTGGCGCCATGCTGAAGCCTTTCGAGGATGCGGCCTTTGCGCTGCAGGTCGGCGAAGTGAGCGGTTTGGTACGCTCCGATTTCGGCTTCCATATCATCCGCGTGGATGAAATCCGCAAGGCCACCATCCCGACCTTCGAAGAGGCCCGGCCGCGTATCGAAGCCGCGGTTCGGGAGCGCGCCGCCAGTCGTCGGTTTGCCGAGTCGGCCGAGCAGTTTGCCAACCTCGTGTATGAGCAGCCTGATTCGCTCGAGCCGGCGGCAAATCAGTTTGGTCTCAAGGTCCGCACCACGGACGACTGGGTCGAGCAAGGCGCTACCACGCTGGCAGGATTTGAGTCGCCGGCTTTGGTGGAGGCGGTGTTTTCGCCCGCAGCAATCACGGACAAGCACAACACCGATGCGATCGACGTGGGCAACAATACGATTGTCGCCGCACGCGTTACGGCCCATGAACCAGCGCGGCAGCGCGACTTTGATGAAGTGAAATCGGAGGTCGAATCGCAGCTGCGCCAGAAACTGGCGGCCGAGGCGGCGGCGCAGGCAGGGGCGGCGCAATTGGCCGCCCTCGAAAAGGGCGACAAGCCGGCGCTGAAATGGGGCGAGCCCATCAAGCTCCAGCGCGGCCTGCCCATGTTGCCGCCAAATGCCATGGCCGCAGTGTTTGCCGTGTCGTCGGAGAAAGTGCCGGGCTACACCGGAGTGGCAGTGCCGGGGGCAGGGTATGCCTTGTTCCGTGTCGATGCCGTGAAAAAGACCGAGCTGTCGGAGACCGATCCGCGGATCGCGACGGTGTCGGGGCAGTATGCGCAACTGATGGGGGCGCAGGATCTGCGCGCGTTCCTGACGACCCTGCGTGAGCAATATCCGGTCAAGATCAATGCAGCGGCCTTGGCTACCGACTCCAATGGTTGAGTGATAGCGCCCCGGCGCTTGCCCGTATCGTCAAAAAAAGGCCTCCTCGTCGGGGGCCTTTTTCTTTGCTGCATGTCGTCAGACGGTGCTTCGGGGCAAAAAAACCGCAGCGCTAGGCTGCGGTTGTCGGCCTGTCCAGGCGGTGTTCAGCCCTGGTCGGGGTTGCCGAGGGCGGTTGTATTGAAGCCGCCATCCACGTACATGATTTCCCCGGTGATGCCACTGGCCAGGTCGGAACACAGGAACGCTGCCGCGTTGCCGACCTCGTCGATGGTGACGTTGCGCCGCAGGGGTGCGTTGCGTTCGTTGAACGAGAGCAGCTTGCCGAAGCTGCCGATGCCCGAGGCCGCCAGGGTCTTGATCGGGCCGGCGGAAACTGCGTTGACGCGCGTGCCTTCGGGGCCCAGACAGGCCGCCAGATAGCGGACCGAGGCTTCCAGGCTGGCCTTGGCCAGGCCCATGATGTTGTAGTTCGGCATGGTGCGCACCGCGCCGAGGTAGGACAAGGTGAGCAGGGAGCCGTTGCGTCCGGCCATCAAGGGGCGTGCCGCCTTGGCCATGGCCGGGAAGCTGTAGGCGCTGATCTCCTGGGAGATGCGGAAGGCTTCGCGCGAGAGACCTTCGAGGAAGTCGCCTTCCAATGCATCGCTGGGCGCGTAGGCGATCGAATGCACGACGCTGTCGATGCCGCCCCAGGCATCGCCGATCTGCGAGAACAAGTCGTCAACCTGCGAGTCTTCCTGAACATCGCAAGGCAGAATGAGTTGGCTACCGAAGTCGGCGGCGAGTTTGCTGACGCGTTCCTGGAAACGGTCGTTCTGATAGGCGAATGCCAATTCTGCGCCTTCGCGGTGCATCGCACGGGCGACGCCATAGGCAATCGACCGATTGCTGAGCAAGCCCGTGACCAGAATCCGTTTACCTGCGAGAAGCCCCATTTTTTCCAAATCTCCATTGAGCCAATCGCCGAATTATAGCCGAAGCGACAACGCCGGAGGCATGCCGCCGCAGGTGGATGCCTGTCGGACGCCGCTTCGGCTAAACTGCCGCCCATGCTCGCTCGTTTGCGCAAGTTGCGCCTTGCCTTCCTGAATACGCTGCGCCGTGCCGGTTTTGCCGCAGGCCATGCCTTTCCGGCCAGGTGCTTGGCGGCACGCACGACGGTCGTGCGGCGAGCGCTCCTGACCGGTTTGGCGGGTGTGCTGTTGTCCGGCTGTGGCAGCGCCTGGAACGACCCGTATCCGGCCGCCGAGTCTGGCAAGAACATCCTCTATTCGGCCTTCACCAACCGCCCCAAACACCTTGATCCGGTGCAGTCGTATTCCGAGGACGAGGCGACGTTTCTGTATCAGATCTACGAGCCGCCTCTGCAGTATCACTATCTGAAGCGGCCCTACGAGGTGATTCCGGGGGCTGCGGCGAAGATGCCGACGCTGTTGCGCTACGGCCGTGACGGCAACCGGCTGGCGGACGATGCGCCAGCCACCGATGTTGCGTATTCGGTGTATGAGGTCCACATTCGGCCGGGCATCCTCTATCAGCCGCATCCCGCGTTTGCGACGGATGCGCAGGGTCGGCCGGCCTACGCACCCTTGCCGGACGGCTTGATCGACCGCGTTGCCACGATCCCGGATTTTCCGAAGACCGGCACCCGCGAGCTGGTCGCCGCCGATTTCGTCTATCAGCTCAAGCGACTGGCGCATCCTCGCCTGCATTCGCCGATTTTCGAGTTGATGAGTGGCTACATCCGGGGGCTCAAGCCCTTGCATCAGGCGCTTGATGCCGCTGCGAAGGCGGTGGGGCCCGATGCCTGGATCGATCTCGACGCGTTCCCCCTCGAGGGCGTCGAGGTCGTCGATCGCTATACCTACCGGATCCGTATCGAAGGTGCCTATCCCCAGCTCTCTTACTGGATGACGATGCCGTTCTTCGCACCAGTGCCGCGCGAGGTGGATCGCTTTTACGCGCAGCCCGGCATGGCGGAAAAGAACCTGAGCCTGGATTGGTGGCCTGTCGGCACCGGGCCCTACATGCTGGTCGAGAACGATCCGAACGCGCGCATGGTGCTGGAGCGCAATCCCAATTTCCGCGGTGAGCTCTACCCGTGCGAAGCGACCGACGACGATGCGGCGGCGGGGCTGACGGCCGATTGCGGAAAAACAATTCCGTTCATCGATCGCGCGGTGTTCTCGCGCGAGAAAGAGAGCATCCCCTACTGGAACAAGTTCCTCCAGGGCTACTACGACGCCTCCGGCCTGTCGTCCGACAACTTCGATCAAGCGGTCCAGATGGGCGGCGAGGGCGAGGTGAGCCTGAGCGAGGACATGCGCGAGCGCGGCATCAGCTTGTCGACCTCGGTGTCGCCAACGGTGATGTACCTCGGTTTCAACATGCTCGACCCGGTGGTCGGTGGCGCCAGCGAGCGTGCACGCAAGCTGCGCCTGGCCTTGTCGATCGCCATCGATCAGGAGGAGTTCATCTCGGTGTTCCTCAATGGCCGGGGGTCGCCGGCCATGCATCCGGTACCGCCCGGCATTTTCGGGCATGAAGCCGGCAAGGCCGGGATCAACCCGATGGTTTACGACTGGGTCGATGGCGAACCGGTGCGCAAGCCGGTGTCGGAGGCGCGCCGCCTGCTGACCGAAGCCGGCTATCCCGACGGGCGCGACGCCAAGACGGGCGAGCCGCTGGTGATCCATCTGGATACCACCTCGTCGGGCCTAGGCCAGAAATCCTATGTGGACTGGCTGACCAAGCAGCTGAAAAAGATCGACTTGCAACTGGTGGTGCGCGGCACCGACTGGAACCGCTTGCAGGACAAGCTGCGCAAGGGCAACGCCCAGATGTTCTTCATGGGCTGGAACGCCGACTATCCGGACCCGGAGAATTTCTATTTCCTGCTCTACGGTCCGCAGGGGCGGGTGGCCACGCAGGGGGAGAACGCCGCGAACTATACGAACGCCGAGTTCGACCGCTTGTTCGAGACCATGAAGGTGATGCCGAACGGCCCCGAACGACTGGCGGTGATCCGCAAGATGAACCGGATTTTGCAGCATGATGCCCCGTGGATCTGGGGCTTCCACCAAAAGGCCTTCGTCCTGCAGCATGGCTGGTTGAAGAACCGCAAGCCCGGTGCCATCGTGCGCAACACGCTCAAGTATCAGCGCATCGATGTCACGCTGCGCAGTGCCCAGCGCGCCGCGTGGAACCGGCCGGTGCTCTGGCCGCTGGCCTTGATCGCGGGACTGCTGGTGATGCTGGTGTGGCCGATGGTGCGGCGCTATCGCCTGCATGAGCGCCAGACTGTGCGTGTGAGCGAAGCGGGGGAGGGATAAGCATGTGGGCCTACCTGGTACGACGCCTGCTCTATGCACTGCCGATCCTGATCGGCGTGAACCTGATCACCTTTGCCCTCTTTTTCGTGGTCAACACGCCGGACGACGTCGCCCGCATGCAGCTGGGGGTCAAACGGGTCACGCCGGACGCCATCGAACGCTGGAAGGCCGAGCGCGGCTACGACAAGCCGCTGTTCTTCAATGCGCAAGCCGAGGGCGGTGAAAAGCTGACCGACACCATCTTTTTCGACAAGTCGGTACGCATGTTCGCGCTGGACTTCGGTGCGGCCGACGACGGGCGGAACATCTCACGGGAGATCCGCCAGCGCATGGGGCCGTCGCTGGCGATTGCCGTGCCTACCTTCGTACTCGGCCTCTTCGTCACGGTCAGCTTCGCGCTGATGCTGGTGTTCTTCCGCGCCACCGCGCTGGATTTCTGGGGCGTGGTGGCGTGTGTGGCGATGATGTCGATCTCCAGCCTGTTTTACATCATCGGCGGGCAGTGGCTGATTTCGAAAGTGTGGCACCTGGTGCCGATATCGGGTTACGACGGTGGTCTGGATGCTCCGCGCTTTCTGGCCTTGCCGGTCATCCTGGGGGTGCTGGCCGGCGTTGGAAGCAGCACGCGCTGGTATCGCACCATTTTTCTGGAAGAAATCTCGCGCGACTATGTGCGCACCGCGCGCGCCAAAGGTGTTTCCGAGCTGGTGGTGCTGTTCCGGCATGTGCTCAAGAACGCCATGATTCCCATCCTCACCGGCGTGGTGGTGGTCATCCCGCTGCTGTTCATGGGGAGCCTGATCATCGAGTCGTTTTTTGGTATTCCGGGGCTGGGTAGCTACACCATCGATGCGATTCAGTCGCAGGATTTCTCGGTCGTGCGGGCCATGGTGTTCATCGGCTCGGTGCTCTACATCATCGGCCTGATGCTGACGGACCTGTCCTACACCCTGGTCGATCCGCGGGTGAGGTTCGAATGATCGAGCACGGCTTCCAACCGGTCGTCTTGTGGACCGACGCGTGCTTTTTTGCGCTCTTCGTGGCCGGCATCATCGGCGGGGTCCATGCCTATCGGAGCCCCCACTTGCGGCGATCATGGCGACGGGTCGGCGAGCGCCCGGTCGGCATGGCGGCGCTGGTGATTCTCGTCGCCTTCCTGGTCATCGGCGTACTCGACAGCCTGCACTTTCGCGCGGCTTTGCCGCCTGCGGTGGGGCAGACGGAGGCGATCTACGCCACCGAGGTGAACAGTGTGCTGGACATGCTCATGCAGCGTCAGCGCAGCAATGTCGAGCGCACCTACTCCGCCCCGCTGGCCACGCACGCCTATGTCAAGGAGACGGTCGAACTCCCCGGCGGGGAGCAACGCCGGGACTTCCCCCGACTCAAGCATGGCGGTGCACATCTCGACGATCCCGTCGACGACCATGCTTCCGATATCGTCGCGCGGCTCGTTCGCGGCGCAGCGGCAGGTGTCGTGGTGTCGGTTGCGATGGGGCTGCTGCTCGGTGTCTTGACCGGGGGGCTCAAGCAGTTGATTCGCGGGCAGACGCCACTGGCCTGGCGCGCCGCCTGGGTCACGGCATCGATCATTGCCCTCTGCGCGGGCATGCTGGTGTCGCTGGCACAGGGCTATCACATCTTCGGCACCGACAAGGTGGGCCAGGACGTGTTCTACCTCACGCTGAAAAGCGTGCGGACCGCGTTGATGATCGGCACGCTCACGACCCTGGTGACCTTGCCGCTGGCCATTGCCCTGGGGATTCTCGCTGGCTACTTCGGCGGCTGGGTGGACGACGCCATCCAGTATCTATACACCGTGCTCAACTCGATCCCGGGGGTTCTGCTGATCGCTGCCGCCGTGCTCATGATGCAGGTGTTCATCGAGAACCACCCCGAATGGTTCGCGACCGCCGCCGAGCGCTCGGATGCCCGGCTGCTCGCCTTGTGCATCATCCTCGGCGTGACCAGCTGGACCGGCCTGTGCCGGCTGCTTCGCGGCGAAACCCTCAAACTGCGCGAACTCGAGTACGTGCAGGCGGCGCGAGCCTTCGGTGTGCCCACCGTGCGGATATTGCTGCGCCATGTTCTGCCCAACCTCATGCACATCGTGATCATCGCGCTGGTCATGGATTTTTCGGGGCTGGTGCTGGCCGAGGCCGTGCTGTCGTATGTCGGCATCGGGGTCGACCCGACCATGGCCAGCTTCGGGACGCTGATCAACGCGGCGCGGATGGAGCTGGCGCGCGATCCGATGGTGTGGTGGTCGCTGGTGTCTGCCTTCGTGTTCATGTTCGTGCTGGTGCTCGCCGCCAACCTGCTGGCCGACGTGGTGCGCGATGCCTTCGATCCACGAGGTGTCTAGCCTTCAGCCTTGCCGGAAATCCATGGCAACCGGCGTCCAAGGAGCAAGTCAGTGACGATCAAGTGCCCCAAGTGCGGCCATGCTCAGGCAGCTGCCGCACAGTGTGAGTCGTGCGGCGTTTTCTTCGAGAAATACGCTCAGTATCTGGCCGAGAAAGAGGTCATGGCATCGTCGGAGTACAGGAGCCGTCCAGTGCGCCCGTCGTCCAGCGAAGCCGGCTTTCCGCTGATCAAGGCCGCGGGGGTGGCGCTGGTCGTGATCATCGGTGCCGTGCTCGTTCTGCGGCCCGATGCCACCGAGGCGCCTGTGCAGGCGGCGCAGGTCGCCACGCCGTCGGCCACATCCAGCGAACCGAAGGAAGGGCTCGCCGGCAAACTCGGCAAATCCCATCCGCCCGGCAACCCGATCGAAGCCGCCCGCAACGCCACGGTCTTCATCCAGACGCCGTGGGGCAACCTGGGGTCAGGATTCATCATGAGCGCCGATTGCCTGGTCGTGACCAATCGCCACGTCCTCCATTTCGACAGCGCAGGGGCCTTGCGGGCCGCTCAGCAGTCCCCTGCGATCGCCATGGAGTTCCGGCGCCGGCAGGCCGAGCTGCAGCAGGATCTCAAGGATCTGTTGGAAAAGTACCGAGAAGAAACCCGCCGCAGCGGGAAGGGCAGTGGCGCCGCACTCACGCTCAAACTCAAGATCGACGCGGTGCAGGAAGACCTCCGAACGCTTCCCGAATCTGTTCGTGAGCACATCAATGCCGAGATCAGCAAGACCGAACTCTACGCCCGTACCGCCACCTACAAGGTGTCGCTGGTCGACGGCACGACCTTCGATGTCAATCAGATCCGCTATGTCGAAGAGCGCGACCTGGCCACCTTCCGCCTCCCGGCCAGCCACTGCCCCTACATCAAGCGCGGCCGAAGCGAACAGCTGCGCCAAGGCGAGCGGCTATACACCGTCGGCAGCCCCTCCGGGCTGACCTATACCGTCACCGCAGGCATCTTCTCCGGCTACCGCCAGGAAGGCGATCGCCGCTATCTGCAAACCGACGCCCCCATCAACCCGGGCAACAGCGGCGGACCGCTGATCACCGAGTCCGGCGATGTGGTGGGGGTCAATACCGCCATCCTGATGGGAACGCAGGGGATCGGGTTTGCGATTCCGGTGGAGGATGTGCCGGGGCTGTGACGCTATTGGTATGTCTGACCGGCGGCTGGGCTTTACGGCCTGACGGAAAGGCACATACGACGATGCTTCAAATCGAAGACAGATGTTCGTCGATCGCGCGCTGTCCGTCCGCGTCCAGCTGCGGTCTGATGACGCCGTACCAAGCGTGCAGTTGCGCATCGTCCAGATGGGATCGCAGTAGCGGTAGCGATTTACGCAGAAATTCGGGAAAGAACGGTAATCCGTAATTCCACAAGATCTGGGAATCTGTGGACGAGACCGTCGAGTAGCAGCTACGCAGCCACGCAAGGTGCGGTTCGCAGGCCTCGAATTCTCCGGCTTGCTCCAGCGCTGACAGAAATGCCGTGCGCAAGCGCGGCGCCGGCATTTCGCGTGCCTGCGCATTGATGGTCTCGGCGCGATCGAACCAGGCCTGGCCTCGCACCAACTGGCCGGCCATGACAGAGGTCGTGGCCAGTTGCAAGGCGTTCTGGGCCGTAGGCAGGCGTTCATAGAGCTGAAGAAATGCGTCGTAGGCTTCAGACCAGCGTTTCAGCTCACTCAGAGCAAGAGCGCACAGATTCACTGCATCCGTGCTGACATGGGTGTCCGGGTGTGTTCGATAGCCTTCCGCCAAGGCAAGTGCGGTTGCGGAATTTCCGGCCTGTAGTGCGGCAAGCGCCGGTTGCAGCGCCTCGGGGGTTGGTCGATCCATTGACGACTTCGCCGAATCGTCGGTTACTTCTTCTGGCGCCGTGCGCTCGGCGTCGTGCAGATAAGCCATCAACCGGGCATAGTCTTCCGGTGAGATTTGCCAGTACTTGAAGATGTCCTCATCATGCGACTTGACCTTTCCTTCGCTGGAGCGCAAGGACGAGACGTGCTGCAGCGTGAGCCAGAACGCCGAAGCGTCGCCTTCGAGCTTGTGTCCCTTGATTTTCAACGTAGACCATGTCGAGGCCAACGGTGTGGCTTGCAAGCGATCTGCGCGCGGCATCGTCATGAGCGAAGAGACGCCGTCGTTTTCGATCAATCGCCGGATGTCTTCGGGCGGCGTGGCACCTAGAAAAACCTCACCACCGGCCTCGTCGATGGCCCATGCCTTGCGTGTCTCGCTGAAGGGCTTCAGCGCCCGATCCCGAGCCAGGAGGATCGACAGCCCGCCGAGAACGAGAAGCTCAAGCGCCCAGATCAGGCTGCTGGCGAATGCCGAGAACTCGCTTGGGTCGGCCGCAGCCCGAGCAACACCGTAGTCCCAGAGGAATTTGAGCGCAGACAGCGGATCGGACAGCGCAAATTCGGTGGCGGTAGAAACGCTCATCGCACGAAAAAAGACCAACCAGCGGACCCAGTAGGCGAAGAGCACCAATACGACGGCAACGACGATATTGAATCGCGGCGAGCGGGAGTGTGTTTTCTCAAGAAGTGTGGTGATGGTCACTGCACACGCAGCAGTGAAGATCAGCGTCGCCAGCGGTGCGAAAAAGGCCGGCGGATCAAGAATCAGGACATTGGCGTATGCCCAGGAAAAAAAGGCGATCAGCGGTACGCCAAAAACGGCGATCCGCCAAAGCCGAAACGCATTGACTCGGCCGCTCGGCGTGTAGGTGCTCAGAGGCTGCATAGTCGATCCGGGCAGGAATGTGCTGTCGGGAGGGGAGGGGAGGGCCGGGTCAGGGTTCCGATTGATCAGGCGAGCGCTGCCAGAACGTATTGCCATAGTCACCGCCGAGCGCGGGCATGACCTCACCCGCCTTGAACCAGCGGCGGCTACCGGTCAGGGCCGGAGTGAACCACCAGTCGGCTTCGGGGCCGGGTTGGCCGGCGGGGACGTTCGGGCGGTGGGTTGCTGTATCGGCTTCCGGTTCGGCGCTGTCGGCTTCGTCGTCGCTGTCTGCCTTACCGCATATACACGAACTCGTCGTATGTCTGTTTTTTGGCCCTCGCGTCTATGGTGGCTCGGAGCGCTAGAGGAAGGGAGCGCTCCAAATTCTGCCGAATTTCTGCTGTAGAACTGCTCGGCAGAGTCGGCGACGATGAGCCTGTCAGAAATTTTGTGTTTGAGGCATACCATGTGAGCAAGGAGCATGTATGCCAAGAAAGACCAGCAAGAAGAGCACTGCGGCGGCGCTGCCGTCCATCCCGAAAGAGCTGATCGATGG
>NZ_JAEKFT010000079.1 GCF_018524365.1 Denitromonas iodatirespirans
AGCTGAGCTGTTGTGCCTCATCGATGACGGCCACAGCCTCGGGCTGCGCGAGCGCTTGGGCTTCGAACAGCGTGTGCACGCCCATATCGCGCGGGTATGGACGATCCGTCGCGTTCCACGAGACGAGCACTTGATGGCGTTCGGGGGCGGGGAGGATATCGATCCGACCCACCGGCGACCGGGGGCTGTGCGCCAGGGCGTCCGTCACCCGCTCGATCGCGCACACCAGGTAGTCGCAGATCCGATCAGCGTCGAGCGGAGAGATCGCTTGCGCGGAAATCGAGAATTCATCTCCGTAGTCGTCGATCGAAACGGTCAGCGGGTAGTTGGTGCGTTCGCTCGCCCCCAAGACTCGGATGTCGTTCTCGGCAGCCTCGGATGAGGTCTGCGCCGCCTCTCCTCCTCCACCGCTGTAACGGTAGTTCAGTAAGGACGTAAACAACGGCGCCGGCGCATCGACCCCGCTGCAACGCTGGGCCAGCGCCAACGGTGCATGCTCGTGACCCAGCAATTGTGCAAGCGCTTCGTGAGTCCGGCGCAAGGCTGCCTCGACGCCAAGATCGTCAACCGTGACCCGAATCGGCAGCGTATTGACGAACATTCCCAAGACGCGGTCGGCCTGGGCGCCACCTTGCATCCGGCCGAAAAGGACAGTGCCAAACACGGCATCCTCGCGACCGGTGCTACGAGAGACCACGAGCGCCCAAGCCAGGTGCATCAGGCTGGCCGCACTGATGCCCAGCACCTTGACGCACTCACGAATTCGCGCACCGAGCGCAACGTCGATGCCGCGATGTGTATCCGAAATATTGCTGCCGTCACCCTGCACATCCAACAAACCAAACGGTGCGGAGGGCTCGTCGATATCGCCGAGCATCTTGGTAAAAAAGGCCTCGTGCTCAGCTTCACTCACGCCGAGGCGCGCTTGCGCCACGAAGTTGCGGAACGGCACCGGCTTGGCAAGCTCATGCTCACGCCCCCGCTCGATGGCCTCGGCCTCCGCCACAAAAAGCTCCTGGGTCGTATGGTCGATGACGATGTGGTGCGACATCAGACGCAGCAACCAACGTCCGTTTCGCGGGTCGTCAGCGATGTAGCAATGCATCAACGGTGCGGTGCGGATATCGAGGCGGTATCGGCGCGGGTCGTAACGCGTCTCCAGCTGCTCGGCGACATCGCCAAGACTCGGCTCGAATGCCAGCACTTCACACGGAAGCGTCACTTTGCGTAACACCACTTGGACCGGCTGCTCCACGCCTTCCCACAGAACGGCCGTGCGCAAGACATCGTGCCGATCGATCACCCGTTGCACCGCATCGAGGAAACGGTCGAGCCGCGGACGGGATGCGAAGGCGAACAAGCCTGTTTCCACATAGGCATCGGCTTCCGGGTCCAGCACGTGATGGAACAGGATGCCTTCCTGTGACGGCGCCAGGGGGTAGATGTCCTGGATGTTCTTCACGCCGCCGGGTACCTGGGCAACGATCCGGTCGATCGACGCTTGGCTCAGGGCAACGAGCGGGAGCAGTTCGGGGTGGATCGCTTCGGTGTGCTCGGTGATCAGGTTCTCGGGCACGTCGATCTGCTGGCTGTTCTCGCTCAGGGCGCCGGCCAGCTCGGCCAGGGTCGGGGCGGTGAAGAGTACGCGCACGTCGGCGTGCAGGCCTGCCTGGCGCATGCGTTCGATGAGGCTCACCGCCATGAGCGAGTGCCCGCCCAGTTCGAAGAAGTTGTCTTGTCGGCCGACTTGTTCGACGCCGAGCAGCTCGCGCCATAGCTGGGCGAGTGTCTCTTCGACCTCGCCTTGCGGCGCTTCATAGGCGCGCTTGACATAGGCCGCCTCGTCCGGTGCCGGCAGCGCCTTGCGGTCGAGTTTGCCGTTGGGGGTCAGCGGGAAGGCGTCCAGGCGAACGTAGGCGCTGGGCACCATGTAGCCGGGCAGTCTCTGTTGGGCGAAGCTTCTGATCGCTTCGGCCTCGAGTTCGCCCTCTCCCGTGGTGTAGGCGATCAGTTGCTTGGTGCCGTCCTGCTCGCGGGCGATCACGACCGCTTCGCTGATCTTTTCGTGTTGC
>NZ_JAEKFT010000080.1 GCF_018524365.1 Denitromonas iodatirespirans
AGCGCGCCCAGGCCAGACCCTGAGAGATCACTGCGAACACTTCCTCGTAGGCCGCTTCGGGGTAGAGGCTCAGCGCCATGCAGTAGTAAACCCCGGCCACCGCCGGGAAGCTGCGCACACGCTGACTGTTGCTGCCATGTTCATCGAGAATTTGATGAATCTGGTCTGCCGAATAAACCCGAGCGAGCAGACTGGCGCTCAGGTAGTCGCTGAGCCGAGCGCCCGCCCCAAGCAATGCCTTCGTTCGCGCCATTCGTTTGCCTCCATCACGATGGCGTCACTATAGCGCAAAACATCTAAGCGAACAGTATTGAGACCTGACCCCTGAGCCTAAGACCTGACCCCCGAGCCTGGAGCCTGTGACCCCCGAGCCTACATGGGGACGGATGCGGCTACTTGCACTCCAGATCCTTGATCAGGTCTTCATCCTTGGCTTCAATGGCCTTGATGCATGCCTCGCTTTTCAGTTTGGCCATTTCGAGGGTGGTCCTGGCCCCCAACGCCTTAGCCTCAGCAGAGTCGGTTGCGCTGAATGCCGAGAAGACCTCGCCGACGGCCTTGAAGTAGGCGCCGATCACCTTGGCCGGCAGCACCAGCACGCCCACCACCTCGCCGTTGGTCACCACCTTGCTTTCCTTGGGCGAGCCGTTGTCGAAGTTCCACGTTGACTGACTGTCGGCGAAGAGGCCTGAGGCCACTTCTAGGGACTGGATGGGCGCGCCGGTCGGGTTGAAGACGATGCGTGCCTTGTCTACGTGCTGATTGCCGAAGACGCCGCTCAGCTGCATCCGATAGGGCAGCGCCTGCCGGTAGTAGATGCCTTCGGCTGATCCAACCGCCAGATTCTTCTGAGCCATGGCTTGAGCGTCGTCAGCTTCATGGCCCAGCGGCGTGATCGTCAGTGTCAGACCGCATGGACCCAACTTGGAGATCTCTTCGCGCTCGCCGGTGAAGATGTGGGTGCCGGCGGTGCATGGCGCCTTGGGGGTGGTATCTGTTACTGAGACCGTCTTGGTAGTGATTGTCCCGATCAACCCACCCAGGGCATCGCCCGCAGCACCGAAGTTGGACTTCACATCCGAGGAGGCGGCGCCGTCCAGCAATCCGGAGGTGGTGACCCGGTAGTGACTGGTGTGTGTGTTGATCGCGCTGTTGTGGTGCTTGAGGACGAAAGCATGCTCCAAGTCCGGATACGCATCCGTGACATCGAGGGTGATCGCCTTGATCCGCTCAATGGATTTGTCGGGCTTTTCAACCTCGATCGTCACGATGAAGTCCCGCTTGGGCATGTAGTAGACGAGCCCGTGTTGTCCAACCGAACTGGATACGATCCGATTGCTTGAGACATTGGAACAGGCACCCACCGCCAGGGCGCAGGCAAACGGCAACATGATGCGAAGCATGATGAACCCTCCCCGGCAACCCGGATGATCACCCGTCCGGGGCATTCCGGACAGGTATGGCTTGAGCTTAGAAATGCCATGCGACTCCGTCCAAGAGCGTCCGCCAGACGGTAGCCCAAGAGCGCGGCGGCCCGGGGGGCTTTTCCCGGGTGTCGCGTGCGCGGCGCGCTATACAGTCATGCTTGATCGCCTGCGCGCCTTGCGTCCGCGCTACGAAATCCTCGCTTCACCACGAAGCATCGAATCATGCTGGATGCGCCAATGCCGTCTGATGGTGGCCTACAGGGTACGTACCCATCACTACCGCCCCAAGCGGGCTCGCAAGGAGCAGAACATGAACGGCCATATTGTTGCCTGGTCAAGACGGAGCATTTGCAGCCTGGAGCATGGCAACGAAATGCTGAAATGTTGGATTTCAAGACCTGACCCAATACTGTTCGCTTAGCCATTTGGCGCTATAGTAACGCCATCTCAATAGGGGTGGTCACATGGCGCGAACGAAGGCATTGCTTGGGGCGGGCGCTCGGCTCAGCGACTACCTGAGCGCCAGTCTGC
>NZ_JAEKFT010000081.1 GCF_018524365.1 Denitromonas iodatirespirans
CATTACCCGTCCAAAAAGACAGGAAACTACACAAATCGGGGCGCCGTGAACAGGGGCGTGGTAAACGCATGATCGTCAACGACATTCTTGGGGTGTCAACGACATGTGGGTAGCTGCGGGAGCCCTGCCGAAATACCCCGGGAATCGCCCCCCCACAGGAAGGCCATGCCTTCCTGAAGTTATATTCGCGTCCACCGCTTGCGCACGATGCTGAGTAATTCCCAAGCGGTAAACACCTGGCCGACCCTGACCAACCAATGGGATCTGGACACACGCATCAGCAACGAGCCCGCCGCCACGGCCAGTGCCGGATGGCTGCGCAGCACCTGACCGACCGCAAAACCTCTATCCACCCACCGAAACGTCGATTGCAGATCCGCTGCGATCGAGGACATCTCGTTGCACTGCGCCGCCGCCTGCACCACCAGCTTCTCACGGCGGCGGCGCAGATGTTCTTTCCGTGCGCTCATGATCGTGGGCTCAGCCGTTCACGGTCTTTGCGCAGTTCGCTCAGGCTCGTGTCGAACAACCTTGGATGGTGCTTGAGCTTGCGGCGCAGAAACCATGCGGTACCGACGCCGGCGCTCAGATAGAGCGCAGCGAATACCCCCAGCGCCGCCAATCGATGATCGTCCCAGAACACCATCAGAACGAATAAGGTCGCAAGCAACACGCCCAGGCCGAGGAAAAACACGGCCACTTGCTGGAGGAGAAGCAACTCCCGGATTCTGACCCCCTCCTCTTCCAGCTCCGTGGAGAGAATTTCCATCCGAGTACGCAGCACCTCTGCGGCGCTTGCCAACAGCCGCTGCAGCGACGCCAATAGCCCCGGCGATCGGGGCGTGGTCGATTCGGAATTGCTGTCGCTGTCTGCCACGTGCTTAGCGCCGACCGCTCAACATGCCGAGCAGTAGTCCGAGGGCGCCGGCAATCGCCACCGCCTGCCACGGATTCTCTTGCACAAGCTGCCCCGTCGCCTTGGCCGCCGCCTTGGCCTTGACCAGGACATCGTCCTCCAACGCATTGAGTTTGCGCCGGACCTCACGCAGATTTTCTTCGGCCCGGTCACGAACAGCGACGATTTTTCCACCGGTCTCATTCGCGGTTAACTTGAGCAGTTCTTCCGCATCGTTAATGACCTTCTGGAAATCCTCGATCAGCTGGTCGCGCGCTTCCTGTGTTTCAGTCGCCATGGTGAACTCCTTTATGGCAATTTGCAGATCGACGGTTTCGAACTGCACTCAATCCTGAACACTGTCCCACCTCCATCTTCGCCACATATTCGCTCGAAAACACACGCTATTCGCCCAGCAGCTCGGCAACCGGCTGCAATTGCACGACGTTCTGGGACACCACTTTCACGATGACGATGATCGGGATGCTGAGCAGCATGCCCCAGACGCCCCAGAGCCACCCCCAGAACAGCAATGAAATGAATATTGCGGCGGTATTCATTTTCGCGATCTTTCCGGTCATCCAGGTCGTGACGAAGGTGCCAACGGCTGTCGCAATCGCCAGTGACCCGCCCGCGACCAGCAGTACCGTTGAAAGATCTCCAAACTGTATAAAGGCCGCCATGCCGGTCGCCGTAGCCGTCACGGCCGGACCAAAATACGGAATGAGATGCAGCAAGCCCGCCGCAACGGCCCAGGCCCCGGCATTTTCCAGCCCGATCCAGCGGAATGCGAGCCATGCAAGCAGCGCGACCAGCATATTGGTGGTCAGCAGCATGAACATATAGCTCTGGATGGATTTATTTATATCGTCAAGGATGTTAACCGTGATCTTCCTGCGCGACAGGGATGGCCCGGTGAGCCCCAATGCTCTCAACTTAAGGAATTCAGCCTTGTGAACAGCATCTGTTTTGGGTAGAATAGTGTTCGTTAAGTTATTGATAAATAGACATTATGAACTCAAATCCTCGACCCCCGGTCGTTGCTGGATG
>NZ_JAEKFT010000082.1 GCF_018524365.1 Denitromonas iodatirespirans
CGGCAATGAATCAGTTCGCGATCCTCTACGAGGACCGCTTCACGGATCATCGCCTAAAATGAAAACCGCGTTTCCAACTCAGGAAGCGATTCAGAGCGCCTCACACACAGAAATTCTGACACTCCCGCGACGATCTACCACCGCGGCGCGCCTCCCACAAGGACAACCATTCCCAGGCTTCCACCTCGTTCCTCAGTTCCACCGGACCGCATGCTCTAATCCAGGCAAGTTCGGGTTCTCTTTCATTTCCCGTGAAGGAATATGCCGTCCACTCGTCCAGCAGCAAAGCATAGTCGGGCGTTGTTCCGATTCCTAGAAAGCGTCGGCGATCATATTCTCGCGCGCAATACATGTGCATGTTATTGAACTACGTCTTACTCTTGGTTGCGTTGTAGAACGCGGCGAGGGCGGCAGTTTCGTCGTGAGCCGTGGTGACACCCGACGTGTATGCCTCCGCGAGAGCTTTCCATGCGTCTCCGACTGATTGATCTGCGACAGATTGCATCAGAGAGAGGTCACCGACGTTTAAGGCGCAAATTGCTGCACGATATTGTTCCAGAATTCGTTGCCGTCGATAGTGGGAGGTGACCTCTTCGACAACAACCCTAAAAAAATGGATCATTCGACACCTTTTGACTGGTCCGGCGCCCACTGCCAGAACGTCTGGCCGTAGTCGCGGCCGACGCTGGGCATCGTCTCGCCCTGCTCGAACCAGCGGCGGGAATCCGATTTGGCCGGGGTGAACCACCAGCCGGCTTCGGGACAGGGTTGGCCGGCAGGGACGTTCGGGCGGTGGGTTGCTGTGACGGCTTCCGGTTCGGCGATGTCGGCTTCGTCGTCGTACTCACCGTCGATCATTTCGACGAAGTACCATTTGCAGGGTCGCTGGGTGTAGGCATTTTGCGTCAGGATGAAAGGTGCGTACCGAGGGTCGTTTTCGTCGCCCGCTCTGTTCATCATCCCGTAATCAGTCATTTCGCCACGATGAAAGGCGTTGGATACGAATGCCGTGATCTTGTCGTCGTCTGCCCACAACGCCGGCCGGCCGAGTGCCGCCAATGCCTTCAATCCCAAGGCGTTGAAAGTGACTGCTTTCCCCAGCCGTCCATCACTATTCCCTGTCCAACCAAACTGCAAGGTCGCGTTTGGGTCGTCTTGCACCACATAGACGCCGGTGCGTGGTGGCATCTTGCCCGATTCGCCTTCAACATCGGTACGCACCCGGAACAAGGGGAGCCGAAGAAAATGATGGCTGTTCTCTTTCCAAGCGTCGAACATCATTCCGTCGTCGATTCGCTTCTGTCCGCCTGAGCCACATACGGAATCAATCCGTTGGGCGTGTCTCTGCACCTTCTGAAACTCCGCCTTGAAGCGCTCTTCCTCCTCCACGGTCATCCACCGCGAGGAATGCTCGGAGAGCATGCGGGCGCATTGGTAGGCGCCGGTGATTCCGTAGACCTCGTTGGCGACCTGTGCGATGTGCCAGATCGTCGATTCGCGAAACTCCTGGAGCACAGAGTAGACGTGCGTGGCCCAGTTCGTCGTCGTGTCGCGCACGCCCCAGCGGGGACTGGTCATGAAGCGGTCACGTCCCTGCAGCTGCGCTTCGTCAACGACCACATCCACACCAGCGATCAGCCGGTTGATCATATCCAGCAGTTGTTGTCGGTAGTCCCTCGACATCCAATAGTAGAGCAGCGTCGCCTGGTGCTTCTGGTGCAGTGACAGGGTGTAGCGTGGGTAGCCGGCCGGCGGCTTGCCGAACAGGTCTGAATCGCCCCGGGTTCGGTGGAGGCCGTTTGGTTTAAGTCAGGCCGGGATGGCGGCCTCGCTGGCGAGTTGCCTGTAGTAGTTTGCCTCAGCTTCTGCAGGCGGGATATACCCGATCGGTTCGAGC
>NZ_JAEKFT010000083.1 GCF_018524365.1 Denitromonas iodatirespirans
GCGGCTCGATCAGCGCTTCGAGCGCCGCCCACGGTGTCACCGCTTCGATCTGGGCAAGGAACCGGTCGCGGCGCGTCATCTTCTTCTTGGCCGCGTACTCAAGGTCGGAGAAGCTCGATTGCATCGGGATCGTCACCGTCGTGAAGGAACTATGCGTATTGTCTCAAACAGAGCCGCCCGTGGGGCGATATGCAAACGAAATAATCAGCGTTTCCTTAAGCGCGGCCAGCGCCTCTCTTGCTCTCAAGTTCGTCTCAAGTATATTTGGAGATATTAGATTGAGTTCGAGCCTGTAAAACCTCCTGTGTTCGGATACAATTCTCCAGAAATGCTCCTTGCTGCTCGTGCCCTCAACGAAGATCCTGTGGTTGTATTTCGCTAATACGGGTTCCCTTAGACCGCTCTGAAGAGCCCTCATCGTCTGTTCTGGCGTCCCAAATCGCCAGTCCTTTTTCACAAAGATGTACTGCTCCTCCAGATCAATTATCGTCAGCACAGGGATCCAGTCATCAGTATGGGTTTCTACAATGTCTCCTGGAACTTTTGTCCCCATGTGTGCCAGCTTCAGCTTCGCTGCCTTCCCGACAAGAAATCGGTTTTCAGGGAAAATAAAATCTGTAGTCGGAGCTACTGACGAAAAGCCAACGAAACTATACCTTACCCCGTTGAGAACGAATTCTCGATCACGCTCTAACGCGGGTAGTATTGCATTGCCCTTTCTCGATGGCAGCGGTGATGCACCTATCGCGCGTTGCGGTTCTTCAACGAGCGAGTACCGCAAGACTAGGAATTCTTGTTGTTCCTTCATTTTCTTCCCCAGCAAACCGATGTGCGCCTATCGCCGAACGTCAATCACCGGATCGCATGCAAGACTGCACTCATATGCGCAGGTTTTCCAAGTAGGGGTCTAGCCCGATGAATTTCGAGGCTACCTCGCGAAGTTCACGAGAGGCATGGTTCCAAAAAACGACTTCAACTTTGAAGCCATCGGCTTGGAGTTCCTTGATCGTGGGAACGTAGTCGCTGTCGCCTGCGACAAGGACGAAGGTATCTTCTTCCGGCTTTCCATTCTTATAGGCATCGCTTTTGTAGGCGTCTTTCGTCAAGAGCGTTGCAATCCCGGTATCGATCTTCTTTTCCTTGTTGGAGTAGTTTCGATCTTCGAGATGTAGCTCAAAGCCCGCCCTCTTGGCGTACTGCCAAATTCCATCATTGGGCGGCGGCCGCGAACCGAAAAGCGCAGCACGTTTGATTTGTCGCTTGTCTGCGCCGCATACAAATTCGTGAAGCTTTCCAAAACTGATCGTGTAGCCGTGATCCAAGATTCCGTCATTCATGGCTTGGATGATGTTGTCGGCGAGGTCCTGCGCCACAGCACTTACTCGACGGCCTTCGATGTACAGATTCGAATTGTCAATATATATGTAATCCATATACTCCCCCCTAAGTTCTAATGCCAAGCTTCAGCCGACGGCGGCGAGCGTGGCGAGCTGCTGTCGGCTGCAAGCGATTGTTTGGCTATTTGCCATCTAGGTAGCTAAACCACGTATCAAGATTTCTCTTTATAAGAACAAGACACCAGACCAGCAGGAGCGTGGCATAAACCGCAGACCACACTGAGATCGTAGATGCCAGCCAGTGCTCATACAGTCCCAGCGACATTTGGAACACCGCTGCGGCGATGGATGCAAGAATCGCATAGTAAAGAAAGTCGCTCAATTGCCTAAGAGGGGCGTAAAGTCGGATCTGCGGGGGAGTGTCAGAATTTCTGTGTGTGAGGCGCTCTGAATCGCTTCCTGAGTTGGAAACGCGGTTTTCATTTTAGGCGATGATCCGTGAAGCGGTCCTCGTAGAGGATCGCGAACTGATTCATTGCCGC
>NZ_JAEKFT010000084.1 GCF_018524365.1 Denitromonas iodatirespirans
GGTCGCCTCGACACTCGGCAACCATGCGCACGGCGCGCTCGTGGACTTCGGGGGAGTACTTCACGGGTTTCTTCTTCATGGTGTTCATGGCTCTATCTTCTCAAGAGGGAGAGCCTCCACCAAACCCGGGGCGATTCAAAGCGCCTCGTCGTATTCGTTTCGGTTGCCTTCGAGAACGCCCCGGATCAGCCCCTTGTTCGAAATCTCGATGGTTTTGTTGGTCAGAATTATCGAGAACGCTTCTTTCATGACCAAGCCTTTCGGTAGGGTCTGAGTTGTCAGAAAGAGCACGTTCTTCTCCTTGTCGTTTACGAAAAAAACCTGTTGTCCCAAGCCTCAAGGACGATGCCGCCCCGCCCCGGGATTTCATCGACCCGCTCCGCTAGCAACGCGATCTCGATCAACTGCGCTTCCGGGACATGGCCGAGGGTTTCGAGCAACAGGAGCATGCGAACCGGCTTGGGCACTTGGTGACCCTCGCGCTCGTAGCGGCAGCCGGCCGACTGGCTGGTGCCGTACTTGCGCCAGAAGTGCTGCTGGTTGTACTCGCTGGACAGTCGAAGGGCGGCCGGATCGTCCAGCAGGCGGCGCGCTCGCTGCAGGCGCGCGCCATGGAGCTTGATGTCGAAATCGGGCGTCGGGTACTTGAGGTGGGGCATGGCGGGCTTGTCTTGTTAGTTGGGGTAGGGGCAGCGGATTGAGACTCGCCCTACGAAGATGCCCCATCGTCACACTTGCACGGCTCTTCCATCTCCGGCGGAAACGGATCGACCTTGATGCGTTTGGCCAGGTGGTAGTAGAGGACTTCGGTCGGGTAACTGATCAGGAACCACACGACGCGGATCGGGAAGAACACGGCGATGTCGAAGGGCCAGAACAATTCGTTCTTGCTGCGCAGGATGGGGAAGGGCCAGTGCAGTTTGAGCAGTTCGCCTTTTTCGGCGGGGCGCCAGATGTCCAGATCGGGGGCGGGGACGGCCTCTGGCCCCTCCTCCATGTAGCGGCGGATGTATTCCCAGAAAGTAGCGGCCTGCTGTTCGTCGGTCATGTCCAAGCGATCCGTGCCGAGCAGGAAGACGGTGAGCGGTTTGTCGGTGCCCTGATCGAACTCGATATTGATCTGCGGATCGCGGATCGGGGCGCCAACGCCGGTCAGGCCGGATTGCACGGTCAGGTAGGCGCGAATCGTGTCCCAGTCGGTGATGTAGGTCTTGCCCCGGAAGTGCAGATAGACCTTGCGGGTTTTGCGGTTGAAGCGCAGGGGAAGTTGATGGCGCCAGACGCGGATGCACCAAAAGTTGAGGGGTGTTCCAAATCCCAGGAGCAAAATAGCTACCAGACCGAAATAAGCCTTAACACCAGCCTCTATGCTGCCTCCGATGAAGGATAGCGGTAGGCCTACCATAAGACACATTGAGACAAACCAAATGAGCCACCACGTGAAACTACCCCGGCCTTTCATGATCGCAGCGTTCTTGCCATTCACATCCAGGCAACACTCCGTCATGCCGGCAATATTGCGCTCTGCGGCAGGCTCGATATCCAGTGCTTGCTTGGGGTTGAGATACTGTTTTGTCATGAGCGTCAATCGGCTTCCGGCACGGTGAAGCGCAGAGTATACGGCTCCGCGATGGCGTCGCTGGGCCGATAGCTGATTTCATAGTTGGCTTTGGTGAGGCCGTTTTGCTTCTCGATGAAGGTCTCGATCTCGATCAGTCTGCCGCCATGTTCGA
>NZ_JAEKFT010000085.1 GCF_018524365.1 Denitromonas iodatirespirans
CCGTCTCGCGATACTGGGTCAGCCGGCTGTGCTGGCGCAGCGATTGGGTGACGTCGGCATGCCAGTCGGCCTGCGGGTAGGCGGCGAACACCGTGCCCACCGTGTCGAGCACGTCGACATCCTGGAACAGGCAGCAGTTTTGCCGGACATCGAGCAGGGCGAGCCAGGGTTCGGCAACGATCCGGTATCGCGCCAGCCCGCCGTCGCTGCCCAACTGGGTTGCCTGGGTCACATAGCCGTGCCAGACACGGCGGCTACCGTCTGCCAGTTGCATCCGGAGGGTGAGCTCTTCGCGGGCGCTGAAGCGCTCGACCACCAGGACAGCGTCGGGTAGCGGCGCCGCTCAATCGCTTTCCTGCCTCAATTCGGCTCGCTCCACCAGTCGGGCAACCTCGATCATCTGCGCTTCCGAGACATGGCCCAGGGCTTCGAGCAGCAGGAGCATGCGAACCGGTTTGGGAACTTGGCCCTCGCGCTCGTAGCGGCTGCCGGCCGACTGGCTGGTGCCGTACTTGCGCCAGAAGTGCAACTGGTTGTACTCGCTGGCCTGACGAAGGGCCGCCGGATCGTCCAGCAGGCGGCGCGCCCGCTGCAGGCGCGCGCCATGGAGCTTGATGTCGAAATCGGGCGCCGGGTACTTGAGGTGGGGCATGGCGGGCTTGTCTTGTTATTTGGGGTAGGGGCGGCGGGTTAAGAACCCGCCCTACGAAGACGCCTCATCCTTACACCGGCACGGCTCGTCCATCTCCGGCGGAAACGGATCGACCTTGATGCGTTTGGCGAGGTGGTAGTAGAGCACCTCAGTCGGGTAGCTGATCAGGAACCACACGACGCGGATCGGGAAGAACACGGCAATGTCGAAGGGCCAGAACAGTTCGTTCTTGCTGCGCAGGATGGGGAAGGGCCAGTGCAGTTTGAGCAGTTCTCCCTTTTCGGCGGGGTGCCAGATGTCCAGATCGGGAGCGGGCACGGCCTGCGGGCCTTCTTCCATGTAGCGGCGGATGTATTCCCAGAAGGCGTCCGCCTTCCGGTCGAACGGGACGTCGTAGCGGTCGGTGCCCATGAGAAACACGGTCAGCGGCTTGTCAGTACCCTGGTCGAATTCGATGTTGATCTGTTGATCGCGGATTGGTGCACCGACGCCGGTCAGGCCGGACTGCACGGTCAGGTAGGCGCGAATCGTGTCCCAGTTCGTGATGTAGGTCTTGCCCCGGAAGTGCAGATAGACCTTGCGCGTCTTGCGGTTGAAGCGCAGGGGGAGTTGATGGCGCCAGACGCGCACGGGCCAGACGTAGAGGCTCAGAAAGAAGAATCCGCCGATGAAAATGAAATAGAGTAGCCCGTCAAGTGGGCGGTCAATATATATACCGAACGGGATGCCTGACCCTCCGAAAGCTATCGCCATCCAGATCATCCACCAAGCCCCCCCCCCACGAGCCTTGGCGATGTAGCTGTTCTTGCCGTTGACGTCCAGACAACATTCGCCCACGGCGTCCACATTCGATTCGGCCGCCGGTTCGATGTCCAGCGGCTGCTTGATATCTAGATACTGCTTCGTCATGGATCAATCAGCCTCTGAAACGGCAAAGCGCAGAGTATACGGCTCCGCGATGGCGTCGCTGGGCCGATAGCTGATTTCATAGTTGGCTTTGGTGAGGCCGTTTTGCTTCTCGATGAAGGTCTCGATCTCGATCAGTCTGCCGCCATGTTCGA
>NZ_JAEKFT010000086.1 GCF_018524365.1 Denitromonas iodatirespirans
GCGGCAATGAATCAGTTCGCGATCCTCTACGAGGACCGCTTCACGGATCATCGCCTAAAATGAAAACCGCGTTTCCAACTCAGGAAGCGATTCAGAGCGCCTCACACACAGAAATTCTGACACTCCCACCTCCTGCGCCAGAGATTTACAAATATACGGAGCAAAAGGCGTTGACAGCTCAGTCTGCATTGGCATCTCAAATCATATTTTTTCAAACTACTATAAAGATGCTCTTTTATATTTGAACCAAAACCAAAGAATCTCATATCAACTCATACACTCCCTAATTCGTAGCCTAAACGAAGGGCTCGAGAGCATTCGAAACCTAACGACAGCGATACAGAAGCACCACCAAAGAAACGGCGTAACAGAAGAAACTGTAATATTTGGCAAAGAATGGGGAGAAATGATCAAAGCGGAGTACACAAATTCTGCAGCGATCAGATGGCACGTCCGCTATCACATCGACAACAAGTGCAATCCCGACCTATCTCCGATGACAGAAGGCCACAGGAGCTACCTAAAGTTTCTTGCCGAAGTAGAGAGCGACGCAGAAAAGTGGATTGAGAGCGGAAAATCAATTGATAGAAAGGCGTTTGAAAAAATATACTCTCCATCATTTTTCAGGAACTAGCTCTATGATGGCGCTCAACAGGGATGATCAAAAATCTACGCTTTCTTCCTGGCCGTTAACTCTACATTGAGTGTCATGAACGAGTAGCCCATGCCTGTCAACACGTCTCGAATTCGCGCCCTGTGGACTTGGTTGGTTGAGGCCCGCTTTGCTTGGCTTGCGCTCGGTGTAATTGCAGTCGCGTTGGCGGTGTCTCTTCGTCCTCATACCACCGAGCCGGTCATTCGCCTTACTGGCCTGATTCTTCAAGTACTCGGCATTGGTACTGTGATTTGGGGTATTTCTGAAACCAGGGCGCTATTCGGGCATCCATCATTTGCCGCAAAGGCTAAATCATGGTTCGGTCGCTTTCCTCTTCTCCGTAGGAATGTTGTGGCCGCGGCCGCGGCAACCTCTATTGGCGTCGACACATGTAGGGCAAGAGCCTATACCACTCATGGGCCGGGCCCGAACCCAACACTCGACTCACGCGTCGACGCCCTTGAGAAGAACGTGGACCTGATTCATGAGCGTATTAGTAGCACTGAGAGAGAAATGGATGAGGAATTTCGCAAGGCTGGCGAAGCGTTGAGGAATGAAGAAAAGGCACGACAAATTGAAGATACTGTTATCCGGGAAAAGCTTGAAGCCACAGGAACTGGCGGTGTGCACATATCAGCCATTGGGGCCTCCTGGCTATTCGTCGGCGTCGTACTGAGCACAGCAGGCGTGGAGATCGCGGAGTTGCTGAAATAAACTCACAACCTGAATGGGATGGACGCTCGGGGGTCGGGTCTCAATACTGTTCGCTTAGATACGCATCCTGTCTCTTTTTGGCACTGACAGTGGCTTGGGTGCCAGCAGTGCTGGCGTGCAGTCGATGAGCTTTCGGCGCGGGTAGTGATGGTCGTGCGAAGCGTACGG
>NZ_JAEKFT010000087.1 GCF_018524365.1 Denitromonas iodatirespirans
CGCGTGTGGCGCGACCAGCGCCGCGGGTTGCGCTCGCGAGCGTGCAGGTAGGTCTGGTGACGCGCGGCCAGGATGTTGCGATCTTCACCCGCGTGGCGCTGCGCAGGGCTCACGTACCGGATGCCACTGTGCCGGTGTTCGACGTTGTACCAGTGGGCGAACTGAGCCGCCCAGGCGCGCGCCTCATCCAGATCGGCGAATCCGCCCACCGGGAATTCGGGCCGGTACTTGGCGGTCTTGAACAGCGACTCCACGAAGGCGTTGTCGTCCGAGACCCGAGGCCGGGAGTACGACGGCTTGACCCCGAGCCAATGGAGCATGGCCAGCACGGCGGTGGCCTTGAGCGTGCTGCCGTTGTCGCCGTGCAGCACCGGTTTGGCCGCCATCGCATGCACGCCCTCGGCCAGCGCGGTGCGCTTCACCAGATGGGCCGCGTGGTCGGCATCGTCGCTGGCATGGACCTCCCAGCCGACGATCTTGCGGCTGTACAGATCCATGATCAGGTACAGGTAGAACCAGTGGCCCTGTACCCGCGCGGGCAAGTAGGTCATATCCCAGCACCACACCTGCCCAGGCCCGTTGGCGATGTGCGTGGTGGGCCGACGCGAGGGCTGCGGGGGCCGGCTACGACCCCGGTGGCGACTCTGCCCGTGGGCACGAAGGATGCGCTGGAAGCTCGACTCGCTGGCCAGATACACCCCCTCGTCGGCCAGCGCCGGCACGATGCGCGCCGGGGGCAACGCGGCAAAGCGCGACTCATTGGCCACCGCCAGAATCCGGGCGCGTTCGTCCTCGCTCAGCGCGTGGCGGGGCAAGGCCCGCTCGGCCTCGGGGCGCCTGTCGCCCACCGCCAGCCCGTCGTGCGCCTTCCAGCGCTGCAGCGTGCGCACGGTGATGCCCGCGCACTGGCAGGCCGGCTGCAACCGTGCGCCGGCGCTGTGCGCCACTTCAATGTTGCGGACCAATGTGCGGCGATCTTCCAGGTCGATCATGCGTCCTCGTCCTTGTCCTTGTGGAAGATCGCCTCGAGTTTTTTTGACAGCACCAGCAAGGCGGCGGTCTCGGCCAGCGCCTTGTCCTTGCGCCGCAACTCGCGCTCCAGCTCCTTGATGCGCCGCCGATCCGCTTTCGTCTCGCGGGCGCTGGCGCGTGCGTCCTCGGGCTCGGCCAGTGCCTGGGTCGCCGCCTGGCGCCATTGCTCCAGTTCCTGCGGATACACCCCGTGCTCACGGCACCACGTGCTCTTGCCCGCCGCGTCCATCGCCGCGCTGAGCAGCACCGCATCGAGACGGGCCGCCGCTGTCCAGGCCCGCTCGCGAGCGGGCCTGGACAGCGCATCCGCACGCCAACGCTCCAGCGTCGCCACCGAAATGCTCAGTTCCTGGGAAACCGCTTCCACTGAGGCGCCCTCCGGCGGCAACAGTCGAGCGAGCGCTTTGTCCTTGAATTTTTGTCCGTATCGAGCCACTTCGTTCTCTTCTCATCGCCCC
>NZ_JAEKFT010000088.1 GCF_018524365.1 Denitromonas iodatirespirans
GGCTCTCTTGAAAAACGAGTGGGTTACGCGGCATGCTGATTGAGTTTTCCGAAGTCCAGCTTGCCGGCGAGCAGGAACACGACGGCACGGATGGTGGAGAAGCTCGCGTAGCCACGCGCCTTGCGCTTGGCGGCCTGGAAGAGGCCGTTGATGGCCTCGAGGAAGCCGTTGGTCTGGCGGGAGCGG
Source organism: Denitromonas iodatirespirans (assembly GCF_018524365.1). Classification (GTDB taxonomy): domain Bacteria; phylum Pseudomonadota; class Gammaproteobacteria; order Burkholderiales; family Rhodocyclaceae; genus Nitrogeniibacter; species Nitrogeniibacter iodatirespirans. The sequence continues at coordinate 187 of NZ_JAEKFT010000088.1, forward strand.
GTCCAGGCGACGATGCCTTCGAGGTGCTTGCGGATCATCTTGGCGACCGCCTTCATCGGCTCGACCTTGGAGCGCATGACGTTGACGGTCCACTGCCAGAGCATCGCGCGCACGACGTTGACTTGCTTGCGATCGAGAATCTCGCGCAACTGCTCCTTGTAGAGCCAGGCGCGGGCGGTGCGCTTGGTCGCCACCTGCGCGACGAACGCGTCGAGTTCGGCGCGCGCGTCCGGTTTGAGCCCATCGCGATCCTTGAGCAACTTCCAGCGCAGCCCCTTGAGCGCAGGGTCGGTGCGCTGCTCGATGCGGCGCATCTTGTCGACGGCGGTGCTGGCGTGGGCGATGACGTGGAACTTGTCGAAGGTGATCGTAGCGTTGGGCAGATGGGCGGTGACGCCCTTGATGAAGGCCGGCGACATGTCGATCGAGATCGACTCGATCGCCAGCGGGTCGCCCCCGTGAGCCTTCAAATCCTCGGCGAACGCCTCGATCGTGGCCGCATCGCGCCCCTCGGTGACGAACAGCACGCGGCGCGCGTCGGCATCGGCCACCAGCGTGATGTAGTCATGGCCGCGGGCGCGCGAGGTCTCGTCGGCGGCCAGCCGCTTGACCTCGGAGAAGTCGGCCTGATCGAGCGCCAGATCGACGTAGCGCTTGCAGATGGCGGACACGCGGTGCCAGGAGAGATTCACCACGCGGGCCACCGCGGCGAAGGGCATCTCGCGGCACAGCGCCATCACCAGTGCTTCGAACAGCAGCGTGAAGCCGGCAAGCTTGCCCGCCCAGTCCGGCTCGACCTGGCGGGTGCCGCCGTCGGGCAGGCGCACGCGCGGCACCCGCACCTCGAGGTAGCACTCGTGCTGGAAGAAATTCAGGTGCCGGTAGCGCTTGCTCACCGTGTCGTGGACCGGATGCGCCCCCGCCACGCCCGGCACCGCGAAACGGCTGCCCGCGACGAAATCGACCGTGATCGTGAGCACCTTCTTGGCGGCGTCGAAATCGACCCCGCCCACGCGCCACGGATCGGTGATGCCCAGTGCGGCCTCGAACAGCTTCGCATGCATTGCTTGTCATCCCTGCAGATTCAACACGGGCGGCGATCCTACCCGATGCCGCGACCTCGCACCGCCGCGCTTGTCTTCATGGCTGGATGCCCAACTGCGCTGCATCCAGCCATGAACCATGCGTATCGCCGGCCCCTTGGCGTCAAGGGTTCGCTGCGCCGGGCTACGCCCGCCCTTGACCCCAACGGCCCGGCACCCCGGATCCCGCATTACCCACTCAAAATTCAAAAGAGGC
>NZ_JAEKFT010000009.1 GCF_018524365.1 Denitromonas iodatirespirans
CCATCCAGCACCTGGCAGGCATGAAGGAGTCGAAGGTGATCGTCGCCATCAACAAGGACGAAGAGGCACCGATCTTCCAGGTGGCCGACTACGGCCTGGTGGCCGACCTGTTCGAGGCCGTGCCGGCACTGACCGCCGCACTGGGCTGAGCCTGAGGGGATGCGGCAGTGAATTTCGCCGCAGACCTGTTTGACGGAGTCTGGCTGTGGGGCGGGGGCGTCGTCGCCTGCCTCACGCTGATCTGGCTGTTTCGCTCGGGCCGCTGGTCTGAACTCAAGCGGCCCGAGCGTTTCAATCTGTGGCTCGGCACCGCCGTGGCCTTGATGCTGGTGTGGCGGATGAAGGCGGGTGTCTATCCCGGCCTGGATCTGCACCTGCTCGGCGCCATGGTGGCCAACCTGCTGTTCGGCCCGCAACTGGCCATGGGGCTGCTGGGCGTGGTGTTGATCGGCGTCGGGCTGGCGACCGGTATGGACTGGCAGAGCCTGGCGCTGAACTGGTTGTTCATGGCTGCGCTGCCGGTGGCCATTGCCGAGGGCATCCGGCGCTTTGCCGCGTGGCGCATGCCGCGGCATTTCTTTGTGTATGTGTTCGTGGTGGCTTTTTTCGGCAGCGCGGCGACGGTTGTGTTGCAGGGGCTGGCCGCCGCGATGTTGCTGGCGGGCGCCGGGGTCTATTCGATGGACTTTCTGAGCGCCAACTACCTGCCGTACTGCCTGCTGCTAGGTTTTTCCGAGGCCTGGCTGTCGGGGGCCGTGATCACGGTGATGGTCATCTACCGGCCCGAATGGGTGGCCAGTTTCGATGACCGCCTCTACTTGAAGAACAAATAGCCGGCGCGGGGCAATGCCCGTCGCCACAATGATCGACTGACAGGAGTGCATGGACAATGAGCGAGTACGTTGCCCCGATCCGTGATATGCAATTCGTGATGAAGGAACTGGCGGGCCTGGATCAGGTTGGCCAGCTGCCGAGTTTCGGCGATGCGACCGAGGACCTGGTGGATGCCGTGCTCGAAGAGGCCGGCAAGTTCGCCAATGGTGTCCTGTCGCCCCTGAACCGCGCCGGCGACCAGATCGGCGCCAAGTGGGCTGACGGCAAGGTCACCACCGCGCCGGGCTGGCAGGATGCCTACCGCCAGTTCGCCGAGTCCGGCTGGACCTCGCTGGCCTGCGATCCGGAATACGGCGGCCAGGGGCTGCCCAAGCTGCTGAGTACGGCCGTCATGGAAATGTGGAAGTCGGCCAACATGGCCTTCTCGCTGTGCCCGATGCTCACCAACGGCGCCATCGAGGCGCTGGTGCTGCGTGGCACCGACGAGCAGAAATCCACCTACCTGACGCGCATGGTGAGCGGCGAGTGGACCGGCACCATGAACCTCACCGAGCCGCAGGCCGGCTCCGACCTGGCCGCCGTGCGCACCCGCGCCGAACCGCAGGCCGATGGCAGCTACAAGATCTTCGGCCAGAAGATCTTCATCACCTACGGCGAGCACGACCTGACCGACAACATCGTGCATCTGGTGCTGGCCCGCCTGCCGGATGCGCCGGAAGGCGTGAAGGGCATTTCGCTGTTCCTGGTGCCGAAGTTCATGGTCGATGCCGAGGGCACGATCGGGGCGCGCAACGATGTGCATTGCGTGTCCATCGAACACAAGCTGGGCATCCACGCCAGCCCCACCTGCGTGCTCGCCTTCGGTGACCATGGCGGCGCCATCGGCTACCTGATCGGCGAGCCGAACCGCGGTCTGGAGTACATGTTCATCATGATGAACGAGGCGCGTTTCGCGGTCGGCATGGAGGGCCTGGCACTGTCCGAGCGCGCCTACCAGCAGGCCCTGGGCTATGCCCGCGACCGCATCCAGGGCACCGAGGCCGGTGTGCGCGGCGGTGGCAAGGTGGCGATCATCCGTCACCCCGACGTGCGCCGCATGCTGATGTCGATGAAGTCGCAGACCGAAGCGATGCGGGCGCTGGCCTATGTAGTCGGCGCTGCGACCGATCTGGCGCATGACCATCCGGACGAGGCGGTGCGCGCGCAGCAGCAGGCCTTCGTCGATCTGCTGATCCCGATCGTCAAGGGCTGGTGCACCGAGAACGCCATCGACATCGCCTCGACCGGCGTGCAGATCCATGGCGGCATGGGCTTCATCGAAGAGACCGGTGCGGCCCAGCACCTGCGCGATGCGCGCATCACCACCATCTACGAGGGCACGACCGCGATCCAGGGCAATGACCTGATCGGGCGCAAGATCGCGCGCGACGGCGGCGTGGCCATGAAGGCCGTGATCGAGCAGATGCGCGCCGTCGTGGTGCAGCTCAACGACCAGGACAGCCCCGAGTTCAGGGCGATCCGCGTGGCGTTTGCCGCCGGTATCACCGCCCTCGAAGAGGCGACCGATTACGTGCTGCAGACCTACGGTAGCGACATCAAGGCCGCCTCCGTGGGCGCCGTGCCGATGCTTAAGCTGTTCGGCATCGTGGCCGGCGGCTGGCAGATGGCGCGGGCAGCGCTGGTGGCACAGCAGCGACTCGGCGAAGGGACGGGCGATGCGTCCTTCTACCAGACCAAGATCGTGACCACCCGCTTCTATGCCGACCATGTCCTGTCGCAGGCGCCGGGTCTGGCGTATGCCGTGGTCAATGGGGCGGCCGGTGCCTTGGCGCTCGACGACGACCAATTCTGACCGCGCCTTTCACCAAGAAAACCCCATCGCTACGGCGCATGGGGTTTTTTTCGCGGTGATCGTCGGCGCCATGATGCAAAGAAAAAAGCGACCCGCAGGTCGCTTTTTTTCTTGATGCCAGACGGGATCAGCGATAGCCGGCGCGATCGTACGCTTTCTGCGCCTCGGCCACGGTGTCGGCCAGCTTGCCGACCGGCAGGGCGTCGGCCTTGAAGCTGCCCAGACGCTCGAGCGCGGGGTTGCTGACCTTCACCGACTGCACCACCGGCCATTCGTTGTTGCCGTCGGCAAAGTAGCGCTGCGCTTCGTCCGAGGCCAGATACTCCAGGAAAGCCACTGCCGACGCCTTGTGGGGAGCGTGCTTGAGCATGCCGCCACCGGAGACGTTGATGTGGGTGCCGACACCTTTCTGGTTCGGCCACACCACGCCCACGGCCTCCATGACCTGCTTGTCTTCCGGCTTGTCGGAATTGATCAGGCGCGCCACGTAGTAGCTGTTGGCGATCGCCACGCCGCACTCGCCAGCCGCCACGGCGCGGATCTGGTCGGTGTCGCCGCCCTTGGGCTCGCGTGCGAAGTTGGCGACGATGCCCTTGGCCCAGGCTTCGGTCTTTTCCACGCCCAGGTGCTGGATCATGGCGGCACCCAGCGACAGGTTGTAGGGGTGGCTGCCCGACCGGGTGCACACCTTGCCCTTGAGCGCCGGATTGGCCAGATCCTCGTAGTTCTGGACCTGCTCGGCCTTGACGTTGGCCTTGTTGTACACGATGACGCGGGCGCGGGTGGAGAAGGCGAACCAGGTGTCGGTGCGCAGATTGGCCGGGATGCGGGAGGCCAGGGTCTCCGACTTGACGGGGGCGAACACGCCGGCCGCGTCCGCCTTGGCCAGACGCGATGCGTCCACTGTGATGAACACGTCGGCGGGGCTGTTCTCGCCTTCGCTGCGGATCCGCTCCAGCAGGGCGTCTTCCTTGCCCTCGATGCGGTTGATCTTGATGCCGGTGGCCTTGGTGAAATTGTTGTAGAGCGCTTCGTCCGTCTGGTAGTGACGGGCGGTGTAGAGATTGAGCACCTTGTCTTCCGCGTGAGCGACAGATGCGGCGAGGAGGGCACACAGCAGCGGAGCGGCGAGGGAACGTTTCATGGAGGTCGGCCTTTTGTTCAAGGATTTCGATGTGGCGGAAGTGTAACGAGAATGATTTCCTGATGCAAACGATTCTCATTAGGTGTAATCTGCAATGCGAATCATTCGCAATAGGAGTTTGTCATGAATGCCATGCTTGTGGGGGCCGACCGCCTCGGCAATATTCCGGATGTGCTCGACGGGTTCGGAATCCGGATTGCAGCGCATGTGACGGGGCGGGACCGCTCCCACCAGCGGCGCGCGGCGGATCTGCCGGTGGGCGTGGATCTGGTGATCCTGTTCACCGATTTTCTCGGCCACAACGTGATGCAGCGTTTCCGCGAGGCGGCGGGCAAGGCAGGTGTGGAGTTCGTGTGTTGCCGCCGCTCGGTCTGCGCCCTGAAACAGGCGTTGGATCGGCGTGCGGACAGCCAGTGCCGGCGCTGTCCCCGGCAGAACTGCTGAGCGCCCGGGGCGTGCTTACTGTGAGGTGGTGTCGGGCGATGCGGGCTGGATGGTGTGCACCACGCGCCGGCCGCCGTTGAAGCGTTTGTTCCAGTAGCGGGTGTTGAGGTCTTCGATGCGCACCTTGCCGCCCGACGACGGGGCATGCAGGAAACGGTTGTCGCCCAGATAGATGCCCACATGGGAATAGGCGCGCCGGCGGGTGTTGAAAAACACCAGGTCGCCCGCCTCGAGCTGTGTCCGCTTGAGCCGCTCGCCCAGTTGCGAGAGCGCTTGCGTGGTGCGCGGCAGATCGAGGCCCAGTGCGCGCTGAAAGACCTGTTGCACCAAGCCGCTGCAATCGATGCCGGTGTCGCGCGAGGTGCCGCCGAAACGGTAGGGGGTGTCGAGAAAGCTCAGCCCCTGCGCGATCAGTTCGCTGATCGGGGCGCCCGCGCTGGCAGGCGTGTCGCCAATCTCCAGCGAGGCCTCGGGCGCGGGTTCCGTGGCAACGGCGGGGCCTGAAAAAGCCAGGGCGAGCCAAAGCACGGTGGCGGGAAGCGCATGTCGGATCAGCATGCGCGCGAATATACTGTCCCGGAGCCCTTCAGTAAAGCGCTGATTCATAGCGTTGTTTTCAGCAATTGTGGTACACATGCGGCGATACGGTAGCCCACAGGGGGGCGAGCGGCCGATGGCGTGGATCTTCTTCTTGGTCTTGGTGCTGGCGATGATCTGGCTGGCGCTGTTGGTGCAACGACGTCGGCGCGAGCAGCGTGACGCCGAACAGGCGCGGGAGATGGCGTTCTTGCTGGCTCATGGGGATTTGCCCGGCGTGGCGCCGGCGGCGGACCGAAGCGTGCCCACGCCGATATCCGCCGAGCGTCCGGCTGCCGAGCGCGCCGTTCCTCGCCAAGACCGGCCCGAGCCGGCGAATGCGGCGGAACGGCGGCTGCCCTATCTCAATACCGCCCAGGCTGCCGCGTTTCGCCGTCTGGTCGATGCGCTTCCGGGCCATGTGATTTTTCCGCGCGGCTCGCTGCGCCGCGCGGCCGGTCTGGCGGCGATCGAGCGGGATGCGCGGCTCGACTTCGTGATCTGCACGCCAGCCTTGCTGCCTGTTGCGGCGGTCGACCTCGACCGCGAGGGCGCCTCAGCCCCGGTCGATGCCTTCAAGCGCGACACCTTGCGCCAGGCCGGGGTGCGCTACGCCGTTTGGCGGCGCGATGCCCTGCCCGACGCGGCGGCGATTGCCGCCTGGCTGCTCGATTGAGCACCTGAGCCGGTCAGCTGCTGCGCTGCAGCTGCTGGCGGGTGTGTTCGAGTTCGATGAGTGCCTGCGGGTGGCGGTGGCCGAGCGTGCGTGCCCGTGCCAGGGCCGCGAGAACCAGCTGCGCGATGGCATAGGCGTCGCCCAGCGCGTGATGCCGCTGGAAGGTCTCGATCCGTAGCGCCGCCATCCAGTCGGCGAGTTTGGCCAGCCCCAGGCCGCGTTCCGAATACAGCCCCGGCATGAGCCAGTAGGCGTCGAGCCAGTGGAGTTCGAGGTCGACACCGAGCCGTTCCTCGAAGGCGTTGAGCAGGATCCGCTTGTTGAAGCCGGCATTGAAGACCACGACGGGCGACTTGCCGATGAATTCGAGCAAGCCGGCCAGTGCGGCGGCGGGGTCGGGATCCAGCGACCGGTAGTAGGCGTGATGCGGGTTGATCAGCCCGCCTTCGATCGCGATGGCCGCGACAGCCAGCAGCCGATCCTTGGCCAGGTCGAGCCCGCTCGCTTCGGTATTGACCACCACGTAGCGGGTTTCGGCATGCGGCGTGTCGAGCGGCATGTCGGGCAGGGCGCGCCAGGCGTCCAGCGTGGCGCGGATCTCGGGCGCCAGATCGACGGTGCTGCGTGCGCCGGGAAGAATTCGGGTGATCCAGCTCATGGGGCGCTCGGTGGCAGGAAGGAATCAGCGAGCGGCGCGGGGCATGTCGCCGGGGGCAGAGGGCGCGCGCTCATAGCTGGTAGTCCAGTTTGAGGCGCAACTGGAGCTTGCGGGCCTGGCGGAAGGCCTCCTTGAGAATGCGCCGGTCGAGCTCGTTGAGGGTGTCGGGGTCGATCTTGTTGTCGCCCGGTGCGTCGTGTTCGGTGTCCAGGTGCTGCGAGCGCAGGCGCAGGAGCTGGATGAAGTGGAAGCCGTCGGTGACGGCATCGAGTTCTTCGCTCGGCACGCTGTTGCGCTGGCCCGACTGGCGCAGCCGCTGGACCGTGCTGGAGGCTTCCACGCCGGCGCGCAAGGCCAGGATGCGGGCGACGTCGACGAACAGGCGTGCGCCGGATTTCTTCAGATCGATGGTGCCGTCATCTTCGAGCACGAAATCGCGGATGCGGCCCAGCGGTGGCGTCACCGAGAGCGCGTTGTGCGCCATCATGCGCAGGAAGGTGGAGTTGCCCTTGGCGGTTTGCAGCAGCCAGCGGCGCAGTTGGTCGCCGATCTTTTCGTTGCCGTACAGCACCCGGAAGTCGAAGAAGATCGAGGCGTTGAGCAGGGCTTGCGGGTCGGGCTCGCGGATCCACGCACCGAAGCGCCGTTTCCATTCGTCGAGCGTCAGGCACAGGTCGGGGTTGCTGGCCATGATGTTGCCCTTGCACAGCGGGAAGCCACAGGCGGCCAGCGCCTCGTTGGCATCCTTGGCGAAGGCCAGCAGGCGCTGCTTGACGGCATCATGCTCGCCCTCGGCGGCCTGGAAGATGATGCCGTTATCCTGGTCGGTGGACAGCGTTTGTTCGTGACGGCCCTCGGAGCCGAAGGCCAGCCAGCAGAACTGCACGCCGAACAGCTCGTGGCGGGTCAGTTCGAGCGTGATGATGCGGCGGGTGAGCGCGTCGTTGAGCGCGGAGATGAAGCGCGTCAGCTGCTCGGCGCCGATGCCCTGGGCGATGAGGTTCAGCGCCAGCTGGCGGATGTCGCGGCTGGCATGCTGCAGCGACTCGATGTCGTCGGCGCCCTCGATGCTGGCCCGGATCTGGCGCAGGCCGATGCGCTGCAGCGAGAACAGGTCGCGCTCGGACACCACGCCGCGCAGCTTGTCGTCGTTGTCGACCACCAGCAGGTGGCGGCGGGCGTGGGTGGCCATTTCGAGCGCCGCGTCATAGGCGGTGGCGGTCATCGGCAGCACTTGCGGCGATGGCGTCATGACATCGGAGATCGGGCGGTCGAGGTCGAAGGCCGGCAGCACGATGCGCGACAGCAGATCGCTCTGGGTGAGGATGCCGACCGGGCGCTTGTCCGCATCGGCCACCACCATGCAGCCGATGCGCAGCTCGTCCATCTTCTCGAGTGCGCTGCGGGTGGCAGTGTCGGGGGTGACGAAGATCGGCTCGCGCTTGATCAGGTGGCCGAGCGGGGTGGTCATGGTCTGCTGCTCGGCGGCGCGCTGCGAGAAGGTGGTCTGCAATTGCTGGCGCGACTGGCTGAGCAGGCTGGCGATGTACTGCGTGCAGAACACATGGAACACCGCGCTGATGCGCATCAGCTCCATGAAGTCGTCCGCCGGCAGCTGGAAGCAGAAGCTGTCTTCCAGCGCCATGTAGGTGTTGGTGGACGGGCGGCCGGCCGAGATGGCGCCGATCGGGAAGCATTCGCCCGGCCCGAGCGTCATGGTGGCGTATTCGGTGAGCGCCACGTCGCCGCTCTGGTTGGCCTGCACCTTGCCGCGCTGGATGATGTAGAAGTAGCGTGGCCGGCCCATCTCGGCCGACAGGATGGTGCTGCCCTTGCTGAAGAAGCCCAGCAGCACGCGTTCCGACAGGAAGCCGAGCGCTTCGGGCTCCATCTGGTCGAAGGGCGAAAAGCGTTTGAGAAATTCGGTGCTGGCACCGACCAGTGTTTCGGCTGCTGTCGTCATACGGTCTCCCCAGTCGCGTATCCCGAAATTATAGGTTGCCGCGATTGTCCAGAACTGATCTGACGCAAGAAAGCGGGATACGCCGCACCGTCGGCGGGTGTCGCGCTCAGCCGGGGGGCGATGGATCGAGCCAGAAGCGGAAGGTGGCGCCGTGGTGTTCGGCCGCTTCGGCTTCGATCTGGCCGTTGTGGCGGCTGATGATGCGCTGGACCGTGGCCAGCCCGACGCCGGTGCCGTCGAAGTCGCGCGGCGAGTGCAGGCGCTGGAAGGGCTTGAACAGCTTGTCGGCATAGCTCATGTCGAAGCCGGCGCCGTTGTCCTGGATGACGATCCAGCGCCGCCCCTTGCGTTCTTCAGCATAGACCTTGACATGCGCGGCCTCGGTCTTGCGGGTGAACTTCCAGGCATTGCCCAGCAGGTTGTCGAGCACCGACTGCATCAGGATCGGATCCGCCTCGGCGTACAGGCCGGGCGCGATCTCCCAGGTCAGCGCGCGTTCCGGTTCGCGGTCGGCCAGATCGGTGAGCACCCGTTGCGCCATCTGACTGAGGTCCACCGTCTGGCGTTCGACCGGTTTGCGCGACAGGCGGGCGAGATCGAGCATGTCGTCGATCAGGCCGTTCATCCGCTGCACCCCCGCCTGAATCCGCTTGAGATATTCGCGATCGGTCGGATCGAGCTGCGCTTCGATGTTTTGCGCCAGTAGCCGGCCGAAGCCGTCGATGGCGCGCAGCGGGGCGCGCAGGTCGTGAGACAGCGAATAGCTGAAGGCTTCGAGTTCTTCGAGGGCGCTTTGCAGCTCGCCGGTGCGTTCGTCGACACGGTCGTCGACGGTGGCTTCGAGGCGTTCGAGCTGCTCGGCGGTTTTTCGGCTGGCGGTGATGTCGCGGATCATGACCGTCATACCGCCACCGAGCGGGGCGACGTGGCGATGGCGCGACAGGCGCACGTTGAACCAGTGCGCCTGGCCATCGCGGTTGACCGCGTAGTCGAAGCTTTGCACGCCAAGGCCGTCGCGCAGTTTTTGGCGCGCCAGCTGGAAGGGGGCGATCGCTTCGGGCGGCAGCAGGGTCTCCACCGGTAGCCCGTTCAGGCCCGTGTCGGGCAGCTGGAAGCGCGGCGGCGTCGGTTTGGGGTAGTGGTCGTGGACGAGGCCGGCGCAGTCGGCAATCAGCATCAGGTCGTCGATGCCGGCCAGCGCGCCATGCAGCCGGGCGTCAGCCTCGCGCCGGGCACGTTCGGCATCGACCCGCTCGGTAATGTCGCGCCCGATCACCATCAAGGCCTTGGGCTGGCCGTCGGCGCCGAGGATCGGGGTTTTGATCATGTCGAGCGAGCGGGTGCCGGGCGCTTCGGTATGCGGGATCTCTTCGATGTAGCGGACCGGCTCCCGGCGCGACCAGGCCAGCTGGTCGGTGTTGCTGCAGCGTTCGAGCGGGTCGCGCATGGTCTCGCCCACGCGGGCGGCCAGCTGCCGGTTGTCTTTGCCGCGCCAATCGATGTGCGTCAGCCCGTACATGCGAAGGCCGGCGGGGTTGGCCAGCAGCCAGCGCCCGTCGGGGTCTTTGAGCGCGATGAAGTCAGGCGAGGTCTGCAGCAATGTGGTCAGGCGTTGCTCGGCATCCTGCAAGGCCTGCTCGATGGCCCGCTGGGGCGACAGATCGATGATGAACCCGCCCAGGTAGCGTTTGCCGAGGAAGGCCATGCGGCTGAAAAACAGCTCGACCGGGATGTCTCGGTGGTCGAGCCGGTGCAGCGTGCAACGCACACGAAGGGCCTCGGCGTCGTCGGGCGACGGGTCGAGCAGTGCGCCGGCATGGCTGAAGAGCGTGCCCAGGTCGAGGGGCGTAGCCGGATCGGTGCGTGCCACGAGTTGGTCGAAAGCGGCGTTGCTCAGCGTGACCTTGCCGGCCGTGTCGGCCCACATCATGGGCAGCGCCATGGTGCCGAAGGCGTGGCGGCTGAAGCCGATGAGCTCGCCGGCTTCGCTGGCGACCGAATCGTCGATCAGGATGAGCAGCTGCGCCTGGGTGCCGCGCGAGGCGTCGGTGACGAAGCGGTGGGCCCGCACCAGCACATGGCGGTCGCCGACCCGAATCGAGACCGGGCCGTCGGGTGCGGCCAGACGGCTCAGCGCGCTCAGTTGCAGGCGGCTGTCGGGCGGCAAGGCTTCGAGCACGTCGGACAGATGCCGGGCGGCGGCGTCCGCGGCGACGTCCAGCAGCGCACGGGCAGCCGGATTGATGAAGGCGATCTGGCCGTCGGTGCCGACCAGGCACAGGCCGAGTGCCTGGCTGCGTGAGAGGAACTGGTCGATGACGTTGGCCTGCAACACGGCTTGTCGGTGGCCATCGAGTTCCCGGGCCTGGCGGGTGATCACGCGCCGCAGCACATCGACATAGCGATGCTCCAGGCAGCGCACGATGTCATGCTCGGAGACGATGCCGCACAGCCGGTCGTTGCGGGTGACCACGATGTGGCGGATACCGCGCATGGCCATCTCGCGGGCCGCTTCGAACACCGGCCGTTCGGCCTCGAGCTGGATCACCGGCCGGCTCATCACTTCGGCCGCCGGCAGCGTCTGCAGTGCGGAGCGCCGGGCCATCAGGCGGGTGACGTCGCGGGTCGTGAGGATGCCCGCCGGCATGCCATCGTCGGTCGCGATCATGACGCAGCCGATCTGCAGCTGACGCATGCGCGTCACGCACTCGAACACCGAGGTGTCGGGCCCTACGGTGACGGGATCGGGCGTCATGATCTGTTCGATGGCGTCGAGGTGGGCGAAATGTTCGATGCCCATGCGGCCGAGGATGGCGCTTTCGCTGAGCAGGCCGAGCGTCCGCCCTTGCGGATCGCGGACCACGGCATGACGCATGCCCCGGCCGAGCATGCGTTCGTAGGCGTCGATGTAGTTCTCGTCGGCCTCGGCCCACAACACGGCGTGTTGGCAGACATCGCCGAGCCGCCGGTTGCCGCTGGGCGCCTCAGTGCCCAGTGCCAGCGCCGAACGTTCGGTCAGGATGCCGACGATCTGGCCGTCATGCTCGGCCAGCACGGCATGGGAAGGGCTTTCGGAGAGGGCCGACAGGGCGGCCGGCAAGAGGGTGTCGGTCGACATCGTGACTACCGGCCGTGCCAACTCGCGCGCGGACACGATGGGGAGGGAAAAGCCGCCTGGAGTGTCGGAACCGGGCATGGTCTGGACCGTCGAACGAGTGGCCGCAGCCACGTGTTACAAAATGTAGCCGATCCCCCGTCTAAATAGAAGGCATATCTTTCCGGGCTTGTGACGCGGCATCACTGCCGGTGGTGCTGGGCAACCCATTGATTGAGCAGGATGCGTACGGCATCGGGCAGCTCGGAGGCGCTCATGCCGATCGGGCCGATGCCCTTGGCCAGCAGCAGGTCGGCGGCGGCGCCATGCAGATGGACGGCGCCGATGATCGCCGCCTCGATCGGCCAGCGCTGGGCCAGCAGGCCGGCGAGCAGACCGGTGAGCACATCGCCCATGCCGGCGGCCGACATGCCGGGGTTGCCGCTGCGGTTGATCAACCACCGACCGTTCGGATGGGCGATCAGGCTGCCATGGCCTTTGAGCACCGCATGGGCATCGAAGCGGCGGGACAGCTCGATGACGGCATCGAGGCGGTTCTGCTGAACCTGATCGGGGCTGCACTTGAGCAGGCGGGCGGCCTCGGCCGGATGGGGGGTCAGCACCACCGGCGCGTGGCGGCGGGTGGCGGCACCGGCCAGCGTGTCGTCGTCGGCGATCAGGTTGAGCGCGTCGGCGTCGAGCACCAGGGCGTGGTCGGACGCCAGCGCCTGGCGCAGCAGGTCGGCCGCGACGGTGTCACGGCCCAGACCGGGGCCGATGGCGATGGCCTGGCCTTCGCTCAGGGCGTGTTCCGCGCTGCGGATCATCAGCTCGGGCTGGACCAGATCGACGGCCGGGGCGCGCGGATCGAGCAAGCCGACGAACACCCGCCCGGCGCCGGCGCGCAGCGCCGCCCGGCCGGCCAGCAAGGGGGCGCCGCACATGCTGGGCGCGCCGCCGATGATCACCGCATCGCCGAACAGGCCTTTGTGGGCGTTGAGCCGGCGCGGGGTGAACTGGTCGGCGAAGAGGGCCGGGCGCACTTCCCAGCCGGGCGCGGGCAAAAAGGCGTTGGCGTCCAGATCCAGGCGCTTGACCACCAACTCGCCGCAGTGGTCCGGCCCGTCGAGCGTGAGCAGACCGGGCTTGAGGGCGATGAAGGTGACGGTGTGCGTGGCGCGAAAGGCCACGCCGAGCACGCGGCCGGTGTCGGCGCACAGGCCGCTGGGCACGTCGATCGACATGCGCGGGCCGGGCAGCGCGTTGAGGGCGCGGATCCACTCGGCGTAGCGGCCGGTGATGGGGCGCTGCAAGCCGATGCCGAACAGCGCGTCGACCACCAACGCCCAGCCTTCGGGCGGGGCCGCGGGCAGGTCGGAGAGGGTTTCGCCACCGGCGTCGCGCCAGGCCTCCCAGGCCTTCTTGGCGTCGCCCGGCAGCTTGGCCGTGTCGCCCGAGAAGGCGACCACCACCTGGCGGCCAGCCTGCAGGAAGTGGCGCGCCATGACGAAGCCGTCGCCGCCGTTGTTGCCCGGGCCGCAGGCGATCAGCAGGGCGCCGGGGCGGTCGATCATCAGCCGCACGGCTTCCTCGGCCGACGCGCGCCCGGCGCGCTCCATCAGCGGCGGCTTGGCCGTCGGCATGGCGGCGGTTTCGATGGTGCGGATGCCGGCAACGGGGTAGATCGGTTGGCTGGACTGGAGCATGGAAGTTCGCCGATGACATCAGGGAGCGCCCATTCTACGCGCTTCGCCGATGGCCTCCGAGACCCTTCCGGCCTACAGGGTGGCGATCCAGCCTTCGAGCGGGTCGGCGCCCCCGGGCAGTCCAAAGTCTTGCGTCGAGCGCTGGTCGCACCAGGCGGCCTGGAGCAGCGCGAGGACGGCGTCGAGCCGGTCGCCGCCGGCGTCGTCCACCAGCGCCTGCAACTGCTCGTCGCTGGCCACCAGCGGGAGGCCGAGCGGGGTGTCGGCGGCGCACAGGCGGGCGACGATCGCTTCGCGCGCGCGGCGGCGCTCCTCGGTCTGGCGGCGGCGCGCGTCGCTCTTGTAGGAGGCCGGCGTGATGCGTCGCGCCAGCAGGCCGGGGTAGGCCTCGACGGCGATGCGATCGGGGTCGCCCGCGTGCAGACCGGGCAGGGTGCAGCCGGCGGCGAGCAGGCGCGGCGCGCCTTCGAAGAACATCAGGCCGACCGGCGGATTGACCAGCTTCATCGGGCTGTGCGAGCGGGCCGCCTGGTCGGTGTGGCGGTGCGGGTAGCGCGCGCCCATCGGGCGGCGCTGGCGGTCGGCGTCGAGCGCGGCGCGAAAGACGGGTTTGGCGAGGCCGGCGACATGGCGCACCACGGCGGCCCAGTCGGTGCTCGGCCAGCCCAGCGCGGCCAAGCCCTCGCGTGGCAGGCCGAAGGGAAAGTCGAAGGCGCCCAGCCAGGGGCCGGGGGTGTGCAGCAGGGCCTCGAAGGCCGGCCAGTCGGCGTGGGTGCTGAGCGCCTCGAGCCGCACGGCGCCGCCGACGCGCCGGCCGTGCGCGGCGGTGATCGGCTTGGCCCGGCGCGGCGCCGAGGTGAAGTCGACGCCGATGAGCGTTCTCACGCGGCGGCGCTGCCCTTGCCTTTGCTGCGCTTGTCGCGCAGGTAGAGGTGGCTGCCGCGCCGTTCGGTGTCGAACAGGCCGGTGGCTTCGATCAGGTCGCCGAGCTTTTTGTAGCCGTAGTTGCGCGGATCGAACGGGGTCTGGTTGCTGATGTGCGAGCCGACCGACGACAGGCTGGCCCAGTTGTCGTCCTCGCCGACGCAGGCTTCGACGGCGTTGCGCAGCAGGCTGGTGATGCGCGAGTCGCCACGCAGGGCCTTGCTGCTGACGCGCTCGGGCTTGGCCGACGGGGCGGCGGAGTCGTCGGGGGATTCGGTGATCAGGTTCTCGAGGTAGAGAAAGCGCGAGCAGGCATTGACGAAGGGCATCGGCGTTTTCTTTTCGCCGAAGCCGTACACCTTGAGGCCGTTGGCGCGGATGCGCATCACCAGCGGGGTGAAGTCGGAGTCCGACGAGGCCAGGCAGAAGCCGTCGAGGCGCTGGGTGTAGAGCAGGTCCATGGCGTCGATGATCATCGCCGAGTCGGTGGCGTTCTTGCCCTTGGTGTAGGCGAACTGCTGCACCGGCTGGATGGCGAATTCATGCACTTTGTCGGCCCAGCCGTTGAGGCTGGTGCTCTTCCAGTTGCCGTAGGCGCGGCGGATGTTGGTGACGCCGTACTTGGCCAGCTCGTCGAGCATCAGCTCGATTTTGCTGGCGGGGCAGTTGTCGGCGTCGATCAACAGCGCGATTCGGGATTCTTCTTGCATCAGGGGCTCCGCAACAGCCGGGCGGCTGTGAGTAGGGTGGTGGCGTGGATGGCGACGGTGTCGTCGATGTCATGACCATAGCCACCGGCCATGGCGATGGCAACGGGAATGCGCTGGTCGCGGCAGCTGCCGAGCACCAGGGCATCGCGCTGGGCGAGACCGTCGAAGCTGAGGGACAGGCGGCCGAGACGGTCGCCTTCGAAGGGGTCGGCGCCGGCGAGGTAGATCACCAACTCGGGGCGAAAATGCGTGAAGACATGGTCCAGCGCCGGGGCGAGGGCGGCCAGGTAGTCGGCATCGCCGGTGCCGTCGGGCAGGGCGATGTCGTGGTCGGACACCGTCTTGCGAAAGGGGAAGTTCTTGTCGCCATGCAGGCTCAGCGTGAACACCTCGGGCGTGTCGGCGAGGATGGCGGCGGTGCCGTCGCCCTGGTGCACATCGCAGTCGACGATGGCGATCCGCTCGGCGAGGCCTTCGGCACGCATCGCCAGCGCGGCGACTGCCGCGTCGTTGAACACGCAAAAGCCCGAGCCGAAGTCGCGGTGGGCATGGTGCGTGCCGCCGGCCAGGTTGGCAGCGCAGCCCGAGGCGAGCGCGCTGCGGCAGGCGGCCAGCGTGGCGCCGGCCGAGCGGCGCGAGCGCTCGACCATCTCGGGCGTCCACGGAAACCCGATGCGGCGCTGCTCGGCCGCGTCGAGCGCGCCCTGCGTTACCCGGCGCACATAGTCGGCGCTGTGGGCACGCAGCAGGGCGGTGTCGTCGGCGGCCTCGGGCACGCAGAAATCGGCGGCGGCGAACTGGCCGCTGGCCATCAGGCGTTCGCGCAGGCGACTGTATTTGACCATCGGGAAACGGTGCCCCGGAGGCAGCGGCAGGACGAAATGGTCGGCGTAGAACAGTTTCATGGCGGCGTGCTCAACGGGCCCGGGCCAGGCAGCGATCGTAGCGGCCTTCGACCCGACGGGCGAACCAGGCGGTGGTGAGTTTGCGCTGGATCTTCGGGCTTTGCAGCAGGATGTCGGGCATCTGCTGGCGCGGCAGCGCACGGCCGGCCCGGCGCTCGGCCAGCGGCCACAGGCGCTGGTAGAGACGGGTGCGGTTGAAGTCGGCGGATTTCTCGCGCAGCAGGTCGTTGCGGATCTGGCGGGCGCTCAGCTGCAAGGGGCCGGCGAGGGTGCGCAGGGCGGCTTCGGTGGCGCTCACGTCGTCGCGCGGGGTGTCGCCGCGGTAGCGCAGCAGATCGCCGTCGGGCGCCAGCTTGCGGCCCGTGGCGCGGGCGATCGCGTGCTGAAAGGCGGCGTTGCGGCTGCTGTAGCGGCCGGCGTTGAAATCGGCGAAGCGGAAGCGCGGATGCGGGTAGTCGGCCGGGTAGTCGAGCAGGTTGGCGATGCCGAAGTACAGGCCGCCGCGGCGGGTGAACACCTCGTGGCGGACCGTGCCGGTGCGGGGATAGGGGTAGGAGCGCTGGCGCAGGTGCTCTTCGGCAAAGGCAACGCTGACCTGCATCGGGCCGCCGGTGCGGATCGGGTTGAGGCCGGCGAGCAGGGTGTTGCCCAGCGGCAGTTCGGAGAGCATGTCTTCGAACAGCTGGTTCATTTGCTTCTCGGTGCGCAGCGCGGCAATGCGCCTGGCGTAGCTGCGCCCGTCGGGCGAGGTCTTTTCCAGCGCGGCATCGACGACGAGCCTGGGAATCGAAAAGCGCTCGGCGCGGCGGTCGATCTCCTGGCGCACGATGCGCGGCAGGCCCGGCACCACCGGATCGGCCTGCCAGCTCGATTCCTGCTCGATGACGGCGATGGCGGCGCAGAGGTTGTCGGCGCTGCGCGCGATGGCGAGCCGGTCGAAGGCGGTGTCGATGTCGCCGGCCCAGCCGCTGCGGTCGGTCATGCCCGGGGGCAGCAGCTCGGCGGCCGACAGCGGGGCGGGCGTCGGCGGTGCGTTGACGACCGGGGCGCCGATGACCGGGAGGTCGGTGACCGGGGTTTGAACCGGCGCCGGCGGCAGGGCGGGCGAGGGCCGCGATGGGTAGGGCGGGCTCTGGCAGGCGCTCAGCGCGAGCACGGCCAGCAGGGCGGCAGCATGCCGCGAAAAGCACGTCATGGAGCGGGGCGTCAGCGTGCGGCTGGACCGATGGCGCGCAGGAATTCGTTGCGCGCCTGCAGATCGGTTTCGAAGCAGCCGGCAAAGGCTTGGGTGATGACGCGCTCGTCGCCGCGGCGATCCTCGCCCAGCAGCAGGCACAGCTGTTCGGCCTCGATCAGGCAGGCGGCGCCGGCGGCATGGCCGTGCTCGACCAGCACGTCGGCGATGTCGCGGGTCATCCATTCCTGGTAGGTGAAGCGGTGGCCGATGGCGTCGACCATGCGGGCGATGCGGCCGAAGCCGTGCAGCCGCCCGCCGGGTAGGTAGGCCACGTGGGCTATGCCGCGAAACGGAACGAGGTGGTGCGGGCAGACGCCATGCACCGCGATGCCGCGCACCACCACCATGTCGCGGCGCGGGTCGTCGAAGCCGTCGCCGAGCGCGTCGGCCGGATCGAGTTCATAGCCGCCGAGCAGGCGCCGTTGCCACAGCTCGCGCACCCGCTGGACGGTGCGGCCGGTGTGCGGCCCGTCGGTGGCCACGCCGCAGGCGCGCAGTAGATCGCCGACGGCTTTTTCGAAAGCGGCCGGGTCGAAGTCGCCCTCCCGGGCAATGCCGATGCCGCGGCGGGGGGCAGGAACGTGATGACAATCGTCGGACATGAAGGGTTTCCGATGAACAGAGGCGCATGGTACCGAAAAGCCGCCGGGGCCGCCGTTACGCGGTATGAACGGAAAATTCAGCAAATCGTAAGTTTCAAGCAAGCATCGCGTAAGTGCTGCAGCCCTAAAGTGCTGCCAGCGCGTGCTCCGCATGTGCGCTTCATACATTGTGAGGAGACAACATAATGACATCCCCTGGCAACGATTCGGGGCAGGCGTACTGGAAGGCGACGCTCGGTCTTCTGACCGTGATCCTCGTCCTCTGGTTCGTCGTGTCCTTCGGCTTCGGCATCATCCTGCAGCCGGCGCTCGACAGCATCCACCTGGGCGGCTACCCGCTCGGCTTCTGGTTCGCCCAACAAGGCTCGATCTACGCATTCCTGATTCTGATCTTCTGGTACGCGGCGCGTATGAACAAGATCGACCGCGAACACGACGTTCACGAAGACTAAAGAGGCCTCAAGATGGATCTGAAAACACTCACTTTCATTGTCGTCGGCCTGTCCTTCGCGCTGTATATCGGCGTGGCGATCTGGGCGCGTGCCGGCAGCACCAGCGATTTCTATGTCGCCGGTGGCGGTGTGCACCCGGTGATCAACGGCATGGCAACGGCCGCTGACTGGATGTCCGCGGCTTCCTTCATCTCGATGGCCGGCCTGATCGCCTTCCTCGGCTACGGCGGCTCGGTGTACCTGATGGGCTGGACCGGCGGTTATGTGCTGCTGGCGGTGCTGCTCGCCCCGTACCTTCGCAAGTTCGGCAAGTTCACGGTGCCCCAGTTCATCGGCGACCGTTACTACTCGAACGCGGCGCGCCTGGTGGCGGTGATCTGCCTGATCTTCATCTCCTTCACCTATGTGGCCGGCCAGATGCGCGGCGTCGGTATCGTGTTCTCGCGCTTCCTCGAAGTCGATATCGTCACCGGCCTGCTCGTCGGTATGGGCCTGGTGTTCTTCTACGCCGTGCTCGGCGGCATGAAGGGCATCACCTACACCCAGGTGGCGCAGTACTGCGTGCTGATCTTCGCCTACATGGTGCCGGCGATCTTCATCTCGCTGAACCTGACCGGCAACATCTTCCCGCAGCTGGGCCTGGGGTCCACGGTGGCCACGGGCGAGCCGTTCCTGGCCAAGCTGGACACGGTGGTGCATGACCTGGGCTTCCAGGTCTACACCGAAGGCAACAAGTCGATGATCGACGTCATCGCCATCACCATGGCGCTGATGGCCGGTACCGCCGGTCTGCCCCACGTGATCGTGCGTTTCTTCACCGTGCCGAAGGTCAAGGACGCCCGCTCGTCCGCCGGCTGGGCGCTGGTGTTCATCGCCATCCTCTACACCACGGCACCGGCCGTGGGCGCCATGGCCCGCTACAACCTGCATGCCACGATGACGCCGGGTGTGGTGTCGGGCGAGCTGTTCTCGCCCGAGAGCGGCCTGAGCTACGAGGCCCGTCCGGAGTGGATGAAGCGTTGGGAAGCGACCAAGCTGATCAAGTTCGAAGACAAGAACGGCGACGGCCGCATCCAGTACTACAACGACAAGTCCAAGGATGCCGACTTCATGGCCAAGGCTGAAGCGGCCGGCTGGAAAGGCAACGAGCTGACGGTCGACCGCGACATCATGGTGCTGGCCAACCCGGAAATCGCCAAGCTGCCCGACTGGGTGATCGCGCTGGTGGCTGCCGGCGGTATCGCCGCGGCGCTGTCGACCGCGGCCGGTCTGCTGCTGGTGATCTCGGCGGCGATCTCGCATGACCTGCTCAAGGGCATCCTGACGCCGGACATGTCCGAGAAGTCCGAACTGCTGGCCGGTCGTCTGGCTGCGGCGGTGGCGGTGTGCGTGGCCGGTTATCTGGGGTACAACCCGCCCGGGTTCGTGGCACAGGTGGTGGCCTTCGCCTTCGGTCTGGCGTGCGCCTCGCTGTTCCCGACCATCCTGCTGGGCATCTTCTCCAAGAAGATGAACAAGGAAGGCGCCATCGCCGGCATGCTCACCGGCCTGTTCTTCACCTTCGGCTACATCCTCTACTTCAAGGGGATCTTCATCACGCCGATGGCTGAGAACATCCCGGCCAACTGGCTGTTCGGCATCTCGCCGGAAGGCATCGGTACCGTCGGTGCCGTGCTCAACTTCCTGGTGGCAACGGTGGTGTCGAAGGTGACGGCGCCGTGCCCCGACCACATCCAGCATCTGGTGGAAGACATCCGTACGCCGCGTGGCGCGGGTGCCGCTACCGGCCACTGAGTCGCGTGTTCTGCTGAATGAAAAACTCCCGCTGCGGCGGGAGTTTTTCGTTTTGTCATCCGTTTCGAGATGGCCCTTGCCGGCCACCGTGGCCGGTTTACACTTGCCGTCGTGGCGCATGATGCGCGGCGCGAGGCGAACGAGGATTCCATGCGTGTATTGATTGTCGAAGATGATCCCGGCTTGTCGCAGGGCATGTCGGCCTATCTGCAGGCTCAGGGAATGGATGTCGAAGCGGTGGATGACGGCGTCGCCGCGCAAGTGCGGCTCGCGGCCGGCGGCATCGACATGGCGCTGATCGACGTTGGCCTGCCGGGCTTGTCCGGCTATGAGCTGGTGCGCGGCATCCGGGCCGGCAAGCTGCCCGTGGCCGTCATCCTGGTGACGGCCCGCGACGCCTTGTCGGACCGCATCTATGGGCTCGATCTGGGCGCCGACGACTACCTGGCCAAGCCCTTCGAGCTGTCGGAGCTGTCGGCGCGCATGCGTGCGGTGGCGCGTCGGGTGGGGCATCTGGCGCGGACTGAGCTGCTTTTCGGCGCGCTCAAGATGGATGTCGAAGACCACCTGGCGACCCTCGCCGGCACGCCGATCTCGCTGACCGGGCGCGAATGGACGCTGCTCACCGCCCTGGTCGAGGCGGGAGGGCGCACCGTGCCCAAGGAACGCCTGGTGGCCGACGGGTCGCCCAACGCGGTCGAGGTGTATATCTCCCGCTTGCGGCCCCGGCTGGAGATGGCCGGGCTGGTGATCCGCAGTGTCCGGGGCTTCGGCTATCGCCTGGAGCTGCGCGACGCCGACGCCGCGGCGCAGGGCTAGGCGGCCGGGGCGGGGGGCATGCCGAGTCTCAAGCGCCGACTGCTGCGGGCCCTCGCCGTGCCGATCCTGATCGGCCTGCTCGGCGGGCTGTTTGCCTATCGCACGGCCAGCGAAGTGATCAGTGATGCCTACGATGCCAACCTGTTGAACCTGGCCGATGGTGTCGCGCAGCGGATCCGCCGGGCGGACGACATGCTGGCGATGGATCTGGCCGCGGGCGGGCAGGCGCTGCTGCGGACCGATCAGGTGGATACCATTTTCTACCGGGTGCGTGCCGACGACGGCAAGGTGGTGGCCGGCGATGCCGATCTGCCGCCGCCCGAGGCGCTCGAAGTCGACGGTGCGCCGGCGTTCTACGATGCTCCGTACCGGGGCGAGACGATCCGTGGCGTTCGTCTGCACCGCATGATCGACGGCCGCGGGTTCCATGTGACGGTGGCCGAAACCCTGGGCAAGCGGCACGCTGCCCTGTTGCGCCTGATGCTCGGCTTCGGCGCCGCGGTGATGGCGGTGGGGCTGGCGGTGGTCGCCATCGTCCGCTTCGCCATCCCGACCGGGCTGCGACCGATCGCCCGTCTGACCGCCGCGCTGTCGGCGCGTGCCGGCAACGATCTGGACCCCATCGATCCTGCCGGGGTGCCGCTCGAGATCCGGGGCGTGGTGATGGCGCTCAACGCCATGTTGCTGCGCCTGGCGTCGGCGCGTGACGAGCAGCGGCGGTTTTTGCAGAACGCCGCTCACCAGTTGCGCACCCCGCTGGCCAACCTGCAGATGCAGGTCGAGCTGCTGGGGACGACACCGGCGCCAGAGCAGTTGGCGCGAGTCGCCCGGGCGACGACGCGCGTCACCCGGCTGGCCAACCAGTTGCTCGCATTGGCCCGTGCCGAGGCGGGCACTCAGCACATTCTCGATGCGCGCCCGGTCGATCTGGCGCCCTTGATCGACGACATGCTCGACGACTGGCTGGCGCGCGCCGACCGCAAGCAGATCGATCTCGGTGTGCACCGGGCGCCGGCCTGGGTGCGCGGCGACGGCACTTTGCTGCGCGAGTTGCTGGCCAATCTGGTGGAAAACGCCCTCAAGTACGCACCGACGGGCGGGCGGGTCAGCCTGCACTGCGTCCAGCACGGCAGCGGGGTGCTGGTGACGGTGGAAGACGACGGCCCCGGCATTGCCGAGGCGGAGCGTGAGCGGGTGTTCAAGCGCTTCTACCGCACGCCGGGCAGCGTCGGCAGCGGGGTGGGGCTGGGCCTGGCCATCGTGCGCGAGATCGTAACGGCCCACCAGGGCCGGATCGCGCTGGAAACGCCATCTTCCGGCCATGGCTTGCGGGTGCGTGTGGAGCTGCCGGGCGAGGAGCGCGGATCAGTCGCCGCGTGAGGCGAGGGCGGGATCGGTGGACGGCGGAACCCAGCGCGCCAGCGCGTCTGCGCTGATCGCCCGGCTGAAGTGATACCCCTGGCCGTGCCTGCAGCCTTCGGCCAGCAGGAAGGCGGCCTGGGCGGCAGACTCCACCCCTTCGGCGATCACCTCGAGCGACAGGCTGTGGGCCAGCGCGATGATGGCGCGGGTGATGGCGGCGTCGTCCGGATCGTCGGGGATGTCGCGCACGAAGGACCGGTCGATCTTGAGCCGCGTGACCGGCAGCCGCTTGAGGTAGGACAGCGATGAGTAACCGGTGCCGAAGTCGTCGATGGCGATCGCCACGCCGAGCTCGCGCAAGGCCTCGAGGCGCGCGATGGCGTCGGTGGCCTGCTGCATGACGAAACCTTCGGTGATCTCCAGCTCCAGCCGGACGGCGGGCAGGCCGGTGCTGGCCAGGGTGTCGCGGATCAGGCTGACCAGGTCCCCGCGGCGCAGCTGCGACGCCGCCAGATTGACGCTGATGTGCCCGAAGGGCAGGCCGGCGTCCAGCCACTGACGGGCCTGACGGCAGGCTTGTTCGAGGACCCAGCGACCGATACGCGGCATCAGGCCGCATTCTTCGGCGATGCCGATGAAGGCCGACGGATACAACAGGCCGCGCTCGGGATGGGCCCAGCGCACCAGGGCCTCGACACCGGCCATGGCGCCGTCGGCGAGCGTCACTTGCGGCTGGTAGTGCAGGACGAACTGGTCGAGGTCGAGTGCCTTGTGCAGGTCGTTTTCCAGCCGGACTCGCTCGGTGGCCTTTTGCGTCAATTCGGGGGTGTAGAAGGCGAAGCCGAAGCGGCCGGCTTCCTTGACCTGGTACATGGCCGCATCGGCGTTGCGGATCAGGTCGGCGGCCTCCTGTCCGTCCCGCGGGAAAAGGCTGATGCCGATGCTGGCGGTGACGAACTGTTCGCGCATCTCGATGGCGAAGGGCTGGTTGAGCGAGAGCTGGATCTTTTCGGCCACCAGCACCGCGCCATACGGCTCCTTGACGTCTTCGAGCAGCACCACGAATTCGTCGCCGCCGAGGCGGGCCACGGTGTCGTCGAGCCGCACGCAGGCGCGCAGGCGCTCGGCCACCTGACGCAACAACTGGTCACCGAAGGGGTGGCCGTAGACATCGTTGATGTTCTTGAAGCGATCCAGATCGACGAACAACACGGCCAACGCGGTGCCGCTGCGGGTGGCATGCTCGATGGCGTGGTTGAGGCGCGCGTTGAGCAGCATGCGGTTGGGCAGGTCGGTGAGCGGGTCGTGATGGGCCAGATGCTCGAGCTGCTGGGCCGACTGCTTGACGCTGGTGATGTCGGAGAACACGCCGGCGTAGAACACCGGCGTGCCGTCGCTGGCGCGCACCGTACTGAGCGTGAGCCACTCGGGATAGATCTCTCCGTTCTTGCGCCGGTTCCACACTTCGCCGCGCCACTGCCCGGACTCATGCAGGCTGTGCCACATCGCCTGGTAGAACTGCGGCGGGTGCTTGCCCGAGCGCAGCAGGCTGGTGGGCTGGCCGATGGCTTCGTCGCGCCGGTAGCCGGTGATCTCGGTGAAGGCCCGGTTGACTTCGATGAGTCGTGCCGACAGGTCGGTGATCATCATCCCTTCGGTGCTGCTGTCGAAGACGGCCGCGGCCTGGCGCAGGCGCTCGTCGGCCTGACGCTGGGTGGTGATGTCTTCGATGATGCCGACGAAGTGGCTGACCGCGCCCTGGGCGTCCTTGACCGGACGGATGCTCATGCGGTTCCAGAACAAGCCACCGTTCTTGCGGTAGTTGCGCAGCACCGCGTGGCAACTGCGGCCGTGCGCCAGTGCCGCGCGGATCTTGGCGATCCCGGGCTGGTCGCGGTCGTCGCCCTGCAGCAGGCGCAGGTTGCGGCCGAGGATCTCGTCGGCCCGGTAGCCGGTGATGGCCTCGACGGCGGGGTTGAGATAGACCACGGGCATGTCGTCGCCGGCGCGCGAGATGACTACCCCGTTGGCCGCAGCCGACAGGGCGCGGTCGCGTAGCTGCAACTCGCGTTCGGCATGTTCGCGGGCACGCCGGGTGGCCACGGCCGCCACGGCGCGATCGATGGCCGGCACCAGGCGGGTGAAATTCGTCTTGCTGACATAATCGGCCACGCCGGCGCGTAGCAGGTCGATGACGGCCTCTTCGCCGATGGTGCCGGAGACCACGATGATCGGCGTGTACGGATATTTGCCGAGCAACAGATCCGCCGTGCGGTGGATGTCGATGTCGGGCAGGTTGTAGTCGCTGAGGATGACGTCCCAGCCCGGTGCGCCGGGGGCCAGCGCGTCGGTCAGTGCGGCGGCGGTGCCGACCCGTGCGCATTCGCAGCCGAGGTGGCTACGCGCCAGGTGGCGCACCAGCAGGCGGTAATCCTGTTCGTTGTCCTCGATGACGAGGACGCGCAGCGTTGCGTTCATTGTGAGCTCGTGGGCGGTGCGTTCAGGAGCATCCAATAGAGCCCCAGCTGGGCGACGGCTTGGGTGAATTCGCCCGGATCGAGCGGTTTGCGCACATAGCTGTTGGCGCCCAGATCGTAGCTGCGCAGGATGTCCTGCTCTTCGTCCGAGGAGGTGAGCATGACCACCGGGATGTGGTGGGTGCGCGGATCGGCGCGCAGCTGTTCGAGCACTTCGAGGCCGCTGAGGCGGGGCAGGCGGATGTCGAGCAACACCACGGCCGGGGCCTCGCCCGGGTCGCGCCCGGCGTGCGCGTTGCGGCAAAACAGGTAGTCGAGGGCGGCGGCGCCGTCATGCACGACGTCGACTTCGTTGACGACGTTGATGCGCTTGAGGGCGCGCAAGGTCAGCCGCAAATCCTGGGCGTCATCCTCGACGAGCAGCAGTTTGCGCTGATTCATGCCTTTTCTCCTTCTTGTGCACCCAGACTGAAACGGAAACAGGCGCCCTGACCCGGCCGCCCTTCGCCCTCGATCCAGCCGCCGTGGCGCCGGATGATGCGCGCCACCGTCGCCAACCCGATGCCGATGCCGGGGAACTCGCTCGGATGGTGCAGGCGCTGGAACGGTTCGAACAGCTTGCCGGCAAAGGCGGGGTCGAAACCGGCGCCGTTGTCGGCGACAGCATACACCTGCTGCCCATTTTGCATTTGGCCGGAGACGCGGATGAGCGCCGATTTGCGGTGGCGCGAATACTTCCAGGCGTTTTCGATCAGATTCTGCATCACCGTGGCGAGCAGGCGGCTGTCACCACGGGCGTCGAGCGCGCCCTCGCACTGCAGGCGGACATCGCGATCGGGATGCAGCTGACTCAGCCGGCGGTGGGCGGCGTGGGCCATCTCGCCCAGGTCGATGGGCTGGCGCACCAGCGTGGCACGGCTGCTGCGCGACAACTCGAGCAGGCCATCGATCAGGTCGCCCATGCGGGCGCTGGCGGTGGCGATCTCCTGGAGAAAGTCGTGGGCACCCTCCGGAATCTGCTCGGCAAAGTCTTCCTCGATGGCGCGCTGGAAACCCTGGATCGCTCGCAGTGGCGCCCGCAGGTCGTGCGAGGCGGCATAGGTGAAGGCTTCGAGTTCGGCGTTGGCGGCCTGCAGCTCGGCGGTGCGCTGCTCGACCCGCTGTTCGAGTTCGTCATGGGCGTGTTGCAAGGCTTCGGTGGTCAGCACCCGCTCGGTGATGTCGAGCAGGGTGCCGCGCATGACGGTCGCCCGGCCGTCGAGCTCGGTTTCGATGCGCCCCTGGGCGAACAACCAACAGTGCTCGCCGTCGGGGCGCTTGAGGCGAAACTCCTCGCGGAAGGGAATGGCATGCTTGAGGGCGTTCTTGAAGGCGGCGTCGACACGCGCGGTGTCGTCGGCATGGACGGCGTCGAGAAACAGATGGTAGGTCGGCGGCTGCGCCAGCGGATCGAGGCCGAAGAGGCGGAACAGCTGGTCCGACCAACGAATCTCGCCGCTGCTGATGTTCCACACGAAACTGCCCAGGCGTGCCTGTTCCTGCGCTTCAGCCAGCTCGGACTGTTTGCGGATGAGCGCCTCCTCGGTGCGTTTGCGCTCGGTGATGTCTTCGCCGAAGGCCTGCAGGGTGACGACCTGGCCCTGGGCGTCGCAGATGGCGCGGCGTGTCCAGCGCTGCCAGCGGATCTGCCCGTGGGCGTCGATGACTTCATGGGTGTGGCTCATCACGGGATGCGCCGCGTTCAGCGCGGCCAGCCCGGCGCCGACGGTTGCGCGCTGCGCCGGTGGCAGGTGGTCGAACAGCGAATGCCCGACCAGCGCCTCGCGCGGCTGGCCGAAGTAGCGGCAGTAGGCTTCGTTGACGAATTCGATGATGCCGTCGGCCCGATGGCGGCACACCAGCACGGGCAGATCTTCGACCACCGAGCGGTACTGCGTCTGGCTGGCCCGCAGTTGCTGCACCGTGGTGTGCAGGTTGATGGCGTCGGTCATGCGGCGGGCGGTTTCGGCAAACAGGTGGCGCTCGGTCGCGCTCCATTGGCGCGCATGGCTGCACTGGTGGATGCCCAGCGCCCAGGCCGGGCCGAGGCTGGGCTGTAGTGGTGTGAGCATCAGCGAGCGCACGCCGTAGGCGGCTTTTTGGGGCGCCAGTGCGTCGTCGTCCTGGCCGTCGACCAGGGTGTAGGGTTCGCTGCTGTCCAGTGTCTTGCGGCAGATGCCGGCGATGTCCGGCGTCATCGGCTGCGCTTGCTCCGAGCCGCCGATGCCGGGGTGTTCGAGGCGAGTGGACTCGACCGGGAGCCGCCAGCTGTCCGCGGCCGGATCGCAGGGCGTCATCAGCCAGGCGCGGTCGCAGTCGAAAATGTGGCGGACCGCCTCGGTGCCGGCGGCGAGCAGGGTGTCCAGGTCGGCGCTGCTGCGCAGGGCCGCGTCGATGTGCTCCAGCGATTCGAGAAAACGGATGTGCTCCTGGCGGGCCGCGTCCGCCCGCTTGTGCTCGGAGATGTCGAGGGTGATGCCCAGATAGCCGCTGATCTGGCCATGGTCGTCATGCAGCGCCTCGGCCGCGCTGAACACCCACACATCGTCCGTCGCGCGCCGGTAGCGATACTCGGCGTTGAACGGCCGTCCCTCGGCGATCTGAGCCTGCCAGGCCGCTTCGATGCGCTGGCGATCCTTGGGGTGCAGCGCACGGGCCCAGCCGTGGCCGCGGCCCTCGTCGGGCGACAGGCCCGACAAGGCCGACCAGCGCGCGTTGGCGTAGAGCAGCTCGCCGGCGGCATCGGCATGGTAGATGCCGACCGGGGCCACGGTGGTCAGCGCCCGAAAGCGCGCCTCGCTGTCGCGCAACAGGCTTTCGGCGTGCTTCTGCTCGGTGATGTCGACCGAGGAGCCGAGGATGCGCAGCGGCGTCTCGCCCGGCCCGGAGACCCGTTGCCCCTGCACATGCAGCCAGGCGGTGCGGCCGTCGCGGCGCAGCACGCGGTGATCGAGCTTGAGCGTGTGGGTGTCGCCTTTGGCGATCCGTTCAAGCGCGGCGAGAAAGGCGGCCGCGTCGTCGTCGGGCAGGCGGGACAGCCAGGTGCTGAGGGTGCCGGGCAGCGCGTCGGGCGGGTCGCCGGTGAGCAGCGCGAGGTTGGCGTCGACCACCAGGCGCCCTTCGTTCGGCCAGATCTCCCAGGCGGCCGCTTCGCCGATCCGCGCCGCCAGCGCGTAGCGGCGGCCCATGTCGCGCAGCTCGGTGACATCGGCGGTGACACCGAACAGGCCGACCGGTTGCCGGTGGGCATCGAAGGAGACATAGCCCTTGGCCTTGAGATCGCGCCGCTCGCCGGTGTCGTCGCGATGGATGGCGAATTCGCATTCGGCCTGACCGCTGGCCAGGGCCGTCTCCAGCGCCTGTTGCACGCGGGGACGATCCTCGGCGACCACATGCGCGAGCCAGGCATCGAGCGATGGCGGTTGGGCGCCCGGCGGCAGGCCGTGGATGCGCAGCAACTCGTCGGACATCTGCAGCCGGCCACTGGTCGGCGACCACTCCCACCAGCCGACATGGGCCAGGCTCTGGGCTTTTTCCAGCTTGCGGTTGAGGGCTTGCTGGGCCAGTTCTTCGGCCTTGCGTTCGGTGATGTCGGTATGCGTGCCGACCACCCGCAAGGGCCGGCCGGCGGCGTCCCAGGCCACCGTCTTGCCCTTGCGCCGGATCCATCGGTCCTGGCCGTCGGCATGGCGCAGGCGGATCTCGATGTCGAACGGCGGGGCGCCGAGCTTGCGCTGGGCGTCCATGTGCCGCGCCACCAGCGCGCGGTCGTCCGGATGGACCGGGGTGAGCGCATCGGCCGGCGCCAGGGGGCCGGTGACGACCGGGTAGTCCAGCTGGCGGAAGTAGTGCGCGCTGGCCTGCCAGGTGTCGCTGGCCAGGTCCCAGTCCCACACGCCACCTTCGGCCGCGTCCAGCGCAAACGCCAGGCGCGTCTCGCTCTCGCGCAGCGCTTGGGCTGTGGCGTGGCTGTCGGTGATGTCGCGCACGACGGCGATCAGCTGCGGGCTGTCGTCGAGCGGGCACAGCCGGGCTTCGTAGCGGCGCGGCCCGCCATTGACCTCTAGGGTGTAGTCGAAGGTCTCTACCGCGCCGCTGTCGGCTGCCCGGGCCAGCGCCTGGGAGAAGCGCCGGGCGGGCGCATCGGGCAGGACGTCCTGCATGCGCTTGCCGAGGAAGTAGTCGGGCGGGGCGTGCAGATCGTCGTCACGGGCCCGGAAATCGATGATCGTGCCGTCGCGGCGCAGGTGGAAGAACAGATCGGGCAGTGCCGAAAACACCGAATCGAGGATGCGCTCGCTATGGCGCACCGCGTCGAGCGCCTTGCCCAGCGAGATGTCGGCCGATTCCAGCGGGGCGGTGCCGTCGCCGACTGTGGGCGGCGCGGCGAAATGCTGCAGCAGCTCCTGCTCGCCCACCAGGCCGACCAGTCCGCCGCTGTCGTCGACCAGGACCAGGGCCCGCAGCGGCGAGCGCTGAAGGTGCTGGAGGGCGGTCCGGCAATCGGTACAGGCGTCGATGAGCGGCGCCGGGGCCATCCGGCTGCGCACCTTTTCGTCGGGCGTCGGCGGGGGATCGAGCAGTAGCGCAGCGCTCAGCAGGCCGACCGGCCGCTGCTTGTCGACCACCACCACGAATCGGTGGGTGCTTAGCGGCGCAGTGAGCTCGGAGAGGCGCGCGCGCGGCGTGGTCACCGGGATGTCGCCGCTGCACAGCTCGGAAAGCGCCGGTCCGTTCATGGTGTGGGGGTGTTGCTCGTTCATGCGTGTCGGGGATGCGCACACAGGATAATGGGATTTACCCACCCTGAGCCAGCATGCCTTGAATGCCGCGCACCGTGCAGGATGTCGCTTGTATTCGATATTTGCCGTTTCTATAGTCAGTTTGTCCCTACGGATCCTCGGTCTGCGGGTTTCTTCATGCGCGGGAGGCGATGGCATGCATGCGAGCAAGCGGTTGGCGGTGTTGGCCACTGCCGTCACAGTCGGGGTCGCTGGGTGTGCCAGCACGGGTGAAGGCGGCATGTCCAAGCAGTCGATGGGCTCCGTGCTGGGCGCCGTCGGCGGCGCCTTGATCGGCAGTCAGGTAGGCAAGGGCTCGGGGCGCAATCTGGCGATCATTGCCGGCGCACTGGCCGGCGGCGCGCTGGGCAACTGGATCGGCGCCAAGCTCGACGAGCGCGACCGCGCCGCCCTGGCGGCAAGCACGCAGGAAGCGCTCGATTCGGGCCGTCCGGTAGCCTGGCAGTCCAATCACAGTGGCGCCAGTGCGACGATCACGCCGGTGTCGAGCAAGACCGTCACCACGCAGCAGACGATCCGGCGCGCCCCCAAGATCGCCACGGTGCAGAACATGGCCGTCATCAACCAGCCCTACCGCGCCATCAAGTCGGTCAACCTGCGTGCCGCGCCCGGCACGGGGGCCGAGAAGGTGGGTGGCTTCCTGGAGGGGCAGACCTTTACCGCGCTCGGGCGTACCGACAACGACTGGATCGCTGTCGGGCGCAAGGGCGTGACCGTCGGCTATGTCTATGCGCCGCTGGTCGGGCCGGTACCGACGACCCAGGCCAAAGACGCACCGACCGACCTGGATGCCATCTCCACCGAATCGGCCAGCGCGCAGGGCTTCGACCTCGACGCCATTGAACCGAGCGCCGCCGTGAGCGAGCAGGTGGCGGTGAAGACCACCTGCCGCACGGTCGATTACCGCGTCAAGACGGCCGACGGTGAAGAGAGCAAGACAGTCGATGCCTGCCAGAGCGCCGATGGCGCCTGGCAGCTGAGTTGATATGCGGGCCCCGACCATGCTGCGTTGCTTGGCGGCCACGGCGCTCGGCCTGTCGGCCGGCGTGGCGCTTGCCGACAGCTATCGCCTGGCGCTCTCCAAGTCCGAGAACATCGAGATCTTCATCGAGCACGCGGCCGGCAGCGCGTGGTGTTCGCCACGGCTGTCGCTGCGCGCGGTCCATGGCGGCGCTGCCGACACGGCCGGCTTGGCGCGCTTGTTGCCCAAACTCGGAGCGCTGCTCAAGAGCCAATGCCCGCAGGCCTCGGCGCTCGACTGGGTGAGCACGACCGCCGACGGCAAACCCTTCGCCAACGGAACCAGCAGCAAGGCCGAGCTGTGGGTGTTGCATACAACGCCGGCCAAGGCGATGCCACCGCTGGCCGCCGCCGCACCGAACCCGGCACCGGAAGTGCGTGAGCCGCAAAAACCGGCGCCGGCGCAGACACCGGAGCCGGCGCCTCCGCCGGCATCGACACCCACACCAGCCCCGCCGCCCGAGACTGCGCCGCCACCCGCTGCACCGCCGGTGCCCTTGCCGGCACCCGAACCACTGCCCGCGCCGAAACCCGCACCGACCCCGCCGCCGCCGATCGCTGCGCCCGTGCCGGCACCCGCGCCGACCGCCACACCGGCACCCGCCACACCGGCACCCGCCACACCGGCGATCGCCCGCTTCGCCGTGGGCGACTGGACCCCCGGCGAGGGGGCGTCCAGCACCCGTCTGGCCGAGGTGCTGACGGAAATGAAGGACCAGAACGGCTGCCGCATCCTCACGCGCATCGAGTCGCGCACCAACATGGATTACGTCACGCTCAAGTCCGACGGCCTGAGCTGCGGCGCGGACGGCTATGCGAGTGGCGCGGGGCGCCTGACGCTGGAGCGCTCCGACGGCGTGCCGATCGCGCGTACCGGAAAGCTCTGGTTTTCGGCCGGCATCCCGTTGACCCAGGAGGCCACGGTCCGCCGGCCGGTGGCCGCCGACACGCGAAACACGCTGTGGTTTCACCTGGCCAGCGATGCCGCGACACGTACCCACTTCCTGCTGCGGGCGCGGGCCACCAGCTATGGCGGCATCGGCGCCTGGCAGGTGGACCCGCAGATCGACGCGGTGACCGAGCAGGCCGACCGCTTCCGCCAGGCCGACGCCATTCGCGGGGCGGTGGACACCGCCGTGGCGGCGCTCGCGCAAGCCGGCGTGGCGCGTGCCTCGCGGGCCAACCTGGTGTTCTCGAGCGATTTCGACAACGGCACGGTGGCTGGCGATGCCAATCACCTGCTGTATTCGATCAGCGTCTGGCGCGGCCGGGACCGGCGCAGCCCGAGCGGGTGGGGCGATTGGCAGTACAACCTGCAGCAGGCCAACAATCACCTGTTCCAGCGCGATGCGCGGCTGGCCCGGCAAAAGCAGATGGAAGAGCAGCGCGCTGAGCAGCAGCGCCTGTATGCCGAGCAACGCGAAGCGCAGCGCCTGCGCATGGAGCAGGCACGTCTGGCCAACGAGCAGCGGCGCAATCTGCAGACCTACCAGCAACTGGTCGAGGAGGCCGCGCGCGACCCGCAGCGCCTGCGCAACCGGCTCGAATCGGATATCGGCTACGCGCCGCTGTCGGGCGGCGGCTATGCCAAGTTGGTGGCCGGCGGCAAGCGCAAGATCCAGCGCATCGTGCGGGTCGACGGCAGCGACGGTGAGGACGCCGAGGTCGACTGGCCCTACGCCATGCGCCTGCTTGGCCAGCGCAAGCTCGATTCGGGCTGGTACCGGGTCGAAGGCGAGGTGACGCTGGATGCGAAACGACGCGACGACGAAGGCCTGCCGCTCACGCTGCTGGCGGTGGACTCGGCGATGCCTTGCAAGGCCGAGGGGTGCACCGATCTGCTCGATCCGCTGGCCGTGACGCGCATGACGCTCGGCCAGCCCGACTGGACGCCCGAGGCCGCCCAGGCGGCGCTCCAGCAGCAATGAGGCGCACACCATGGCGATGAATCAACGAAACCTGATGCTGGCCGGCGGTGGCGTGGCCGTTGCGCTGGTGGTGGGCTGGGTGGTCCTCGGCCAGGTGGCCGACGGCAAGGCCGAAGCGGCCATTGAGCAGATGCTCGACACTCATGGCATGCGCGACCAGGTGCGCTGGGAAGCCGTGTCGGCCTCGCCCTTCGGCGGCAGCGTGCGCCTGGACGAGGTGCGCATCGAAGGTGGCATGGGCGAGGGCGACGTGCGCATCGCGCGGATCGACATCGACGACTTCATCGACGAACCCCGCCGCAAGCGGGCCGAGGTCCGGATGCACGGAGTGGCCACCGGCGAGGGCTTCAGCCCGCTCGGCGGCGTCGAGTTCGTGCAGGCCAGCGGGCGCTCGCAGCTGCCGCCGGCCACCGTGACCCTGCATTGGGAGATGGACCTCGACGACGACGCCATGACGCTGGCGCTGGAGGTGGACCAACCCGAGGTGATGAAGGCCCGCCTCGATCTGGCGCTCGAACGTGTCGGCGCGCTGGCCCGCTTGGCCGAGGGCGAGGCAAGCCCGTCGGCGTTTGCACTGGGCGGCGAGGCGCGACCCCGGCGCGGGCGCGGCGGTGGTCCGCCGCCCGGTCTGGCCATGGCCTTGCAGATGCTCGAATCGATCGGCGAGGTGCGGCTCAAGCATCTCGAGGCGGCCCTGCGCGACGATGGCTACATCAAGCGCAGCATCGCCTTGCACAAGCGCTACGGGATCCCGGTGTCGCCGGCCGATGGCTCGGCCGCGGCGCAGCGCGACAAGCGCTTCCAGGCCGATATCGGCAACGCGCGCGGCGATTGCGAAAAGGATCTGCCGGTCGATGACGTGGGCGATCGCAAAAAGGCCTGCGCCACCCTGATCCAGTTCGTCAGCGGCGAGGAGGACAGCATCCGCCTGACGCTCAAGCCGCAGCGCCCGGTGTCCTTCTCGGAGGTGTTCGAGCAGGCCATGAAGGCGCCGGCGCGGCTGGCACCCCTGCTGCGCCCCGAGATCGACTCCTGAGAGGTTGTGCGCCGATCGACTGCGCTCGCCACGCTTGCCTCACTGCGTCTGAGCGCTGGCTCAACCGGCCTGCATCCGCAGCAGTTCGCGCAGATCGAGCGGCACATCCTCGCCGGGGCGGCGCGCGTCGCCGTCCGGCGCGTTGAGCAGGGTCTCCAGCGCGCGCTGTAGATGCGCCGGGTAGGGCAGCATGGTGCCAAGGAAGCGCACCGCCTCGCCCTGCTGGATCATCAGCGTCGGGAAGTTCTCGATGTCCATCTCGTCGGCCCACTCGGCATGGGTCTCGATGTCCACCCACAGGAAGGCGGCCTGCGGAAACTGCGCCTGCAGCGCGGCAAAGCCGTCGCGATACTCGCGGCAGGTGCCGCACCATTCGGCGCACAGGCAGGCCACCAGCCACTCGCGCGAGAGGGCGTCGGCGACATCGGCAGGATCATCGAGATTGACCAGCGGGTTCATGGGGCGATTCGTTCAGTCGGTCGTCCCGCTTATACCGTATCTGCCGGGCGGGCGCCATGCGACGGATCCACTTGCCAGCGCCCGCCAACGGCGTATCGTTCGCCGCCATGGATCTGACCGACCGTTTTCTGGCCCTGCAAGCGCTGCTCGAAGACTACGCCGAGGTGTGGCGGCCCCGGCCGTTCTGCGTCGATACGCCGGCCTGGACGCCGCGGTTTCCGGCCCTGCAGACAGCGGTGCTGCGGCTGGACGAGGCCGAGTTGGTGCGGCTGCAGGCCGACGAGGCGGCGGCCCTGGCCTGGGTCTCGGCGCAGCTGCCGGCCTTGGCGGTTCTGGCGCGGCTGACCGTGGTCGAGCCGTGCGAACGCCACGCCTTGCCGCCCTGCGATGCCCACTTCGACTGGGCGATTCCTGGCCGCAAGCGCGAGCAGATCGAGGCTTTCGCCGCCGCGGTCGGACCGATGGAGGTGCCGGTACTGGAGTGGTGCGCCGGCAAGGGGCACTTGGGGCGGCGACTGGGCGCGGGCGGGGTGGCGGTGACGAGCCTGGAAATCGATCCGGCCCTGTCGGCCGAATGCGCCCGCCTGGCGCTGCGGGCGCGCCGGGTGCAACACAGCGTGTGTGCCGATGCCTTGTCCGATGCGGGGCAGGCGCGGGTGGCCGGCCATCATGTGGTGGCGCTGCATGCCTGTGGTGAGCTGCACCGCAGCTTGGTGCGGCGGGCAGCGCAGGGCGGGGCCGAGGGTTTCAGTATTGCGCCGTGCTGTTACGACCGGGGGGTGGGCGAGCGCTATCGACCGCTGTCGGTGACGGCCGCGCTCGATCTCGATGCCGGCGATCTGCGCCTGGCACTGACCGACACCGTGACCGCCACCGGCCGCGAGCGGCGCGCTCAGGGCCAGGCGCGGGCCTACAAGCTCGGTTTCATCGCCCTGCGCCAAGCGCTGGAGGGCTCGCCCTACCGACCGTTCCGACCGGTGCCGGCGGCGTGGTCGCGGTTGGCGTTCGACGAGTTCTGCCGTCTGCTGGCCGCGCGCGAAGCGCTGGCCTTGCCCGACAGCCTGCGCTGGGCGGACTGGCTGGCGATCGGCTGGGCACGCCAGGCGCAGGTGGCGCGTTACGAGCTGGTGCGCCATGTGTTTCGACGCGCGCTGGAGCTGTGGCTAGTGGGGGATCTGGCGCTCGGCCTGACGGCGGCCGGCTACCGGGTGCGGCTCGGCCAGTTCTGCGACCGGGCGCTCACGCCGCGCAACCTGCTGGTGCAGGCGGCGCGGGCATGATCGAGCGGCTTATTCTTTCAGCGGACGCTTGACGAAGGGCTTACCGCCCTTGAACGACTTCTTGGGTGCGCCCGGGCGCTTGCTGGCACCGGGCTTGGTGCCGAAGCGCTTGGCCGGAATCGGCGTGGTGTCGTCGGCCTGAATGTTCAGCGCCTGCTGGCACACGCGGGTGCGCTTGAGCGTGGCCAGCGTGTCGTTGGACAGGTCGCTGGGCAGCTCGACCAGGCTGAAGTCGTCGAACAGATGGATCTGACCGATCTGGCCGCCCGACAGCCCGCCCTCGTTGGCGATGGCGCCGACGATTTCCTTGGGCGTGACGCCATGCTGGCGGCCGACCGCGATGCGGTAGGGGCGCAGCTTGCCGTCGGCGGCGTCGCGGCGGCGGCTGAGGATTTCGTCGCGGTTTTCGCGCGGCGTGCGCACTTCGCCGCTGGTCGGCAGCTCGGCGCCCTTGGCAGCGTCGAGTTGCAGCGGCTTGTCGCGCTGGGCCATGAAGGCCAGTGCGGCGGCGATGGAGTGGGCCTTCAGGTCGTTTTCGTCGCGGATCTGGCCGACCACTTCCATGAAGAAATGCAGCTCTTCCTTCTCCAGCACGTCGAGCACTTCCTGCTTGAACTTGGACACGCGGCGGTCGGCCATCTCGCTGCGCGTCGGCAGCGTGAGCAGGGCGATCTTCTGGCGCGTGGCATGTTCGATGGCGCGCAGCATGCGCTGTTCGCGGGCCGTGATGAACAGGATCGCGTGGCCGGTGCGCCCGGCGCGACCGGTGCGGCCGATGCGGTGCACATAGGCTTCGGTGTCGTAGGGGACGTCGTAGTTGATCACGTGGCTGACGCGCGGCACGTCGATGCCGCGGGCGGCCACGTCGGTGGCCACGACGATGTCGATCTGGCCCGACTTGAGTTGGTTGATGACGCGCTCGCGCAGGCCCTGGGTCATGTCGCCGTTGAGGGCGGCGGCGGCATGGCCGCGCGCTTCGAGCTTGTTGGCCAGCTCGTCGGTGGCGACCTTGGTGCGTACGAAGACGATGGCGGCATCGAGCTCGTCTTCGGCTTCGAGGATGCGGGTCAGCACGTCGAGTTTGTCATGGCCACGCACCATCCAGTAGCTCTGGCGGATGGCCGCCACGGTGCTGGTGGCCGACTTGATCTTGATCTCGGCCGGGTTGCGCTGGTGGCGCTGGGC
The DNA here is from genome assembly GCF_018524365.1 of Denitromonas iodatirespirans. Taxonomy (GTDB): domain Bacteria; phylum Pseudomonadota; class Gammaproteobacteria; order Burkholderiales; family Rhodocyclaceae; genus Nitrogeniibacter; species Nitrogeniibacter iodatirespirans. Next base: position 35,979 of record NZ_JAEKFT010000009.1, read on the forward strand.
CACACTGCGGATGACCGAGGGCATGGTGGCCGAGAACAGCGCGGTCTGGCGGCTGCTCGGGGTATGGCTGAGAATCCACTCGACGTCTTCGATGAAGCCCATGCGCAGCATTTCGTCGGCTTCGTCGAGCACCATCACTTTCAGATCGTCGAGCTTGAGGCTGCCGCGCTTGAGGTGGTCCATCAGACGGCCCGGCGTACCGACAATGACTTGCGCGCCGCGCGTGAGCTGGCGCAGCTGCACCACCATGCTCTGGCCACCGTAGAGCGGCACCACATGGAAGTCGCGCAGGTAGCGGGCGTAGGTCTGGAAGGCTTCGGCCACCTGGATGGCCAGCTCGCGGGTCGGCGTCAGCACGAGAATTTGCGGGGTGCGGCGCGAGGCGTCGATGCGCTCGAGCGCCGGCAGCGCGAAGGCAGCGGTCTTGCCGGTGCCGGTCTGGGCTTCGCCGAGGACGTCGCCGCCGGCCATCAGGTGAGGGATGCACGCCGCCTGGATGGGCGACGGGGTTTCGTAGCCGATCTCCGACAGGGCAGTCAGAATCGGGGCGGATAGCCCCAGGGCGGCGAAAGTGGTGGGTGTCTGGTCGGACGTTGTCATGCGGGCCTCGTGGTCTCTGGCATCCCCGGGCGCAACGGGCGACGGGAAACCAGCCAGTATCCGCTATAACGCGCTGAAAGTAAAATGAAATCCTGGGATGTTGCAGTGCAGCGCCCTGACTACTGCGCCAGCTGCGGCATCGGGATGCGCGCGGGCCACCGGCCGTCGCCGGCCGGTGGCCCGATGCGGTTACAGCACCTCGGCGGCGTGATCCGCCAGGCGGGAACGCTCGCCGCGCTGCAGGGTGATATGGCCGGAGTGCGGCCAGCCCTTGAAGCGGTCGACGACGAAGGTAAGGCCCGAACTGCCCTCGGTGAGATAGGGCGTGTCGATCTGCGCGATGTTGCCCAGGCACACCACCTTGGTGCCGGGGCCGGCGCGGGTGATGAGGGTCTTCATCTGCTTGGGCGTGAGGTTCTGTGCCTCGTCGATGATCAGGTATTTGTTGATGAAGGTGCGCCCGCGCATGAAGTTGAGGCTCTTGACCTTGATGCGCGAGCGGATCAGGTCGTGCGTGGCGGCACGGCCCCATTCGCCGCCCTCGTTGGTGGCGCCGTTGAGCACGTCGAGGTTGTCTTCGAGTGCGCCCATCCAGGGCGTCATCTTCTCTTCCTCGGTGCCGGGCAGGAAGCCGATGTCTTCGCCCACCGGCACGGTGACACGGGTCATGATGATTTCGCTGTAGCGCTTGGCGTCGAGCACCTGCGTGAGGCCCGCGGCGAGGGTCAGCAGCGTCTTGCCGGTGCCGGCCTGGCCGAGCAGGGTGACGAAGTCGATCTCCGGATTCATCAGCAGGTTGAGGGCGAAGTTCTGCTCCCGGTTGCGCGCGGTGATGCCCCAGATGTTGTTCTTCTGGTGGCTGTAGTCGGTGAGCGTTTCGAGCACCACGGTGGGGCCGTCCTGCTCGGTCACCCAGGCGTCGAAGGGCGGCTCGGAGGTGGTGTCGAAGACGAATTCGTTGTTGGTCAGCGCGCTGGCCAGCGGGCCGTGCAGGCGGTAGTAGGTGTGCCGCTCGTCCTTCCAGGATTCGAGGCCGGCGCCATGGGTGTCCCAGAAGTCGGCCGGCAGTTCGCGGGCGCCGGCATACAGCAGGTCGGTGTCTTCGAGCACCTTGTCGTTGAAGTAGTCCTGCGCCTCCAGGCCCAGCGCACGCGCCTTGATGCGCATGTTGATGTCTTTCGACACCAGGATCACCGGGCGCTTGAGGAAGCGTTTGGCCAGGAAGCTGACGACGGCCAGGATGTGGTTGTCACCGCGGCCGGTGGGCAGGCCCGGCGGCAGGTGCAGGTCGATGGCCTCGGTCTGCAGGAACAGGCGGCCGGTGGCCTGGCGGCGCGAGGGCTCGGTGAGGTCGATGCCGTCCTCGATGCCGTTGGGGCAGGCGCGGACGATTTCGTCGAGCATGCGGCTGGCCTGACGCGCGTTGCGGGCCACTTCGGACATGCCTTTCTTGTTTCCGTCGAGCTCTTCGAGCGTCATGATCGGCACGAAGATGTCGTGCTCTTCGAAGCGGTACAGACTGGTGGGGTCGTGCATCAGCACATTGGTGTCGAGAACGAACAGCTTGCTTTTCAGCGATTTCGATGCGCGTTTGGTGACCATGCAGGCTCCGGCAGGGGATCGGTGTTCGGTGGCGCCAGGGGCGGAAGGCTCGGGGCCGCCCCGCGGGAATCAGAGGGAATGGACGAAGTGGAGCACCTCCTCGGCATGACCGTCGACCTTGACCTTGCGCCACTCGCGGCGCACCACGCCTTCGCGGTCGATCACGAAGGTGCTGCGCTCGATGCCACGCACTTGCTTGCCGTACATGTTCTTCATGCGGATCACGTCGAAAGCCTGGCAGGCGACCTCCTCGGTGTCGGCAAGGAGTTCGAACGGCAGTTCAAGCTTGGCCTTGAAGTTTTCGTGCGACTTGAGGCTGTCGCGCGAGACGCCCAGCACCACGGCGCCGGCGGCGTCGAACTGCGGATAGAGGGCGCCGAAATCGCGCGTCTCGTTGGTGCAGCCGGGGGTGTTGTCCTTGGGGTAGAAGTACAGCACGACGATCTTGCCGCGCAGCGCGGGGAGCCGGATGGTCTGCGCGTTGGTGGCCGGCAGGGCGATGTCGGGGACGCGTTGGTCGATCATGAGAGCTCCTGTCGATGGGGTTTCACCGCAGGGTAATCGACATTCCGCCGCGATGACAATCGCGCGAGGGTTTTGCGCCGGAGGCGTCAGCCCGGGTCGAAGAGCAGGGCCGCGGCGACGTTTCGGTTTTCGCCCACGAGGATGTTGTAGGTGCGGCAGGCGGCCGGCACGTCCATGATCTCGAAGCCGATGCGCGCCTCGATCAGCGGCCGCAGCAGTGCCGGCGACGGGAAGCGCTGGCGCTCGCCGGTGCCGATCAACAGCACTTCGCAGCCGAGCGCGGCCAGAGTGGCGAAATCGGCCGCGCTCAGCGCGTCGAAACCGCCGGCCGTCCAGCCGGCTTCGATGCGGTCGGGCAGGACGGCCAGATTGCCGCGATAGTCGGCGCCGTTGACTTGAACGAACTCGGGGCCGTAGCCGGTGATGACGTTCTTGTCGGTGATGGTGTCGGGTTGGAGTTTCATGGGCGGTGCACGATGCGGGCAGGATTTGCCGGGGGCGACTGGCTTGGGGTAGATTACAATCTTTTGATTTTCTGGCCAAACGCAAGGTTTTTGCGTTGCAGCAATTGATGCAGCCAGCGTCCTTTCGACAGGGGAAGATGATGAGCAAGACGCCCAATCTCAAGGTGGCAGAGCCGATCGGTGAAGTACAGGGCGCAGCCGCCCGCGCCGACGCCGCCGCCTTGCGGGCGGTGCACAAGTCCCACAAGCTGTCGGAGGTCTGCTACGACATTCGCGGGCCCGTCCTGCGTCGCGCCAAGCAGATGGAAGACGAAGGCCATCGCATCACCAAGCTGAACATCGGCAACCTGGCGCACTTCGGTTTCGAGGCGCCGGAAGAAATCGTGGTGGACGTGATCCACAACCTGCGCGATGCGGCCGGCTATTCGGATTCCAAGGGCCTGTTCTCGGCGCGCAAGGCGGTGATGCACTACACCCAGCAGAAGAAGATCGCCGGGGTGGGCATCGAGGACATCTACATCGGCAACGGTGCCTCCGAGCTGATCGTCATGTCGATGCAGGCGCTGCTCAACAACGGCGACGAGGTGCTGGTGCCGGCGCCGGACTACCCGCTGTGGACGGCCGCGGTCAGCCTCGGCGGCGGTGCGCCGGTGCACTATGTCTGCGACGAACAGGCCGGCTGGTTGCCCGATCTGGCGGACATCCGCCGCAAGATCACGCCGAACACCCGGGCGCTGGTCATCATCAACCCGAACAACCCGACCGGCGCGCTGTATCCGACCGAGCTCCTGCAGGCGCTGATCGAGATCGCGCGCCAGCACCAGCTGATCGTCTTTGCCGACGAAATCTACGACAAGGTGCTCTACGACGGCGAAACCCATACCTCGATCGCATCGCTGGCCGATGATGTCCTCTGCGTGACCTTCAACGGACTGTCGAAAAATTACCGTGCATGCGGCTACCGCGCCGGCTGGATGATCGTCTCCGGCGAGAAGCGCCATGCGCGCGACTACATCGAGGGGCTCGACATGCTCGCCTCGATGCGCCTGTGCGCCAACGTGCCGGCGCAGTGGGGCATCCAGACCGCGCTGGGCGGCTATCAGAGCATCGAAGAGCTGATCGCGCCCGAAGGCCGGCTGACCCGTCAGCGCGATCTGGCCTACGACCTGATCACCCAGATTCCGGGGGTCAGCTGCGTCAAGCCCAAGGCCGCGCTATACCTGTTCCCCAAGCTCGATCTGAACATGTACCCGATCGAGGACGACCAGCAGTTCATCCTCAAGCTGCTGGAGGCCGAAAAGGTGTTGCTGGTGCAGGGCAGCGGCTTCAACTGGCATCAGCCCGACCACTTCCGGGTGGTGTTCCTGCCGCATGAAGAAGATCTGCGCGACGCGGTCGGCCGTATCGCGCGCTTCCTCGACAATTACCGCAAGGGGCTGCATCGCTGTTGATGGCTCCGCCGCGCGATTGAAACACGTCGGCCACCCGGAGATTCCGCGCCGTGGTGGCCGCGTTCTTGTTCCCCGGTGCGTTGCCGGGGGTGTTGACCATGTTGTACTGACTTCAAGAAAACACTGCGATGAAACCGATCAATGTTGGCCTGCTGGGCATCGGCACTGTTGGCGGCGGCACCTGGACCGTCCTTACCCGTAACGCTGAGGAGATTACCCGCCGTGCGGGCCGTCCGATCAGCATTACCACCGTGGCCGACCGGGATACCGCTCGTGCCGAGTCCATCGTGCAAGGGCAGGCCAAGGTCGTTGGTGATGCGTTCGCAGTGGCCCGCGATCCCGAGATCGACATCATCGTCGAATTGATCGGCGGCTGTACCGTGGCCAAGGATCTGGTCATGACGGCCATCGAGAACGGCAAGCACGTGGTGACCGCCAACAAGGCGCTGGTCGCCACGCACGGCAACGAGATCTTCGCCGCGGCCCAGCGCAAGGGCGTGATGGTGGCCTTCGAGGCCGCCGTGGCTGGTGGCATCCCGATCATCAAGGCGCTGCGCGAAGGCCTCACCGCCAACCGTATCCAGTGGCTGGCCGGCATCATCAACGGCACCACCAACTTCATCCTCTCCGAGATGCGCGACAAGGGCTTGCCCTTCGACGCCGTGCTCAAGGAGGCGCAGGCGCTCGGCTATGCCGAGGCCGACCCGACCTTCGACATCGAGGGCAACGATGCTGCGCACAAGGCCACCATCATGGCCTCGATCGCCTTCGGCGTGCCGATGCAGTACGAGCGCGCACACATCGAGGGCATCACCAAGCTGCAGGCGGCCGATATCGCCTATGCCGAGCAGATGGGCTACCGGATCAAGCTCCTGGGCATCGCCCGCATGCGCGAGGACGGTGTCGAGCTGCGCGTGCATCCGACGCTGATCCCGGCGCGCTGCCTGCTGGCCAATGTCGAGGGCGCGATGAATGCGGTGCTGGTGCAGGGCGACGCCGTCGGCGCCACGCTCTACTACGGCAAGGGCGCCGGCGACGAGCCGACCGCCAGTGCGGTGATCGCCGACCTGGTCGACGTCACCCGCATGCACACCGCCGACCCCGAGCACCGCGTGCCGCACCTGGCCTTTCAGCCCGACCAGTTGGTCGACCTCAAGGTGCTGCCGGTGTCCGAGACGCGTTGCGGCTACTACATGCGCCTGCGTGTCGACGACAAGCCGGGCGTGCTGGCCGACATCACCCGTATCCTGGCGGACAACGACATCTCCATCGATGCGATGATCCAGAAGGAACCGGCCGAGGGCGCGTCGCAGGCCGACATCATCCTGCTCACCCACGAGACCGTCGAAAAGCAGGCCGATGCCGCCGTGGCCAAGATCGAGGCCCTGTCAGTGGTGAGCGCGCCGGTGACCCGTCTGCGTATCGAGCAACTCGACCGTTAATCTCTCCCGGCGGGTGGCCGCGTGCCACCCGCCCTCTGGTGACACTCATGCGTTATCTCTCTACCCGGGGGCAGGCGCCCGACCTGCCGTTCTGCGACATCCTGCTCGGCGGCCTGGCGCCCGACGGCGGCCTGTATCTGCCCGAAAGCTATCCGCAGGTCAGCACCGACGACCTGGCCCGCTGGCGCAGCTTGCCCTACGCCGATCTGGCCTTCGAAATCCTGTCGCATTTCATCGACGACATCCCCGCCGAGGACTTGCGCGCCATCTGCCGCAAGACCTACACCGCCGAGGTGTATGGCAACACCCGCGCCGGCAGCGATGCGACCGCGATCACGCCGGTGACCTGGCTGGACGCCGGTGAGGGGAGCGACCATAAAGGCGGCCTGGCGCTGCTCGAGCTGTCCAACGGCCCCACGCTGGCCTTCAAGGACATGGCCATGCAGCTGCTCGGCAACCTGTTCGAGTATGTGCTCGAGCAGCGCGGCGAGCAGACCAACATTCTCGGCGCTACCTCGGGTGACACCGGCTCGGCCGCCGAATACGCGATGCGCGGCAAGCACAATGTGCGTGTGTTCATGCTCTCGCCGCACGGGCGCATGAGCGCCTTCCAGCGCGCGCAGATGTATTCGCTGCAGGACGAAAACATCTTCAACATCGCCGTCAAAGGCATGTTCGACGACGCCCAGGACATCGTCAAAGCGGTGTCGAACGACCATGCCTTCAAGGCCAAGTACAAGATCGGTGCGGTCAACTCGATCAACTGGGGCCGGGTCGCCGCACAGATCGTCTACTACTTCGCCGGCTATTTCGGCGCCACCGCCAGCAACGACCAGCAGGTCGACATGGCTGTGCCCTCGGGCAACTTCGGCAATATCTGCGCCGGTCACATTGCGCGCATGATGGGCTTGCCGATCCGCCGCCTGATCTGCGCCACCAACGAAAACGACGTGCTCGACGAGTTCTTCCGCACCGGCGTGTATCGCCCGCGCAGCTCGGCCGAGACGCATGTGACGTCCAGCCCGTCGATGGACATCTCCAAGGCCTCCAACTTCGAGCGCTTCGTCTTCGACCTGGTCGGGCGCGACCCGGCCGTGGTACGCGACCTGTGGCGCACGCTCGAATCGGAAGGCAGCTTCGATCTCAACCAGACGCCATATCGCGACGCGCTGGCCGGCTTCGGTTTCGTCTCCGGCAGCAGCTCGCATGCTGACCGGCTGGCGACCATCCGTGCCACCCGTGCGGCCTACGGCGTGGTGGTCGACACCCACACCGCCGATGGCCTGAAAGTGGCCGAAGCTTATCGTGACGAGGCCGTGCCGGTGCTGGTGCTCGAGACCGCGCAGGCGGTCAAGTTCGAGGAAACCATCCGCGAGGCGCTGGGCGAAGAGCCGCCGCGACCCGACGGCTTCGCCCATCTCGAAAGCCTGCCGCAGCGCTGCGAGGTGATGCCGGTCGACGTGAACGCCGTCAAGGCCTTCATCCAGGCGCACGTGGCGGTTTGAGGATGACGACTCCCGATCCCAAGGCCTTCTGGAACGACCGCTTCGCGGCGGCCGGCGAAGGCTTTGTGTTCGGGCGGGATCCGAACGACTTCCTGGTGCGAGAGGTCGGGCGCTTGCCGCCGGGTAGCGAGGTGCTGTCGGTGGCCGACGGCGAGGGGCGCAACAGCGTGTTTCTCGCCGAAGCCGGGCATCGGGTCGACGCGCTGGAATTCGCGCCGGCGGCCGTGGCCAAGAGCCGCCAGCTGGCGCGCGAGCGCCAGGTGACGATCAATCTGATCGAGGCCGATGTCTTCGACTGGGCCTGGCCCGAGGCGGCCTACGACGCCGTGGTGGCGATCTTCATCCAGTTCGCCAGACCGGCGCAGCGCCCGGCGCTGTTCGCACGCATGATGTCGGCGCTGCGCCCGGGTGGCCTGCTGTTGCTGCAGGGCTATACGCCGAAGCAGCTCGAGTACGGCACCGGCGGTCCGTCGGCGGTCGAGAACCTGTACACCGAATCCCTGCTGCTCGACGCTTTCGCCGCGCACGAGATCGTGTTGCTGCGCACCCATGAGTCGGTGATCGACGAAGGTGCCGGGCACAAGGGCATGTCGGCGCTGGTGGATGTGGTGGTGCAGCGCGTGGCGGATTGAGCGTTTCGGGCGCCACGGTCAACGACAAAGGGCACCCGCGGGTGCCCTTTGACTTGTGCGCTTGCACTAGAGGTAGATCACCGCGGGGAAGACCGTGATGGCCACCACGTAGAGCAACCACTCAAGGTTGCGCCGCGCCAGGAAACCGCTGAAATGCAGGACCAGGACGGTGATCGCAAAGATGTAGTAGAGCGCAAACAGCATTCGGAATCCTCGGATCGGATGATGTTGCAGGTCAGCCCTCGACGTGACGCAGCGACAAGTCGATGGCACGGACATCCTTGGTCAGACCGCCGATGGAAATGCGATCGACGCCGGTTTCGGCGATGGCACGCACGCGGTCGAGGCTGACCCCGCCCGACGCTTCGAGCTCGGCCTTGCCGTCGGTGATGCGCACCGCCTCGGCCATCTGTTCGAGCGTCATGTTGTCGAGCAGGATCATGCGGGCGCCGGCATCGAGCGCGGCGGCGAGTTGGTCCAGCGTCTCGACCTCGATCTCGATGAACACGTTGGACGGCGCGATGCGCTGCGCCTCGGCCAGCACTTCGGCCACGCCACCGGCGGCGATGATGTGGTTTTCCTTGATCAGGATGCCGTCGTAGAGGCCGATGCGGTGGTTGGTGCCGCCGCCGACGCCCACCGCGTATTTCTGCGCCAGGCGCAGGCCGGGCAGGGTCTTGCGGGTGTCGACGATCTTGGCGCGGGTGCCGGCCACGGTGTCCACGTAGCGGCGGGTGAGGGTGGCGGTGCCCGACAGCAGTTGCAGGAAGTTGAGCGCGGCCCGTTCGGCCGTGAGCAGCGCACGGGCGCCGGCGATCACGTCGCACAGGCTCTGGCCGGCTTCGACCCGGTCGCCGTCCTTGGCGTGCCACAGGATGGTGGCGGTGGGGTCGAGGGTTTCGAAGGCGGCGTTGAACCAGTCGGTGCCGCACAGCACGGCGTCTTCGCGGGTGATGACCCGGCCGCGCGCTTCGGAGGCGTTGGGAATCAGCCGTGCCGTGAGGTCGCCGGTGCCGATGTCCTCGGCCAGGGCGGCAGCCACGCTGCGCTGGATTTCAACCCGGAGTTGCTCGATGGATTCCATGCGGGAGGCGCTCTGTATGATCGGGTGTGCATTCTATCACTGCAAATCGCCAAGGCATGGGCTTGAACGGCTCATGTCGGTGTCGTTTGCATTCGTCGCGCCTGCGAACGGGATGGGACGGATCGGCGTCGATCTAATTGCCGCTGTCGTTCGGCCGGGCCGCGCTTGGCCCAGGCGCGGCCTGACCCAGATAGGCGGCGATCTGCGCCTGTAGCCAATGGCGGAAGGCGCCGAGCAGGGCGGCCTCGGTTTGGCGTTCGGGGATCATGAGGTAATAGGCCTTGCCGCTGTCGTAGGTGGCATCGACCGCCACCATCAGTCGGCCGCTGGCCAGTTCGTCCTGGATCAGGAAGGGGGGGATGAGGGCCAGGCCCATGTCGTGCATGGCCGCCTGGGCCAGCATCGAGAACAGCTCCAGCCGCGGGCCGTGCAGGTCGCGTGCGGCTCGCACACCTTGTGCGTCGAACCACTGCCGCCAGGCGTAGGGGCGGGTGCTCTGTTGCAGCAGCGGCAGTTCGGCCAGGGCGGCGGCGCTGGTCGGCCCGTCGGGCAACAGGCGTGGGCTGCATACCGGCACTGGATTCTCCTGCATCAGGAAGTGCGCGTGTGCGCCGGGCCAGTCGGCATCGCCGAAGTAGATCGCCGCGTCGAATTCGGTCTCGGCAAACAGGAAGGGGCGGGTGCGGGTGGTGAGGTTGACCGCCGCCTCGGGGTGCTGGGCGAGGAAGTCCGGCAGGCGCGGCAGCAGCCAGCGGGTGGCGAAGGTCGGCACCACGGCCAGCTCGATGCTGCGCCCGCCGGCGTGGTGGCTCATGATCGACAGCGTGTCGCGCTCGACCGCGTCGAGCCGGCTGGCGATCTGGCGGCTGTAGCCGAGCCCGGCCTCGGTGAGTTTGACGCCGCGTCGCGCACGCTTGAACAGGGCGACGCCGACGAATTCCTCGAGACTGGCGATCTGCCGGCAAACGGCGCCTTGAGTGAGCGAGAGTTCTTCTGCGGCACGTGTGAAGCTTTCGTGGCGGGCGGCCGATTCGAACGCCACCAGCGCGTTGGTGCTGGGAATCTTGCGTCTCATGGATGATCTCACTTGAAGTTACGGAGTGAGAGTTTTGCACAAAAAGGTGCGAAATTCTCGTTTGCGCCGGGGCGCGCCCACTCCTATGATCGGTGTCAGAGATCGCTGCGCCGCGGGCGCCCGAACCGACCATGATTTGCCGGAGGAGATGAGATGAGCGCCAACCCGAGATTCGACTGGGCCGACCCCTTGCTGCTGGACACGCAGCTGACCGACGAAGAGCGCATGGTGCGCGACACCGCCCGTGCCTATTGCCAGGACAAGCTGCTGCCGCGCGTGCAGGATGCCTTCCGCCACGAGCGCACCGACCGCGAAATCTTCAACGAGATGGGCGCACTGGGCCTGCTCGGCCCGACAATTCCCGAGCAATACGGCGGCGCTGGCCTCAATTACGTGGCCTACGGCCTGATCGCCCGCGAGATCGAGCGTGTCGATTCGGGCTATCGCTCGATGATGAGCGTGCAGTCCTCGCTGGTGATGGTGCCGATCAACGAATTCGGTACCGAGGCGCAGAAGCAGAAGTACCTGCCCAAGCTGGCAACCGGCGAGTGGGTCGGCTGTTTCGGCCTGACCGAGCCCAACCATGGCTCGGACCCCGGCTCGATGGCCACCCGCGCCAAGAAGGTCGACGGCGGCTATTCGCTCTCCGGCAGCAAGATGTGGATCACCAACAGCCCGATCGCCGACGTGTTCGTGGTGTGGGCCAAGACCGAAGACGGCAAGATTCGCGGCTTCATCCTCGAAAAGGGCTGGAAGGGGCTGAGTGCCCCGGCGATCCACGGCAAGGTCGGCCTGCGCGCCTCGATCACCGGCGAGATCGTGATGGACGAAGTGTTCGTGCCCGAAGAGAACATGTTCCCCGACGTCACCGGTCTGCGCGGTCCCTTCACCTGCCTCAACTCGGCGCGCTACGGCATCGCCTGGGGCGCGCTCGGCGCGGCGGAGTTCTGCTACGAAACCGCCCGCCAGTACACCCTGGACCGCAAGCAGTTCGGCCGTCCGCTGGCCGCCAATCAGTTGATCCAGAAGAAGCTGGCCGACATGCTCACCGAAATCACCCTCGGCCTGCAGGGCTGCCTGCGCCTGGGGCGGATGAAGGAGGAGGGCAACGCCGCGGTGGAGATCACCTCGATCATGAAGCGCAATTCCTGCGGCAAGTCGCTGGACATCGCCCGCATGGCGCGCGACATGCTCGGCGGCAACGGCATCTCGGACGAATTCGGCGTGATCCGCCATGTGGTCAACCTCGAAGTGGTCAACACCTACGAGGGCACGCACGATGTGCACGCGCTGATCATCGGCCGCGCCATCACCGACATCCCCGCCTTCGCGAACTGAGGCCGAGCATGGCTGGCGCACTGTCACACCTGCGCGTGCTGGATCTGTCGCGCATTCTTGCGGGGCCGTGGGCCAGCCAGCTGCTGGCCGATCTCGGTGCCGAGGTCATCAAGATCGAGCGCCCTGGCGTCGGCGACGACACCCGCCACTGGGGGCCGCCCTACCTGGCCGACGAAAGCGGCCAGCCGACCAGCGAAGCCGCCTATTACCTGGGCGCCAACCGCAACAAGCGTTCGGTCACCATCGACATCACGTCGCCGGATGGGCAGCGGCTGGTGCGCGACCTGGCGGCCAAGAGCGATGTGCTGATCGAGAACTTCAAGGTCGGCGGCCTCAAACAATACGGGCTCGACTACGCCAGCCTGCGCCAGGTGAATCCGAAACTGGTGTATTGCTCGATCACCGGCTTCGGCCAGACCGGGCCCTACGCGCCGCGCGCCGGCTACGACTTCCTGATCCAGGGCATGGGCGGGCTGATGAGCCTGACCGGCCGGCCGGACGAGGCCGAGGGCGGCGGGCCGATGAAGGTCGGCGTGGCGCTGACCGACATCCTCACCGGCCTGTATGCCTCCAACGCCGTGCTGGCGGCCATTGCGCATCGTGATCGCGACGGATTCCGCGCCGGCGACGGCCAGCACATCGATCTGGCGCTGCTCGACGTGCAGGTCGCCTGCCTGGCCAACCAGGCCATGAACTACCTCACCAGCGGCAAGGCGCCGCAGCGCCTGGGCAACGCGCACCCCAACATCGTGCCCTACCAGGACTTCCCGACCGCCGACGGCTACATGATCCTGGCCATCGGCAACGACGCCCAGTTCGCCCGCTTCTGCGAAAGTGCGGGGCAGCCGGCACTGGCCACCGACCCGCGCTTTGCCACCAATGCGGCGCGGGTGGCGCACCGCAACGAACTGATCCCCAAGCTCAATGCCCTGACGGTGACGCGCAGCACCGCCGAGTGGATCGCCCGGCTCGAATCGCGGGCCGTGCCTTGCGGACCGATCAACACCGTGGCCGACGTGTTCGACGACCCGCAGGTGCAGGCGCGCGGCATGCGTGTCGATCTGCCGCATCCGCTGGCCGGCCAGGTGCCGCAGGTGGGGTGCCCGATCCGCCTGTCGGACACGCCGGTGAGCTACCGCAACGCGCCGCCGCTGCTCGGCTGCGACACCGATCGCGTACTGGCCGAGGTGCTGGGCCTGTCGGCCGACGCGCTGGCCGATCTCAAGGCGCAGAAGATCGTTTGAGTCCCGAGCGGCATCGCGTTTGCCGACATGGCGAACGCGATGCCTGTGCTAAACTGCGGCGCTGATTCCGGCGCCGGCTCGCAGCGGGCTGCGCCCCAACCCGCAAGCGAGAACACGCGATCGTGCGAATCCTGATCAGCAACGACGATGGCTATTTTGCGCCCGGTATCGAGGCCTTGGCCGCCGCCCTCGCGCAGGTCGGCGAGGTGACCGTGGTGGCGCCCGAGCGCGACCGCAGTGGCGCGAGCAACTCGCTCACGCTCGACCGGCCGCTGTCGCTGCGTCGCGGCGCCAACGGCTTCTACCATGTGAATGGCACGCCCACCGACTGCGTGCACCTGGCCGTCACCGGCATGCTCGACACCTTGCCCGACATGGTCGTCTCCGGCATCAACCATGGCGCCAACATGGGTGACGACACCATCTATTCCGGCACCGTCGCCGCGGCCACCGAGGGCTATCTGCTCGGCGTGCCCTCGATGGCCGTCTCGCTGGCCAGCAAGAACCCGCAAGACTTCACCGCCGCGGCGCAGATCGCCGCCGAACTGGCCGACCGCTTTAAGCGCCAGCCGATGCGCCAGCCGGTGCTGCTCAACGTCAATGTGCCCGAGGGCGCGGTAGGTGACATCAAAGGCATGAAGGTGACCCGCCTGGGGCGTCGCCACAAGGCCGAGCCGGTCATCAAGAGCCTCTCGCCGCGCAACGAAACCATCTACTGGATCGGCCCGGCCGGCGAAGCGCAGGATGCCGGCGACGGGACCGATTTCAAAGCGGTGGCCGACGGATTCGTGTCGATCACCCCCTTGCAGATCGACCTGACCCACGCCGCTCAGATGTCCACCGTCGCGACATGGCTGGCATGATCGGCGTGCGCTCTCCGGCCCAGAACCTCGCCCTGGCCGCGCGTGCCCGGGCGCGCATGGTCGATCGTGTGCGCGAGATGGGCATCCGCGACGAGAAGGTGCTCAACGCCTTGTTGCAGGTGCCGCGCCATGTGTTCGTCGAGGAGGCCCTGGCCTCGCGCGCCTACGAAGACACCGCCCTGCCGCTCGGTTTCCAGCAGACCATTTCGCAGCCCTTCATCGTCGCCCGCATGGCCGAGATCCTGCGTGACGGGCGCGAGATGGGCAAGACGCTCGAAATCGGCGCCGGCTGCGGCTACCAGGCCGCCGTGCTGTCGCATTTGTGCACCGATGTGTACGCGGTGGAGCGGATCCGTCCGCTGCTCGATCGTGCGCGCGTCAATCTGCGACACCTGCGCCTGCCCAATGTACGATTGAAATACGCCGACGGCATGCTTGGCCTGCCCGAAGCGGCGCCGTTCGACACCATCATCTCCGCCGCCGCGGCTGCCGATGGCGTGCCCGAAGCGATCAAGGCGCAGCTGGCGCCCGATGGCCGGGCGCTGGTGCCGGTCGGTGGCCGACAACAATATCTGATCCTGGTAGAGCGCCAGGGCCGGCAGTTCCGCGAAACGCGCCTGGATGCCGTCCGCTTTGTGCCTCTGCTGGGTGGTACGGAATGACAATGATGCAATGCCTGACCCGACTTTTCCTGCCGGTGCTGATCCTGAGCCTGGGTGGCTGCGCCACCCACATGTCTGCGCCGGTCAGCGATCGCAACATGGTGCCTGAGGCACCGGCCGACGCCGCAGCCCCCGCGTCCGGCACCGATGCCGCGCCGCAGCAGCCGACCACCTACGTGGTGCAGGCCGGCGATACGCTCAATCGCATCGCGCAAAAATTTGGTTACACATTCAAAGAGCTGGCCGAATGGAACCAGATGGCCGATCCGAACCAGATTTCCGTCGGCCAGACGGTGCGCGTGGCGCCGCCCGACGGCGTGACCGTCACCCCGGTGGTGATCGGCCAATCGCCGATCGGCGCCATGCCCGGCAGCACCTCGGCAACGCCCGCGGCGCCTGCCACGGCCCCCGAAGCGCCTGCCGCCGCCGGCCTCAAGACCGGCCCGCTGGCCATTGTCGAACCCTATTCCGACGCGGCCTGGGCGCGCTTGCGCCAAACGCCGCCGGTTTCGGCGCCGAAACCCGCCGCCACGCCGCCCGCGGCACCGGCCGGCAAGCCGACACCGCCGCCTGCGGCGGCCGGCAGTTCCGAATGGTTGTGGCCGGCCAGCGGCAAGGTGGTCAGCACTTTTGCCAACGGCGAGACCAAGGGCATCGACATCGCCGGCAAGCTCGGCGACCCGGTGCGCGCGTCGTCCGGCGGGCGCGTCGTATACGCCGGGGCTGGCTTGCGCGGCTATGGAAAACTCGTCATCATCAAGCACGATGCTGACTATCTCAGCGCGTATGCACACAACAAGACCCTGCTGGTCAAAGAGGGCGAAACGGTGACTCAGGGGCAGACGATCGCCGAACTGGGCCAGACGGATTCGGATCGACCCAAGTTGCATTTCGAGATCCGCCGTCGCGGCAAACCGGTCGATCCGCTGACCTATCTACCCAAACGCTAGGAGGGCAAGGCATGTACGATCCGGCATTGAACGAAGAAGTTGACGATCAAACGCCGGATCTGCCCCCAGAGGTCGAAGCCTTCGTCGAAACGCCGGCGCCGTCTTTCGAGAGCGAGTTTCTCAGCGACGTCACCCAGCTGTATCTGAACGATATCGGCGCCAATCCGCTGCTCACGGCCGAAGAAGAGGCCGCCCTGGCGCGTCGGGTGCGCAAGGGCGATTTCGAGGCCCGCCAGATCATGATCGAGCGCAACCTGCGCCTGGTCGTCAATATCGCCAAGCACTACCTGAACCGCGGCATCCCGCTGCTCGATCTGGTCGAGGAGGGCAACCTCGGTCTCATGCATGCGCTCGAAAAGTTCGACCCCGAGCGCGGCTTCCGTTTCTCGACCTACGCCACGTGGTGGATCCGCCAGAACATCGAGCGCGCCATCATGAACCAGTCGCGCACCATCCGCCTGCCGGTGCACGTGGTCAAGGAGCTCAACCAGGTGCTGCGCGCCTGCCGCCGTGTCGAGGCGGCCGGCAAGCGCGACACGCTGGTCGAGGAGGTCGCGCGCGAGCTGGGCAAGACCGAAGAGACCGTGCGCGCCATGCTGGCGCTCAACGAGCACACCGCGTCGCTGGATGCGCCGCTGGATGTGGACCCCTCGCTGTCGATCGGCGAGTCGCTGCGCGACGACCAGGTCACCTCGCCGGATGCGCAGATCCACGACCTCGAAGTCGAGACGCTGATCCGCGAATGGATCAACATGCTCAACGAGAAGCAGCGCCTGGTGGTGCGCCACCGCTATGGTCTGGACGGGGTCGAGGTGCAGACCCTCGAAGAGCTGGCCGGCCAGCTCGATCTGACCCGCGAGCGGGTGCGCCAGATCCAGCTCGAAGCGCTCGGCCAGTTGCGCCGCATCGTCAAGCGTCACGGCATGTCGAAGGATTCCCTGCTCTGATCGGTCGCGGCCGCCGGCACACGGTGCTGGCGGCCACCTCCCTCTACGTCGCACTCACGGTCGATCGGGCGGGTCAGGTGTCCAGCTTGTGCTCGAGCACATAGCGGGTGATGTCCGCATTGCTGTTCAGGTTGAGCTTTTCGAGCACCCGCGTGCGATAGGTGCTGATGGTCTTGACGCTGAGATTCAGTTGTTGAGCGATGCGGGTGAGGGCGATTCCCCGGCTCAGAGCCAGCATGACTTCGTTCTCGCGCGGCGACAGGGTTTCGTGCGGCAGCGCCTTCCCCCTCCCCAGATTTCCGCTCAAGAGCTTCTCCGCCAGCGCCGGGCTGAGGTAACGCGCGCCGCTGGCCACGGTGCGCAGCGCCTGCAGGATCTGCGCCGGCGGGCTGTCCTTGTTCAGATAGCCCGAGGCACCGGCATTGAGCGCGTGCACGGCAAATTCGTCTTCGGAAAACATGCTGAATACCAGCACCGGCAGATCGGGCCGCAGGCGTTTTGCGCGCTTGAGGACTTCCAGGCCGTTCAGGTCGGGCAGATTGATGTCGAGCAACAGGATGTCGCACTTCGACGGGCCGATCTGTTGCAGCACATCCTGGCCGTTGCATGCCTCGGCGGTGATCTTCAGGTCGGTGGTGGAGGCGAGAAATTGCCGCAGTCCGCTGCGGACTACCGCATGGTCGTCAGCGATGAGCACGGTGGTCATTTTCTGGACATTCTCCCTGGCGGCCTTGAAGGTGCGCCTGTGCGGCCTAGCTGTCGAGCGGCAGGCACAGGCACAAGCGGGTGCCGCCGGCCCGCCGTGATTTGATCGACAGCTCGCCGTCGACGCTTTGTGCCCGCTCGCGCATGCCGATGATGCCGAAGGCGTCCTGCCGGTACACGGCCTCGTGGCTGATGCCCACGCCATCGTCGGCGATGCACGCCATCAGCCACCCCTTCCGTTTGTGCGCATGCACCCAGGCCCGGTTGGCACCGGCGTGTCTGGCCACGTTGGTGAGCCCTTCCTGGATGATGCGAAAGACGATGATGTTCGCCGCGTTCGACAGGCGCACATAGTCGGGCAATCGCAGCAGGGTCTTGATTCCCGTGGCGTCCGAAAACTGCGGCAGATACCAGCGGATGGTTTCCACCAGGCCGAGGGTGTCGAGCATGGCCGGGCGCAAGCTGCCCGAGATGCGCTTGGTCACCTTCAAGGCGCTATCGACCTGCTTGATCAGGGGGCCAAAGCGCCCCTCGAATGTCTCGATCCCCTCGGCCTCGTCGGCCATGGTGGCCAGGGCCAGCTTGAGCATCGTCAGGCCGGCGCCAAGCTCATCGTGCAGCTCGCGGGCGATCAAGGCGCTCTGGGCTTCGCGGGCCGATTGCAGGTGACGCCCCAGCTGTTTGAGCTGCATCGCGGTGCGCTCGCTTTCCAGTTCGACCAGTTTGCGCTGGGTGATGTCGTCATGGCGGATGACCAGCCGGACCGGCCCCTCGCCGGCAAAGCGCGTGATCGTCATGTTGAACCAGCGCACGTCGCCGTCCTCGGTGCTCTCGTATTCGAGCTGGTAGCTGCGGCGCTTGCCGGACAGCATGTCCTTGACCGCGCGACGCACCGCGGCGGTCATCGGCCCCGAGCCATCGGCCAGTGGATCGCCCGCGGCGGCGCGGCCGGAGTGCGGGTCTCCGGCGCCGACGCAATGCGCCTCGACATACTCGCGCCAGACCCGGTTGGTGGCAATGATGTTGCCATGCTCGTCGAGAACGCAGAGCCGTGACGAGAGCGAGTCGATGATGCCGCGTGCAAAGCGTTCGGCCTCGGCCAGATCGCGAGCGCGGGTTTCGGCCTCGGCCGTGCGCTGGGCCACCTTTTCTTCCAGGCTTTCGTTTTGCCGCGCCTGGGCAAGCTCCATCTTCTTGTGCTCGGTGATGTCGATCAGCGTGCCCACGAAGCGGTAGATGCGGCCCTTGGCGTTGCGCTCGATATGGGCGCGGTCGGCCACATAGATCCAGCGTCCGTCGAGGCTTTGGATCCGGTACTCGATGCTGAATTGCGACTCGCCGTTCCGGATCGCGCGCAGCACCGCGGGCCGTATCCGGCGCAGGTCCTGAGGATGCACGTTGGCCCGCCACCACACGCGCCCCCGATCCAGCTCGCCATCGTGCGCACCGAACACACGCTTCAGCGCGCTGCTCCAGTAGACCCGTCCTGTCTGGCGGTTCCAGTCATACAAACCGCCCGACATCGCCTCGACGGCCAACTTCAAGCGCAGTGCGTTCTCCTTCAGGGCGTCGAGCTGGTGCGCATCGGACAGATCCGTCAGGGTCAAGCGCAGGGTCACCGGCCGGTTGATCGATGTCGTCCGCTGTCCGCTGAGGTGGGCCACAAAACACTCGCCCGTGGGGCGGCACAGGCGCAACTCGCAATCCTGGCGCTGCGACGCTTGTTTCATGCCGAGATGGAAGTTGTTCCAGCGGTTGCGGTCTTCGGCCGCGACAAAGCCGGCCAGGCGGCGGCCCAGCAGGCGCGAACGGGGGGTTGCAAGCAGGGTGCCGGCCGTCTGGTTGATCTCTTCGATGAAGCCGTCGATGTTCAGGGTGAGATAGCCCACCGGCGCACACTCGAAGAGGTCGAGATAGCGGTCCCGCGCTTCGGCCAGGTCCAGTTGAGCGGCGCAAAGCGCTTCGTTCTGCATTTCGAGTTCAACCTGATGCACCTGCAATTCGTGCAGCAGCTCCTCGAGTTCATGGGCCCGCAACGCCTGTCGGTCCAGGTTGGTCGGTGCGGACTCGGGCGTACCGGCCAGCAGCGTCTCGGCGCTCCTGCGCAGCTGGGACGCCAACCACCGACGGGCGTCCGACCCCTTGCTCATCTCGCTCCCCCCGTTTTTTCCGTGACTCCCTGGCGACGGCCTCCCGTTCAGGCGACCGACGTCCGGCATGCGCTTCATTCTCTTATACGCCACATGCCCCCGGAAGCCTGTCAGAAATGACTGACACGCCCTGTCCGGTTTTCTTACCCGAAAAGGGAATTGACCGACAGACCGCCACTTGAATGCCATGAATAATCCACGACACACATTGACACGCAAAGTCGATGAGCGGCGAAACGCGACTTGCCTTGCCGTTCTCGGATGTTGCCAAGTTCAAGGCGATTTTCATGAACGATCCACGACCGCTCCATCCCGCCGACGCACCGCTCCGGGGCATGGTCGAGGGTCGTCGATCGGCGCTGTGCGCAAAGCAGTTTGAGGGTGAGGAGGGACGCTCGATCCGTACCGGGCGGTTTTTCGGCAAGGTGGTACGGAGCTATCAGCCGGGGCACAGCGTCGACGCGGGTCAGGCAAGGGCCTGTTTCAGCGACGCTGTGTTCCGGCTGATCCTGCCGAGACGGTGCCGGACCGTCGTCATCGACTAAGACGGCCGGTGCGCGACGGTGAGCGCGCAACACAATCACAGATCGAAGAGACGGCCACCATCGAGATGGCCGCGGAGGAGACATAAGTGCACAAGCGATTCGGGCAGATCATCAGAGTCATGATGGACGACGGTATTGACGAGATGCACTGGCAACACGCCGGCGCCGAAACAATGGGCGCCGGCTACTACTTTCTCATGGGGAACCCGCGGCCCAAGCAACGCCGTGGGCGCGGCATGAATCTCACCGCATTCGGGCCCTTTCCCAACGCGGATGGCGCCCGCTTCCTCAAGACCAGCGCCTACGCGCTGGGCTTGATGCCGGACGGCGAGGCAGTCACGGCGGATATCCGCCCGGCGGCCCGCCGGGTGCCGCATCCGCGCTGGCACGATCACCGGTCACTGATTCCCGAATTCTTGAACTGTGCCGCCTGAGCGGCGGCGCGGCCTGTGCAAAGGCGGATGGCGTCTGCCAGCGTTGCGGCGACGCCCCGGCAGCGACGGGCCGGCTTTTCTGTACGTGCCGCGTCATTGGCGCGGCGCCATTTTTTGTCTCCCTTGTGAAGAGGAAAACACGGCATGAGCACGATGAACTACATGGAGAAAGTCACCGAGGTGGCCAACGGAAACGGCAAGGTGGTGAAATCCATTTTCGACCTGTCGCTCCAGGCAATGCGCGATCTGGGCACGCTCAATGGTGAATTGATCCATGCATTGGCCGACGAGGCCAAGGCGCCGGCGTCGGCAGATGACCTGGGCGAGCAGATCCGGCTCCAGGCCCGGCAGATCGAGAAGGGGAGCGACTACTTCCGCAACGTCAACGAGGTGCTGATGAAAACGCAGGCGGAAATCGGCAAACTGCAGATTCGCCGCATGAGCGATCTCTTCGAGACGTTTTCGAGCCAGATCGGCCAGCTGGTGCCGCAGGCCGGCAGCGATCCGGCCAAGATCGCCGACACCTTCAAGGACAGCATGGCCCAAACCAGCGAGGCGTACGAGAAGATGTTCAGCCTGTCGCGCGATCTTCTGGACAACAGCGTGAAGGCTTTTCTGAACACGCCGCAAGCTGTCGCGCGGCGCGCCAGCGCACCGGCTGCCGCCAAGAAGATGGCCTGAGACGGGGCTCGCCACCCATCGCGCCGACGCAATGATGGACATGGCTGACCGGCATTCCGGATCGGCGGGGCGTGCCGCACGACCCACCGATCCGCGCCAGCGTCTTGCCTGGAGCCGTTACCGGCGCGTCATGAAGCGGTTGAACAACCTCTCGCTGACGCAGCGCCTAGTGCTCATCGTGATGGTGCCGGTGACCTGTGTGTCGCTGGTCACCAGCGCGCTGTATCTCAACTATGTCCGCGAGCCGCTGGAGCTGGCGACCCGTGCCCGGGCACAGTCCATCGCCAGCTTTCTGGCACCCGCCGCCGAGTTCGGCGTGTTTTCGGGGAATGCGGCCCATCTGGACAAACTTCTGCAAGCGGCCATGGCGCAGGACGGCGTGGTCGCCGTGGCGATCCTGGACGCCCGCGGCGCGCCCATCGCCCAGCGGGGCCAGCCGATGCTGCTGGCGCATGCCGTCTTCGCTTCCGGCGATGGGACGGACACCCGGAGGGTCGGTGCGCAGGCGGACCGGCTGGCCGTCTCGGCCCGGGTGGTGAGCCCCCGGCTTGGCATCGACGCACCGGCGGAGGCCACCGAGCCCATCGGCTGGGCCTATGTGGAGTTCGATGCCAGCGACCTTGAACAACAGCGCGCGACAACGCTGCTGCAGGCCATGTTGCTGGCCGCCATGGCGCTCTTGCTGGCGGGGATTCCGGCCTATCGGCTGGCGCGGCGGGTCGGCCGGCTGGTGGCGCGCCTGGCCGAGGCGGTCCATTGCCTGGCCGCCGGCCAGCTCGATGTGAAGGTGCCCGAGGCGGCCCGGGAGCGAGAGCTGGGGGCCCTCGAACGCGGCTTCAATGCCATGGCGCATTCGATGAGTTCGGCCCAGCAGGAGCTGAACCGGCAGATGGATCGGGCCACCGCACATCTGAACTATCTGGCGCTGCACGATCCGCTCACCGGGCTGCTCAACCGGCGTGCCTTCGATGGCGAAATCACGAAGGCGGTGATGGCGTCGCGGCGCACGGCCGACCACGGCACCCTGTGTTTCGTCGATCTCGACCACTTCAAGGCGATCAACGATGCCTGCGGTCATGCGGCCGGCGACGCCGTGCTGCAGGCGGTGAGCGTGCGGCTCGGCGGCTGCGTGCGTGCCGAGGACATGATCTTCCGGATCGGCGGCGACGAGTTCGCGATCATTCTCAAAGGCTGTTCGCCGGACGACGCCCGGCGCATCGCCGAGGGCTTGTGCAAGGCGATTGCCGCCTATCGCTTCACCGACGGCGGGCGGCATTTCGACCTCGGCGCCAGCATCGGGCTGGCCCGCATCGACAACCCCGATATCTCGGCCGATGCCCTGGTCGCCGCCGCCGATGCGGCCTGCTACCAGGCCAAGCGCGATGGTCGCAATCGCGTGATGGAAGTGTGAGCGGACCGAGCGCGCCGGTTGCGGGGCTTACCGGCCCTGGGCGCCGGCCACGGTCGTCTCCGTCTGCGCGGTGCGCAAGGCTTCGGACAGGGCAAATACCGCCATGGCGTAGAAGCTGCTGCGGTTGTAGCGGGTGATCACATAGAAATTGCGAAAGCCCAGCCAGTATTCGGTGGCGGCACCGGGGGTTTCCAGGTCGACCAGGGTCATCAGCGCATTGTCCGGCACCTCGCCCAGCGGCAATACCTGGTAGAGCGCCAGCGCGTCGGCCGGAACGCTCGGCTCGATACCGCGATCCACCAGGGCTTGTGCGCGTGTCGTGTCCTCGATATGCGCGCGCACCGCCACCGGCGCACCGGCCACCCAGCCGTGTTCGGCCAGGTAGTGGGCCACGCTGCCGATCGCGTCGACCGGGCTGTTTTCGAGATCGATGCGGCCGTCGCCGTCGAAATCGACCGCGTAGTTGCGGATGCTGCTCGGCAGGAACTGCGGGAAACCCAGCGCGCCGGCGTAGGAACCTTCGTAGCTGAGCGGATCGCGGCCGCTGTCGCGCGCCAGCAGGAAGAGGTTCTCCAGCTCGCGCCGGAACAGCTCGGCACGCGGCGGGTAGTCGAAGGCCAGCGTGGCCAGTGCTTCGGCGGCGACGAAGTGGCCGGTGTGGCGGCCGTAGATGGTTTCGACGCCGATGATGGCGACGATGACCGATTCGGGCACGCCGTAGCGGTCGCTGGCGCGGCGCAGAGTGTCGGCATGGGTGTGCCAGAACGCGACGCCGCCCTCGATGCGCACCGGCTCGATGAAGCGGCTGCGGTAGCGCGCCCAGGAGCGTACGCCCGGCCGGCTCGGCGGGCTGATCAGGCGGATCACGCGGTCGTTGCGCTCGATGCGGCCGAGCGTGGCCAGGATGTCGCCGGCGGCCAGGCCGTGCGCCTGGGCCATCTCGTCGGCAAAGCGGATGGCTTCGGGGTGGGCCTCGTAGCCGTTGCCGGCCGGCGATGCGATGGGCAGGCAGGCGAGCGCTGCCAGCAGGAGTGTCCGGAGAAGTTGCGAACAAATCGACTGCGCTTGGCATCTCGGGGTTGGGCGGTGCTCGCAATGCTCATGTATTCGAATACATTCCGCTTGCTGCGCTCCGGCCGCCCCCGACCTGCCTGCGCTCGCTACGATTTCTTCACAACTTCTGAGACCACGGGTCGGGAAAGTCAGCCGCATTGAATCGAAAACCTTTTGATCTGTGAGTGGAGCGCTTGCGCGTCGCGTGCGCTGGCGGGCGCGGCGCCGTAGCGCAGAGTGGCGTAGCGGCCGGCGATGGCGCGGATGGCGGCGGCGCTGGCGGGGAAGGCGAGCGCTGCGCGCGTAGCATAGTCGGCTGGCCCCTCCCAGGGCAACCGCGGCAGGCCGGCGCGCGCCAGCTTGCGCTCGAAGCGCTGCCAGGCGCGCTGCAGGGGGTCGGCCGGCAGGGTGCGGCGCTGGGCCCACCAGGCCAGGGCCGCGAGCACGGTGCCGATGGCGATCAGCAGCACCATGCCGAGCTGGCGCCAGTCGTCGGGCGTGAGCCCGAGGCGCTGCAGGAACGAGCGCTGGGTCTTCTGATCGTAGCCGAGCACCCATTGATTCCAGGCGTTGCCGAGAAACTCCCAGCGGTCGCGCAGGGTCTTGAGCCAGCCCAGGTCGGGGCGCAGCAGCAGCGGCAGTGCGGCGTCATCGGGCAGGGCGGCGGCCAGACCACCGTCGATCCGCAAGGGGGCGGCGGCAGCGGTCGGGTCGATGCGTCGCCAGCCCTCGCCGGCCAGCCACACTTCGGCCCAGGCATGGGCATCGGACTGGCGCACCACCAGGGTATTGTCGAAGGGATTGATTTCGCCGCCCTGGTAGCCGGTGACGACACGCGCCGGCACGCCGGCGGCGCGCATCAGCACCACGAAGGCGCTGGCAAAGTGCTCGCAGAACCCTTGCCGGGTGTCGAACAGGAAGGCGTCGGCGGTGTCGAGGCCGAGGCGCGGGGGACGCAGGGTGTACATCAGCCCGGCCTGGCGCAGCCAGTCGATGGCGGCGGTGACCACAGCCTCGGGTTGGCCATGGCGTTGGCGCAGTGTTTCGCCCAGCGCGCGGGTGCGCGGGTTGCCGCTGGCCGGCAGCGCCAGCGCGGGGATCAGCTGCCCGGCGGCCAGGTCGGTGCCGACCGGGCTGTCGGGATAGGCGGTGGCGGCATAGCGCATGCGCTGGTGCACCGGCTGGCGGGCGAGGACGGTCAGCGTGTCGGTGTACAGCGCGTCGGCGATGCCGGCGCCGGGGTAGTCGAGCGCCAGCAGCCAGCGCCGGTTGTGCGCTTCGAGGGTGAGCACGTAGTCGTAGGCCGTGCCGCGCGGGGTGTAGGCCGGCTGGCTGGCGGTGCGCGGCGGCGGGGCGGTCCATCGGCGACCGTCGAAATCGACGAGCACCGGGCCGCGCCAGTAGCGTTGGGCCGGCGGCGGCGGGGCGCCGGCAAAATCGGCCCGGAAGGCGATCTCGCCCGATTGGCTCAGCGAACTGATGGCGCCGGGTTCCATATGATCCGACAGGCCGGTGCGCCCCGAGAAGGCATCGGCCGGCAGGCCCCACAGCGGCCCGGGAATGCGCGGGAAGAGAACGAACATCACAACCATCAGCGGCAGCGCCTGCAGCATCAGCAGGCCGGCGGTGCGCACTTGGGCGCTCGGGCGCTGGCGGCTGTGCAGGCTGAGCAGGGTGGTCGTGGCGAGCCAGGCGCCGAGGAGCGCACCGGCGCCGGTGAGCGGAGACTGGGTGTCGAGAAACAGCCCCAGCTGCAGGAAGAAGCACAGCAGCACCAACACCTGGATGTCGCGCGGGCGGCGGCATTCCAGGTACTTGAGGCCGAGCATCAGCACCAGCAGCGCGATGCCTGCCTGCTGGCCGAAGAGCGTGCCGTACTGGGTGAGGATCAACACGCCGGCGCCGAGGGCCAGCAGCGGTGCGAGCAGGCGCGGGACCGGGACCGCGCCCTTGAAGCGGGTGCTGGCCACCCGCCACAGCAGGATCAGCGCGGCCAGCGCACCGAGCCAGAGCGGCAGGCGGGGCAGGTGGGGCAGCAGGGTGGCGCCGGCGCAGAGGGCGGCCCAGTGCAGTTGTCCGGCGCTCAGCGCGGGGTCAGCGGCCGGGCGGGACATGTTCATCCTGGCCGTATAGCGCCAGCGCGCGCAGGCAGCGGTGGAGGTGCTGGGCGCCGCGGTCGGGCCCGAGCCGGGTACCGGGCAGGCTCAGGGTCCAGCTGTTGTTGCTGCGTGCGGCGTCGACCACCCAGCGCGCCAGCCGTTGCAGGCGCGCTTCGTCGTTCAGCGCGGGCGGCAGCTGTTGCCAGTCGAAAAACAAGGGGCCGGCGCTGCCACCCTGGAAATGCTTGGACACCAGCGTGCCGCTGCGGGCGACGGCCTTCCAGGCGATCTGGCGCGGCGAGTCGGTGGGGCGGTGGGCGCGCAGGCCGGCGAACTCGTCCACGCCCGAGGCCATGGGGGCGCTGCGGGTCGTGCCGTCGCCGGCGGGCGGTGGCGGGGGATGTTCTTCGAGCGCGGGGTAGACGAGCAACTGGATGTCGGGGGTGGTCACGCTCCAGGCGCGGATCAGGCCGAGCGGGTAGACCGTCTCGAGCGTGACACGGCCGATGGCCTGCCAGCCGCGGGCCGTGGTGGGGACCGAGAGCCCGACGGTGAGGTGGCCGCCGGGCGGCAGGTCGACGGTGACGGCGTTGTCGGCATTGCGGATGCGAATGGCCTGGCGTGGGCGGTTGCGCTGGTGGCGCAGGGCGAGGCCGAAGCAGCCGGGCTCGCCGCAGTGCACCGGCGGGGTGGGGCCGGCGTCGATGTCCAGGTGAATCAGCGTGCGAAAGGCGTGGAAAATGCTGGCGATGCCGACGCCGGCGAGCAGGAAGGTGAGAGCGAAGCCGAGGCTCAGGGTGTAGTTGATCGAGGCGGTCAGCATGGCCATCAGGGTCAGCCCGAAGACCCAGCCGGCGCGCGTGGGCAGGACGAAGACCCGGCGCTGTGGCAGGCGCAGGGGCAGGGGCTCGGCCGTGCGCACGCGCAAGAGCCGACGATCGACCGCCTGCAGCAGGCGCGATCGCCAGGTGTTTGGCGCGGTGCGGTCGTTCAAGGCAGGGGCACGCGCTCGATCAGGGCGCGGCAGCGTGCCTGTGCGGCAGCGACGGAGTGATCGAGGCCCAGCCGGTGGCCGGCCACGGGGGCAAAGATGTGCTGGATGTCTTCGGGCAGCACATGTTCGCGCCGGTCGAGCCAGGCCCAGGCGCGCGCGGCGCCGATGATGCCGAGCCCGGCACGCGGGCTGAGGCCGGGCGTTTCGCTGTCGCGGCGGCTGGCTTCGAGCAGGGCCTGGACATAGTCGGCGATTGGGCCGGACACATGGATGCGGGTGCACGCCTGCTGCATGCCGATCAGGGTGTCCGCATCGATGATGGGCGCCAGCGCGGCGAGCAGGTCCTGGCGGTCTTCGCCGAGCAGCAGGGCGCGCTCGGCGGCAGGGTCCGGATAGCCGAGCTGCAGGCGCATGAGGAAGCGGTCGAGCTGGCTTTCGGGCAGCGGGAAGGTGCCGACCTGGGTGCTCGGGTTCTGGGTGGCGATGACGAAGAACGGTGCGGGCAGCGGGTAGGTGCTGCCGTCGGCGGTGATCTGCCGCTCTTCCATGGCTTCGAGCAGCGCGCTTTGCGTCTTGGGTGTCGCGCGGTTGATCTCGTCGGCGAGAATCAGCTGGGCAAAGATCGGCCCACGATGGAAGTGGAAGCCGTTGGCGCTGCGGTCGAACACCGACACGCCGAGGATGTCGGCCGGCAGCAGGTCGCTGGTGAACTGGATGCGCTGGAAGGCCAGGCCGGGCAGGCGGGCGAGCAGGTGGGCGAGTGTGGTCTTGCCGACACCGGGCACGTCTTCGATCAGCAGATGGCCGCGCGCGAGCATGCAGCACAGGGCCAGACGCAGTTGCGGCGTCTTGCCGAGGAGAATCGTGCCGGCGCGCGCCAGCAGGGTATGCGCAAGGTCAACAGTCATGCAAAGCCGGTTGGGAAAATGAGGGGTTCAGAGGATAATGAATCGAAAAAATTCTACAAAACTTGAATCGCCCGACAGGCCACGGATACTCAGTCACAGGGAAGGGGGGATATGACAGCGACGGCGTTCATCACTCACAAGGATTGCTGGTTGCACGAGATGGGGCCCTACCACCCCGAGTGCGCCGACCGGCTCTCCGCCATCAATGATCGGTTGATTGCCGCCGGGCTGGATTTGTTCCTGGCCTTTCATGATGCACCTGTTGCAACGGTCGAGCAGCTTGCCCGCGCGCATCCGCGCGAGCATGTCGAGTCGATGTTGGCCAATGTGCCCGAGAGCGGCATCCGCCACCTCGACCCGGATACCGCCGTCTGCCCCGATTCCATGAAGGCCGCCGTGCGCGCCGCCGGTGCCGGCATCCTGGCGGTCGACCTGGTGATGTCCAAAGCGGTGGAAAACGCCTTCTGCGCGGTGCGCCCGCCCGGTCATCATGCCGAAAAGGCCAAGGCCATGGGCTTTTGCTTTTTCAACAACGTGGCGGTGGCCGCGCATCATGCGATGGCCGAACACGGGCTGGAGCGCGTGGCGATCATCGACTTCGACGTGCACCACGGCAACGGCACGGAAGACATCTTCAGCGACGATCCGCGGGTGCTGATGGCCAGCATCTTCCAGCATCCGTTCTATCCCTACAGCGGCACCGACAACCCGGCGCCGAACATGATCAACGTCCCGGTGCCGGCGGGCACGCGCGGCGACGTTTTCCGCCAGATCGTCGCCGACACCTGGCTGCCGGCGCTGCGAGCGCACAAACCGCAGCTGATCGTGATCTCGGCCGGTTTCGATTCGCATTACGAAGACGACATGGGGTCGCTCGGTCTGGTCGAGGCCGACTACATCTGGGTGACGGAGCAATTGCGCGCGCTGGCGACCGAACATGCCGAGGGGCGCATCGTGTCCATCCTCGAAGGCGGGTATGCGCTGTCATCGCTGGCGCGCTCCGTGGTCGCGCATATCAAGGCGATGGCCGACATCTGAAATCGAGTGTCATGACAGCCGCGGCGGGCGTTGCAGCGCCCGCGCGCCGGCCATATCGTGCCGGTGCCGCGCGGCGCGATTCGGGTACAATGCGCTTTTGCTTTCTGGCCCGACTTTCCCATGATTACCGGATCCATTGTCGCCATCGTCACCCCGATGCATGAGGATGGCAGTCTCGATTTCGACAGTTTTCGTTCGCTGATCGACTTTCATGTGCGCGAGGGCACCGATGGCATCGTCGTCGTCGGCACCTCGGGTGAATCGCCCACCGTCGATGTCGACGAGCACTGCGAACTCATCCGTGTTGCCGTCGGACATGCCGCCGGGCGTATTCCCGTCATCGCCGGAACCGGCGCCAATTCGACGGCCGAAGCCATCGAGCTGACGCGCTTTGCCAAGAAGGCCGGCGCCATGGCCGGCCTGTCGGTCGTGCCTTATTACAATCGCCCCGGTCAGGAAGGCATGTATCGCCACTTCCGGGCCATTGCCGAGGCCGAAGACCTGCCGGTGATCCTGTACAACGTGCCGGGGCGGACGGTGGCCGATCTGGCCAACGACACCACCTTGCGTCTGGCCGAAGTGCCCAACATCATCGGCATCAAGGACGCCACCGGCAACATCGGTCGCGCCTGCGACCTGGTGGCGCGCGCGCCGGCAGACTTCGCGCTCTACACCGGCGACGACATGACCACGCTGGCCTTTCTGCTGATGGGCGGGCACGGCTGCATCTCGGTGACCGCCAACGTGGCGCCGAAGATGATGCACGACATGTGCGTGGCCGCGCTCGCGGGCGATGTCGCCACGGCGCGGGCCATCAACCAGAAGCTGCTCGGCTTGCACGGCGAGTTGTTCTGCGAGGCCAATCCGATCCCGGTGAAATGGGCAGTCAATCAGCTCGGTCTGATCGGCCCCGCCCTGCGCCTGCCGCTGACGCCGTTGGGCGAAGCCAACCATGACCGGGTGCGCAACGCGATGCGTGCGGCCGGGCTGTCCGTTTAATCCGATAGGTAGTCATCACGATGCAGCGACGTCACACCGCGACCCTTTCCGTGCTGGCCGCCAGCCTGCTGCTGGCCGGCTGCAATGGCATGATCGAAACCAAGAAGATCGATTACAAGAGTGCTGCCAAGGCGCCCACCCTGGAGGTGCCGCCCGACCTGACGGTGCCCAACCGCAACGACCGCTATGCCGTGCCCGATACGGCCGGCAAAGGCAGCGCCACCTTCTCGACCTACAACGCCGAGCGCGCTGCGCCGGCCGGGGCGGGCGAAGCGCGCGAAGTGCTGGGTGCCGAGTCGGGCATGCATGTCGAGCGCGCCGGCTCGCAACGCTGGCTGGTCGTCAAGAAGTCGCCGGAAGAATTGTGGCCCGAGCTGCGCAATTTCTGGATTGAACTGGGCTTCATCCTCAACGTCGATTCGCCCGAGATCGGCGTGATGGAAACCGACTGGGCCGAAGATCGCGCCAAGATCCCGCAAGACATCATCCGCAGGACCATCGGCCAAGTGCTCGACGGCCTGTACTCGACGCCGGAGCGCGACAAGTTCCGCACCCGTATCGAGAAGGGGCGCGAGCCGGGTAGCGTCGAGGTGTACATCAGCCACCGCGGCATGATGGAAATCTACGAAAACGAGTCGAAAGCCACCACCGTGTGGCAGCCGCGTCCGGCCGATCCGGAACTCGAAGCCGAAATGCTGCGTCGCCTGATGGTGCACCTGGGCGCCGAAGAGAAGCGTGCCGAGCAGGCCGTGGCGGTTGCGCCGCAGGCCGAGCAGGCGAAGCTGACGAACGCCTCGGGTCAGACGCAGTTGGTGGTCGACGAGCCCTTCGACCGCGCCTGGCGCCGGGTCGGCCTGGCGCTCGACCGCATCGGCTTCACGGTGCAGGACCGCAACCGCTCCGAAGGCGTGTACTACGTGCGCTACATCGACCCGGAGCTCGACAACGCCACCAAGAAGCCCGAAGGCTTCCTGGCCAAGCTCGCCTTCTGGCGCAGCGACGACAAGCCGGCGGTGTCGGGCAGCGAGTACCGGATCCAGGTGGCCGGCGATCAGGCCGACCGCAGCCGGGTCCGTGTGCTGACCAAGGAAGGTGGCGAAGACACCTCCCAGACCGCCAGCAAGATTCTCGGACTGTTGCACGACCAGTTGAAATGATCCGTTTCGCCTCGCTGGGCAGCGGCAGTCGCGGCAACGCGCTGCTGGTCCAGGCGGGGCGAACGCGCCTGCTGATCGATTGCGGTTTCGGACCCCGGGTGCTGGCGCAGCGTCTGGCCCGTCTGGGTGTCGTGCCCGAGCAGATCGACGCTGTGCTCCTCACCCACGAGCACAGCGACCATGTGGCCGGTGTCGGCGCGCTGGCGAAGCGCTTCTGCTGCCCGGTCTATCTTTCTCCCGGTACCCGGCGGGCGCTCGAGCGCCGGCAGCATGCCGTTCCTCATCTGCGCGAGTTCGAGGTGTCGGCCGCGTTCCCCATCCAGGACTTCCAGGTCCGGCCCTATGCCGTGCCGCATGATGCGGCCGAGCCCACCCAGTTCGTGCTCGATGCCGAAGGGCTCTCGCTAGGGATATTGACCGACGCAGGGCGCGTGACCGATGCCATGCGCAAGGCCCTGGCTGGCTGTGCCGGCTTGATGCTCGAGTTCAATCATGACGCGACGATGCTGGCCAACGGCCCGTATCCGGCGCGGCTGAAAAACCGAATCGCCGGCGGGCAGGGGCATCTCGACAACGATACCGCGTCGGACCTGCTCCGGCAGCTTCATCGCGGTTCGCTGCAAGCGGTGCTGGCAGCGCATCTGAGCGAAACCAACAATCATCCGGCGCAGGTGGCGAAGCAGCTTGGCGAGGTGCTCGGGGATAATCCCGTTGCCTGGCAGATTGCCTCGCAGGCGGCCGGCTCCGACTGGATGACGCTGCAAGGCTGAAAACAAAACACCCCGCCGAGGCGGGGTGTTTCGCTGGTGCAGCGTGCTGCTTACTGCTTTTGTGCCTCGGCCGGCTTGTCGCCAGCAGCGGCGTCTTTGGCAGCCTCGACGGCGGCGCCGGCAGCGTCCTTGGCGGCAGCAGCAGCGTCGGTCGCGGCTTCGCCAGCGGCGGCTGCGCCTTCCTTGGCGGCTTCCATGGCCTGGCCAGCGGCTTGCTGGGCGGAGTCGGCAGCAGCAGCGGCAGAGTCGGCGGCAGCGGCGGCGCTGTCCTTCGGTGCCTCGGCCGGCGCTTCAGTGGCGGGGGCCGGCGCTTCGACGGCCGGCGCGGTTGCCGGAGCCTGCTCTTCTTGTTTACCGCAAGCGGACACGGCCAGAGCGACGAGAGCGGCGACGAGGAGCGAGTTCTTCATAATCCAATAACCTTTATTTTGTTGGGCATGGCTTTGACGTTGATCCCGCTTGAAAGCGGGACGCCAAAAAATACTAGCATGGGCTCTATGCGATTCAAGAGGGATGTTGCTATGCGGCAACTTCATTTAACGGCCGAAAGGCCTAGTTCCAGCGCCCTTGTTGGGGTTTTGGCAGATCAGCTAAATTGTTTCAGATTGTGCGGTGTGTCGAGGTGGGCGCGGGACGCGGTGTGGAGGAGGTGGCGGGCTGTGCGGCCATTGCGTGTGCCGCATCCAAGGATTGATGTCGACCGAGGGGTCGCTACAATACCGCCTTTTTCTCCGCTCGCCGACCATGCCCATCGCCATCATTGAATCGCTCGACAACGAAGGTCGCGGGATCGCCCGTTCGCCGGAAGGCAAGGCGGTTTTCATCGAAGGGGCACTGCCGGGCGAAGAGGTCGAATATACCGTCTTTCGTAAAAAGAAGACCTATGAACAGGCGCATATCGGCAAGATCATCCGTGCCAGCGCCCAGCGAGTGACGCCCAGGTGCGCGTTTTTCGCCAAATGCGGCGGCTGCTCGATGCAGCATCTCGATTCGCTGGCGCAGGCGGCGGTCAAGCAGCGGGTGCTCGAAAATGCGCTTTGGCACATCGCGCGCCTCAAGGCGCAGATCGTGTACCCGACCATCGTCGGCGCGCCATGGGGCTACCGCTATCGTGCCCGCATCGGCGTGCGGGACATCCCGTCCAAAGGCGGGGTGCTGGTGGGGTTTCACGAACGGCGCAGCAGCTACATCGCCGACATGACCTCGTGTCAGATCCTGCCGCCGCACATCTCGGATCTGCTGCCGAAGCTGCGCGAGCTGATTGCCGGGCTGTCGATCCCCGACCGCATTCCGCAGATCGAGATCGCCGTCGGCGACACCGAGACGGTGCTGGTCTTCCGCAACCTGGTCGATATCACGCAGGCCGACGACATGCGCTTGCGCGCCTTTGCCGAGGCCCATGCCCTCCAGGTCTGGCTGCAGCCCGGGGGGCCGGCAACGGCGTTTTGCCTGCACCCGGCCGACGCGCCGCCACTGACCTACAGCTTGCCGGAGTTCGATGTCACGCTGACTTTCCGGCCCAATGATTTCACCCAGGTGAATGTCCCGATCAACCGCGTGCTGATGCGTCGTGCCATGCATCTGCTCGATCCGCAGCCGGGCGAGCGCATTGCCGATCTGTTTTGCGGACTGGGCAATTTCAGCCTGCCCATCGCCCGCTCCGGCGCTACCGTGATCGGCATCGAAGGCAGCGATGCGCTGGTTGCCCGGGCCGCGGAAAACGCCCGTGCCAATGGCTTGGCGGACCAATGTGAGTTCCATGCCGCCAATCTGTTCGAAGCGACCGAAGACAGTATTGCCGCGCTCGGCAAGCTGGACAAACTGCTCATCGATCCGCCGCGCGATGGGGCCATGGCCGTGGTCAAGGCCCTCGGTGCGGATGCCCCGGGCCGGATCGTTTACGTCTCGTGCAATCCAGCGTCGTTGGCCCGCGATGCGGCCGTGTTGGTGTATGAGAAAGGCTATCGGCTCAAGGGCGCGGGCATCGCCAACATGTTCCCGCAAACCTCGCATGTCGAGTCGATCGCGCTGTTCGAGCGCGACTGACGCCACAGGCGCAATCGGCTATACTCCGGCCGCGTCTGCGACGGGGCAGGCTTACGGAAGCGTGGCAGAGTGGTCGATTGCACCGGTCTTGAAAACCGGCAAGGGGCAACCCTTCGTGAGTTCGAATCTCACCGCTTCCGCCATCCGTTCATCCAGCGCGGCATTTGGCCGCGTTTCCATTTCCTTGGCATCCATCTTTCAATAGCGCACATGGCCGGTCCGGCGCGGTATGGCATGCCAGGGTTGAACGGTCGGATTTTCCGGCGCGCGTGCCGGGCGGCTTAGCTCGGGAGGAGGCAGGGATGAAGCGGGTGCTGATAGTCGATGATGACCGGGTGATTCTGAACCTGCTCGCCGAAGGGCTGCGCGACCTGGGCTACGAGGTCATGACGGCCGCGACAGGCGAGGAGGCGCTGGCGCAGGTGGCGGCTGGCGCTTTCGATCTGGCCGTGCTCGACATGCGCATGCCCGGCATGCCGGGGTTGGCGCTGGCCCGCGCGCTGCGCGAGCAAGGGGGCCCGCCTTTCGTCTTCCTCTCGGCCTTCGGCGACGCCGCCATCGTCCAGGAGGCGGCGGAGGCCGGCGCGATGGGGTATCTGATCAAGCCGGTGGACGTGCCGCAGTTGGTGCCCTTTCTCGAAGCCTCGATGGCGCGCGCCAAGGAAATGGCGCAGCTTCGCACTACCACCGGTCATCTTGAACAGGCGCTGTCGGTCGAGCAGAAGACGCGGACGGCGGTCGGCATCATCATGGTGCGCAAGGGGCTGGATCGTCAGCAGGCCTTCGACTTCCTGCGTGCGCAGGCGCGGTCGCAACGGCGCAAGATCGGCGATCTGTCCGAAGACCTGATCGCCGCCGTCGAGGGGACCAACCGGATTCTGCTCGATTCCTGATTGCCGGGGGCTTCCGCTTCACGGGCGCCTGTGTCAGGCTCGACGCCGAATTGCGCATGCTGCACGCAAGGGGCCGTCGCAGACGGACCTTGCCGAGGCGCCGGGCCGAATCCCCGCCCGATCGCCGTGTCGCGCAACGGCATGGCCGGCCGCCGTGCCGGCATGAATGGGCCTGAACCTCGCCCGCCCCTCTATCACCGTATCGGCCGGCGCCGGCGCAAGCGTGCCGACGAGCGCCGCCGCCAGGAAGGACCATGTTGGGCAGATTGACGGTTGCCGAACGGCTCGGCTTGGGTTTTGGCTTCGTGCTGCTGTTGCTCGTGTCTTCGGTGGTGCTGGGCCTGAACCGGCTGGCCGCACTCAACGAGACGGTCGACCGCGTGGTGACGCGGGAGCGCGAAAACACCGCGCTCGCCAACCGGACGCTCGATCTGATGAACGAGCAGACGCAGGACACCTTGCTACTGTTTCACGAGGCGGATCCGGCGGCGGTGCGAGCGCGCATCGCGGCGCGGGTCGACCTCATCGGCGCGACGATCGAACAGCTCGACACGCAACTCGACCATGCGCCCAGTCGGCGCCTACTGGCGCAGGTGCGCGAGGAGCGCAAGGCCTATGTCGCGTCGTTTCTCGAGGCGTCGCGGCTTCGGACGGCGGGTCGCCGCGCCGATGCTCTGCGCACCATCCTGACCGAGACGGTGCCACGCCTGGATGGCCTCAAGGCGTCGATCGGCACGCTGATCGCCATGCAGGACACGGTGTTGCACGAGACAGCCAACCGCTCGCTCGCGACCTTCGAGCATGCGCGCAGATTGCTGACGGTCTTTCTGGTGGTGGCGGTGATCGCGGCACTGATGCTGTCGGGCTGGATCATCCGCGCCGTCATCCGGCCGCTCGGCGGCGAGCCGGAGACCGTCCGCGCCGTGGTCGAGCGCATTGCCGCTGGCGACCTGGATAGCCCGATCCCCCTGCGCACGCATGATCGCGACAGCCTGCTCGCTGCGATGCAGACGATGCAGCACAACCTGCGACGGCTGATCGATGAAAGAACGCGTGGGGAGCAGGCGCTGCGAGACAGCCAGCTGCGCTTCCAGGGCCTGATCGAGACCTTCCGCGACTGGGTATGGGAGGTGGACGAGGCCTGGCGCTACACCTACGTCAGCCCTCAGATCCGGCAGATCCTCGGCTATTCGCCGGACGAGCTGATCGGCAAGACACCGTTCGACCTCATGCCGCCCGACGAGGCCGGCCGGGTGCGCGCACTGGCCGATGCCGCCCGGGCGGCGCTCCATCCCATCGTGGCGCTGGAGAACGTGAATTGGCACAAGAGCGGCCGCCGCGTGGTGCTCGAGAGCAGCGGCCAGCCGTTTTTCGATGGGCAGGGCCGGCTGCTCGGCTACCGGGGCGTGGACCGGGAAATCACCGATCGCAAGCAGGCCGAGGCGGCCCGCCTGGCCGAAGCGGAGCGCTTGCGCGACGCGCTGGTGCGCGAGGTGCATCATCGCATCAAGAACAATCTGCAGACCGTGATCGGGCTGCTGCGACGCGAGGCGGACAAGCGGCCCGATGCGCGCGCGTCGATCGAATCGGCGATCGCTCAGGTGCAGGCGGTGGCGGTGGTGCATGGCCTCTACGGGCAGGTGACGCGGCATAGCGTGATGCTGTGCGAGCTGGTGCCGGCGGTGGTGAACAGCGTGTCGGAGCTGAGCGGCGTGCCGATCCACCTGGCGGGGCTGTCGCGCGCCGACGGAAATCTACTCATCCGCGAGAGCGAAACCGTGGCGGTGGCGCTGGTGCTCAACGAGCTGATGACCAATGCGGTGAAACATGCAGCGCCGGACGCCACCGGTGCGCCGCCGCGGGTCACCATGCACCGCCATGGCCAGGGCGCGCACGTGTCGATCGAAAACCCCGGCCGGCTGGCGCCCGATTTCGATTTCGACGCGCGACGCGGGATCGGGACCGGCCTGGGCCTGGTGCGTGCACTGATTCCGGTGCCCGGCATGCAGGTGTCGTTTCACCAGGCGGACGGTTGGGTTCGCGTCGAGGTGGGCATCGATGCGCCGGTCGTGACCGCCGCACCACGCCCTGGCGAGTAGCCCGTTGGGCCGTCCCGGGGGCGGGGCGTGCGGAAGGTCACGGCGGGCGGCGATATTCCCGAAGCGAATTTTTACCAGACGCTGGCGTATGGGCTAAAGTATGCCCCGGGACCGCCGATTCAATACCCACTGTGCGCGGTCTCATGGCAACTCGTATCAGACCCGTACGCCCCGGGCGGCCCATTCCCCGCCGCCCTGGCCGTTGCTGCCGCCTAGACTGACGCGGCGAGTCTTTGCCGGGCCCACTTCCTGCCCTCCGTGTCGTTCGCGCTGAACCCCTTCCGGACCCTGCCATGGGCCGGCCGGCGCTGCTCTGAGGGCTGACCACCATGTTTGGACGACTCACCATCGCGCTGCGGCTCACGCTGGGCTTCGGCGTGTTGCTGTGCCTGCTGTTGCTGGCCGTGGCGCTGGGGCTCAACCGCCTCGCATCGCTCGAAGGCATGGTCGAGCGCATCGTGGATGTCGATTGGCGCAAGACCGAGCTGGCCAACGACACCATGGATTTGATGAACGCCAACACCCGCGAAACCTTCCTGCTGTTTCATGCGGCGGACCCGGCGCCGGTCCGTCAGCGTATCGCGGCCAACGTCAAGGCCATCACTGCCTTGATCGACGAACTCGATGGCTTGCTCTACCTGCCGGAAGGCAAGGCGATGCTGGCCGAGATCCGTGGCAAGCGCAAAACCTATGTCGACTCGTTTCTAGAAGTCTCCAGGATGCTCGAAGCGGGCGCGCGCGAGGACGCCTCGCGCCGCATGGCGAGCGAGACGGTGCCGGCGCTCGACGCCCTGTTGGCTTCGGTGGATCGCCTGATCGACCTGCAAGGCCGCATCCTCGAGCAAAGCGGGGCCGCCGCCAAGGCCAGCTATGCCAGTGCGCGCAATCAACTGCTGGCTTTCCTCGGTGTGGCGGTGGTGCTGGCGCTGGTGTTGACGCGATGGATCGTGATGGCCGTGACGCGGCCGCTGGGTGGCGAGCCGGACGAAGCGAAGGCCGCGGTCGACACCATTGCCCGGGGCGATCTGAGCGTCGATATCGCGGTGAGAGATGGCGATACGCACAGCCTGCTGGCCGCATTGCGCACCATGCAGGGCAATCTGCGCCAGATGATTCGCGACCTGACCGACAACGCCAACAGCGTTGCCGGCGCGGCCGAGCAACTGGCGGCCGCTTCGGCGCAGATCGCCAGCAGCTCGGCCCATCAGAGCGACGCCGCCGCCAGCATGGCCAGCGCCGTCGAGCAGATGACGGTCAGCATCGGCCAGGTCACCGACAGTGCCGGCGAGGCGCGTGAAGTGACGCGCGATGCCGGTGGGCTGTCGCAGGCCGGCAGCGAGGTCATCGTCCGCACGGTGGCCGAGATGGAGGGTATCGCCCGGACCGTGTCGGAGGCCGCGCGCACCATCCAGGCGGTGGGCGACAGCTCGCAGCGGATCTCGCATGTGGTGCAGGTCATCCGCGAGGTGGCCGAGCAGACCAATCTGCTGGCGCTCAATGCCGCCATCGAGGCAGCGCGCGCCGGCGAACAGGGGCGCGGTTTCGCGGTGGTGGCCGACGAGGTGCGCAAGCTGGCCGAGCGCACCGCACAGGCGACCACCGACATCAGCGACATGATCGGCACCATGCAATCCAGCTCGGGCGCGGCGGTGAGCACCATGGAGCAGGCCGTGAAGCGGGTCGGCGACGGCGTCGATCTGGCGACCCGGGCGGGCGAGTCGATGCAGGCCATCAGCGGCGGCACGCAGCAGGCGGTAGCGGCGGTGAACGAGATATCCAGCGCCTTGCGCGAGCAGAGCGTGGCCAGCAACGAGATTGCCGCCAATGTCGAGCGCATTGCGCAGATGTCGGAGGAGAACAGCGCCGCCACCCGGCAGGCCCATGCCACGGCGGCGCAGCTTCAGGCGCTGGCCGACAGCACGTTGAATGCGGTGCGCGCCTTTCGTCTTTGAGCGTCGGTGCGGCATGGCGCCGGTGCCTGGGACGGGGGCCCATGACGAGAAGTATTGAGGCCAGTCAATATGGGGAGCGAAAATTCTCTGCTAGTCTTTGGTCGTAGTATCCAGGATGGGGTTTGCCGTGGTCGTTTCGACCGAGATACTCACCTGTTGTCCGATGTGAGGCGGAGGTTATTGTTGCTGAGAGTTTGCTGTAACGACGTATTTATGCGGTGTTTGGCAACTCTGTCGAGATGTCGCTCGGGTGCGCTGCGCTCGTGCCGGCGCTTCGTCCGTCTGCGATTCAACTTTTCATGAACATACGACTTTCGTTTTATGTCATGGCTTGTTTGGTGGCCTTGGTATCGGCCGCTGCCGGCTATTGGCAGTTGGCCGACAGCCGGGACAAGCAGAAGGCCGTCGAATGGATTCAGGCGGCCAACCGGCTGGCCGACGTGGCGCAGCAGACCAGTGCGGCGCTGGCGATGGAGCGGGGCATCACCGCGGCCATTCTCGCCAACCCGGCCGCTGCTCAAGCCTCGATGCTGGACGAAATGCACCGTGTGCGTGCCGCGGTGGATGCGCGCCATGCCCGACTCGATGCGACGGCGGCATCCCTGGCCCGGCGCGACGCAACCCATCCCGTCTTCGCGAAGCTGCACGAGCTGCCGCTGGACCCGCCCCGCATGGCGTCCCTCCGGGCGCAGGTCGACGCGCGCCTGAGCGGCGAGGACAACGGGCTCGATGCCGACCGGTGGATCGCGCTGATGACGCAGCGCATCGGCAGCCTGCAGGATCTGGCGGCGATCAGCATGCAGCCGTTGCGTGGCAATCGCTACACGCTGGCCTCCGCGCTGGTCATCAAGGATGTGCTGTTTACCCTCAGCGAATACGCCGGACGCGAGCGCGCGGCCATCGGCGTGGCCATTGCCGGTCATGCGCCCTTGAGCGCGTATGCGTGGCGCACGCTGGAGGATCAGCGGGTGGTGGCCGACCGGGCACGGCAACGTGCCGAGGCCATCCTGGCGCACCTGCCGGGCACGCCGCAACTGATGCAGGCACGGCTGCGCTTCGAAGCCGACTACCTGGGCCGCTATGAGGCGCTGCGCGCGCAGATCATGGCCCGCAGCCTGGCCGGCGAGCCCTATCCGGTGGACGCCGGAGAGTGGTATCGCGAGGCCACCAACGGAGTCGACGCCATTCTCGGATTGTCCTCGGCGCTGAGCGCCCAGTTCGACGCGGACATCGCCCAGCTGCGCACCCATGCCGTCAATACCCAAGGCATGCTGATCCTGCTGTTCATGGCCATGGCCGTGTTGTTCGGTGTGGCCGTGCAAGGCGTGCGCCGTCGCGTGCTGCATCCGCTGCTGACACTGGAGCGTGCGGCGGCAACCATCGCCGCGGGCGATCTCACCCAGGCGCTGCCGGCACAGCGGCCCGACGAACTGGGCCGGCTCGGCGAGGCCTTCGAACGCATGCGCCAGACCCTGCTGGCCGACCGGCACCAGCGCGAGCGCGACACCGAGGCGCTGCGCAAGCTCGATGCGCTGATCGAGCAAAGCGCCAGTGCGATGATCGTCACCGACGCGCATGGCGTCATCGAGTATGCCAACACGCCATTCACCGCCATCACCGGCTACACGCGCGAGGAGGCCATCGGTCGCAAGGCCGGCTTCTGGCGTTCCGAGCGCACCGCCGCCGCCTTGTACCGCGAGATGTGGGAGGCCGCGCTGAGCGGCAAGGTGTGGGAAGGCGAGATGATCAACCGGCGCAAGAACGGCGAGTTGTACTGGGCTTCGATGCTGCTCAGCCCGGTCACTGACGACACGGGGCAGATCACGCATTTCATCAGCATCCAGAGCGACATCAGCGAACGCCGGCGCATCGAGGAGCGGCTCAACTTCCTGTCTGCCTACGACGAACTGACCGGCCTGCCCAACCGTAGCCTGCTGGCCCAGCGCTTTGCCGAGATCCATGCGGAGGCCGAGCACCGGGGGACGATGATCGGCTTCATCACCATCGGCATCGGCCGCTTCAAGCGCATCAACGACAGCCTCGGGCGCGACGTGGGCGACCAGTTGCTCAAGGTGATCGCCCAGCGGCTGGGCGACTGCGTGGCGGCGGGCGACACGGTGTCGCGCCACGGCGGCACCGAGTTCGTGGTGATGACGCCCGAACTCCTGCTGCGCGACACGCTGCACGAAAAAGTCACGCGCATCATCGAGACCTTGAACCTGCCCGTCGTCATCCAGGGCGAACGCCTGCAGCCGAGCATCAACGCCGGCGTCAGCATGATGCCGCAGGACGGGGGGAATCTCGACGTGCTGCTGCGCAAGGCCACCATCGCCCTGCACCATGCCGAGCGCCACGGCCTCGGCGTCTGCCTGTGCACCGAAGCGCTCGACCAGGATGCCCAGGAACGGCTGGCGCTCGAGGGCGCGCTGCGCAGCGCGCTGGAGTCCTGTGCGCTCGAACTGCACTACCAGCCCAAGGTGGATCTGATCACCGGCCGCATCGTCGGCGTCGAGGCCCTGGCGCGCTGGGCGCACCCGCTCACCCACGAGCAGGTGCCGCCGTCGCGCTTCATCCCGATCGCCGAAGAGAGCGGGCTGATTCAGCATCTGGGCGCCTGGGCGCTGCGCCAGGCCTGTCTGCAGAACAAGGCCTGGCTCGATGCCGGGCTGCCGCGCATCGTGGTGGCGGTCAACCTCTCGGCCAACCAGTTGAGTCAGCCGAACCTGGTCGAGGCCGTGGCCGAGATCCTGCGCGAAACCGGTCTTCCGCCCTCGCTGCTCGAACTCGAACTGACCGAAAGCGCGCTGATGGAAGACCCCGAGCAGGCCAACGACGTGCTGCGCCGCCTCAAGGCGCTTGGCCTGCGCCTGGCCATCGATGACTTCGGCACCGGCTACTCCAGCCTCGCCTATCTCAGCGAGTTTCCGGTCGACCAGCTCAAGATCGATCGCCGCTTCATCACGCAGATCGCCACCGACGCGGCGTCCGAAGCCATCTCCACCTCGGTCATCGCCCTGGCGCACCAGATGGGCCTGCGGGTCATTGCCGAAGGGGTCGAGACCGAGGAGCAACTCGAATTCCTCAACCGCCACGGCTGCGACGAAATCCAGGGCTACTACTACAGCGCCCCGATGCCCGCCTCGGCCTGCGCCGTGCTGCTGGCCAGCGGCAAGAAACTGATTGCAGCCGACGCCACCGTCGCCCGAACCCTGCTGGTGGTGGACGACGAACCCGCCGTGCTGGCGATGATGACGCTCGCCCTCGACGGTCAGGGCTACCGCGTGCTCACCGCCCGCAGCGCCCGCGAAGCGCTGGCCCTGCTGGCCAGCAACGAGGTGCAAGTCCTCGTCACCGACCAGCGCATGCCCGACATGGACGGCGCCGAGCTGCTTGCGCGGGTCGGCACCCGCTACCCCGACATGCTGCGCATCGTGATCTCCGGCCATGCCGAATCCGAACTGCTGCATGCCGCGGTGAGCAGTGGCGAGATCTACAAGTTCTTTACCAAACCCTGGGACGAAGCGCGCCTGCGCCACCAGATCCTCGAAGCATTCCGCGACCAGGCCGCCCGCGTCGCGTCGCGCCGGGCGGCTGGCGCGGGGCAGGCCGTGCGCCCGAGCGATGCGGCGCCGATGCCGGTTTCCGAGGCCGAGCCCAAGCGCCGCTGAGCGGCCCCGGCACTGACGCCCTCGCAGCGTTTGGGGGAGGGCGGTTCGGCGCTCAGCGCCCCGCCGGAAAATTCTCCCGCACCCGCTGGCCGATGCGCGCCAGCAAGGCCCGGCCGGCCTCGGCGCCGGGGGAATGGCCGGCGGGCGGGCGGTAGACGAGGTGGATGCGCGTGTCCTCGCCGGCGCCCAGTTGATACAGACCGATGGTGAGCGGGCAAAGGGCGATGTTTTCGGCCGTCTCGCGCACCAGCCGGGCCGCCACCTGCACGCTGCAGAAGGCGAAGACTTCGGCATGGCGATACACCGCCGCACCGTGGTGCACATCGGCATCGGTGCGTGTCAGCATGGCGCCGAAATTGCTCACCGAGGCCACGCGCAGGCCTTCGTCGATGATCGCGTCGTCGAGCGCGATGCGGGCGGTGGCGTAGTCGTCGGTGGGCAGGCGCTGATGGACGATGTCGTCGGCCCGCGCCGGTGTGCCGAGGGCGAGTGTCAGGCTCAAGGCGGCGAGTAGTTGCGGCAGTCGGGGCATGGCGGTTTCCCGAAAGTGGAGCGTCGATTCTACCGGCGCTGGCAAAAAAAGACGGCGCCCGAAGGCGCCGTTCAAGTCGAGGGAGATCGTCTGCTCGTGTGGGTTTAGAAGAAGACGATGCCCCCGAGGGAGATGGTGCGCGTCTTCAGATCGCCGTTGCCGCCGGAGTTGATG
Source organism: Denitromonas iodatirespirans (assembly GCF_018524365.1). GTDB lineage: Bacteria > Pseudomonadota > Gammaproteobacteria > Burkholderiales > Rhodocyclaceae > Nitrogeniibacter > Nitrogeniibacter iodatirespirans. The sequence continues at coordinate 78,671 of NZ_JAEKFT010000009.1, forward strand.
GCGTCCGGGCCGGTGGCCTTTTCCTGGTTGTATTCGGCCACCAGGGTGATGTACTTGTTGAGCGTGTGATAGACGCCCAGCGTGGTGCCGCGGAACTTGTTGCTGCCGGTCAGCGTGCCGCCTTTGTCCTTGTTCTCGCCGTAGTTCAGGCCGAGCTTGGTCTTGCCGAACTTGTAGGTGCCTTGCACGAAGTAGCCGGAGCTGTCGGTCTCGCCGTTGGGCGAGTGGAACAGCGCGCCGACGGTCGACAGGCCCAGGCCCTTGCCGTTGAAGCCGTAGGCCATCGCCTCGAACTGGCCGAAGGCCATCTTGGCGCCGAGCTCGAAGCCGCGGGCGCTGAAGGTGTCGGTGTTCGACAGGCCTTCGTCGGTGCTCTGATGGATCAGGCCGGCCCACACCGAGCCCGGGTTGTTGCCTTTCCAGTCATAGCTGGCGATGGCTTGCAGGCCCGGGGTGGAGGTTTCGCCGCTGCCGATGAAGTCGCTCGGCTGGAAGATGCCGACAGAGGCCGAGAAGCCGCTCATGTCCGGCGTGGTGTAGGTGATCTGCGGCTGGAAGCCGGTGTACATGTAGCCGTGGCCGATCATGCCGAAGGTGGTGTTGAACGGGATCGAGGCGTTGGTGTTGCCGCCCAGGCCGAGCAGGGTCATGTCGGAGAGGATCACCTTCTGGCCGAACAGGCCGATGTCGCGACCGATCTTGACCGTGCCCATGTCGGCGTTGCCGAACTGGAAGTACAGGTTGCGCACGTCGATCTGCGAGTACGGGTCCTGGCGGCCGCTGCCGCTCTTCGAGATCGGCAGGCCGACCACGCTCGAATCGTTGTTCAGGCCCGGGGCGAAGCCCACGTGTGCCTTGATGTCCAGCCCTTCGGCCTTGGTGGTGAACACGAAGTTGATCCAGCCCGGCAGCAGCCCGTTGGTGATGCCCGAGTTGTTGACCTTGCCGCGATCGTCCTCGGCGGTGCGGAAGGCGTAGAAGCCGTTGACCGTGGCGTTGATGTCCAGCGTCTTGTCGCCTTCGCTGAAGCTGACCGCGCCGGCGGTGCCGGATGCAGCGATGAGGGCCACGCCGATGGCGCGAGCGATGAGCGTTTTTTGCATGTGATCGTCTCCGATACTTAGTCTTTATTGAATGTCCGCGACATTGCGCGGTCGCCTCCCTGTGGCGGATGTGCTCCACCCCGTCACGGCGCGAACGATCAGTCGCGATCTTCGTGCCCGCGCCGCGAGCACTGCTCGTTTCATCAGGCGAAACGAGCGCAAAGCCCGCATCGATGCGGGTTTTCGCCAGCGGGTCATTCAAAAGGGGTGCGCGGCCGCGGCCGGGCGGCTGTCCAGCAAATGGACAGTGGTGCTGCGCGATGGGGCAGGTGCCCGGCCGGCGGGGTGACGCATGCCAGTTCTGCGGCACACGAAAACACCGGCCGCGCCACGACGGCGAAGGCCTGCGCGGGCAACTTGCCCATCGCCGTGGGCGGACGCTATGGTGAAGCGTCCCCGGACTGAGCACCGGAGCTTCGCATGGCGCAGCCGCCAGGCCCCGAAAATCACGATGACGCTGGCAGACTCCTGCGGCAGGTCGATGCCGTGGTGGGCGAGTTGCGCCCGGGGGCGCGGCTGCAGGCCGGGCTCGACAGTCTGCTCGATCGGGATCTGGGGCTCGATAGCCTGGCCCGGGTCGAATTGCTGGCGCGTGTCGAGCGCGAGTTCGAGGTGCAGCTGCCGTCCGAGGTGCTCGGCGAAGCGCTGACGCCGCGCGAGGTGCTGGCCGCGGTGGTGAGCGCCGGCTACCGGCCGCGGCCGGCGGCCCCCGACGAGGCGCGCATGGCCGCGCCGGCGCGTGCCGACGGCCTGCCCGAGGCCGCACCGCGCCTGATCGACGTGCTCGAGTGGCATGTGGCGCGCCATCCCGAGCGCACCCATGTGAGCTTCTACCGCACGCCGGACGCGACCGAGCCCCTGAGCTACGGCCAGCTGGCCGAGGCCGCCGGCAGCATCGCCGCCGCGCTGACCGCCGCCGGTGTGCGGCCCGGGGCCTGCGTGGCGTTGATGCTGCCCTCGGGGCTCGATTTCTTTCGCTGCTTTTTCGGCATCCTGATGGCCGGCGCCGTGCCGGTGCCGATGTATCCGCCGTCGCGCCCCGCGCAGCTCGAAGACCACCTCAATCGCCAGGCCGGCATCTTGCGCAACTGCGAGGCGCCGGTGCTGATCACCTTCGACCAGGTGCGCCCGCTGGCGCGCATGTTGACCGGGCTCTCACCGAGCTTGCGCACTGTGCTCACTCCCGCCGACCTCGATGCCCCGCCCATGGCGCCGGTGGCCACCGATGCCGAAGATCTCGCGCTGATCCAATACACCTCGGGTTCCACCGGCGACCCCAAGGGCGTGATGCTCAGCCATCGCAACCTGCTGGCCAACATCCGCGCCTGGGGGCGGGCGGTGGGGCTGGGCTCGACCGATGTCGCCGTCAGCTGGCTGCCGCTCTATCACGACATGGGGCTGATCGGCGCCTGGCTGGGCAGCCTCTACCACGGCTGCCCGCTGGTGCTGATGTCGCCGCTCGACTTCCTCGCCCGGCCCGAGCGCTGGCTGTGGGCCATCCACCGCCATCGCGGCACGGTGACCGCGGCGCCCAATTTCGCCTTCGCACTATGCGTCAAGCGCCTCGCCGACAAGACGCTGGACGGGCTGGACCTGTCCTCCTGGCGGCTCGCGGCCAACGGCGCCGAGCCGGTCAATGCCGACACGCTGGACCGCTTCGCGCAGACCTTCGCTCGCTACGGCCTGCGCCCGGAGGCGCTGGCGCCGGTCTATGGCCTGGCCGAAGCAACGGTTGGCCTGTGCGTGCCGCCGCCGGGGCGCGGCGTGCGCATCGACCGCGTGGCGCCCGAGCCGATGCGCACCCGCGGCCTGGCGGAGCCGGTGCCCGATAGCGCCGAGGCGCTGCGCTTCATCGCCTGCGGCCAGCCCTTGCCCGACCACAGTCTGCGCGTGGTCGATGGCGACGGCCGCGCGCTGCCCGAGCGACGTGTCGGCCGGCTCGAATTCCGCGGCCCCTCGGCCACCCGCGGCTACTACCGCAACCCGGCCGCCAGCGCCAAGCTGTTCGATGGCGACTGGCTGGTGACCGGCGACTACGCCTACCTGGCCGATGGCGAGCTCTACATCACCGGCCGCGAGAAAGACCTGATCATCCGCGGCGGGCGCAACTTCTACCCCTACGATCTGGAGCAGGCTGTCGGCGAGCTGGCCGGCGTGCGCAAGGGCTGCGTGGCGGTCTTCGGCGTGGTCGATGTGCAGGCGGCGGACGAGCAACTGGTGGTGGTGGCCGAAACCCGCGAGACCGATGCCGAGCGACGCGCGGCGCTCGAGCAGCGCATTGCCGGCGCCGCCGTCGAGCAGATCGGCATCCCGCCGGACGTGGTGGTGCTGGCGCTGCCGCATTCGGTGCTCAAGACCTCCAGCGGCAAGCTGCGCCGCGCGGCCGTGCGCGAGGCCTACCTGAACGACACGCTGGGCGCCTCGACCCGACCGCCCTGGCTACAGGTGCTGCGCCTGCAGACGGCCAGTCTGGCCGGGCAGCTGCGCGGACTGGCCCGGCGGGCGGGCGGATGGTGCTACGGCGCCTGGGTGTGGGCCGCCTTCTGGCTACTCGCGCCGCTCGCCGCGCTGGCCATCTTCGTGTTGCCGAGCGTCGGCGCGCGCTGGCGCGCAACGCATCGCCTGGCGCGCGCTTTCCAGACGCTCAGCGGCTGCCCGATGACGGTGAGCGGTCTCGACAACTTGCCGGACGGCCCGGTGCTGCTGGTGGCCAACCACGCCAGCTACGCCGACGGGCTGGTGCTCGGTGCCGCCTTGCCATCGCCGGTGGCCTTCGTGGCCAAGGGGGAATTCAAGGGCAACCCGGTGATGCGGCCGCTGTTCGAGCGCATGGGCGCGCATTTCGTGTCGCGCTTCGATTCGCGTCAGGGCGTGGGCGATCTCAAGCGCCTTGGCGACATCGCGCGCCAGCCGCCGCCGCTGCTGTTCTTTGCCGAGGGCACCTTCGGCAGCAGCCCGGGGCTGCGCGGGTTCCGGCTCGGCGCTTTCCAGATCGCCGCGCAGCACGGGCTGCCGGTGGTGCCGGTGGCCATCGCCGGCACCCGCCAGGTGTTGCCGGCCGGCTCATGGCGCCCACGGCGTGGCCCGCTGCGCGTCACCGTCTGCCCGCCAGTGTCGCCGCAGGGCGAGGGCTGGCACGACATGCTCGAACTGCGCGATGCCGTGCGGCAGGCCATCCTGGCGCATTGCGGCGAGCCGGACGCCGGCGGTGGGTGAGGGCATGGCATGAAAAAGGCCCGCCGAAGCGGGCCCAAGGCAGGTGCTGTGTCGCCGGTGCTCAGTCGAAGGCGTAGCGCGCCGACACCCCGGCAAACCAGCCGAAGCCGCTGCCCGGCTCGTAGTAGCGGCCGTTGCCGTCGCCGACGATGACCGAGCCGACATAGGTGCGGTCGAAGAGGTTGTCGAGGCGGACCATCTCGTTGAATTTCCACGGGCCCATCGTCTGCTCGGCGGTGAGGCGCAGGTTGAAGATCGTGTAGGCCGGCGCCGGGCGGTCGGTGTTGCTGTCTTCCACATACACCTTGCTGCGGTACTGGGCCTCCAGCGCGGCCGACAGGTTTTGGCGCGGGCGCCACACGATCTCGCCGAAGGCGCTGGCGGCAGGGATGCCGGGCATGCGCGCGCCGTCGGGCACCGAGCGGCTGCCGTTGGAGAAGGCGCCGTCGTAGATGGCGCGCAGCCAGGTGACGGCCAGGCGGGCCCGCCAGTGCTCGGAAAACTCCGAGTCGAGCGCCAGCTCCATGCCCTGGCGCAGGGTCTTGGCGGCGTTGGCATACACGGTGCGCCCGTTCTGGGAGTCCGCGACCACCAGTTCGTCATCGGTGCGAATCTGGAAGATGGCTGCGTTGAGCCGGGTATCGTCGCTCAGGAAGGCCTTGGCGCCCAGCTCGTACTGCACGCTGCGCGCCGGCTTGAGGCCGAAGTTGAAATCGCCGGTTGCAACGCTGGCGTAGGACATCTCGGTGATGGTCGGCGTTTCGAAGCCGCGCGCCGCGCTGGCATAGAGATTGAGCGTGGGGCTGACCGCCCACAACACACCCACGGCCGGGGTGGTTTTGCGGAAGCTCACCTCGCCGCTGCCGTCGCCGTTCGACAGATAGGCGTCCTCGACCTCGTACTCCACATGGCTGTGGCGCAGGCCGGCCTGCAGGGTCACGTCGCCGAGCTTCCAGGCCGCCTGCACATAGGGGTCGAGGCTGGTGACGGTGTCGATCTCGTCGCGGCGCAGCGCGCCCTTGACGCCCAGCGTGCTGCCGATGAAGTTCTCGTAGCCCTTACGGTCGTCTTCCGAGCGGTCGTAGTCGATGCCGCCGGTCAGCGTCAGTTCGCCGGGGCCGGCATCGAGCGTGTGGATCCAGCGCGCGCCGAGGCCATGGAAGTTGCGCTCGAAATCGACCACGCCGCCCGAGTGGGTCGTGTTGCTCGTTTGAGCGCCTTTGGGGATCGACAGATACTGGATCACGCTGCGCGTGCCGGCGTAGGCGCTGAGCTCCAGCCGCCCGGCGCCGAACTGGCGGGCATACTGCAGGCCGCCCTGCACATGGTCGATGCTCTTGCGGGTGTTGAAGGTGGTGGCGTTGCTCTCCACCGAGCGCGGGTCGTGCTTGAAGGTCTCCCACTTGAGGCCGAGCGGGTCTTGCGTGTCGTGCTGGGCCAGGGAGCTGACGGTCAGGCGCAGCGCGCTGTCGGCGTCGGGGCGGAAGGTCAGCTTGCCGAAGGCCTGGTCACGGGTGACCGCGCTGTGGTCGCGAAAGCCGTCGCTGTCGAAGCGCGAGGTGTTGAGGAGGTAGCCGGTGCTGCCGACCTCGCCCTCGGCGCCCAGCTCGATCTTGCTGGTGCCCCACGAACCGGCCGTGACGCCCGCCTTGAGGCTGGGCGCGCCCTTGCCATCGCGCGAGAAGAGCTGGATGACGCCGCCGGAGCTGGCGCCATACACCGTCGAGAACGGCCCGCGCAGCACCTCGATGCGCTCGGCCGTGTCGAGGTTGAAGGTGGCTGCCTGGCCTTGGCCGTCCGGCGTGCTGGCCGGGATGCCGTCGGTGATCAGCTTGATGCCGCGCACCCCGAAGGCGGCGCGGGTGCCGAAGCCGCGCGAGGAGATCTGCAGATCCTGCGCATAGTTGTTGCGGTTCTGCACCACCAGGCCGGGCACGCCGGCCAGCGCTTCGGAGGCATTCACGCCGAGCTTGCCCTCGCTGATCGTGCGGCTGTCGACCACGTCGATGGAGTAGGGCAGGTCGAAACTCTCGGCCTCGGCGCGGCTGCCGGTGACCACCACCGGGTTGAGCACGGCGGTATCGGCCGCGGCGGCGCTGCCGGCGAACACCGGGAGCAGGGCGAGGAGCAGCGGGCGGGGGGTAGAGCGGGGGCGTCGCATGGGCAAGATTCCGTGAGGGGCCTGAATGTGCCCTCAGTGTGCCACCCCGCGTGGCCGTCGGCGACCGCGACTGCCGGGTGTCCGACTCATGAAAATCATGATTCGCCGGCCTCGGCGCTCGGCCTCAGCGTCCGGCCTCAACCGCCCGCGCGCTTGACCGTGAAGCCGTCCTTCTTCAGCGCTTCGATCACCCGCTCGCAGTGGTCGCCCTGGATCTCGATCACCCCGTCCTTGACCGTGCCACCGGTGCCGCAGCCGGCGCGCAGATTCTTGCCCAGCGCCGCCAGTTCGATGGCGTTCAGCGCCACGCCGCGCACCACGGTCACCGCCTTGCCGCCACGCCCCTTGGTCTCGCGGCTGACACGCACGATGCCGTCGCCCTTGGCCACCGGCGCGGCCGAGGCGCAGCGGCAGTCGGCCACCGGCTGGCGGCAGTCGGGGCACATGCGGCCGCTGTCGGTGGAATAGACGAGCCCGCCAGAGCCGGATTTACGCATGGGAGTCCTCGGAGTGCTGGGTGGATGCGGCCGCAGTCTAACCGTGGCGCCGCCGACGGCCAACCGGATCGGAACCGATATTGAGTTGTCCACAATTTCTGTGGATAAGTCTTTGGACAAACGGACGTATGAGTGGATTCACTCATGATCGATCCGCTGCTGCATTTTGAGGCAGTCGCCCGCCATGCAGCGAGACCGCTATCATGCCAAGGAACCGACTGGAGCCCCCGCATGAAAACCCCTGATCCCAACAAACTCGACCGCATCGTCGCCGACGCCCGCCGCGCCGCCGACACCCGCGCCCAGGGCTACCGCGAGCGCGCGCTCAAGATCTACCCCTGGATCTGCGGCCGCTGTGCGCGCACCTTCACCCATGCCAACCTGCGCGAACTGACGGTGCACCACCGCGACCACAACCATGACAACAACCCGCCCGACGGCAGCAACTGGGAGCTGCTGTGCCTCTACTGCCACGACAACGAACATCAACGCCAGGCCGAAGCCGCGGCCGGCGGCAGCAGGCAGACCGAGCGCGGCCCGGTCGCCACGCATTCGCCCTTCGCCGGGTTGAAGGGCTTGCTGGGCAAGGGGGAGTGAGGGGCGCCCTCCGGCGGGTGTGCTGCGCAAACCGGGGCCGATGATCGTTCAAGCGGCCGGTGCGCCGATGGCGGGTTGCATGCCGCGTTTACGCCGTTTTTATGCGCACCGCCGCAGAATTCAGTGCTGTTGCAAGACTGCAGGACACCGATAGCCGCCATGGGAAACCTTCGCCAGCATCATCTTTCGCCCGTGGCGAGCCAGGTTGTCGCGGTCGTCGCCTGCATCCTCACCGCCACGGTCTGCCTGCCGCTGCGTCATCTGCTGGATCTGACCAACATCGCGATGCTGCTGCTGGTGACGGTGGTGCTGATCGCCGTTTGGCTGGGGCGCTCGCCGGCGATCGTCGCCAGCTTCGTCAGCGTCGCGTTGCTGGATTTCTTCTTCGTGCCGCCCCATCTCTCCTTTCTGGTCAGCGATGTCCAGTACCTGGTGAGCTTTGCCGTGATGCTGGTCGTGTCGCTGGTGATCAGCCATCTGACGACCCACCTGCAGGCCAGCGTCGACGAGGCGCGCGACCGTGAGCACGAGTCGAAGGCGCTCTACGCACTGGCAAAAGCCCTGGCGGGGGCCATGTCGGCCGACGAGGTGGTGGCACGGGTGGCGAGCTTCGTGCATCAGCGCACCTGGGCAGAGGCCCGGTTTTTCCTGCCCGATGCCGGCGATACCTTGCGCGGATTTCCCGAGGCCGCGACCCGGCCCGCCGATGTCGATGCCGCGGCGCTCGAGCAGGTCTATCGCGGCGGGGGGCGCCTGCCGGTCCGCCATGCCCAGGCGCCCGAAGCATCGGGCCTGTTGATTCCCCTGCACGGCGCGACACGTTGCGAAGGTGTCCTGTCGGTCGGCCTGCCGGGTGGCGAAGCCGTCGATGGGCTCGGGCCGATGTTCGAAGCGGTCGCCTCGCTGACGGCCATCGCGCTCGAGCGTCTGCATCTGGTGGCGCGGGCCCAGGCCAGCCAGATGGAAACCGAGGCAGAGCGGTTGAAGAGTTCGATTCTCTCGTCGATCTCGCACGACATCCGCACGCCGCTCACGGTGCTGTTCGGCCAGGCCGACGCGTTGTCGCTGGCCGAGGGGGCGCTCGGCGCCGAGGAGCGCGAGGCGGCGCGGGCGATCCGCGACCAGGCGCGGCGCCTCAACCAGATGGTGGAAAAACTCCTCGACATGGCCCGGCTGCAGTCCGGCCAAGTGTGTTTGCGCAAGGAATGGCAGGCCATCGACGACGTGATCGGCGCCAGCATCCAGATGCTCGGCGATGCGCTCAACGAGCACCCCGTGAAAGTCCTGCTGGCACCGGCGTTGCCGCTCGTCGCGATGGACGCGGTGCTCATGGAACGCGTGTTCTGCAACCTGCTCGAGAATGCGGCGAAATACTCGCCGCCCGGTTCGGGCATCGTGGTGCAGGTGCGGAACGACGCCGGAGGCGTGGTCGTCGAGGTGCACGATGGCGGCGGTGGGTTTTCACCGGACAGCCTGGCGCAGGTTTTTGCGTTGTTCGCGCGTGGCAACTCGCCCTCGTCGATTTCGGGTGTCGGGCTGGGGCTGGCCATCTGCCGCTCCATCGTCGCAGCACACGGCGGGCAGATCGACGCCTCGAACCTGGCGGAGGGCGGCGCCTGCGTCCGCTTCACCCTGCCGGCCGGCGGCGAACCGCCGAGCCTCGAACCGGAACCGGCCTTGCCTGCGGGAGAGGGCGCGTGATGGCCGCCGAGAGCTGCATCCTGGTGGTCGATGACGAGCAGCAGATCCGGCGCCTTGTCCGGCAGACACTCGAACGCGCCGGCTACCGGGTGTGCGAGGCCGGCACGCTGAAACAGGCGCTCGTCGAAGCCGCGGCGGCGCACCCGGCGCTGGTGGTGCTGGATCTCGGACTGCCCGACGGCGATGGCGCCGCATTCGTCAGCGCCGTGCGCGAATGGTCGTCGATGCCGGTGCTGGTGCTGTCGGCGCGTTCCGACGAGGCAGACAAGATCTCGGCGCTCGATGCCGGTGCGGACGATTACCTGACCAAACCGTTTTCGGTGGGCGAACTGCTGGCCCGGGTGCGTGCCCATCTGCGCCGAGCCGCCGCGTCGACCGCCCCAGGCGAGACGCTGGTGCGCTTCGGCGATGTCGAGGTCGATCTGGTGCGGCGCGCGGTGCAGCGGGGCGGGGCACCGGTCCATCTGACCGCGCTCGAATACCGCCTGCTGACCGTCCTGCTCGCCAATGCGGGCAAGGTGATGACCCACCGGCATTTGCTGCGCGCGGTGTGGGGGCCGGCCTATGTCGAGAGCACACACTACTTGCGCATCTACATCGGGCATCTGCGCCAGAAGCTCGAAGCCGACCCCACGCAGCCGCAGCACCTGCGCACCGAAATCGGGGTGGGGTACCGCTTTCAGGTGTGAGGGGTTGCCGTCCGCGGCGCGGGCGATTTTTACGCCATCTTTACGTCCATGTGCGTAGGCTTCCGACCAGATCGGGAAGCCCGGAGGGGCGGTCGGGAGATGAGGCTCAAGACAATCGTTTTCGCATGGCTAGTCGTCCTCGCGGCGTCGTTGAACCTGGCGCTCTTCGTGGGCGACATCCATCGTCCGATGCATCACCAGGCCGCGATGTGGCTGGCGACCCTCGTCGCCAGCGGATTCGCCCTCGTGGTGAGCCTCCGGCACAGAACCGGCCTCGACGCGGTCGCGCTGGCCGCACGCCTGGTGGTGGTCGTTCAGCTGCTGACGGCGGCGCTGGCCTGGGGGGCGTCGAGCGGCCCCGTCGGCGCCGGGTTCATGGCCGGCGCCGTCGCCCTGACGGGCGGTGCCTTGCTGGCCAACATCGTGTCGGTCACCTGCCTGATCGTCGATTGTTCGGTCACGCTGCGATCGCCGGTCTGAACGCATGAAAACCCTGCTTCATCCGACCCGGGCGGTCGCGCTCGCCTTTCTGTTCGCCATCGTCACCGGCACCGTCCTGTTGCTGCTGCCGCTGTCGCATGCCACGGCGGGCGAGGTGCCGTGGCTGACCGCCTTCTTCACCGCGGTGTCGGCGGTGTGCGTGACCGGCTTGGTGGTGGTGGACACCGGCACCTACTGGTCCACCTTCGGGCAGACGGTGATCATGGTGCTGTTCCAGATCGGCGGTTTCGGCATGATGACCGCGGCCACCTTGCTGGGGCTCATGGTGAACCGCTCGTTGCGCCTGCGCACCAAGCTGATCACCCAGGTCGAAACCCATGCGCTCGGTCTCGGCGATGTGTCGAGCGTTGCCCGGCTGGTGCTGGTGACGACTTTCGCCTCGGAATGCCTGATCGCCACCCTCCTGACCCTGAGGCTGCATGTCAGCCATGGGCTGCCGTGGGGCGAGGCGGCGTGGAGCGGGCTGTTCCATGCGGTGTCGGCCTTCAACAACGCGGGCTTTTCCATCTACCCGGACAGCCTGATGCGCTACGCGGGCGATGCGCTGATCCTGCTGCCGGTGATGGTGGCGATCATCGTCGGTGGGATCGGCTTCCCGGTGCTGCACGACCTCCGGACCAAGTGGCACGATCCGCGGCACTGGTCGCTGCACACCAAGCTCACGCTGTCGGCCACCGCCATCCTGCTCGTCGGCGGTGCCGCGACCTTGCTGGCCATGGAGTGGTCGAACCCGAAGACGCTTGGGCCGATGTCGATCCCCGGCAAACTGCTGGCGGCGGCCTTTGCCTCGGTGTCGGCGCGCACGGCGGGCTTCAACGCCATCGACATCGGCGCGCTGACCCACGAGAGCTGGGCGCTGCACTATTTCCTGATGTTCGTCGGCGGCGGCAGCGCGGGCACGGCCGGCGGCGTCAAGGTGGGGACCGTCGCGATCCTGCTGATGCTGGTGGTCGCCGAGATCCGCGGGCTCAGCGACAGCGAGGGCTTCGGCCGCCGGGTCAGCCACTCGGCGCAGCGCCAGGCCATCACGGTGCTCGTGCTGGGCAGCGCCATGGTCGTCGTCGGGACGCTGTTCATCCTGCGCGGCAGCGACATCCCGACCGATCAGGTCATCTTCGAAGTGATTTCCGCGTTCGGCACCGTCGGTCTGTCGACCGGCATCACGGCCGATCTTCCCGAGTCGGGGCAACTGATGCTCACCTTGCTGATGTACGTCGGCCGGGTCGGCACGATCACCCTGGCCGCATCCCTGGCGCTGGGCGAGCGGCGCATGCCCTATCGATATCCCGAGGAGCATCCCATTGTTGGCTAGGCTATTTACCGAACAGTTCGCCTTCTCGAAGGGCGACAGCGTGGTTGTCATCGGTCTGGGGCGATTCGGCAGTTCGGTCGCGCAGTCCTTGATGCGGCTGGGGCACGACGTGATGGGCATCGACAGCGACGCCGAGCCGGTCCAGGCGTGGGCCGATCTGCTCACGCACACGGTGCAGGCCGACGCGACCAACGTCGGCATCATGCGCCAGCTCGGCGTTGCCGATTTTGCGCATGCCGTCGTCGGTATCGGCACCGATCTGGCGTCGAGCCTGATGACCGTCATGGCGCTGACCGAGCTGGGCATCCCGGACATCTGGGTCAAGGCGTTGACCGCCGAGCACGGCCAGATCGCCCAGCGCATCGGCGCGCATCATGCGGTCTATCCGGAGGCCGACATGGGCGAGCGGGTCGCGCATCTCGTGTCGGGCCGCATGATGGACTACATCGAATTCGATGATGGATTCGCCATCGCCAAGGTCCACGCGCCCGCCCCCCTGCACAACTGCGTGCTGGCCGAATCGCGTGCGCGGGAAAAGTTCGGCGTGACCGTCGTCGGGGTAAAGCGCGCCAACGAGGACTTCCAGCATGCCACCCCCGGCACCCTGGTCCTCGCCGACGATCTGCTGATCGTGTCGGGGCCGACCCGCAAGGTCGAGCAGTTCGCCAGCCACACCAAGCGCTGAGGGCTCGGCGCGCACCCGGGGCGTCTGCCTGGGTTTTCCAATTGCATTGAACATCGCTGAGCGTTTGTCGTCAGACCCTCCGGAAGCCGGAAGAGCCGACGGTATGCCGCCGGACAGGTGGCCCGAGCTCATGACAGGCGCCAACGCCTGCATCCACCCCGGCCAAGGAGGAGAGCCATGGCGCAGACCATCCAGTTGTTGATGAGCACCCCGGTCACGCACGACACCAAGCGCTTGGTGTTCACGCGGCCGGACGATTTTGATTTCACGCCGGGCCAGGGCGTCGAACTGGCCATCGACCTGCCCGAGTGGCGTGACGAGAAACGCCCCTTCACGCCCACCTCGCTCAGATCGGACCGCGTCCTGGAGTTCACCATCAAGGGCTATGCCGATCACGACGGCATGACCAAGAAGCTGCATACCCTGCAGCCCGGCGCGACGCTGACGATCTCCGAGCCCTTCGGCACCATCGCCTATCGCGGGCCGGGCGTGTTCGTTGCCGGTGGCGCGGGCATCACGCCCTTCATCGCCATCCTGCGCGAGCTCGCGCAGGCGGGCACGATCGCCCGGCACAGCCTGATCTTCAGCAACAAGACGCCGGCCAACATCATCTGCCAGCAGGAGTTGATGGCTTACCTGGGCGAGCGATGCTGCTTCACGTGCACCGGCGAGTCGGCGCCCGGGCTGGCGTCACGCCGCGTGGACGAGAAGTTTCTGGCCGAGAAGATCAGCGATTTCGGGCAGAACTTCTATGTCTGCGGCCCGCCGGGTTTTACCGAGGCGGTGATGGCGGCGCTCGAATCGCTCGGCGCCGACCCGCAGCATCTGGTGTTCGAAGAATAGCCGGTGGGCATGCCTGATCGGCGGCCCGCCAGATGAGCCACTAGACTGAAATGTGAATAAGAACCCGGGAGAGCACGCCATGAGTGACAGCTTCAACGCCCGCGCCAGCTTCAAGGTCGGTGACCAGGACCATGTCTACTACCGCCTGGATGCGCTGCGCGATCATTGCGACCTGGGGCGTCTGCCCTATGTGACGCGGATCCTGCTCGAAAACCTGCTGCGTTTCGAAGACGGCGAGTCGATTACCCGCGACGACATCCTCGCCGTGGCCGCCAACCGCCCGGCCGAGCATCAGGATCGCGAGATCGCCTTCACGCCGGCGCGGGTGGTGATGCAGGACTTCACCGGCGTACCGGCGATCGTCGATCTGGCGGCGATGCGCGACGCCATGCAGGCGCTGGGCGGCGACCCGGAGAAGATCAACCCGCTGGCGCCGGCCGAGCTGGTGATCGACCATTCGGTGATGGTCGACCATTACGGCTCGGCCGATTCGCTCGACCTCAATGCCAAGCTCGAATACCAGCGCAACCGCGAGCGCTACCAGTTCCTGCGCTGGGGCCAGCAGGCGTTCTCCAATTTTCGCGTGGTGCCGCCGGCCACCGGCATCGTCCACCAGGTCAATCTGGAACACCTGGCCCGCGTGGTGTTCACCGTCGAGCAGGACGGCGAGCGGCTGAGCTACCCGGACACCCTGGTCGGCACCGACTCGCACACCACCATGATCAACGGCCTGGGCGTGCTCGGCTGGGGCGTGGGCGGCATCGAGGCCGAGGCGGCGATGCTTGGCCAGCCGATCACCATGCTGATCCCCGAGGTGGTCGGCTTCCGCCTGAGCGGCCAGCTGGCCGAAGGGGTGACCGCCACCGACCTGGTGCTGACGGTCACCGAGATCCTGCGCAAGCAGGGCGTGGTGGGCAAGTTCGTCGAGTTCTTCGGCCCGGGCCTGGCGGCGATGCCGCTGGCCGACCGCGCCACCATCGCCAACATGGCGCCCGAGTACGGCGCCACCTGCGGCATCTTCCCGATCGACGACGAAACCCTGCGCTACCTGCGCCTGACCGGGCGCGACGACGACACCGTGGCGCTGGTCGAGGCCTATGCCAAGGCGCAGGGCCTGTTCCATACCGCCGACAGTCCCGAGGCCGAGTACAGCCAGCGTGTCGAGCTCGACCTGGGCGACGTGGTGCCCAGCATCGCCGGGCCCAAGCGGCCCCAGGACCGCATCGCGCTGGCCGAGGCGAAGACCGTCATCGGCCACCACCTGCGCGACCTGCAGGCCTCGCGCGAGGGCAACCCGACGCAACAGGAGGCCATCGCCCGCCTGCAGGACGAAGGCGGCACTACCGCGGTGGGCGAGAGCGCGCTGCAGCCGGCCGGCAGCGCGCGCGTGAGCATGAAGGGCGAGTCCTTCGATCTGAGCGACGGCGCCGTGGTGATCGCCGCGATCACCAGCTGTACCAACACCTCCAACCCGAGCGTGATCATGGCCGCCGGCCTGCTGGCGCGCAACGCGCTGGCGCGCGGGCTGAAGACCCGGCCCTGGGTCAAGACCTCGCTGGCGCCGGGCTCGCGCGTCGTCACCGACTATCTCGAACGCGCCGGGCTGCTCGACGACCTGGTCGGGCTGGGCTTCGATGTCGTCGGCTATGGCTGCACCACCTGCATCGGCAACTCCGGCCCGCTGCCCGATCCGATCCGCGACGCGGTGCAGGACAAGCAGCTCGCCGTGGCCTCGGTGCTGTCGGGCAACCGCAACTTCGAGGGCCGGGTGCATCCCGAAGTGCAGCTCAACTTCCTCGCCTCGCCGCCGCTGGTGGTGGCCTATGCGCTGGCCGGGCGCATGGACGTCGACCTCACCCGCGACCCGCTCGGCGACGACGCCGACGGCAAGCCGGTGTACCTCAAGGACATCTGGCCCTCGCTGACGGTCGTGCAGGACGCCATCGCGCTGATCGACCGCGAGATGTTCCGCAAGATCTACGCCGACGTGTTCAAGGGCGACGCGCGCTGGGCGGACATGGACACCCCCCAAGAGCGCCGCTACGACTGGCCCGAGGACTCGACCTACATCCGCAACCCGCCGTACTTCCAGGACATGACGCAGGACCCGCCGGCGATCGCGCCGATCGAAGGCGCGCGCGTGCTGGCCCTTTTGGGCGACTCGATCACCACCGACCACATCTCGCCGGCCGGCGCGATCAAGCCCGACAGCCCGGCGGGCGACTACCTGCACAGCCTCGGCGTGGACACCGCCGACTTCAACTCCTACGGCTCGCGGCGCGGCAATCACGAGGTGATGATGCGCGGCACCTTCGCCAACGTGCGCCTGAAGAACCAGCTCGCCCCCGGCACCGAGGGCAGCTGGACGCGCTTCCAGCCCGACGATCAGAAGATGACGATCTACGATGCGGCGATGCGCTACCAGTCCGAGGGCACGCCGCTGATCGTCATCGCCGGCAAGGAATACGGCACCGGCTCGAGCCGCGACTGGGCGGCCAAGGGCACGCTGCTGCTCGGCGTGCGCGCCGTGCTGGCCCAAAGCTACGAGCGCATCCACCGCTCGAATCTGGTCGGCATGGGCGTGCTGCCGCTGCAGTTCATGGACGGCGAGTCGGCCGAATCGCTCGGCCTGACCGGCAAGGAGTCTTTCGACATCGAGCCGTTCTCGCCGGGGGACCGTGAAGTGCGCATCCATGTCGAGGGCGGCGAGGCCTTCACCGCCCGGGTGCGGATAGATACGCCCAAGGAGTGGGACTACTACCAGCACGGCGGCATCCTGCACTACGTGCTGCGCCAGCTCGCGCGCGGGTAATGGCCGGGCCGGCACAACAGCGCGGGATGAAGCGCCCCAGGGCGGATTGCCCTCATGCAACATCGAGTACGCGGGACATTGTCGACGATCTGCCGATCGTTCCGGATCAGGTTGGTCGACCGTCCCCAGGGAAGAAACTGCTCCGAACCGCAGGCCGTACGCGGTGGTCCAACCCGTCTCGAAGCGAGAAACGGAACTGGCCATGCGAACGCCCGGCATGACATGCCCGCGCGCTGTTTCCCGTTTTGCGGCCGCGCGCCGCCGCTTTCTGGGCGGGGCGATGCTGGCGGCACTGGGGGTGCCGGCGGCGGCGATCTTGCGCCGGCCGGTGCCCACCACCGGCGAGCGCCTGCCGGCCATCGGCATGGGCACCTGGATCACCTTCGACGTCGGCCGAGGCGGCTTGCTGACGGCGAGCGAGGCGCTCACGACCCGCTGGCAGATTCTGCAGGCCTTCTTCGCCGCGGGCGGACGCTTGATCGATTCCTCCCCGATGTACGGCAGCGCCGAGGCGGTGCTGGGGGAGTTGCTGCCACAAAGCCCGGGCGCCGCAGCGCTCTTTTCTGCCACCAAGGTGTGGACGCCGGGGCGTTGGCTGGGCGAGCAGCAGATGGCGCACTCGCTGGCGCTATGGGGGCTACCGCGCTTCGATCTGATGCAGATCCACAACCTGCTCGACTGGGAGGCGCACCTGCCCGTGCTGCGCCGCATGAAGGCCGAGGGGCAGCTGCGCTACCTGGGGATCACCACCTCGCACGGCCGCCGGCAGGGAGAGTTCGCGACGTTGATGCGGCGCGAAGCTTTCGACTTCGTCCAATTCACCTACAACATCGCCCACCGGGGCGCCGACGCGCGCCTGCTGCCGCTGGCGGCGGAGCGCGGCTGTGCGGTGATCATCAACCGGCCCTTCGACGGCGGGCGGCTGTTCGACCATGTGCGCGGCAGGCCGTTGCCCGGCTACGCAGCCGAGATCGGCTGTGCGAACTGGGCGCAGATTTTCCTGAAATTCGTCATTTCGCATCCGGCGGTCACCTGCGCGATTCCGGCTACCTCACAGCTGGCGCACATGCACGAGAACATGGGCGCGCTGTCGGGGCCGCTGCCGGACGCGGCCTTGCGCCGCTACATGGCCGAGGCGTTCGACCGCCTGTGATCCATCGCGGTGGGATCTCCGGCTTCAATACGACAAACCCATTTCGCAGACCGATGCGTTTGACGGCTGCCGGCGCGGGCGGGGATACTCCCGCCCTTGCCGTCCGGGCGTTCGTCCGGCACGCTTCTTTTTCCGTCTCGCCGCATGTCGTTGCCAGACCCCGCTGGAGTTCCACCCGCATGATCATCCTCAAAGGCGTCACCCTGCGCCGCAGCGCCAAGGTGGTGCTGGACAACGCTTCGGCCACCCTCAACCCCGGTGAAAAGGTCGGTCTGGTGGGGCGTAACGGGGCGGGCAAGTCGAGCCTGTTCGCCTTGCTCAACGGCACGCTGCATGAAGACGCGGGCGATTTTTCGATCCCCGCGCAGTGGCGCATGGCGCAGGTGGCACAGGACATGCCCGAGACCGAGCAGTCGGCCACCGACTTCGTGATCGAGGGCGACACCGCGCTGGTGGCGGCGCAGGCCGAGGTGCACGCGGCCGAGGCGAGCGGCGACGGCGAGCGCATGGCCTATGCCTACATGGCCTTGCATGACGCCGGCGCACACGACGCTCAGGCCCGCGCACAGGCGCTGATCCTGGGCCTGGGCTTCAAGACCACCGAGCTGTGCAACCCGGTCAACAGCTTTTCGGGCGGCTGGCGCATGCGCCTGCAACTGGCGCGGGCGCTGATGTGCCCGTCAGACCTGCTGCTGCTCGACGAGCCGACCAACCACCTCGACCTCGACGCCCTGGTGTGGCTCGAAGCCTGGCTCAAGCGCTACACCGGCACGCTGTTGGTGATCAGCCACGACCGCGAATTCCTCGACGCGATTACCGATGTGACGCTGCATATCGACAACGCCAAGCTCACCCGCTACGGCGGCAACTACAGCACCTTCGAGGACACCCGCGCGCTGCAGATGGAATTGCAGCAGAACGCCTACGCCAAGCAGCAGGACAAGATCGCCCACCTGCAGAAGTTCATCGCCCGCTTCAAGGCCAAGGCCAGCAAGGCCAAGCAGGCGCAGAGCCGGGTCAAGGCGCTGGACCGCATGGAAAAACTGGCGCCGGTGCTGGCCAGTGCGGACTTCACCTTCGAATTCAAGGAGCCGGCCAATCTGCCCAACCCGATGCTGGCCATGGATTCGGCCTGTTTCGGCTACCCGCCGCTGCCCGACGCCCCGGCCGGCACGCCGCCGACGGTGATCGTGCGCAATGTGAGCAAGTCGGTGATGGCCGGCCAGCGTATCGGCATCCTCGGCGCCAACGGGCAGGGCAAGTCGACCCTGGTCAAAACCATCGCGCGCACGTTGGCGCCGATCAGCGGCGACGTGGTCGAAGGTAAGGGGCTGAACATCGGCTACTTCGCCCAGCAGGAGCTGGACGTGCTGCGCCCGCTCGACAACCCGCTCGAACACATGGTGCGCATGGCCAAGGAAGGCGTGCCGGCCGGGCAGAGCGGGCGCGAGCAGGATCTGCGCACCTTCCTCGGCACCTTCAATTTCAGCGGCGACATGGTCAAGCAGCCGGTGGGCACCATGAGCGGCGGCGAGAAGGCGCGGCTGGTGCTGTGCATGATCGTCTGGCAGCGGCCCAATCTGCTGCTGCTCGACGAACCGACCAACCACCTCGACCTGGCCACCCGCGAGGCACTGGCCATGGCGCTCAACGAGTTCGAAGGCACGGTGATGCTGGTCAGCCACGACCGATCGCTGCTGCGCTCGGTGTGCGACGAGTTCTGGCTGGTGTCGCATGGCGGCGTCGAGCCCTTCGAGGGCGACCTGGACGACTACCAGCGCTACCTGCTCGACGAAGCCAAGCGGGTGCGCGAGAGCGTCAAGGAAGCGCAAAAGGCGCAGAAGAACGCGCCTGCGGCCACGCCGGCGCCGGCCGCCAGCAAGAAATCCGCGAACGAGCTCAAGGCGCTGCAGCGCGATCTGGGCCGGCTGGAGCAGGTGATTCTCGATCTGCAGACCCAGAAGCACACGCTCGAATCCCGCCTGGCCACACCGCTGCCGCCGGCGCAGATCGGCGAGATCGGCCGCCAGGTGCAGGCCTTGGCCGATGAGCTGGCCGCGCATGAAGAGCGCTGGCTAGTGCTCTCCGAAGAGATCGACGCGGCGACCTGAGGGCGCGCCGCTCGCGCTTCAGGCGGCGCGTGCCGTGCACTCGGGGGCGGCGTCGAGCCGCGCGAGCGCGGCCTTGAGCGCCGCGAAGCAGTCGGCGTCGATGGCGGTGCCGACGTTCTCGGCCATGATCTCCAGGGTCTTCGGGATCGGAATCGCACCGCGGTAGGGGCGCTCGGCGGTGATCGCGTCGAAGATGTCGGCGGTGGTGATGATGCGGGTCTCGAGCGAGATGTTCTTGGCCGTTAGGCCGCGCGGATAACCGCCGCCGTCGAGCCGCTCATGATGCGCGGCCGATACCCGCGCCAGTTCGGCAAAGGCGGGGATGCGTTTCAGGATCGTCTCGGTGTGGGTGGCATGCAATTGCACGGCCGCCCATTCGTCGGCGTCGAGCTTGCCGGGCTTGTCGAGGATGGCATTCGAGACACCGAGCTTGCCCACGTCGTGCAGTAGCGCGCCGCGCCGGAGCCAGCGCCGGCGCCCGGCCGACAGGCCCAGCGTTTCGGCCACCATGTCGGTGTAGAGCGCCACGCGCGCGCTGTGCCCCGAGGTGTAGGGGCTCTTGGCGTCGACCACCTGGCCGAAGGCGGCGGCGATCTCGTCGAGGTAGTCGTCGTCCAGCGCCACTTCGGCGCGGCCCGGCTCCAGCGCAAAGACTGCGGCATCGAGACCGGGGTCGGACAACATCGCCCAGAAGGCCGGGTCGGCACCGACCCGCCCGAGCGCCGCCACCAGCGAGGGGTCGAACCAATCGCCGGCGCGCGCCTCGGTCTCGGCCAGCGCCGCCGCGGCGCCGTCGGCGGTGTGGAACACATCGACCACCTGGGCCAGCAGCGCGATGCGCGCATACAGCGGAATCGCCTCGCCGGCCAGCCGGTCGGGCCGGCCGCCGCCGTTCCAGTGCTCGTCGAGCGCGTGCACGCCCATCGCCACCCGCTCGCCGAAACGCAGCTGCCGGGCAATGTCGGCGCCGCGCTGGCAGCGGGTCTGGATCAGTTCCTGGGCGATGCGCTCGCCGTCGCGGAAGATCGTCAGCAGGGCGCGGAAGCGCTCGGCCAGCCCGGTTTTCAGGCCGGTGTGCTGCAGCACGAAATTGAGCACCTGGGGCAGGCTGCCGTCGACCCGCTTGAAGTCATGCTTGAACTGCCGATCGTCGACCAGATACAGCTCGCAGATGCGCGCCGCATTGCTGCTACAGCCCAGATCCTTGAGCAGCAGGGTGTAGTACAGCTCCCACAGGCTCGCGTCGTCGAGCCCGATCTCGCGGCCGATATGGACGCCGATCCAGCAGCAGCGCACGCAATGGCCGGGCGGCTGGCCCTCGGTCATGTCGAGGGCGTGGCTGAGCGCGCCGATGAGTTGGGACAGCTTGAGTGACTTCGGCATCGGGTGCCGCTCCTACAAGGCGGGGGACGAGGCCCCGTACCCGAGGGTCTACGGCGGCGCCGATCGGGACTTGACCGGTGCCGGGGCTCAGCCGTGGGTGGCCAGCCAGTCGCGCAGCGCGGCGGTGGTGTCGTCGAGCGAGTGCAAGACCCGCAAGCGCTCGGCCGCGCTCACCCGCGCCACGCCGTCGCCGCCCACCCACAGCTCGGTGTGCCCGGGCAGCAGCGCCTGCAACTGCGTGATCAGCGCGCCGATCTGGCGTTGCGGAAAGGCGGACGAGAACGACAGCGCCACGATATCGGCCCGGTGGGCATCGGCGGCCCGGCCGATGTCCTGCAGCGGCGTCTGGGTGCCGAGCGGGATGCAGTCGGCACCTTCCAGCGCCAGCAGGGCCTCGACCATCAACAGGCCGAGGGCGTGTTCCTCGTCGGGCACGCTGGTGAGCACGATGCGCGGCCGGCGGGCGCCGCCGGGCAGGGTGGCGATGGCCTGGCGCAGCAGGCGCTTGGTCAGTTCGGTGAACAGATGCTCTTCGAACACTTCGAAACTGCCGTCTTCCCAGGCCGTGCCGACCCGCCGGGTCAGCACCGCCACCGTGTGCTGGACAAAATCCTGAAGGCCCTGGCGGGCCAGTCGCTGCTGCATGGCGTGCTGGTAAGCGGCGGCATCATGTTGCTTGATCAGGCCCAGCAATTCCGCCAGCGCTTCGTCCTCGGGGCCGGCCTCGGCCTCGCGCACGGCTGCCCGGCGCGGCCCCAGCGCGGCAAGGGTTTCGGGCGAGGCGGCGAGCAGCTTGCCCGGGCGATGGCCCAGATCCATCAAGCGTTTGACGCGGCGCAGATGCTCCACCTGTTCGGGCGGGTAGATGCGCTCGCCGTTGGCGTCGCGGCCCGGGGTGGGGAAGCCGTAGCGGCGCTCCCACATGCGCAGTACGTCCTTGGACAGACCGGTGTCGCGCTCGACGGCGGCAATGCTGAAAGCGGGGGTTTCCATGGGTATCCTGCCCAAGCGCGTGGCGCTCATTGACGGCATTTTTCGATGAGGCTATCGTAGCGGCCATGAGCTTTATTGTCTAGGACAAAAAGCGTCGTCGCCTGGCACGTTCGCCGAGTCGCCGATGCCATCAGGAGCGCCCCCATGAATACCGCGACGATCGTCGCTCCCTGCCGCCAGCACGAGGCCGACGCCGAACTGCCGGGGTTGGCGCCCTGATGCGCATGGATACACGCCCGCGCCTGTTCGTCGGCCAGGTCCATCATCGTCGTCTGCGCCCGGCACACAACGCCTTCACCTATCCGGTGTTCTATGTGCAGCTACCGGTGGCCGAGCCGGCGGCCACCCGCGGGCCGATGTTCGCCGTCGACCGCTGGGGCGTGCTCGGTTTTCGCACCGCCGACCATGGCCCGCGTGATGGCAGTGCGCTGGCGCCCTGGATCCGTGCCCGCCTGCGCGAGCGCGGCCTGCCCGACGACGGGCCGGTGATGCTGCAGTGTTTTCCGCGCGTGTTCGGCTATGTGTTCAACCCGGTCAGCTTCTGGTTCTGCCATAGGCCGGACGGCGCCCTGATCGCCGTGCTGGCCGAGGTGAACAACACCTTCGGCGGCCGTCACAGCTACCTGCTGCACCACCCCGACGGCGCACCGCTGCGCGACGGCGAAACGCTGGCCGCCGACAAGGTCTTTCATGTATCGCCCTTCTGCGAGGTCGTGGGCCGCTATCGTTTCCGCTTTCATCTCGACGGCGCGATGCCGCGGGTGCACATCGACTATGACGACGCCGAGGGCGAATTGCTGCGCACCGTCATCGCCGGCCGGCCACAGCCCTGGGGCACCCGTCGCTTGCTGGGCGCCTTTTTGCGCATGCCGTTTCTGACCGCCGGCGTGATGCTGCGCATCCACTGGCAAGCATTCCGGCTATGGGTCAAGGGCGTGCCCTTTCGCGGAGCGACACCGCCGCCGCGGCCAAGGCTCGGGAAGCCCTAGCGCGGCAGTGTTGCACTGGCGGCGGTCCGTCGCCGGGGTGCCGCCGGGGCGACCCGCCGCCCCTTGCGCCGGTACAGCAGCAGCGGCGCGCAGCGCTCGGCGTCATGGTAGATGCCGATACAGTCCAGGCACTGGAAGCAGTCGTCGTAGCGGATCGTGCCGTTGCGGTCGATGGCGTCATAGGCGCAGCGATGGCGGCAGGTTTGGCAGGGTTGGCCGCATTCGGCGCGGCGCGGCAGCCAGGCGAAGCGGCGCAGCTTGCCGCCGATGACCATCGCTGCGCCGAGCGGGCACAGGTAGCGGCAGAAGAACTTGTAGTACAGCGCGCCGAGCACCAGCAGGCCGAGCGCGTAGAGCACGAAGGGCCAGGCGCGGTCGAAGCCGACGGTGATGGCGGTCTTGAAGGGCTCGACCTCCACCAGCCGCTCGGCCAGCGCCGGCGCCAGCGCGGCGCAGAGCAACAGCGTGAGCAGGATGACGTAGCGCCCGTGGTCGAGCACGCGCGCCAGGGCCGGCGGCAGCCGGCGCGGGCGCAGGCCGAGCCGCGCGCCGATCAGCGCGGCGAACTCCTGCAGCGCGCCGAAGGGGCACAACCAGCCGCAGAAGGTGCCGCGCCCCCAGACGAAGAAGCTCACCAGCGTGAAGGCGATGACCAGCAGCGACACCGGGTCGTAGAGAAAACTGGTGAGCGTCTGGCCAGCGGCCAGCGTCTTGACCGCGCCGGTCAGCTGCACGATCGACAGCTGGCCCTGCGCATACCAGCCCAGATAGACCAGCGTGAACAGCAAAAAGCCGAGGCGGAAGCGCCGCAGCCGTGTGGCCGACACGCTCAGCCAGCGCGGCCGCGCCAAGGCGAGGCTGAGCAGCACCAGTGCGGCGGCGATCACCGACAGCTCGATCGCGCGCTCGCGCCAGGCGATCAGCCAGTCCGGCAGCGGTGCGGGCGGAAAGTGAAAGTAGGCGGCCGGTGGGGTGTAGTCGAGCGTGGCTTCGCGCAGCACACGCTGCGGCAGGATCTGCCCGTGTTCGCGGGTGAAGCTCAGCGAGAACTGCTGTTCGGCGCCCGGGTCGAGACCCGACAGCGGCGATGTGCGCAGCACCAGCGCCGCGTTGAGCGGCGGCGCGCCGGGCGGTGGGGGCGGGGCGATGTCGAAGTCGCGCAGCTCGAAGGGGGTGCCGGCCTGGCGCAGGCCGAGCCGGGCGGGGGAGGTGCCGCGCACGAATTGCGCGTCGATGAAGCTGTCCGGGCCGGCGGTGGCCACCCACCAGGCGTGCTGGCCGGGTTCGAGAAAGCTGCGCAGGTGCGCGTAGCCGGCCTCGCCGAGCAGGGCGCGGCCGATGGTCGGTGGGTTGAGGTAGGCGACGTACAGCTCGGTGACTGTGGCGTCCGGCGGGTCGCGCCCGGCGCCGTCGCTGTCGGCGAACAGGGCGTCGACATCGGCATGGCTGAGGCGCAGATGGGCGATGGACCCGTCGGCCAGCAGCGCGTCGAAGCTGCGCGCGTCGTAAACATCGTCGCGCACCTCGGCCGGTGGCGCCTGCTGCGACGCGCCGGCAAAGCCGAGGCGCGCGCGGGCCACGGCGAGGGCTGCGGTGAGCACGGTCTGGTTGGCGATGCGCACCGAGGCGGTGGCCTTGGTGACGCCGTCGAGCACCACGCGGCCATCGTCGCCGCGCGCGCCGCGCTCGCCATAGGCGGTGGACACGGTGATCGGGCGGCTCAGGGTGAGGCCGGCGTATTGCGCCAGAAAGTCGCGCAGCGGCGCTTCGCCCAGGCCGCTGAGGAAAACCGGCTCATGCTGGCGCAGCAACTCGACGCTCACCAGCGTGCCCTTGCTGTCGATGTGGATGAGCAGGTTGTAGGGCGTGCCTTCGAAGCCGGGGATCGGCGCCAGGTCGATGGATTCGAACACCCAGCCGACCGGCCCGGCCTCGGGCGTGAGCTCGCTGGTGATCGGCCAGGCGGGCGTGTCCACGGGCTGCTCGCCGACCTGCAGCGGCGGCGAGATGCGCCGCGCGACATCGGCCCGGCTGAGCTGACCGGCGCCGGCCACCGCTGTCAGCAAGGCCAGCCCGGCGAAGGCGAGCGCGCGCAGCGCCCGAAGACGTTGGGTCACACTTCGATCAGGCCGCTGCGCACGGCGATCAGCGCCAGCTCGGCGGCGTTGCTGGCGTTGAGCTTCTGCTTGATGCGATACAGGTGGGTGCCGACGGTGCTCGGCGCCAGGTGGTGGGTGTCGGCCACCTCGGCCACCGACTGTCCACGCGCCAGCTGCTGGAAGACGGCGAACTCCTTCTCCGACAGACAGGCCGCCGGATCGCTGTCGGCGAACTGGGCCAGCGCCAGACGCGGGGCCAGCTCGGGGTCGATATAGCGCTCGCCGCGGGCCACACAGCCGACTGCGCGCACCAGTTCCTCGGGCCGCGCGCGCTTGCACAGGTAGCCGGTGGCACCGGCCTTGAGCGCGCGAGCGGGGATCTGCATGTCGTCATGCGCCGAGAGCATCAGCACGCGGGTGCCGCGGTGGCGGGCGATCAGGCGCTCCAGCGTGGCCAGGCCGCCCTGGCCGGGCATGGAGACATCCATGATCAGCGCGTCGGGCCGGTGTTCGGCCACCTGGGCGAGGGCCTGCTCGCCGCTCTCGGCTTCGGCCACCACGGTGGCGCCGGCGCCTTCGAGGAGCAGGCGAAAGCCCATGCGTACGACGGCATGGTCGTCGGCGATGACCAGGCGCAGGCCGGTCAGGGGGTGGGTGCTCATGGACAGTCTCCCGAGGCGAAGGTGGTGGAGGGGGCGCTGGCCTTGGCGGGCCAGGGCAGGTCGATGCCGAGCGCGGTGCCGGCGCCGGGGCGGGTGTCGAGCTGGAGGCGGCCGCCGTAGTCGGCGACGCGTTCGCGCATGCCGGTGAGGCCGAGCCGCGCGGTGGGGGCCGAGGCGTCGAAGCCGCGGCCGTCGTCGGAAATGTGCAGGCGCAGCGCGTGGGCCGAGGTGGCCAGTTGCAGGCGCACATGGCGGGCGTCGGCATGGCGGGCGATGTTGGTCAGCGCCTCCTGCACCAGGCGCAGCACGTTGAGGCTGAAGCGCGCATCGAGCCCCGGCGGCAGCGGCGCGAGGTCGAGCGCCAGATCCATGGCCGGGTAGCAGCCGCGCCAGTGGTCGCAGTAGGTGGCGAGCGCCTCGCCGAGCGGGGCGCAGGGTTCGGCGGCGGGGTGGCGCAGGCGCTCGAGGATGGCGCGCACGCCGTCCTGCATCTGCCCGGTCATGGCCAGGATGGCCTGGGCGTTGCCGTGCAGGCTGGCGTCGTTGCGGCTTTTCTGGGCGATGGCGCCGGTGATGGCGCGCACCGCGGTGATGCCCTGGCCGAATTCGTCATGCAGCTCGCGCGCCAGCTGGCGGCGTTCGTCTTCGAGGCGGGCGGTGAGGGCGCGGGCGAAGGCCTGGTCTTCTTCGAGGCGGGCGTTGTCGTCGAGCGAGTCGGCGAGGCGGGCGGCCATCTGGTTGTAGCGTTCGGCGAGGCGGTCGAGCTCCAGGCTGCGCTGGCGCGGCAGGCGGATGTCGAAGCGGCCGTCGCCGGTGCGGTCGAGGGCGGACTCCAGCTCGGCCAGCGGCGCCAGTGCGCGATCGACCGCGCGGCGCACGGCCACGCCGAGCAGCACCAGCAGGGCCAGTGCCCAGCCGGCCACGGCGGTGGCGGCGTCCCAGGCGTCGAGCACCGAGCGCGAGGCGTCGGGCAGCAGGCGGACCACGACATCGCCGCCGGCGATCTGGCGCGGGGCGAACTGCGGGGCGAGCAGCGCGGCGAACCAGGCCGGTGCCTCGCGGCCGGCCTTGTAGGTGGGGCCGGGCGAGCGGTAGCGCAGGCGGCCGTCGGCGTCGTGCAGTTCGAGCAGGTTGGCGCGCACCCGGCCGACGGCGGCGAGCTGGCCGACGAGATGCTCGGTATCGGCGGCCGAATCGCGCACCAGCACCGTCACCCATTGCTCGGCGACGCGGCTGGCGGCTTCGACTTCTTCATGGATGGCGTCGCGGGTGGCGGCGAGCCACAGCCCGCCGCCGAGTGCCAGCAGCAGCGCGGCGGTCAGCGTGACGACCAGGCTGACGCGGGTATCGAGGCGGGCCGGGCGGTGCATCAGCGTGCGCCCCAGGCGTAGCGCAGGCCGATCCAACCGGCGCGCGGGGTGCCCGGCGCTTCGAAGCGCTCGCGCCGCCAGTCGTCCGGGTCGGCCTGGAAGTTGCCATCGACGAAGGGGTTCTCGGCCAGCGCGGCGGCGGTGGCGTAGCGCTGGTCGAAGAGGTTGTCGATGCGGCCGAACAGCGTCCAGCCGCTGCCGAGGCGATAGTCGGCCGAGAGGTTGACGATGGCGTAGCCGGGCAGCTCGCCCTTGTCGTCGAACTCGCGGGTTTTGCCGAAGCGGTCGGTGGCGCTGCCGGCGCGGTGCTTGCCGTTCTCGTTGCCGCGGGCGGTCTGGCCGCTGTAGGCGAGCACGCTGGCGCCGACGGTGAGGCGCTCGCCGGCACGCCAGTCGAGGCCGAGCTTGAGGCTGTGGCGCGGCAGGCCCGGCATGCGGTCGCCGCGCGAGACGAGGATCTCGTCGTCCTGGCCGTCGGCGGTGCATTCGGCGCTCTGGCCGCGGCTGGAATTGTTTTCGGCCAGCAGGCAGGCGCTGCTGCGGAAGGTGGCGTCGAGCCAGGTGTAGTCGACACGCCAGTCGAAAACGCCGGCATTGCCGCTGGCGCCCAGCTCCAGCCCCTGGCGGCGGGTCTGGCCGAAGTTGGTGAAGTAGCCGGCGCTGGTGGAGGTGCCGACGAAGAGGATGTCGTCATGGTTGGTGGCGCGGAACAGGCCGGCATGCCAGCGCAGGCCCTCGCCGGCACGGCCGCGCAGGCCGAATTCGAGGCTGCGGGTGACCACCTGCGCCAGGAACGGGTCGGCGGCCAGGGCGTTGGGCAGGGTGCAGGGGTTGGCCGGGTCGGCGCAGCCGAGCTCGATGGGGCTGGGCGCGCGGTTGCTCTGGCTGGCGCCGCCATATACGGTCAGCGCCGGGCTGGCCTGCCAGGTGAGGCCGAGCGCGGGGTTGAGCTTGTTGTAGGTGAAGTCGCCATCGAGGTTGGGGGCCGTGCGATTGAGCTTGTCGCGGTTGATGACATGGGTGTGGTTGTAGCGGGCCGAGGCGGTCAGCTGCACGGTGGGCGCCAGGGCGACGGTGTCGGTGAGGTAGATGCTGCTGGTGAGGGTACGACCGGAGAGCTTGTTTTCCAGTTCGCTGGCTTCGTCGGTATCCACGCCGCGGTTGTCGGTCAGCTCGCCTTCCTGCGCGGTCTGCGAGAAGCGGGCATGGCCGCGGTCGTGGCTTACGCCGAGGGCGAACTGGTGGCGCTCGGCGTAATGCGTCCATTGCAGGCCGAGGCCGGCGCCGTTCTGGTCGGTGGCGGTGCGGTTGAGCACGCCGGTCTCGTCCGGGGCCGGGCCGATCATGCCGCCGCCGACCCAGGTCTCGTAGGCGTCTTCGTAGTCGTCGTTGGCGTCGCCGTTGAGGGTGCGCGAGCGGGTGCGGCGCAGGTAGGCGTTGGCGGCGAGGCGGTCGGCGTCGCCGAGCCAGTGGGTGGCGCTGAGCGCCAGCAGGGTGCTGCGGTTCCGCGTCTGGTCGGGGTGGGTGAAGATGTGGCGGCGGTTCTCGGAGAGCAGGCTGGTGGGGGTCAGGCCGTTGCCGATGAGGTCGGTGTTGGCCTGGGCCAGGGTGAGGGCGATGTCGGTGGTGGCGGTGGTCCATGCCAGCTTGCCGAAGAGCTGGCCGGCTTCGGAGGGCGAGTGCTCGCGCCAGCCGTCGTCATGCAGGGCGTCGCCGGCGACGAACCACGACAGTTCGTCCTTGGACCCGCCGTGCGACAGGCTGGCCCGGGTGCGGCCGAAGGAGCCGCTCTCCAGCGAGGCCTCGCCGCCCGGGTGGGTGTCGCCGCGCTTGGTGTGCAGGCCGATGGCGCCGCCCTGGGTGTTGAGGCCGTAGAGCGGATTGGCGCCGGGGGCGAGGGTGAGGTCGGCGATGGCCGACTGCGGGATCAGGTCCCAGCTGACTACGTCGCCGAAGGTTTCGTTGAGACGCACGCCGTCCATGAACACCGACAGGCCCTGCGGCGTGCCGAGCAGCGGGCTGGCGGTGAAGCCGCGGTAGTTGAGGTCGGCCTGCAAGGGGTTGCCGGTGATGTCGTTGACCGACACGCCGGGCAGGCGGCGCTGCAGGTTTTCGGCCAGCGAGGCGCCACCGGCCTTGCGCAGGGCCTGGTCGTCGAGCGTGCGGATGGCGGCGGGCACGTGGTCGGCCGGCACATCGAGACCGGGTAGCGGCGCGGTGCCGACGACTTCGACGGTGCCGAGGGTGGCAGGGTCGGCGGCGTGGGCGGCGGTGCAGGCGATCAGCAGGGCGAGGGGGAGGACGGGTTTCATGGGAATCAGTGGGCGCTGGGTTTGAGGGCCGCTTCTTCGACGGCCGGGTACAGGTGGCTGACGGAGCGCGGATATTCGGTATCGATCACCGCCAGCTGGCGGAAGATCTTCGGCAGCGGCAGATGCATGACTTCGGTCATGTCGAGGCCGGCGGCGGCGCTTTGCTTGAGCACGCCGTCGAGCCAGTGGAGGTAGTCGCGCGTCTGGCGGATGGGGCCGTTGTCGGCGGCGACCGGGCCGTGGCCGGGCACGACCTGCTTGAAGGGCAGGGCGTCGAGCGTGTCGAGGCTCTTGAGCCAGCGAGCGATGGTGGCGTGCGGGGTGGTGGGCGTGCGGTCGTGGAAGACCAGGTCGCCGGCGAAGAGCACGCCGGTGCGGTGGTCGAACACCGCCAGGTCGCCCGCGGTGTGGCCGTCGAGCGCCAGCAGCTCGAAGCGGTGGCCGCCGATGTCCACCGTGCCGGGCGCTACGCTCTGGGTGGGCAGCACCACCTCGGTGTCGCGCATGGCGTCGCCGACCAGGCGGTACATGTTCTCGTTGAAGGCCTTGCCCTCGGTCTCGATGCTGGTGGTGGTCTGCGCCAGCGCGCTCAGCGTGGCGGGCGGGAAGGCCTGGTTGCCGAGGAAGTGGTCGGGGTGGTGGTGGGTGATCCACACCTTGACGATGGGCTGGCCGGTGAGGCGGGCGATGGCGGCCACGGTCTGCTCGCCGTACTGGCGCGAGGGGCCGCTGTCGATCACCACCACGCCGGCCTCGGTGACGACGAAGGCGGTATTGACGATGCGCCCGCCGTTGGCAAAGGTGAAGTCTTCCTGCTTGCCTTCGAGCACCCAGGTGCCGGGGGCGATCTGGCGCGGGGCGAGGTGGTAGTCGAAGCCGGCGGCCATGGCGCTGCCGGCCGCGGCGATCAGTGCGAGGAGGGCGAGCAGGCGTGTCATCGGGCCACCTGCGCGTCGACCCGGTTGCCGTTGTTGTCCCGGCCGGTGATGCGTATCGCGGCCAGCTCGCCGGCCTCGGGCGGCAGGTCGAGGGTGAACAGCGGGTTTTCGCTCACCGGCTCGAAGGCGTCGATCTCCATCAGCACGCGTTGCTGGCTGTCGGTGACGGCCAACTGCTCGATGTAGAAGGCCGGGATGCTGGCGGCCAGGCCGGTGTCCATGGGATGGATGATGCGTACGCGCACGCGGTTGCCCTCCGGACGCGACCAGATGCGGCCGCTGACTTCGTTGAGCCGGCTTTGCCATTCGGGCGAGGCCGAACCGGTGGACGGCACGGTGCAGCCGCCACCGGTGGTGATGACCCAGGTGCCACCCACATGCCATACGCCGTCGCCGGTACGCGCGGCGGCACGCACCGGCGAGGACTGCTGCAGCTTGATGCGGAAGGCCAGTTCGGCACGCGCCCCGAGGGGCCGGAAGGCCAGCACCTTGGTAATGGGATTGAAGTCGGCAAACACCAGAACTTCAACTACATTGGATAAAGCCGAGGCATCCACCGCGATGGGCACGTTCATCGGGTCTTCGGCAGTGAGCGGCGCAGTGACGCCGACACGCGGGTCGAACACCACCGTGGCGCCGTCGAACAGCTGGGCGCGCATGTCGCCCCAGCGGGCGGAGTCGAGCGGGTCGGGTTCGGCAAGTGCGTGGGCGGCCCATAGGGCCAGCGCGAACACGGCAAGGCGTGACAACGCAGTCATGAATGTCTCCGGGTCGGCGGACTGTGTGCCCGCTCTATGGCTTGGGGATGACGTCGCAAGCCGCGTGCCAGCTCGGCGGCCGGCCGGGATTCCGTGCCGTTACGGGCGATGAGGCGCGCTGGCGCCGGTGTTGGTGGGCGGATGGCGCGGTGGCGTGTCAGGCGTGATGTGTCACTTTGGGACAGTTGACGTGTTTCGAAGCAGCACGCCTGGCGCAGCGGCGCTGCGACAGGTGTGACAGGCGGGGTGCTTCAAGGGGCGCGACTGGCGGGGCCGCGGGGAATGTGCGGTTTTTTTGGCGCCGTGGCGGGCGCGGGCCGAGTGCCGTGGCATGGCTCTTGCGGAAGATCCCTGCCATGTCCGGTTTTGGCCCTGTCGGGCGAGAGCGGGCAGGACATAAAAACTCAAGGAGGTAACTCGATGGAAGGCAGGAGCAAATCCAATAAGCACTGGGCCGCCGCAGTTTCGCTGATCGCCGCGTCGGTGATGGCCATGGGCAGCGTTCAGGCAAAGGGCGTGAGTGACGCCGATATCCTCAAGGACGCGACGACCGCGAACGATGTGGTGTCCTTCGGCATGGGGACGCAGGGTCAGCGCTATTCGCCGCTGGAGCAGATCAACACCGAGTCGGTGAAGGATCTGGTGCCGGTGTGGTCGATGTCCTTCGGCGGGGAGAAGCAGCGCGGCCAGGAGTCGCAGCCGCTGATCCATGATGGCGTGATGTTCGTGACGGCCTCCTACAGCCGCCTCTACGCCATCGACGTCAAGACCGGTCAGAAGCTGTGGAAGTACGAGCATCGCCTGCCGGACGGCATCATGCCGTGTTGCGACGTGGTCAACCGCGGCGCTGCGCTGTATGACGATCTGGTCATCTTCGGCACGCTCGACGCACAGCTGGTGGCCCTCAACCGCGAGACCGGCAAGGTCGTGTGGAAAGAGAAGGTCGACGATTACCATGCCGGGTACTCGATGACGGCGGCGCCGATCATCGTCAAGGGCATGGTCATCTCCGGCGTGTCGGGCGGCGAGTTCGGCGTGGTCGGCCGGGTCGAGGCGCGCGACGCCAAGACCGGCAAGCTCAAGTGGATCCGCCCGGTGGTCGAAGGCCACATGGGCTACACCTACGGCGCCGACGGCAAGGCCAAAGAGGCCGGTATTTCGGGCACGACCAACGCCACCTGGCCGGGCGACCTGTGGAAGACCGGCGGCGCGGCTACCTGGAACGGCGCGACCTACGATCCGGAAACCAACCTGATCTTCGCCGGCACCGGCAACCCGGCCCCGTGGAACAGCCACCTGCGCCCGGGCGACAACCTGTTCTCCTCCGCCACCGTGGCGATCAACCCGGACACCGGCAAGATCGTCTGGCACTACCAGACCACGCCGCATGACGGCTGGGACTTCGACGGGGTGAACGAGTTCGTCTCCTTCGACTACGTGAAGGATGGCAAGACCATCAAGGCCGGTGGCAAGGCCGACCGCAACGGCTTCTTCTTCGTGCTCGACCGCACCAACGGCAATCTGCTCAATGCCTTCCCCTTCGTGAACAAGATCACCTGGGCGAAGAGCATCGACCTGAAGACCGGCCGTCCGGTGTATGACGACAGCAACCGCCCGGGCGACCCCGCCAAGGGCGCCGATGGCAAGAAAGGCGAGGTCGTACTGTCCGCACCATCCTTCCTCGGCGGCAAGAACCAGCAGCAGATCGCCTACAACCCGAAGACCGGCTATTTCTACGTGCCGGCCAACGAGTGGGCGATGGACATCTGGAACGAGCCGGTCTCGTACAAGAAGGGTGCCGCCTACCTGGGCGCCGGCTTCACCATCAAGCCGCTCAACGAGGAATACATCGGGGCCTTGCGCGCGGTCGATCCGGTGACCGGCAAGATCGTGTGGGAAAACAAAAACTACGCCCCGCTGTGGGGTGGTGTGCTGACCACCGGTGGCGGCCTGACCTTCTATGGCACGCCTGAAGGCTACCTCAAGGCGCTCGACGCCAAGACCGGCAAGGAAGTGTGGAGCTTCCAGACTGGTTCGGGTGTGGTCGCACCTCCGGTGACCTGGGAACAGGACGGCGAGCAGTACATCGCCGTGGTCTCCGGTTGGGGCGGCGCCGTGCCCTTGTGGGGCGGCGAAGTGGCCAAGCGGGTGAACTTCCTCGAGCAGGGCGGTTCGGTGTGGGTGTTCAAGCTCCACAAGAGCTGATCCACCGTCGCTGATTCGTGCCCTTGGGGCGGCATGCGTGCATCGGCGCGCATGCCGCCCTTTTGTCGTTGACGGGCGGGCGGTTGCCGCTGTCATGGGTGGCTCGTCCGGGGGGCGGATTCGACAAAGCTGCGAATCGCCCAGATCAGTTCCGTCGACAGGATGCCTTTCCACGGCGGCATGTGTTCGATGCCGAGTTTGATCTTGCCTTTCTCGACCGTGCTGCGGAAGTAGTAGTCCGCGTCGGTCTGGCAGCGCAGCCTGAGCGCCGGTTCGGCCACCCGCCGGCAACTTTGCCCGATGCGACGCAGGTCCGGCGCCGGCGACCGGTGGGCGTCGGCATCGGCGCCGTGGCACACGGCGCAGGTTTGGTTGAAGGCCTCGCGACCGATGGCGATCGCCCGTGCGTCGCCGCGATAGGGGTTGCGCTCCGTGTCGGGGTCGCTCAGCGCGGCCAGGCCGGCGGTGTCGACATCGGGCGCGGCGAGATCCGCCGCCTGCGAGGGGGCGGGCAGCAGCAGCGCGTAAGCGCTCAGGAGGACGATGGCACAGGCACTCAGGCGCGGCGGCAGAGGGAGAATCGTCGGGCGGCAGGGGGTGGGCATGGGGTGTCTCCTGTTGCAGCCTGTGGCCTACCAGTCGGTCGGACAGCCCTGGCAGCCTTCGAAATCGGCGTCGGGAAAGATGGTGAAGCGGGTGAGGCAGCCCGACATGCGCGCGCCGCGCAGATTGACGGTGGCGAACTTGGCTTCCTGGAGATTGGTGGAGATCAGTTGCGCACCGGCCAGCCAGGCAAAGTTCAGCCGGGCGAATTCGAGGCTGGCACCGGTCAGGTCGGCGCCGGACAGATCGCTGCGCATCAGGCGCGCCGCTTCGAAGTCGGTCCCGATCAGCTTGGCGTGACGGAAATTGGCGGCGGGTGCGTTGGCCTTTTGCAGCCGGGCCGCGGTGAGGTTGGCGCCCTCGAGGTTGGCGCCGGCGAGGTTGGCGCCGCGCAGGTCGGCTCGCGTGAGGTTGGCCCCACGCAGATCGGCGCCCGCCAGGTTCTTGCCCACCAGGTCCGCATGGCGCAGGTCGGCCCCCGGACAGCGGGTGTATGGCCAGATCGGGCAGCCGTTGATCACCAGCGTGTCGGACGTCGTCGCCTCGCCGGCTGCCACGCCACCGGTCAGCAGCGTCGCGAGCAGGGGCACAAGGGGTCGGTATCGAATCATCGCTTGGGTTCCGGTGGGTGCCGGGGCGGCAGGGGGCCGCCCCGGCTTGCCGTATTACCTGGCCGCCAGCTGCTTGGGCAGCTTGAAGACCCAGAAGGAGCCGCCCTGGGTGACCTGGCGGGTCAGATCCGCCATGTCGCCGCCCCACAACGGCACGGCGCCGCCATAGCCCGACTGGATGCCGACATACTGCTCGCCGTCCATTTCCCAGGTGATCGGCACCGACACCACGCCCGAGCCGGTCTGGAACTTCCATAGTTCCTTGCCGTTCTTCGCGTCGAAGGCCTTCACGTAGCCGTCCGACGTGCCGGAGAACAGCAAGCCGCCGGCGGTCGTGAGGGTGCCGGCCCAAAGCGGGAACTCTTCCTTGTGTTCCCAGACGATCTTGCCGGTCTTGGGATCGATCGCGCGGAAGATGCCCACGTGATCGTCATGCAGCTTCTTGATGCGGAAGCCCTGGCCGAGATAGGCCGAGCCGGCCTTGTAGGTGAGGTGCTCGGTCCAGTAGTCCATGGCCCAGTGGTTGGCCGGGATGTAGAACAGACCGGTGTCCGGGCTGTAGGACATGGGCATCCAGTTGGTGCCGCCGAGGAAGGGCGGCGAGACGAATACCGATTCGCCCTTGTCGGCCCCGGCCTTGGGCTGCGGCGGGCGGTTGCCGTTCTCGATCGGCTTGCCGGTCTTGAGGTCGAAGCCCGTGGCCCAGGTGATGCCGTCGACGAACGGCCAGGCGCCGATGAGGGAGGTGGGCTTGTTGGGGTAGCCGGCGCCGGTGGCGAGCTTTTGCCGGTCGGTCACGAAGAAGAAGCCGTTGCGGTCGGCGTGGGCCGAGGCCTTGACCATCTTGCCGCTCTTCGGGTCCTTGTATTCGAAGAGCACCACCGAGTTGTTGCCGGAGAAGTCCCAGGCATCGTTCGGGGTGTGCTGATAGAAGCCCTTGAGCTCGCCGGTGCTGGCGTCGACATAGGCCTGGCCGGAGGTGAAGAGGCTGTCCCAGTTGCGCGGGTCGTCGCCTTCCTTGGTCCGCTTCCAGGTGTTCCACGGGGCCGGGTTGCCGGCGCCGATCACCACCATGTTGTTCTCGATGTCGAAGCTTGCGGTCTGCCAGGGCGCGCCGCCGCCGTGACTCCAGGCCTCGACCTTGCCGGTGGGGGACTTCGGATCGTCGGGCCAGCTCGGCGCCTTGGCATCGCCGGTGGGGGTGCTGTCCTTGCCGTTGAGGCGGCCCATGTGGCCTTCGACCATCGGGCGGGCCCAGATCTCTTCGCTGGTGTCGGGGTCGCGGGCGAAGAGCCAGCCGACCACGCCGAATTCGTCGCCGGACGAGCCGTGTACCAACAGGACCTTGCCGCTCTTCTGGTCTTTCACGACAAAGGGAGCGCCGGTCATGGTGTAGCCGACCTTGTGGTCGCCGAACTTCTTCTTCCACGCGACCTTGCCGGTGTCCTTGTTGAGCGCCACGATGGCGGCGTCGAGTGTGCCGAAGAAAACCTTGTCGCCGTAGATCGCGGGGCCGCGGTTGACCACGTCGCAGCACGGGCGGATGTCGTCGGGCAGGCGGTGCTCGTATTCCCACAGCCGTTTGCCGCTCTTGGCGTCGATGGCGAAGAAGCGCGAGTAGGAGGCGGTCACATAGATCACGCCGTCGTGCACCAGCGCCTGCGCTTCCTGGCCGCGTTGTTTCTCACCGCCGAAGGAGAAGCTCCAGGCCGGTGTCAGCGCGGCCACCGTGTCGGTGTTGATCTGTGTGAGCGGACTGTAGCGCTGGGCCTTGAGACCCAGTCCGTAG
Source organism: Denitromonas iodatirespirans (assembly GCF_018524365.1). GTDB lineage: Bacteria > Pseudomonadota > Gammaproteobacteria > Burkholderiales > Rhodocyclaceae > Nitrogeniibacter > Nitrogeniibacter iodatirespirans. Next base: position 114,764 of record NZ_JAEKFT010000009.1, read on the forward strand.
GACAGCACGTCGCCAGGCGTTGCATGGTCGTTCTGGATGTCTTGCCAGGTGACCGGTTTCGCGGCCACGGCCGGCAGGCTCAGACTCATGGCAATGGCGATGGCGAGGGGGCGGTAGGGAACCCTCAGGGGGCGGTTGGTCGGTGTCATGGTTGTTCCTTGTCTCCAGAATCGATGTGGTATCGCGATGTCCGCCGCTCCGGTGCCGGATGGCACGAGGCACCGCCGCGACGGGCGACGCATTCAGTATCGGTGTGCGATGCCGCGTCGGCCCGGGACCCCGTCCCGTGCGGGCCGGGAAATTTTCCCGGCCTGGGGGCTGTGGGCATTTGCCCGACGGTCGCGCCCGTGCCTGTCGGTTGCCGGGCATGTCCCTTGCTGGGAATAAGGCATGACCGAGGGCACCCGATGATGGATCTGCGACGGAAACTCTTGCTGTATCTCGGCAGCGTGCTGTTGGCCTTGCTGGTGGTGGCCTGCGCGCTGGTGGCAGCGTCGCTACGCGAGGATGTGGCCGACGAGATGGCCGCCTCGTCGCGGCTTGCCCGCGTGATGTTGTCGCTCGCCACCGAGGGGCCGGCGGCGCTGGCCTCGGCCGGCGATGCGCCGCTGCGTCACCTGTCGGTGACTCAGGAGCGCTCCGATATGGAGCGACCGCTCCAGAACGGATCAACCGATTTGGTCGATTGGCTGGCCGCGTGGCTGCAGCGCGAGGGCCTGGCCGAGCCGGTGGTGCAACGTGTCGAGATGGGGGACGAGGTGTTCCTGATCCGGGCCGACCCGCGCAGCGAAGTGGCCGAAATCGTTCAGGACGCGTCACGTTTGCTGCTCGCGCTGGTGGCTTTCGGAGCCGTGGCGCTGGTCTCCGTGTGGATGGCCGTGGGGCGGGCCTTGTCGCCGGTGCGCGAGCTGGAACGGCGTCTGGCGGCGATCGACCAGGGCAGCCCGAGCGCGGCGCCGGCCCAGTTCGAGTTGCCGGAGTTCGTGCGGATCTCACAAGCCATCGATCAGCTGGCAACCCGCCTGGCTGCTGCCCGCGAGCGCGAGAGTGCGCTGACGCGGCGCTTGATTCGCGTCCAGGAAGAGGAGCGTCGCGACATCGCGCGCGAGTTGCATGACGAGCTGGGTCAGTCGCTTGCCGCGATGGCCGTGACCGCCGCCTATATCGAACGCAATGCCGGGCGAGCCGACCCCAAGGCGCTGGCAGACTCGGCGGCCGAGATCCGGCGCGAGTCCGGGCGGGTGCAAGACCATGTGCGCCAGTTGCTCGCCCGGCTCAGGCCGCACGGGCTCGAACAGGTGGGCTTGCTGGCGGCGGTGCGGGACTATACGCATGGCTGGGCCGCGCGGGCGGCCGGCATGAATGTCCGCATCGCGCTGCCCGATGCCTTGCCTAGCTTACCCGCGCAGGCGGCGCTGGCCCTCTACCGGGTGGTTCAGGAGGCGCTCACCAATGTGCTGCGGCACAGCCGTGCGACACGGGTCGAGATTGCCCTGGAGGTTGGCGCGACGCGCCTCGTGCTGCGCATCGCCGACGACGGCGTGGGCCGTGCCGAGACCCTCGAAAGACATGCCGGGTGCGGGATCCGCGGCATGCGCGAGCGAGCGGCCATGGTGGGGGGGCAGCTGCGCTTCGAGGATGGCGATCCGTCTGGCGTGATGATTGCTTGGGAACTTCTGCTGGAGCAAGGCACAGGAGGCGAAAGCGCATGATCAGGATTCTTCTTCTCGACGACCACGCCATCGTGCGTTCAGGGTATCGGCGTCTCGTCGACGCCGAACCGGATATGCGCGTGATGGCCGAAGCGGCGACGGTCGATGAGGCCTATGCCGCCGCGCGCGATATCGCGCTCGATGTCGCGATGGTGGACCTCAGCCTGCGCGGTGCCAGCGGCATCGAAGCGATTCGTCGCATCCTGGCCCGGGCGCCCGGCATCCGCGTGCTGGTGCTGAGCATGCACGACAGCCCGGGCTTCGTCACCCAGGCCTTTCGCGCCGGCGCCGTCGGCTACCTCACCAAGAGCAGCGATCCGGGCGAGCTGATCGGTGCCATTCGCCAAGTGGCCGGTGGCCGGCGGGTGTTGTCGCCCGACGTGGCCCAGGCGCTTGCCAATGCGGCGATCGAGAAGGACGATGTACTGTCCCGGCTGACCCCGCGCGAATTTGAGGTATTGCGCATGGCCGCCAGCGGCGAATCGCCGCCGCGCATCGCCAGCCAGATGCACCTGAGCCACAAGACGGTGCTCAACCATTTGTCGGCCGTGCGCCAGAAGCTCGATACCGAATCCGACTTTTCGCTTCTCAGGCTGGCCGCCCGGCATGGCTTGGTCGAACTGCCGACCCCAAGCTCGCTGCCATGCTGACTTTCATCACCTTCAACTCTCAAGGGAACCTGAAACCATGAACCGCCGATACCTGAGCATTTCTGCTGCAACGGCCTTGAGCCTCTGTCTGGCCACTGGCGCCTTCGCCGCTGACCGCGCCACCCCGCGCGAAGCCCATGCCATGTTCGACAAGGCCGTCAAGTACATGCAGGCCAACGGCCCCGAGCGTGCCTTTGCCGCCTTCAACAACCAGAAGGGCAACTTCGTCAACAAGGACCTGTACGTCTTCGTGATCGACAGCAAGGGCACTTACCACGCCAGCGGCGCGGCGCCCGAAGCGCTGGTCGGGCTCAATGTGCTGGGCACCACCGACGCGGCCGGCAATCCGCTGTTTCGCGACATGATCGACACCACCGCGCGCAACGGCGAAGGCCAGGTGCGCTACATGTGGCTGAACCGCAAGACCAACCATGTCGAGCCCAAGGTGAGCTATGTGCGCAAGGTCGACGACTACGTGCTGGGCGTGGGCTACTTCGCGCCGCGCTCCACCGCGGCCGACGCCGAGAAGATGCTGACCCGGGCCATCGGCTACACCCAGACCCAGGGCCTCGACAAGGCCGTCGCCGCCTTCAACGACCGCCACGGCGTCTTCGTCAAGGACGACCTCTACGTGTTCGCGGTGGATCTGACCAGTGGCAAGTTCATCGCCATGGGCATGAACCCGTCCCTGACCGGGACCGACGCCGTGGGCCTGACCGACGCCGAGGGCGACGCCATCGTCAAGGAGATGATCGACAAGACCGAATCCGGCCAGGAGGCGGTGGTCGACTACGTGTGGCGCAACCCGGTGACCAACGCGGTCGAGAAGAAGCGCTCGTATGTGCGCCGCGAGGCCGGCGCCCTGATCGGGGTGGGTTACTACCAGGAGTAAAAAGGGGCGGGCCGTACCAGGGAGGGCGGCCCGATTCTGCGAAGCGGGCAGGGGCTGGCGCCCACACGCCGGCCCCTGCGGTTTCGCGCGTGCAGCCGGCCACGGTGCGCTTACTGCTCGGGTTCGCCGAGGATGCCGAACTCGATCTCGCACTTCACATAGGGCAGGCGCACGCCCTCGGCCGTGAGGTGGGCGGCGAGCCGTTCCCATTCTTCCGCCGTCGCCGTCATGACGACTTCCTGCGGCTGATCGGCCAGTTCGAAAAAGTGCGCCGAATGGATGCGGCGATGCTGGCCGAAGCCCTCGCTGCCCGCCAGGATGGTGGCGCCGCGCAGGCCCATGTCTCGCGCGGTCAGCATCAGCCATTCGGCCATCGGCTTGTGGTGATGGCGCTTGTCCTGCTGGGTGAAAAAAATGATCTGGTAGCCCTTCATCGGTCCTCTCCTCATGGATGCCCGAGTGCGCCTCGTGTGCGAGGCGCCGTGGGACGATGATGGCAGAGAAGTGGCCGCCGGGGGCTGCGGTTGCGGCCGGGCGGGTCCGCCGTCAGGCGGCGGGCCTGACGGCGGTGACGATATGCGCCGGCGCGTCGAAAACCGCTTGCCCGTCCGCCGTGACATAGGCCTGGAGGGCGTGCTCGGCCTCTTCGAGGATCTGTTGGATGAGCGCCTCGTCCAGCGTGACCCCCATCACCGGCAGCCAGCCCCGCAGATCCGCTTCGACCATGTGGCGAAGACTGGGGAAACGCGCCTTGCCCACCTGGGTGTCAACCGCAACCGAAGCGAAGCCTGCGCCTTCGACCAAGCTCGCCAGTGCCTGCCTGTCGCCCAGCACGAACGGCGCCCGCAAGGCGTTTGCTGCGGGTTCGCCGGCGATGCGCTCGAGCAGCGCCACCTCGATGGGGTAGGCCTCGGCATTGGCGAGGGAATCCCAGACGGCAATCGCCAGCCGCCCGCCGGGCCGCAAAACACGTCGCATTTCACCCAGGGCGCGGAGCCGATCGACAAAGAACATCAGCCCGAACTGGCTGACGACGGCGTCGAAGCTGTGGTCGCCAAAGGGGAGCGACTCGGCGTTGCCGTCTTGCCACACGACGCCGGGCGCCAGTTCCTGAGCCACCGCCAGCATGCCCGGATCGGGATCCAGGCCGGTCACCTGCCCGTCGGCGCCCAGCCGCGCGGCCGCTTCGCGCGCCAGCACGCCGGTGCCGCAGGCCACGTCCAGCAGGCGATCGCCAGGGGCCAGCCCGACCGCGTCGAGCACCGGCTGCGCCCATTGCTTGAACAGGGCGGGGACATGCAGCGCTTCGTAGGCGGTCGCGGCTGCAATCTGTGTTTGATGGATGGATTCGGTCATCGTGGGGCGCCTCCGTGTCGTCCGATGTCATGCCTGACGCGTCGGCGGTCAGCGGCCGAGGCATGCCGCGGCGGGTCGGGTGTTATGTGTGAGCCGGGCGCCGCCGCAAAAGTTTCGGGGCGCCGCCCGACGGCCCGTCGGCGCGCTCCGGTGTCACAATCGGGCGCTGCCCGAACGACGGAGCTGTCACCATGGATCTGCTACGCATCGCTGCTTTGTTTGCCCTCACCGCCCTGGCCGAAATCGTCGGCTGTTACTTGCCGTGGCTGGTGATCCGGCAGAGCGGGAGCCTGTGGTTGCTGCTGCCGGCGGCCGTGTCGCTGGCGGTGTTCGCCTGGTTGCTGACGCTGCATCCGATGGCCGCCGGCCGAACCTACGCGGCCTACGGCGGCGTGTATGTCGCCATGGCGCTGCTGTGGCTGCGCTTCGTCGATGGCGTGCCGCTGACGCGTTGGGATGTGGCGGGCGCAGCGATCGTGCTCGTCGGCATGGCGGTGATCGCCTTGCAGCCGGTAGCGAAGTGAGTCCGGCTCAGGCGTTGGCGTTGCCGCCCGGCGTGGCTTCGTCCTGGCGCAGCTTGCGGTACAGCGTCGTGCGCGTGATGCCCAGCTCGCGCGCGGCGGCCGAGACATTGCCGCCGTGGCGCTGCAGACAGGCGCGCACGAGGCGCTGCTCGCAGCTGCGCAGATCCTCCGAGGCTGCGACCACGGGAGGTGTGTCGGCCATGGCGGTGACGAGGTCTTCGGGCAGATGGGCCGGTTCGATGACGGTGTCGGTGTCGTCGAGCAAGGCCACCATGACCCGCAGTGCGTTCTTGAGCTGGCGCACGTTGCCCGGCCAGGGATAGGCGCGCAGCTGGCTGCGGACGGCCTCGGAGAGGCGGACGGGGCGGCCGTCGGCGGCTTCGGCGAGCAGGCAGTCGAGAAAGCGGTCGAAGTCGGTGCGCTCGCGCAAGGCGGGCAGGGTGACGGACAGGCCGTTGAGGCGGAAGAGCAGGTCGGCGCGGAAGCGGCCGTCGCTCACCAGGGTGTGCAGCGGCCGGTGGCTGGCGCACACCAGGGCGATGTCGATGGGGATTTCGTTGCTGCTGCCGAGCGGGGTGACGCAGCGGGTTTCGAGCACGCGCAGCAGTACCGCCTGTAGGGGCAGCGGCATGTCGCCGATCTCGTCGAGAAACAACGTGCCGCCGTCGGCGTCCTGCAGGCGGCCGGGGGCGCCTTTGGCCTTGGCGCCGGTGAAGGCGCCCGGGGCGTAGCCGAACAGTTCGGATTCGATCAGCGTGGCCGGAATGGCCGCGCAGTTGACCGCCACGAAGGGCGCGTGGCTGCGGGGCCCTTCGACATGGAAGGCGCGGGCGAAGAGCTCTTTGCCCGAACCGGTTTCGCCCTGGATGAGCAGCGGAATGTCGTGCCCGGCCACGCGCCGGGCGCGCCGGATGGCCAGTTGCATGCGCGGGTCGCCATGGTCGAGCAGGTCGAAGCCGCCCTTGAGGGGCGTCTTGGCCGGTGCCGGGGGTGGGGCGGGCGGCTGGCGCGGTATCGGCTTGGGTGGGGTACACCATTGCAGGCGGGCGGACAGCCCCGGCGGCGGGGAGGTCCGCAAGTGCACCGGGGCGATGGTGCTGGCCTCGACCAGGACGGGCAGACGCTGCCAGTCGTGCTGGAAGCAGGCGTCGAAATGTGGCAGGGGGTCGCTGCCGCCGACACCCAAGATGGCCCGCGCGCGCCGGTTGCAGCCGATCATGTGGCCGGTGTCGTCGAAGACGGCGATGCCTTCAATGGGCGTGCCGAGCATTTCGGCATGCGGGCTGAAGCGCACCAGTACCCGGCCTGTGTCGAGCGATTCGATCAACCGGTGCTCGATCATCTCGGCGGTGCTGGTGAGCAGTGCCTGGGCATGGGGCAGGGTGACGCGCGCGTCGCTGGACAGGTCGAGAATGCCGAGCATGCCCCCGGTGGGGGTGTGTATGGGCGTGGCAATACAGGTCAGAAAGCGGTTGCGCGCCAGGAAATGCTGGTCGCCATAGACCGCCACGGTGCGCTCTTCATGGGCTGCGGTGCCGATGGCATTGGTGCCCATGACCGCTTCGCGCCAATGGGCGCCGGGGGCGAGGGCGACACGCTGGGCGCGGTCGACAAAATCGCCGTCGCCGACAGTGCGCAGCACCAGACCGTCGCGATCGGCCAGCAGCACCATGGACGACGAACGGGCGAGCTGGCAGTGCAGGTGCTCCATGACCGGCTGGGCGAAACTCATCAGGCGTGCATTGGCCTCGAGCCGTTCGCTCAGTTGTGAACGGCTGGCGATGTCCAGATGCAGCGCGTGCTCGGGACTGAGGCCATAGTCCGACGAGCGTTGCCACGAAGCGTGGATCAGCGGCGCGTTCGGCTCGGAGGGCTTTCGGGTAGACATGGGAAGGATGTCAGCAGGATTCGTGCCGCCTGTCGGTGCCCGTGAACTGGCCGTTTCGGGCCGGCCGGCCTGCTCGCAAGCGTTGCATCATGGAGCAGGTGTGCTCTTTCGAAGCAGCCTGGCGGTGTGGGACAGATCGGGCGCATGGGGCGCAGCGCAGGCAGTGTGCCGCCAATGCCTTGCCCAGAGCGGGTTTTCGGCGATGACGGGCCGGCCAAGGTGAACTGGCACGCCCCCTGCGTCGGTGTTCTGCGACGGACCTGTGTCCGCACCCATACATCTCAGATAACTGGAGACACCATGATCTACGCGATGCCTGGCCAGTCTGGCGCCAAAGTCCAGTACAAAACCCGTTACGACAACTTCATCGGAGGCAAGTGGGTCGCTCCGGTCAAGGGTCAGTACTTCGATGTGGTGACGCCGATCTCCGGCAAGCCTTATACGCAGGTCGCCCGCTCGACCGCCGAGGACATCGAGCTGGCGCTCGACGCTGCCCATGCCGCATTCCCCAAGTGGGGCAAGGCCGATGCCACCACCCGCTCCAACGTGCTGCTGAAGATCGCCGACCGCCTCGAAGCCAACCTCGAACTGCTCGCCTATGCCGAGACCGTCGATAACGGCAAGCCGATCCGCGAGACGCTCAACGCCGACATCCCGCTGGCGATCGATCATTTCCGTTACTTTGCCGGTTGCCTGCGCTCGCAGGAAGGCGGCATCTCGGAAATCGACGAAAACACCATGGCCTATCACATCCACGAGCCGCTGGGCGTCGTCGGCCAGATCATCCCGTGGAACTTCCCGATCCTGATGGCCGCCTGGAAACTGGCTCCCGCCCTGGGCGCCGGCAACTGCGTGGTGCTCAAGCCGGCCGAATCGACGCCGGTGTCGATCCTGCTGCTGGTCGAGCTGATCGCCGACCTGCTGCCCCCGGGCGTGCTCAACATCGTCAACGGCTTTGGCCGCGAAGCCGGCATGCCGCTGGCCACCAGCAAGCGCATCGCCAAGATCGCCTTCACCGGCTCGACCTCGACCGGCCGCGTGATCGCCCAGGCCGCTGCCAACAACCTGATCCCGGCCACGCTGGAACTCGGCGGCAAGTCGCCCAACATCTTCTTCGAGGATGTGATGGCGAAGGACGACGGCTTCCTCGACAAGGCCATCGAAGGTCTGGTGCTGTTCGCCTTCAACCAGGGCGAAGTGTGCACCTGCCCGAGCCGCGCGCTGATCCAGGAGTCGATCTACGACGAATTCATGGACCGCGCCCTGGCTCGTGTGAAGGCCATCAAGCAAGGCAACCCGCTCGACACCGAAACCATGATGGGTGCTCAGGCCTCGCGTGAGCAGATGACCAAGATCAGCTCCTACCTGGATCTGGGTCGTCAGGAAGGCGCTACCGTGCTGTGCGGTGGCAGCACCGCCCAGCTGGGCGGCGAACTGGCCGAGGGCTACTACGTCCAGCCGACGCTGTTCAAGGGCCACAACAAGATGCGCATCTTCCAGGAAGAGATCTTCGGCCCGGTGCTGGCCGTGACTACCTTCAAGGACGAGGCCGAAGCGCTGGCGATCGCCAACGACACCCTGTATGGCCTGGGCGCCGGTGTGTGGAGCCGCAACGGCAACGTCGCCTACCGCATGGGCCGCGCCATCCAGGCCGGCCGGGTGTGGACCAACTGCTATCACGCCTATCCGGCCCACGCGGCCTTCGGCGGCTATAAGGAGTCCGGCATCGGCCGCGAGACGCACAAGGTGATGCTCGACCACTATCAGCAGACCAAAAACCTGCTGGTCAGCTACGCTGAAGAGAAGCTGGGCTTCTTCTAAGCGCGAGCCGCAGGCGGCCAGACGCGGATGCCCCGGGTCTGGTCGCACACCGTGTTCTCCCTCCTCGCAGTCAGGAGTCTTTCGGGGCGGCTTAGGCCGCCCCGTTTTTCTTGACCGGCAGATTGTCCAAGGAGCGTTTCATGATCGACCGAGTGATTGCCACCGACGCCGCACTGGCCCTGATCGAACGGCTCAAGGCCAAGCACGGGCCCGACCTGATATTTCACCAGTCGGGCGGTTGCTGCGACGGCAGCGCTGCCAACTGCTACCTGAAGGGCGAGCTCACCGTCGATGCCGACGTGAAACTCGGCGAGATCGGCGGTTGCCCGTTCTACATCAGCCGCTCGCAATACGAGTACTGGAAACACACCCAACTGATCATCGACGTGATCGACGCGCGTGGCGGCGGCACCTTCTCGCTCGAAGGGCCCGAAGGCGTCTCGTTTCACACCCGATCCCGTCTATTTACCGATTCGGAGTGGGCCGAGCTCGAAGCCGCCGGCCTGGTCTGACCCAATCATCGAAAGGATTGTTTCATGCGCACCCACATGCTCATCGTTGCTGCATTGGCCCTCGGGGTTTCGCTGCCCGCGTCGGCCTCCTACGACATCGTCAAGAAAGCGCGCTGTGTCAGCTGCCATGCGCTCGAAAAGAAGATGGTCGGCCCGGCCTATCGCGAAATCGCCGCCAAGTACGCCGGCCAGGCTGACGCGCCCGCCAAGCTGTTTGCCAAGGTCCGCGAAGGCGGCGCCGGTGTGTGGGGGCAGATTCCCATGACGCCGAACGACGAGGCCAAGATCAGCGACGAGAACCTGAAGGCTGCGATCGACTGGATCCTGGCCGGCGCCGAGAAGTAAGCCGACGCCGTTTGCCGGACCCTTGACGGGCCGGTCTGCCGGGCTGATGCGCATCAGCCCGGCAGACCGGCCCGTTTTGCGTTGCGCGGCCATCTGATGTGGACGTGCTCCGAGGGGCTTCGTATGCTGTAGACATCGGTCGGGACGACAAGACGGTTCGGGAGAGACGATGCACGGGATGCCGGCACCGCGGGAAATCATCGAGTTCGAAACGCCCCGTTTGCGCTTGCGTCAGTGGCAGGAATCCGATCGGGCGCCGTTTGCGGCGCTCAACGCCGACCCGGAAGTGATGGCGCATTTTCCGTCGCCGCTGTCGCGTGCCGGCAGCGACGCGCTGGCCGAGCGTTGCGAATCGCTCATTGCAGAGCGTGGCTGGGGCTTCTGGGCGGTCGAACTGAAGGCCAGCGGCGCGTTCATCGGTTTTGTCGGCCTGCATGTGCCGATGGTGATCTTGCCGTTCTCGCCCTGTGTCGAGATCGGCTGGCGGCTGGCCCTGCCGCACTGGGGGCAGGGCTACGCGGGCGAGGCGGCGGAGGGCGTGCTGGCGGTTGGCTTCGGCCGGTTGGCGCTGGCCGAGATCGTGTCATTCACGGCCCTCGGCAATGCCCGTTCCCGGGCCTTGATGAAACGCCTCGGCATGCGCCAGGCGGGGCAGTTCATGCACCCGTCGGTGCCTGTCGGCAGCCCGCTCAGAGCGCATTGCTGGTACCACCTGTCGGCGCAGGTGTGGCGCGAGCGACAGCAGATGGATGAATTTTCGACAAGGAGCGCATGACGCATGAAACCTCGCATCAGCATGATCACCCTGGGGGTGCGCGATCTGCCCGCCGCCATCCATTTCTACGAAAGCCTCGGTTTTCCGCGCATGGAGTCGCCGCCGACGGTGGCGTTCTTCACCCTCAATGGCACCTGGCTCGGGCTCTACGGGCGCGAGGCGCTGGCCGAGGATGCCCAGGTCAGTGCCGAGGGTGGCGGCTTTCCCGGTTTCGCACTGGCCCACAATCTGGCCTCGGAAGCGGAGGTGGATCAGGTCATGGCGCAGGCGCTGGCGGCCGGCGCCACGCTGGTCAAGACGCCGCAGAAGGTCTTCTGGGGCGGTTACAGCGGCTATTTCAAGGACCTGGACGGCTATCTGTGGGAGCTGGCCCACAATCCGTTCGCCTGGATCGGGCCGCGTGACGATTGATGCCGGCCGGCAGGTGATGTGTCATATGTAACACCTGCTCCACATTGGAGCAGGTGTTGCATCTTTGGACAGAACTACTCCGCGCCGCGTCGAGCCGGAAGCATGCGCTGGAGTGTGCCGTCGCGTCGCAGTGCATGGCGGATCGCTGCCGCGACATGGAGCACGATCAAGGCCGCCAGCGTCCACGCCAGCACCTTGTGGGTGCTGCTGAACAGCGCGTTGAGCGTCTCGTCCGGCCAGCCCGGCTTGGGCAGGGGAATACCGAAGAACTTGAGCGGATACTTGGTGAAGTTCACCGAGGTCAGCCCCATCGCCGGGACCAGCACCAGCAGCGTATACAGCAGATGATGCGTGGCATTGGCCAGCCGGGTTTCGAGCCCGGTGAGTGCGGGATTGGGCGGCGGGCGGTGGCCGATGCGCCAGCCCAGCCGGACGGCGATCAGCAGCAGGGCGAGCAGGCCGAAGGACTTGTGGATGCCGAAGGCCCAGCCGCGCTCCGGCCCCTTGGGCAGATCGGCCATCCACATCCCCCAGCCGATCATGCCGATCACGAGCACCGCCATGAGCCAGTGCAGGCCCATGGCGACACGCCCATAGCGCGTGCTCATTGAATCACCACACCCCAGGGGAAGCTGCCGACCGGGATGTCCTTGATCGCCTTGAGGCTGGCGGTGTCGATCACGGTGACGCTGTCGGAGCGCCCGTTGGCCACGTAGAGCTTGGCGCCGTCGGGGGTGATCGCCATGTTCCACGGGCGCTTGCCGACCGGTACGGTGCCCACCACGGTGTTGCTGGCGGTGTCGATGGCCATCACCGTGGCGTCTTTGCCGTTGGAGACGTAAACCCGCTTGCCGTCGGGGCTGACGGTGATGCCGTTGGAGAACTTGCCGGCGGGGATCTTGGCGATCACGCTGTGCGAGGCCACATCGATGGCGAACACCGTGTCGGCCAGCTCGCAGGCGACATAGGCACGGCTGCCGTCGGGCGTGAAGCCGATGCCGCGGGGCCGTTTGGCGACCGGGATGTGGCCCACTTGCTTCATGGCGGCGACGTCGATCACGTCGACCTGTTCGGCGTCTTCGGCGCTGGCGTAGAGCCACTTGCCGTCGGGGCTGAATACCGCGTGCTCGGGGTTTTCGCCCTCGACCTTGATGTGCGCCAGCGTCTTGCCGGTGGCCGCTTCGAGCAGGGCCACGCTGTTGTCCTCTTCGACCGCCGCGGCGAGCAGCTTGCCGTCGCGCGAGATGTACAGCCCCTCGGGCGAGTCGCCCAGCTTCCAGCTATCGACCGGTTTGCCGGAGGCCAGATCGACGACGATCAGCGCTTCGGTCGGTGAATTGGTGAGGTACAGGCGGCTGCCATCGGGCGCGATGGCGATGCCGCGTGGGCGCTCGCTGACGGTCAGCGTGCGGGTGACGGTGTCGTTGGCGGTGTCGATGACGCTGACGGTGCCAGACTTTTCATTCGGTACATAGGCAAACGGCGCGGCCAGTGCCAGGCTGCTCAAGGCGCTCAGCATCACGGTCAGGCTGGTTCGCAGCATGGGTGTTCTCATGGATGTCTCCTCGTCGACGGTGAGTCCATCGATCGTTGTTTCAGGGGGTTCAAGGGGTTTGATGCGTGACGCCGTGCTCGCGGAAGATGCGGCCGAGCGTACCGTCGCGCTGGATGTCGACCATCGCCTTGGACAGCGCGTCGGCCAGCTGGGTGTTGTCGGCCTTGACGGCCATACCCAGTGCCCAGCCCTTGATGCGCAGCTCAGGCATGGCGACGGTACTGACGTCGATCTTGCCAGGCGCGCCCAGTGCGCCTTCGACCTCGGCACGCGACGCCATCACGGCGGCGATGGTGCCCGCCTTGAGCGCAGCGACCGCGTCGGCCACCGTCTTGAAGTGCACCACGTTGTCACGCAGCCTGCCATTGAGCACGCTGAGCAGGAAGTCGTCGGCCAGGCTGGCGGTTTCGACGCCGATCTTCTCGCGGGTGAACACTTCCAGGGCCGTGGCCGCCGAGCCCTTGACCGGCGGGACGCGGGCCGGATCGCGCGCCACGGCGAGCGATTCGAGATGATAGGGGGCGAAGATGCGGACCTTGTCGTTCTTTTCGGCCAGATACTGGTCGACCGGCACATGGAGCATCACGTCACCTGGCCGGGTGCCCAGGTAGTGCCCCTTCCACACCATGTTGCGCAGATCGTCGTTCATGTCCTCGTCGGCGGCCACTTCGACGACATCGGCCGCCAGCCCGAGGCGGTTGGCCAACTCTCGGCCGATGGCGATGTCTACCCCTTTCCCCTTGTGGGAATAAGGCGGGAAATCGGCATACACGGCGATACGCAGGCGACCGGGCTGCTGGACTTCGAGCGCGTCGGCCGCTGCCGCGTAGCTCACGCCGGCAACCAGGCAGGCGGCCACGGCCAGACCGTGGCGGAACAGGCGGAAAGGATCATTCTTCATGGACAGTCTCCAACCAGGCGCGGATCGACCACATGGCCTCCTGTTGAAGAATACCTTCGAACGGAGGCATGTAAACCTTGCCATTGCGGGTGGCGCCGTTGCGGATGCGCTGCATGAAGATCTCGTCGCCCTCGGCGCCTTCGGGCAGCATGCGCAGGTCGGGTGCGATACCGCCGGAAATGCCGCCCAGCCCGTGGCAGCGGGCACAGTTCTGGTTGTAGGCGGAGTCGCCGATGCGGATGGCTTCCTTGTCGCCGCGGTAGGGGTTCTCGGCGAGCCACTCGGTGCCGATCTGCTTGAGCGTCGAGGTGTCGACGGCCTGGGGGGTGACGTCGCCATGGGCAAATACTTGGCTCGACAGGCCCAGGGCGAGAATCGCCGCTGCGTGACGAAGCGGGCGGAGAGAGGGGAAGTGAGTCATGGCTGAGTCCTCTTGCGTGGGTTGAGTGCAATCTGCTGCGTGGTGGCAGCGCTGTGCCCTTCCCCCGCAAAGGCTGTGCCAGTTGTTCGGGTTGGTCAAGTCTCATGCCACAGCGCCGGTCCGCACCGGGGGTCAGGCCTTCGTAAGTATCGGCTGGCATAGTAGTTGCGTGATGACGAATCACCGGGACCTGTCCCGCTTGCTCCACCTTGGAGCAAGTGTTACGTTGATGAACAGGCCCCCATAACTATCAGAAAAAAAATAAGAAACGGCTGTACGGAGGAGGAGATATGGAGAATCCACTGTTCTCGGTGGAGGGACGGGATCTTCGGGTCCGAGATGCGCGAACGGCGTTCTTCGAAGAGGGCACGCCGGCCGATACGCTCGTGCCCGTGGTCGGCCCCGTGGTCAAGTCCTGGTCGCGCTGCGTGCAGATCGGCCTGGACGCCCATGTGCCGTCGGCCAAAGACATCGGCCCGGTGTCCGAGACCCAGTTGCGCGAAATCCGCGACCGTAATGCCTTCCTGCTGTCGCATGCGCGCGGCGTGCTCAGCCACCTGTATGAGCAGATCCGTTCGACCGGCAGTGTGGTGATCCTCTCGGACAGCAACGGCCTGGTGCTCGAAGGGCTGGGCGACCCCGATTTCGTGAATCGGGCCGACAAGGTGGCGCTCAAGGCCGGGGCGCAGTGGGGCGAGGGGCAGCGCGGCACCAATGCCATCGGTACCGCGATCGCCGAGCAGCAACCCGTGGAGGTGGTCGGCGCCGAACACTTCTTCGACTGCAACGCCTTTCTCACCTGCAGTGCGTCGCCCATCTTCGATGCCGCGGGGCAGTTGCTCGGCGTGCTCGACATTTCCGGCGATTCGCGCTCGTACGAGCGCCACACGCTCGGGCTGGTACGCATGTCGGCCCAGCTGCTCGAAAAGCGCCTGTTCGAGGCCGAGTTCGGTCGGGAACTCCTGGTGTTCTTCCATCCGCGCATGGAATATGTGGGCTCCTTGCAGGAGGGGATGCTGGCCTTCAACCAAGGCGGCGAGTTGCTCGGCGCCAATCGTTGCGCGCTCGATCTGCTCCAACTCAACCGCAACATGCTGGGCAAGGTGGATTTCGGCATGTTGTTCGACCAACCCTTCGGCATGTTCGTCGATCGTAGCGTGCGCGATCCGCATGCCTTGTCGTCGCTGCCATGCCGTCATGGCGAACGGGTGTATGCACGCATGAACCTGCCGGCGGTGCTGGTGCCGCCGCGTCCGGTCGCCACGCCGAGCCCCGCGGTGAGCGCTCCGGCCCGTCCGCGCAAGCCGGAGTGTACGGAGGGGCGGGTGGGTTTTTCTTGCCTGGATACCGGCGATGCCCGCATGGGCGCCGCCATCCGGCGTGCCACGCGGATGGTCGGCAAGGACATTCCGCTGCTGATCCTGGGGGAATCCGGGGTGGGCAAGGAAATGTTCGCCAAGGCCTTCCACGAGGCCGGCCCGCGGCGGGCGGCGCCCTTCGTGGCGCTCAACTGCGCGGCGATTCCCGAGAACCTGATCGAATCCGAGCTGTTCGGCTATCTGGGCGGCGCCTTCACCGGTGCGCGCAAAGAGGGCTATACCGGCAAGATCCAGCAAGCCTGCGGAGGCACGCTGTTTCTCGACGAGATCGGCGACATGCCGCTGAACCTGCAGGCCCGCCTGCTACGGGTACTTCAAGACCGGGTCGTGATCCCGCTCGGCGGTGCCAAACCGGTGCCGGTGGATATCTCGCTGGTGTGTGCCACCCACCGCAATCTGGTCGATGCGGTCAAGACCGGCGCCTTCCGGCAGGATCTGTACTACCGGGTCAACGGCCTCACCGTGACGCTCCCGTCACTGCGCGAGCGCGACGACATCCGCGCCATCGTCGCCAATATCATCACCATCGAAACCGACGGCATGCGCGACATCACCGTCTCGGAGAAGGTGCTCGAGTTCTTCGAACGCTACGGCTGGCCAGGCAATATCCGCCAGATGCACAACGCCCTGCGCGTGGCCGTGGCACTGCTCGACGACGATGAAACCGTGATCGATTCGTCGCATCTGCCCGAGGAGCTGTTCGCCATGGAGAGCGATGGCGACGAACTGCTCGACAAGGCCGAGCCACGGGCGCGACGGATCGAGGTGGCGCCGCTGCAAGGCGCCGAGTCGCTCGAAACCATCGAACGGCGGGCCATCGACCAGGTGCTGGAAGAAGAGGGCGGCAATGTCTCGGCGGCCGCGCGCCGGCTGGGAATCAGCCGCAACACCTTGTACCGGAAGTTGGGCCGGATGTGATCGGCCGGCGAGACGACGGAACGCACAAACCATCCCATGACGCGATAGCGCCTCACGAAGCATCGATCCCCTGAACTGCTCGACCCCGGCCGGTGCCCGGCGAGCCTCTGTTTGTGCCCGGGCCGCCGAGGCGGTCCGGGCAGGCCACTCGGCGTCAGTGCCGCCGCAGATCGAGGGTGAAGGGGAACTCCGGATTGGTGGTCACCGCCGGCGCCTCGATCTTGCCCGGGGTGTGGCCAAAGGCAAAGAAGCGCGCCAGCCGCCGGCTTTCGGCCTCGAAGGCATTGACCGGGAAGGTCTCGAAGCTGCGCCCGCCCGGGTGGGCCACATGGTACTGGCAGCCGCCCAGCGAGCGTTGCGACCAGGTGTCGACCAGGTCGAACACCAGCGGCGCATGCACGCCGATCAGCGGGTGCAGGCAGGAGGGCGGTTGCCAGGCGCGATAGCGGATGCCGGCAACGTATTCGCCAACCGTGCCGGTGTTCTGCAGCGGCACGGCCTCGCCATTGCAGGTGAGCCGGTAGCGGTCCGGCGCCATGCCGGTGACCTTGATCTGCAGGCGTTCGACCGAGGAATCCACGAAACGCACCGCGCCGCCGGCCGCGCCTTCTTCGCCCATCACATGCCAGGGTTCGAGGGCGTGGCGCACTTCGACCGTCATGCCGCGCACGGTGAATTCGCCATGACGCGGGAAGCGGAATTCCAGGTGCGGAGCGAACCAGGCGAACTCGAGCGGGAAGCCGGCGTTGCGGGTCTCTTCGATGACGTCGTGGAAGTCCTGCGCCACGAAGTGCGGCAGCATGAAGCGGTCGTGCAGCTCGGTGCCCCAGCGGGCGAGGCGGTCGGGGCGGTAGGGCGTTTGCCAGAAGCGGGCGACCAGCGCGCGCAGCAGCAGTTGTTGGGCGAGGCTCATCTGCGCATGCGGCGGCATCTCGAAGGCGCGCAGTTCGAGCAGGCCGAGGCGGCCGGTGGCGCCGTCGGGCGAGTAGAGCTTGTCGATGCAGAACTCGGCGCGGTGGGTGTTGCCGGTGACATCGATGAGCAAGTTGCGCAGCAGCCGGTCGACTTGCCAAGGCAGGGATTCGCGGCTGGCGTCGGGCATCTGCCGGAAGGCCAGTTCGAGCTCGTAGAGGCTGTCGTTGCGCGCCTCGTCCACCCGCGGCGCCTGGCTGCTGGGGCCGATGAACAGACCCGAGAACAGGTAGGACAGGCTGGGGTGGTTGTGCCAGTAGGCGATCAGGCTGGCGAGCAGGTCGGGCCGGCGCAGGAAGGGCGAGTCGGCCGGCGTGGCGCCGCCGAGCACAAAGTGGTTGCCGCCGCCGGTGCCGGTGTGGCGACCGTCGATCATGAACTTCTCGGTGCTCAGCCGGCTCAGGCGCGCCGCTTCGTACAGATGCGTGCTGCGCTCGACCAGTTCGTCCCAACGGCCGGCCGGGTGGATGTTGACCTCGATGACGCCCGGGTCGGGCGTGACGCGGAACACCGTGATGCGTGGGTCCTTGGGCGGCTCGTAGCCTTCGAGGATGACCGGCTGGTTCATGGACTCGGCGGCGGCTTCGACCGCAGCGACGAGTTCGAGATAGTCCTCCAGCGTTTCGGTCGGCGGCATGAAGACATACAAGCGGCCGTCGCGCGGCTCGGCGCACATGGCCAGGCGGGTGATCCAGTCGGCCGATTCGCCCGGCGTCGGTGCATGGGCCATGTCGACCGGTGTGGCGGTGAGGCCCAGGTGGGCCTGCCGGCGGGCGCGCAACTGTTCAGTGATCTGAACGCGTGGCGGCAGCGCGCCATGCGCCTGCATCGGGTCGGGCGGCAGCACGTGCGGGTAGTCGCTCTCCTTGACCCAGGGCTGGGAGTCGATCGGCAGACGATAGCCGACCGGTGAGTCGCCGGGGATCAGGTAGCAGCGCTCGTTGCGCAAGAACCATTCGCCGCTGCGCCAACGACCGGAGGCGGGATCTTTGGCTACCGGCAGGACATGGCCGATGGCGGCATCCAGACCGCGGTCGAACACCTGGCGCAGGCGCTCGCGCTCGAGCGGATCCTTGAGGCGCGAATCGAAAGGATCGACGTTGACCGGCAGCTTGCGCTCGCGCCACAGGTAGTAGTAGACATCTTCGAAGGCCGGGAACACATGGCGCGCTGCCAGCCCGAGATGCTCGGCCACTTTGCGCAGGAAGCGGGCGGCGGTGTCGGCGTTGACGCCGTCGTTTTTCTTTTCGTCGGCCATCAGCGCCGGGTTGTGCCAGATCGGCTCGCCGTCGGTGCGCCAGAAGCAGTTCAGGCTCCAGCGCGGCAACTGTTCGCCGGGATACCACTTGCCCTGGCCGAAGTGCGTGAGGCCGTTGGGCGCGTACTTTTCGCGCAGGCGATGGAAGACGTCGGCAGCCAGCAGGCGCTTGGTCGGGCCGAGGGCTTCGGTGTTCCACTCGGCGCCGTCGGGGTCATCGATGGAGACGAAGGTGGGCTCGCCGCCCATGGTCAGGCGCACGTCCTCGGCCACCAGCACCTCGTCGATGCGGTGACCGAGCGCTTCGATGGCCGACCATTGGGCCTCGGTGTACGGTTTGGTGACGCGCGGCGCCTCGTGAATGCGCGAGATCTCCATCGAGTGCGCGAACTCGACCTCGCACTCATCGACCGCGCCGGTGATCGGCGCCGCCGAGGCGGGCTCGGGGGTGCAGGACAGGGGAATGTGACCTTCGCCGGCGAACAGGCCGGAGGTCGGGTCGAGGCCGATCCAGCCGGCGCCGGGCAGGTAGACCTCGCACCAGGCATGCAGATCGGTGAAATCGACCTCGGTGCCCTGCGGACCGTCGAGGCTTTTCACGTCGGGGGTGAGCTGGATCAGGTAACCCGAGACGAAGCGCGCCGCGAGCCCGAGATGGCGCAGCAACTGGACCAGCAACCAGGCCGAGTCGCGGCAGGAGCCGAGACGTTTTTCGAGCGTCTCTTCGGGCGTCTGGACGCCCGGTTCGAGACGGATGGTGTAGGCGATGTCCTGCTGCACGCGTTGGTTGATGGCGACCAGAAAATCCACGCTGCGTGTCGGCGTGCGATCCACGCTGTCGAGATACTTGGCGAACAGCGGCGCGCTGCCGTCGGTCAGTGGCAGGCAATACAGATAGGGCGCCAACTCGTGGCGCTGCCAGGCTTCGTAGGTGAAGGGGATCTCTTCGGCGTGCGGTTCGAGGAAGAAGTCGAAGGGGTTGATCACCGACATCTCGGCTACCACGTCCACCTCGATACGCAGCGATTCGGTCGGGTTCGGAAACACCAGCCGCGCCAGCCAGTTCGATTGCGGGTCTTGCTGCCAGTTGAGGAAGTAGTCGTCGGGGGTGACTTTCAGGCTGTAGGCGCGGATCGGTGTGCGCGAATGCGGGCAGGGGCGCAGCCGGATGACCTGCGGGCCGAGCTTGACCGGGCGATCGTAGTGGTATTCGGTGACGTGATTCAGGGCAACGTGGATCGACACGGTTGGACTCCTGTAGTCGGTGGGGTCGGAATTCGGCGCAATGGCAGGTGGCGGGGCCATCGCTTTATCTGCTGCTCAGTACGATGCCGGCGCGCGCCGACGGGGCGGATCGGTTGATGGATGCGAGGCGGCCTCGGGTTGTGAGTCAGCATAGCAAGGATCGCGCTGCCGGGGAGGCCGGCCCGCGCGGCATTCGACCTGCTCGCGACAGGGCTTGTGCGTTGGCCGTTGGACTGCGGGGCGCGGTGGAGCTGCGGCATCGGATATCCGGAGAGACGCTGTCAGCGGGCTGTTCGCACACTTCGTGCCAGCTGTAAACGCTTGAAAACCGGTGCAGATCGCGGGATTTTTCACCGTCGCGAGGCATGCCGCGCGGCCGTGCGCACCGATATGGCGCGCGATGCTCAGATCATGTCGCGGGTTGCATCGGCCCAGCAGTTGGGCGTTTCGAACAGGCGCACCCGCTCCAGGCGCAGATGGTTGCCGAAGGTGTCGCGATACTGGGCGTCGAGCAGGCGGAAGGCGATGACGACGAGGTTTTCGGCGGTCGGCACGGCGTCGAGCAGGACGGTCTTGTGGCCGGGCAGGGTGGCGAGGAAGTCGACGATCGGCGTGTCGCCACGATAGGCGAGGAAGGCGTGGTCCCACAGATCGACCAAGTGTTCCTTGGCGATGCGCTTGATGTCGCCGAAGTCCATGACCATGCCGTTGGCCGGGTTGCCGTCGGCGCGGATGATGTCGCCGGTGAGGGTGATCTCGATGACGTAGCGGTGCCCGTGCAGGTGTTTGCACTGACTGGCATGGTCGGGAATCCGATGGCCTGCGTCGAATTCCAGTCGGCGGGTGATGCGCATTGGTTTCCCCTTGATCTGGGGCCGAATTCTATATCATTGGGGCTTCCCAACGAGCTTTTTGGCAGGCGAGGATGGCAGGCATGACGCAACTGAAGGTGTCGGATCACCGGCGGGATTTCGCAGGTATGACTTACGTCTATCCGGTGCTGTCGCGTCGCGCAGGCGGGGTGTCGGTCGGCATCAATCTCAATCCCAACAATGCGTGCAATTGGCATTGTGTCTATTGCCAGGTGCCGGGTCTCGTGCGTGGGGCGGCGCCCGACATCGACCGGGCGCTGCTGCGCTCGGAGCTGACCGGGTTTTTGGACGCACTGGTCAGCGGCGACTACATGGAACAGCATGTGCCGGAGGGCTTGCGGACCATTCAGGACATCGCCTTTTCCGGCAATGGCGAGCCGACCAGCGCCAAGGCCTTTGCCGAGATCGTCGCGGATGTGCTGGCGATTCGTGATGCGGCCGGCCTGGCGAAGGTGCCGGTTCGCCTGATCACCAATGGCAGCCTGGTGCGGCGCGAGGCGGTGCAGGAAGGCCTGCGGCGGCTGGCGGCCGGCGGCGGGGAGGTGTGGTTCAAGGTCGACGGCGGGCGGCGCGAGGATATCGCCCGGATCAACGGTGTGGAGCTCGATCCGGCCTCGGTGTCGCGTGCGCTGGCGCTGTGTGCCGGGCTGTGTCCGACCTGGGTGCAGACCTGCATGTTCGCCTGGGATGGCGAGGCGCCGGATACGGCGGCGATCGATGCCTATGTGGACTGTATCGCGGCGGCAGGTGTCGATGCCTTGCAGGGGGTCTTGCTCTACGGCGTGGCGCGGGTCTCGATGCAGCCCGAAGCGCCGCGGGTGTCCGCGCTGCCGGAGTCGGTGTTGATGACGATTGCCGAGCGCATCAAAGAAAAAGGGCTGACGGTTCGCGTCAGCCCCTGAGCGCCGGATCGGGTCCGGTCAGGCCTTCTTTGGTTTGCGCGCAGCGCGGGCTTCTTTCTTGAGCGTCTTGTACAACTCGGGGTTGGACTTCTTCAGGTACTCGGCCATCTCCATGTCGTCACGCTTCACTTTCTCGATGTCGACCTGTTCGATGTGCACCAGGCGCAGCAGGGCTTGCACCGGGCGGGGGATGTTGCGGCCGCTCTCATAACGGGATCCGCCGCTCTGGGTGACGCCGATGCGCGACCAGAACTGGGACTGATTGAGGCCGAGTTTGCGCCGCACTTCGCGGACGTCGATCTTGTCACTGGATTTCATGATGGGTTCCTCGCATATCGATGTTGCGTATTTCACCGGGGTATGACCGGAATTCCTGAAAAGAGTTCGATGTACTACTTTGGTCATACGACGTGGCGAGTATAAAAAACTCCATCGAAACCACACAAGCATTTTTTCGCAATCTTTGGCTAGTTCTTTTGAATATCTAATCAGGGTGGTCGGGACTGGTGCCTGGATATGCCGGCGAGCATATTGCTACCCTGGTCGGGCGCAAGCTGCGCCGTTGCAGGCGTTGGCGCTTTTCGAGCGAGCCGGGGCAGTGCAAACCGAGGGGCTGAAAAGGCTGCGAAAGCCCCGCTTTTAGCCGTTCGTCGGATGGTCGCCGAGTGTATCAAAAATCACACATGGGTTGCCGGCGTGGGCACGGCGTCCGGGTCGGCATCTGATCGGCGCGCGTATTCCGTTGGTTGAAAGTTGATTTCACTTGACGGGAGCGCTTGCACGTTCCGGGAAGAGTGTGCTTGGTCGGTTGGGTGCTCGCGCAACGATTTTCCATAAAGTTGGATGCATGGCCCTTCAATCGGTAAAATCGACTCGTTTTGCTCTGGGGGGCGCCGTGATCTTGTCGATACGGCGGTGGCCCTGTTGCTCACTCTCAATCGATAGGTCACGTTTTCATGCATTTCAGGCTCCAGAAAGGCTTGGATCTACCCATCAGCGGAGTGCCTGAGCAGCGCATCCATGAGGCAGTGCCAGTTCAGCATGTTGCGGTCGTCGGTGTGGACTACATCGACCTCAAGCCGACCATGCGCGTTGCCGAGGGCGATCGCGTCAAGCGCGGTCAGGCGTTGTTCGAGCACAAGAAGTTGCCGGGTGTGTGTTTCACCGCACCCGCCGGCGGCGAAGTCGTTGCCATCCACCGTGGCGCGCGTCGCGCGCTGCTGTCGGCGGTCATCCGGATCGATGACGCCGAGGAGGCGGTGGATTTCGGGGCACACGATGCGGCCGCACTCGCCGGTCTGGACCGTCAACAAGTCGTGGCGCAGCTTTGTGCGTCGGGTTTGTGGACGACCTTGCGCACACGTCCGTTCAGCAAGGTGCCCGATCCTGACAACACGCCCGATGCCATCCTCGTCACCGCCATGGACACCAATCCGCTGGCTGCCGACGTGGCCCTGGTGGTGGCTCAGCACCCGGTCGATTTCCAGAATGGCCTGACGGTCCTGTCGCACCTGACCGAGGGTGCGGTCTGGGTGTGTGCCTCTTCCGGCGCCAAGATCGCGCTGCCGGACGGCGTGTCGCAGATCAAGCGGGCCGATTTCGACGGGCCGCATCCGGCAGGCCTGCCGGGCACGCATATCCATTTTCTGACGCCGGTCAGCGAGCGGCGGTCGGTGTGGTATGTCGGCGCGCAGGATGTCATTGCCATCGGCAAGCTGTTCACCACCGGGCAGCTCCATGTCGAGCGGGTGGTGTCGCTGGCCGGGCCGGTGGTCAAGCAGCCGCGCCTGTTGCGTACCCGGGTCGGCGCCAGTCTCGCCGAGCTTACGGAGGGGATGCTGAAAGGGGGCAAGAACCGGGTGATTTCCGGATCGGTCTTCGGCGGGCGCACCGCACGCGACGCGTTGGCCTATCTGGGCCCCTTTCACCAGCAGGTCTCCTGCCTGAAGGAGGGCGACGATCGCGAGTTCATGCATTTCATGCGCGCTGGGGTCAACAAGCATTCGGTGATGAATATCTTCATCTCCAAGCTGCTGGGCGAAAAGCGTC
This sequence comes from Denitromonas iodatirespirans, assembly GCF_018524365.1. Taxonomy (GTDB): domain Bacteria; phylum Pseudomonadota; class Gammaproteobacteria; order Burkholderiales; family Rhodocyclaceae; genus Nitrogeniibacter; species Nitrogeniibacter iodatirespirans. Next base: position 138,122 of record NZ_JAEKFT010000009.1, read on the forward strand.
TGGACATGACCACCACCACCAACGGCAGCCCGCGGGCCATGGTGCCGATCGGCAACTACGAAGAGGTGATGCCGCTGGACATCCTCCCGACCCAGCTGCTGCGCTATCTGGTCGTGGGCGATACCGAAATGGCACAGAAGCTCGGTGCGCTCGAGCTGGACGAAGACGATCTGGCGCTGTGCACCTATGTGTGCGCCGGCAAATATGAATACGGTCCGATCCTGCGGGATACCCTGGCCCGCATCGAGAAGGAAGGCTGAGCATGGGGCTGCGTCAATACCTCGATTCGATCGAGCACCATTTTGTCAAAGGCGGCAAGCACGAGAAGTGGTATGCACTTTTCGAGGCGGTCGATACCTTTTTCTACCGTCCCGGGAGCGTGACCCGGTCGAACGCCCATGTGCGTGACGGCATCGACCTGAAGCGGATCATGATCACGGTGTGGTTGTGCACCTTCCCGGCGATGTTCTTCGGCATGTGGAACGTGGGCTTCCAGGCCAATACGGCGCTGGCGGCCAATGCCGACCTGATGGCGTCGCTGGAGGGCTGGCGGATCGGGTTCATCCAGTCGCTGGCGGGATTCGATCCGGGCAGCGTGTGGGACAACCTGGTACACGGGGCCGCGTATTTCCTGCCCATCTATTTCGTGACCTTCGTGGTCGGCGGGTTCTGGGAGGTGTTGTTTGCCGCGGTGCGCCGGCATGAGGTGAACGAGGGCTTCTTCGTCACGGGCGTGCTGTTCGCGCTCACGCTCCCGCCGTCGATCCCGCTGTGGCAGGTGGCGCTGGGCATCAGCTTCGGCGTGGTGATCGGCAAGGAAGTGTTCGGCGGTACCGGCAAAAACTTCCTGAACCCGGCGCTGGCCGGACGGGCCTTCCTGTTCTTTGCCTATCCGGCGCAGATGTCGGGCGATGCGGTATGGACCGCGGTCGACGGCTACACCAGTGCCACGGCACTGGCCAACGGCGCGGCCGGCGGCGTGGACGCGATCGTCATGGCCGGGCTGAGCTGGACCGATGCTTTCCTCGGCTTCATGCAAGGATCGATCGGCGAGACCAGCACGCTGGCCATCCTGATCGGCGGCATTGCGCTGCTGATCATGAAGATCGCCGCCTGGCGCATCGTCGCCGGGGTGATGCTGGGCATGATCGGCATCAGCCTGCTGTTCAACGCCATCGGCTCCGACACCAACCCGATGTTCGCCATGCCGTGGTACTGGCATCTGGTGCTGGGCGGATTTACGTTCGGCATGATGTTCATGGCCACCGACCCGATTTCGGCGTCGATGACCAATACCGGCAAGTGGATTTTCGGCGCCATCATCGGTGGCATGGCGGTGATGATCCGCGTGGTCAACCCGGCCTTCCCCGAAGGCATGATGCTGGCGATCTTGTTCGGCAACCTGTGCGCACCGCTGATCGACCATTTCGTGGTGCAGGCAAACATCAAGCGGAGGCTGGCGCGCAATGTCTAACAAGGAAACGACCTCCCGGACGCTGATGGTCGCGCTGGCGGTCAGTCTGGTCAGCTCGATCTTCGTGGCCGGCGCGGCGGTGTCGCTCAAGCCGATCCAGATCGAGAACCGTCAACTCGACAAGCAGCGCAGCATCCTGGCCATCGCCGGGCTCGGCGAGCAGGGCATGAGCGGCAGCGACGTCAAGCGCGTGTTCGGTGAGAAGATCTCCGCCAAGGTGGTGGATCTGGAGACGGGCGAGTATGTCGACAAGTTCGATCCTGCCACCTTCGATCCGCTCAAGGCGGCGCGCGACCCGAAGCTGTCCGAAGCGCTGCCGGGCAGCGAGGATATCGCCCTGATCAAACGGCGTGAGCGCTACACCACGGTGTACACGGTGGAGCAGGACGGCAAGCTCGAGTCGCTGATCCTGCCGATCCGCGGCTACGGGCTGTGGTCGACGCTGCACGGCTTCATCGCCGTCAAGGCCGATTTGAACACCGTGGTCGGTCTCGGCTTCTATCAACATGCCGAAACGCCGGGCCTCGGCGGCGAGGTGGACAATCCGAAGTGGAAGGCCATCTGGCCGGGCAAGCAGCTCTTCGACGATACCGGCAAGCCGGTGATCCACATCGTCAAGGGCGGTGTCGATCCGGCCAGTGCGTCGGCGGTGCATCAGGTCGATGCGCTCGCCGGGGCGACGCTGACCAGCAACGGCGTGGATCGCTTGCTGCAATTCTGGCTGGGTGAGCAGGGCTTTGGCCCGTATCTGGCAAAACTGCGTTCACAGGGGGTCTGACCATGGCACAACCCACCGTCAAGGAAGTACTGTTCAATCCGGTTTTCAACAACAACCCGATCGGGCTGCAGATTCTCGGCATCTGTTCGGCGCTGGCGGTCACGTCCAATCTCAAGACGGCGCTGGTGATGTCGATCGCGCTGACACTGGTCACCGCGTTCTCGAACCTGTTCATCTCGATGATCCGCAAGCAGATCCCCAGCTCGATCCGCATGATCGTGCAGATGGTGATCATCGCCTCGCTGGTGATCGTGGTCGACCAGATCCTCCGCGCCTATGCCTTCGGCCTGGCCAAGCAGCTGTCGGTGTTCGTCGGCCTGATCATCACCAACTGCATCGTCATGGGTCGGGCCGAAGCCTTCGCCATGCAGAACCCGCCGATGCTCTCGTTCATGGACGGTATCGGCAACGGCCTGGGCTATAGCGTGATGCTCATCGTACTGGGCGTGATTCGCGAACTGCTCGGTGCCGGCAAGCTGATGGGTTTCGAGGTGCTGTCGCTGGCCAAGGATGGCGGCTGGTATGTGCCCAACGGCTTGCTGCTGCTGCCGCCGTCGGCCTTCTTCCTGATCGGCCTGATCATCTGGGGGCTGCGGACCTGGAAGAAGAGCCAGGTCGAAGCGCCCACCTTCACGATTGCCCCGCAAGTGGCCAACCAGGAGGCTCACTGACATGGAGCATCTGATCAGCCTGTTCGTCCGGGCCGTGTTCATCGAGAACATGGCGTTGGCGTTCTTCCTCGGGATGTGCACCTTCATCGCCATCTCGAAAAAGGTCGAGACGGCGGTGGGCCTGGGTATTGCCGTGATCGTGGTGCAGACGATCACCGTGCCCGCCAACTACCTGATCTTCAATTTGTTGTTGCGCGAAGGTGCGCTGTCATGGGCCGGCTTCCCCAACGTCGATCTGTCTTACCTCGGCCTGCTGTCCTACATCGGCGTGATCGCGGCGATCGTGCAGATCCTCGAGATGCTGCTCGACAAATACGTGCCCAGTCTCTACAACGCGCTGGGCGTGTTCCTGCCGCTGATCACCGTGAACTGCGCCATTCTGGGCGGCACGTTGTTCATGGTCGAGCGCGACTACAACATGTCCGAGAGCGTGGTCTACGGCCTCGGCTCCGGCTTCTCCTGGGCACTGGCGATCGCGCTGCTGGCCGGCATCCGCGAAAAGCTCAAGTACAGCGATGTCCCGGAAGGGCTGCAGGGCCTGGGCATCACCTTCATCACCATCGGGCTGATGTCGCTTGGCTTCATGTCCTTCTCCGGTGTTCAGCTGTAAGGACGGAACGACTCAATGAACAATCTGGAAATCATCCTCGCAATCGGGATGTTCACCGCGATCGTCCTGGCCCTCGTCGTCTTCATCTTGATGGCGCGCGCCCGGCTGGTCTCCAGCGGTGATATCACGATCGACATCAACGGCGAGCACAAGCTGACGGTGCCGGCCGGCGGCAAGCTGCTGCAAACACTGGCCAACCACAACATCTTCCTGTCGTCCGCCTGCGGCGGCGGTGGTACCTGCGCCCAGTGCAAGTGCATCGTGGAGGAGGGCGGCGGTGAAATGCTGCCCACCGAAGAATCGCACTTCACCAAGCGTCAGCGTCTCGAAGGCTGGCGCCTGTCCTGCCAGACCCCGGTCAAGCAGGACATGAAGGTCGAAGTGCCCGAAGAGGTGTTCGGCGTCAAGAAATGGGAGTGCACCGTCGAGTCCAACCCGAACGTCGCCACCTTCATCAAGGAGCTCACGCTGCGCCTGCCCGAGGGCGAGAACGTCGACTTCCGGGCCGGCGGCTACGTGCAGCTCGAATGCCCGCCGCATGTGGTCAAGTACAAGGATTTCGACATCGAAGAGCGCTTCCACGGCGACTGGGACAAGTTCAACCTCTGGCGCTTCGTCTCCAAGGTGGACGAGACCGTCATCCGCGCCTACTCGATGGCCAACTATCCCGAAGAGCGGGGCGTGGTGAAGTTCAACATCCGCGTTGCATCGCCCCCGCCCAGCCGCGACGACATTCCGCCGGGGCAGATGTCCTCGTGGGTGTTCGGTCTCAAACCGGGTGACAAGGTCACGGTGTATGGGCCGTTCGGCGAGTTCTTCGCGCGCGAGACCGATAACGAGATGGTGTTCGTCGGTGGCGGTGCCGGCATGGCGCCGATGCGCTCGCATATCTTCGACCAGCTCAAGCGGCTCAAGAGCACGCGCAAGATCACCTTCTGGTACGGTGCCCGCTCGCTGCGCGAGACCTTCTATGTCGACGAGTTCAACAAGCTGCAGGAAGAAAATCCGAATTTCACCTGGCATCTGGCCTTGTCGGATCCCTTGCCCGAAGACAACTGGACGGGTTACACCGGCTTCATCCACAACGTGCTCTACGAGAACTACCTCAAGGACCACCCGGCCCCCGAAGATTGCGAGTTCTATATGTGTGGCCCCCCGATGATGAACTCGGCGGTGATCAACATGCTGGTCGAGCTCGGGGTCGAGCGTGAAAACATCATGCTCGACGACTTCGGCGGTTGACCGGGTTGCCGCGGGTGTAGGAGGTCGAAATGAGTGTTTTTGTCGTTACCTTTGGGGTGATCCTGCTGGCCGTGCTGGCCATGGCCATCGGCGTCATTGCCGGGCGCAAACCGATCGGCGGCAGCTGCGGCGGCCTTGGGGCGGTCGGCCTCGAGTGCGAGGCCGGCTGTGCCAAGCCCTGCCCGAAGCGTCGTGCCCGCATGAAAGCGCAGGCGGAAGAAGAGGAATAAACATGCTGCGTTCGTTGAAGGTCAAGGATTACATGACGCGGGATCCGCTGTCGTTCAAGCCGCAGATGGAGGTCCTCGAGGCCGTCCATCTGTTGCTCACGCATGAGTTGAGCGGTGCGCCGGTGGTGGACGATACCGGTCGGCTGGTCGGCTTCCTGTCGGAGCGCGATTGCCTCAAGGCGGCGCTCAATGCATCCTATTACGAAGAGTTCGGCGGTCAGGTCTCGCAGTTCATGACCGCACCGGCGGTCTCCATCGATGCCGAATCCACCCTGACCGATGCTGCCGAGATGTTCGTCTCACAGCATCGGCGCTGCTATCCGGTGATGGAAGACGGTCGCCTGGTCGGGCAGCTTTCGCGCCACGACACGCTGGCGGCACTCGAACGGCTCTGGTAAGCCAATGACCGGGGCGCGCGCGGGTTTGCCCGGGAGTGGCAGATCTCGGCACTTCCGTGCTGCGTCGATTCGCCTCGGCGCATCGCGAAGCACGGTCGTCTTCACCCGGCGGGCGGTCGGTGCGTCCCCTCAGGGGCGGCCATGGCGCTGATCGTCCAGAAATACGGCGGAACCTCGGTCGGCACGCCGGAGCGCATCCAGCATGTCGCCCGGCGTGTTGCGCGCGCGCAGGCCGAAGGGCATCAGGTGGTGGTCGTGGTGTCGGCCATGAGTGGCGAGACCAACCGGCTGATCGCCCTGAGCCGGGGCATCACGGCCAATCCCGATCCGCGTGAGCTGGATGTGGTGGTGTCCACCGGCGAGCAGGTCACCATCGGCCTGCTGTGCATGGCGCTGCATGCCATCGGCGTCAAGGCCAAGAGCTATACCGGCGCCCAGGTGCGCATCCTGACCGACAGCGCGCACACCAAGGCGCGCATTCTGTCCATCGACGGGACGACCCTGCGCCGCGATCTGGAGGCGGGGCATGTGGTGGTGGTCGCCGGTTTCCAAGGCGTCGACGGCGCCGGCAACATCACCACCCTGGGGCGCGGCGGTTCCGATACCACCGGCGTGGCCCTGGCCGCCGCGCTGCAGGCCGACGAGTGCCAGATCTACACCGATGTAGACGGTGTCTACACCACCGATCCGCGCATCGTGCCCGAGGCGCGCAAGCTCGAGCGCATCACCTTCGAAGAAATGCTGGAGATGGCGAGTCTCGGCTCGAAGGTGTTGCAGATTCGCTCGGTCGAGTTTGCCGGCAAGTACAAGGTCAAATTGCGGGTGCTGTCGAGTTTCGCGGAGGGCGGCGAAGGCACTTTGATCACCACCGAGGATGAACGTCCCATGGAACAGCCGATCATTTCCGGCATCGCCTTCAACCGTGACGAGGCCAAGCTGACCGTGCTCGGCGTGCCCGACAAGCCGGGCACCGCCTATTGCATCCTCGGCCCGATCGCCGAGGCCAATATTGATGTCGACATGATCATCCAGAACGTCAGCCACGACGGCACGACCGACCTGTCGTGCACCGTGAGCCGTGGCGATCACGACAGGGCGATGGCGATTCTCGAACAGGTGCGCGAGCAGATCGGCGCACGCGACATCCTGAGCGACACGACCATGGCCAAGGTGTCGATCGTCGGGGTCGGCATGCGCTCGCACCCGGGCGTGGCCTCCTTGATGTTCCGCACGCTGGCCGCAGAGAGCATCAATATCCAGATGATCTCGACCTCCGAAATCAAGATTTCGGTGGTCATCGACGAGAAGTACCTGGAACTGGCGGTACGCGTGCTGCACAAGGCTTTCGGGCTGGATGGCGTGGCGTCTTAAACTGGTTTGACCCCGGGGCGCGAAACCGATATGATCGCGGCCCTGTGGTGAGGAGACGTGGCCGAGAGGTCGAAGGCACTCCCCTGCTAAGGGAGCATACCGTCAAAAACGGTATCGAGGGTTCGAATCCCTCCGTCTCCGCCACACAGATGCTTTACGGCGTTTATTCTTCATCGTATAATCGCTGGCTTCGCGGTTGCGCTCGTAGCTCAGTTGGATAGAGTACCTGGCTACGAACCAGGGGGTCGTGGGTTCGAATCCTGCCGAGCGCGCCACACAGAACAAGCAGTTTGAAAAGCCGCGGAACGCGCGGCTTTTTTAGTCCGGTGGTCGGGTTGTCTGACCCCAAGCCGGCAACGCGCTCGTAGCTCAGTTGGATAGAGTACCTGGCTACGAACCAGGGGGTCGTGGGTTCGAATCCTGCCGAGCGCGCCAGTTTGATCGCACAGGGCACTTCTTTCGGAAGTGCCCTGTGTCATTTCAGGTCCGCCTTACAGTTCCTCATCGACATACGCAATGTGGCGGAAGTAGTGATGGCCCTCGAAGGACGCGCCGAGCGAGCCGATGAGGATGCCGAACGACGCGATCAATTGCCCCAGGGCGACATAGTGGCCCGCGCCGATCGGTCCGGTGACCGATGGCGCCCAGCCACTCACCAGCGCCGGACTGAACAGCAGATGCGCGGCGATCAGGCTCAGCGACAGCAGTAGCAGATAGGTGCTCGCCATGCCGAGGAACACCACCAGCGTGATCGCGGTGTTAGTCAGCACGATCTGCTCGGACAAGTGCCCGCGGGCGCGGCGCAGCAGCAGCTTCTGGCGGCGGAGGATGAAGACCGAGGTGCCGACCAGGATCGCCAGCGAGAGTGCGCTCATGCGCCCGAGCGGCTGCCCCAGGCCGAGATCCCAGGCTTCGGCCGTCATCATCAAAATCAACAGTGTCGACACCGCACCGGTGGTGAGGCGATTGAGCCGGATCGGAAACTGCCAGGGCTCGGCCTGGATGACCGCGCTGAAGATGTCGCCGCGCAAATGCCAGATGGCCAGCAGGTAAAAGCCGAGCATCCCGGTCGTGCTCGATTGCGGACGCTCTTCGAGGCGGATGTCCGCGACGTCATCCAGTTCGGCGCCGAGCGCGTCGACCGTCGCCGGGTCGAAGTGGTCCATGGCGTCGAGCGCCTCGGCCTCGGTGGGGGCGGACATGTAGTCCGTCGCCTCGGCACGATGCTCGATGCCGTTCAGATCGCCCAGCAGATGCAGGAACAGGTGGCAGAGTCGCTCGGCCTGTGCCGCATGGTCGGTGGCCTTCGCAGCGCCGTCATGCGGCAGCAGGCGGGCCAGCGACACCACGGCAACCGACAGCGCCCGGGAGGGCATGGCGAAGGCGTAGGACTTGTAATAGGTCTGGAGATCGGCCGAGGTGATGACGAAGCTGAAGTCCCAGCCGCGTTCGTCATGCTCGACCAATCCCTCCTGCAGCAACAACGACCCCTCGCACGGGCTGTGTAGGACGGCCTTGGGGCGACGGATCACCGTCAGCTGCCAGTCGAAGCGAGGAAACAGTTCGCCGAGGCGGTCGAGCACGCGCTGGCGGGCCAGGCGCAATACCTCGGCAGCCTCCGGGCCGGGTTCGCCGAAGACCAGCCAGCCCAGATCGAGGGGGCGCCGTTCGTTCGGTGTCGTGGCTGCGGTGTCGTTGGTCATTGGTGTTCCGAGCGATGGAGTGCGCCGCGCTGCCGTCCCACGGGGTCAGTGCACGACCGGCGGGCCGTCTTGCGTCAGCGCTTCGTCAAGCCGGTGCGGGGCCAGGATGTCATCCCGTTCGATCGGCTCAAAGTCCGCTGGGTCGTCGAAGCCCAGGGGCCGGATGCCGACATTGATCAGGTTCTGCCGGTGGATCCGTGCAAAGCGCTTGGCCGGCAACGCGCGCCAGCCGAGAAAGCGCGGTGCGATGGCCGCGTGCTCGCCGCTCGATCCCTGGCCGGCCAGGCAACGCCGCACCCCGTTGTCGGACGGAAACACCGTCGCCGTGGCGCCCAGTTCAGCGCCCATGGCCAGCATGCAGGTGGCGTCCTGTGTCAAGGTTTGGTCGATCCGCAGGGTGATCTCCTCGCCCGGGCTCATGCGCCCGTCGAGGCAGTGATCCGCGATGAGCTTTTGGGTCGCATTGCGTTTCATCGTGGCTCCAGGGATTCGGGCGCGGCGCGGGGGGATCGCGAACCGCATGTCGGTTTCAAATGGGACAAACCATGCGGCGCGCTGTTCCCGCGCCATGCGGTTGAACTGCCGCGGCGAGCCAATGACTAACGGATCACCAGCGGCCGTGACAACGCCTGGCTTGCCTTTGGCATAGGCGTTTGCCCGCTGCGCGACGCCAGCCAGTAGCCGAAAGGAGAGCAATGATCCTAGAAACCGCAGTTGACCGCTTGTGCCCATGAGCAAGGTATTGAACATGCGAACCTTTTCGGCTTCGAGGCCGATCACCCGGTGGGTGACAGCGCTACGCACCCGATTGCACGTCTGGCGGGCCGCCTGGCCGCGTAGCTCCTCCTTACAGCGTGCAGGCTGTGCGTCGTCGGGCCTTGCCCACCCGCTCGCCGGGCCGCCCCAAGAGCGGGTACCGCCCCCTCGGGGGGCAGCGAACGAAGTGAGCGTGGGGGCCTGCGCTCATATCGCCAGACGCACACTCGGGCGCGTCCAACTACGGTTGCTAGGATGATCGATTTCGACGCGCTGCCGCTCGCCATCAACATTGCGGTTTTTGTGGCCATGGGCTTGGTGATCGGCGTCGGCGGTTGGCGGCTGGCCAATGTGGCCGCGCGCATCGCGCGGCGCACCGGCCTCGGCGAAGCGGTGACCGGGGCGCTCTTTCTCGGCGCAGTCACCTCGTTGCCGGGTTCGGTCACGTCGATGACCGCGGCCGCCAGCGGCCACGCCGAGTTGGCGGTGGCCAATGCGCTGGGCGGCATCGCCGCGCAGACGGCCTTCCTGGCCATTGCCGATCTGACCTATCCGCGTGCCAACCTTGAACATGCGGCCGCCTCGGCGGCCAACATCATGCAGGGGGCGATGCTGGTGAGCCTGCTGGCGCTGATCCTGGTGGCGATGACTACGCCCGAGATCGCGCTGTGGGGTGTGCACCCGGTCTCGGTGCTGCTGCCCGCCGCCTACGTGGCCGGGCTGAGGTTGGTGTCTTCGGCCCATCAGCGGCCGATGTGGCTGCCGGAACAGACCGAGGAGACGCGTAGCGAGACGCCGCGGGTGCGCCTGCGCTTTGCCGGCATGTCGCGCCTGTGGACCGAGTTCGCGCTCCTTGCCGGCATGGTCGGCACCGCCGGCTGGGCGCTGGCGGGCAGCGGCATTGCGCTCGCGCGTCAGACTGGTATCAACGAATCGGCGGTCGGCGGCGTGTTTACCGCGGTGACCACCTCCTTGCCCGAACTGGTCACCGCGATCGCGGCCGTGCGCCAGGGCGCGCTCACGCTGGCGGTCGGGGACATCATCGGCGGCAACGTCTTCGACACCTTGTTCGTCGCCGTCTCCGACCTGTTCTACCGGGAGGGGTCGATCCTGCATGCGGTCAGCGAACGTCAGGTTTTCCTGGTCAGCGTGGCGATCCTGCAGGCGGGGGTGCTGTTGATGGGGCTCTTGCACCGCGAGAAGCGCGGCTTTGCCAACATCGGCTTCGAGAGCGTGTTCGTGCTGGCCGCCTATGTCGCGACGGTGGTGTTCATGTTCAGCGTGTAATGCCTGTCTGCCATGGTCGGCGCCAACGGCGGGGCGTCAATCGGCGAGCGTCACTTCGATCAAGCCGCGCAAGGCATTGCCCACCCACAGCCGGCTGGCACGGGCGAGGTCGTCGTGGGTGAGCGGGCGCTCGCGGGCAAAGCCCTCGCGCAGCGCGCGGCGGCGGCAGATGCCGTCGAGCAGGCCGGCGCTCAGCGGGGGGGTGAAGACGTTGCCGTCGAGTTCGACGAACACGCTGCTGCGGGCGCCTTCGGCCAACTGGCCGTGCTCGTTGAAGAACAAGGCGTCGAAATGGCCGCGGGCCATGGCCGCGGCGAGCTGGCGCTCGTAGATGGCGCGCTCGGTGGTCTTGTGCGGCAGCAGCGGATCGGTGCTGTCGAGGGGCTCGTCGGCCAGGCAGACGGTTTGGGGGCCGACCAACGGTGTCAGCGCGGCGGTGGTGATGTCGATGTCGCCGGCGTGGCCGAGGGTCAGGCGCACGCGATGCTCGCCGTTCAGCGGTGCGGTGGCGCGGTCGAGGGCGGCGCGCACCGCGTCCGGATCGCAGGCCATGCCGAGGGCGGCGGCCGAACGGGCGAGGCGGGCGAGGTGATCGTCGCGCCAGGGCAGGGTGTTGCCGTCGAAACGAAGGGTTTCGATCAGGCGCAGATCGCCCGGCATGCGGTTCAGAAAGGCCAGCTTGAGGCGGCATTCGGCCCATTCGTCGCTGGCCACCGAATCTTCGACGATGCCGCTGCCGGTATGGCAGCGCAGCGCGCCGTCGGCGGCGATGTCGAGGGTGCGGATCGGTACGTTGAACTGGAAGTCGCCGCCCGGTGCGATCCAGCCCAGTGCGCCGCAATACACGCCGCGCGGGCCGTGTTCGAGCTCGCGGATGATCTGCATGGCGCGGATCTTCGGTGCGCCGGTGACCGAGCCGCAGGGGAAGAGGGCGCGGAAGATCTCGGCCAGGCTCGCGCGCACCGGCGAGGCCGTGATGGTGGAGGTCATCTGCCAGACGGTGCGGTAGGCCTCGGCCTCGAACAGCGCCGGCACCGCCACGCCGCCCGGCGGCGCGAGCCGGCCGAGGTCGTTGCGCAGCAGGTCGACGATCATCAGGTTTTCGGCGCGGTTCTTGTCGCTGGCGGTGAGGGCGGCGGGCGACGCGTCGATCGGCGCCGTGCCCTTCATCGGTTTGCAGGTCAGCGTTTCGCCGCGGCGGGCGACGAAGAGTTCGGGCGAGCGGCTCATGAGGCAGCCGTCGGCATGCAGGATCAGCGCGCCGTAGCGCACCGGCTGGGCTTCGCGCAGCTTGCGGTAGAGGCGCGCCGGCTGGCCGTAGGCGCGGCCGTGGCTGCCGAAGGTGAAGTTGGTCTGGTAGCAGTCGCCGTTGCGGATGTACTGCTTGATGCGCCCGACGGCGGTCAGGTAGTCGGCGACATGGAGGTCGGCCGACAGGTCCATCAGCCCGGTGGCGCGACCGTCGTCCTGGGCGGCCAGCCACTGTTCGCAGCCGGCGTCGTCGATGAGCTCGCCGTGGGTGAAGATCCAGGCGCGCAGGAGCGGCGTGGCACTGGCCGGGCGCAGCGGTGCGAGGCGCGCCTCGAGCGCATAGCCGAGCTCGTAGGCGGCGGCCAGCGCTACCCAGTGGCCGGTGGCTGTGGCCGCTTCGATGCGGGCAAAGGCGGCGTCGAGCGTGTCCGGGCTGTCGCAGCAGATCGTGTCCACCAGCCCGTGCAGATGCCGGGCATGCTGGTCGACGAGGTTGTCGTCGAAGAGCGCGACGGGGTCACGGGTGGCGAAGGGCAACATCCGGGCTGCGCCGGTCAGGCGAAGAGCTTGAGGACCGCGTCCAGGCCGCTGTGCCTGAGGCTGCAGTCGGCCTGCGCGCGCAGTACCGGTTTGGCCTGGTAGGCGATGCGAAAACCGGCGGCTTGGAACATTGGCAGGTCGTTGGCACCGTCGCCCGCGGCCATCACGCGATCGGCGCTCAGGTCGAGCTGGTCGCGGATGCGGCTGAGGTGGTCGGCCTTGGCCTGGGCGTCGACCACCGGGCCGGTGACCTTGCCGGTGAGCTTGCCGTCGACCACCTCCAGCGTGTTGGCATAGGCGTGGTCGAAGCCGAGCTGGGCCTTGAGGCGGTCGGTGAAGTAGGTGAAGCCGCCCGAGACCAGCACGGTGACGATGCCGTTCGCCTTGAGCGTGGCGAGCAGGCGCTCGGCGCCGGGGTTGAGGCGCAGGCGCTCGCGGAACACGGTCTCGAGTGCCCCGGCGTCGAGGCCGGCGAGCTGGGCGACGCGGCGGGTCAGCGATTCGCGGAAGTCGATCTCGCCGCGCATGGCTGCCTCGGTGATCTCGGCCACCTGGTGCTTCTTGCCGCACTGGTCGGCGATCTCGTCGATGCACTCGATGTCGATCAGGGTCGAGTCCATGTCGGTGACGAACAGGCCGAAATCCGCCAGCCGGCGCTTGGCCGGCACGAAGGCATAGTCGATGCCGGCGGCGTCGCACAGCTCGGCCACGCCGTCGCGGCGCTGCGCCTCGACGAGGCGAAAGGCGGCCGGATCGATCTGTTCGATGGCCCGCGCATCGCAGTGGCGGGCCAGTTGTTTCAGCAGGGGCGTTTCAATGTCGGGGCCGAAAACAACGAGATTCATTGAGGCGAGGTCCGGTTCGGCAAGGTGGCGCGCAGGATGTCGCGGGCATGGCGCAGCATGTCGACGGTGGTGTCCCAGCTCACGCAGGCGTCGGTGACCGAGCAGCCGTATTTGAGCTGCGACAGGTCGGCGGGGATGGACTGGTTGCCGGCCTCGATAAAGCTCTCGATCATGGCGCCGACCACCGAGCGGTTGCCCTCGCGGATCTGGTGCACCACGTCGCGCAGCACCAGCGGCTGGTACTCGGGGTTCTTCCAGGAGTTGGCATGCGAGCAGTCGACCACCACGTTCTGCGCTAGCCCGGCCTTGGCCAGCGCCTTTTCGGCGAGGTTGACCGACACCGTGTCGTAGTTCGGCCGGCCGCCGCCGCCGCGCAGCACGACATGGCCGTAGGCATTGCCGCGGGTGCGCAGGATGGCCGAGCGGCCGTGGTTGTTGATGCCCAGGAAACTGTGCGGGCTGGCTGCCGAGACGATGCCGTTGATGGCCGCGTCGAGCGAGCCGTCGGTGCCGTTCTTGAAGCCCACCGGGGTGGACAGGCCCGAGGCCATCTCGCGATGGGTCTGCGATTCGGCGGTGCGCGCGCCGATGGCGGTCCAGGCGATGAGGTCGCCGTAGTACTGCGGCGCGATCGGGTCGAGCGCTTCGGTGGCGGTGGGCAGGCCGAGCTCGTTGATGTCGAGCAGGAACTGGCGCGCCTTGGTCATGCCCTCGTCGATGCGGAACGAGTCGTTCATGTAGGGGTCGTTGATGAAGCCTTTCCAGCCGGTGGAGGTGCGCGGCTTCTCGAAATACACGCGCATCACCAGCAGCAGCGTGTCGGACAACTCGTCGGCCAGCGCCTTGAGGCGGCGGGCGTAGTCGAGCCCGGCGATCGGATCGTGGATCGAGCACGGGCCCACCACCACGAACAGGCGCGGGTCTTCGCGGTTGAGGATGGCCTGCAGGGCGCGGCGTCCGGACAGCACCGTCTTGGCGGCGGTGTCGGTGAGCGGGACCTGCTGCTTCACTTCTTCCGGTGAAGGCATGTGGTCTTGCGCGAGGATATTGAGGTTTTCGGTCTGGGCGACGGTCATGATGCGCACTTCCGGGCGGCGAAAACCGATAGTTTATCGCGCCGGCGCGCAATTCGTCAGACGGGTAACACCTGAGTGGTCACGGGCCGGGCCGAGCCTATGCCGGGCGCACGCTGCGCTGTCGGCCGTGGACAAAAAAAGGGCCGCAGCGGGCGGCCCCTCGCGGTGTCCGGGCGTAGCGTCAATCGTCGGCCACCACCTCGCCGCGCGCCGGGTAGTTGTTCTTGAGTACGAAGTCCACCGCGCCGAGCAATTCGGAGAACAGCGGCCGGGCGAAGGGCATGGTCTGCACCGCGCCGTAGTAGAGCGTGCCGTCGGGGCGGACGATGAACAGGCCGGGCTCGCTGAACAGCGCAGGCTCTTCGATGCCGATCGAGGTCTTGCCGCGGCTGGCCGAGACATACAGCCCCCACTGGCGGGCCACCGACAGCGGCAGGTCGTAGCCGAAGCGCAGGTGCTGGGCATTGACCTTGTCGGCCATGGCCTGGGCGCGCGTCTGGTCATCGCTGGAGATGGCGATGGTGTTGACGCCGCGCTCGGCGAATTCCGGTGTGAGGCGCTCCAGTTCCATCAGGTATTTGGCACAGATCGGGCAATGCAGACCGCGGTAGAACGCCACCATGGTGAAGGTGTCGGGGTTGTCGGCGTGGATGTCGAACGGGACCCCGGCGAGAGTGGCCACCTTCAGTGGGGGGACGGGTTGGCGGGGGATCAACATCGGACGGCGCTCCAGACGGAAATTCGATGCTTGGAGTATCGCGGACGATATGCAATCATTTGTCCGGATCCGTTTGCAGTTCGTCCGAAAATGCCAATGACAAGTCCTCGCCTCGATCGCCTGACCGCCTTGCTCACGGGCTTGATGCCGCGGGTCGACATCGGCCATTCGGGCGCGCAGGCCGAACCGGCGGTGGTGCCGGCGGCCGCGGCCGACCATCTGCATGTGCATTTGCTGGTGGCCGGCACCGTGGCCTTCGACACACCCGCCGGGCGGCAGACGCTGGAGGCGCCGGCGATTGCGGTGTTCCGTGCCGACCAGGCGCACGTGCTTGCGCCGGTCTCTATCGACGCCTGCCGCGTCTTCTGCGCCCAGGCGCATTTCGACGGCCCGGCCGCGCCCCTGCTGCTCGACGCCTTCGACGTGCCGCTGTTTCTGCCGATGTCGGCCGCCACCGCCGACCTGACCCGCACCATTGCGCTGATCGACCAGGAGGTCGGCCAGCCGCGCTGCGGCAGCGGGGTGTTGCTGAGTCGGGCGGGGGAGATCCTGCTGATCGGCCTGCTGCGCCATCTGGTGGCCAACCATGTGCTGCCGCGCGGGGTGCTGGCCGGGCTGGGCGATCCCGGGCTGGCCCGGGTGCTGGTGGCGGTGCATGCGCGCCCGGCGGCGCCGTGGTCGCTCGAGGCCATGGCCGAGACGGCCGGGCTGTCGCGCTCCATTTTTGCCGAGCGTTTTCGCAGCAGCCTCGGCATCACGCCGCGGCGCTATCTCAACGGCTACCGCCTCACCCTGGCGCGGCGCGAGATCACAGCCGGGCGCGGGCTCAAGCGGGCGGCGCAAGCGGCCGGCTACGAGAGCCCGGCGGCGCTGTCGCGGGCGCTGTCACGCACCGCGGCCGAGGCCGCGGCCGCGGCAATCTGATCAGCAGATCTGCTTGAGCAGTTCCTTGACCGCCGCCGCGCGCTGCTTGACCGTCGGCGCGAGGATCTTGCAGATCAGGCGATCCTGGCCGGCCATGCGGGTGTTGCGGTCTTTCTGGATGAGCCCGATAACCTTCATCGGGTCGATGGGCGCGGCCACGCCAAACTGAATGCTCAGCTGGCTTTCCGACACATCGAGCTTTACCACATCCATATCCTTGAGCATCACGCGCAGGCGGTGCGTCTCAAGCAGCGCCAGGGTTTGCGCCGGCATCTCGCCAAAGCGGTCGATCAGCTCTTCTTGCAGCTCGCGCAGCTCGTCTTCGGTGTCGGTGTTGGCCAGGCGCTTATAGAGCGTGAGGCGCTCCTGCACGTCGGCGCAGTAGGCGCTGGGCAGCAGGGCGGGGCTGTGCAGATTGATCTCGGACACCACATCCAGCGGTTTGGTCAGGTCTGGCTCGCGCCCGGCTTGCAGGTCGCGCACCGCGCGCTTGAGCATCTCGGTGTAGAGCGAAAAGCCGATCTGCTGAATTTCACCCGACTGGTTTTCGCCCAGCACTTCGCCGGCACCGCGAATCTCCAGGTCGTGCATGGCGAGGAAGAAGCCCGAGCCGAGGTCTTCCATCTGCGTGATGGCTTCGAGCCGCTTTTGCGCCAGCGCGGTCGGCTTGGCGTGCGCGTCGGTCAGCAGGTAGGCATAGGCCTGGTGGTGCGATCGCCCTACGCGGCCGCGCAGCTGGTGCAACTGCGCCAGGCCGAAGCGGTCGGCGCGGTTCATGATGATGGTGTTGGCGGTCGGGATGTTGATGCCGGTTTCGATAATGGTGGTGCACAACAGCAGGTTGGCGCGCTGCTGGGTGAAGTCGCGCATCACCCGCTCCAGCTCGCGCTCGGGTAGCTGGCCGTGGCCGACCACGATGCGCGCCTCGGGCAGCAGCTCGGTGAGCGAGTCGCGCACGTTCTCGATGGTGTCGACTTCGTTGTGCAAGAAGTACACCTGCCCGCCGCGCTTGAACTCGCGCAGCACCGCCTCGCGGATGATGCCCTTGCTCCAGCGCTGCACAAAGGTCTTGATCGACAGCCGCTTTTGCGGTGCCGTGGCAATCACCGAAAACTCGCGCAGCCCCTCCAGCGCGAGGCCCAGCGTGCGCGGAATCGGTGTGGCGGTGAGGGTGAGGATGTCTACCTCGGCGCGCAGCTGCTTGAGCGACTCTTTCTGGCGCACGCCGAAACGGTGCTCTTCGTCGATGATCACCAGCCCCAGGCGCTTGTACTGCACGTCTTTTTGCAGCAGGCGGTGGGTGCCGATGATGATGTCCACCTTGCCTTCGTCCAGCTCCTTGAGCGCCTGCGCTTGCTCTTTGGCGCTCTTGAAGCGCGACAGCTCGGCGATCTTGATCGGCCAGTCGGCAAAGCGGTCGGCAAAGGTCTGGTAATGCTGCTCGGCCAGCAGCGTGGTCGGGCACAGCACCACCACCTGCTTGCCGTCGGCCACGGCAATGAAGGCCGCGCGCAGAGCGACTTCGGTCTTGCCGAAGCCCACATCGCCGCACACCAGCCGGTCCATCGGCCGGCCGGACTGCATGTCCTTGATCACCGCGTCGATGGCCGCTTGCTGGTCGGCCGTTTCTTCAAAGCCGAAGGCTTCGGCAAAGGCGTCGAGGTCATGCGTCTTGAAGCTGAACTGGTGGCCGGTGCGCGCCGCGCGCTGGGCATACAGCGCCAGCAGCTCGGCAGCGGTGTCGCGCACCTGCTGGGCGGCTTTTTTCTTGGCCTTGTCCCACTGGCCGGAGCCCAGCCGGTGCAGGTCGACCGCCTCGGGGTCGGCGCCGGCGTAGCGGGTAATCACATGCAGTTGCGACACCGGCACATACAGTTTGTCGCTGCCCGAGTATTCCAGATGCAGAAACTCGGTATCGCCTTCGCCCAGGTCCATGTGCACCAGGCCAAGGTAGCGCCCCACGCCGTGCGACACATGCACCACCGGGTCGCCAATCTTCAGCTCCGACAAATCCCGCAGCCAGCCCTCGACGGTGGCCTTGCGCCCGCCGTCGCGCCGGCGCGGGGTGCGCGCCGTGTTGGCGTAAAGCTCGGTCTCGGTGAGGATGGCCAGCTTCGCCTCGGGCAAGATAAAGCCGCGCGCCAGCGGCCCGGCCGTCAGGCACAGCGGCGCTTTGCTGCTCAGGAAGGCGTTCAGATCATCGCATTGGGTGTAGGGCAAGTCGTACTCGGCAAAGTACTCCGCCATCGTCTCGCGCCGGCCGGCCGACTCGGCCAGCACCAGCACCCGCCCGTCAAAGCCATCCAGCCAGCGCTTGAGCGCCTGCAGCGGGTCATTCGCCTTGCGCTCGACCGCCACGGTCGGTACCGGCAGTGAGGCCACCTCGCCCTCGCGCGGCGCGCCAATCTGCAAGCGCGGGTGATCCGCCAGGCGCGAGAAAAACGCCTCCTGATCCAGAAACAACGCCCGCGGCGCCATCACTGGCCGGCTGCGATCGCCCTTGAGCAAGTCGTAGCGCGACTGCGTATCGCGCCAGAAGTCGGCAATCGCCGTCGGCACATCGCCATGCAGCAACACGCGGCACGCCGTCGGCAGGTAATCAAACAGCGTGGCCGTGTCTTCAAAAAACAGCGGCAGAAAATACTCCACCCCCGCCGAGGCAATGCCGTTCGACACATCTTTGTAAATGGACGCCCGGCTCGGGTCGCCTTCAAAGGTTTCGCGGAAGCTGCTGCGAAAGCGCGTGCGGCCCGCCTCGTCGAGCGGAAACTCCCGCGCCGGCAGCAGGCGGATCTGATCCACCGGATACACCGTGCGCTGCGTGTCGGGGTCAAAAGTGCGGATGGTGTCGACGTCATCGTCAAACAGATCAATGCGGTAAGGCAGTGTCGAACCCATCGGAAACAGATCGATGATGCCCCCGCGCACGCTGTACTCGCCCGGGCTCACCACCTGCGTCACATGCGCGTAGCCGGCCAACGTCATCTGCTGCTTGAACGCTTCTGGGTCCATGCGCTCGCCACGCTTCACGAAGAAGGTGTGCGCCGCCAGAAAACTCGGCGGCGCCATGCGATACAGCGCCGTCGACGCCGGCACCAGCACCACGTCGGCCTCGCCGCGCGTCACCGTATACAAGGTCGCCAGCCGCTCGGAGACCAGATCCTGGTGCGGCGACAGCGCGTCGTAGGGCAGCGTCTCCCAGTCCGGCAGCACGCACACCCGCAAGTTGGGCGCAAACCACAGGATCTCGTCACGCAGCCGCTGCGCATCGATCGGGTTGGCCACCACCACGACCTGCATCGTGCCATTACCCAGTGCAGAGATCGCCAGCGCGTCGGACGAGCCGGCGAGCGCCGGCAGATCGACCCGTTGGCCGGGCTTGGCGGCGGGGAGGGCGGCGAGGGAGGGCAACAGTGGGTGCGGGGCGGGCATGCGGGTGGCGAGGATGGGGGTAGGGGCGTTGATTATACGGGAGGGACTTACGGCACTCGTCTGAGCAGGGTCCTTTCCGAGCGCCGTCTCTCAGGCCGAGTCGGGCTGAGCGCCAGCTGACCAAGGGGAGGTGGCGCTTTCCGGCTTCAGTTTTGCATTCCGGATGCAATGGTGGTGGCCAACGCACCGCGAACCGCGGCTTCAGCGGGATCTCCGGATGGTAGATGTCGGGCAGCTTTACAGCTGCAGCCATGCGCGCTGGAGCTCAGAAGGGTAACCATATGTAATGAATGGTGATATTTTTCCGGGCATCTTTTTTGCGTGATGCGGCAGGATTTCGATCTTCCGATCAACACACGAGAGCGTCACCAGGAGTGAACGATGCGTCAGAAGACAGTGGAACGTATTCGCCGGCCTTTGTCGGTGATTGGATTGCTTGTGGCGGGTCTTGGCGTTCCCGTTTTTCCAGCCTACTCGGCAACGGCCAATGTGGTGGGTGTCGACGGAAGCGATGGCGTCAATGGTAGTGGCGGTACGAACGGTGGCAGCGCAACTGCTACGCTTCCGCTCAACAATGACAACTCCAGCAGCGCGAAGGCAACGGGCGGTCAAGGTGGATGGGCAGGCGACAAGACGCAGGGCGTCGGCATCGTCAATGGGCAACTGAACGTCACGGGTAGCGGTGGTGATGGTGGCTCAGCGACGGCGGACGGCAACTCCACCGTGTTGTCGGGTAGTGCGTCGGTTGTTGCTCAGGCCTCCGGTGGTTTCGGTGGCGTGGCCGCAGGTGCCGGTTACGATGGTGGAGAAGGCGGGGGTGCTGCAGCGATTGGCCGCGGCATGTCCGGCGGCAACGGGTCGTTCTACGGCGTGTCTGCCCGCGCAGTTGGTGGTGCGGGGGGCGGCAGCTATTTCGGTGACGGTGGACTGGGCGGGAGCGCGGTTGCCGCTTCGTCGGGGCATTTCATCGGTTTCACCAATGCCAGCCTCGTCAGCGAAGCCATTGGAGGCGCAGGCGGTACGGCGAGCTATGGAAGCGGACGTGGCGGCGATGGTGGGGTTGCCTCCATTGGCTCGACCTACGGACAACAAGGCTCCGGGACCCTCAGCGTCAGGGCCGATGCGGTTGGTGGCAACGGTGGGTCGGGTTATTCGGGGGCCTCGGGTGGTGACGGTGCCGACACCGTCATTATTGATGGTGCGCGGGGCTCGTCCAATGGCTCTTTGTCCTTGTCCCAATTCGCCAGAGGCGGCAATGGCGGGTATTCAGAGAGCGCGCTCGCGGGGAATGGCGGTAACGCCATATCCCGGCTTGCTCCAGCGTTCTCGCCCTATGGTGAACGAAGTCTGACTGGGACCGTAACGGCAGAGGGCGGCAGAGGCGGGACCACCAGTACGGGAATTGCCGGCAGCAGCGGGAACGCCACGGCCTATATTTCCATTGGATCGCAGATGAACGGCTCTACCACGCGGACAACTGCCAGGGCCGTTTCCCCTGATACCCCAAGTACCCGCGGAGGTTCAGCCATTGCCGACGCCGTCGCCAGATCACGCGGTGTGGGCTTCGCCGAGGCAAATGCCTATGCGGCGGGAAATAGCGGTCACGCCAATGCGTCAAGCCTGACGAACCATTCCTATGAAGTCGGTAGCGGCGCTGCGCGCAGATATGTTCATCCCGTCGTGAAGGCTGGCGCCACCTCGCAGGTTGGTGAGAACACGGCGAACGCTTCGCTTGTCTCGCAGCAGGTGAATAGCGTTGCCGTGACCGCATTTTCTGTCGCCTCGCCCAGAGCGCTGCCAAATCTGTCCGCCGGCAGCAACGGCATCGAGGCGTTTTCCTATGCGGATGGATTGCTGGGAAGCGGGCAATTTGAGGCCTTGGTCAGTAGCCACAGCGCACTCGAAAACGCATTCGCCGCGGGCTCCGGGCGTCACCTGATTGGCGCAGGCGTCATCGGCGCAAACTACAGCGAATTTGCAATTGGGCAGCGCACGTACTCGGGGAATGCGGAGTTCTCTTATGCGTTCGATCAGACGACGGACGTTCTGCTCGGGTTGATGGACTTTTCCGGCTATGACGCATCGAATCCGATGAGCTTGGATTTTTCGGTGACAAACTCCGGGCAGACGCTGTTTTCCCGTAGTTTCACAACCTTGTCCGATGCACGCGGCTTCTTCGTCAATAACGCGATCAATCTTGGCTCGTTTGTGGGGCAAGTCGACCTGGCCGTTGATTTTTCGCTTACCAGTGACAGGTTGCAAGGTGCTGCGTTCAACTACCTGCTTGCTGCCGGTTCTCTGACGATTGCCCCGGTGCCGGAGCCAAGCCAGTTCGCGATGTTGCTGGCGGGTTTGGGCGTTCTTTCCTTGACTGTTCATCGACGCCTGCGCCGGCCTTGATGGTGGATATTGGGCCTTACGGAGTTTGGCTTTTGTAGAAAACGCAAACGCCCTGATCGTTCCACGGTTGCCAGCACGATCTCACCGTCAAAATAATCCATTGCGCGAATTGGTGCGTCCGTCCTGCGCTCGCCGTGCGCGGTACCGCACAGAACCCGCAGAGCTCGGGGTCATAGAGCTCTGTAGAGTTCTGGGTCAGGTCTCAATACTGTTCGCTTAGCCATTTGGCGCTATAGTAACGCCATCTCAATAGGGGTGGTCACATGGCGCGAACGAAGGCATTGCTTGGGGCGGGCGCTCGGCTCAGCGACTACCTGAGCGCCAGTCTGCTCGCTCGGGTTTATTCGGCAGACCAGATTCATCAAATTCTCGATGAACATGGCTGCAATAGTCAGCGTGTGCGCAGCTTCCCGGCGGTGGCCGGGGTTTACTACTGCATGGCGCTGAGCCTCTACCCCGAAGCGGCCTACGAGGAAGTGTTCGCAGTGATCTCTCAGGGTCTGGCCTGGGCGCGCT
>NZ_JAEKFT010000089.1 GCF_018524365.1 Denitromonas iodatirespirans
GCCGGCACGGCCTCGAACAGGTCGGCCACCAGGCCGTAGTCGGCCACCTGGAAGATCGGTGCCTCTTCGTCCTTGTTGATGGCGACGATCACCTTCGACTCCTTCATGCCTGCCAGGTGCTGGATGGCGCCGGAGATGCCGATGGCCACATACAGCTGCGGGGCGACGATCTTGCCGGTCTGGCCGACCTGGTAGTCGTTGGGCACGAAGCCGGCATCGACCGCGGCGCGGCTGGCGCCGAGCGCGGCGCCGAGCTTGTCGGCCAGCGGTTCGAGCAGGGCGTGGTAGTTCTCGCCGTTGCCCAGGCCGCGACCGCCCGAGACGATGATGCCGGCGGCGCCCAGCTCGGGGCGCTCGGACTTGGTCAGCTCGCGATTGACCAGGGTGGTGAGGCCGGTGTCGGCGGCCGCGTCGATGGCTTCGACGCTGGCGCTACCGGTCTCGGCCACGGCGTCGAAGCCGGTGGTGCGCACGGTGATGACTTTGACCGCATCAGCGCTTTGCACGGTGGCAATCGCGTTGCCGGCATAGATCGGGCGGCGGAAGGTGTCGGGTGATTCGACGCCGATGATGTCGGAGATCTGCGCCACGTCGAGCTCGGCGGCCACGCGCGGCAGCACGTTCTTGCCGAAAGTGGTGGCGGCGGCGAGGATGTGGCTGTAGCCGGCGGCGTTGGCGGCGACCAGCGCGGCGACGTTCTCCGCGCCCTGGTCGGCGTAGTGGGCGGCGTCGGCGACGCGTACCTTGGCCACGCCGGCCAGCTTGGCGCCGGCTTCGGCAGCCGCGCCGCAGCTACTGCCGGCGACCAGCAGGTCGATGTCGCCGCCGATGGCCTGGGCCGCGGCGACGGCGTTGAGGGTGGCGGCCTTGAGGCCGGCGTTGTCGTGTTCTGCGATGACGAGAATGCGCATGGTCAGATCACCTTGGCTTCGTTCTTGAGTTTGGCGACCAGTTCGGCCACGTCGGCGACTTTCACACCCGCGCTGCGCTTGGGCGGCTCTTCGACCTTGAGTGTCTTGAGGCGCGGAGCCACGTCGACACCCAGATCGGCCGGGGTGACGGTCTCCAGCGGCTTTTTCTTGGCCTTCATGATGTTGGGCAGCGTGGCGTAGCGCGGCTCGTTGAGGCGCAGGTCGGTGGTGACGATGGCCGGCAAGCTCATCGACAGGGTCTCCAGACCGCCGTCGATCTCGCGCGTGACCGTGGCCTTGCCGTCGGCGATCGCCACTTTCGAGGCGAAGGTGGCCTGCGGCAGGCCCAGCAGCGCGGCGAGCATCTGGCCGGTCTGGTTGGCGTCGTCGTCGATCGCCTGCTTGCCGAGGATGACCAGCTGCGGGCCTTCTTTCTCGACCAGGGTCTTGAGCAGCTTGGCCACGGCCAGCGGCTGCAGTTCTTC
>NZ_JAEKFT010000090.1 GCF_018524365.1 Denitromonas iodatirespirans
GCAATGCTCTCAACTTAAGCCGCCTTGTATGCCAAATGCAAATGCGGCTTGACTCTGGCCGGTCTTGGGTAGCTTCGTCCAGACTGGATGCGGCATCTGTTTTTGGCGATCGTCGCCAGCACCGCGGGCAGCGCTGCCCTTGCGTGTGCGATGGCCAGCAAACAGCCGGCGAGGATCGGCTTGAGCGCGCCCATTGCGTAGATCCGATTGGGGCGCGAAGCCGCTTCTGGCCGCTGCGAGCGGGCGGCCAGCAGCACGCACAGATTGTCAGCCAGCACTTTGGCAGCGAAGTCTTGCTGCAAAGCCAGATAGCTCAGTCCGGTTGGCGCCTCGAGGCGCAGCCGATGTTTGATCCGTTTGAAGGCTTCCTCGACACGCCAGCGCTGATGGTAAAGGGCTCCGAATTGTTCGGCCGGGTAGCGACAAGCATCGAGCAGATTGGTCATCAGCACCCGAACATGTCCGTTGGGCGTGATGTCGCGGACCAGGCGCACCTGCGTGGGCTGGCGCACCAGATCGTAGGTCGCCGCGTCAAGGCCGGTTGGGGCGGCCAGAGTGACGGTTCTTTCGTGCTCGTCGCTGCGCAGGAACGCCTCGACGCAACCCCACGCGCGCGTATCGGCACGCAGGCAGAAGGCCAAGCCACGCTGATCGAGCGCGGCCACCATGGTGTTTCCGACATAGCCACGGTCGAGTACTAGCAGATCGCCCTCGGCATCCAACTGCCCGAGCGCTTCAAACAACATCTGGCGTTCGGAGCCGTCAGCCGGATGCAGGCTGGCATGCAAGGTCAAGTCGGTGCCCGGCAGAAACAGCGCGAAGGCATAGTGATCGGGGCTCAATTGGGCATTGCTGCGCGTCGAAACACGCAACCGAGACGCGTCTGCCGCGACCACGCGAAAGCCGTTCCAGCGTGTAGCGTCGATGTGCGCGCTTGCCAGTTCAAGCAAGTGCTGGGACGCCAGATGAAACAGGCGCGCCGAGAAGCCTCGACGCGCCTTGCTGAAGGCCTGGGCACTGACCTCGCGGCTTCGCACCGCGTGGCCCCGCAAATGGCCGAAGAACGAATCCAGTTCGCTCTGAACGCTGCTGCACATGCCCGAGATCATCATTGCGGCGACGCGCGGCAGCGTCAAACAGCGATCACGGGTGAATGCGCCAGGAAGCAGGCGCACTTGATCGGCAAGCGCAGGGTCGAGGAGGAATCGGGAGAACTCATCCAGCAACGACCGGGGGTCGAGGATTTGAGTTCATAATGTCTATTTATCAATAACTTAACGAACACTATTCTACCCAAAACAGATGCTGTTCACAAGGCTGAATTCCTTAAGTTGAGAGCATTG
>NZ_JAEKFT010000091.1 GCF_018524365.1 Denitromonas iodatirespirans
GGGTTTGGTGGAGGCTCTCCCTCTTGAGAAGATAGAGCCATGAACACCATGAAGAAGAAACCCGTGAAGTACTCCCCCGAAGTCCACGAGCGCGCCGTGCGCATGGTTGCCGAGTGTCGAGGCGACCACCCCTCGCAGTGGGCGGCCATCGAGTCCATCGCCGCCAAGATCGGCTGCACACCGCAGACCTTGCATGGCTGGGTTCGGCAGCACGAACGGAACACCGGCCAACGCCCGGGCCCCACAACGGCTGATCAGCAGCGGGTCAAGGAACTGGAGCGTGAGGTCCGTGAGCTGCGCAAGGCCAACGAGATCCTCAAGCTTGCCAGCGCGTTTTTCGCCCAGGCGGAGCTCGACCGCCGATTCAAGTCCTGAGAGCGTTCGTCGATCAGCATTGCGATACCTTCGGGGTCGAGCCGATCTGCCGGCAATTGCAGATCGCCCCGTCGGGCTACTGGCGTCACCGTGCTTTGCAGCGCCATCCTGAAAGACGCAGCGCCCGCGTTCGACGTGATGAAGCGCTGGCGGTCGAGATCGAGCGGGTCTGGAATGCCAACTTGCAAGTCTATGGCGCCGACAAGGTGTGGCGGCAACTGAATCGGGAGTCGATCAGCGTGGCCCGTTGCACGGTCGAGCGACTCATGCGTGCGCAGGGTTTGCGTGGCGTGGTACGCGGCAAGGTCGTACGTACCACGGTCAGTGACAGCAAAGCGCCGTGTCCGCTCGATCGGGTCAATCGGCAGTTCAAGGCCGAGCGGCCCAACCAGCTTTGGGTCTCGGACTTCACGTATGTCTCGACCTGGCAGGGTTGGTTGTACGTGGCCTTCGTGGTCGATGTCTTTGCCCGGCGCATCGTGGGTTGGCGGGTGAGCAGTTCGATGAGCACCGACTTCGTCCTCGACGCACTGGAGCAGGCTTTGTACGCGCGCCAACCCGGTGCGGAGGAAGCCTTGATCCACCACTCGGACCGCGGATCGCAGTACGTCTCGATCCGCTACAGCGAACGGCTCGCCGAGGCTGGCATCGAGCCGTCAGTGGGTAGCAAGGGCGACAGCTACGACAACGCCCTGGCCGAGACCATCAATGGCTTGTACAAGGCCGAGATGATCCACCGGCGGGCACCTTGGAAAACCAAGGAGTCGGTCGAGCTGGCAACGCTCGAATGGGTCGCCTGGTTCAACCACCACAGGCTGCTCGAACCGATCGGGTATATCCCGCCTGCAGAAGCTGAGGCAAACTACTACAGGCAACTCGCCAGCGAGGCCGCCATCCCGGCCTGACTTAAACCAAACGGCCTCCACCGAACCCGGGGCGATTCA
>NZ_JAEKFT010000092.1 GCF_018524365.1 Denitromonas iodatirespirans
CCTGCACGTCCATGAGGCCGAACGGGGCGCTGGGCTCGTCGAGGTCGCCGAGCATCTCGGTGAAGAACGCTTCGTGTTCGGCTTCGCTCACGCCGAGGCGCGCTTGCGCCACGAAGTTGCGGAACGGAACCGGGGTGGGCAGGTGCGCGTGCCCGCCTTGGTCGATCGCTTCGGCTTCTTCGACCAGCAGCTCGAGCGTGGTGTGGTCGATCGCCAGGTGGTGCGCCAGGATGTGCAGCAGCCAACGGTCGTTGTCCGGGTCTTCGGCCATGCGGCATTCGAGCAGCGGGGCCTCGCCGATGTTCATGCGGTAGTGGCTCGGATCAAAGCGATCCTGGAGTTGCGTCTCAATGGCGCCATCGTCCGGATTCAGGCTCAGAACGGTGTACTTGAGCCGGGCTTCACGCAGCACGACCTGCACCGGTTGCTCCAGCCCCTCCCAAAGGATTGCGGTACGGAGAATGTCGTGGCGGGCGATGACACCTTCAATCGCCGCCACAAACCCCTCGAGACGGGCGCGACTATTGAAAGACAGCAACCCGGGCAATAGATAAGCATCCCCGTGCTCGCTCATCAGGTGGTGGAACAGGATGCCTTCTTGCAGCGGGGCCAGGGGGTAGATGTCCTGGATGTTCTTCACGCCGCCGGGTACCTGGGCAACGATCCGATCAATCTCTGTCTGACAGAGACTCACCAGCGGTAAAAGGTCTGGCGTGATGAATGCGGTATCCGCGGTCAGCAAATTGGGCGGCACAATCACGGCGCGGCCTGCTTTGCCGCGATAAGTGCCGCTCTTGAGCAGTTCGATCAGCTCCTCCTTGTGATCGCGCAAACGCGCAACAAGGGCCTTGTCTGCCAACGCGCCCTTGTTGCCGCGTACGACCAGCTGGTCACCTTTCAGATCCAGTGCGATCTGATTCTCTTCCAACAAGGACAGCAATCCAGCGACGCTCACAGCACAATCTCCTCAATCTCATTCGTTTCAGCCGCAAGCTCGGAAAGTGTCGCAGCGTGGAACAGCGTTTGAACCTCGGTTTCCAGCCCTGCCTGGCGCATGCGCTCGATGAGGCTCACCGCCATGAGCGAGTGCCCGCCCAGTTCGAAGAAGTTGTCTTGTCGGCCGACTTGCTCGACGCCGAGCAGCTCGCGCCATAGCTGGGCGAGCGTCTCTTCGACCTCGCCTTGCGGCGCTTCATAGGCGCGCTTGACATAGGCCGCCTCGTCCGGTGCCGGCAGCGCCTTGCGGTCGAGTTTGCCGTTGGGGGTCAGCGGGAAGGCGTCCAGGCGAACGT
>NZ_JAEKFT010000093.1 GCF_018524365.1 Denitromonas iodatirespirans
GTGAGCTTCCCCCGAAATTTCGTCTGCCAAGGGTGACATAAAATCGACGTCACTTTTGGAAGGCAAGAAATGAAGATACCGAAGCAGGCATACACGGCCGAGTTCAAGGAACTGGCGGTCAAGCGGATCAAGGATGGCCAGAGCGTCAGCATGGTTTGCAAGGAACTCGGGCTGAGCGACCAGACCTTGCGCAACTGGGTCAAGGCGGCGGCGGAAGGCAAGCTCAACGGCGCCGGCGGCCGAGTCGTGACCCCGGAAGAGATGGAACTTTCAAGGCTGCGCGCCGAGAATCTCCGGCTCAAGCGGGAGAACGAAATTCTAAAAAAAGCGACGGCGTACTTCGCAAGGGATGTTCTGTGAGGTACGCCTGGATTGCCGAGCAGGGCAAGGCGTTCGCGTTGTCCGAAATGTGCGATGCGCTCGATGTCAGCATCAGCGGCTACCGAGCCTGGAAGCGTGGTGGAGCGCCGGATCGCAAGCGCCTGTCCAACAATCAGATGCTGGCGCTGATCCGCGCCATTCATGCCGAACTCAAAGGGGCCTACGGCAGCCCGCGCATGGTACGGGAGCTGCGAGCCAGGGGTTTCTCGGCCAGCAAGGAACGGGTTGAGCGTCTGATGCGCGAGAACGGCATCCACGCTCGCCACAAACGGCGCTACAAGGTCACGACGGACTCGAAGCATGGCCTGCCGGTGGCGGAGAACCTGCTGGCCAGAAACTTCACGCCGACGGCGCCGAACCAGGTCTGGACGTCGGACATTACCTACCTGTGGACCGATGAAGGCTGGCTCTATCTGGCCATCGTGCTCGATCTGTTCAACCGTGAGGTCGTTGGCTGGTCGCTGAAACCGCGCATGACGGCGGACATCGT
The DNA here is from genome assembly GCF_018524365.1 of Denitromonas iodatirespirans. Taxonomy (GTDB): domain Bacteria; phylum Pseudomonadota; class Gammaproteobacteria; order Burkholderiales; family Rhodocyclaceae; genus Nitrogeniibacter; species Nitrogeniibacter iodatirespirans. Next base: position 872 of record NZ_JAEKFT010000093.1, read on the forward strand.
GACCGATGCGCTGACCATGGCCTGGTTCAGAAAGCGGCCGGCGCCGGGGCTGCTGCATCACTCCGACCGGGGCAGCCAGTACGCCAGCCATGCCTTTCAGGACAAGCTCAAGGCATTCGGCATGACCTGCTCGATGAGCCGAAAGGGGAACTGCTGGGATAACGCGCCAACGGAGAGCTGGTTCAACAGTTTCAAGAACGAGCGGGTGCATGGGATTCGCTATGCCACTCATGCTGACATGAAGGCTGCCAGCTTCGAATACATCGAGGTCTTCTACAACCGGAAGCGGCAGCATTCGACCCTCGGCTACAAGTCGCCAGTTCAGTTCCTGGAGAACTGGATCAGAGCGCAGCATCAGGAAAAACAGGTAGCATGAAACCCACCCTTTGGCAGACGAAAAACCGAGGGAACCTCA
>NZ_JAEKFT010000094.1 GCF_018524365.1 Denitromonas iodatirespirans
AAGCGGTGGTCGTCGCCCGCGACCAGGACGGCACCAAGCAACTGATCGCCTACACCACGGGAGAGGGCGAGCTTGAGGCCGAAGCGATCAGAAGCTTCGCCCAACAGCGACTGCCCGGCTACATGGTGCCCAGCGCCTACGTTCGCCTGGGCGCCTTCCCGCTGACCCCCAACGGCAAACTCGACCGCAAGGCGCTGCCGGCACCGGACGAGGCGGCCTATGTCAAGCGCGCCTATGAAGCGCCGCAAGGCGAGGTCGAAGAGACGCTCGCCCAGCTATGGCGCGAGCTGCTCGGCGTCGAGCAAGTCGGCCGACAAGACAACTTCTTCGAACTGGGCGGGCACTCGCTGACCGCCGTGCAGCTTGTTTCACGCATCGACACTGAATTCGGTGTCGCGCTGGAGCTTCCCCGGCTGTTCGCTAATCCGTGCATTGCGCAACTCGACGCATTGATCGTTGAGGCTCAATTGGCGCAGTTCGACCCCGAGGCACTTTCCGCCCTGATCGAAGACGATGATCTCTACGAGTACGACGATGTCAACAGTTGATTCAAAGCCGCGTCCAGACCGACTGAAGGCGCTGTCGCTCGAAGAGCAGCGTGAGTTGCTCAATCGCGCGAAGGCGGCAAAGCTCAAACGCAATGCGGTGCAGGAGACTCGATCCATTGAAAAGGCGTCGAGGGCCGATGTGTTGCCCGTGTCGCTCGCACAACAACGTCTTTGGTTTTTGACCCAGCTGGATTCGGACATTGAGGCATTGCACGTCAGCGGTGCGGTCCGAATGAAGGGAGGGCTCGACACCCCGGCGTTAGAGAAGGCACTTCAGGCGATTGTGGCGCGCCATGAATCACTTCGCACCCATTTCCTGCAGGTGCAGGGGGTGCCATGCCAAATCATTGATGAGGATTTGGCGGGCTTCGCAATGCAGCGTGTCGAAATCGGTCAGGCGATTGATGTGGATGCAACGCTGAACGCGTTCATTTGCAAGCAGATGGCGATCCCCTTCGATCTGGAACATGGGCCGCTGGTTCGGGCATGCCTCGTGCGCGTGGATGTCGAAGACCACGTTCTTCTGGTCATCATGCATCACATCATCGCCGACGGCTGGTCGGTGAGCCTGCTGCTAAGCGAGCTGAGCGCGCTGTACAGCGCCTACCGCCAGGGCGAGGCGGACCCGCTGCCGGAGCTGGCGATCCAATACGCCGACTACGCCCAATGGCAACGC
>NZ_JAEKFT010000095.1 GCF_018524365.1 Denitromonas iodatirespirans
CCAGGGCGATTGCACCTATTTGGCATATTTCTGAGTCCTCGAACAACAAAGGACTTGTGCACAGCGTAAAAATCCCGTCCACTCTCGTCTTTTGGGCAACAGATGGGAAAGACGCTGGTGGAACACCTTGCCGTAATCGAAGATCCGCGCCGAGGGCGCGTAGCGTATGACTTGACGGAAATACTGGTGATCGTCACCTGTGCGATGTTCTCCGAGGTCGAGACCTTTGTCGACATCGCCGAATGGGCGCGTCACAAGGAGGCTTGGCTGCGCCGCTTCCTGCGTCTGGACAACGGCCTTCCGTCTCACGACACGCTCAACCGAGTATTCCGTCTGCTCGATCCCAAGGCCTTCGAAGATGCCTTCCGTGCCTGGGTCGGCGACACCTTGCCCGCCTTCCGGCACATTGCGATCGATGGCAAGAGCCTTCGCGGTTCGGGCAAGCGCAACCCGGTCCATATGGTCAGCGCCTTCGCCACCGAAGCAGGGCTGGTGCTGGCCCAGCGCGAGGTGTCGGGCAAGGGCGGTGAGCTGGCCGCGATCCCGCATCTGCTCGAGGCGCTCGAGTTGCGCGGTGCGATTGTCAGCCTCGATGCGCTCGGTTGCCAGCGCGAGCTGGCTGGGCAGATCCGAGCGCGCGGCGCTGACTATCTGCTGGCAGTCAAAGGCAATCAGCCCGGCCTGCATCAGGCGCTCAAGGATGCCTTCGCCGACCAAGCCGACGCATTGGCGCATGAGCAGACGCTTGACGGACATGGTCGCAAGAGCATCCAGATCGCGAGTGTGATTGCCAACACCGGTCATGTCGATCGCACCCAATGGCCCGACTGCACCAGCCTGGGTCGAGTGCTGTCGCTTCGCACACAGAACGGCAAGCCGGGGCGGATCGAGGCACGCTACTACATCAGCTCCGCAACGCTTGATCCGGACGAGCTCGCGGGCGCTGCGCGCCGACACTGGGCGATCGAGAACGATCTCCATTGGCGTCTGGATGTGATGCTGCGCGAGGACGCGTGCGCGGTGAAACGTGATCACGCCCCCGCCAACCTGTCGATCGTCCGCCGCCTGATCCTAAACATGCTCAAGCTCGACACGACACATCCAAAGCGCAGCGTCAGGCTGCGGCGAAAGTGCGCCGGCTGGGACGACGATGAGCGCATGCGGGTGTTACAGATTCTGCCGATATGATGGTTGGATGCAATTGCCCTG
>NZ_JAEKFT010000096.1 GCF_018524365.1 Denitromonas iodatirespirans
ATCGGGATAGGGGCGGTCAGGTATTCTGACCGATCCCCTCCCACACCACCCGGCATGCGGGTCCGCACCGGGCGGTTCGAGCAGTTGAGGTCATGAGAGCCGAGGTACGCCGAGCCGGTCGAAGTAGGCAATGGGCATCGCACGGTTCAGCGCTTGACGGCTGTTGTGCCACCAACGCCGGCTGTTTGCGGCCACCTTGCGGGCGTCCGTCTCCGAGGCGCCCATTGCTTTCAACTCCCGGTACATCGTCGTGCCCCGACGCCAGTGCTTGAGCTGCGTTGCACGCAGCCGGTGACGAATCCACTCGTCGAGTTCGCGGAACACCTTGGGTGTCTGCGCAAGCTGGAAGTACGCCTTCCAGCCCGGCATGTAAGTCCGCAGTCGTTCGGCAAGCTCCGGCAGGCTGCGCCCACCCGAGCGACGCGTCATTTCCCGAATGCGTTGCTTGAAGGCCTCTTTGGCCTTGGCGGCAACCTTACACTTGACCTGACCGCCTGGGCCGTGCCAGAAGGCGTAGCCCAGAAACTTGCGGTTCGAGGCCGGTGCAACAGCCGTCTTGGCGTCATTGACCTTCAGGTGGAGTCGGTCGTAGAGCCTTCGCAGCCCTTCCAGCACCCGCTCACCTGCACGACGACTGCGCACGTACACGTTGCAATCATCGGCGTAGCGCACGAAGCGGTGGCCACCGCGCTCCAGCGCCCGATCCACCTCGTCGAGCAGCACATTGGCCAACAGCGGCGACAGCGGTCCGCCTTGCGGCGTACCCTCGTACCGCTGCACGACCACCCCGCCATCCATGATCCCGGCTGCCAGGTAACGACGGATCAGCCGCAGTACGGCCTTGTCCGTGATACGCCTTGATAGCCGTTCCATCAGGATGTCGTGATTGACCCGGTCGAAGAACTGCTCCAAGTCCACATCGACCACCACCCGGTAACCGTCCTGCACGTGGCGCTGTGCCTCGAGCACCGCGTCGTGCGCACGGCGTCCCGGACGAAAGCCGTAGCTGTGTTCGGAGAACGTCGGATCAATGATGGGCTGCAACGATTGCAGCAGGGCTTGCTGGATCAGCCGATCCGTCACCGTCGGAATCCCCAGTTCGCGCACCCCACCACCGGATTTCGGGATCTGGACGCGCCGCACGGCGTGGGGCCGATAACTGCCATCCAGTAAG
>NZ_JAEKFT010000097.1 GCF_018524365.1 Denitromonas iodatirespirans
GAGGCCGATCGCTACGCGCGCCTGATGATGGAAGCGCTCGAAGCGCGCCACACCACCTTCGTCGGGCGCGGCACCGTGCGCAGCCTGCGCCCCGGCACGCATGTCGACCTGCTCGACGCCCCGCGCGCGCTCACCGCCACCCCGCGCGGGCCGGGCGGCGCGCCCCCCGACGACAGCGTCGAGCCGCCACGCTTCGCCGTGCGCCAAGTCACCCACATCGGCATCAACAACCTGGGCGCCGCGCCGATGGTCACCATCGCCCGCCGCCTCGGCGCGGCCGAGCTGTTTCATGACGATTCGCTCGACGATTCACGCACCACCCCGCCGGGCGACTCGTTCCCCGATCCGTTCCTCGATCCGTTCCTCGATCCGTTCCTCGATCCGTTCCTCGACGCTCCCAGCGCCAACGCCGACACCGCCCGCAACGAAGGCGCCGCCCCGCAACGCGCCCCCACCACGCTGAGCGCCGCGGGCCTCTCCGAGGTGCTCGCCCTGGCCGCCGCGCGCGGCTACGCCAACAGCTTCGACGCACTGCCCGCGCACCTGCCCTGGCGTCCCCGCCTCACCGACGACACCGGCGCCCGGCTCAACCCGCGCCCCACCGCCAACGGCCCGACCAGCGCCATCGTCGTCGGCCCGCAGGGCGAAACCCGCCCCAACGGCGCCGACGAGATCTGGTGCGACCGGCTCGGGCGCATCAAGGTGCGCTTCCTGTGGCAACAAGGCCGCACACCCGACGATTGCAGCAGCTGCTGGGTACGCGTAGGCACCCGCCAGGCCGGCCCTGGCATGGGCTGGCAGATGCTCCCGCGCATTGGGCAGGAAGTCCTGGTCACCCACCTTGGCGGCGACATCGACAGGCCCCTCGTGATCGGCGGTTTTTTTAACGGGCGAGGCGAAGGCGGCATCCCACCGACGCCCGGCGGCGCTGACGCCGCCCCGGCCGACCGCGCGGTGTTCGAGCAGGCCACCGACCACGCCCCTGCCGCCCAAGGCAACCTCACGGCCGGCAACAGCCCCGCCTGGCACGGTGCCGCCGCCAATGAACACCGCCACAGCGCCGCCCTCAGTGGCATCCGCACCAAGGAATTCGGCGCCCACGGCCGCTTCGCCGGCCACAACCAACTCGTCTTCGACGACACCGACAACCAGCAGCGCG
>NZ_JAEKFT010000098.1 GCF_018524365.1 Denitromonas iodatirespirans
CAGGAAGCGCTCGGCGGTGAGTTCGGCTTGGTTGAGGTAGCCGCGCGCGACGCCCTCGCCGCCGATGTACAGCTCGCCGGCCACGCCCACCGGGACCGGTTGGTGGTGGGCGTCGAGGATGTAGATGCGCGTGTTGGCGATCGGGCGGCCGATGTTCAGGTTGTGGGCGTCGCTCAGCTCTCCCGAGGTGGCGACCACGGTGGTTTCGGTGGGGCCGTAGTTGTTGATCAGGCGTTGGTGGGCTTCGAGCTTTGGCAGGTGTTTGAGCCGGTCGCCGCCGACCAGCAGGGTGTGCAGGTGTTCGTTCAGTTGTCCTTGGGCGTCGGCCATCTCGGCCAGCGGGGTGACCAGGAAGCTCACGTCCAGTTCGGCGTGTTGCCACCAGTGCAGCAGGGCTTGCGGGTCGCCCGACGCGTCGCTCGGCAGCAGTTGCAGTTGGCCGCCGCTGCACAGCACGGGCCACACTTCCCAGGCAAAGGCGTCGAAGCCGATGCCGGCGCTGCTGCTGCTGCGGGTGTCGGCGTCGAGCGCGAAGCTTCGGCAGTGCCAGTCGATCAGGTTGTGCAGGTTGCGATGTTCGATCATCACGCCCTTGGGGGTGCCGGTGGAGCCGGAGGTGTAGATCACGTAGGCCAGATCGCTGCCTTGGGTGCCCACCTGTGGGTTCTGATCGCGGGCCGATTGCCACAGCACGGCGTCGTGCGCCAGGTCGATCAGCGGTACCGCGTCGCTGAAACGCGCGATGCCCAGACTCAGCGCGGCTTCGACGTCGGCGCCCACGCGGGTGTGGGTGAGCACCACCGTCGCTTGGCAGTCTTCGAGCATGTATGAGAGCCGCTCGTTGGGATAGGCGGGGTCGAGCGGTACATAGGCGCCGCCGGCCTTGAGCACTGCCAGTTGGCTGATGATCAGCTCGGGGCTGCGCTCCAGACACACGGCGACCCGGGTGTCGGGGCCCACGCCCAGACCGATCAGGTGATGGGCCAGGCGGTTGGCGCGCTCGTTCAGTTCGCCGTAGCTCAGCGCCTCTTCTGCGCTCATCAGCGCAAGGGCTTCGGGGTGTGCGTCGGCCTGCGCTTCGATCAGGCTGTGGATGCTGCGCCTCTTGTCGTAGCCGTGCGCGGTGGCGTTCCAGTCGTCGAGCAGTTGGTG